>CAUVYI020000031.1:0-71813 GCA_963556115.3 Planctomycetota bacterium | reverse complement strand
TTGATGAAGGTTGCAATTATCTTATTACTCGCCAAGATCCTTAGTTCCCATGAAAAACAAGCTACGGTACGGGGGTTAATACTTCCATTTGTGGTAACTCTGCTACCTCTAGGGTTTATTCTTAAACAACCGGATCTCGGCACAGGAATGCTCTTTCCGCCATTATTATTAATAATGGTATTTGCCAGTGGTGCACGTATAGTTCATCTGGCATTTGTTTTCGGTGCTGGTCTTTGTGGATTGGTTCCAATGTGGTTTTTCCTGATGAAGGAGTATCAGAAGAACCGCATACGAGCTTTTCTGGATCCTGAATTATACAGTGCACGCGAAGCCTGGCAGTTAATTCAAAGCCTCATCGCTATAGGTTCGGGGGGATTGTACGGTATGGGGTGGGGGCAGGGCAGCCAGACCTCACTCGATTTACTCTCAGAAAAGCATACTGACTTTATCTTCGGGGTTATTGCCGAAGAGGGAGGTTTTTTTATTGCCACCGGTCTACTTGCACTCTATCTGCTATTGATACTTGGGGGGCTGCATATAGCCAGACATACGCCAGATCCGGTAGCCAAGTTGATTGCCGTAGGCATCTCTACCATAATCGGGATACAGGTGCTGGAAAATATCGGGGTAGTCACGGCTTGTTTACCTACAACCGGCATAACGCTTCCTCTTATCAGTTATGGCGGGAGTTCGATGATGGTTACCTTCTTTATGATTGGCTTATTGCTTGGTGTAGGCAGAAGCCGAACTCTGATCATGGGGCCGGAGAAATTTACTGGAGTCATACCCAAATAGTATGCTTGATTAGTAAAGGTGAAACGTGAAAAAAGGTGCGCCAATAGGGATATTCGATTCAGGTATAGGTGGTATTTCGGTTTACCGTAAAATTATTGAGTTGCTCCCGCAGGAGAATATAATATATTTTGCGGATCAGGCAAATATGCCATATGGGGATAAAGACCTGCCGCTTATTCGCTCATTTGCCGAAGGAATAACCCATTTTTTACTGAACCATCACTGTAAAATAATTGTAATTGCCTGCAATACGGCTTGTGCGGCCGCATTACACCCTTTACGAAAAAAATTTCCTGAGGTATTATTTGTTGGGATGGAACCAGCGGTCAAGCCTGCTGCTGAGAATACCCAAAGTGGGGTTGTAGGTATTCTCGCTACAGCCGGAACCTTCAAAGGCGAACCGTACGCCGGGGTAGTCGCGAGATTTGCGCGGGGAGTAAGAGTATATGAGCAGCCGTGCCCTGGGTTGGCAGAAGCAATAGAGTCAGATGCCAATACCGAGTACCTGAAGAGACTCTTGACTGACTGGATACTTCCGTTGAAGAAGAAGGGTATTGACCAGTTGGCATTGGCTTGCACCCATTACCCCCTAATCAAAGAGCTTATTCAGGAGGTCGCCGGGGTAAGGATTACAGTAATTGATCCGGCAGAAGCTATTGCCCGGAGGGTAGCCTTTCTACTCAAAGAGAATGGCGGACTTTCAGAAGTCTGTAATTATCGTTGGTTTTATTCTACGGCGACAGAAAAGTATTCTAAATCGCCAATTGTTTGCACTGAATTCGAGAAGGCGACTTACTTATATTGGGATTCAAAAAGATGTTTAAAAGAATTTTAACTATGCTTTCAGATAGTATCGAGAAGCTTTCCCCCCAACTTCTTTTGATTTATACCTTTGCGCTATTGATTATTATTGGCACCCTTGCACTGATGCTTCCTGAGGTACAGAATGAGCCTGTAGGGTTACTTGACGCACTCTTTACGGCGACCTCAGCTACATGTGTAACCGGTTTGGCAACCATTGATATAGCTGATAGCTTCAATTGGTATGGGCAATTCATTATCCTCGTACTTATTCAGCTTGGCGGGGTGGGCTTGATGACCTTTGCGGCACTATCATTCTCATTAATGGGGGTCAGGCTTTCGCTTGGGACTCGTGATGTCCTCGACGATACATTATTGATACGTAATTCTACCAGAGAGTTTCTTAGAACATTCAAGCTGATGTTCTGGATAATTCTGAATATAGAATTTATTGGGGCTTTCTTTATCTTCTGGGGCTTCTTCTTCGAGCATAAATTTGGCGATTCAGTTTGGAATGCGTGCTTTCTTTCAGTATCAGCGTTTTGTAACGCCGGTTTTTCGCTTCTAAAAGACAGCTTGAATGGAACCTCCCACTATACGCAAGTGGTAATAATGGTTTTGATCATCCTTGGTGGTCTTGGACACCTTGTACTTGCCGAATTACTAAACTTCTTCAAGGCACTTCTTCCGCGGGGCAAAACACCTAAAATTCGCTTCTTTTCATATCATGTTAAAGTGGTGCTTCTTACCACCGGGATATTGCTGATACTGGGAACGGTAGCGACCTATGTCTTCAATCTCAATAATAAGGATATTACCTGGTTTGACTCACTATTTCAAGCGGTTACGGCAAGAACCGCCGGATTTTCTACTCTGGATCAGACCTTGTTCACTACACCGTCTATACTTATTCTGATGTTGATGATGTTTATCGGAGGAGGATCGGGTTCTTGTGCTGGCGGGATCAAGACGACAACACTGGCTATCTGGCTGGCACATGTCAGGCAAATTATTCGCGGCAAGAACGAGATTACTCTTCTGGGCAGAAAAATTCCAGCTATTATTGTCAACCGCGTATCTCAGGTTATCGCGCTGGCTTTGTTCTGGAATATTCTTGGTTTGATCGTCCTGAGTGCAGCTGAAGAATATACCCCGCTGCAGACTTTGGTATTCGAGCAAGTATCGGCCTTTGCCACCGTAGGTTTATCTCTGGACTTTACCGATCAACTCTCGTATATAAGTAGGATATGGATTATACTGACTATGTTTGTCGGCAGGCTTGGGACTCTGACTATTGCACTAGCGATTCCCCGGGCGCAGCCTCTAAATATTAATCACCCTGAAGGGAGGATATTAGTAGGATGAGTAAACGTATATGTGTAATCGGGCTTGGGCAATTCGGCAGGGAGATAGCAATTAATCTCGCTCGAACCGAGGAGGTGCTGGTTCTTGATATAAAACAGGGAATCATTAATGATATAGCTGACCAGGTGCAGAAAGCACTACGCCTCAACGCGGCCAATTTTAATGAACTTTCAGCTATTGTTGATGACTCATTCGATGAAGCGGTGGTAAGTGTGGGCGAGGATCTTGAAGCGAGTATACTTATAGTTTTGCACCTGAGAAAGATCGGTATCGAAGTTATCCATGCCAAGGCGCTCTCGGATGACCATGCACGCATTCTGGAAGCAATTGGCGCCAGTAATATTATTTTTCCGGAGTCGGAAACAGCTAGGCGGCTCTATAAACGAATAGTCAACCCCAGTGTTATCGATGATTTCTCGTTAGGGACAGAGTATACCATTATCGAGTTGGAAGTTCCAAAGCTCTTTATTGGCAAGACACTTTTGGAGATCGGCATACGCAAAAATTATACCTCATACCTTATCGCTATCCGTGATTTGCAGACACAGGAAACCAACTTTATGCCTGATCAGGAGGTGGTTTTTAAAGACAATACCTCTTTAATTCTAATCGGTAAGATAGAGAGTATTGAGAAGATACGCGAGCTCAAGAAATCAGAAAACTCTGAAAACGAAGTGTAAGCAGAATGTATTACTCGCGGATAAGCGGGCTGCGGGCATATAGCTTTACTACTTTACGTTGATATAGTAGAAGATTAAGCATTTTGCCGTCTTTCAGGAAAACTTTTGCCAGGAGTCGTCCAAATTTATCACGTTTAGACGCTGAAACGAATTCGAGCCGCACCTGCTTGCCATATGCAAGTTCTTCCAGTGCTGCACCTGCTTTAAAATATCCGTTTTCACCACGTTCTGGAGCATCTATGCCAAAAAGGCGTAAACTCTCATTTTTGCCATTATATTTAATCGTCAAGGTGTCGCCATCAATGATTTTAACCACCTTGTACCAGGTTACGCTGGAGGTATCGCGTGTAATTCCTCTAGCGACTACAATTGCAGCTAAAATAATTACAGATAATAGTAAGTATGTTTTACCAGTATATTTTCGCATTTATCATCACCATAATCCTATAATTTAATTATATAGAACCGCTCCAACTGGGTAAATAGCTTTGATATAATTGTTGGGAATCACCCCAAACATCTGATCTTTTGTGAATCCACGGAGGAGGGTGTTTTCAGCTTGTTTGTGGGCATAACAACAAACAAGCCCTTCTTGAAGAAGCTGTTCCCCTGAATATAGCTGCGCCCCGGAGTCGAGGCAAATTACGACTAAAGCTGGCTTGTTAGTCGAAAGATAGGCGATGTCATGAGGCTCATCTATAATAATTATTTGATTATCTTCAATTATTGGCGACATATTATCTCCTCTAACCCGCACTAGTATATTACCGGTTTGCAGTTTAGCGGTATTATAATCAAGTACTCGAGGCATAAGCAGTAATTCTGGATTACTATATGCATTCACCTCATTTTGATTATTTGTATGTAAAATATCGCTTGTTAAAAAGGTACTGTTGAATGTAGGCCTGATGTAGGCCTGGCTCATCTCACTGAAACGAGTCGCAGTCCTGGTATCAACTGTAACTTCAGAAAATCCATGAAACTCTGATAATAACTCTAATACAGAATTTGTGTTGGATATTTGGGGGTAATATATACTGTCCCTACCGTGTACAAAGGCAATATCATCGATAATAGAGAGTAAAGGCAGATATTTTCTGCATTCATGATCAAGCAAAAGCAAACCCGATAAATTGCGCGCCAGACTATAGGTATATACATCCTTGATGCGCCTATTATCATAGTAATATGGATAATAGGCATTGACAATTGATCTGGGGTCACTGGCTCTACCTGTCATCAGCCACTGCCAGGATATCTCACTTAACTCTGAAATAATAAGTAATTGAGCAAGTGTTGGCAAGCTTTTGCCCTTGCGCCACCCCTGAATAGTCTGACGTTTAACTCCGACTAATTCACCAATTTTACTGTCAGTCAACCCGGGCAGTACAAAAAAAATTCGTTCGCATAACTGCTTGTAAAACTCTAAGATGTGTATTTCCAGATGCATATTTTTTATTCACAGTACGATTTAAAATAGTAAAACGATTTGATTATGCCTAAAATTTCTGCTATACTCATTTTCGTCAAACAATCAGTATATCTTTAGTATATTATGTTTTTTTAAGCTATGTATAATTCTAGCGCTACAAATTGTATTGTGTATGTGGAAATTGTTTCAAGGATATATTGATGCTGGAATTATTGTATATTTGGTAATTGTGTAAGGATATTCGCTTTAAGTTGATTATGGATATTGTTTATGCGGCGTATGCCCGAAAAAGAAGGAAGTATTTTCTAGTCGTTTAGCTATTTTCTACAAGCCGGAGGGATTATGTATTTTGATCAGGTTCATAAGGTTGAATTGAGATGTATCAAAGGGGGATATCAGGCAGAAGCAGTTGATTGGATCCCTCGAGAAGAGTATGAAAAAGTTAAAAGAGATTGCGACAGGTGGTATCAGTTATGGCTTGAAGAGTGTAGAAAACGCAAATGAAAGAATTGTCACATTGTGCGCCATTTTGCTTGAAAAGAATATAATTCCTGTTAGAATGAGTGCTAAGTAATAATTCGCGTTTAATTTTGAATTGTTTTATTTGGTTAATATTACAGAAGTTATCGAGCTTGGATAAGTATGATTAAAAAGTTGTTTGAGTTATGGTGTACCTTTTTTTATGTCGGTCTTTTCACTATCGGTGGAGGGTACGCAATGCTGCCGTTACTTGAACGAGAGGTCGTCACGAAGAAGAAATGGCTTACTCATACAGAGCTTGCGGATGTATTTGCCTTGGGGCAGTCCACTCCAGGGCTTATTGCAGTAAATGTATCGACCTTTGTAGGGGTGCGTCAGATGGGGATTGTTGGCGGTTTTTTTGCTACTTTTGGTGTTGTCGCCCCTTCACTTTTCATAATAGTCTTTATTGCCTATTTCCTTCAGGATTATATTCGTACTCCGCTTGTAATGCGAGTATTTGAAGGTATCAGGGCTGTTGTTTGCGGATTATTGATCTGTGCCGTATACAGTTTGAGTAAACGCTCGGTCAAGAATATCTTCGGAGTTGTAGTCTTAACTGCAAGTTTTGTATTGATTGCTTTTGTAAATGTTTCACCAGTTCTCATCATTATTCTTTCCGGTGGGGCAGGAATTCTGGTTCAGATATTCACAAATCTGAGCTCTAAATAGTAAGGATAATTTCTTTTGAGTTATCTCACTCTCTTCTATATTTTCTTTAAAGTCGGCTTGTTCACTATTGGTGGTGGACTGGCATCACTCAGCCTTATTCAAGATTATATTGTAAATTCAGGGTATATCAAACCCGAAGAATTTTATGATATAGTCGCAGTGGCGCAATCAGCGCCTGGCCCGATCGGCGCCAATATGGCGGCATACATTGGCTTTAATTTTTTGGGGATTCCAGGAGCGGCGTTAGCCGTATTTGCAATTGTTTTAGCGCCGTTTATAATTATTGCGATATTAGCATATACGTTAAAAAGAGTAAATGATAACAAATATGTCATTGCTGCTTTTTCCGGGTTCAGACCGGCTGCAATCGGTCTGATCATGAGTGTTACATATATGCTATTAAAAGACTCGGTACTCGAAATCGGCTCTGGATTTTCTATTGATAGCGACTTGGCGCTGAGGATAGTTCTCTGTATAGCAACCGTAATACTATCACTAAAATTTCGCATACACCCCCTATTCTGTATTATCGGGGGAGGGGTTATTGGCGGTTTATTGCTCTAAATACTATTCTTATCTGAAATATGCGCCTTATTAATGCAAAAAGATGGGTTGGAGACTTACTCCAACCCATGGTTTTTACAGCTACCTCGCGTCGTGGTATTATTTGAGGTATTTGGTAATTTCATTGGGCAATCTCCACCACATCCAGGGCAAGTAGGCGGTTTCTTACTAAAAATAACCAAGTATACCCGTCTACCAATATAGACTCCGGAAGCAAGGATAATCATAATAAGAATAATATCATCTATACTCATTTTATACTCCAATATTATTATGCTGAAATTTAAATAATTTTTTTTGGTAAATTAATAAAAACACTCCGTATTAATAGTGTGCCAATAATAATTTACGGGCATTATTAGATATCACTAACATTTTGCACAATATAAAGTTATAATGATTTTCCCAAAAACTATTTGTAAAACTATTGCCAGTACTGTAGAATAGCAAGTAGTGCTAAGAACAACTATTTATTGATAAAACCGTTTAACAAACTAATCATAAGGAGATAATAATGGCTCACGTAATTTCAGACGCTTGTGTTGGTTGTGGTTCATGTCTTTCTGCTTGCCCTGTTGAAGCAATCAAGGAAGGCGAGAAGTACTCAATTGATCCAGATGTATGTGTTGACTGTGGTGCTTGCGTTGGCGAATGCCCAGTAGAGGCTATTGCTGCTGGTTAATCAACACTTATAGTAGTTTTGTATAACTAACTGCTCTATAATCCTTTGATTATTGAGCAGTTTTTTTTTGCAGTATAATGCATACAACCTGCAAGCGCCAATAAGTATAGCGCACAACTGCCTAGCGTCTGATACGGGTATATTGCCTACTTCGCAGTTAACGGAAGATAATAAGGAGCTTAGATAATAAGCCTTGAACCTATCTGATAAACAATAAGGGTTATAATATATGCCAAAGCAGTAAGACCGAACAACTGAAAGAGTGCCCACCCCCATGAGTTACTCTCCCTTCTGGTTACTGCTATCGTCGCAATACATGGAGCACTGATTAAGCAGAAGAGCATAATGCAGAATCCTTGCAGCGCGGTATAGTTCTTCTTGATAACCTCACGCAGGGCATCTGAATCAGCTTCAGCATCTCCGACAGCATAAACAATGCCGAGTTGCGAGACAAAGACCTCTTTGGCGGCAAGAGCGCCGATAAGAGCGGTTCCAACATGCCAGTCAAAACCCAGAGGGCGGATTATCGGCGCCAAAAAGCTGCCAATACGCCCGGTAATAGTATAACTAATGCGTTCTGCACTCTCTGCATTGCGAAGACCTTGAATCTGTCTCTCCTTCTGTGGTGATGCGAGCAAAGAGTTTTTCAATTTACTAATTTCTGCCTGATAATCTTGAGAAAACACCTCTTTCTGCGGAAAAGTAGAGAATATCCAAAGAACTACCGAGATCGCCAGAATAATGGTTCCTGCTTTTTTCAGGTAGAGACCGGCTCGCTGCCACATATGCAGAACGATACTGGAAAAAGTTGGAATCCGGTACGGAGGTAATTCCATAATAAAAGGTACATCTTCTCCTTTAAATAAGGTTGAACGCAAAATTTTTGCACAAATAATGGCTAAGGCAATGCCAATAAGATATATCAGCCACATTACTGTAGCATGCATGCTCTCCTTGAAGAACACCGGAATAATCAAAGCATAAATTGGTATACGCGCGCCACAACTCATTAGCGGGGCGACTAACATAGTCGTCATTCTATCGCGTTTTGACTCCAGAGTTCGTGTGGCCATAATTGCCGGCACCGTACAGCCAAAACCAATAATCATGGGGATAAAACTCTTGCCGTGCATTCCAACTTTATGCATGAGTTTATCCATAATAAAGGCAACTCTTGACATATAGCCAGTACCTTCCAGCAAGGCAATGGCCAGAAAGAGAAGCATAATATTTGGTAAAAAAATAATGACTCCGCCCACTCCGGCAATTATACCATCAATGATCAAAGATTTGAGCAGGCTATCACCCTGCCAGAGAGCACTCAAATTGTCTGACAACAACCCGATCCCATCCTCTATCAGCCCCATAAAAGGATCACCAACGGTAAAAGTCAGCCAGAACACGCAGTACATCAATAAGAAAAACAGGGGCAGACCGAGTATTCTATTGGTAACGACCGCATCAATTTTCTCGCTAATATCACGGCGGTTTTCTATCGTCATTTGCACGCATTCGTGAAAAATTCCCGAGATTATTCCATAACGATGCTCTGCAACAGCAATCTCTGAATCCTCGCCAATATGCAGTTCATAGTCTAGGATAACATCAGATGTCTTCTCGACAATTTCCGGATCTATATTCAGCAATAACTGGCGTACTTCTTCATCTTTCTCCAATAATTTTATCGCATACCAAGTCAGCGGCAGATTGCCAAAAGGAAGATCTTTGGCAGCAAATGATTTTACCAACTCTCTGACACAATCGGCAAACTCACATCCGAAATCATGTTTATGTATGTCAAATTTATTACAACTCAGAGACTGAGCATAACGATTAATTGCATATTTAAGATCAATTATCCCCTTGGATTTATAGCCTATAGTAGAAACAATTGGCGATGCCAGAAGCTTACCTATCAGCTCTGAATCAAGGCTCAAGCCCTTACTCTTTGCCGTATCCATCATATTGAGTACAAGTAAAACCGGCACCCCAAGCTCTAGGAGCTGAAGGGTAAGATATAAATTACGTTCAAGATTTGACGCATCTAGTATATTAACTATAAGATCGAGAGGTTTGTCAATTATCTCGCTTCTGGCGATTAATTCCTCTGGTGAGTTAGTATTTAAAGTATAGGTTCCGGGAAGATCTAATACCGCGACATTACAATCACTAAACTGATATTCTCCGGTCTTCATCTCGACCGTTACTCCGGGATAATTACCAACGTGTTGATTGGCTCCGGTCAGGGCATTGAAAATAGTGCTCTTCCCTGAGTTTGGGTTTCCCGCAAGGGCAATTCTAATATTTTTCATTTACAAGGTCTCTAGGCATCCACGCAAAACAGCTAACAATATTAGGTTGCTCTAATTGGTCGAGCAAAAAAATTCAGCGATAAAACAAAAAAAGTTATGCTCAATTCTGCAGAGAGATCTCAATATTCGAGGCCTCTTCCTTACGCAGAGACAATTCGTAACCTCTAATGCGAAGAATAATTGGATCCCCCAAAGGAGCTACCCGGGTTACTTCAACAGCGCTGTTGCGCAAAAGTCCCATCCCAGCATAGCGTGTACGATAATTCATTTTGGGTGAAATTTTGGTAATTACGGCCTTTTTCCCAATTTCCAGATTTGCAAGTGTCAATAACCCGGTCATAATATTTATCCTTTAACTTGATTTATTATTTATTTCGTTTGCTACAATTGCGGTTGTCCTTACCATCACGATAAAATGCTTCAAAGTTTTCCAACCATTTCTCGGTACTCTTAGGGCAGGACTTAATATACTTGGTAAATGCAACAAACCTGTCCGCAACATCCGAGCCAATAATATGCTCCATTTCACACGCAACTTTATCCGCTGTACTCTCCTCAACACCGAGTAAATCTTTTAAAAATGTCTTAATATTCTTGTGCTTATATATAATCTTATCAGCAACCTCTCTGCCTTTTGCAGTAAGAGTTATCGGCTTATACTTTTTATACGTAATAAGATCAAAGTCAGCAAGATTACGTAGCGCTACCGTAACCGACGAACGCTTAACCTCCATTTTCTCAGCAATATCGTTCGACAAAGCATAGCCATCAACCATAGTTAGGCTGGCTATTACCTCTAGATAATTCTCTAGACTTGCTGATAGTTCCATTTTCACCTCTTTCTTTTTTTTAAACTACGAATGTTAGTTAATACTAATTTACTTAGACATTACCCGAATGTCAAGTTAAATTTTATAATTTTAATTCCAGGATTATAACAAAATTGCCGACGAGGCACATCAACCAGCTCTAAACATTGCGTATTACAAGGAATATGAAGCGCAATAGTTTGTTTTTTTCTTGATTACGCTTGAGCTAAATGTAAAATATCCGATAAAAGTTGATGAGAAGCGCCCAAGGAGAGTTCTTGCCCAATACTAATTTGTTTACGACCACATTAATTGCTCTTCAACATGCAGTGCATTTACATGCAATTGCACTCATCATTTTGGTGACAGTATTCGCTACCGTCGTCCATGCCAATGATCATGATCTTATTAATGAATATAACTCTCTGCAAGATCAGATGCAGGCACTCAAGCAGGAATATGATTCAACTTATGAAGATACTACTCCGGAATCTTTGCGTTCGACTAGAAAGAACTCGACTGTTCGTATTGGCGGAGAGGTATTCACTGATTATATTGGTACAATTTATGAAGGAAAAGGGTTTCAGGGTAGCTCATATGCTGGCAACTGGTATCTTCATAATACTAATTTGCGCTTTGATTTTGAGCTGAGCGAAGACCTCAAAGCCAGAATTAAGTTTGATCTCAGCGATTCAGGTTTTTCTGCCCAAAGACGGGTTATGGAGGAAGCTCTGTTGATCTGGAATGCTGTCTGTGGCGGCCCCATAGGTTTGTTCTTTGGTGTTGGCGAAGTGCCGTATGGACAGGATCGGACACTTGGAATTATTCAGAGTTATAATCACACCGATGGCAGTGACAGTAGCGAAGGGCCGATTATTCTGAGTTCACCGTATCTAATACGTGAAAAAAATGAGTATGCAGTCTACCACCCAGGTGAAATCGATCGTGTGGTTATGGTAGGGGCTACGTTTGCTTGGGACGATATTCTGAAATTTGAATTTGCGGTCTTCCAGCCGGATAACTTCAACAACCCTATTGGTTATTATGATTCATTGAATTCAAATGGTGATTCTGGGTTTGAAAGCCTTGCCGCGCGGATATGGTGGAATATGCCAATTGACGGATTGATTGCAGAATTATCCGGGGTTAGAAAGCATGATGCGCACCAAGATGATAATCCTATATCAGGCTATACTTTATTAGCCGATGAATATGCTCTAAGTCTCGGTTTTGACTGGGATATTAATAATGAGTTGGAGGTGTTTGCAGAGTACGAACATGGCTTCAACTGGGGTTATATAGAAGGGAATCAGACCGATACCGTCTCTATTGGTCTATTATACGCTGTAACGGAACGTTTGACCCTCGGTGCAATGGCTGAATGGTTGCACATCTCCAAAGGACCACAAGAGGCTGATTTCAACAAGTATGTCCTGCATTGCCAGTATAATTTCTGCAGTGGGGTATATCTTATTGCAGAGTATGGAGCCGAACTATATAATTGGGATGGAGCCCTATCAAATGTATTAGCTGTCAGAAGTGGAGTTTATTTCTGAATTCAAACTTATTTTACAATCCAATTTGCGCAGCTATTGGTGGTAAGTATGCAGCTAACATCCTTCCAGCCATATAGTCTGGTAGTAATTAACTGGGGCGAAAATACTTTAGAATCTCATGCTTGACTATATATCCATATGTACATTATTATATTTCTTCTTATGGGATATTATTATTTATCTGCAAGTCTAATTGTATTTCGCGGACGTTTAAAAGTGGGGTAATAATTATTAATCTGAAGATTATAGTGCAGTCAGCTTTTCTTCTAAGCATTATCGCTGTACTGGGATATGTAGTCATAAACCGGTCTGAGATTACCGGGATAAATACCACCTCGGTTATTATTCCTGAGGTGGAGACACTGGCTTTTGAACGGCAGGAACAACCCCGAGCCACCTCGCATTCAGCCCTGGGAATCAGCCCGCATGAGATCAGTATCTCACCCCCACCCAAAAAAAAGTATTCAAGCAAGTATTTGGTGGTCTTCCTCGGCAGAAAAATTCTGGGTGCAATTCAGAACAAAGAGTACAAATATACTTATTATGATATCAGTCTTCCCCAGGACACCTCCAAAGCCAAAGAAAAAAAAGGCGACGGACTCATCCCTATCGGTGATTACTATATTCTCAAACATGAACTGGTAGGCAAGACTCTGGTAATGACCTTGAATTATCCCAACATTAAGGATGCTGCCAACGCTTTGAAAAAAAAGATAATCAGCAAAAAGCAGTATGACGCGATTGTAGCTGCAAACAAGGCAGGGCGCATGCCCCCAAGCGATACCCCACTGGGTGGCCCGATAATCATTCGCGGTGATGCTGCCCCAGGAACACAGACTAATGGCAGTATTGGTATTCCACCGCAGGCAATGGCAAAGATCTGGGAATTCGCTCCGCGTGGCACCCCGATACGTATCGTCCCTTAATTTATTTACTATTCAAGTATACGCCAGTAGTCCAAAACAGGGTGTACGTAACCTAAAGATCACGCCTAGCGAGTACCGCGGCACCGAGTGCGCCCATAAGCTGGGCATAAGGATCAACTGTAATATCAGCCTTGAGTTCTTCGCAAAGGGCTTTCTGTATGGCCGCATTTTGAGCAACGCCTCCCGTAAAATAAATCTCTGTAGACGCTGAGAGTTTTACCTGCGAATAAAGTCTATTGATACGCATGGCAATAGCTCTGAGTACTCCCTTGAAGATATTTTCCATACTCTCACCGTTTGCAAGTAGGCCTATAATCTCACTCTCGGCAAAAACAACACAAGTAGAGTTAATATTAACACGTTTATCAGAATGCTCATAGTATTCGAGCATGGCGGGATAGCTTATGTCAAATTTACGGGCAATATTATCCAGAAAACTCCCTGTACCAGCTGCGCACTTGTCATTCATTGCAAAATCCAATACTGAGCCGTCAGGAGCAAGGTGTATCGCTTTACTGTCCTGTCCACCGATATCAATAACCCCAATAGCTGTAGGGTGTAGATAATTTACCCCTACAGCATGACAAGTTATTTCGGTAAGGCTTTTATCGGCACAGGCTATCAACGATCGCCCATAGCCTGTTGAATATACCTTTGCGATGCTATGCTTGCCCGAAAACTCGGCAATAAGCGCTTCACCGGTAGAAGCCGGGCTGGCACCAGTAGGGATTATCTTGCTCTCAACAACCTCACCGACAGCATCAAGTACTACAACTTTTGAGGTAGTCGAGCCAATATCTATTCCAAGAGTCAGCATTACTTCGCACCTGCCTCATCTTCGGGCTGAACCTGCATCCCACCTTCTAAGGTAAGCTTACTCATATCTGCAAGGATAAGATATGCCGTGGTGTCGGGGAAGAGCTCCAACAATTTTCGAGCCTTATCAACGCCGATCACTGATATGGATGTAGCAAGACCGTCAGCAATTGTACATGAACGACTGGTAATAACTGTAGCCGAGATAATTCCACCCGATAAAGGATACCCGGTCAAAGGATTGATAATATGAGAATACTTTTTACCGTTAATAGTAAAATACTTCTCGTAATCACCAGAGGTAGCGACTGCACGATCAGCAGGAGTAACAAGGGATAATATCTCTCCGTCACCACGGGGATTTTTGATCTTGGTTTCCCAATGGGTTGTTGGAGAGCCTATGGTCTGTTTAATACTACTTTTAAGCTTGGGCGTGCCGATAAATTCTATCTCACCACCAATGTTAATTACCGCGCTGGTCACTCCATTCTTGCGTAGTGAATTAGCCATAGCGCTTACCCCGAAGCCTTTGGCAATAGCCCCAAGGTCGAGTTGAAGTTCTGAATCCCGCTTACTAACATACATTCCGTCACGTATAAAATCAAGCTTAGCAAAACCAGAATGTTTCAGTGCTTCGGCTACTGCTTCTGGTTCAGGTAGTGCCTCAAACTCTTTATTCTTCCAAGGGTAAAGGCTGATCAGACTACCAATAGCCGGATCAAAAGCCCCTGCAGTCAATTGATAAAAGCGTCTAGCCTCCAGTAATACCTGCCAGGTAATCGGATCAACTTGCACTTTCTCACCCGCAGCTGAGTGGTTAATTTTAGATATATCACTCCCTGGATTGAACCGACTCAGAAGTGATTCAACATGTTTGATCGCAGCATAAGCCTGGGTAAAAGCTTCAGAGGAAGGAATTTTCTGAGTTTTGGAAGAGAAGATTAAGACCTCGCCAGAGGTACCCATCACCGGGCCAAATTCTTCATGAAATTCATCTTGCTCGCTACTGCCGTCTACGGATCGACTCTGTTTGAGTGCGAATAAAATAACCAGTGCAGTTAGCAACGGCAGCATCAAGCGTAATAGTTTATTTTTGGTAAAAGACTGCATCCTTACTCCGCATGCTTGGCGTAATAATCTTCTACCGCAGCATGCAGACCATCCGCAGCCAGGTTAGAACAATGCATCTTTTCAGGAGGAAGTCCTCCAAGTTTGGTTGCAACCTCTTCACGGGTAAGTGCCATCGCCTCATCCAAAGTCATACCGATTGCTAGCTCAGTGGTAATACTGCTTGTGGCAATAGCTGCACCACAACCCAGCGTCTTAAACTTACAGTCAGTTATTTTATCACCGGCGACGGCGATAGTTATCCGCATCATATCACCACAAGTTGGATTACCAACTTCTCCTATACCTGCCGCATTCTCTACTTCTCCGACATTTCTCGGATTCTGAAAATGCTCCATTACCGCATCTGTATAATCCATAATCGCTCCTTGTATCAGGGCAATAGTATTTAGTCAACACTCATACTATATTGCTGGGTAAAGTTTATTTCCAAGAGGGGAAACCCCACTTTCTTATAAGTCGTTTGATACTCTCTTTGTTCTCATCGGTTATTTCCGAAATTTTACAGCCTGACGCTATATAATCTGGATTTACATCTTTTTTGCTCCAGACAACTTCAATTTCACAGGTTAATGTAGTCTCCTTCTTGAACTCATCTACCCAGGAGATTGTTGCCTCGAAACTGAACCCTTCCTCAAGTTTTTTGTCGCCGACAATCAGAAATCCCTCTACAGTGAGATCAATTATTCTACCCATATGATCACCTGTAGCACGGTTGACAACTTCAGGAAAATATACTAATGATTTACGCTCAAGCTTTCTCTTATGATTTTTAAACATGATATTCTCCAAATAAAAGGTAGAAAATGCTACTCTAGATTATCAAGCAATAACTTCATCCTCAATATGTGAACTAACAAGCTGATCTATAACCTTTGCTGCTTTCTCATCTATCTTGATGAATTCCATATTCAGAATACTCCCGCCACCCTTCCCAGCTTCCTTTTTGGTCGTCTTATTTACCGAGGCAAATACAGTGTATTCTTCGGGATCATCCGGCATGAGAAAGCTGATGACCGCCAAGTCTCCCGCATTGAATAGATTAGGAGCTCGTGTATGCACCGCGCAACCACTTGCACTAATATCATGTATCGTTGCAGGGATCTCACCCTTTATCTTTCCTAAAAGGTCAAGAACTGGAACCGGACCGATAACAATACTTCGTGAGATTACTGAAAAAAGAGCAGGTAAATCTTTTAATATACGCGCTTCCCGACGCTTATGACTGACAATGACATCATAAGTATGTGCAAAAATATAGCCTCCTAAACCTTCATCAACATAGCCGATATACTCGGTTGAAAACGACCAGCGCATATTATTGATCTCAGCAAAGAACAGAGTGATCTCACCCTCTGTAGGATCATAATCATGATTGGTATTACTATTGATAAAAACGGTAAAATAGTCTGCTTCTTTACTTACAATAGTCGCATCATACTGTTTTTCATTCCCGCTTTTCTGCAAGGTAACCCGTATGCCATTAGGAAGATCAGAAGTCGAATGGATATCGTTCTGGTTAATAATCTTCTCATCTAGATACGTAAAACCAGATGGCTTTGAGATCTCACCGATATCCAGATGCGGTACTGTATGTGTCTCTTTTCGTCTTTTAAAGAGATAGAAGAGAACAACTCCCATCAAAATAAAGAAGAGAATTATACCTGTCGCCTCAACCGGATTGGTTGATTTAACATCTACCCATGGTACAAAGGGCATCTCGACTGCATTTTCAGGATTATCATCCATTCCAGGTTACACTCATCTGCCGTATCATATCAATTTGCTTAGGTAGTATCTCGATAACTCTATCGATATCCGAGGCGGTAGTATTCTTACTCAAACTAAAGCGAATTGAGCCGTGAGCATCTTCTTGGGCAATACCGAGTGCCAGCAGTACATGTGACGGGGCGATACTGTCTGTGGAACAGGCGGATCCACTTGACACCTGAATACCAAACATATCCAGACGCAGTAGAATAGCCTCCCCCTCGGCGCCGTCGAAACGTACGTTGAGTATATTTGGCAACTTCTCTTTAGCATTACCGTTACGGTATACCTTGGAGATATTCTTAGCGATACCGGCCCAGAGTCGCTCTACTAACTCCGCCATGCGGGGAGAGTTTTCAGTCATTTCGGCTTGTGCTAGCTCTGCAGCTTTGCCCATGCCGACAATACTTGCCACATTCAGAGTTCCAGCTCGGCGATGTCCTTCTTGCGCTCCACCATGAATAAGTGAGATCATATTGACCCCATGTTTAGCAAAGAGAATACCCACACCTTTGGGTCCGTAAAACTTGTGTGAAGAGAGGCTGAGAAAATCCACATCAAGATCCTTGACATCAATCTCAATCTTTCCAGCCGCCTGAACCGCATCGGTATGGAATAAGGCGCCGTGCGCATGAGAAATTTGCGCCAATTTCTTAATCGGCTGTATACTACCCACCTCATTATTGGCCAGCATGATTGAGACCATTGCCGTATCCTGCTGCTGTAATGCCTTCTCCAGATCTTCTGGATTAACCACGCCACTACTATCCACCGGAATAAGGGTATACTCGATATCACCTTTTTTTTGCAGGTACTCCAGAGTTTCAAGTACTGCATGATGCTCTATGGTTGAAGAGATGATATGACGTTTACCTGTAATCTCTGCTGCCGTCTTCAGCACTGTATTATTGCTTTCGGTAGCACAAGAGGTAAAGATTATCTCGCTACGCTTATCTTCATCGGCTGGAATCTCAGCTCCTATCAGTTTACCAATTTGCCTACGAGCCTGGTTTACCGCTGCGCGCGCAAAACGCCCAAGGCTATAATACTTTGAGGCAGGATTGCCATATTGTTCAGTCAAGAATGGTATCATTTCATTGAAGACCTCAGGGTCAATCTTCGTTGTTGCTGCATTATCTAAATATATGTTATCCATAATGATCCGGCCTTTCTAGCTATTAGTACAAACAGTACGAAATTACATGAATCGTACTACTGCATTCTAAATGAGATTACCTCATATTCTATTATTATAAATAAAGTTCTGCTTTCTTAAAAGTACAAAGATGAAATTTTTAAAAAATATGCTTATAACTCACGTTGAAAGCGAGCCTGATTCTGTAGCAAAAGTAGCGCTGGGGTTAACTTTAGCAACAACTGATTTCACAAATAATAATTTCGTCGCTAATCAACTAAATACTGTCACGTATTATTTCTCATGTTTTTACTTAAAACAAAACATCTACCGTGGTTTGTGTTGACTTATTGTATGAAAAGGTTTAAAATTTTAGTATATAGCATAGCTATAAATTTTCTTTACACAGTTAAAATTACCTCTAGCGGAATATTACCATGGGTCTCAGAGATGATGACAAGCCATTTGAAGCTGATGTCGGGTTTGCCAAACAGCGTGAGTATTATTCTGAGTTTGCAACACTTCGTCCGTATTTGATCGATTGGCTGATTGCTATATATTGGGAATTACAAGGACAGAGCGATCCATTCGAATATGCGACCCGTGTATGTATCTCAAAAGAGATTGTAGAGAACATAAATACCGATCATACACTATCTGCGCACCTGGTTCTCAGGCGGGTTATTCGTAATCTTTTCCCATATGAACAAATAAAGGACAATACATCTATTGCCTTGAGAGATATCCTTGGCAATCAGAGAGGGAAGGTTAAGATAAATAAATTCCGAGCCCTTCGTGACAATATTGTGGATAACCCGAAACTGGTGTCAATGCGTTATAAAGTTCTGGCTGAGGCTTTTTGCGCTGAAGCTAATGCGCTGATTACCCTGCTTCGGGAAAGAGTCGAAGATGATTACATTCCGAAATATCTCAGTTTGGGAGATGAATGTCGAGAAAAATGTGCCGAAAGGCTACAGGAGCTGGTCAAAAATCGACAGCTATATTATTTTAATTACCCTGATGAGCATTTGACTTCTGTATCCAACTTTTCGATAAAGAATGAAGGTAACCTGAAAAAACGTAGTGATGTCCCAAAGGACATGGAGCCGGAATATATATATAAAATAATAGCCAAGCTTTCAACCTCGATCCGCAACGACCTACAAGCGGTTCTAATTCAATCAAAAGATATCTGCTCTACAGTGTTAAGAAAGAAAAAGTACTATTTTTCTGAGATAAATCAACTGTTAGTCATGTCCAATACAATTCGTGGATTCGCCAGTGACGGTCCGTTTGACGATATTAATATTGAAATTACAAGCTTGAGCAGATTTATTGATGATACCTTCAAACTCAGCAATTTCTTACCGCAAGATATCCTTGATGATCTGGAAAAAGGCAATACACTCTATCGGAATGGATACTTATAGTAATGCAGTATTTATTTATGTGCGTATAGACAAGCGGGAATAATCAGCGGGAATAATATTGGTAAGAACCTGATTTTTTTCTTGCTTCAGTCTTTTCATAGCATAAAATCAAAAAATAACTTATTTGGGGGCTAATTCAGCAAATAAATATCTAATAGGAGCTAATGTGAGTATAGTAAATGAATTCACCAAGGGGCTTATCAAAGAGAATCCGGTACTTGTTCTCTTGCTCGGCCTCTGTCCGACACTTGCTGTAACAACTGGCGTATCCAATGCCGTTGGCATGGGTTTTGCGGCGACGTTTGTGTTGATCTGTTCCAATGTACTCATATCGCTCTGTAAACACGGGATTCCTAAGGAGATTAGAATCCCTATTTTTATTGTTATTATCGCCACATTTGTAACGGTTGTAAAATTAGTAATGGCTGCATATTTTCCTGCGCTCAAAGCCTCACTAGGTATATTTCTGGCTTTGATTGTGGTCAACTGTATAATCCTTGGCCGGGCTGAAGCCTTTGCCTTCAAGCGTGGCATACTTGAAAGTCTGGTAGATGGGGTTGGCATGGGGCTCGGGTTTACTCTGGCTCTATGTCTAATTGCATGTTTTAGAGAGATCCTGGGAGCCGGCACTTTCTTTGGTATTCCGCTTGCTGACGGGCTTGAACCGTATACCCAGAAGATATTTGTGCTCTCGCCTGGAGGGTTCCTCACAGTCGGACTTATCCTGGCCGTATCGGCCTATTTTAAGAATAAGAAGGATAAAACCCTCAAGATCCAGAATAATTTGAGTAATGGTAGAATTGAACGCGAAAAACAACTATTGACAGGGGTTGAAATAGTAAAGTAGCTCATGTGGGGTTGTTACTAGCGGGTAGGGTTGTCAGTTGTTATTACTAAGGAATATCAATAATGGAATTTACATTACAACAATATTTTGCTCTAATGTTCGGGCTGGTTTTTACACAGAACTTTGTGCTGAGTCAATTTTTAGGACTCTGTCCTTTTTTTGGCGTAAGTAAAAATCGTGAATCAGCCATAGGCATGGGGGTAGCGGTTATATTTGTTATGACTATGGCCTCGGTCGTTACCATGCTTATCTATAAAGGTATCTTTCTGAACCCAGCACTTCAACAATATCACATGGCGCAGTATCTGGATATAGTCTCATTTATTCTAATTATTGCTTCATTAGTACAATTTGTCGAGATCGTACTGAAAAAAGTGGCGCCAGCATTATATCAGACACTTGGTATTTACTTACCGCTGATAACCACCAACTGTGCTGTACTCGGGGTTACGCAGATGAAACTTACAGAGTTTGCCGACCCTGCATACTCTCTGGCACAAGCAGTATGGATTCAAGGATTACTTGGTATCTTTGGCGGTATTGGTTTTACCCTCGCTATATTCTTAATGGCTGGGATTCGTGAACGTCTTGAGGCTGCTCCGATACCCGAATGTATGAAGGGAATGCCAATAGCCTTTCTTGCCGGCTGCTGCATGGCTCTAGCCTTCTTTGGATTCCAAGGCTTTATCTAGCCTAACGGTTATTTTTGAAGTATATAGTTTTTTATCTTATTCTTGATTTGAGTGAATGGTTGATATATGGATATAATAGCAATTGTTACGCCTATAGTGATTATGGCGATTATCGGTGCAATACTAGGCCTGGTTCTAGCTTTTGCCTCTAAAAAATTCCATGTCGAAGTAGACCCAAGAACCGAGGAGGTATCCGAGGTACTCCCGGGAGCGAACTGTGGAGCTTGCGGTTATGCCGGTTGTGCTGCGTATGCAGAAGCAATTGTCGAAAAAGGGGCAGAGATTAATCTTTGCGCGCCCGGTGCAGGAGCCGTGGTCGAACAGATTGCAAATATCATGGGTTTGAGTGCTACTATGAATGAACCCAACTTTGCCGTAGTGCATTGCGATGGTGATGGGGTAAGAAATCGTTTCAAATACTCTGGGGTTACTACCTGCAAAGCAGCGAGTGTTATGGGGCTTGCAGGATCTTTTCAAGCGTGTCCCTATGGTTGTCTGGGGCTGGGCAGTTGTGTCGAAGCTTGTCCCTTCGGAGCGATTACGCTTAATGACAATAACATTGCTAAGATTGATGAGGATATTTGTGCGGGTTGTGGCAAATGTGTTGAGGTCTGTCCGCGCAATCTTATCAGACTCGACCCTGAGAGCCGGGTTATTGTTGTACGTTGTCAGAACCATGATAAGGGTGCCAAGGCCAATAAAGCCTGCAATCACGCCTGCATTGCTTGTCAGAAGTGTGTCAAAGAATGTCCCTTTGATGCAATTCACATTGAAGATGGCTTGGCGGTAATAGATTATGAGAAATGTAAGCTTTGCGGCAAATGTGTGGCGGTGTGCCCGAAGAGTCTGATCGTTAATTTACGTGCCGAGCGTAAGGAACGCCGGGCTATAAGAGTTGAGAAAGCGAATAATCCTTAGATTATTGTAATGTGTCTGGTTTATTTATTGATTTAGTATATTACTGACTGACGAGATGGCATAATGAAGAGAATGTTTAAGGGTGGAGTTCACCCGCACGATTATAAAGAGTATTCAAAAAACTGCCCAATAGAATTTGCTGAGGTACCGAAATTAGTAACAATACCTTTGCAACAGCATATAGGGGCGCCGGCCAAACCTTGTGTGGCGATCGGACAGAGTGTCAAACGAGGCACGGTCATCGGTGAGGCAGGGGGCTTTGTCTCTGCAGTGGTACACAGTTCGGTATCAGGAACGGTAAAACGGCTTGAATCAATTACCCACCCGATGGGCATGAAGTGTTGTGGAGTCATCATTGAGAATGATGAGCAGGACACCTGGGAAGACGGCTGCAATGTAGAACCGGAGATAACCAAAACATTTACCCCGGAAGAAATAAAAGCGGCAGTTATGTGGGCGGGCATAGTCGGTATGGGCGGTGCTACTTTCCCTACTCACGTCAAACTCTCCCCACCACCTGACAAAAAAATTGACACTGTGATTCTCAATGGTGTAGAGTGCGAGCCATTCTTGACTGCAGACCATAGACTTATGCTGGAGAGTCCGCAGAGCATCTGTCTAGGGCTTAAACTGATTATGACCCAGTTGGGAGCGAGTAAAGGTTATATTGGTATTGAAGAGAATAAACCTGATGCCTTTGCCCTTATTGACAAGACGCTCAAGGAGATGGGTGGTTTCGCTGAAGCAAAACTCTTGCGGGTAATGTATCCACAAGGAGCTGAAAAACAATTGATCTATGCCTGCACCAATAGAGAGGTACCCAGCGGTGGACTGCCAATGGATGCAGGTGTATGTGTTAACAATGTTGCTACCGCGCATGCTATTTATGAAGCGGTTTACTGCCGTAAACCCCTTACTGAGCGCGTGGTAACGGTAACCGGATCGGGAGTAAAGCGTCCGACAAACTATCGGGCACGTATCGGGACTCCAGCCAGCGCTCTCCTTGCCAACAGTGACTATGACGAGGTTGCTACCAATAAACTTATTTATGGCGGACCAATGATGGGGGCAGCTCATTTTGATATTGATATGCCGGTCAATAAAGGGATGAGCGGTATACTTGCTCTGACTGACCAGAAGGCCTATACTTATAGTCCCTGCGTCAGATGCGGCCGCTGTGTTGACGTATGTCCAATGGGGCTGATACCCAGTGAATTCAGTATTTTGGGAGAGCTCAGCAAGTATCTACAGACAAAAGAATATAATATTCTCGACTGTATTGAGTGCGGTTGCTGTTCATATATCTGCCCATCCCGGCGTCCGATAGTGCAGTGGGTCAAGGTAGCCAAAGGCGAATTGGCCAGAGAACGGGCAAAAGAACAGGCGGCAAAGAAATAAAGTTGAATGATTAAATTACTATATCTAGATCTTAGCAATAGGTATTATTTCTTATGAATGATCCAAAAACTAATTATATTGTATCTGTAGCTCCGCACCTCAAAGCTCAAGACAGCACCGATAAGATCATGCTCTACGTATGTCTGGCTCTGCTCCCGGCTTTTCTAGTGGGCTTCTATGTATTTGGCTGGTACGCCATGCTAATAACTCTGCTCAGTGTCATCTCCTGCGTCATTACCGAGGCAATTTGTCAGAAAATCCGCGGCATAGATATTACCATCCGTGATTATTCGGCTGTTGTCAGTGGTTTACTACTTGCAGCTGTGCTGCCTCCAAATGTAAGCTGGTGGGTTCCGGTTGTAGGCGGTGTCTTTGCTATTGGCGTAGTTAAACAGGCTTTTGGCGGACTTGGAAGTAATATCTGGAATCCAGCACTTGCAGCACGAGCCTTCCTTCAGGTCTCGCTACCTACCCAGATCAATTCTCCTAGTTGGCCGATGATCAAGGATCAGGGCAAGGGTTTGATTGCTAGACTAGGAGTAACTTTGGACGGTTCATTTTCCGAGTATATCAAAACCACAGCTGACGCAATTAAGAACGGCACAGTAGACAGTGTCGCCGTGATTTCCAAAGCTACCCCTCTTACTGAACTAATGTTATTGACTGCAGACAAGAGCGAAGCGGCAAAGGGTGTTAGCGTTCAGGAGATTGTCCCGAATTATTGTAAACTTGTCTGGGATAGTTTTATAGGCTTTGAGCCTGGTTGCATTGCTGAAGTCTCTGCAATTGCCCTCATTATCGGCGGTATCTTTCTACTCCTCAAAAAGATCATAACCTGGGAGGCGCCGGTCTTCTATATTGCTACCGTCGGTATCTTGACCTGGATCCTTCCTGCTAAGATTGCTCTCAGTGGCGGAGCCGGAGCGGTCTATACGCCATGGTTCTCTGGGCCTGTACTCTTACAGCTCTTCAGTGGCGGTCTAATGATCGGAGCATTCTTCATGGATACCGATTACGTTACTACCCCCATGACACGCAAAGGCAAGATTATCTTTGCCATAGGTTGTGGCATCATTACTGCCATGATCAGGCTTTATTCTTCAGCATATCCTGAAGGCTGTTGCTACTCCATCCTGTTGATGAATACCTGCGTACCATTGATAGATGCCTGGACGCGACCCAAGAAGTTTTGGCACTGTAGCTCCCAAGGCCTAGAGCCTGGGGCGACCTAGTCCTTTTATTCGGAGACTTTTATGATCAAGTTCTTATGGGTGCTGGTTCTTAGTAGTATTATTCTCATTGTTGCTTGCGGCAATCCTCTTGCCGGCTCAAATTCAGGATTTTTTACCAGTAGCCGGTGATTACCCTGGTCTTGTGCCCCTTGGCAAACGCACTACTTATACCCTTGATGCCAACCGGCAAGAATATCTGGGTAAGAACGGCATTATTTTTGAAAATTATGACCTTGTTGACTTCTTTCATAATGAGTACACTCTTGATGGTGCCAAGAACTATCTCAATATAGAATCATATAGTCTGGCAGGCGATAATGGTGCGGCAGGTAATCTTCTATTACTTTGTCCGTAGAAAGCTCCGCAATAAAGGGGAAAAGGTTGATGTCGGTGCCGACGGAATATTTGATGTCAAGAACGACAAACGTAATCTATACTTCTTCAAGGGCAGGTGGTTTTTTTGCACTGATATATTCCGGCCAGGGTGAAGTTCCCGATCTCCTGCCTATTGCCAAAACTTATTGCCAGCAAAGTTCCGGGCAACAATTGGAAGCCAAAAGGATTTAGATACCTCGAAGTAGAGGGGGTATCAGCAAAATACGCTTATGTCAGCGCTGGTAATGCCATGAATTTAGAATTTCTTCCTCCTTCAGCCACAACCTTTGTCAGCAGTGCAGGGCTAGAAGCCAATGTCTATGTATCAGTATTTAATGATGACGCAGAGGCGGAAGACGTAGAAGCAGATTTTAAATCATTGCTGCGAATTGGCGATGATTATAAATCTTCAAAGATAGAGATACTCGGCAAGGAGTATAACCTCTATCAGGCGCAGGATGAAAAGGAGGGGTTGCTCATGTTTGCGCGTTATGGTAACACTATTGTTTCGATATCACATGTTTCTGAGGAACAGGTTGCCAGAGGGATTATTACCCGAATACTTACCAAAGTCAAATCTGAAAAGCTTGATTAAGCTCCAGCACTTATCGGACTGCATTAAGAATAGCTGCCGAAATAATCGGGCAGCTATTCTTTTTACCAGACCAGATAAGCGGTAATATTTATTTAGGTTCAAGACAACGAAATTCATTCTTTTGCATAGAACTTCTCACACCCTTTACGGGCATCAAGCCCCCCTGTACCCTTCGCAAACGCTGTGCATTTGATCACATTTTAAGGAGTAATAATTATGAAACATTATAACTCTTATAAATATAAACTAATAAAAATTGATTTAAGTTATTTATATCATAATTCATATTTATTTAATTCAAAAGCAGTAGTGTTCAATTACCGGCTTTATGCCAAGGAGCATAAGAATTACTCCACCAATTATCTCTAGTAAAGATCCACTCAAAAATATGCCCGTATCTATTTCCCAGGTACACCCCGCTCAAAGACATAAAGAAAGTAATAACACCAATAATTATTATTGGCGTTACAATATCTATATGAACCACAGAGAAGGTGACACCAACTACCAGTGCATCAATACTGGTGGCTACCGCTAAGGCAAGTAGTATATGGATATTTAGCGGGTTAGATTCTTTTTCGACTTTGGCTTCGACCTTGCAGCCCTCATATATCATCTTAAGACCGACAAGCTCCAACAGAATAAACGCTACCCAATGATCAATGGAACTAATAAGGGTCTGTGCTTCTTCACCAATAATCCAGCCGACAAGGGGCATAAATGCTTGAAAAAAGCCGAAGAAAAAAGCTATACGCAGAGCATGCTTGAGCCGCATCTGCTGAATTGAGATTCCCGTCGTTATAGATACCGCAAAGGCATCCAGCGCCAAGCCAATGCCTAATGCAGAATAATATAACCAATCCATAGGCCAAACCTTTACAAACTTTGAGTATTAACGATCAACATTATCATCAAGGCCTTCTGATGGCGAATCTGGCAAGGTAATCTGCGGTTCTGGGTTATGAATCGGCTCTTTACCTCCGTCTAATCCTGACGGAGAATCATTGAAATTGATGACCGTTGGAAGTAGAATACTACCGAGCCAGACAGCGATAGCGAGGAACATCAGCCCAAGAATAGTCTTGGTTATCCAGACACGTTTACGCGCCAAATTACCTATCTGTTCACTAGTCCATACCGAAGAAGACTGCCAAAAAGACTGCAAGGAGTGGGATTATAAAGAGGATATTATAAAGTAAGAGCAGCCAATAGCCTTTGCTTGCTGTCATTGAATCCGAAACCAGCGCCGAGATAATCGGCATATAAGTCTGGCCAGTACAAGCGGCCTCAAGAAAAGAGATAATTATCCCGGTAATAAAAGAACCGATAATAAGAGAGCCGCCATGTGCGGTAATACGCAGACGTTTGCGTATCCTATTCTTGAGGTTTTCAGGGAGCACGAGGAGCATCTTTTCTTTGCCATCACTACGAAAAGCGCGAACCGCATCGATAAGTGAGAGTACACCAGCAAACAATTACCATGGCAAGGGATAAACCATTTTATTGCCATGGCTATCCCTTTAAAGATTGCTGAAGCCGAACCTTCCATCGCCCCCATTATTTCAAAGAACAATGCCCCCAAGGCATAATAAGTAATAAAGACTGCGAAAATAAACGAGATACCAACAGCAAGAATAGTTTTTCCGGTCACGGCCTATTCCACTCAACATTGAAACAAAGAGAATTACCGTAGCAAAAGCACATGGATTGAGCCCGTCAAAGAGCCCTGTAGCAATAATTACCCCAAGAGTTGCCCGGTGCGTATACATTTCACGAACTTCCAATTCAGTAGCAGCACCAAACTGTTCGAAATCCGGGGTCCCTTTTTCCTGCTTGCAAAAGTTGAGCGACAGTAGTATCCAGCTTAGCATTGATCTCTTCATTTCCCAGTACTTCATCTCCGGCAAAGATCAGGAGATTTGGTGTGTCCTGGCGTTTATAGTAATCCAGAGCTAAAATCATCGAATTGAAGGCTTGTTCGCTTGCAGAATGATTATGCTTAATCACCTGTATCTGACCTTGATATTTTTTGGCTACCATATCTACAACCTGCTTTGTTGGTTCGCAGAGCGGACATGAAGGGGTATAGTAAAAATGAACCAGCAGTGGCCTGGAATCTGCGGCACTTCCAGTCAAAATACTCCAACCAAAAGAGACTATGACAAGTAGCAGATATATATAGACTTTCTTCATATAACCAACCTTTAACATCAGTGAATTAGAATTGACCTCAGAGTTGATATTATAGCGATTTTGTATTTTTTTTTAAAGAAATAGATCATAATAAAAGCACCGGAGATACCGGTGCTTTTATTAAAAATTAAAATCAGACTATACTATGAAAAAGTAATTATTTTGCGCAAGGATCGCAAGGGGCAGGCTTAGCGCAAGGATCACATGGATCGACCTCAGCACATGTATCACAAGCTTTTACCTCGATAGTCTTCTTAACCTTCTTAGTAATCTCTTTATACTCGGTTGTTACAACCTTTTCTTTAAACCGTCTTCATCTCAATAACAGGTTCCTGAACCGTAATTGTCTTCTTGACCTGAACTGGCTTACAAACACCAACCTTGATAATAGCTGTAGAAGGTTCCCACTTGCACACCATACGTGTCTTGGTTACCGGCACGCACTTTTCCACACACTTCTTGACTACACATGGAACTTCTTCTTCTACCTTCTCCATTATAGTATAGGTAGCAGTACCCTTAACACTTACTGGAACCTCAATCTCTTTTCCGGTACAAGGATCACAAGCTTTTTCCACAACAGTTTTGCAGACTTTCTTTGGTTATTTCCTTTGGTACAAGCTTGCAGACCTTCTTCATAATAGTCTCTTCAACCAATACCTTCTCGATAGTATCGACAGTATACTCTTCTTCAACCATCACCTTCTTCTTGGTATTGATCTCTCTCTCCTCAAAGACCAGCTCTTCTTCGGTTACCACAACTACCTTTGTAACATCCTTATAGACCTTTACTGGTACCTGCTTCTCCACAATCGTGCACTTCTGAACCGGCACATAATCCTTTACTTCAATCTCAACTGTTTGACATTTGGTTGCAGCATTTGCTGCAGCAGCAAAAGATACGCAAAGCATTGCGATAACAAGAAAACGCTTCATGATTCTCCTCCATTATTTTTTGGCAAGGGATGCCAAAAGCAAAAATTCCTTCTCACGGGATAAGAGTCCCCTATTACTCACACCCTCAAAATTAAAGATAGCATTTTTTTCTTAAAATTAACCAGAAAAAAAACCTGCATACTATGTCAATTTTTATAGGAAAGTTTGAAAGGAATTATAATATACCTGAATTTTATAGTATATTGTTATAAAATATTATAATTGATTTTTAGAGGGAAAAATGGTAATACATATATTATGCAAACGCTTTCTATGGTTGAACCTGATAATATTGAATCTCATCATATTCTTTCCGCAGCCGGTACAGGCGTATGCCTGCGGTAACCAAAGAGTACCGCATAGCATTGAAGATTTAAAAGAGCAGGTGGGAGAAGACTATCGGGTTTACGCAAAACAGTAATTGCATAATCGCCACTGATCTCGATAAAAACCACAGCGGAATATGTGATAAATGGGGTACTGCAAAGCTGTAAACAGATCCTCTATAAGCAGTTTCTTTGACAAACGAGCAGATGATATTGTTACTATCTATATTTTCAAGGATAAGACCCAGTTATTTTACCGGACTCAAACGTTTTACTGAGTATGAATCCAATAAGTCCATACGGACACTACGGACACAACAACAGGTATATCGTGGTTAAACTATGCCACCGGTCCTGGGGACTCTAGTGCATGAGCTTACACATTCGTTGATGGCAATTGACTTTCCTTCCGCACCAATCTGGATCTCAGAGGGGATCGCCAGTCTTTATGAACAGTGTAAAGTTGATAATGGCGTCCTCAAAGGTGTGCAGAATTGGAGGCTGCCTGAACTGCATAATGGTATAAGCTCAAACAGATTTACTCCGCTCAAGTATCTTTTCAAAAGTGATACGAAGTGTTTTAGAATGTTACGGGAGAGTCTGCATTACGCTGAGAGCCGTTATTTCTGCATGTATTTGCAGGAGAGAGGTTTATTAGAGAGGGTATACAAAGCCTATCGAAGTCATCCGTTTGACTCTGACAACGGCATAAAGGTAGTCGAACAAGCCTTTGGCAAGAATATTGATGCAGTAGAAGCTGACTGGATTGAATGGGTAAAACACCAGAAGTGGAATGGTGAAGGGTATAAGGAGTAATGTTGTAACGTCAAGCTACTAGTCGGCTCTATTGCTGGTGGGTACTTGTTGGGAGTACCCACCATTTATATTTTTCAAATTTCATTGAAACGTTTTATCAAGTACTCTGCCCCCAAATCTAGTTGTCGCTCTTCAAGCTCTAAAACGGCATCGATGGCTTCAACTATTTCGGGATTGAGAGGTTTACTCTTGAGTCCCTTAAAGAGTGCGATACGTGTAGTCATTGAGGCGAAGTGTGGCTCACATATCTCCTCAAGCTTTGTCGGTCTGTCAAACGTTGTGTCCTTATTGGACTTACCGCGTCTTATATTCTCCAAAAAGAAGGTCAAAGGGTTTTTACCTCGTTTACGACTTCGTACCCCGGTAAACTTGATCTTGATATGAATAATTCTGGCATAATAATTCTGCAACTCGGTATTGAGCCAGGCGCTAAATTTCCGTAACGACTGATCTCGCACTCTATACGAGTGACTTAATACAATTTCAGTAGATTCAGTCAAGAGATCAAGGGCAAAATCAAATATATCCTGAGGCTGAAGGCTCTTGAAGATAGCCACTGATTTTGAACTCTGTGACTTGCGTTTCTTATCGGTATTACGGATAATCTGATCTGCGACACTCATCATATCCGGAAACAATTTTAAAGGAACAGAATTTGTTCCAACAACCTTGGCAAGCTTATAACGTGCGCAGGATTCAAAGTCATTCTTACAATACTGCTCCATAACCTCATGCATTTTTTGCGGGTTATCTTGTAAAAAATTAAAAACTGGGCACTCATCAAGATTTTTACAAACCATATTATCGCTTTACTTACTCAAACTCTCGGCAATCCGTACTGCTTCTACCGCGTCAGCGGCATAACCTGCAGCACCAATTTCATCCGCATACTCTTGATCAACTACCGCTCCGCCAATCATAAATTTGATATTATGCAAGCCCCTGATTCTTGCTGCTTCCAGGACTTTTGCCATCTCAGGCATTGTCGTAGTCATTAATGCAGACAACCCTATCAACTTAACCTCCTGCTCAACCGCAGTTGCCAGTATGGTCTCAGTATCCACATCTTTTCCCAGATCGATAACCTCAAAACCATAATTTCCTAACATCAGAGTTACAATATTCTTACCAATGTCATGAATATCCCCCTTTACTGTTGCCATTATAATTTTATTCTTAGCAGGTTGACTACTATCACTAAGTTCGGATTCAAGTGCTTTAAATCCTTTACTCATAGCCTGCGCACTCATCATCAATTGCGGCAAGAAATACTCCTTCCGGTCATATTTTTCACCAACCTCGACAATAGCCGGGATCAGAGCATTGTCAACAATATCTCCGGGTCTCTCTCCACTACTAATTGCGGCAGCAATATATCTGTCAATATCATCTTCCTCTCCATAAATAACGGCATTGTAACACCGCTTGAGGGGAGCAAGCTCATCAGCTTTTGCAGTGCTCTCTCTGACAACTCCGGTATATTTCTGTAGATATGTATTGAGTTTACGGTCACGTCCGAGCAGGGCGTCACTGGAGAATTTGATATTCATCATTATCTCAGCAGAAGGATTGATGATTGCCGAGCTCAAGCCTCGCCCAATCAACATGCCCAGAAATCCAGAGTTGAGTACCCCGCGCTCCGGCATACCGAAGGATACATTTGAAATACCTCCGGTAGTATTGGCCAGGAGTTCACGGCTGCACCAGTCGATAAAATCAAGGGTGACTCTAGGGGCTTCGGGCGAGGAACTGACCGTCATTACCAGACCATCAATTATACAATCGTCTACCCCCAAGCCATACTTACCGGCTTCTGCTAGAATATGTTCGGTAACCTCTTTTCTTTCATCGAGTGTCTCAGGAACGGTCGAGTCTGTAACCGGAAGCAGAATAAAGATAGCTCCATATTTAGCAGCAAGCGGCAGCATTTTCGCTATTCGCTCATGTTCTGCGCTGATAGAATTGAGCAGTGCGCGACCAGGGTAGAGGCGGAGTGCCGTCTCTAGGACTTCAGGATTACTACTGTCCAGACAAAGTGGACAACTGGAGAGGGGGGCCAGCATCTTAATCGCTTCCTGCATCATAGCATGCTCGTCGATTCCCGACAATCCCATATTGACATCGAGTAACGAAGCACCGGCAGCAGCTTGATCAATCGCATATTTTCGCGCCAAGTTGAGACTTCCTTCACGCAATTCTGCCTGAAGACTCTTCTTCCCCGTAGGATTAATGCGTTCACCAATTACGGCAAATGGCTGATTACTACCGAATTCTACAGTATCCCGCACCGAACTTACTGCGCAGATCTTCTCTCGGCAGATTGCAGGTGAAGTAAGATTTGCTGCAAGATCTTTAATCTTGGCAATATGTGCCGGCGAACTTCCGCAACAACCACCGACTATATTCGCTCCGGCCTTGATCAATGCCTCAAATTTGGCGGCGTATTCAGCTGGAGGCATATCGAATACAGTCTTGCCGGCAATAAGTTTGGGCTGACCGGCATTTGGCTTTGCCAGTAATGGAACCGTAGCATAGGGCTTCATCGCGGCAACCCACTCAACCATCTTCTCTGGTCCAGCAGAGCAATTACAACCAACCGCATCAGCGCCAAGCGCTTGCAAAGTTATTAATGCCGTCTTGGGATCGGTGCCGGTAAGCGTGCGTCCTTCTTCGCCGTAGGTCATCGTTACCATTACTGGTAAATCTGGGCATACTTCGCGTACACCGATAAGAGCAGCTCTAGCCTCCTGAATATCCATCATCGTCTCTATGACAAAACCGTTCACACCGCCAGCAAGAAGGGCTTGCGCCTGTTCCTTATAGATATTAATACATTTTTCAAATGCAAGAGGGCCAAATGGCTCTATCAGTTCACCTGTAGGAGCGATATCACCAAAGATCAAACAATCTGTACCGACAGCTTCTCGGCTATACGCACAGAGCTGGGTATTGATCTCCTCAAGTCTATCAGCCAGGTCAAACTCTTGAAGTTTGAGGCGATTTGCCCCAAATGTTGGTATATATACAATATCACTACCCGCTTGTTGATATGCACTCTGTATATTGATTATTGCTTGAGGATTCTCCAAAACCCAGAGTTCCGGACAGACACCGCCAGGTAAACCTTGTTTTACCAGCTCCGTTCCGGTCGCCCCGTCCAGTAATACTGGACGCGAAAGGCAAAATTCTCTAAACTCAATTCTATTCATGTCACTCCTTGCTTGTTCCAATTTATATGAGTAAGGTTTAATATAACTTATTGCCGAGATTTCACAAGTATAATACTAATATTTTTGATTTAAATTCATAGTAATTAATTTGATATATAGTCTTGAAAATTAAGGAAATACACGTATTATAGATCAAATTAAACATTAATATTAATTTTACGGGGAACTTTTTCTCAACTTAGCAAGAAATAAAGTTATAAGCTTTAACTCATATTAAGGGATTTTCAATGGCAAACGACACAATGAAAAAGATAGTATCTCTAGCCAAGCGACGTGGTTTCATTTTTCAATCGTCTGAGATTTACGGTGGCCTAAAGGCATGTTATGATTATGGCCCATTAGGAGTAGAATTGAAGAGAAATGTCAAAGCTGCCTGGTGGCAGGATGTCGTACATAAACGTGATGATGTGGTTGGACTTGATTGTTCAATAATCATGCATCCCGAAGTCTGGAAAACCTCGGGGCACCTCGCTGGTTTCAGCGATCCACTGGTCGACTGCAAGAACTGTAAAGAGCGCTTCAGAGCTGACCACGCGACTCAAGTCGCACCCGGAACCGCGACTGAATATACTATCGGTGGAAAAGCCAAGGGTAAGAAGATGCAAGGAGTAGTGGGCAGTCAAGGCTATGTCTGTCCAGTATGTGGCTGTGGCGATCTCTCGGATGAGCGTCAATTCAACCTCATGTTCAGAACCAGCTTGGGTCCAGTCGATCCGATGCAGGAGATTATCAACAATATTGATGATATCGCCGCCATGAGTAAGGATGAGCGTAAAGCCCGTGTGGCTGAGATCATCGGTGCAAGCGCCGTATACCTCAGGCCAGAGACGGCACAGGGCATGTTTGTTAATTTCAAGAATGTCCTTGATTCTTCACGCATGAAGCCTCCTTTTGGTATTGCGCAACAGGGCAAAAGTTACAGAAATGAGATTACCACCTCGAATCTCACCTTCAGAACATGCGAGTTTGAACAGATGGAGCTTGAATTCTTTGTCGAACCGGGAAATGACGATGAATGGTATGAGTACTGGCGAAACGCACGTCTGGAATGGTATATCAACCTTGGTATCAAACGCGAAAACCTCATGCTCCGCGACCATGAAGAATCAGAACTTGCCCATTACGCTAAAGCATGTGCCGACGTTGAATACTTCTTCCCCTTTGAAAATGAATCAGGAGAGGGAGAATGGGGTGAGCTTGAAGGTATAGCCAACCGCACAGACTACGATCTGTCAAAACATGCGCAAGCAACAGGAAAAGATCTTACTTACTTTGAAACCGAGACAAAAAACCGGTATATTCCTTATGTTATTGAGCCGGCCGCAGGTGCGGATCGTGCTACTCTCGCGTTCCTCTGTGATGCTTATGCTGAAGAAGTACTTACGGATAAAAATGGCAAGGAAGATATTCGAGTGGTATTACGTTTCCATCCACGAATCGCCCCGGTAAAAGTTGGAGTCTTCCCGCTGGTTAAGAAGGATGGGATGCCGGAAAAATCCCGAGAAATTGTCGATGCCCTCCAGAATGAAGGGATCAATACTATCTATGATCAGAGTGGAGCAATCGGCAGAAGATACCGCCGTATGGATGAAATTGGTACTCCCTGGTGTATTACCGTTGATGGAGTGACCCTGGAAGATAATACAATAACAATACGTGAGCGCGACAGTATGGAGCAGAAGCGTATGCAGATTTCAGAAGTTGTTGATTATATTAAACAAGCTGTTAAATAATTTTTTTTGAACAATAAGGAGAGGATTTAGAATGGAATTTAAAGCCAAATTAACCAAACGTAAAAAAGCAGCGTCAGATCGTGCCAAAAAAGAGGGCGGATATAAGAAAATTAAGATTCGCGGACGCAAGCGTTGGGTAAAGGCTGCGGCAAAGTAATTAAATCGGCTGGGGTATTCCCAGCCGGTTTTTTTAAATATTACTCTAGAGCAATATTCATTAGACATATCTTATGTTATCAGTATAATGTTGATATTATAAAACTATGTAATGAGATTATGCCTTGGATAAATTCGTACTGCAAAATTTTGACCAAATAATCTTGCTCCTATTTCTCTTGATAATGTCTGCAACCTTCTCAGGGTGTGAGACCGCCTTATTCTCATTGAAAACCCATGACCTCAATCGTCTGCGTAAGAGCGGAAGTTGGGTAGATTCATTAATTCTTGAGCTTTATAAGGAACTTCCTGATTTCCTGCTCACGATCTTACTAGGAAATATGATTGTCAACATCCTCTATTTCTCAGTAGCGACTCTCTTTGTAGATAGCGTCACCACCTATTTCGGAGCTGTAGGAGGGGTCTTATTCGGAATTATCTCTTTCTGTGGCGTACTTATCGGAGGGGAGATAGCACCCAAATCAATTGCTTCTGTGCTTAAAATTCTCTTTGCCAGAATAATGGTCATACCAATCTATTATATTCACCGCGGCATAAGCCCATTACGCCACATCATCAGAATTATTCTGCATTTCTTCGAGCGCATCATCAATCTTGAGAAACGTGTTTCCGGGTATACTAAGGAGATTAGCGCCTTATTAGAGCTTGAAAAAAACCGCGGCACCATCACAGCTCATGAAGCTGACATTTTAGAATCGGTTATCGAACTGCCCGAGATCAAAGCAGGCTATATTCTTACACCGCGGGTAGATGTTAATTCTGTATCGGAGAATGCCAGTCTGAAAGAAGTAATACGCTTAGCCCAAGAGTGCGGGCATAATAAGATACCTGTACGTTCGCAGGTTGATGATGAGTATATTGCTTGGGTCGATGCTCGCGATCTTTTCTTTGCGGACACGCAGAGCAGCAGCCTTCAAGACTATTATCGGGATTTTATTTTTATCTCGGTCTATGATAGATGTGATTCTATTCTTGACAAGTTTGTCAACCTAAAGGATAGAATCGCCTTTGTCTTAGATGAACGAGGAGCCACCGCCGGTATATTGGTGCTCAGTGATGTGCTGGCAGAATTGTTCGGTGATTTTGGCGACGAAGAAACCTCACCGGAGGAACTGGTACGAAAAATTGATGACCATACTTATATCTTGGATGGCAGGGTATCATTACGAGATTGGGAAGACATCTATAATATCAGGATAGATTCACTTCGCAGCAATACTATAGGTGGTCTGATAACAGACCATTTAGGGCGTAGCGCTCTGGTAGGGGACACTGTAATCATCAATGGTGTTGAATTTCAGGTAACCGAAACGAAGAACAGACGTATTCAGAAGGTTGCGGCGAAAGAACTGAGCTACAGCGGTGACCCTGAATGTGGAGATATCTCATGATTATTGCAATATTGACAGTTTTAGGAGTACTGACAGCAATAGCCTTTGCTGTCTTCTTCAGCGGTATTGAAACTGCTGCCTACAGTGTCAATGCGATCAATCTTCAGGCCAGCGCCAATGAAGGCAATATAAATGCCCAACGGATCTTGAAGATGCTCAAAAACATGCCCAGACTTATTACGACCATGCTTATCGGCACAAATTTGTCAATTTTCATTGCCACCAACGTATTGACCAATTACCTTGAAATGAATGACATTCACAATTCAGAATTGATAACCACTCTGATACTAACCCCGTTCTGTTTTATCTTTGTGGAATCTTTGCCCAAACGCATCGCCTTTGAACGCCCCAATAGTTCGATGCTGCACTCGGCAAAATTGATTATCTTCTTTGAGTTTATATTTTATCCTATAGCATTTATCCTCAGCGGATTTGGCAACCTGCTACAGTATTTTCTCGACAAGAAAAATAATCGTGCCAACGAGCTTCGCGGCCGGGTCAGACTATATGAGAATCTTGAAGCCAAGACTGCCGAAGGTAAACTCAGCCTGGATCAATACCAGATGGCCAGTCGGGTTATGGAACACGAAGACTCAATCGTTGCTGACCTTATGCTCACCCCCCTTGAAACCTTCACTGTCGATGAGAATCTCAGTGCCAGACAAGCCGGGGCAGAAATACGCAAGAATGGATATGCCAGAGCTCTACTCCAGAATAAATTCAGCCGTTTCACCAGTAAAATAGTCACCATCAATGCTATTATGAATAATGAAGATATGCTAGAACAACCGGTCATGGAAATTGCTGAGAACGCACTGCTGCTTGATCGCAAAACCCCGGTCTTGCAGGCTATTTCTAGGCTCCGGGACGCGGGGGCGCGTATTGCGATTATTACCAGTCGCAACGGGAATTTTATTGGTTCCGTCCATTTCAATACGCTGATAAATAGTATTGTACATGGTTTAAACAAGGATGAATAACATATAAGGGTTAATAATGAAACTCTTGGAAATAAATGACAAACTCCAGCTATATAATAAGTATACCAATGCCTACCGCTTGGACGGTAGCCTTCGATACAAAGACTTTTCTCCATACTCTCCTTTCAAAACTGCATCTATCATCGATTATGTAAAAAAATTCCATTGGGAAGGCAATCGGGCGAAACTCTGTACCACCCTTACTGCTTATGCCCAGGATATTGGTGCAAGCTTGACTACGCAACAAAACATAGCCAAGCTGCAAGCCCAAAACACTTATGCCGTAGTTTCGGGTCATCAACCCAGTCTTCTTGGTGGCCCGCTGTTTGTTATACTCAAACTTGCCAGCCTTATCGCCCTTACCAATTCACTCAACCAGGCCACAACAGACTTTAACTTTGTTCCACTTTTCTGGATTGCCTCAGAAGATCATAACCTCGCCGAATATAATAGCTTTTCGGTTTATAATCAGGCCAACGATCTGGTTACAGTAAAAATACCGGGTGAATTCGATCAGACTATGGCAGCATGTCGCGAACCGCTCTCAGCTCAAAGCCTGGAAAAAATCTTCAGCCTACTCCCTACCACAGAATTTACTGCCAGCATAAAGGAAGAGGTCGAGCAAGCCAATACTGGCAGCCTAGGCAGACTCTTCTCTCGCCTGATCAATACTTGGTTTGGCCGTTACGGAATTATTACTATTGAACCAGGCTATCTACGCGAACTGTCGGCGCCGGTACTCTCTTGGGCGCTGCAAGAACATCCGGATTTAGTCGCCAATATGGAGCGTGATTGCACCTTCATGCATCAGGAAGGTTTTCCCCTTCAACTGCCTCCGCCAGACCTGAGCAAGGCCTTTCTCTTTTATCTTGACCATGGTCGACGCTATCGCATTTTGTATAACGAAGCGAAATTTTGTGTACCTGAATTAAATAAATGCTGGGCTAAGTCCGAAATTCTAACCCTGCTCCAGCGCAAACCAGAGCTTTTCTCTACCACAGCAGGTCTAAGGCCTATTGTACAAGGGAGTATTCTTCCCGCGGCAGTTTATTTGGCCGGTGGGGGTGAACTGGCATATCATCTACAGCTACGCAACAACTTCGAGGCCGCAAAGGTTACTATGCCATTACTCGTTCCCCGAGCGGTCGGCAGTATTATCACGCCAAGCATTAAACGCCTCTTGGCTAGTTTTTCCTGGCCTTGCGAACAAATTCTGACCCCTGAATTTGACTGGGGTCATATTGAAAGCGCTTTACTCTGTGCTAATAACGCTGTAAATTCTGTTTTTTCAAATTATTTTACAAATTTTACTGAAGCCAGCGAGAATCTCTTGCAAGGGCTTCAGAACGCTGGCTCTAATCAACTCAAGGATCTTGAGAAGGAATTCGAGCGCTTCAAAATCCGAGTTGAGAAAGTCCAGGTTCGCCTAGCAAATAGAACCTCTATTGCCGGAGGAAATGCCAAAGAAAGATTTTATAAACTCCATAAGTATTTACTCCCAGCGAATAAATATCAGGAACTTTCTATCAGCAGTCTGTACTTTTATAACTTGATCGGAACTGATTTTTTTGATATGATAGTAGATATTGATGTCCTAACGAATGACCATAAACTTTGGATTATTGAATAATGCACTATGATTTTCTACCTGATTATACCGAGACTAAACGTTGCGTCAGTAATTTTCGTGATGTATTGATTATTGTACCAGTATATAATGAGATGCCACACCTTGAAGAAGTGATAATCTCGATCAAAGATTGCTGGCAAGGAGATATTCTTGCCGTAGACGACTGTTCAACAGACAACAGCTTGGAAGCACTAAATTGCATTGATGATATTTCGGTAATATCTAACCATAGCAATGCCGGGGCAGGTGGGGTTCTCCTACAGGGATTCCAATGGGCCTACACCAATAATTACCAGAATATTATTACCATGGATGCTGACGGGCAACATTCTCCTGAGATGATATCGGCTTTTCTACACGCTATAGAGAAATGTGGTTGTTGCAAGAATTGCAATTTCATCTGGGGTTCACGTTATCTTGAGGATACCCCTGAACTTGAAGCCTCATATGCTCAAAGGCGCGAAATAAATATTGAGATTACACAGAGGCTAAATGAAGTTACGGGATTCAATCTCACCGATGCCTTCTGCGGCTTTCGAGCTTACCGTCTTGAGTCACTTGCCAAACTTCCGCTTACCGAGGTAGGTTACGGGATGTTCATGCAGATGACAATTCTTGCCGCCAAGCATAAGCTCTCAATACGAGAGATTGAGGTTCCCTTGGTTTACCTTGATGAGACTCGAGATTTCAACGGTAATTTTTCTGACACCAGTGAACGCCTAGAATATTATCACAAGGTCATAGATAAGGAACTTAATTCATAAAGCAACTTATATCAGTTATACACTGTTGCTAATAAAGAACTAAATTTTTAGAGGAGATGCTTGAAGACATCTCCTCTAAAATCATACATTATTCTTTTCGCGTAGTTACTGATTTTCTACATACCAGGCACACCGGATAAAGCCTCGATTCTAGTCTGCGCTAATTTCTTGTATGAACTACCATCTGGATAGAAGTTTGCTACTTGAGACCAGAATGCAAGAGCCTCTTGCGGTCGATTGGTCTTCTCGCTGATAAGAGCCAGATAGAAGAACGCCTCCTTTGGAGTTCTATCTACAGGTGCCAACTCCTGAGCTTTCTCGAGCCACTGCTCAGCTTGCGCAAAATCATTCAAACGATAATAACAGATACCAATCTGTAAGACTTCGCGGTAATCAGGCTCTCCTATCGAATAGGCTTTCTGATAATTTGCTATTGCTCTTTTTAAAGTCTCATCCATCTGTACTTGATCGGTCTGAGTACGCGTTGCCTTGAAGTAATCTACCTGTGCCAAACGATAATATCCTTCTTTGACATCAATATCATTGGTAGACGAGATCATTTTGGCATAAGCCTCCTGCGCCTGATCCAGAGCAACCATAAGTTGTGAAGTCAGACTATCTTGCTGCGAAGGTGTCAACTCAGACTGACCGAGCATCTTATTAATCTCGACCGCTTTCTTATACTGAGCATAACCGAGAATTTGAAGATACTCAGCGCTTTCAGGCGCAAGATTAATCGCTCTATGCGCATAGTCAAAGGCCGAATCATAACTGCCTTTTTCAGTCAGAACACTGGCAACAATGGCATAAGCTTGAGAATTATTCGGATCAAGGTCAATCACCTGCTTAGCCAGAGATTCGGCAAGATCATAGTTTTCATCATCCTCAAAAGCAGTCCGAGCCTGGAGTAAGAGGTTTTCAGCCGAGACCTCAGGCGTAGTCGGAAGTGCTTCGTCCAGATCCAGAGGAAGATCCAATTTCTCGCCAATCTGCGCAACCTCTTCAACCACCTCATCTACCGGGCCAAAACCGAATTCATCCTCTTCAACAACTGTCTCAGTAGGTGGAGAGATATCCGGAATATTCAAATCTTCCTCCTGAGTCAGAGTAACTGTCTCTGCCACCTGTCCAGATTCGGGAATAGAGATATCCGCAATTTCTGTGAATGTGTCGCTAGAGGCATCTCCAATATCAGGTATAGGCGGTATCGCTACCTCTTCCTCAAGGGTTGTCTCAGAACTCTGCAAACTTCCTGGCTCTGGTATATCTGAAAGATCCTCTTCAGTAAAGAGTGATTCTTCAAAAGTATTGCTGGTATTCTGCACAACCTCAGTAGATTCCTGCTGTATTGTCTCTGTCGCCGGAGGGGGAGCAAGATCGGGGATACTATCCAAATCCAGATCACCCAGATCAAGATCATCGGTCTGATCCTGAACAACAGTTGTGTCTTCGGCAACTGTATCAGTAGACTCAAAATCAAATGAATCTAAATTGAGCGAATCAGCCTCAGTTTCAGTAGTAACAGGTGCAAAATCCTCATCTGGTATCTGATTATTGGCAAAATTATCCTCAAGTGTTGGTACTGAATCTTCAGTTGCCGGGGCAGGGATGTTTATCTCTGTACTGCTCAGACTCTGCTGAGGAGTACTTATCTCTATATCTTCAGCCACAAAGCTGTCTTGAGTGTTCCGAACAGGCGCTCCGGCAGGCAGATCGGTTATGGTCTCTGATTCGAGTTCTACTGTCGAAGGTACAGGTGGCGCCCAGAGATCATCCGCAGGCTCAGAATATGTTTGAACACTATTGAGTACTACTTCTTCCCCACCATTTACCGGAGTTATACTCTCAAACTCCATAGTCGGACGCTTCTCGTCTACAGCAAACGGCATACTTATTGCTGTACCGACATTGCCCATTACATCAGACACGCTAACCTTCAAGAGTAGATTACTGCCAGATTCGCGTGGAACCCACTGCCACGAACCGTTGGCCGGTTTATCATAAGCTAGATCTGTCCAAGTAGCACCTCCATCGCGAGAAAGCTGGATGATGGTCGTACCTTCTTTAATATTTGCATCGCTAGCATTCCATCTGATATCAATAACATCATCTTTGGCCACAACGCCACCACTAGTAGTAAATGGAGGAAGAATTGATACTTGAGGAGGTTCGATATCAAGGGTGACATATGCCATCGGCATTGCGCCTCGAGCTGGTGCAGGGGTCTTGTTACCATTTTTATCGGTGGCAACAATATACAATCCAACTTCTTTAGCCGCCGGCGAACTGAAGCTTATTGGTGACCTCAAGTCTACATCAGGGCCAAAATAGTACCACTCGGTACCACCGTCAACGGTATAATACAGTTCGATATTGCTTACGCCGCTCTGATCGTCAGTAGCGGTATAGTCAATATCAAATTTGAAAGAACCTGAAGACGCCGGGCCGATTATCGTAACAACTGGAGCCGTATTATCTAGGCTGAAGGAGGTTTTATTTTTAACAATACGCTTATTCCCTGCGAGGTCGGTGACGATCAAGCGCAGAGAGATATCGGTCTGCCCCTCCAAGAACGGAGGATTCCATACAATACTTCCTTTGGCAGGGAGATCATCACGTAGTGGCAACCAGAAATTACCACCATCGGTAGAATACTCGATGGATACGGGGGTCAGCCCAAGATGTTTATCACTGGAGACCCAAGCCAGTTCAATCCCAGACTCGGTAATGAGTACCACCTCAGCATTGGGACTTATCCATTTTGCCTCCGGTGGTGTACGGTCAACAATAACAAAACGATCCGGTCTGGTACCGGGTCTTGGCGGTAATGCGGGTCTGATATTGGTCGATACTGCGGTTACAAAACCATATGTGCCTTCAGACGGCACACTGATAATCATCGGACTGACAAGATCAGGATCTTCACCATACTTTTTCCAGGTCATACCACCATCAGTGGTAATATAAAATTCAACCTTGGCAGCGAGAGCATTTCCCATTATGCGTACTGCATATTCAATGCTAAAACGTTTCCAGGGTATTACCGGTGTATTGGCAGGAGGTTGATATGAACGGGACTCAGCCGCAGTTGCAGTATATAGTTGCAACATAAACATCAACGCCAAGAGTAAAGCAATAATTCTGCCACGCATGGTTTATTATCTCCTCATTTACCATCTATGATTTATTATTTCTTTTTATTATTGTAAGACCAAAAGGTTACATCTCTCCCCAGTATGCACTTGCCAGCATATTATACTATATTATGCCACTTTTTACCCTAAATAAAAGTAATTTTTATGTAATTATAGAATATTCTGAGTAAAATTGTATTGAAGGATCTATAATATTCAATATTAACAGATAAAATAATATTGTCGTGGTTCATAACTCTAATGCAAAGTATTAAGTTGTTATTCTGACAGTAACAACTAATATTAACTGAAGCTTTTTCAGAGCATACAGTTTTTCACAGAAGAATAATAGGAAGGCAAGCACATGAAGAACAATTATATTGAGAGTAAGGATATCTCACCAATTGTAGATAAATTAATGATCTCCTATAACGATGGCATCGGTATCAATCAACTTGAAGGACATGACCTGCCCAACAGTAAGACTGTGCTCACCACCCTCCAGCGTTTGTTTGACATTATCTTCCCAGGTTATTTTGCCGGTGGGCATCCAGTAACCAAGAGTAACTTGAATTATCATATTGGTGATCAGATCAATCATATTGTCATTGAATTCACTAGTGAAGTGCAAAGGGCATACCGCTATGCTTGTAATCAGGGTTGCTGCGAACTTTGCAATGTCAAAGAACGCTCGATTAAGGCTGTGATCTCACTTATGGAGTCTTTGCCCAGAATACGCGAGATTCTTAAAAAGGACATTGCTGCTGGCTTTGAAGGAGACCCGGCATCAGCAAGTATTGATGACGTAATAATTAGCTATCCGGCAGTTCAGGCAATAGTCACCCACCGTCTGGCTCACGAACTTGTCAAACATGAAGTACCTCTTATCCCCAGACTTTGGAGTGAACATGCTCATAGCCAGACTGGTATTGACATTCATCCGGGAGCAACTATCGGCGAGAGTTTCTTTATTGATCACGGTACCGGGGTGGTTATCGGTGAAACCTGCCGAATTGGTAATCATGTTCAGATTTATCAAGGAGTAACCCTTGGGGCGCTGGCACCAGCAAAGGGGCAGTCTATCCGTGGCGAACAGCGCCATCCTATTATTGAAGATAATGTAATCATCTATGCTGGTGCCACCATACTCGGCGGTAAGACCGTAATTGGAGAAGGGGCGACAATTGGTGGTAATGTCTGGCTGACCGATAGTGTCGAACCAGGAACCAAGGTGGTATTGGCAAAGGCGGATCTAGTCTACCTTCAACCCAGCCACCGTAAAAGTTCGCGCATACGCCCAGGAGAATTCAAATGCCCGGCGCAGGATATCTGTGAAGCTGATGGCACCATAAAAAATGCTCAATAGCCCATAGCTGCTTTTTGCAGTATTTTCTTTAATTAAGCATACAGTCCGGAATATCGCCGGACTGTAACTTATAATATTTTCCATAGCCATAACCCGAATTTTATTGCCGGACATTATTAATCTGTTACAATAATACTTATTATACGCTTAACCATAACTTAAAGGCGGAAGATTCAATGCATAATGTCGAACTCTATATCTTCAGCGGCACTGGCAATACGCTCAAAGCCGCCACATATATGCAGAACGCGCTATCAGCAAAATCTGTCAAATGCACTCTTTTTGGAATTGACGCCAATACGGACAGCTCAGCAATCTCCCCGACACAGACCTTGGGCATAGGCTTTCCCATAGCTTGCTTCAGTACTTACCCACTGGTCTGGGACTTCATCCTGAATCTCCCAGTCACTACAGTTGGTACCGAAATCTTTCTATTTTCAACCTTTGCAAGTTCAGATGGAAATGTCTGCGCCCAATTAGTACCAGTGCTGGAGACCAAAGGTTATAATGTAATTGGCTACGAAGGCTTTATTATGCCATCAAATTTTAAGGTCAAAAGAATTGATAAAGCTGCAAATGACAAACTCTTTGCGATCTGTGAACGCCGGGCGACAGAGTTTATTAGTAGAATGCTTGTAGGCGAGAAATTCACCTATAGCGGAAGGCTTATGTCCAAACTTTATAAGTGCCTTTACAATTTCTTTTTCTCCTCCGGGCGTATACAAAAACTAATTAAACTTGAGCTTTATACTGAAAAGTGTAATGGTTGTGGCATCTGTACCAAGGCCTGCCCTACAGGCAACATTACTATTGAAGATAAGCATGCCGTATTCTCAAACAAGTGTCAAATTTGTATGCGCTGTTCCGGCTTCTGTCCCGAAGGTGCAATCAGATTAAAAAATTCGCGCCCCTATTCATGCTACAATTATACCGATTTTATTGCGCAGTTCGCTCAGCAACCGATTGACTGATTTATCCTCATCATTTTCTTTGCAAACACTTTTATTATTGGAAACATATAATGAATAATACGCAAGCAACGCCAAATAACCCTGCACCCCAGAAGAGTCGCCAGCCGCAAAATACCAAACGCAAGCGACCGTTTTCGATTACCAAAATTATCGCACTCTCGATTCTGGCACTCTTGATACTATTGATTTTGAGTGTTGTTTTTTTGCGTTACAACTACAACGACCAGCATATTAAAGAAATCATAACCCAGAGATTCAATGCCGAATCCAAAGATGTGCTAAGTATCGGTGAGTTTAAAAGTTCCTTACTGGATCAAACCATAAAGATAAAGGACATCGCAATCTCTTCCAAGTTAGAACCACAGAAAAAGATACTAACTCTACAGAATATTGAACTCAAAGTTGATATCCTCAAAAGTATTTCCGAACGCACAATTCATACCGAAGTCACGCTCAATCAACTACTACTCAATATCAAGCGCATCAAAATCATTGACAAAGACTCGAATAAAGTAAGCTACTCGACCAATATCTCAGATATACTCAACGAGTTGATTGATTTGCCATGGAAAAAATGGCTTAGCAATATCGATTGGCAAAGCGCGGGTGGATTTATCAAGATTAAGCAGAGTGAAGTGGCAATCTCAGATGAACTAGGACTACTTGAGAGTTGTTCATTATCGGCTATAAATATATCACTAAAACGTATCAATGAAAATATCAGCTTTTATTTGTCTCTACTAACCAAGACCGAGGGCAAAAAAGGTGGCAGTGTAGATATGAATATAGAAGCGACGCTTAATAAGCCCAAAGACTATAACCATGAGTCAAAGCTTGATTTTCTCAACCATATTAAGATCGACTCAAATTTAAAAGATATTGATATTGCGGAATATCTGGAATACTTTGATGTTCATAGAATCAAAGCCGACGATGTTTCCATAACGCTGAAAGATCCGGTATCAATCAGCATCAAAGCAGATTCCAGCACCATGACCGATGTCATAGTCGAATCAAGGATTAGTTCTAAGAGTATCGGCGTTATTGCGGCGCAGGATATGATTGTCAATATAACCCCGGAGCTGGAGATTAGAGCTGCCGGCCAACTCGACTTCAGCAAACTCTGGACCGAGATCAAAACCTTCAAAGTTCTCCTCAGGCTATTTAATAAGACTGGCGACATGGTCAATGCCTCTACAATGGTGAATGGAAACTTTGGTGATCAAATAACTGCTACCGCCAGTGTCATGACCGACCTCAGTATCTTCAGTAATTCAGAGCTTGGTAAAAAACTTGGATCAAACTTCAAAGGCAAGATCAACCATGCTTTCGCGGGGAACTGGAAGCGCGACGGCATCTGGAAGGGTAAGTATACGGTATCAGGTGATAATGTAACAACCTTGGTAAAAGGCAAGACCGTAAAATTACCGATCAACGGTGATATTGACTGTCTGATAACTAAGAGCAAAGTTTTGATACCACTTGCAGGCAGTTTCAAGTTTGACTTCAACCTTCCATACCTCTCCTTCAGCTCTACGGAGCCTCTGGATATTGATTTCACCGCCAAGGACAAATTCTTCTCAACCTCTGTCAAATACCATGCAGATCTTGAAAAACTCTATGAAAGCTTTCAGCCACTCTTCGATTCTCTCAATATCGCCATGATCTCTGAGGAGATTGCGGGCACACTTGACGCCAATAATAAAGGCGATATCATCTTCCACGTTACTTCAACCTCAAAACTTGATGAGTTCCAGAACTCGCCAATCAGTCTTACCGGTAGTATATCTCCAAGCACTGACCATACCTATGAAATAACGTTAATGGCGACTGACATGAAGGATCTCCATTTTACAGTCAAAGGACTTGTTGCCCGGCGAAACAAGCTGTGGTCGGTAAAGCTTGCGCAGAGCGGAGAATATGAGCTCAAGATCATCTCGGTTATTGCCAGACGCTTCAAACGCTTTTTAGGTAAAGCGTTAGCCGACTCAGCATTCAGCGGTAAGCTCAAGGAATCCATCAACGCCGATTTTAAAATGACTGCACCAGGGAATTTCTCACTGGCAATGGGGCTACATGCTCTCGGCTCAGATATTACCGCCACCTGCAATAATAAAACGGTGCACCGACAAAGCCTGGATCTGGCAACGGCATTCATTCTAAAAAAGCGTAATCTGGACACCATACTCAATATTGACCAATTAAAACTGACTACTCCTGAATCCTGCATAGAATTAACAACTGAAGACTACAGTTTAACCCCACTGCAGAATGCTGAGTGGGAGGAAGCGCTAAAGTCTCTTCCGGCTATGAAAGCTGAATTATCCGTTTCTACAGCAGATATGGAGATAATCGGCAAGTTATTGCACAACGCTATAGCTGAATTCTTCTTCAGCCAAGCCAAGCTCAGCGGTTCACTGTTCAGTAAGGGCAAGGGGGAGATAACCGTCAACAATCTTGATTATTCCGCGCTACCTATGAGTGTTAAAGCGCACAAAGATTTTATGATCAATCCGATGATTATGGCTGCAAAGATCAAGAACGACGACTGGTTTAGTATTCAAGATTCATTATCAGAGCTTGACCTGACCCTCTCTGCCAATCTCGCCAATTGGAAGAGCTTTATCCCCAGTGTTGCCGCCAATAGCATTGAAGCTTTTACCTTTGATGCTCTCTACTACCCCAAAACGGATAGGCTGAGTGTGAAGAAGTTTGCAACCACCGCCAATACTCGCAAGGATGTCTTGATACCTCAACTTGTATTTAGCGGTGCTGTAAACAATTTCTTCAAGAACATACAATCATTCAAACTGAATAACTTCCTTCTCTCAATCGACAAGACCCTAAATATCACCGCTGCCGAGATATCTGTGCCCCAACTCAAATTGCTTGATGATCAAGCCCCTGGGGCTAATGTACGCGCCCTTCGCGATGAATATATCAAAATTAAACAGTTAAACATCAACCATAAGCCAGAATCGCCACAACTTGAAGTAACCTGCACGGTAGAGACACACTTGAGCTACCTCTCTAAGTCCTCACAAATTCCTCTACTGGCAATAGAGGGTATAATCGCAACCGCATCCACCCCCTTTATTCTAAATCTAACCACTGATCTGGCTAAAATCAAAGGCAGTATCGACCTCTCAAAAGCCAATATTGCTTTTAATGCCTTGATGCCTTATGTATACTCCAAGCCAAAAAATACCCCACTTAGACTTGATTTTAATGCCAGTTTAAATGATAACGGAGAAGCAAAAGTCACAACCGCCGCACTCATTGGTGGGCCGCTAGCAGTCAACCTAAGCGGATTCGCATTGAAACCTGAGCATCAACGTTTTATCCTCAAACTCGACAAAATAAGTCTGGACGGCCCGATCTCTGCCAATATTAACAACCTGTTACTCGATAGTGTCAATAATCGCCTTAAGGCAGAGATTAATATTGCTCCTCTTGACCTTAGTTCACTACAGCAAAGTCTAAATCTACCATTACCCGTAAATATCTCCGGTAGTGTCGGCAGTAGTAACCTTACCCTTGATGACTCATATTGGAAGTACTTTGCCCTACCAGGTACAAGTCCGGTGCAAAGTTCTTATTCACCAAATAACTCAGCTTCTATTGGTTCAACAAACGTAACCTTTACCGGTACTTCGGTTGACAATTCCGTGACCATGAGCTTCTCAGGTGGAAGTATCAACTCGTCTCTGAGTTCACTGTTAATCAATGGTTTCTCTGTGGACAACCCGCAAGGGTTCTCTACTAATAAAGCCGTGGAAGCGGAGTCTATCAGTATATCTCCCGATCTTTCCACCCTGTTCAGTGATCAAATTACAATAAATACTATTGATGTTCAAAACTTAAAAGCTTATTATGAAGTAGCACTGATGCAGAATAATTTTGACGTACTCCAGAATAATATCAGCCAAATCTTCTCTTCCACAAACGGAGGCGAAGGAGGGGGCAATAACGGCGGCGGGCGAAATTTACTGATAAGTAACCTAAATATTACAGGTGTGGTAAAATTGAGTTCTGCACTGACTTTTGGGGTAACGGCCATACCGATACCTCTAAATCTGCATCTGACCAATGTCGGCGGTGGTAATGCGGGCAGTACCTTTGCAGCCGGGTTTGGCTCGTTGTTTACCAGCGTCGCCAAGGTTGGAGTAGGGCTGGTGGGAACCGTCGGTGGGGTTGTTGAAAAGGTTGAGAATGTAGGAAAATCCATAATCACCGCGCCGTTCAAATTATTCGGCAAGGATAATAAAAAGAATCAGAATGAAGGGCAATAAAAGATGAAGTTTAAGTTTGACCAGAGCAAAGAATCGCTATTTATCAGTTTCTTGAGTATGGCGATTCTCTTTTTAATTATGATTTTCTTCTTCTTTTTCGATAACAGTATAAGCACTTGGGCTCTTGGGCATCAGGATCTTGCGACGAATGAAGAGAGTACTCTGGGCGAATTCTTTCAGGTTGTCCGCCTATTTGGCAAAGCAGACGTTTTGATACTTCTAGCACTAATTCTGGGACTGGCGGGAAAACGAAGAATCTGCAAGCGTATGATTATAGCCCTGATTCTCGTAGGCCTTATTGTGCACCCGGTGAAGAGTATTGTTGGCAGAGAACGCCCGGATCATACCTCTGAGCGCTCATTTCCAAGTGGCGACACCGCAACTGCATTTATTCTGCCAGAGGTGCTTACCGCCTCTTCAGCATCGGTAGTAACCAGCTCTATCGTCGCCTCAGGTGTTGCTGTTTCTCGCATCTTCTACCAGCGACATTATCCTAGTGATGTAGTCGCGGGGGCAATTATCGGCCTCTTTGCTGGTATCGCGGGCATCTTTATCAGCAATAAGATTAAATGGCTCCCCAGTCGTAATCACCTACTTATCGCCCTCTGTATACTAACCCTATACCTGGCTGTTTCAGCGCTAGCAAACACCCATCATCGGCATAACTTGCAGTTTATTGTCTGGTATTGTCCTGCACTCCTACTCTATCTACTCCGACCGTATGTAGTGCATGCATTTCCGGAAATAAGTAAACGCGTCATCAGTGGTAGGCTTTATTACCTGCTCAAAGATTGCCTTTACGGCTGCTATTTTCTTGGAACATGCGCTATTATTATCCCGTGGTTCACTGGCATTTCCGGGGTACGAGGTCCAGCTTTATCCCTCGGTATTGTGCTGCTGGTTTATGCTCATTATGCTCTACGAGAACTCAAAGTATCGCGGATCGGAGCTTTACTCAGCTTGACAGCAAGCGCAATGTTTATCGCACAATTCTGGATATTTGGTTATATTTTAGGGAAATTCTAGCTAACGTTTGAGTTTCTCAATATCACCGGGCAGGTCAATATGCTTGTTGATCAGCGCCTCATATAAATCTGGACACTTGTAAAAGAGGAATTTTCCGCCCTCCTCAGCACTATTCATATACATCTTATACTGCCGACGCCAGTTCAAGCGCTCGGCTTCATCCAGGAATATTCCAGCTTTTTTGCGGATATCCTTACGTTTTTTACGCATATTCCAACGAAAAGTAGCGTACGCCGCTACCAACGTATCGCTCGTCATAACATCAATCCCGGCATCGGCCTTGCTACAATCAAACCTGAAATCAGAGAGAACATTCAACATTGCCTCAAGATTCATCAATGGTTTTTCATAATACCCCGGAAGGACAAATCGCCCATTTTCAATACCAGATCTCGGCGCAATAACCTGCCCTGAGCTACCGACAGAAGGCGTAATAACAACGCAAGGCGGTTTACGCACAAGTATCCGCTGTTTACGTTTCGCACTACTGATTAATTTCGTGGTAAACATCAAAGGATCTTTTGCTTCAGCTGCGGCAATTGCTGAGGCAACAATATCACGGTCATTGCTAACCCCATTACCGTCAGTGTAACTATCCCGCAGAACAAACGGAAGAAATGGTTCCTTAAGTTTGGCTACCAGTTTACTAGCACGACGCATACATGCTACTTCATGTAATATTATTTCAGAGGATTTAAGCTCAACCCCAGATTCATTGATCATATTTATTGAGGACATACTGTCATCAAAGATATTCGGCAGCATCACATCGACAATTTTGGCGATAATACTATTCAATCTAGTTGTTCTAACCTTATAGCCCTGCACCTCCTGGCGCATTTCAGATAATTCTGCTTTATGGGTAACAACCATGGACCGCGATTTTTTCATATCATTCTCTAATCTCTCAAACTCACTGATCTTATGAGTAATTGAATCCACTTCACCCCTGATGCTTTTTAGGACGTCTACCAGTACGCCATACTGAAACTTGAGATAGCAATAACGTTTATAACCGCGATCACACTTCCAGGCAGGGCTGTTCCGATGGTTCAACTCAAGATCTTCATTGGGTGAGCTTGGCAAAAAACCTTTAGCCACTAATTCCATAAACTCATCTGCATAATATATCAGTGAGGCTGTGGTTGAGAACACTGGCGAACAAAGCTCTTGCGAACAAGCCTTAATAAATTTCACACAACGTTCATTATCAATCCATTTTTGTGAATAACCGAGTAATCCCCAGCGCAAGAAGCACTTGAACATTACCTTGTCTAGACCAGGTAACGGCGTAACTAACAGCAGTGCGACTTTCCCATAAACATCCCAAAACTCATTGACCATGGCACGTTCAATATTTTTCAACTCTCGGGCAATAATAACTTGCAAGAGTTTCAAGTGTTCCTCGCGCGCTTTTACCGCCTTATACTGCTCTTCCCGCTCCGCATCAGCGGATTTATTAAATTTGAGTATCCCCACTATCGAATTGATCCCAGTTCCGAGCTCTTCGCGTTCTTTTTTAGCAGTTAAAATTTTACCGCTCTGCATATCAGAGTACTCTTTTAAGGCCATATAATATACAGCATACCCAAAAATATTTGTAGGATCTATATCATATTTAGAGAGGAGTTGATAAAATGGTTCGTCTTCAGAAAAAGAAGCACAAGTTTGTAATATCGCGGGTAGTTCATTGTAACGCCGTATCAGAAGTTCCTTCTGCCGAATTGAAAACTCATACGCCTGTACCAAGGTCTTACTCAAAAGCTTACCCTGTCCTTGCTGCTGGCTCACAGCAGCAGTATCTGCAGTAACCTTAGCGTCTACGCCGTTTGCAGAAAGTTGCTCCGAGTCTTCATTGACCGAATTCTTCGGCTCTCCCGCGGCAATGTCCTGCGCGTTTCCTTTGGATTTTTCAAGCCCCTGTAAGTTATCTTTATTATCAAGCAGAGCTTTATGCTGAGTATAATGTTCTGCCAATGTCTCCAACGTAGGGATAGTAATATACTCTTTATTCTGGCGATTCAATTCAGACTTGAGGATTTCATTGGGATTTTCCAACCCAGCGAGGAAACTATTTCGCTCCTGATCAATAGAATCGACCTTTATGTATATTTTAACGATCTCTTTAACTGCGTTGACTATTTCCTTGGTAAAGCGCTTTGGCTTAATCTCTTCTATCTTCGTAATCAGTTCAGTACAATCTACCGCAGTTGAGATGAATACCTGCTGATTAATCGTATCCTCATTGAGTCTGCTCAATTGAATACGATCGTGGCCCTCATCAGCAGTAGCCGTTACCACTTCAGAATTATCTGCAACAGTTTCTTCGGTATTAGCGCTAGCAGCCTCAACTATTGGAATTGATTTTTTTTTTAGTGCTGATTCCGCATCAGCCTCACCAGCAACCTTTGCTGTAGAATCAGCAGATTCCGAGTCTGCTGTAGCAATATCACTGTTAGAGTCCTCGGCGTTTTCGGATTTGAGCGTAGAGGCAGATCCCTCTGCGAACTCTGAGTCTTGCGTAGAAAGAGTAGAGGAGGGGAAAGGATTAGTCTTAACTTCAAGTTTATACAGGCTATCTGCAAGCTTTTTGGCAATTTTAAGGCTTAACTCAGGACGCCCTTTTAAAAAGGTCTCAACCTCACTACTTGGGATAGCAAAGACCTGCGAATCTTTTGCCGCTACTGCCGACTCAGTATACGCAGTAGCTGTAAGAAGAGATACCACCCCAAAAAATTTACCCTTACCTTGCATGCTATCAATCAGATCGTCTTCACAGTAAAAATCTATCTTGCCGTCGTGGATAAGATACAACAGCTGCTTAGATTTCTCCCCGCGATTGTAGATATATGTTCCCGCAGGGAAAAATTTAAGTATCTCGTGAGTAGAAGCAGAAGCATTCTGATACTTAGCATCCTTCTGCTTTTCAAGAATGATCTTTAACTGTTCAGATGTGATGTATTTCTTAGAGAGCAGAACACTCCCTAAACGAGGAACTTCTCTTCCGGCTTTTTGATACTCTATCTGTAGTTTCAGACACTCTTCAAGTTGCTTGATGTTCAGAAAACCTAAATCCAAAGCAACTCTACCGAGCTTTGAAACATTACTGCCAGTCATAATAAATTTTACCTAATAAATCAGTTCATATCAATTTCAGACTATCTCTTAATATTTAGTTTTAAAGCTCTACCGCAATTTCGGCATGAAATAATACTACCTATGCTGGATACATCCTGCATGCCTGTAGTGCCGCACCGAGGGCAGGTAAATCTGATGGCACCAGTCTTTACTTCAGGTTCCTGTTCTAGTTCCTTCTCTACGACCCGAGGAGTACCATCTGCCGCAGCAGATGCAGAACCCGCCTCTTGCGGTTGCGCCGGTGTGACAGTTCGCTCCATCCACGGTGTTTCATCGCGCTTGAAGAGCACTGTGGGTGTATCGTCGGCCGATCTCAAATTATGCAACAAAGAGGAATCATCTATATTCTTCTTAGCTTGTACACCTTGCGCGGCAGACGTACGTAAATACTCAGGTAGCACCTCTGCATTACTCTTTTCTGGCGCCACAGGTCGTCTATTATCAGCATTAGGAAATGCCGCTTTAACTTCACCTTCAGGCTCTGAATATTCAGTGAATTTCTCTGAAGAACTGAACGGTTTCTCCGTAGCAACTGAATCATGATTTATAGGATTATTCCACCCAAACTCGGGGTCATGCGGATCACCAATCAGATCGGCCTGATAATAACCTTCATCTTCAAGGCTATGTTCAATATCGACCAACTCGTCATCATTGTTGACCGCTTGCCATTCTACATCGGAATGCGGCTCACCATAACGAGATTCATCGACTTCAACTTCGATAGCCGTGGCACCCTCTTCATCTTCTGGTGCTTGCGTACTCGGAGGTCTCACGGCAGGACTCTCTTCCGTTATAGCATTGAATATAGGCTCAGAAATTTCCGCCCCAGAGATAACTGTGGTTAACAGTAACTCCAGCTTTCCATCCTTTATCTCAACCTTTTTGACTTCAAATGAAGTAGCCGATATCTTAATCTCAAGTTGTTTATCATTAAGCATAAGTAACCTCTTATTCAATCCATACCGTACTCTATACCCTAGTGTTTGAAGGCACGCTGCCCTGTAAATACCATTGCCACATCAGATTCATTACAAGCCTGAATAATCTCTTTATCTCCAAGCGAACCTCCAGGCTGGATAACCGCTGTAATTCCCTCCTTGATGCAAGCATCAATACCGTCACGTTTGGGGAAGAAAGCATCAGATACCGCAACACTTCCCTTTATGCCGCCATTCTGACCAGCAACCTCAGCCTCGATAGCACTGGCAAGCTCAGGATTTAACTCGCCATTTTTAATTTTATTCTCAACCTCAAAGAATAGACAGCCATGATCCCTAAACGCAATGTCATCCGCCAGTTTTTTATAAGCTTTAAAAATTGCGATTTCGGCAACGCCAACTCTATCCTGTTCACCAGTACCGATACCGACTGTGGCTCCATCCTTGACAAAGATCACCGAATTTGAAGTAACTCCCTGCTCGACCGACCAACCAAAGAGAAGGTCATCAATCTCTTTGGTTGTCGGCGCCCGCTCAACCCGGGTAACAGTCCCATCCTTAGCGGTATGTTCCGCCGGCAAAAAATCTTCCGCACTGAGGATATTATTGAGAGGAGATTGCTGAACCACAATTCCACCATCAAGCAAACTCTTAAAATCGACGAAACGTTCCGACTTATACTCTCTGATTCGAGCCATATTCTTGATCTGCACTATGCGCAGATTCTTCCGACTACGCAGAATCTCTACGGCTCCATCCTCGTACTCCGGCGCAACGACTACCTCCAGATAATTCTGCGCCATCGCTTCTGCAGCCTCACATGTAACCGTAACATTGAAAGCAGCACATCCGCCAAATGCGGCAAGCCGGTCACAGGCGTTGGCTCGTAAATAAGCATCTTCTGCACTGGTGCCATACGCCACACCACAAGGGTTATTATGCTTCATGATGGTAACTGCCGGAGTCTCCTTGAGATACCGCAGGATATTACAAGCATTGTCGATATCCGTTAGATTGGTCTTGCCCGGGTGCTTGCCGAACTGGAGCAACCCTTCTTCACTGAGGCAGGAGACCAACCCTTTGCCAGGCTGGATGAAATGACACTCACCAAGAGATAGGTTTCCATTGATAAGTTCATATAACGCTGCCTGCTGGCCAGGATTCTCACCATAGCGCAATCCCTTTTCAATTACTTCACCCTTATCCTCTATCTTCCAGGTACGTTTTTTATAGATTAACTTCTGATCTCCAAACGTGATCGTCATCTCTTCCGGGAAATTATCATCCATCACCGTACGGTACATCTTCTTAATGTCAGCCATTATTCCTCCATATAGCACCCAGCCAAGCTTATTAAACTTGCACAGGCTTCTATCTTTCCTTTATTGTCTTCGTACCACCCCGATTCTCCCCCATATGCATCAAGGGCAGGGGAGTGGGGCTATCCCCATTAATAAAATATATCTGCGTCGCCGGATTCTCGCTGATCTTCTCCAGCGCTTTGATCGCTTGAAGATTGATATATGCCGGATTCTGCGCTACCGCAGCATTGATCTTCTCAATCTCATAAGCTTCGGCATCCGCGAGCATCTTTTGCTTGATCGCAATCTGTTCGGCAGCTTCCCGTTCGATCTGAGCCTGTGAGATCTTCTGGCGTTGCTCGGTCTCGAACCTGCGCAACTCAGCTTTCTGTCGTTCCGCCTCCTGCTCGCGCTGTTTCTTGGCTTCTACTCCCAACTGAATTGTCTTTGGTAGCTGGATATCACGGAGTAGCACATCACTGACAATCACTCCGCGCGGATTCAGATAATCACGCATTGCAGCCGAAAGCGCATTCTGCAGACGTGCCTGTACATCCTCTTGGTAAAAATCTTCCGCATTCTTTACACTCTTACCCTGTTCGCGCAACACACTCCGTAACTTGGGTATAAGATGTATATTAATAACATCAGTTATGCTCCCAGTGTCCTGAAGAATCTCAGGAGCCTGTTCTGGATCAATCCGATACTGAACCGACACATCAAAAGTCGTAAGCAGCTGATCCTGCGAAGGCACCAGTGCGCGTTCACTATGAGTCTTCTGCCTGGCATCATAGAGCTCCCATTCATAGAGCGGATTGGTAAGATGCAACCCAGCTGAATATGATTTATCCTGAACCGAGCCAAACAGCGTAGCGACTCCGACATGTCCTGCCGGAATACTTATTACCATAGCCATAATCAGCGTCGCAATAGTCACTACCAGAGCCAACACTGCGCCAAACCCAGCCATATTGCGCAACTGATGATTACGCGGAAGACTTAAATAAATCCCCAATAATGCCAGGGTAACAACCAGTGCCAGTGCAGGAATAGATATACTCAGCATAAGACTCCTTTTAATCTCTTTGATTTATAACGTGTTATTGAGCGGCGCTTGCCATGCAGCCTTCAGCGCGGAGTAATCCGCACTCACTACTTCACCTCCAGCCATGTTCTTAATCACAACCTTGTCCGAATCAGTTACCGCCCCAATTCTGGCAAATACTGCGTTATTCTGCTTGAGCACCTCGACAAACTCGGCTTCTAACTCAGGCTTAACCTCGGCCAGAATACGACTGTTACTCTCGGAGAAGAGTTGAGCCGGGGAGTCAGCCAGGTCGATTCCCTCTACTGGCAGCACCGCAAGATCAAGCTCAACCCCTCTATTACCCGCAAACGCCATCTCCGCAATCGCCACAGCAATTCCACCCTCACTACAATCATGCAACGACCGCACCAATTTATTCTTGCTGCACGCTGTCAGAGCCGCATAGGTTTTAAGCGCTTCCTCTGGGCGTACCTTCGGCACAGCATTACCAATTTTATCTTCCAACGCATAATAGTGACTGGCACCCAGTTCGTTATAGGTCTTACCAACAATATAGATCGCGTTACCCACATCCTTCAAGTCCATGGTCACCGCCTGCGTCAGATCATCCATCACCGCCATCGCACTGATGAGAAGAGTACCAGGGATACAGATAGTATCGTCTCCCACACCGTATTCATTATTGAGTGAATCCTTGCCGGAAACAAAAGGCAGGCCGTAGGCGGTACCAAAGTCATAACAAGCCTTGGCGGCGCGAACCAGACCAGCAAGACGATCCGGTTTATCACAGTTACCCCAGCAGAAATTATCCAAAATCGCACAGCGCTCTATAGAACCACCGGTCGCAATAATATTACGTACCGCTTCGTCTATGGCCGAAGCCGCCATCCAGTACGGATCAATATCAGAGTACATTGGGTTTAGGCCGTTACTTACCACCAGTGCCTTCTTGCTACTATATATCGGCGCAATTACTGCAGCATCCCCCGGCCCATCATGCTCCGCGCCGACGAGCGGTTTGACCACCGAATTACCCTGTACTTCATGATCATACTGCCTGATAATCCACTCTTTGGAGCAGACATTCCAAGCACCAAGAATAGCGGTCAGTTCTGCCGTATATGAAGCCTTAAGCTTCTTCTCTGGTTCAGGGTGCTGCGGCGTCTGCCAGACCGCCTGCCGGGTGATGCGCGGACAGCCGTCATGGAGGAAGTCCATCTCCATATCCGCGACCACCTCTCCCTCATAACGCAAGATCAATCTCTTATCATCGCGGAACCGAGCGATAGGGGTCAACGCCACATTCTCCTCTTCCGCCAACTCCCTGAGCGCCGCAAGTGAACTTTCATCAGCCGAAATAACCATCCGCTCCTGTGCTTCACTGATCCAGATCTCAGTATAATTCAAGCCATCATACTTGAGCGGCACCTTCTCCAGATCTACCTCGACCCCACAGGTCTCGCCCATCTCTCCAATAGCTGAAGACAAACCACCGGCTCCACAGTCAGTAAGACAGGTATAAAGCCCTGCATCTCTAGCTCGAAGCAGAAAATCCAGAACTTTCTTCTCTTCAATAGGATTGCCAATCTGCACCGCGCCAGACGAAACCATCTCAGACTCTTCATCCAGCTCGACAGAACTGAAGGTAGCGCCATGAATACCGTCACGCCCGGTACCACCTCCGATAACCAGTGCCAACTGCCCCGGAGTAGGGAAGCGCTTCTCACATTTATCCTTGGGTATCAGTGCCAGATTACCACAGAATACCAGCGGGTTACCAGTATAACGATAGTCATAGAAGACCGCACCATTACTCGTAGGTATACCCATACGGTTACCATAATCCCGAACGCCTCCGACAACTCCCTTCATGATCCGTAGTGGATGGAGAGAACCCTTCGGCACATCCTCCCGGGGCATATTCGGCAAGCCAAAACAGAAGACATCGGTATTCATTATCGGTTTACCACCGAGTCCGGTACCCATCGGATCACGGATACAGCCACCAATACCGGTTCCAGCACCACCGTATGGCTCGATCGCAGACGGATGATTATGGGTCTCAACCTTGAAAGCAGCTCCCATATCACCTTCAAACTCAATAACTCCAGAGTTATCCACAAACACCGACCAGCACCACTCTTTAGCTAGCTCCTTGGTTACCTTCGCCACAGTATTCTTTAGGAGATTATCAATAACCTCGGTCTCACCAGTATCCTTATTCTCATAGTTCACCACACCCTTGAAAGTCTTATGCACACAATGCTCACTCCAGGTCTGGGCAATAGTCTCTAGCTCAATATCTGTAGGAATACGCCCTAGCTGCTTGAAATAGTTCTGCGCCTCTTTCATCTCAGGCAGGCTCATATATAGCTGCTTCTCGGTAGAGAACCGAACCAGTTCCGCATCACTCAAACCGGTCAGATCCATATATTGCTTCTTGAAGGTATACTTGCTGTTTGTCGGGGCATTGACCGTAACCTCATGACCAATCTCAACCTCCTCTATTACTTCATTACCAAGCAAACGGTACTTAACCTCCTCAAGCTCCTCCGCAGATATTCCTCCAGTAAAGATATATTTCTTGCTATTCTTTACCCAGTCAGCATTTATACCGATTTCTGTCAAACCTTTTTTGACTGATGCCTCAGCCGGATCCATTACTCCGGTCTTACGCATGGTCTCAGATGCCACGCCAAGAGTTGGCGGCAGCACCGGTTCATCGACGGTAAATTTGTCAACAACTGCATCACTCAAAAATTCTCTGCCGGCTCTAACCGCGTCCTTAGCCTCAAACTCACCTGAAAGCGTATAGACCCTTACCGAATAAACTTGTTCAACGTCCGTGAACCCATAATCATGAAATGAATGTAATACCTCACGTCCCTCAGAATCATTTTTTATATCCGAGCAAGTAACTTCAATACGGAATATTGCCATTTTTTCCCCTGTTTTTTCCTGTTTAGTCAATAAGCATATTAAGTTATATTCTCTATTATTTTGAAAATTTGTCAACTGTTATGCACATTATTTTATCCTTGAGTAAAAAATACTCTTATGCCTGGTTATTTGACGTTATAGTGAGATCTTATTCATGCCTGAAAGCACAACTTTTTTAAGTAGCAAATAGATATATATAAATAATTACGCTATATCTTCCACCTTCAGTTAATCTTACCAGTGATCAAGACTTTGGCAGAAAAGCCATATATCAAATCTTCTGCTCATAACATACGGCTACATTTTTTATATTATCTATAAATGCTCTAAAGAAAGAGGGCAGTTGTTTAGAATCCACCTTAAACTAATATTTTTTTGCCTAAAAGAAGTTACAACCACACTAATACTGTTAGACCAACACAACTATTCTGTTAGTATCTTATTAATGTAATTTTTGTTTGAAACAAAACAACATATCATTACTGGTTTTGAATTAATAAGTTATAAGATTACAACCATATAATTATAAGAAAATGCCATTTCGATTTATCTTGAACAATTATTTTTTTTTAGTAGTATTTAGTTCGTTTTGATGTTTAGGCTATAACTTTAATTTATTTTTGTGGATGCAAAAAGCAGCACAAGCTTTGCAATATAAGGTTAATTTTTCAATTAGGGGGCTGGATTCTCTGGAGGTAGCTGGAGAAAGCCGGATTAGAAATTAAGTAAGGAGTACAGGATGTTGGGGAAATATTTAAAGACAGAAATGTACAGAGTGCGATATACTGTTCTCTTCATGTCAGTTATTCTGCTGTTATTCAGTGAACAGGCATTTGCTGGTTATGGTGATTGTTTTTACCTACACGGCAGTTCCACTAAAACTAATGGGTATGATGAAGCTTACTGCATAAGAGGTAGTGACCATAGTCTTGCAAACGGGTTAGAACAAGGTGATCAATTGACCGTGCGTAGTAATCAAAGTATTAGTACGGACAAGGATGGGACTGATGGTTATGCTCTAAAAGCGGCTTCTTCAGCTGATAAGGTTATGATGGACATATAGGATGGTGCGAGTTTATCTACCAGTGGGGATAAGGCGCTTGGGGTTCAAGTAAACAATGGAAGTTGGGTAAGCGTATATAATGGTTCTTCGATTAGCACATCTGGATCTGAAGCTGATGCAATACAGGCTAAAGGTAATGGTAATATAATACGTATTACAGGTGCTGGCTCTTTTGTTAAAGCGACCGGGTATGAGGCTGAAGCAATTAAGGTTACTGGAAAAGTGGCAGGCAATAGGGTTTTGGTAGGTATAGATACTACTGTTTCAACAGAGGGAGAATCTGCGACTACTATCTCATTATCCGGGGATAATACAGCTGATGGCTATGGTAATACTGCCATTATTGCTGGCACAGTAAAGGCAACAGGTAAAGATTCGGTCGCTCTGAAGTCATATGGTAAGAGTGATGGAACTGCTGGTGGCTCAAATACCTTCTACCTTTTGGGTAATGCCAGCATTACCGGAGAAGTCTTAAATGCCGATAAATCGAAGAATACAACATCATACCTGGTATTTGGCCTTAATTATAAGACTTCTGCTATACATCAATATATAACCGTTAAACCCACTGAAATAAATAGTGACACTGATATAACAATCTCTGGCGATATTAAGTCAGATTCTACTGGAGCCTGGGATGGTTTTATTGCTGGCGGAAGTACGACTCTGGCTGGTGGTACCAACCTCTTTAAACGAATTTTTATTGGTGGCGATTCCTTTGATGGGACAACTGTTGCCGATGGTCCCAATGGCTCTAAAACTGATGCAAAGACGGTAGATCTTGATTCTATAAATAATGCAGAAGCCACTTTTACTGTAAAAAATTCGATTGCAACCGCAACAAAGGTGGTTGTGGGAAAAGGGAGTACATATAATCTCAATGGTACCCATACCCATGAGTTTTCTAATGCTGACAGTTATAGTGTGCTCGGTACGCTGAATATCGGTTCCTCTGGAAAAATTGTGGATTACGGCAGTAATAATGCTGTAGCCCTGACACTGGGAGGTCGTAGCGGCAGTAATAATTCGACTAGCGGAACACTCAATAGCAGTGCTGCAAACCAGAGCCTTGAGCTAACCGTGTATAATGGAACAACTGGTAACGTAAATGTCAATGGCGGTACTCTGACCCTCAGTAAAATTACGAATAATGGCCAGCTTAATGCAGATGTAGCAAACGGGGCAGCCTTGAACATAAAGGATGGGGTTACTCTCTCCACTTGTACCGTGAACGGAACTCTGACCACTTCAGGTAATGAAGCGATTAACCTTGGTGCGGTCACCGGATCTGGCACAGCAATACTCGGTGGTACAGGTATAAAATATCTGAGTAGTACAACCTTGTCTGAGGTAAATGTGACCGGAAACAGCACGGTGCAAGCTACAGGCACACTTAAAGTAGGTACACTTGATATTGATGCAAATACAACGCTGGTGAGTAGTGGGACAAATGCAATTACAGCAACAAATACACAGATAAATGCCAACAGAATATTAACCACCTCAGGCAACAGTACAGTTAATCTGGGAACAGTGAGTGGTGGCGGTTCGGTGAACTTCGGTGGTAGCGGAAATAAATCCCTGCAAGGTACAAACCTGAGCGAACTCAATGTAACCGGAGCCAGCACGGTGAATGCTACAGGCACACTTGAAGTAGATACACTCGATATTGATGCAAATGTAACCTTGAATAATAATAATAACACAGTGACAGCGAGTTCGGGAACTGAGATCGCCAACGGTACTCTTACCCTCAGTGGCGGTGGTGCTGTAGATCTGGGGGCAGTGAGTGCCGGTAGTGCTGCCGGACTGACAATAAATGATGGTACCGGAGAAGTAACCCTCGACTCTGTTGAGCTGGGTGCAGGTGAATTTAAGCTAACCAATAATAAATCTGCTGCCCAACAGTCGCTGGGTGATATTACCACAACTAATGATGCTGGGAAATTTAGTATTGAGGCAAATAGTAAGGTAAGTGCTGGCAGTTTTACTGTAAAACACAATACAACTCTGAATACGGGGGCTGACTTTGCAGCAACAAGCACCAGTGTAGATGCCAGCAAGACTCTGACCACCTCAGATGACAGTGCGGTTGACCTGGGAGAGGTGACAGGCACGGGTACGGTTGTCTTTGGCGGAACCGGAGACAAATCCCTGCACGGTACAACCCTGAGCAAACTCAATGTGACCGGAAAAAGCACGGTGAATGCTACAGGCACACTTGAAGTCGATACACTCGATATTGATAATGCAGTAACCTTGAATAATAATAATAACACAGTGACAGCGAGTTCGGGAACTGAGCTCGCTAGCGGTACTCTTCTTACCCTCAGCGGCGGTGGTGCTGTAGATCTGGGGGCAGTGAGTGCCGGTAGTGCTGCCGGACTGACAATAAATAATGGTACCGGAGAAGTAACCATCAACTCTGTTGAGCTGGGTGCAGGTGAATTTAAGCTAATCAAGAATAATTCTGCTGCCCAACAGTCGCTGGGTAATATTACCACAACTGCTGATGCTGGGAAATTGAGTATTGAGGCAAATAGTAAGGTAAGTGCTGGCAGTTTTACTGTAAAACACAATACAACTCTGAACACAGAGTCTGAATTTGCTGCAACAAGCACCAGTGTAGATGACAAAAAAACTCTGACCACCTCAGGCAACAGTGCGGTTGACCTGGGAGAGGTGACAGGCACGGGTACGGTTGTCTTTGGCGGAACCGGAGACAAATCCCTGCACGGTACAACCCTGAGCAAACTCAATGTGACCGGAAAAAGCACGGTAAATGCTACAGGCGAACTTAAAGTAAAGACACTCGATATTGATAATACAGTAACCTTGGATAATAATGGTAAAAAAGTGACAGCGAGTTCGGGAACTGAGATCGCCAACGGTACTCTTACCCTTAAAGGCAGTGGTGCTGTAGATCTGGGTGCAGTGAGTGCTGGTAGTGCTGCCGGACTGACAATAAATAATGATGTCGGAGAAGTAACCATCAGCTCTGTTGAGCTGGGTGCAGGTGAATTTACGCTAACCAATAATAAATCTGGTGCCCAACAGTCGCTGGGTGATATTACCACAACTGCTGATGCTGGGAAATTGAGTATTGTGGCAAATGCAAATAGTCTAGTAAGAGCTAAAAGTTTTACTGCAAGTAAAAATTCAACTGCAAATAGTCTAGTAAAAGCTAAAAGTTTTACCGTAAGTCATAATACAACTCTGAATACGGAGTCTGACTTTGCTGCAACAAGCACCAGAGTAGTTGGCGGCAAAACTCTGACCACCTCAGGTGGCAGTGCAGTTGACCTGGGAGAGGTGACAGGTTCGGGTACAATCAAGTTTGGCGGTGCTGGTGATAAGTCGCTGAGCGGTAACTCAACAACAACAGTCCAATTTAATGACGCCTGCACTATGTATGCAGACGCAGACCTGACAGTTGATATGTTTGACTTTGCTGCTGAGGCCACAGTAAATACACAGGGAAATGTTGTCACCGCGAGTACAGGCTCTACCCTGGCTGCCGGACTTACACTCAATGCCAACGGTGGCGGTTCGGTAAATCTGGGGGCACTGAATACCGCGGCAGGGCGGACTATAAATGTTGCTGCCGGTACAACAGTTGGTTTTGGCACAACAGACCTTACCGATAGCAGGATTGTACTGGATTTTGGTGATAATAAAGGAACAGACGGCAACGCCGATCTCGGAACTTATGCCAAGCTGACTGGAGTCGGTAATCTTACAGTTAGCATGGCCGGAAACAGTATCAATGAGATATTTGGCTTTAATGGAATTATCGGCCTGACCTATAAAGATGTTTTTGATGCTGGCAGTACTGATATCAAGGCTGGTGACAGACTCAATACTGATGATGATCTCCTGGTATATCAGGTCGCAAGTAATGGTGTGGATATAATTATAAAATCTGCTGCAGATGAGTTGAGTAACAAAATTAATAATAACGGTGGTTCTGATAGTTCGGCAAAGGCTGGAGGGTACATGTTAGAACATAAGGATGAGTTTGACTCCGCCGGACAGGCGTATGCAGATAAGCTTTCAAATTTGTCTGGAGCAGAAGCGGCGCGTGCTGCGGCGCAGACCATCGGTGAAGGGGCGACAGCACCGTCGACCCAGAGTTCGCTCATGGCTATTACCTCTGCTACCAGCTCGGTTGAGAACCAGATGGTCAATTTCCGCTTGGGCAATATTGCGCAGGGGATGGCTTCGTCATTCGGCGGTAGCGGTGCGACCTCGGCACTGGATAATATAGCTGATGCGTCTGAGCTGGAGGTAGCGTATGAGTCCGGGTTTACCTCGGGGGTGGATACCACCGAGTATAAGAAGGTGACGGTGTGGGCGAACGGTTTCGGCGGTTTTGGGGAGCAGGGGACTATCGGTAATGATATCGGTTACAGCTTCTGGAATGCGGGTACGTTGGTTGGGCTGGATTACGCTATTGCCAAAGAGCTGCGTGTTGGTGCCTTGTTGGGTTACAGTTATAATAAAACAACTATCAACTGGCACAGTGGTGACAGCAAAGATAATGCGTTGCGCATAGGGGCTTATGCTTCGTATAACTGGAATGATTTCTTTGTGGATCTGTCTCCAACCATGGGGGTTCATATGATCGAGTCCAACCGTAATATCTGGGACGGGAGTGTTGCCAAGGGTGACCGCACCGGGCTTGATTTTAACATGAGTACTACCGTAGGGTATAATTTTAATCTGCCGTTTGGGATTAATTTTGTCCCTGAGTATACGCTTAATTATACCCTGTTCAATGATCCGCAGTATACCGAGACGGGAGCGGACGCGGCGAATGTGACCTACAGCAGCTATACCTCCAATTCACTGGTGCAGGATGTTGGGATAAAACTGGGTAAACTGATCAAGGTGTCGGATAAGCTGAGTTTTCTGCCCGAGGTCTGGGGCGGCTGGGAGCATGAATTCCTAGATACCGGTGGTGAACGTAATACCGTAACCTCGGCTTCAATCGGCGCGCAGGCGTATACGACCGAGATGAATGCCATGGCGCCGAATCGCGGCTACTGGGGGCTCGGGGTGACGGCTTTACTCAAGGATAACGTATCTATCTACGGGCGTTATGATCAGCGGGTCTGGCATAAAGGTTTCAATATCAGTTTCCTCGCAGGGATAAAAATTAAGGTTCAAGGGAACTTAACTTGACTTGATTCATAGATAAGTTAAGATATCCCAATGGTTAACAAGTACAAAAAGCGTTCAAGAATTTCTAATGCTAAATTTAGAGAGATTGTAAGGCTCTTCGCTCTGGATTTAGAAGCTACAAAAATAGCTCTCCTTACTGGAATTTCAAGACGCTCTATAAACAAAATTGTTACACAAATTCGTCAAAGAATTGCTGAGTATTCAGAGAGTCAGAGTCCCTTTGAAACCGGCGAAATTGAAATTGACGAAAGCTACTTTGGTGCCCGTAGAGTACGAGGGGTAAGAGGTCGCGGCGCACATGGCAAGCACATCGTCTTTGGGCTTATCAAACGTGGCGGCAAGGTCTACACCCAGGTTGTTAAAAACTGCTCTACAAGTGAATTAATCCCTATAATAAAGGGTAAAGTACCAACTGACTCAGTAATATATACCGATGGCTTTAAAACCTATGATGGACTTGTTAACTTTGGTTTCAAGAAACACCATAGAATCAAACATGGTGAAAATGAATTTGCAAAAGGGCATAATCACATCAACGGTATTGAAAATTTCTGGGCTATAGCTAAGACCAGGTTGAGTAAATTTCGTGGTATTAGCAAAGCAACATTTTATTTGCACTTAAAAGAGTGCGAGTTTCGTTTTAATAACAGGGATCAAGATATCTATAAATTAATCTTGCAAATTTTAGTCAAGAATCCATTATAGATATTAGGGAAGTTAAGTTCCCTTGAACCAAAATTAATTTTTAAGTTGTGGGATTTACACAGTAGTAAATTGTTTGATTATTGATTTTTGGGGTATACTTGGGGCTACTCCCAAATATTTTATAGTTAGTCGGCAGCAATGTTGAAGAGTGAAACTGTTTCTGGAGACTGTACCATAAACAAGACGGCTATACTCACAAGCATAGCCGTCACCTTAAAACACCCTAATTTAGCCGTTAAAGTCTATTTTTTGTCCTCTTCACGTATCTGCACCCGCCGAATCTTCCCGCTGATCGTCTTCGGCAGCGTCTCAACGAATTCGATAACCCGGGGATACTTGTAAGGAGCCGTAACGTTCTTGACATGATCCTGCAGAGTCTTCTTAAGTTCTTCACTGGCCTGGTAGCCCTTTGCCAGCACGATAGTCGCCTTGATGATCGAACCCCTCAGTTCATCCGGCACTCCAGTTATAGCACATTCAAGTACCGCTGGGTGCTCCATCAGTGCACTCTCCACCTCAAATGGTCCCACCCGATACCCTGAAGTCTTGATAACATCATCGGTTCTACCGACAAACCAGAGATAACCGTCCTCATCCATCCAGGCGACATCTCCAGTATGGTAAACACCGTCATGCCAGACTCTTTCTGTCTCCTCAGGGGATTTATAATAACCTTTAAACATACCTACCGGTAACGTCGGGGCTGTGCGCAAACAGATCTCACCCTCTTCACCCGCCTCGGCCTTCTCACCGTTATGCCCGATAACTTCAACATTGAGCAGGGGCGTAGGACGCCCCATAGAACCGGGCTTGGGCTCGAGCCAAGGAAAGGTTGCCGCCGTAATAATAAGTTCAGTCTGTCCGTAACCCTCATAGAGCTTCAAGCCTGTGGCATTATAAAACTGGGTATAAACCTCAGGATTGAGCGGTTCTCCTGCGACCACGGCATACTCAATACCGGACAAATCATACTGGGACAGATCCTCGCGGATTAAAAACCGATAAATTGTCGGTGGCGCGCAAAAAGTGGTAACATTATACTTAGCCGCAAGTTCCAGAGTCTTCTTCGGATCAAACTTCTCATAATCATGCATAAATACCGCGCTACCGCATATCCACTGTCCATAAATCTTACCCCAGGCACACTTAGCCCAGCCAGTATCCGCAACCGTATAATGCAGACCACCGTCAATGACATTCTGCCAGTATTTGGCGGTCAGAATATGCGCTAGGGGATAGAGCATATCGTGAACCACCAATTTTGGATAACCGGTAGTCCCAGAAGAGAAGTATGAAAGCAGAGTATCAGTGTTGCAAGTAGCCTGATCTCCGGTAGGGCGGGTAAATTCTTCCGCACTTGCTTCAATCTCTGCGGTAAAATTAAGCCAGCCCTCGCGTTCGGCTCCAATCACACAACGAACAAACTCACAGTTGTATTCTTCAGCAGTCTTGTCTACCTCATTCAACAGCCCTTCCGCATTCACACAGACTATCATCTTGGCTTGAGTATTCTCAAAACGATACACCAGGTCATGAGCCGTAAGCATATGGGTGCCCGGAACCGCAATTGCTCCGAGCTTGTGTAGCGCAATCAGCGAGAACCAGAAGTCATAACATCCCTTTACCAAGAGCATGACATGATCACCCTTCCTGATTCCCTGCGCGGCAAAGAAATTTGCAGCCTTATCGGCAAGCCGTTTCATCTCTCTAAAGTTAATAATTTTGTCCTGGCCATGATCATCACACCATACCAGCGCCAGACGTTCCGGTTCAGTCTCGGCATAGACATCTACCACATCATAGGCAAAGTTAAAGTTCTCGGGAAAATCCAAGGTAAAATTCTTCGAAAAATCTTCATATGATTCAAATTCCGTCTGCGGACAAAATCTACTCAATAATGACATAATCTATATTCTCGCTATTCTTTTCTAATATCGCTTTTAACTATAATATAATCTATAAAATAACATCAATAAACTTGGCCGGGATCACACCTAAAGTTTTCATAGAATGTGCATTGGTAGAATCAAAATACAACGTATCACCAGTTTTTAGCACGATCTCATTATTTTGAATCTTTACCAACATCTCGCCTTCGAGCATGAAGATAAATTCTTGCCCAAAGTGAGAATTAAGCTCAGCATCTTGCTCTGAAACTGGAACCGTAACAATAAACGGCTCACACTTTTTATGCAAAAAATTAGCTGCCAGGTTCTCATAAGCATACTGATTACTCCGATTAACCACCACCCCACCACCTTTCCGGGTAACCGAAAATAATCCTACATGTGCCGGTCTACCAGTTAGTAACTCGGTAAAATCTGCATTCAGTTTATTGGCAATCTCATAGAGAGAACTTGCCGGAAAATCAACCTCACCATTCTCCATCCTTGAATATTCTGCAAGCGGCAGATTTATCAGTTCCGCTATCTCAGCGGCATCTACCTCGCAGCATTCGCGAAGTTCACGTACCCGTGAGGCAATCTCTTTCATTGTATCAGTCATATCCCGACCCCTTATTTATATAATTGGTTTGCGAAGTATTATATCAACTATATAGCATATTTCTGCTTGAGCAAGAAAAAAATCCAAAGTTAGAGATTACTCAATAACGGACAACGCTGATAATGAGCAAAAAATGTTATAGTTATTTCTTATTACTTACGCCCCTAGAAGTGCTAAAACCTGTTGGGATTGACTATTTGCCGCCGCTGTCATTGAGGTCGCAGCCTGAACCATGATCTGATTTTTGGTAAACTGAGTGGATTCATAAGCCATATCAGCATCTCGGATATAGCTCTCGGTCTTGGTAATATTCTCGATGGCGACACTGAGGTTATTGATATTTGTCTCTAGCAGATTTGACTGCCAGGCACCGATTCGCGCCCGGGCGTCGGCTACATCGCTTATTGCCTGGTCAATTATCTTCATAGCTTCGATCGGGTTCTCCGCCAACGAAGCTATGCTCCCGGCGAGCAGATCATTCAACGCTATCACCGCACCGTCAGCATTACGCAACTTGCCCAATTCAGTTGCTGTCATCGAACCGATACCGAGTACCGTGCGTTCCTGTCCGCCTGCACCTTCGCCCAGCTGTAACTGCATTCCTCCGGAGAATGCTCCCAAAGTCTCGGTCGTATTATGTCCGGCATTTACCAGGTTACCTCCAGCCTTGAAGGTATCAATCTCATCAGGATCGCGATGGCCGTCACCATTACTATCGGTCCAGCCATCAGCAGCATCAGTCAAGAAGCCGGCATTGCTGAATATACTGCCTGTACTGTATCCGACCTGCGCAACTGTAGTCGCGCCAACTTCTCCTTCTTTAAATACCAACTTCCCCGTCATATCAAGGGTCGCCAAGTCGAGGGTAAGTCCGTCGCAGGTCTTCTCTGTACCATTGATATTTACTATCGCGTCAGCACCAGTAACAGTATATGCATCATTATTACCCTCGATTATTGTGGCGGTACTGTCGGCTGGATCGGAGTAATACTCCCAGCATTGTCCGCTACTCTGCTTCACCGTCAGGCCATTGGCGGAACCATACTCATCAGCACTTACACGTAATCCAATATTCTCAAATCTGGTCTCGCCTATTGCGCGATCACCTGTAGCCCCCCCCCAAGCAATGGCTCCGGTACGAAGAATTATTCCCAGCCCACTATTATTGACACTGTTGAGTACCACCTCGGTATCCGCACTCAAATCGGTTCCGGCATATGACATCGCCACCAGATCCTCTTCCCGCATCGCCTCATTATTATATGCAAATACCTGGCCACTGTTGGCGCCATCCTGAATTGTGCGGTAGAATATTCTACCCGCACTATCGGTATTCTTGCCAAGTTCTACCCCATTGAACACCGTCTCTTCGATGGCAAACTCACCGGCAATTGCGTCTGCACTAACTGCAAATCCACTACCGAAACTTACCCCATTACGCCCCAGATTCCGCCAATACCGATATAGGTATCGGCAGCAAGATTCTGTGTCTGAGTAAAATCAATTGTTCCCCCGGCATCATCAAAGGTTATCTCACCCTCAAGATTTGAGTTATTCCGTGCGGCGATCGTAATCGGAGCTGTACCGTCAGAGGAACCAGAGCCATACCCGATAAGCCCTGATTCTGAGAAACCTGCATCTTTATAAAGCTCAAACTCTATATGCTGGGTTGTAGTATCATGCTCAATCACCTTCATAAAGATACGTCCCTGACCATCAGTATTACGTCCATACTCAAGGTTTTGTACATGCGTACCGGTTGCTGGATCCAGATTTACATCAATAAGCGCTCCCGCTGCCAATGCCGCTTTACTCAAACCATTAAACAGACGCTCAGAGTTGACCGGAGTCGCATCTACCGTAAAGAGATCGCCTACCGGCTTATCGTACTCACCGGTAGTCGGATCATTCTCATAATAATAACGAAACTCTATCGTACTGCCATTGGAAGTCTCAAGGTTATTGTTTGATAACCGGTTGCTGCAAACGGAAAGGCCGCAAGGTTTACCGTCTCGGTCAGCAGAGGATCGGTTGTAGAGCCGTGAATCGTAAATTCTATCTCACCAGCACTCGAACCGTTCGCCGCACTGATGGTAAATGGGGTCTCGCCATTGACAATATCAAAGATATTTACCTGGGAAATAATATGAGACACCGCCGGCACCTGGTCTGAGGGTGAGGTAACATTGAGTCCTGCAGGGCCTACCGGACCATTGGTCCAGTCGGTATTATTTAAATAGGTTCGTGTTCCTGTATTATCATACTCAGCAAGAGTCGCAATACCTATATGATCAAAGTAGCCGTTACCGCCATTGGCATTGGGATCATTTTCATAACCCCAATCCAGGGTTATTGAAGTGTTATTTACTGTACCTGTAGTAAGGGTGATAGCCTGACTTGCGGTATTAAGTTCGGGTGGATTATTGGTCATAATCATATTCTGGGTCACAACTCTCTGCCCAGAATTATCCCGCAGTTCGAAGGTTACAGTTCGATAATCGGGATTAGCAATGCTCGCCAGCGTCCAGGACTCACCTATTCGGTCGTTATTGACTACCGTTGCATTCGTAA
>CAUVYI020000030.1:75000-121010 GCA_963556115.3 Planctomycetota bacterium | reverse complement strand
TCCCGACGATCAAGGCTGAAGAGATTACCTGGGAGAAGAAGGGGGCTGGTGATTCAACACGGTCAGCTATTCTCAACGGTGCGGCTGCAGGGTTGGTGGGAGCGGTGAAGGAGGCGGTGCGCAGGCTGGTAATGCAGAGCAAGGATGTGCCGCAGATACTCCTTACCGGAGGTTGGGCAGAGGCGCTGGCAGAGTTTTTCCCAGCCACGTGCCAGGCTGATCTTGTCCTTACCGGGATATACCTCTATGCAACGATGAAAGGGTTTAAATAAACTCGTGCCAGATTCTTGCTGCTTCTTCGGTTAGTCCTGGCGGTATCTCTTTTTTGCTGTAGACGATATAAATTCCTAGACCTGCGCCGCCTGTCTCTAAATCTTTGACCTTGGTAACTACCGCTTCTACGCCGAGATCGGCGGAGATAGTCTCCGCGACCTGAAAGGCGCGGCTGCGGTTAGTAGAGTCGGTTACGAGTTGTAAGCCGTTACTATCTTTTAAAAACTTTCTTGCCATTATTTTTTTCTTGCCTTATAATTTCAGCGAATATTCGGCTGCTTGGAGTTTGCCGGTGTTCGTGGGTTATGGGTAAATATCTTATGTTGGTAGCTATTTTTTCAAGTAGTTTAGTATTACTTGAGCGAATAATTATTGGGTGTTGTCGTAAATTAATAATGATTATCTCGTTTATAATTGACGAGTCAAGAGGTTGGTATAATGGAACAATATAATGAATACGCTGGAGATATGGAGCAGGATTTGCCAGAGGTGAGTCTGGTGCTGGTTGCAGGAGGCGAATCGACACGGATGCAGGCGCATAAACGCAAACCTTGGCTCTCGGTAGGTGGAAAACCGATTCTTTACCGTACTATCGAGGTCTTTGCCGCTTTGCCGGAGGTGCGCGAGATAATTTTGGTGATCAATAAAGCTGATGAAGATTATGCGCGAAATGTAGTCGGAGAGGAGTTAAAGAAGCTTGGGGTTACTCTGATAACCTGTGGCGGCGAGAGTAGGTATGACAGCTCCTGGAATGGTATTATGCTCTCTTCGCCCACGGCGGAGGTGGTTGCCGTACATGATGCGGTGCGGCCATTTGTCAAGGCGGATACGGCAAAAGGGCTATTCAAGATGGCTAGGGATTATGGTGCGGCGGTACCAGCGTTGGCGGCTCAGGACTCGTTGAAACGGATAGAGGGTGATAAGATTATTGAGACTATCTCCAGGGTTGGAGCGATGGCAGTGCAGACTCCGCAGTGCTTCCGGCGTGATCTGATTATCGAGGCTTTTGAGTATGCCCGCAGTACCGGGGGCATACCTGAGACGATAACGGATGAAGCAGGTTTAGTGGAGAATTTTGGTAGAGAGGTACGGGTTTTACTCGGCTCTAAGTATAACCTGAAACTGACGACAAAGGAGGATCTGGTACTTGCCGAGGCACTTCTGAAGAGTGGTTTGCTGGATTAAGACTGGGTTTTTATAGTTAACAATATGCGCGATTTCAAAGGTGAGATTAATATGGAACCATTGAGTGAGATAGAGGGCTTGATAAGCTACGCCATAGTTGAGGAATTGATCGGTAAGCTCGCCAATATTCAGAGTAAAGAAGAGATGAAGCAGATACTGCTCAAGTATCATGCTGCGGATGTGGCGGAAGCGATTCATGAACTTCCTGATGAAATTCAGAATAAGCTGCTGTCTTTTATGGATCCTGAGGATCAGGGGGTGATCCTGGAGGAGGCCAATGAAGATGATGCGGCTGAATATGTCGAGGACATGCCTCCGCAGCGTTTGGCTGAGATTATTGAGTCGATGCCGCGTGATGAAGCTGCAGACCTTATGAACTCGATGACCTGTTCGCGGGCGGAGAGTATTCTCTCACTGCTTTCTCGGGATGAAGCGGCTGAACTCAGGGAATTGCTCCGTTATCAGCCGGATACCGCCGGTGGTATTATGAATAATGATTTTACTCAGATTCGCCCGGAAATGACGGTGGAGCAGGTACGTGAACATCTAATCAAGGATGATACCGAGGAGGATTCCCTCGGTACGCTTGTGGTCTGTAGGGAGGATATGAAATTTCTGGGGTTGGTGAATATTGACGATTTGTTTGCCGCGACTCCAGAGACCAAGGTTGCGGCGTTAGTGGAGAGAGCGACGGTGACGGTGGGTCCGAATGCCGATCAGGAGGTGTGCGCGCGCTATATGACCAAGTATGATCTGCCGGTACTGCCAGTAGTAGATCCACGCCGGAGAATTATCGGCCTTATTACCTTTGATGATATTTTGGATGTTTTGGATGAAGAGGCATCAGAGGATATGTACCGTATGGCCGGTGTGGGTGTTGAGCGGCCGCTCGATGAAGGTTCGGTAATACGTGCATTCAAACGTTTGCCCTGGTTTATCGTTTCTCTGCTGGGAATGAGTGTGCTGGGCTTTATTATCAGCCAGTTTGAGGTCACCCTCAGTAAGGTTGTAGCGATAAGTTATTTTATTCCGGCGATTATGGGGCTGGGGGGTAATGTCGGTATTCAGGCTTCGACCATTACGGTGCGTGGTATAGCACGTGGGGAGATTCAGTTTGGAGATATCTTCTGGTTGCTCAGGCGCGAGATACTGGTTGGGGTTATCATCGGTCTCTTCTGCGGTACCGCGCTGGCCTTAATTGCCGGGTTTATGACTAAAGATACGGTAAATGTCGTCAAGAAGGTGAATATTCAAACTGCAACCAAGGTTGAGGAGTTTGATAACGATGAAAACTTGATCAAACCTCCGGTATTCGGGATTATTCCACGTTTTCCGCTCACTGTGGGGATGGCAATGTTTACCGGAATAATGGGGTCGGTACTCCTTGGTACCTGTATCCCTATGCTCTGTCATAAATTCGGGGTGGATCCGGCGCTGGCTAGCGGGCCATTCGTTACCACATTGATTGATATTAGTACGCAGACACTTTATCTGACGCTCTGCACCTATCTTCTTTTGTATTAAGGTTGGATATATGGAGCAGGAACTCAGGGAGAAGGCCAGAAAGATTCATCGTAAATTGGCGGCGCTATATCCGCAAGCCGAGTGTGAGTTGAATTTCAGCAATCCGTTTGAGGTTTTGATTGCGACGGTACTCTCAGCGCAGTGTACCGATAAGAAGGTCAATGGGGTGACCCCGAAGCTCTTCAGTACCTTTGCCACTTCTGAGGAGTTATCTCAAGCAGCTCCCGGAGAGGTTGAGGAGATAATCAAGAGTCTGGGGCTGTATAAGAATAAGGCTAAGAGTATCATCGCCGCGAGTAAGGATATGGTTGAGAAATTTGCCGGAGAGGTGCCTCAGAGTATGGAGGAGTTGGTAACCCTTGCTGGAGTAGGGCGTAAGACGGCCAATTGTGTATTAGTGAACGCGTTTGCTAAACCCGGGATTATGGTTGATACCCACTGTATACGCTTGAGTAATCGTCTGGGATTATCGTTGCAGACTCAGCCGGAGAAGATAGAGGCTGAGTTGAAAGAGCTTCTCTCCAAGCGCGTGTGGGGGAAGTTTTCACACCGAATAATACTCCATGGACGGCGCGTATGTCATGCCCGTAAGCCAGAGTGCGGCAGGTGTACACTTAAAAAGCTCTGCCGTTATTATGCAGAGACCGAGCGGTTTGCGACAGTAGATATAGAGAGGGTTTAATTGTTAAATGGTGGAGCATAGTGCGGTTGAACTGGTAAGATTTCAGCAGGATATAGAGTATGAATTCTCTAACCTAGAATTGCTTAAACATGCACTCAGGCATAGTAGCAGTACGGCGCAGAAGGAAGAAAATAACGAACGTTTGGAGTTCTTCGGCGATGCGATTCTGGATTTTATTATTTGTGAAGAGCTCTTTATCCGTTGTGATGCTAGCAGTGAAGGTGAGATGACAGATATCAAGGGGGAGATCGTCTCGCGTAAGGTGATTGGCCGGGTTATCAAGCAGTTTGCTGTGCGGGAAATAATGTTTCTTGGAAAAGGGATTGCCGGGAATAAATCTCTGCCGGTGTCTCTCTATGCCAATATGTTTGAAGCGATAATCGCGGCGATTTATCTTGACAGTAATATTGAAGAGGCGCGCCGGGTGGTGCTGAATCTACTTGGAGCCGAGATTGATCTGGCTATCAAAAATGCGCGGAAACTCAATTATAAGTCATTGGTGCAGGAGTATGTGCAGAAATACAAGCTCGGCGAGCTGGTATATACCATCGTAGACACCTCAGGCCCGGAGCATAATAAAGTTTTTAGCGTACAGTTAGAACTCAATACGCAGATAATCGGTAACGGTCAAGGGCGTAATAGAAAGCTTGCCGAACAGGCTGCTGCAGAATCCGCATATGTATCCAAAATATTATCGGAACAACTCATACCAGAAGAGTGAAGTTTATTTCTTGAAATATTCAAGTTAAGTGGTATATTACCGTTATAAGTATTGAAAACTTAGCAGCGTGTATAGTACTCTGTCTGTATGTCTCTGTAGGAGGAAGATATATGGGGAGTAGACTTTATTTTATTATCTTATGATTGCTTTAGGGGAAAGCAATAAGGGGGAACGGTTATGAAATTTATTAGTGGGTTGGTCTTATTGTTGGTAGTAGTTTTTATGAGTGGCTGTAGCCAGAGCAGTACCGAGGTGGCGAGCAGTTCAGAGTATAACTATCAAGAGCGTGGTTGTTTTGAGCCGATGGATCTAGACGCCAATCATGACGGTGAACTGACCAAGGCTGAGGCGGTATACTTCTATACCGAAGAGTTCTACTGGTTTGATCAGGATGATGACGGGGTGATCAAGACCGACGAGATTGTCTGTACTCCTGAGGAAAAACTGCTTATTGATGCTAATGGTGATGGGTTGGTGACCGAGAAGGAATACGTTGAATATTGGTCTGAACATCCATGCAAGTGCGGTCAGTATACCTGAGGCTTTATGCTTGATAATAACTACTTTTGCACTGCCCCTTGCGTATATGGCTAGGGGCAGTTCTTATTGCTGAGGGTGTAACGATTATGGCTATAACCAGATATTATCTTCCAGAGTTGGCTGCGGGTAAGTTTAATCTTGCGCCGGAGGAAGTACAGCATATAGCAGGGGCGAAAAGGCAACGAGTTGGAGATGTCTTTGAAGTCTTTGACGGGGAAGGGCATTTCTCCCGGGTGCGAATTGTAGAGATAAAGTCCCGGAAGATAGTTATTGAGCCGATAGGCGAGATAAATTTTGTCGCGCAGAAATCTCCCTGTATTGAAGTTGCGGTTGCAGTGCCCAAGGGTAAGCGTCTGCAGTATATGATTGAGAAATTGAGTGAGTTGGGGGTAGGCAGGGTTGTGCCGGTGGTGTGTGAACGGAGTGTGGCTGGGGGTAGTGATCCGGTTGAGAAGTATAAACGTTGGGGGGTGGAGGCCTGCAAGCAGTCGCGGAATCTCTGGGTGCCGGAATTTTTGCCTCCGGTTAAGTTTAGTGATTATCTGTCGGTTAATGCCGGAGAGATGTATATGGCTGAGCAGAGTGGGCAAAATCCGTTATGCTTGCTCCAGCGCGAATCCTGGGCGGAAAAGGTGTGTTTAATGATTGGTCCGGAGGGTGGTTTCAGTGAAGACGAGTTTGAGCAGGCTGACGCTGCTGGAGTGCAAAGGGTGAGTCTGTCGGCGAATATTCTGCGGATTGAGACCGCCGCGGTGCTCTTTGCGGGCATGGTTCTGGCGCTTCGCTAACAACTCAAGGGTAGCACGTTAGGGCTACCCTTGAGTTGTTAGAAAATTACCGTGTTAGATTATGAATTTATTCAGCGTAGTCCAGTCCGATATCCAGAGCCGGGGCGCTGTGGGTGATCGCTCCTACCGAGATGCGCTCGACCCCGCTCTGGGCGATAGCGCTAACGGTGTCAAAATTGATGCCGCCAGAGGCTTCAAGCATAGGTCTTCTACCACCATTGGTCGCGTAGGCATCTGCCATCGCTACCGCTTCTTTGAGCATATCCGGCCCCATGTTGTCAAGGAGGACGTACTCCGGTTCTTCCGGTAGAACATTGGCAAATTGTTCCAGAGTATCTACTTCGATCATTATCTCCAGTTCTGAATTCTGCCGCGCCTGCCTGACCGCCGCAGCGGGGCTGGCAATATTGGCTAGCGCCAGATGATTATCCTTGATCAGAATCATGTCGTAGAGCCCCTGTCTATGGTTGGCTCCGCCTCCAAGCTTTACCGCCATCTTCTCGATAGCCCGGTGTCCGGGTTTGGTCTTTCTAGTATCGTAAATCTTAGCTTTGGTTCCTGCTACCGCTTGGACATATTTATTGGTTTCACTTGCAACTCCGCACATATGCTGAAGGATATTGAGCGCCAGTCTTTCCCCAGTGAGAACTGAGCGGGCTGGACCGCTAATTGCCGCAAGTTTGTCACCTTTGGTGAATTTGTCACCGTCATTCAAGATGGGGGTGATGATTACTCCCGGATCGATAGCTTTGAAGAGGTGCTGCATAACCTCAACTCCAGCAAGAACTCCGGGCTCTCTGGCGGTAAAGACAGCCGATAGCGTAGCACACTGGGGAGCTAAGGCCAGAGTGGTTGCGTCCCCTGAGCCGACATCTTCGGCTAGAGCTAGGTTTATAAGTTGATCTATCTGTTGCCATGGGTCTATATTATCCATGAATTCTCCCTTAAATATTAAGTATTAGTAAACATTGATAACGCATAAAAGAATGCTACCAGAATTATTATAATAATAGGTATGACTAAAATATTTGTCCAGCCAGAGTAATTTTTCAGCCAGTCGGCATCCTTCTTGATATGCTCCTCGGCTTTCAGTAATTCTAGATACTGCTTTCGGGTATTCTTGGCCTTGCAGGCTTCACACAAATCTCCAGAACCAGACAACATGCTGGTACCACATTCTTTACAGCACTTTATGCCATTGTCTCTATTGCTACTCAAAATTGTTACTCCTGATAACAAAAAATCAATTATTACTGAATATTATCTTCATTTTGGTGAGAGCTGCAATAAATTTTTTATAAAATGCTTTGTTGTTACATAATGTCGACTGTAATAGATTTTTGCTGAGACTCTGGTGCAGTCTGGTAATTCTCTGGGGGTCTTGAGCCAGAAGTACGGCTTGTTTTACGTATTCATCAAAACTATGTGCTATAAATTCAGTTTTTTTAAGATTTTGCATGATACTTTGGCCGACAGAGCTGACGTGCGAATTTGTGCGGCGAGTTATTACTGGACGACCCATTAGTAGGGCTTCGAAAGTTGTAGTTGTCCCGTTATAAGGGAAGGTGTCAAGGGCTATATCAATCCGGTTGTAGAGCTCCAAGTGCTGCTGAAAGTCTGGTTGTCTACTTGCATATACTAGTCGCTCTCTCTTAATTTCATAGGCGTTAAAACGGGGAGTAAGAATCTGGTCGAGATCGGTCTCGCTTAGACCGTGACATTTGAGTAAAAGTATACTCTGGGGTACCTGTTTGAGGATCTCTGACCAGGCTTGGACTGTCACGTCACTGATCTTGGCGATGTTGTTGAAGGATCCGAAGACAATCTCGGCAGAATCTTTAGTCCTAGGTTCCGGATAGGCCGGAGGCAGGTAGGTAAGAAAACAGTCCTCTAGCCTGAGGAGTTCCTCAGAATACTGTTTCTCGCTGCCAGCGGGATCGGCGTAATTATCGGTGATGCGGTAATCAATCTCCTGTAGTCCCGTTGTGTCTGGGTAGCCCAGATAGGTCAGTTGTTTTTTTGCCGGTTTGGCTGCTAGTATGCCCAGACGGTTATTATTAGTATGTCCAGACAGGTCGATAAGGGCGTCGAGATTGTCTGCGGCAATAAGCTGGCAGGCGGCAGTGTCGTTTAGCTGTCTAATGTCGACGAACTTTGTGACATAGCTTATATAACGCTGGGTAACCTGATCTTTTTTGGGTGTGTTGGAGTATAGAAGTATATCTATACGGTTATCCAGCGCTGCTTCTTTGAGCAGGGGCTCGAAAAAGAACTGAATAGGATGAACACAGAAATCACCGGAGATAAAGCCGAGTCGCGGGCGTTCGGCGGAGCTGTTTACGCTGGTGTTATGCTCGGTTGTGTGCTGTTGGCCAAAAACTCGGCCATAGTCCAGATGCAGCGAAGTAATATCGCTGCGCGCAATATCACTTGGGTAGTGCAAATATAGCAGTAGACTGCTGAAGGCGTCGGCGTTGGCGGTATCCAGAGCGTAGGCGCGTTGGGCGGTAGTAATGGCTTCTTTGGGCATGCCGATAGACGTATAGTTCTTGCTCATATTGATAAGGTGCATGGGGTTCGGGGCGGCTACCTCTGTAGCTTGTTTGAAGAGGCTTACCGCGGCAAGAGCACGGTTGGTATTGCTGTAGGCCAGTCCTAGAAGTCCGGCGGCTTCGGCTGAATCTGGATCGAGTTCAAGGGCTTTAGCAGCATATACCTCGGCCTGATCATTATCACTTTGGAGATGGGCTATGGTACTGAGGTTGCACTCTATAATAGCCAGGTCTTTTCCAGAAAGGTAGCTCCGGGCTGCTTTGAGGATGCTGGTGGCTTGCTGGTATTTTCCTTGCAGAGCCAGGGTTCGGCTCAAGCCGAGTCTGGCGGCGGTATTGGTTGTGCTCAGAGCCAGAGCTCGTTCATATTGTTTCTGCGCTTCCTCGAGTTCGCCGCGCCGCTCAAAGGCGAGGGCGGTATTGCACCGGAGAAAGGTGGTCTCGCCACCGAGAGTGAAGGCACTCTTGAGCAGTTCCAGGCCAGATGTATTGTCGCCGCTCTCAACTAGAACGGCTCCTTGATAGGCTAGTGCCTGAGGGTCGGAGGGGAGCTGTTGCAGCGCCTGGGCGAAACAGGCTTGTGCTTCTTTCAGTTTACGTAGTCGGTAATAACATCTTCCTAGATTGAAGTGTACTTCAAAGGCGGTGGGATCAAGTTTACCACCTGCTTTAAGTCGTTCTATCGCGTGTTCAAAATCTCCTGTTTCACTCAGCGCCAGCCCATAGTTTATATGATAACTTGGATTTGCTGCTACGTGGGTTGGATCAATCTGGGCAAAAAGTTTTACTGCTCGGGAATAATTCTGCACCTGGCAGAAGGCAATGGCGCTGAAGAGTAATACATCGTTATCCGGTGGATAAGCGGTGAGCGCCTGGGAGTATAGTTCCAGTGCTTGCTCAATATGCCCTTGTTGGTGTAGCGCGAGGGCGTTATGGAGTAGCGAAGTTAATCCTTTATCCATTATTCTTCCTTAAAACTTCAGCTTGAAGCCGCTTGCAGGAGGATCCTGCTCGGTAGCTGGGGCGGCGGGTGTAGGAGGAGTAGAGCCGAAGTTTAGTTTGAATTTACTCTCAGCTGGAGTTTCCGGGGTTGGTTGGGTGGTCGGGGAGGCACTCGGAGTAGCGGCGCCGCTTGGCGGCATATTCAGCTTGAAGCTCAGATTGGGGGTTGCTTCCGGTTGTGGTTGGTGCTTACCGGTAGGTGACTCACAATATATATTCCAGATTGCACTCATGGCGGCTTCGAATTTGCGGGCGAAATGGTCGGCATTTAGGATGGGGCTGTTGACCAGGCGCTGACGCATGGTGGTACGGAGTTCTTTACGTATTTCAATCTCTGCAGCCAGGGCTACAGCCTTGTTGACATACTCCTCCGGTGTACTGGCGGCGAGCTGCTGCAAGCCGATATGGCTGAGTAGGCTCAGACCTACCCGGGAGGCGTGATTCGGCCCGTAAAAGCTGACTACTGGTAGACCCATCCACATTGCTTCGCAGGTGGTGGTAGTGCCGTTATAAGGGTAGGTATCAAGGGCGATATCGATGCTATTATAGTTTTCAAAGTGTTCACGCAGTCCTTTGGTGCGTGGAATCATGGTAATACGTTCACGCTCGATACCGAAGGATTCAAAGCTCTTGTAGGCCAGCTCTTGGACATACTTGTCTCCCAGACTAAGGGCTTTGAGAATCATCTTGCTCCCCGGAACACTCTTGATGATCTCGCTCCAGAGGAAGATGGTCTCGGGGCTGCATTTTGCAAAATTGTTGAAGGAACCAAAGGTGACGTACCCCTGTTTCAGCGAGGGCGGTGGCACAACCTCGGGAGAGTCGGCGAAGGCGCTGTAGCAGTGGAAACCGCCGGGAAGCCTGATCAGCTTTTCGGAAGAGTATTTTTCGGCGCCTTCGGGTTCGGTATATTCGTCGGCTATTCGGTAGTCCATGGCTTGTAGTCCGGTTGTGTCTGGATAGCCGAGCCAGGATACCTGCAGCGGCGCAGGTTTGAGGCAGAATATCTGGAGGCGATTATCAGCGGTGTGCCCGCCTAGATCGATAAGAATGTCAATCTTGTCCCGGCGTATCAGCTCTGCCGCTTCGACATCCGAGAGTTGGAGAATGCTCTGCCATTTGGTAGAGAAATTGGCAATTCTTTGGGAGTATTTATCTGGAACTTTGACATTGGCGTAACAATAATACTCAAAGTTATTATGATCTATATTGGCGAGCAAGGGTTCAATAAAGTAGGCTACAGAGTGACGACGCAAATCGCTGGATACTATTCCGATACGGATTTTTCGATCTTTTCGCGGCTCGGTGAGATAAGGACGGAGCTGGATGTTCTTCGGTTCGAACATCTGCGAGTAAGTCTGATGCAACTTCCAGATATCTCTTCGGTTGGAAAGGGGGGTATAGTGCATATAGAGGAGCAGGTTACTGAAAGCCAGGAAGTTGTTGGGGTTGAGTTCAACCGCGTGCTTGCTATGTTCTAGCGCCTCTGTGATCTTACTCTCGACTACCAGTACATTGGCAAGATTCTGGTGGTAATCGGAGTGGTCGGGACGGATCGCGATGGCTTTTCGTAGGCATTTCTCAGCTTCCTCGGTATCACCGAGTACATTTAGGGCGTAGCCTCTGAGGGAGTAGACATCATCGGCTTCAGGGTTGAGTTTGAGGGCTTTGTCAAACCATTTGACTGAATCCCGAGCACTGGTCTTATAATAACTTATTCCCATTGAGGCGTAAGGAGCGTAGTAATCGGGCTTGAGATCAATAGCTTTTTGGAAGAGCTTGCGGCAGGAGTCATAATCACCCATCTCGGTGAGGAGTCTGCCAAGGCCAAGGAGAGCTTCGATATTATCGGGGTCTATTTTAAGCGCTTGTTCGAAGGCGGCTTTGGCTTTTATCTTCTCGCCGTTCTCTTTGAGTACAAAGGCGTAATTAAAGAGAAAGATGGGATTGTTCGGTTCTTTGTTTACCGCACGTTCAACATAACTTAAAGCCTCTTTATACTTGTATTTGCGTAGTAGTGACATACCTATACCGCAAGTAATCCTGGGATTTTCGGGATTTTTCTGCTCGGCCTTATAGAAGAACTCCAGGGATTCGTCAAAACGTTTACACTCCTGAAGTGAGCAGGCTAGCTGGAATTCGGTAAGCCAGTTGCCGGGATCTAATTCGTTGGCCTTAGTGAAGCACTCTATTGATTCGGCAAAGCGGAACTGTCTGTAAAGCAGCAGCCCCTTGTTGAAGTATACTTGGTGGGCATCGGGTTTGATAACGATCGCCTTATTGTAGCAGTCTTCAGCTTCCTGATCCTTATGGAGTTTCTCGCAGACTAGGCCGTAGTTGATATAATAACTCTCATCATCAAGTCCGTACTGATGAGCTCGTTGCATATACTCGGCGGCAGTGGTGAGGTCTTTACGGGTATAATATAAAGTTCCGATCTGCAGTAGCGCTTGCGGGTGCTGTGGGTTCTGGGCTAGTATCGCGTTATAACATTCTTCGGCCTTCTGCAGGTCGTGATTGACCTGCGCTTGCATACCTTGGTTGAGCAGAGCCGATTCTGAGGAGCCGAACTGCAGCCCTGCTAACTGCTTCTGCTCTTTCTGGTTCTTCTTCAGTTTTTTCTGCCGACGATCTTTGCCGGTCATCTTGCGTTTGTTAGCCATTATTATCCTGTTCGCCTCGTTAACTTTATATAATCAACTATCAAGTTATAGTTTACATATTCGCAGGGTATTATCAACTTAAAACGGATGAATACCAATAAAAATGAAACCCTGGTATTGGTTGGGCAATACCAGGGGGAGTTGAGGTGGGGTGTAAGTGGTATGAAGGGTTAACTGCTCATCTCCAGCAATTTGCCGCTGTTGCTGTTTTCGATATTTTCATTCAAGACATTCTCTATATTTTCATGTATCTCTGCGAGTATACTGCGCATCGCTTCACTCGGAATGGTACGCAGGAGCTCGTTGGTCTTCTCATCTGTAACTTCGATATAACAAATCTTACTCTCGCCGTCGGTTGAAAACTTGATGTTGGTCTGAAGTAGGCTGTCAATTACCATGGCGTGTCGTTCATGAGTATCGGTCTTGATACTCTGGAAGTTCGCTTCGGTGGATTTTGCAATCTCTCTGGCCTCAGCGACATGAGCTACAATCTTACTGCTCTGCTGTTGCTGTTGCGCCACTCGCTGTGGTGAGGAGAGCTTTTTTAGCGCTGATTCTACGCGACTTTCTCCAGATTGGGAATGACTCGGCGGTATGAGATTACTTGTTTCATTCAAGGCTAGGGTAGTCATTTTGGTTGCTTCCTTAAAAAACTCTGTAGTAACACTGACAGATAAGAAGGGTTCAAAGAGAAGGTTGCACGTCCTGCTCCCCGAACCCTTCAGCCTATGTACTATTTACAACAATCTTATGCTACTAAGTGGTACTCGGGATTAGCCGATAAGTGACAGGGCATTCTGCTGCAGAGCGTTGGCCTGGGAGAGCATTGAGGTGCCTGCCTGAACCATGATCTGGTTGGAGGTGAACTCGGTTGATTCTTTGGCCATATCCGCATCCCGGATGTAACTCTCGGTCTTGGTGATGTTCTCAATCGCGACATTCAGACTGCTGACATTGGTCTCGAGCATGTTCGACTGGAAAGCACCGATATCGGCTCGGAGATTGGAGACATCATCAATTGCCTGATCAATAATCTCCAGCGCTTTTACCGGATCTTCACCGAGACTTGCCAGACCACCACTGAGCAGATCGTTGATGGAGAGGGTCTTGGTGGTGTCGATATTGCCGCCGAACTTATCGGTTATTGAGGTCTTGCCCAGTTCGGTTGCCGTAACATCTTTGAGGGATAGAACAGTTCTTTCCTGGTCGCCAGCACCTTCGCCGAGCTGGAACTGCATGCCGCCGGCCCAGTCGCCGAGGGATTCGGTAGTACTCTTGATTGCATGGTTGATATAGTTGTCGGTAGAATATGCCATGCGGTAAGCTCTTGCGCCCCAGGAACCTTCGTCATAACCAACTGCTGCTACAGTTGTACATCCAAGTGTACCTTCATTCATTACAAGTGTTGCTGCGGTATCCAAATTCGCGACTTCACCTGATATCCCGTCTAGTTTCAACTCTTGTCCATTGAGTGAAATTGTGGCATCCCGTCCGTAGTTTGTCTCTTCCTCGCCAGTACCTACGAGCTCTGCTTCATTCTGCTCGTTGTAAGTACTGAAGATAGAACCCTGATCGACATTGACCTTGACAAAATTATCCGCACCGTAATCCTGAGCACTGATACGCAACCCTAGATTCTCAGCACTGATAGTAGTGGTGAATTCAATGTCTTGAGTAGAGGTGCCCATGTTGAAGTTCAGGGTGCCGTAGAGACCTGAGGTCTCGCCAGAGGTGGCGGTGGAGGTGCCGTAGATCCTGATTGCGTTACCATTGGTTGAGTCTGTTGTTAGATCTACCTTGTCAGACTGGGCAACCAGGTCTTCATCACGCATCCGGGAATCATTATAAATAAAGATCTGAGATTGATCGGTGCTGCCGCCGTTGCTGTCCATAAGGGTGGCTTTGACATACAGCTTGCCGGTCTCATCAGTATTCTCGCCGAGTTTGATTCCACTCAGATATGAGCCGGAATTTACAAACTGTGAGGTTGAACCGCCGGTCAGTGCGGCATTTGAGAGATTCTCAAAATTCACAGTATCGGTGCCGATAGCTGAGAGGCTGGAATCTTCCTGCATTATACCGAGCTGGATTACGGAGCTCATTCCTGCTGCAACATCTGAGGAGAAGGTCAGGGTAATACCACTGAGATCTGAGTTGTTCGCAGCTGAGATAGTAGAAGTGTTGGAGGTGATGTCTCCTCCTGCAACCTTCATAGTCATATTTGAATCTTTGTAGATCTCGTAAGAATCATTATCAATCATCTTGAGGTAGACCCGGCCGTAGCCGTCAACATTCTGACCGAGTTTGATCTTTGAAGCGTCACTGACATTGATAGATGTCGCTCCGGCGGTGGTTATTTCACCCAGTGCGTTGACATTGAAGACATCGGCACTGCCTGAAGCATGGGCTGTAGTACCAATGTTCTGCGTGCCGGTACCGGCTTTCTCGGTAACGGTTGCTGTTGAATCATAAATAAGGGTGGCTTCAACCCCGGTAGAGTCGGAAACACTGTTGATTGAAGTTGCCATTTCGCCGATATGTGTGCCCTGCGCGAACGACAGATATCTGCTGCCGTTGTTGCCGGAGATAGTAAAGGCCTGATCTGCAGACAAGGTATAGTTCTTTGAGGCGTCGGTGCCGGTCTTGCCAGTAGTCAGTTCGGTGGCTGAGGATTTGCCCTTGGTTATTTCAAAGTAACCCTTCTGCGCTTCATTGCCGTTCTCCTTGAGTGAAGTTCCGGATTCTTCCGAGCCTGAGAAACTAATATTTAGCTTGAAATCGTCCTTTTTGAATATCTGCTTGATATCTGAGAGATCTTCATTTACTAACTTGTGGTCATTGGAGTCACTGATCTGCACAGATGAGTCGTAGCTAAGCTCTTTGTTGCCGTTGAGCAGAAACTGATCTGAGAATTTAGTGGTACGGGCTATACGGTCAAGCGTCTGTACAGAGCTGTCTACCTCTGCCTGGTCTGCGGCTACCTGCTCGGGGCTGGTAACACCGTTATTGGCAGCATGGACAGCAAGTTGACGCATCTTGGCGAGAATATTATTCATCTCGTTGAGAGCACCCTCGGCAATACCCAGAACATTGTTGGCTTCTTGAGTATTCTGTACCGCTCTTTCCAGACCAGCATTCTGGGCACGCAGTTGTTCACTGATAACCAGACCTGAAGGGTCGTCTTTTCCTGAATTGATTTTGTAACCGGTGGATAGTCTCTCTAAAGAGACTCCGAGTTTTGCATTGTTCTTTTCGAGTGCAATGCCCGTTGACAGGGCATTCAAATTATTCGCAACGATCATAGGCATAGCGAATTTCCTCCATGAAATTCAAATAATTGTTCAGGGTATTAAAGTATTAAGGCTACTTGTTGGCAAATACCCTAGGACTATTCACATCCATGCACGGCAGTCCAGATACCGTCCTATATTTGGTGGTATTGATTTTTCAAGCGCTGGGAATATAGGGTGACCCAGCTAATAGGCAGTTCCTCCTTTCATTTCTTTTTGCAAGGCGTAATCTTAATTAAGGCACAAGTAAGCTTAACCCGCTCCGCTTCATAAGCGCTGCCCTAAGGCTGAGCAGCTAGGCATGAAGCTTGATTTTGTCAGCGTAGATTAATGCTTACATCGTTATTTACGGGTCTGGCTGTAGAAACTTTAATGAAAAATCGAAAATAAAATCAAAGTAATGCGTAACATCTTTAAGTGTAAGGATTTATATCGTTTGAAAATTATTATTTTTTGTGCAAGAAAATTGTGGGGACGATAATATTTGCCAGGTTCGCCTTAAAGCGTGCCTGGCAAGGATGGATTATCAGTGGTGAAGGGAGGTAAGGTTAGATAATATTGATTATATCATGGCCGGATCCGGTGAGGGATTCGGCAGCATTATCGGTGATCAGGAAGGTGTTTTCAATGCCCAACATGCCGACTTCGGGGAGACCTTTTTTCGGTTCCAGAGCGATTACCATATTTTTCTGGAGTGGTTCATAGAATTTATCGGCGATTACCGGATATTCGTCTACATGCAAGCCTGTACCGTGGCCGAGAAAATTGACCTGTTTCTCCGGGCAGCCCATAAAACCGTCGCGGAAATCAGCCGGCAGGCTGGATAAGACTTGATTATATATCTCTGCCGGGATAGCGCCGGGTTTGAGCAACGAGGCGGTAAGGTTCTGGATGTCGACGCATCTCTGGTGTACCGCCATTGCCTCGGGATGGTCGAACTTACCCAGGGTATAGAGGCAGGTCTTATCGGTGTGATAGCCGTCATGACCACAGGCGGTATCAATGAAGACGGTATCACCCTCATGGAGATGGCGCTCCGGGTTGCCGAAGAAAGGGACTGCCGGGCAGTTGCCGAGAGTACCGTCAGGACCGTCAAAGTAGGTGGGGATGAGGCCGTTCTCACTGAAGGAGATATAGCCCAGGAACATATCGGTATCAGGCATCTGAAAGCGGGCGACCCCATGCGAGCCGAGATTGAGCTGTGCCTTGAGAATTTCGGCTCCGAGTTCGGCTTCGGAGATGCCGGCTCGAATGATTGTTGGTGCAATATTCTCCAATACCTCTTGATGGATAGCTCCGGCTCGGCGTAGACGCTCTACCTCGTATTCAGTCTTTACTGCTATGGCTCTGGCCAGTATCTGCTCGACCCCTTTCACTTCCTTGAATTTGAAGTATTTGTTGAATAATTCGAAGCCGCTCAGGGTCATGGTGGACTTCTCAAGGAGCACAGAGTCGGAGTCTAGATCAATCGCATCCATAATATCGCGGTAACTTCTGTAGCTGTGGATCTGTCTGAGCGGGGACTCGGCTCCAGCTCTGGCGACGGCTGAGCGGACAAATAACTTTGGTTCGCTCTGGTTCCGATTTATCCAGAGAAGACCGCTGGCTAGAGTGCCACTGAGGTAGTAAATTGAGATTTTCTTGCTTATAACTACTATCGACCAGTCCGGTTCGTGTTTATCCAGTAAGGCGCGGAAGCGCTCAAGTCTCAGTTCTATCTCGTTTTTCGGGATCATCTTTTTCTCCGTTATTTATAACTGCAGTGGTAGGCTGTCTCGGTCTTGACCTGCACTTTGAAGCTGGTGTCTGCAGCGACTTCAAAGCTCTCGCCTTCAGTAAATACCTGCCATTCTGTACTAGCGGGGAGTTGTACCGTGAGTTCGCCACTGATAACGGTCATAATCTCGATACTACTGGTGCCGAATTCGTACTCACCACTGGCCATAACGCCGATCGTTGATCTGCCGTTGGCATTATTGAGACCGATAGATTTGACGGCTCCATCAAAGTATTCATTGACTTCAAGCATAGTTAATCTCCTCTGATATATTGAGTTATTAGTTGTTATGGTAGATATAGATCAGTATAATCTGTCATTGTTCATAGTAATTTTCAGCTAGCTATCCGCTTAAAAAGGTCGGGTGAAATATCTGATGCAGGTTGTGAATTTCGCCGACGTTATAAGTAAGAAAAGATATCTGAAGTTATTTTTTGTTGCCTTGAAAACTGAGTTTGACAGCAACTCTTTATAAGTATACGCTTTTTATGTCGGGGTAAAATAGTAAATAAGGATTTTATTTTGTGGTGGTTGTATATTCTGCGGTGTGTAGATTCGTCACTGTATACCGGTATTACTACCGATATCAAGCGTCGAATTGCCGAGCATGAGAGTGGGAAGGGAGCCAAATATTGCCGGGGGAGGGCACCGCTGGAACTGGTATTTAGTCAAAGCTTCAAGAGTAGGTCTGAGGCGAGTAGCGCTGAAGTCAGGGTTAAACGGCTCAGCCGGGAGGATAAGTTCAAGCTGATTACTGGTAAATCGGGAGTCGGTATCTGAGGATTAACTCCGGTTGGGGAGTGAACAGAGGGTATCCTTGATAATCTCTGCGAGATTAATAGCGCGGAAGGGTTTACGGATAAAACCGGAGAGACCGGATTTGTTCAGTTCGCTCAATTCTTCAGGACGGGAGAAGCCAGAGGAGATTATGATGGGCTTCTCGGGTGCGATCTGGTGAAGTTTGAAGAAACAGTCCCGCCCGTTGAGCTTGGGCATGATCATATCCAGAATGACCAGGTCAATTGTAGCGGTATGTTGCCGGAAGATCTCAATAGCTTCTTCGCCGTCTGCAGCGAGCAGTACCGAATAACCGAGTTGTTCAAGAATAGCCTTGGCGGTTATACGCATTATGTTTTCATCATCGACGACCAGAATGGTACCGAGACCGGATAGTTGCCGCTCCGGAAGTTGTTTGTTGCGCAAATGATTCTGCTCGGTCAACGGTAAGAGGATGTGGAAGGAGGTTCCAATACTCTCTTCGCTGTATACTGATATTGCGCCTTTGTGCTGTTCGATCGTACCCAGAACCGCGGCTAGACCTAGACCTGTACCTTTGCCTACCTCTTTGGTAGTAAAGAATGGCTCGAATATCTTATTGATATGTTCCTGCTGAATTCCATGCCCAGTGTCGCGTATCTCAATCTGAACATATTCGCCAGGGATAATATTAAAGGTACTGGCGTTACAGTAGTTTTCATCCAGGAATACCGTGTCTGACCGTATAAAGATATCTCCGCCCTCGGGCATAGCATGGGAGGCATTGATCAGCAGGTTTATAAATGCGCTCTGCATTAGTGAAGGGTCACCAATAATATTCAATTCGCCTTCAGATAGTGAATTATGCACCGATATTCGTTTATCAATTGTACTGCTGAGCAAGGATATTGAGCTTTTAAGAATTTTGTTGATATCAATGGGGGTTGAAGATTTGGGTTGTTGCCGGGAGAAGGTCAGGAGTTGATTGGTTAACGAGGCGGCTCTGTCGGCGGCATCTAGAATTATATCGATAAATTTCAGGGTCTCGGCTTTATCATCAATCAGCATCTTTGCCAGATCGGCAGCGGAGATAATTCCACCGAGCATGTTGTTGAAGTCGTGGGCAATGCCTCCAGCGAGCTGGCCTATAGCGTCCATCTTCTGACTGTGATGTAATTGGGTCTGTAGGGCGTTCTCCTTGGTGACATCCCTGAAAATGAGTATGGCTCCGATTATCTTTCCGTCATTACTTCTGATTGGGGCGGTCGACTCCGATATTTGATACTCGGTCTTATCCCGGGATGTAAGTATTTCTAAGTTGTTGTGTGAAATAAAGTCGGGAGAAGCTAGAGCTTGCTCAATAGGGTTGTAGCGGGTTTTGTGGTTCGGTTTATTCTGGAGCGAAAATATCTCGGTTATATGCAGTCCCAGTGCTTCAGCGGTTGTATAACCGGTCAGAATCTCGGCAACCGGGTTGAGCTGTTGAACCAGTCCGGCGGTATTGGTTACAATTACCCCTTCGGCAATGGAACTGAGGGTTACCCGGAGATTCTCCTTTTGATTCTGGAGTATTTCTTGTTTTTGTCTGAGATCTTGTTCCGCTTGACGGCGTTTGGTGATGTTCTGAGCGAGAAAAAAGATTAGTATTGCCATCCCGATCAAGGTGGCTATTACCGGCCAGATAATCCATTTATACTCTTTGTAAACCGAGAAGGGTTGATGGATGATTACTGCATCTGCCGGAACCTGCTGGAGCAGGTCGAGCTTGCCCAATCTTTGAAGATCCGGAAAGTTAAGGATGGGAATGTTCGGACTCTCGGTGATTATCGGTATTTGGCTGGCAGGGGTGCCGGCGAGTATTCTGCTGGCGATTTCTGCCGCGATTCGACCTTGTGTATAACCATCAATCATTATGCCGGCGGTTGAAAAATCAGCGTATGAACGCCACAATGTATAGATGGGTGCCTGGGTGTACTGGCGAATAAAATTATACGCTTGAGAAAGGCTGGGAGTATAGTCGTCACGTGTATGGTGAAAACCGAAGTTTAAGATTATGTCGTTTGGCGAAACTTTGGATAGAACCTTGGCATGTTCACTCTTGGTTAAATCGTGTATCTCTTGAATTCTGATTTTGTCAGAAAGCTTTTTGCTGGTCACTCTAAAACGTTTTATGTGTTCTTTGGAGGTTGGCGCTGAACAGGCCAGAACGTGTAGCGTCTCTGCGTTAGGATGGAGCTTGAGAGCCATCTCAATGGTCTCAAGATCTGAGACTTTCTCGACGATTCCGGTGATATTCTTTTCGCCGTTAAGCATGGATTCAGAAAAATTGTTAATGCCACAGAAAACTATTGGAATACCGGAAAAGAGTTTTTGACGGTAGGTCATAAGAAAGGTTAGAGCATTGTTATCAGAACAGATGATGACATCAGGTTGTTTACTGCGGTATTTATGCCAATATAGAGTATATAGAGAAGGGAAGAGATCCGGGTTATGGAAGTTCTTACTGTCCATATTCTCTATATATAGGGTGTTAGCGTCATTCTGCGTGGTAAAAACACTCTTGACGCCACTGGTTATATTGTCGGTCCAGCCAAAGCCTTGATGATAGGAGTTTAGCAGGAGTATGCGTTTGGCTTCATCTGCGCAGAAGCCTCGACATTCTGAGTAACAGAGTACGCTAATTGCAAGTAATAAGCTGAAAAGTAATAATGCTGGTGTTGAACGCATAAGAGGATTTTCTAGTCTTTTATCAAGGCCAAGCAGCAAATATTAAAATTAATTTTCAATATTCATTATACACCATTATTATTGTTGGTAAAGTTACAAATTAGAAATATTGGAGTAGCGTAGTTGCTTGAATCTGTTTGCCGTTGAGCAGTTTAATTCGGGGTGATGCCGAAGTTTGCAATAAAAAAGTCCGAAAAAAAGCAACACTACTCAAAGTTGGATTCTTTGAGTAGTGATTTACGTGAGGTTAGCCTGAGGGTTTATGCCAAGAGGAGATTGCTTACTCTATTAGAAGATTTCTGTATTTGTAGAAGCATATCAGCGCTGTAGCCGGTGCTGCCGTCGACTCTGGTGAACTGTCCGGTTTGTGCTGTAATATTCCCGTTCTTATCGTTCTGCATCAAATTGTCATATTTTAATTGTATAGACTTGATTCCGGCTTCAAGCAGAGTAAGGCTCTCGGACTCTTGATTTACACCGTCTGTATTTTTGTCCTGCCATAAGCGTAATTTTGAATACACGGTGTCAAGTTCGTCGATCTTGCCGTCATTGTTTTCATCATATCTTGCCAGCTCGGCGTAGCCGTTGGCATCTCCTTCCTGGTCGCCAAACAGCTCAAGTCCAGAGTCCGCCAAGCCGTTACCGTTATTGTCCAAATACAGCAGGGCGTCATCACCACGGATAAATGCGGTCTGTTCCTTTACTCCGTCGCCGTCGATATCATATAGAACCCCGTCTTCGACTCCGCTTAGATCAATACCGTCACCGTCGAGATCTAATACTAGAGGATCACAGAATGCCGATTCGCCAATATTTAGACTTTCGATATTGATCTCGATATTGAAGCGCTCAGAGATAACACTATTGTATTTCTCCAGGGCTTGGGTCGCATTGCTTCTGAGTTCGGAATAGACTTTGTCTAAGGTGGTTGAACTGCTGCTGGCGACAACATTCATGGAAAAATCGCCGGTCTGAACCTCATTGATCTTGTTGTTGAATTCTGAAATGTCGGAAAGAAATTTATCTGCCTCATCCTTGCCCATTAGCGTAATCAGGAACATGGCTTTTTCAGCGAGTTCGGGGTCGATCATTTTCAATCCGGTTAGAGCACCTTGATGCTCTTGGCGTTCAGCGGTATCAATACCGTAAAGATCATCAAGCTTGGTATTGTAACGCTCTTCAATTTCTTCTGATGACAGCGGAATATTGAGCGATTGAGCCTGAACTTGAGTGCTCTGGGCGGGGCGAAGGAGTGGGGCTTGATAAATTGTACTGCTGAAGCTGCTTCTGGCGGAGAATTCGAAGCTGTCGGAGAATACGGATACGTTTGTGGTTGCTTCTGTGGAATCATTGCTGTCGGTTGAATTTGAACTAAAGGTCTGCCTGCTGGTATTAGTCTGCAGGTGTGATTCAGTAGAAAATGTTAGGGATAGCGCATCATAGCTATCCACTGCAGTTGTAGCACTCATACTAACCCTCCCTGGCTGTAATGAAGTCTGCTTAAAATAAGATGTATTATCTTTGTGCTTTAGTCAATTCCGGCAACCCTCCCCAAAGGGTTGTAGGAATACTGCTGCAAGGGCTTCATGCTCTCGCAGTCTATAGTAAATACCGTTATTTTATCGATAAATTGGGCTGTGTCAGAATTATCGGTGCAGTATTATCGGACTTTACCAAAAAAGAATTTTTTTAGATAAAAATGTTCCCCGTATATCAATGCTTGAAATACGGGGAAGCAGGAGAGGGGCATGGCTTATTGATTGCGGAAGGTATAGTCCGGGGCGTTACCGTAGTCGGCACGCGCCCATTTGCCTTTTGGGGGGATGGTGCCAGCTTCCAGTGGGATATAGATATTTGAACTTGGATTCTGGGAGGATGGCAGAATATATTCTCCTTGTGGGGCTTTACGCAGAGTGTATTGCTGGTTATTATTTAAATTTTGATTCTGGGTATAGGGGACTGACTGGTAGTAGATATTTCCGGGGGTGAGGGTGTATGCCTCACCTGTGGCCGCAATAGGCTGGCGGGCATAATTGCTGAGACTACGTTCGGAGTAACGGTTGAATTCGCCGGAACTGATAGGCTGGCGGGGTTGAACCAGTCCGCGCTCAAGATTGTTGAGCTGTTCTATGTACTCTCTAGCCCACATCTGCCAGCTCTTGAGGTCGACCCAGAGTTCGGTGTTCTTTTCATAAATACTCCGGGAAAGTTGCTCTTGCGGTGTGTTTTGATCGAGCATTACGTTGTCTAAGTCTGGGTTTGGAGAGTGCAGATCGAGTACCTTGAGCCAGTATTGCCGGGCACCGGTGGCATCCTGATTGGCAAAGTAGCAGATTTCACCGAGATGGAAGTAGGTCTCGGCGCATTCGGCGAGTTTGCCTTGTCTTTGTGCTGCAGCTACGGCGTCGCCATAGCACTTTACGGCGAAGAGTATCAAGTCGTTGGCTCTGGCGAGAGATTCCTCGGCTGAAGCCGGATCCTGGAGTATTTCAAAACCGGCAGCCTGATAGATGGAACCCCGGGTATTGAGGTAACGGGGACTGTTCGGCACAATTGCCAATGCTTTAACAATACAACTATCGGCCTTGGAGAAGGCGCCTAGCTGGTTATAGACTAGTGCCATGTCGTTCCAAGCCTGATGGAAGTTGCTGTCGGCATCTACGGCAGTGCGGTAGTAGCGCAGACTGTCTTTGAGTCTACCCTGGCGTACCAAATTCCCGGCCATGATATAGGCGATATAAGCGGCTCTGCCGACATCCTGTTCGGCGCGGGGGATATTTGTATCATTGGCGTCGAGTTCGGGATGGGAGGTTGCCGGGCGCGGATCCTCAGGGATATACTCTTTGGCTTCAATCTCGACCTCGGTGTTGGCGGGCAGGGTCTTGACTTCTAGCTGTTGTGTAAGGAGGCTTGGCTGCACCGGGTTTAGTTCGATCTCGATAGGCATGACCGGTTTGTAACTCTGGGCAACCTTGTCCGGTAGCATTACTCGGTAGGTGCTGTCTGAAATTACTTCACCTATATTACCTGCAGTATCACGAGCGGTAATCTTGAATTTTAGATCACTATACTCTGCCAGGGGTAATTGCCACTGGAAGTGTCCGGTATTCGGTTGTTCAGAGGCAATAATCTTCCAAGTACCGGATTTGCCATCGGTATAATAGATACCTATAGGGGTGAGAGCCATATTCTTATCGGACGCTACCCAGTCTATACGGATAGTCTCTGCGGCTTCGAGAATTTGCCCTGGAGCCGGGGCGATAAATTTGATTGCAGGTTTGCAGGTGTCTACAGTTACCTTGATCTGTGGGGTATCGCTATTGTGCGGCGGGGTGGCCATTCCTGCGGCATCACCGCCGCGGGAGATAAAGTAATACTCGCCATCGGTCTGGACGTCGACGACTCGGCTGAATTCTTTTTCTTCTTTTCCCGGTTGTCGCTGGCAGGCACCTTCGTAGACCCAGCCGCTCTCGGGAAAACGGGTGATATAGAGATCTGCCGCTTTGGCATCCATACTCTCGGCATCGACTGGCTTCAGACTCAGCCGAAAGATGTGACTGGCTATGGTCCTTGGCTGGGATTTCAGCGGCTGAGATACCGAGGTTCAACAGAAATGCGGCTAATATTAGCAATTTTATCTTCAAGGTAGACTCCTGTGTGAATTTATTACCTATTAATTATAGTTAGTTATAAATAATAATACGGTAATAACTATACAATATATCATTACTTATATCGGCAGGGATAAAGGTGCTGGTATAGAGGAAATACCGGAATTTTAAGGGATTACAATAAAAGTTGAGCTTGGGCTGGGACTCAGTATTCAAGCCCCAGCATGATACTGGATAAACCCGAGCCGATGCCGAGGAGGGCGATCTTTTCACCTTTGTTGATCTTCTTTTCAAGTATGCCGCAGGCAAGAGCGGTCGGTAGAGCTGCTGAGCCGGTATTACCGAAGCGTGATACTGTGGGGAAGTCCTTAGTGATATCTAGCCCACGTGACTTCGAACAGCAGGCGTTGGTGGGCAATACCAACCTGATGCGTGAAGATATGATCTGGAGTATTGTCTGCCCACTCCAGCTCTTCTTTGAATTGTGACCAGACTGTACGTGCGAGGTTGCAGCCCGCCGTGCAGGAGCGCTTCACTGTCGGTGACCATGGTCGGTCCTTCTGTGGCCTTTTGTTTTGGCCCTTCGTAGCAGAGTTTATTCGCCATTGAATCGGTGGCATGGGCGCCGCCGAGGAGACGGTGGGTGGTCGGGGTGTTTTTGGTTAGTACTAGCGCACAGGCACCGGAGCCGATAGTCAGACTGGCAAAATGGTTCTTAAAGCTCTTGCGGGTCAAGCTGCTGTCGGAGAGGATGGCTTTGATAGTCGAGTTGTATAATGGTTCGGCTACCTCACCGGAGACGATAAGTCCGGATTCTATCACCCCGGTTTCAAGCATGGAAGCGATCTGGATTATGCCGCTCAATACACCGAGGCAGGCATTTGAAAGATCAAATATCATGCATTTGGGGCTGAGGCCGAGCTTCTGGTGCACGATGGCGGCGGTGGCGGGTTCGAGAAAATCCCGGCTTACCGAGGCATGGATTAGGCAATCAATATCGCCCGGAGCAATACCTGCCGCCGTGAGTGCACGTCTACCAGCCAGAGTTGAAGCGTCTGAAGGTCGCGTGCCTTTGTTCCAGAAACGTCTCTCCTTGATTCCACTCATCATCTCTAATCGCCCTTCGGGGAGCTTGAGCCGCTTGTACACCGGACTCAGATTCTGCTCTACCTCTTCCGAAGTGATAATATTCGGTGGGATCTCTGTACATACAGAGCGGATGCCGACATCTTTGAAGATCATTTATACCCTTTTTTCTGCAAGACTCATGAATCATATGTTCTATGAAATATAGCATATTGTAGAGTATTTGCAACAGTCGGAGATATTTTTTAAAGAAAAAAAGAAATTTACTGAAGATTAATTCTCAGATCAGACGATAGAAGAAGTACAAAAACAATAAGACTTTACAGTTATTTCTGAACACTTGGTTTTAACTCACGTAAAGCAAAAAGAATATAATAAGCTTCCTCCTTTTCTCCAAACTGGCTTATTATATCAACCTCTTGCGAAGATTGGGCTGTCCCCTAATTACTTCCCAATTTTCGCTCCCCTTTTCAGACTCCACAGTTACTGTGGGGTCTGTCCTTTTTTAGGGGTAGAAGGGGTGGAGGGAATTTAGTCTGAGTATTGCCGAAAAAAATTTAGCATAAACCTTTTTGAATTTTCTATTCTATCCATATAATCTGATAGTATTCGTTTTATTTCAAGGTGTTATATATTATTTGATAATATTATTCATAAATTAAGGAAGAGTGATAATGATTAGAACAAAGACCTGTGGCGAACTCAGGAAGAGCGACGCTGGTATTGAGGTGGTGCTCGCGGGTTGGGTGCAGAACCGACGTGATCATGGTGGGGTGATGTTTATTGATTTGCGTGACCGGTATGGGCTGACACAGATAAAATTTGATCTGGATAAGCCGGAGGTGCTCGACCTGGGGCAGCATGTTCGTAATGAATGGGTACTCAGGGTCACTGGGAAGGTACTGGCCAGGCCTGATGATATGGTCAATCCCAAGATGGTTACCGGAGAGATAGAGGTTGATGTTATTAATTTTGAGGTACTCAGCGAGTCAGAGGTTATACCATTTGATACCGATGAATACTCCAATGCCGGCGAAGAGGTGCGTATGCGTTATCGCTATATTGATATGCGCCGTCCACAGATGCAGAAAAATCTTTTTGTGCGCCATAAGGCGATCAATGCGATTAGACGGGTGATGGACAGCCGGGAGTTTCTGGAGATTGAGACTCCGATCCTCGGTAAATCAACCCCGGAAGGGGCGCGGGATTACCTTGTGCCCAGTCGTGTACACCACGGTATGTATTATGCTCTACCACAGAGTCCGCAGATATTCAAGCAGATTCTGATGGTAGGTGGGTGTGACCGGTATTATCAGATTGCTCGCTGTTTTCGCGATGAAGATTTGAGAGCCGACAGGCAACCGGAGTTTACCCAGTTCGATATGGAGATGAGTTTTGCCGAGCCTGACGATATCTTTGAAATCATTGAAGAGTGTATGCGCGAAGCCTTCAAAGCTGGTATCGGTGCTGAGATCGAAACGAAATTTGAGCGTATGCCTTATGCCGAGGCTATCCGTGATTATGGGTGCGATAAGCCGGATCTCCGTTTTGAGATGAAGCTTTCAGAGATAACCGATCTGGTTGCCGGATGTGGCTTCGGAGTATTTGCCAATGTGGCTAAGAGCGGGGGGATAATTAAGGGGTTGGTAGCGAAAGGCTGCCAGGACAAGTATTCGCGCAAGGATCTTGACGGTCTGCATGAGCATATAAAAGCCTACGGCGCTAAAGGACTGGCTTGGATTAAGATACTTGAGGACGGTAGCTTTAATGGGGCGCCGGTCAAGTTCTTCGAGACCGCTGAGCTTGAGACTATCGCTGAGCGCATGGGAGCTCAGAAGGGCGATGTCATGATGTTTATGGCTGATAAACCGTCGGTCGTGAATAATTCGCTCGCGGCGCTGCGGAATAAATGGGGAGAGCTAGAGAAGCTTGCTACTAAGGGTGTATTCAAGTTTGTTTGGATTACCGAGTTTCCACTCTTTGAATGGTCGGAAGATAATAACCGCTTTGAAAGTTCGCATCATCCGTTTACCATGATTCATCCTGAGGATGAAGCTAAACTCTATGACGATTTCTCCAGTAAGGAGAGCCAGCTTGGTGCTATTCGTTCAACCTCTTATGATTTGGTCTTGAATGGGGTGGAACTGGCTTCCGGTTCTGTCCGTATTCATGATTCAAAGATTCAGAATCGTATCTTTGAAATTCTTGGTATCTCCAGTGCTGAAGCCGAGGAGCGTTTTGGTTTCTTTGTTGAGGCTTTAAAGTATGGTACGCCTCCACATGCCGGTATTGCCCCGGGAGTGGATAGAATGGTGGCGATGATGCTGGGATATGATAATATTCGTGAAGTAATTGCATTCCCAAAGAATCAGAAGGCGATGGACTTGATGACCGGGGCTCCGGCAGGGGTGGACAAGAAGCAGCTTGCTGACCTGGCAATCAAAAATATTGAGTTACAGTAAGTAACAGATGTGAAACAGTAGTCTTGAAGTAAGGATTGCAGCCCTCAGGTATACTGAGGGCTGATTTTTTTTGCTATCTTGTTTGGCGACGGATAAACTGGCAATTTATGGTTATCGCCCTTGCCAGAATGCTTTAGTTTACCTCGGGTCTGCCGATTGAGATATAGGTGAATCCGGCTTCTTGCATTACCTCCAGATCATAGAGGTTGCGCCCGTCAAAGATAAGAGGATTTTTGAGAAGCTCTTTGATGCGGTCGAGATCAGGAGCTCTGAATTCATTCCACTCTGTACAGATGATGAGAGCATCTGCTCCTTTCAGCGCCGTATAAGCGTCGCCGGCGTACTCAATTCTGTCGCCAAGTTCTTTACGGGTGGAAATTTTTGCTTCTGGGTCGTAACCGATAATGCTTGCACCCTGACTGATTAGCCGCTCAATCATATACAGCGATGGAGCTTCGCGGATATCATCGGTTCTGGGTTTGAAGGCAAGCCCCCAGAGGGCGAAGCGCTTTCCACTCAGATCTTGCCCTAGAACTCGCTGGATGCTCGGTATCAGGGCATATTTTTGTTCGGAATTTACTTTGTCAATAGCGTCGCAGAGGAAGGAATTGACCCCGGCTCCCCGGGCTACGTGTGACAATGCCCGGACATCCTTGGGAAAGCAGGAACCGCCGTAGCCCAGGCCTGGGAAAAGGAAGGCTCCGCCGAGTCTGCGGTCGCTGCCCACACCTTTGCGCACCAGCTCGACATTCGCTCCTACCGAACTGCAGATATTGGCAATCTCATTCATAAAGGATATTCTGCTGGCCAGCAGGGCATTGCTGGCGTATTTCACCATCTCCGCACTCTCGGGATCCATAACCATGATCGGGTGGCCGGTACGGACGAAGGGTCCGTAGATATGCTTCATCTTCTTCTCGGCCTTCTCACTCCGTACACCGACCACGACCCGGTCTGGTCGCATAAAGTCATCAATGGCGGCTCCTTCCTTGAGAAATTCGGGGTTGCTTACAATATCGAAAGGATGTTCGGTATTCAGGCTGACTAGCTGGTGAATAGAATTGTTGGTGCCGACAGGTACGGTGGATTTGATAATAATGGTCTTGTAGCTCTCCATATTTCTGGCGACATCTATTGCCGCCTGGTTGATATAATTTAGATTGGCGGAACCATCCTCACTCATCGGAGTGCCCACTGCGAGGAAGATGACCTCCTTACCCTTTACCGCATTCTCTACTACCGTACTGAAGGTAATCCGGTTTTCATCGATATTGCGTTTGAGCAGTTCGTCTAATCCGGGTTCAAAGTGAGGACTCTTGCCCTGCATCAGGCTGGAAATCTTTTCTTGAGCAATATCTACGATATGTACGTGATTACCCATCTCTGCCAGGCATGTTCCAGTCACTAAGCCGACATAACCTGCTCCAAGTACTCCAATGCGCATCCTTTATTCCTTTCTTTATTAGGTAGTTAGTGTTATATCTTATTGATAGCATTGGGCTAAGTCAATTGCTGAGCCGTCTAATCGTTAACATAAAAATAGCTTTTTCTTTGACAATAATGGTGTAATGTATAATACTAGAGATTAATTGAGATCCGGGTACTAGATTGGGAAAGAGATGATGAGTATTCTAGACAAGCTCAAACGGAAATTTGAAACGCATGTGAACTATGAGGAGATACCGACTAGTGATGGCGGTAGAAAACGGCTGCAGTATCTGGGAGTATTCTTCACCGAATGTTATAAATCTGTGGTTAGGCATCAGACTATCAACGTTGCTTCCGCTCTCTCCTTCAAGTCCATTGTGGCTCTGGTGCCGCTGATCTTTATCGGTATCGCGGTTGCTTCGATGCTCGGGACGAGCGAACATGAAAATTATGTGCAGAGTTTCATTTCTTCTATCGAGACCAAATTTCCCGATGTCCCGCAGTTGCAGCCGCTATTGGATCTGATCCGGAGCTTTGCGGCCAAGGCTAAGGAGATTGTCGGGGTGAGTTTTATTGTACTCTTTTATATTGCCTATACTCTGATAGCCAATATTGAAAAGGCGTTCAATGCAATCTGGCAGGTGCAACGCAAACGTAAGCTGCTTAATCGATTGGTTGCTTATTTTGCTGCCATAATTGCGATACCGATTATGATGAGTTTTTCAGTATATCTGAATTCACAGGTAGAACTGGTGACGATAAAAGTAGCTGAAAGCATTGAGCAGACCAAGGATGAGGCGTATGCACTGATAATCTCACACCTGAATACAGCCGATTCGCAAGCTGGAGGGGGTACTGCTGAATCGGGGGGGGCGGGAGAAGAGGATGGAGTTGAAGCTGAACCGGGGCACAATAAGTCGCATCAGTCATTTATGGTTAAGGTTACTCTGGGGTTACTCTCGCTGACTCTGACCGCGTTTGCGGTATTCCTGTTGATTGTCTTTATGCCGTATACTCGCGTAAAATTTTTCCCTGCGCTTATCGGCGGCTTTTTCTCGGGTATTATCCTTGAGTTAATGAAGCTTGGCTTTTCATATTATGTAAATTATTCCGCTACTAGTCTAACCCGGTTGTATGGGAGTACGCTGCTGGTATTTCCGGTATTTTTGATCTGGGTCTGGATGGTCTGGTCGGTTATTCTGCTTGGAGCTGAAATAGCGTTTAATATTCAGAATTACTATGATTTGGTGACTATTTCGCATATACATAAAAAAGGCTATCATTACGAATTGTATCTGGCTGTTCTAATAATGGCGCATATTTGCAAGGGTTTCTATAACGGTGAGGCAAGGGCGAATACGATAGATTATCTCGCTCTGAAGTTTTCGACTCCTCCGTTGATTATCAGGAATATTATGGTTAAGCTCCTTGATCATGGTCTGATACGTGAGGTCAAGACCGAGGAAGACGCTTATACTCCAGGTAGGGATATTGCGCAAATTACGGTTTATACGATTTTCAAGGCAATACACAAGTTGGATCTCAGTGTACCAGTCAAAGGCGAGTCTAGAATTCATGAATTGATGCATGAGTTGTTCAGCGGGGTTAGGCAGGAAATTTCATCAAAGCTGGAGGCTGTTGACTTTCTGGAGTTGGTCAAGGAGGATATGGAAGACGATGAGTTGAGCCGAAGGGCTACCGATGGCAGCAGGTGAAGCATAAAGGATTTTTTGGGGGATATGTGGAGAGTATGGTTTACTCTGTATGGGGTTGAGTCTACTTCTGGTTTCGGTCGGAGAATTATCGTGAAAGGACTTGAGTCGGCACAGGTTTATTTGTCAGTCGATAAATAATCCACCCATAACATCAATATTGAGAACCAGACCGACAGTACCGTCACCGAGCAGAGCCCCTCCCATGATTCCCCGTACCCCTTCCAGCCCGTTGATACGTTTGATAACCACTTGCTGGTGATCTAGTATCTCATCTACAACCATACAGAAGCGGGAAGCGTCACACTTGATAACTACGCAGATATCACACTTGCCTTTGGGCAGATCAAGTATGTTATCCAGGTTTACGACCGGTAGAACTTCATTTCGAAGTCGAACACACTTACCGCGCTGCTGGTATTCAATAATATCCTTCTTGGTAATGTAGAATGATTCGACAACATAGCGGATAGGAATAATAAAGGTTTCACCCCCACTCTTTACTACCAGACCGTCTACCACCGAGAGCATTATTGATAATGGTACTTTGATTGAAATGGTTGTGCCTTTGTCGATTTCGCTATTAATTTCGACCAGCCCACCAGATTTCTTGATATTATTAAGAACGGAACTCATACCTACACCTCTGCCTGAAATATCGGAGACCTCATGGGCTGTAGAGAAGCCGTTCTGGAAGATTGTCTCCATTATCTGGCGCTCGCTCATCAGTTCGATCTCGTTTTGAGTGTAGATCCCGTCCTTGATACATTTATCAGTAATCATCTCGGTGTCTATTCCCTTGCCGTCATCACTGATCTTGAGAATGAGTGAGTTGTCTTCATTTGAGGCTAATAGAGTGACTGTACCGCTCCGTTTCTTTCCAACTCGTACTCTGTCTGTGGGTAACTCTATGCCGTGGTCACAGGCGTTGCGGACAATATGGACGACACAGGTATTGATATCATCAAGTAGGCTCTTGTCTATGACCGAATCTTCACCGATTACTACAAATGAGATCTCTTTTTCCAGATTGCGGGCGGTATCACGAACCAGACGGGAGACACTCGCCGTGATAGTACTGATCTCTATCCGTCTGATATCCATCAGTGATTTCTGGAGACCGAAGACCTGTTTGCTGAAGTCATTGTTGGCACCAGTAAATTCTCTGACCAGTTCTAGTTGATCGGAAGTGACGATCTTTGAAAATTTCTTCTGCAGGTTGTTGAAGATCTCTCCCAGTATGATCAACTCACCGACATTATCGAGAAAATTATCGATCTTGAATTCTTCAACACGCACTGTCTTGCGAGCGGGTATCTGATGTAGATCCTCACTCTGGTTGTTCTGCGTATCGGTATCATCCTTATCTTCTTTTTCAATGCTGTCTTGGCCGTGGGAGATTATCTCGGTGAGTGATTCACGATAATACTCAGATTGCAGGGAATCGAAATCCAGGCCAAGCTCGGTGAATACGGTGATACTCTCTGAAATATCGTATAAGATCTCATTCAATTCGGTTATACTTGCTTCTTCAATAATATCGATAATATCCTGGAGAATGGTGAAGAATTCTTCGGTCTTTTCGCTATCCAGCGGGGCTTCATTGGCATTGTCTAGGAGTGTACTCAGTTGTTGTATATTTACCGAGATATCTTTGTTGTTGAAGTAGATCGGGTTACTGCTGACGTCGGTAAGGTTGGCTTCATTACTGCTTTCAATACAGGTTCTTACTTTTTTAATATCTGCCTTGATTGCATCCAGATCAATAATACCTTCCATAGAAGGGATTATCGTATTGATGCTCTCTATGAGATCATTGGCGGCGGTAGGGAGGTCGAGGCCGTCATTGGCAAGAGCCTGTATGGTCTCGTCCAGTTCATCAAGAAACATCTTTTCCTGAGGGGTAAGTTCATTGCTGCTCTGACCGGTTTTTGCAGAAATTTTCTTGAAGGCACTGTGCAGCAGGTCGGTTCCGGCAAAGAGAATATCCATTACCTTGGCATTTACTAAACTGGGCTTGTTGTGTACTATCTCGCAGAGATCTTCAAGCCGATGTCCAATCAGCTTGAGGTTATCAAAGCCGAACATGCCTGAGCTACCCTTGATACTGTGCATATGACGCATGATTGAGTAGAGAATCTCTTCGTTTGCAGGACTCTCCTCAAGAGCAACTAGTTCGTGGCCCAATTCGGTAAATCGGTCGCTGCTCTCTTGGAGGAAGAGTTCTAAAAACTCGCTTATTCCTTCATTCATATTCTATACTGTCTTTCTTACAGTTAGAGCTTTGTCTATTGCTGAAATAACTGCGTCTTTATCATATGGCTTGACAATATATCGTTTTGCGCCAATACGCAGACAGTTCATCACCGTCTTGGCATCGGCAATAGAAGAAGCCATTACCACCGTGGTATCCGGAGCCATGGTCATAATCTCCTTCAGTACATCCGTCCCCTTCATCTTCGGCATCATTATATCGAGAGTAACCAGCTCAGGATGGTATTGTTGAAATTTCTCAAGAGCCTCAATCCCATCTTCGGCAACGGCAACAATATCATAATTCTTCTCGATAAAAATCTTCTTTAAAAAGGCGCACATGACCGGTGAGTCATCCACAATCATTACTTTTATCGGCATCTCATTCCTTGTATTCTCGATTTCTGCTGCGGGTGAAGTGATTTCAGTATTCTCTGATTCTATTGAATAATACATCAATAAATCTCCATACTCTTTTGTACCGATCCTGGCTAGATAGTTATTTGTCTGGTCGGTCAGGTTGGAGATGCTCTCTGGGGTTACAACTCTGCCTGCGGCAGCCAGACGGATCTCGGCAACGTCATTACTCAACGCTCCTAGGGATATTCCCAGTATTTGATTACCTACCTCCTGGCAGGATTCTTCGATAGAGGCCGCTTCGGGATCACCTATGGTAATGGTAAGAAATCTCTTGGCAACGCTTTCGGCGGCAGTGAAGAGGATGGTTATCTGTCCTTTGCTGGCTCCTTCAATATCATATGATATGGCAAGAGACGCTGGTGTTGGAGTTGAAAGCATCGTTTGGTCTAAAAGGCTACCTTCACTTTTAAGAACTTTAGATACGGCTTCGGGCAGGCTTGATTCAATCTTTGGTAGAATGTCTTTCATAATAACACCTTTAAATCTGTATTATAAATATGACTTTTTTTGGCAAAATAATATATGGCGAACCATATATATAGTATAAGAAGAGGGCTTTTTTTTCAAGTTTGATATTAATATTTTATGAAAATAACCCTGTGTTTGAGTTTGATGCTTATTCGGCTCTGGCTTCTTGGTTTGCGAGGGAGTTTTGGGCGAGTGGTTGGTCACCGGCGCCGGTCTGCTGCGTGTGCTCGGGTGCAGCAAGTTCGCTTGGGCTGTTGCTGGAAGATGGCTGGGGCATGTAGGGGCTGAGGAGGGCAATTCCACCCCAGGCTATGAGGCAGGAGACTAAACCAATCACCGCCCCGACCTTGAGCCATTCAAGGAAAGCAACATGCAAGCGGCAGCGCTTCTCTAGCATTCCCAGGGCGACAATATTTGCGGTTGAGCCGATCATTGTGATGTTTCCGCCAAAACAGGCACCAAAGAGTAGAGCCCACCATAATTGGTAATTATTTAGGTGCTCGACGACCGGGAGGAAGGCGGCGACGAAGACAACATTGTCGACAAAGGCTGATCCCACCGCTGAGATGAAGATAACCGCAGGTGTCAGGAGCCAGGGAACCGAACCAAAGCTGGATTTGAATTCATTGGCAATGCGCAGGGTTACCCCACTATGTTCGAGTGAGCCGGCTACGGCAAAGAGCATCATAAAAAAGAGCAGCGTCCACCATTCGACCTCGTCTTCAATATAGTGCCTGGCACGCTTATAGCGCCAGATCATTAGAAAACCGGCGACTACCAGCGGGGCTACTATCATCAGGGTGTTGGCTTCAAGTCCGAGAATATGCTCAAGAGTGTGGTGTGAGGCGATAAATGCTATCATCGCCAGGAGGATAAAGAGACCGCGTTTATACGGTATTTGCACAAGTGGGCCGAGTGAGAGCCCCATATCCCGGCGTTGAGTGAGGCGTTCGTCAAGGAGGGCTATATCTTTTCTGAACCAGAAGAGGAGGATGGATAGTGAAACAGTGAGGGTTATCAGCATGATCGGAAAGGCCCAGTAGATAAAGTCGATAAAGCTTAGGTTACCCCTGCTGCCGATTAGAATACCTACAGGGTTGCCCAGCATGGTTCCGGCGCTGCCGACATTGGTACCGAGAACTGCTATCATGATAAACGGGGTCGCGCGGATCTTGAGGGTTTCGCATACTTGGAAGATCAAAGTTGAGATAAAGACAATACTTGTAACTTCATCTACGGCGCAGGCAAGCAGGGCGCTCAAATAGACAATAATACCAATAAACATCAGGCCGGATAATTGTTGGCAATTTACTACAAGTTGGATTATCCAAGTAAAGAGACCGAGTTCCTTCAGTACTCCGACGATAACCATCATCCCGACAAGAAAGAGGATAATCGGCAGCTCTGTGTCGTGAGTGAACTGAGTCACGGTGATGACCCGGCTGGCAAAGAGAACGCCGGTGCCGACAAAAGCTATCGCTAGCCTAAATGCCCAGAAGAGGAGCGTGGACATTATTATCATAATGAAAATTGCCGAAGCCATTATCTGCTCTTCGCTAAGCTTTGCCAACCTGCCTAGATACGCTACAAGTATGGTAATTGCGATCATTATTGCGCCGCGGATTAACAGCGGGCGAATCTCAACTTTTCCTACTTCATCTGAGTGCATATGCTACTCCTGATTGTCGATGTTGGTAAAAAAATGTCTAGTTTGGCAGCTATTCCCGCAGAACCTTGCTGAGAAAACCGCGTAACGAGATAACCCCTTTTAGTTGCTTGTCTTCAAGAACATAGACCCGAGTGGCGTTCATTCTGGTCATCTCTTTGGCTATCTGAATTGCTGGAGCGGTAATCTGGATGCTGGGAACTTCGGTAGTCATTATTTCTGCCAGCCAGGTCATACTCTCACGCCGCAGAATCTCGGCAAAGGGCTCAAAATTAATTATCGGGGATAGGTCATCCATCCAGAGTATGTAGTCTGGAAGGACGACTTTGAGGAGCTCCTGAGCCGAGACAACGCCGATAAGTTCATTGTTGGTGTCGACTACGGGTAGGCTGAGGTAATTATATTTTACAAAATAATCAATGGCTTTTTCCAGGGTGTCATTCTCATGGAGTTTGATATCTACCTCGCGCATAACATCACCGGCGCAGATGTAGTCCGGCAGGATTAGTCCGCCTCGGTCAAAAAAACGCCAAAGTTCGTCGGATGTGGTTAGGTTGCTGATGCTTGTGGCAGAGTCTGGAGCATTACAGATACTGGCCAGGGCACTGATAGCCTGCAGGTATAGCCCGGGCTGCTCCTTGGGAATAAGGAGTAAGATAATAACCGAGATCTGGCTGTTATCTGTCCATTCAATACCTTTGGTGGAGGTGGCGATGCCGACGACAAGCTCGGATACGGTAGATATCCTGGCATGGGGTATGGCGATACCAGAGGTGATGACCGTGGACATCTCTTCTTCGCGTTTGACAATCTCTTCAAATACTTCAGAGACATTACCTACGCCATGTTCGTAAGCAAGCTTACGCAGAAGCTCCATTATTGCCAGGTCTCGCTTGTCTGACTCGATAGCGCAGAGTACTTGCTCAGGGGTGAATAGTGATGAAAACTTAACCTTGGTGCTGGCACTTGCCATTTCTGCCTCCTCAAAGCAAAAACACGTTGTATCAGATGATGATAGTGTTGTTGGGAATTAGTATAAGGTTCTTTTGACTTTGGAGCTGAACTCCTTCTTATGCTGGTTAATCCAATATATTGTTCCGGGTGAGGTTCAATCTAACTATACTATACGGTATAGAGTCAGCTTACTCAACAAAATGGCAGAAAAATTTATTATTATTCGGCAGACTAGAATTATTCTGCCGCAATATTCAGAACATCAGAATTTATAAAAATCTTACAGCCGCAGCGCACCGCCAGGGCAATTGCATCAGAGGGGCGGCAGTCGATAGAGATTTCCTGTTCGGCTGAGTCTTCAAGTACCAGGAGACTGAAAAAAACCGCACCTCCCTCATCTAGCGGACGGATGTCAGAGATAATAATATGCTTGATGCTGGCGGATAAGGCTTCGATTGTGTGGTAGAGTAGATCATGCGTCAATGGACGTGGCATCTCGAAGCCGTCGATACAGTTCTTGATTGCCAGAGCTTCATTGATACCGATCTCAATGCTCAGACAACGTGAGCCGGTGCTTTCTTTGAGGACGACAATCTGGGAGGTACTTGATTCTGAAATCATAATTTGCGTAAGGCTGCATTCAATAATATTCAAGTTGAACCTCCAGTTTTATGTAGGTTAAGCTCGCTGACATCTGGTTGATAAGTAGATTTATTCAGACATCAGGGCGCGAATGATTCTTTTGTCATAAAGGAAATCGGCTTTACTGCGCATCTCCTGGAGAATAAGGTCTTTATTGACCTCGCCACGGATGCGTAACTGTTCTTCAAATTCAATGGAGATGCCGAGAATCTTCGCTGTCTCGGGGATCTCGTAGCGTTCGAGTTGATTTGGCCCACTCATATCTCCGCGTTCGTACATATAGCGGATGGTATTCTGGATGCTGTCATAACACTTCATACCGGCGACAACATTGAGTGTTGCTTTTATTCTGGCTCTCTCGGTATCAAGCCTTTCTTCAGAACTTAGACCCTGGGTACTCTGGCAGAAGACTGCTTTTGCCTCAGGGTTTAAAATGCCGATGTTGCAGAGTAGACCTGCAAGTATGACAATGTGTTGTGCCTCTTCGTTGAGATTGAGGTTTTTGGCGATTTTGTAGGCGAGATCAGAAATAGTATGTGAGCGCCCTCTGATCTCTGGAGCACTCGTTTCCACCGCAAGAATCAGGGTGCGGATAGTGCTCAGTAGGTCTTCGCGTAGATGGCTGCGGTAATTGAAGTTGGTTAGAGCTAGACCGACCTGGTCGGCCATGGCCGCAGCCAATTCCAAATCTTCTTCACGGAAGGTGACCGCCGGGGTATTACTGGCCAGGTATAATACGCCGCTGATACTCCCCGAGAGCGACAAGGGAACACAGATGACACTGCGGATATTATTTACCAGAATACTCTCTTGAGCGCTGAAACGACCATCCCGGGTTGCGTCGGTAGTCAGAATGGCCATTGAATCATCTATAGCGCGTTTGATAATTGAGCGTGAGATCTTATCTTTCTCCATCCCTTTCTTGATATCTGAACCAATTGACTCTATCTCTTCAGTCTCACTGTTGCGGATAAAGATGTAGGTTATCTCAGAATTGAAATGTTCTGTGATAAGGGGGAGAGCGGCATCAATAAGTGACTTCTCGTTCTTGGACTGATCGATTATCCGGCCGAGACGGTATAAGCTGCGCAGACGGTACATGTCTGCGCCGTCACCCTGAGATGCAGTTAGATCGGTAAGATCTGCCAGATCAAGCTCCAGGCTGGCACTGCTGTCATCATCATCGAAGAATTCTACCCGCTCAAGCATATTCTGGCTGGAAACGGCGAAAAAATCTATGATGCAGCCGCCGATCTTGATAGTGTCACCATCACGGAGCAGTTCTTCTTCTATCCGGCTGTCATTGAGATATGTGCCGTTCTTGCTCTTGAAATCCCGGATAAAGCACATCTCACCGATGCGGAAGATTTCCGCATGCTTACGGCTTGCGCCTTTATCCATAATCTGGATGGTACAGTTGTCATCTCTACCCAGGGTGAGAGCTTTATCCTCAATCTGGATTGCTTGACCTTTGAGTGGTCCGTTTGCCATACGTATTTCGGGCATATATAATCCTTATTAAAAAGTTGTAAATGCAATAAATACACCTGACACATAACATGATATAAGCTCAGACGACAACTGTTGAGAAAACAACGGATTAGTGGTTTCTGATAAACTCTCTGAAGCTCTGTAGTAGATTCTGAGTGATCACACCAGGCTTACCGGTACCAATTCTCCGTCCGTCAATATCTATTACCGGAATAACTTCGGCGCCGGTGCCAGTAAGGAAACACTCATCTGCCGTGTAAAGATCGTAGCGCTGCAGGGTCGTCTCTTCTACAGGATAGTCGGCTTCCTTGGCCAGATCGATAACTAGATTACGGGTACAACCTTCAAGAATAGATGAGAATACTGCCGGGGTCTTGACTACTCCGTTCTTGACAATAAAGATATTGTCACCACTGCATTCTGCAACATGTCCCTGATGATTGAGCATAATTGCTTCAAGTTTTCCGGCACGGATAGCTTCCATCTTGGCCAGAATATTGTTGAGATAATTCAAGCTCTTGACCCGGGGATTGAGCGCTTCACAATGGACGGCAGGTACCGCTGAAGTTATTATCTCCAGACCTCTTGCGTACAGCTCCTCGGGGTATAATTCAATACTCGCGGCAATAATAATTACTGAAGGTTTGGGGCATTTACGGGGATCAAGACCGAGATCGCCTACACCGCGGGTTACGATGAGGCGAATATATGCTTCTGTAAGTGCGTTGGCGCTGAGGGTCTCTTCTATTGCTTTGACCATCTCTTCTTTACTGAATGGAATCTCAATATTGATGTAATGTGCGCCTTCGTATAGGCGATTGATATGCTCGGTGCAGAGAAAGATCTTACCGTTGTAAGCTCTAATGCCTTCAAAGAGCCCATCACCATACAATAAACCGTGGTCAAAGACCGAGATCTTGGCTTCACTTTTGAGCTTGAGTTCGCCGTCTACCCAAATTTTTAATTCATTTTCTGACATCTTTATGACCTTCTTCGTGTTTAAAATTATTACTTACTGCCTTCTCCCAATAGTAGCAATACAATTCTGTCTATTTTAGGTGTATTGCTGGTTAGGTCAATAATAAAGATAGGTTTATTTGAATTTTGCTCTTGCAGGAGATAGTTATGTGTATACTAAGTTAATATTTCAATGCTTGGAAATTGGCTTACTTTCTGATTCTGCTTTTGCCGGGGTAGTACAGGCTTCTTGAAAGACTATTGATATACCGGTATTTCTGTGGATTTGATCATGTCAATAAAAGTATTGGCAATATCTGGGTCAAACTGCTTGCTACGCTCTTCAGAGATGATGCTTAAAGATTGCTCAAACGGCATGATTGCCCGATACGGCCGGTTGGTGCGCATGGCGTTCCAGGTATCACAGACCGAGATTATTCTGGCAATCAGAGGAATGTCATCGCCTACCAAGTTGTCTGGATAACCATAACCATCAAACCGTTCATGGTGATGCCTGATTGCGGGAAGGATGGTTTCAAACTCAGGGATCGGCCGGAGGATACGCTCGCCTTGAACCGGATGTTCTTTAATCAAAGCGTACTCTTCACCAGTAAGCTTGGCAGGCTTGAGCAAGATATGCTCCGGTATAGCAATCTTACCGATATCGTGGAGTTGCCCGGCAGTACGGATTGTTGACTGGAAGGTCTCAGACATTCCCATGTTTCTCGCTAGTGACTGTGCTAAGTCTGCAACTGAACTGGAGTGCTTACAGGTGTATTCGTCACGGGCATCAATAGCGTTGGTCAGACTGGTGAGTGTGGCCATGTAGAGTTTCTGATTCTCAAGTTTGGCTTCTTTAATATCCTTCTCCAACTGTTCATTATAGCGGGCAAGTTTGGTTCGCAGTTCATCATTCTGACGGCGTAGGCGTTCGTTCTCCAGAATCTTGCTGACTGCTTCGATAAGAGCCATAGGGCGGAAGGGTTTGCGCAGAAAGTAGCTTGCTCCATAGTTCAGGGCATCAGCGATGGCATTGAGTTCTGCATGTCCGGTCATTATGATAAATGAAGACTTGACATCATTCGCTTTGCTCCAGCTTAGAAGCTCTACCCCAGATTCTCCAGGCATTACTACGTCTGAGATTATTAGATCGTAGTTATTATGCATAATAAGCTCTTTCGCCGAGGGAACATCGCAGGCGTCTTGAATATCATAGGAGCAGGCGGATAAGGCCTCGCTTATGACCATGCGTAGCGTAGCGTCATCGTCTACAACCAGTATTCGCTCCTGATGTGAATCAAGAGCCTCATTAGGTGTTAATAAATTCCGCTTGGTCATGCTTTTCTTTTGCCTGTAAGTATGCATCATTCAAGTAATCCGTTATCTTAATGTTTTATTATAGTATTACAAATATAGTTAAACAATATTTAAAATACATGTTGTTTGTGTGTGATTTTAGTGTTGTCGAGTGTAGGTAGAGTGGGCGTGTTTATAAGTGACAGCAGGATAAGTGGTTAGGCTTTGGATAGATAATGGTAACATTATACTATTTTTTTAGTAATTTTTTTAAATTTGTTCCCCCGTTCCTGGAAGTTTTTGAACATGTCATAACTTGCACACCCGGGGCTGAGGAGAACTATGCCGGTTTTGAGTTGCTGGCTGGCGACCTTGACTGCCTGGTAAAAATCATTATCTGTAATAACGGTAAGGTTATAATTGGGGTTGATGCGGTTGATCGCCAGGGCTATTTTGGGGGCGGTACTCCCGATAAGTACGGCTGCGAAGGCTTTGTGAGCTATCTCCTCTGCCATCTGGGTCAGTGAGATCTCTTTGTCATATCCGCCTGCGATTATAACTATGTCCTCTCCTGGGTAGGAATTGAGCGCGGCTATAGTGCTCTCTGGAGTGGTAGCGATAGAGTCATTGATGTAGGTGATACCTTTGTTCCGTGTAACAATCTCCTGACGATGGGCTAAACCGTGAAAGCTGTTCAGCCCTGCACTCAAGGTGTTGGCAGAGAAAGGGATCTGGTTGTTCTGAAAGAAGATATAAGCTGCGGTGAGAGCTTGTAACGCATTGGCAATATTGTGCTTGCCGGGTAAGTTGAGGTCGGATAGATTTGATAGTCTGGTCTCGTGATCCTGGTGGCGGATTATGAACTCGTCGCCGCGGATAAAAGCAGTGTTGTCTTTTTCAGAATCAGCAAGTTCGGTAGTGATAACTGTAGATGTGGCAGTGTCTGCCCATTCCCGAAGAATTGGATCTTGTGTGTTTAGTATTGCAAAGTTGGAATTGGTCTGTCTCTGTATCAGCTCTTTCTTGTCAGTATAGTAGTTCTTCAGAGTCTGGTGCCAGTCCAAGTGGTTGGGGGCAAGATTGGTAATAATTGCGATCTCTGGTGCAAACATTTCTTCGGCAAGGTAGTGTAGCTGAAAGGATGAGAGTTCAAGTATGGCCGGAGTCTTGGCGGGATAGGTGCCGAGCTTACTGAGGAGTGATCCTCCCAGATTGCCGCCACTAAGAGCCTCGGGGAGAATCCTACGGATAATGCTGGTGAGCAGTGAGGTAGTCGTGGACTTGCCGTTGGAACCGGTTACCGCCAATATTGGATTATGCAACTCTTTCTGGTGTTTCTGAATAAAGGTGCCAATTTCGGTAGTAATCGGTATTTGCGCCAGTCTGGCAAGCTGGAGGAATTTGTTGTCCGGCCTTACTGCAGGATTGACCACCAGCAGGTCGGTAGTGGTGAAGTCATTCTCTCGGTGCTCCTTGAGCACATAGTTGATATTGGAATATTCTTTGAGCGCCTGGATGGACGGTGCCAATGTCTGGTTATCTCTAAGATCGGTAACTGTAACCTCTGCCCCTTGTTTGGCCCAGTATTCAGCCGCTCCTACTCCACCACCAAAGAGTCCCAGCCCCATAATCGTTACTCGGTTAATCGTCGTTATCTTTCTGTGCATACATGACCTCAAAGTTGAGTACTGAGCGCTACTTGTAAATTATAGATTCTAACTATAGGTATATAAGTGAATAAAAGCAATTAAATTGTTGGTAATATGCATCATTAGCGGAATTCGCAGTGACCTGGTAGCGGTACGCGCTCTGGCTATTACACAACCGATTACCACTATCTCCAAAATGAAGATGGCGCTATACTGGAGTGAGTGGAGCAGCGCCCAGAGTAGAGAGGTTATAATGATACATACATTTATCGGAAGCAGTAGGGCTAGGCCGGAAAAGAGCATACCGCGGAATACTATCTCTTCCCAGAGTGGAGCGAGGATGACAATGGCTATAAAGAGCATTAGCTGAAGAGCAGGAGAGTTGTTGGACTCGCCTAGCAGAGCTCTTTGCCACTGCGGGATATCTGACAGATGAAGCATTTGGGTGTTGATAAAATCAATGACAAACGCGAGGCCAATTATTATCAGGCAGTACTTAAAATAAATTTTAAGTGGAATGGGGGCTGGGTTCCGTAGCACTACATTGTCGGTAGCAGAGAGCTGCATCTTAGCTTCATTTCTGCTTATAACGTGTTTCCAGAGATATAAGCAGATACAGGCTGTAATAACCGAGGCCAGGGGTGTTGCAAAATATGAAAGGTATATTGCTTATGTCAATCTCGCTGATACTATTGCTCTGGAGTTCAGAAGGCAGATATTTCCAAGTGAAAACTACCAGTAGTCCTGAGCCTCAGTATGATCAACGCGGAGAGAAATATTGAAAATAATAGTAAGAATAATCTTAACAGAGGTCTGTGGATATTCATACTGATTATGCTCCGATGAAATTTTTGTAAAAAAGACCCTGATCGGAAGGATCAGGGTCTATGTAATATTGAGTAGACTCAATTAATTATTTTTGGTGCGGAGCGGGAGACTTGAACTCCCCACTTCATAAGAAACTAGATCCTAAATCTAGCGCGTCTGCCATTCCGCCAGCTCCGCAACAAGTTTGTATTTCGAAGTATAGGGGATTTGTTTGAGGTTGCAAGACCATTTTTTTTAAAATATTTTAAAATTTTACTTGATTAAATTACTCAAATAGGATATATTCTTAATTAGTAATGATTACTAATTGGTTTTTCTGCTACAGGTGAGTTGAAGGTGTTGTATCACTTTCCGAGCACTGTATAAGGAGGGGGCTGTGGAGTTTGCAAAGGAACTGGTTGAGCGTAAGGTTGAGAATTTTATTGAGCGGTGTCGCGAAGAGAAGTTTAAAGTTACGCCGCAGCGAATTGAGATCTTTAGAGCGCTGGCTGCTACTGACGAACACCCTGGGGTGGATGAGGTTTATAATCGGGTGCGACCGCAGCTGCCTTCGGTATCCAAGGATACAGTATACCGAACCCTTGCGCTATTTGAGGATATCGGGGTGGCAATAAAGGTTGAGCAGCTATGTGAGCGAGTGCGTTATGATGCTGATACTGCTGAGCACCAACACTTTTTGTGTGAGCGCTGCGGGAAAATCAAAGACTTTCAATTCCGTGGGGTTATGGAACTCTTTGCAAAGGGTAAACTTGAAGAGGTGGGTGAGGTGCATTCGATCGTTCTTCAGCTCCGGGGAATCTGTAATGAGTGCCTGGCGGCAGAAGAGCTGAATACTAGGTGAAAATTGGTGATGCCAAATGGTATCTTGTTGGATTTATAACAAATAGCAAGCGTCAACGCTTATTTATGAAGCATTTTACTACTAGTTTGATTAAGGAGAGTTTGAAATGGCAAAGGTATGTATGTACTATCTGTGGTTACACTCAAGAGAACGAAGCGCCTGAAGTATGTCCTACTTGTGGGGCGACAAAAGATAAGTTTGTAATGCAGGCGGAGGGGGGAGCTGGTATTTGCCGATGAACATCGAATCGGTGTGGCAAAGGATGTAGATTCTGAGATTCTTGAAGGCTTGAGAGCTAATTTTACTGGTGAGTGTACCGAGGTAGGGATGTATTTGGCAATGAGTCGGCAAGCGGATCGCGAAGGATTCCCTGAGGTTGCTGAAGCTTATAAGCGTATTGCCTTTGAAGAAGCGGATCATGCAGCTCGTTTTGCTGAACTGCTGGGAGAGGTTGTTTCTGCTGATACCAAGGCCAATCTCCAGGTTCGAGTTGAGGCTGAGCATGGTGCAACTCAGGGTAAATTGGATATCGCCAAGAAGGCTAAAGAACTGGGTTATGATGCAATTCATGATACAGTTCATGAGATGTGTAAGGATGAAGCGCGCCACGGCTGTGCCTTCAAAGGATTGCTTGATCGTTACTTTGGTTAATATTGGCTTTCCCATACATAATAGCAACAATAAGCCTGGACTTGAGTATTTGAGTCCAGGCTTATTTAATCAAGATAGTATAATTTAGAAGTTGATAAGTCTATCGATTACCTTGTTGCCTATTGTAATATCTGCACTTTCAGCTGCAGCTTCGGTGAATCTGTCTGCAGTATCAGGAATTATGCCTGGCCCCCAGATGGTGTAGGGTACTGGATCCGGTGTATGGGTCTTGATAGCAAGCGGGGTAGGGTGGTCAGGCATACAGAGTATACGGATATCGCCCATCTTTGTGGCTTCGTCAATAAGTGGGCCTACAATATACTTATCGATATTCTCTAGAGCTTTTACCTTCTCCTGCGCTTCGCCATTGTGTCCGGCTTCATCCGGAGCCTCTACATGAATAATAACCAGATCCATACTTTGCAGGGCTTTGATTGCAGCTTCGCCTTTGCCCTGATAATTGGTGTCATAGAAACCGGTTGCACCTTCTACGTTGATTATCTCTAGCCCTCCCAACCTGGCTATTCCCTGCAGAAGATCGACTGCACTGATCATAGCGCCGGTGAGGTTGAACTTCTCTTTGAAGGTTGGTAGGTTGGGCATGGTGCCTCCGCCCCAGAGCCATAACTGGGTAATCGGGTTTTTACCTAGAGCCAGGCGCTGCGCGGTCAGTGGGTAATTGACAAGCAGTTCGGCGCTGCGCTGCATAATCTGATTCAGTATTGCTGAATCAGGAAGATACGGGCTTACCGGCTCATCGGTAATATCGTGGGGTGGGGTAGTCTGAGGAATGCAATTTGCCAGATTGTCAACGACACAGAGATGGCGATAACTTACCCCGTGATGAAATTTTACCCCGAGTAATTTATGATTGGCCTCGATAAAATCTATGAGTTGATATGCTTCGTTATTATTGGGGTGGCCTCCGGCAAAATCTTGCATTATGCCGTCGCGGATACTTACAGTGTTGGCTCTGAATACAGCTTGCTTGGCACTGAGAGTTATGCCTCTATTTGCCGCTTCTAGTGGGGCTCTGCCGGTATAGAATTCTTTGGGGGAGTAACCGAGTATGGAGAGATTGGCTACATCGGAGCCTGGTGACATACCCTCTGGAA
>CAUVYI020000030.1:0-72500 GCA_963556115.3 Planctomycetota bacterium | reverse complement strand
TTATATTGGCTGCCTGCGACGACTCGGCAACTATTTGCTCGCTAGTCGTTTTTTCAAATTCGCCACTCCCAGTTGCTACTTCTTGCGCCGATTTATTTAGAAGTTTTTGCGCTTGCTGGATCCCTTGCAGGGAACTGGACAGACCTGAGATATTATTTATCGAACTCATTATTAATCTCCAGAGAGTACAAGAATAACCTAAATATCTATCTATTATTATATATCCTGAGGAGTAAGATCAGCAATAACAAAGCAGGAATAAAAAAAATATTTTTTTTAATAAAAGACCCTTGTATTGGCAGAGGTTATCGGTAATATATCCAAGGTATTAATTGCTAGATAAATGTTAGTCAAATATGAAAGCCACCTTAGCTCAGCTGGTAGAGCAGCGGTTTTGTAAACCGCAGGTCATCCGTTCGAACCGGATAGGTGGCTCCAAAATAAAAGAAGCTAAACCCTTGTAAATCACGGGTTTAGCTTTTTTAATGAAAATCAATATATGTTATTGAGTGATACGCAGAATTGGTAAATTTTCTCTCTGTGTCTCTGCAAGGCGTGCCATTTGCGTGCCATTGATTTTTAACCATACAATGAGGGGAGTGCGTCTACTATTGTTCTTTCATCTTCGACAGTTAGATGAACATAGTATTTCATGGTCAAATTGATGTCGGTATGGCGCATTAAATTCTTGAGTTGAGCGGGCGAAGCTCCGGCTCTGTCAGAGATATTAAGAGGTACCTTTATAATAGAGTTTTTGCTTTTCTATCGGCGTTGATCCTGCCCAGTTAAATTGCTTGGTTCTGCAAAATGGTTATTGGAGCATTTAAAAGCAGGAGTTTGAACGCTCTTCCTTACATTTATGTCCGTCGATGGCAGGCTGAGATGATGTAAGCTGTTCCGCTTCCAGAACTTGCTCTGTTATCCCATAGGCATCGAAGAGAGCCAGTCCGACTATACGGTCGCCAACCTCTACCACCAGGTTCTTGTGGATAAGTTCGGCTATAAACGCACGACCAGTCTGCCCCCATTCTTGATAGAGATCTGTGGTCAGTGGCGCGGCGTCGCAGGCTTGGAGTATTTTGGCGTGTTTGTCGGTATAAGTGCAGGAGGTGTACTGCTCCTGTAGCGTGTATTCTCCGGCTTCATCCCGGATAAAGTTGGGACGGGTATCGATTATTCTTATCCCGTAAGGGTTGGTGAAGGCGTACAGACAGACTTGCTTGCGGCGTCGCTGGAGCTTCTTCCAGAGTTGTATAACTTTATTCATGTTGACAATATTGCTATCCTTGGCAGAAGGGATATCGCCGAATTGTTGCAATACTTCGGGATCGTTGTTGCTGTTGGGTTCGAAGATATAAGCGATATCTGCCAGCTCTGCCTCGGCAATCGGGTAGAGGTATTTATAACGCCAGTGGTGAGTGAGCCCCTTTTCAGTATTGGAAAAATTGCTCCAACGACGGTATTGCAGCTGGATAAAGCCGGAAGGGGCGGGCAGGTGTACCAATTTGGTGAAGAGTTCGGTTGATTCTTGATATGTTTTAGGGTCTTCGCCCGGTATGTCATAAATGAGATTCCAGTATGGGTGCATCTTTTCGCAGGTGGTGAATTTGAGAGCTTGGAGATTCTCCCAGGCTTTGGCACCTTTGTTCATTAATGTGAGTATCTGGTCATTGAGGCTTTCGATCCCAAGCTGGAGGGTCTTTACTCCGGCTTTGCGCAGTAGAACTGCTCGTTCGCGGTTCAGACGATTTACCCTGGTTTCATAAAAGAGTGGGTATGGAGCGTCATTGGCCGCAAGTTCAGGCAGGAAGTCGGTGAAATGTTTCTCGGGAATTACCCGGTCGGTGAATTCAATACTGTTAAAACTATATTTTTTACTCAGCCTCTCTAATTGCTCAAGAACAATTTTTGATGACTTTACGCGGTAGGTATCCTGAGCTGCAAGAAGTGAGCAGAAGTTGCACCCCTGTTTATTTGCTGCCCACCAGCAACCGCGTGAAGTCTCGGCTAGAAGGGCTACCCTTTCTTTTATTTCAAGTCCGTAAGCACTTATTTGTTCGAAGTAATCGGCATAATCAGGCTCGGGAACTTTATTTAGATCATTGGTTACTGAACGCCAGTTTGTATCGGGGTAACCAATATCGCGGTGTTCAGGAGAGATAATTCCTGCCGGGAGTTGTTCCTGGGGGATATTATTGCCGTATTTCAGAGCGAGCTGGGTGAAAGGGAGTATGGTATAATCAGCTTCACCGATAGCAATGTAGTCAACCCAGGGAAAGTGTTTGTGGGTACTACTGCCCATCGGTAATTCACAGTTTGAGCCTCCCATGATGGTAATAATATCTGGGCGTTTCTCCTTGATCCGGCGGAGTACCGCCAAGGAGGCAACATGCTGGAAGAAGATAGAACTTGCACCAATAATTTTGGGGTTGGTAGTGATGATTCTCTCGGCTACATGTTCAATATAGACTGTCATCTTGTTGCGGAATTCTTTGAGTCGAGGAATGGCTTTGGTTGGGTTTAATTGCCATTCCCGGCAGCTTCTGAGCAAATAAGGCATCTCATTGCTGGTGAATTTACCAAAAGCAGCTTCTGTAAAAAGCCACTCGCCGCTGTGAGTGTTGATGAAAAACTGATATTCTTCTTCGGTCATGATATTCAGAGATAATAATTCAATATTGGCGTAATATGTCCAGGTGGATAGTCCCCCTTGCTTGAGAAGGGTTTGAAGGATGCCTAGGCCTAGTGAAGGGGTATAAATTGAGGTAAAGGGCATCCAGAGAAAGCAGAAATCTATATTGTGCATATTGGGTAACCTTGAATTAAAAATGTAATTGTCTCTATCAGTTTGTATATTGCTCAGGATTTTAGGCTGATTCCTGTACAACCAGTTTGGGTTCAGTCTTCAACTATATCAACTGAATAGGGTCTTGCAGGCGGAGAGTTTCTGGTTAATCCCAATTGGGTCGAGCATAGCTAGTCCGACGAGTCTGCCTTCGGTCTCAATGACCAGATTCTTGGTAATAAAATCAGCGATAATCTCTCTGCTACTATCCCCCCATTCCCGGTAAATATCCTCGGCAAGAGGCGCACGGTCACAGGCATGGAGAAGATCTTTCTCGGTACCGGTAAAGGTGTATTCCCGAGGTTTGATATTGTTGACTGCCGCGGCAAAATTTGTTCTGGAAAACTCTGGACGGGTATCGACGATTTTTAGTTGGTCGTTATTGGTGTAGCCATGGAGAATGATCTGCGCCTCATTATTGCTGCAGTACTTCCAGAAGCGTACAATCTCATTCAGTTCCTTGAAGTATTTTTGACGGTCTAGTTCATTGGTGTTCATACTGTCAAAGATACTGGTTCCGCCCTTCTCAATGTATTGATAGGTGATATCGTCAATAGCAGCGGGTGATAAGGGGTAGAGGTAGCTATAGCGCCAGTGTGGCTCAAGATTCTTATGCTCATTGCTGAAGGGGCTGTAGCGGTGGTATTGCATAACTACGAATCCGGTAGGAGCGCGTATGTGCAGTAACTTTTGGGCTAGCTGGCTGGTCTGGAAGTAGTCTTCGTCATTTTCGCCCATTATTTTGAAGAGTAGGTTCCAGAAGATGGTGATCTCTTCACAGGCACAAAATTTTAACGCCTGAATATTCTCCCAGAGGTGAGCACCTTTATTGATTACTTGCAGCAGTCGTTCATTGAGAGCTTCAATACCGATCTGCATTGATTTGATGCCAGCGCTGCGCAGCAGCCGGGCACGTTCGCGGGTGAGGTTGTTGGCTCTGATCTCATAAAAAATTGGGTGTGAATTCTCCTCCTCGGCGAGTCTGGGCAGGAGGGTGGTAAAATATTTAATTGGCAGAGCGTTATCGGTAAATTCAAAGCCATGAAACGAGTACTTCTCTTTGAGTTTATGGAGTTGCTGAAGGGTGACTTCCGGTGATTTAACCCGGTAGGTGTGTTGGGCTGTATTGAGAGAGCAGAATTTGCACCCCATTTTGTTGGCGGCCCACCAGCAGCCACGCGAACTCTCGGTCAGGAGGATTACTTTGTCTTTTACTTCAGGATCATAACTGTCAAGCGCTGTAAAATAATCGGTGTAATCCGGCAGGGGGATTGAATCCAGATCTTTCGGGATTGAACGCCAGTTTGTAGTGGGGTAGCCACAACTTCGGTGTACTGGAGCCAGTACCCCAGGAGGTACTAAATCTTGCGGTATATCACGTCCATATTCAAGCGCCAATTCGGTAAAGGGGACAATAAGACTATCGGCTTCACCGACAACGATATAATCTATCCAATCAAAGCTTTTATGGTTGCCCATGCCCATCGGCATATCGCAGTTTGCCCCACCGAGAAGGGTGATGGTAGTAGGAGATATCTCCTTGATACGCCGGAGAACCGCCAGTGAGGCGATATGTTGATAAAACATTGAGGTTGCACCGACAATCGTTGGTTTTAGAGCCAAGACTTCTGTGGCAACATGATCGATAAAGGCGGGAATACTCTGCTTTATCTCCTGCAGTCTGGGTATTACCCTGGTCGGATCGACTTTTATATGACGGCATGATTCGAGCAGGTAGAGCATACTGTCGTTACGTTTTTCGCGGAAGGCGGATTCAGCGAAGAGCCATTCAGCATATTGCTGTTGTCGAAGATCTTTGTTGTCAGTTCTGGTGATTACGCCTTGCTTGAGTATTTCAAGATTGGCATAGTACGATCGCGCCTGAATGCCTGCTTGTCGGAGAGCTCCCTGAAGTAAGCTGATCCCGAAAGATGGGGTCGTGGTTTCGGTAAAAGGCATTGATATAAAGCATACGTCTGCGCTACTATTCATATTGTCATCCTTGTTCAGGGTAATTAGAAAAAATCAGTGAAGGTACAATTATACAGCTTTTGTAGTCCTTCTTTGAGCAGCTCTTCCAGATATTCAGCATACGCAACAGGTGTAAAGCCACTCTTTACTGCCCGGCTGATACTGATCAGGCTCGGGCAAAGATTCTGCACCTCTAGCCAGCTAAGAAAATTTTTAACTCTGTGGCGAAGCTCGAGTGGAGTTGAGCCACCTTGGATAAATCGCTCCCGGTGCCAGGGGTTGAAGACAAGAAAATATCTCCCGTCTATCTCTTCACAGGAGGTGTTGTGGTGGAACTTGAGAAAGTGATACGGCGAAGAGTTATAGTTGTTGTATGCTTCCTTACTAATCTCGATTTTGTCGGCAACTGAAGGGCGTTTGAAGCAAGAGAAGAAGTCAAGCTCTATATCGAGAATCACTCCCTGCGGTATTGTTGGGCTAGATGACTGTTGAAAACCATAATAATAGAGGCTGTCTTTTGCCGATGCGGGAAAGGGAAGAGTATAGTCGGCGGTGGTTAGCACCTTCTTCTCCGTCGTTTTGAGTATGAAGTCGGTGGCGTGGTCGGCGATGCTCCGGTAGGAGAGTGTTTCACGCCAGCAGTTATTGTAACCGACAAAGTCCGGGCGGAGCCAGAATATCTGGGAGAAGAAGCCGCAGATAACCCCGGCGAGAATAAAATCGGCAATATGTATTTGCTGGTCGATAAACTGCAGCAATTCCGTTGGGGGCAGGGTCTGTAAACGCTGCCAGTCAAGGGGATCCGCGGTGACTGGGGGAGAAATATCGGCATGAGCATCGACATGGAGTAAACCGGATGCGGGTGGCCGCTCTCTGAATTCACTTGCCCAGAGGGCCAGAGCTCTATGATGTTCTTCAATGATATAGCACTTCATAATCAGGCTGTCTAGTTGCTTGCGTGTTGAATTACTGAAAAAAACTATAAATTATAGATGCTCTGATAGTCGACGGCAATATCGCTGCAGTGTCTGCCAAAGCGCTTCTGAATAAAACGGTAGAGCTCTTTATTATCCGGTCTGGCACCGAAGATACCGTACATATTTTCAGGGTTATCCAGATATAAGTGTAAGGCTTTGGCCAGTAGCTGTATTCCAAGAGGACTTGCGCGGTATTCTTCAGTAACAAAGAGGGTCTGAAAATATACCGAATCCGCATTTAGCCGACGGGTAATATTCCAGCCGATAACCTTACCTTCCCTGAGTAAAAAAATACTTGTCCCAATATCAGGATTACGCATAAATGGGGATAGGTCTTCAGGGAACGGGATAGCCCCGGAGCGTAATTCATCCCAACAGTCCTGAGGTAGGGCGGAGTAATTTACGATCTCTGCCCATTCGGGTAGCTCCAGACGCAGGAGTCCTGTCTTTTCCAATCCCCAGTACGGTAATTTATAGACCTTTTTGTAGACCTCCGGCTCGATAAAGCCGAAGGTTGTTAGTTGAGATTCCAACCATAGTCTAGGTGCTTTCTCATATCTGGTAAAGAAGGCGAGTATTCGACGCTGTCCGCGCTCTCGAAGTACTGCCGCCAGGGTGGTGAGAAGTTCTTGAGCGTATTGATCTGGGCAGCACGGGGCGAGCTCCAGCGCCTTGAGCCAGAAAGTATCTGCGTCGTCTTTTAAACCAAAAGTTAGCCCCATGGCCTGAGAGCCTCTCTTGATACCCAGGCCGATAAATGTCTCTGTACCCAGAAGTCTCCGGTAGAGCTCACTCTGTGGCTCAGGGCAGAAACTGGAGAATTCAGCACTATTCTCCAGAGTAAGCTCTATCACTTTGGTTTCATTCTCAAGCTCGCGCAGTATTGTCACTTCTGGCTGTTCCTCTCTATACCAGGCTGTAGGTCTTGGTCTTGAAGAAGGTTGGCGCTTCATCAAGTATGCCTGATTCGAAGAACTCGTTGAGCGCTTCCAGAACATCCTCAATGCTGTGCCCCTTTTCCATACTTACCTTCTCGGCGATCTCAATTGCCGACATATTTCCGGCTTTTACATATTCGTAACAGTCGGGGAAGATATTGGTGGTGATTACCTGGGTTGTGGAACCGGTATTAATATGTATTTTTGATCCTTCGAGACTAATATTGCTGAAGGGAGAGAAAGCAACTGGATCACGCGGCAGTAGACGTTTAGGTAGATGGGTATCAATCATACGCAACATTGTCTCACGGAGTGAGGCAGCATCGGTAAAGGTCGCCTCTTCATAGATCAGTTCGCCTTCAGGGTAGTCTGCGGTTGCAGGTTTTGGGGTCGCTAGTTTTATAGTTCGTTTTACGATATTAACCCTGAAACCACTGGCACAGGCAATCGAACCATCTTCACTGAAGGAGCTGTTTACCTTTTCATTGCTTTTATCCAGAACATGCTGGTTTTTCTTGGCTCTTCCGGCCAGAGCGTAGGCTGAGCTGGACTCGACATTCTGCATAATCAACTCTACATAGAGAAGTTCAAGCGGGGTGAATGAACTTATGATCTTCTTGAACATCGGCATACTCAGAACAGAGAAGCGGTTGATAGTCGCGCCATATTTGCGCGATATGGTCAGTAGTTTGCGGGTGCGCTCAATGTCGCGGGTTGAAGCGGCTGTAGTTGTCTGTGGAAAATGACCGAGTATATCGGCGTAATCCTTGCAGAAACTCTCGTAGTAAGGGTTGTCCAGCGGTTCGGTAGCATAGTAGCAGGTGCCGGTGACAGCAGCTGGGCCGATGACCTCTTTTATGGTTTTAAGAAAATCTTGCCAGTACATGGCATTCTCCGGTGTATAGAGGAAGTCGTCACCCTTCTCCTTGGCATTTACGCCGCAGAACCAGCAGCCGACCGAGCAGCCGTCACTGAGCTCGACATTGAAGGGGGTGTGTACTACAGATTCAGCTTTCTGTGGATCCATCTCGATGAGTAGACGCTTTATCTGGCGGTCGCGCCAGAGGCGTAGTGTATTGTTGGCCGGCACCGCTTCAACCTCTTGGATAAAGTTGCGGTGCAGGATCTTTTCTTGCATAAAACATTGGTAGCGGGCTACGGCGTCGGTACGGTAGAGCCAGTGGGCGCCGCGTCTGGAGGCTATATCCAGATCCCACAAAAGTCTGATAGCTTCGGTATCTATATCCAGCCCTATCTCTTCAGCCAGCTTCTGCGCTTCGCCGTTGAGGCAGCGATCCTTATTCTCTTTTGAGCTTGAATAGTACTCAAGGAAACGTTTGGTGCTTGCAACATCAAGGTGATATGGGGTGTCTGTATCTTCAGGCGGTGTGTCGATAATTCTGCGGAATTTTCCGTTTGATTCATCAATATACTTCTGGAACTGTGTATCAAGTTTATGGTAGTAATGAAAAATTTTTTCAAACATTGCAATGCCTATCATCTACAAAAAAGTAATACAATCCGCAAAAAGAATAACAATAGATGATTTTGCGGATTGCTGAGAAATTAAGGTTTAGCTGGTTAGACAAGAACTACAACACCTGCTACTACGACTTCACCGCCGACTTCTGCGGTAGTGGTAGTAGTAGTCTCTTCAACAGTTGCTTCGGTGGTTACATTGACGGTAGTTTGGACGTTTTGAGTAGAGGTTGAACTACGACCACCGGCGATAGCGAGCATCTCTTCCTTGCTGAGTGATTCAGAGATGAAGTTTGGAAGAACAAAGGTCTTGACCACACCTGGCTTGTTCTCGATTACATCTAGAGAAAATTCTTCTGGGATCTTCTTGCCGGCAAGCTTCTCGATCTCCTGCTTGGGGTTGCCAAGGATTGCCTTACGAAACTCAGCATCGGTAGCTGCCTTCTTTGAAATCTCAAGACGTAAATCTTCAATCTCTTCTTTTGACCACTGACTCATTTCTTTCTCCTTAATACAAGTAATATTAACCGTGTTTTTTCTGTAAAGCCGTTTTACAGTTTAATTGTGGTGTATAGAGTAACCAAAATACATTTGTTATCAGTTTCAAATCTTGGTGTGGTAAAATAAGTGTTGTTCTCTTTCTATATAACTTTTGCGATGGCGTAGTAAGATCTGTTAGCTGAAACAAGAGGTAGCTTCTGTAGTAATAAGATAATTTTGTGTAGGGTATAACAGAATGATGGAGTACATGTTATATGACAACTGCGACGGCGGTTACAACGACTTCGCCTGCGGTTTCTGCTGTTGTAGCAGTAGTCGTCCCTTCGACAGTGTTTGTATTAGTGTCAGTTGTTGTGGAGCCACGGCCACCAGAAACAGCTAGCATCTCTTCTTTTGTCCATTGGCTCATCCTTCTCTCCTTGGTAATAAAAATTGACAAAAAATGTTGTGAAATCAATATAACTTGACAGCTATATTGGTTATTTTCTTTTGTAACTCAAATATAGTATAAAATACAATTGTATTCCCGTTAAAAACAGATTAGTTTTAGATTAGGTGCATTAAAAGCTTACTGTCCTTTGTAAATATGAGTACCTGCGGTATTTTTAAAATATTACGTTTAGTTTAGTAGTGAATTCAAAATGCTTAATAGTTTGGTACTAGGATTATCTCGTTAAGGGGTAATCCTTATTGTTGCTCTTCGTTCTTTAAAATTTAAACGAATTTTACTTACTGCTATGGGCAGAAAGTACCTTGGTGTTGCGCTATTGCTCTATTTGTAAAGATAAATTATATTTTGTTTATAAGTGTAATGCTGTTAAAATATTTTGCAGTGAATTATGCCGGTTGCTAAAACTATATTATAAAGTTCTAGCAACTCATATTAAACTTGGTAATGAGTATCTATTTGTGTTTAAATTAATCAACAGTTATTGCTACTTGGGTGGATATGCCGGTGACCGGTACACTTTCGGGGTAACCCCCAGTTCCAGATACTACTGCTATTTGAGGCATGCTATCGCTTCCGACGCCAGAGGTAACTTGAACTACACTGGAGTTTGTGTTTACAGAACTGCGGCCACCTGCTACAGCTAGCATCTCTTCCTTGGTAAGAGAGTCAGAGATTAGGTTTGGCAGGACAAAAGTCTTGACGACTCCTGGCTTGTTCTCGATGACGTCGATTGAGAATTCCTCAGGGATTTTCTTTCCAGCTAGTTTTTCGATTACTCCTTTGGGGTTGGCAAGAATCTCTTTACGGAAATTCTCATCGGTAGCTGCTTTCTTTGAAATTTCGATGCGAAGTGCTTCAACTTCTTCATTTGACCACAGACTCATTTCAATCTCCTATGCTTTGACTAAAAAAATATTATTACTCTATAATGTTGCACAAAGGTAAATTTGTCTAGTAGGCATTGTGGTTTTGCTGTCGCGTATATTTTAAGTGTCATATTGTTGTGAGTTTAAGATGCATTTGAATCATAATAAGTTTTTTTTTATATTGTGTCAACTTGATAATGTGAAAATTATCAAGTTGTAATGTATACCTAATAATATCAGGGTTCGGATATATATTCTAGGTCTGTGGCAGTGGCTTTATGCTTATAGCATTTATGAACCGGGGTTACTTCTTGGGGCTGTGGAGATAGATGCCGCGACGCTGAAGAATCGAGGAGTCGCTGAGGAACATCTGGATCAAGGCTTTGCGGAACTCTATGACTGCTTCAAGCTCGCTGAGTTGGCTCTCTACCAGGTCGTCCAAGGCCTGGGCTACCTGATAGGTAGTTGTCTTTCCGCCACGGAGTAGTTTTTTCTCAGCTTCGTAGTTATTATTCATAGCGATTCGGGTAAGGCTATAGTTTTTGATATTGCCGAGTGTTCCACGGAGATTTGCGTAGGCGGTAGTAACGTCTTTGATTACTAGGGTCTTCTGGTTCTGTAGAGCTTGCTTAGCCTGCGCGTGGGTGAGCTGAGCTCTTTGGTATTCGGCTCGCTCCTGCCGGGAGCCGAAATTGTAATCCAGACTCAAACCGACGGCATATTGTTTACCGGTATTGTTACTATTTTGAGCTTGGTAGTTCGTGACTGTCTGGCTATAGGTTGACCAGCCGGCACTGGCGAAGAAATCGAGCTCGGGCAGGAGACCATTCTTGGTATAGACAACTTCTAGTTCATCGGTCTTGATCTGGAGCATGGCCTGCCGGATATCGGGGCGATGGTCAAGAGCCAGAGCGATATGCTCGCCGCATATACCTATACTGTCATTATCTGGAATGAGATCGAAGGTTATATCGATGTCCTGGGTCCAGTAATCTGGTTCACTGGGGCTTATAAGCTGTAAGAGGTTGAGACGAGCCTGGTTGACAGAGTTCATGGCTTCAACTAGTTGCTCTCGGGTCTGGGCAATACGGGAGAGGGGGGCGTACTTGGCGCTTACCGCCTGTTTGCCGCGCGCTATCATTTTGAGAGTATCTTCGTAGTCTGTTTCGGCGAGTTTCAGTGAACTCTGGAGTATGCGTGCAGATTCTATGGCGTAGATATAGTCCCAGGCGTCAGTCTCTACTTGCGCTACAAAGTTCTCTACATAGCCGTAAAACTGCCAATACGAGATATCGGTGTTGATGCGAGCTTGACGGAGTCGTGCCAGGTTGGTATCGAGTCCGAAGCCACGGAGCAGTCTCTGGGTTACGGTGAATTCAAAGGTATGGGTTTGCTCTGTAGTGTTTTGATAAGTAGAGTTATTGAGGGCGGAGTATTTGGCTTTTTCATAATCATAGACCAGTTCATACCCGAGCTCGAGTTGGGTACCGGTCGGCAGGTATTCTTGTAATCCGACCTCGACTTCGGTAGTATTCTCACCCAGATCTTCGCTCTCGGTAAGCAGGGAGTTGCTTGAGGTGTAGTCTTGATCCTGAAACTTTTTCTGAACCTTAGCTTTGAGGGACGGGTCGAATGCGGCGCGTGCTACTGCTTCTTGAGTCTGGGTAATAGCCGGTTGGAGCGATTCGGAGACAATGTTATGGTTGTTCCTGAGTGCGGTTGAGATTGCAGAGGTAATCGTTAAATTGAGCTTGCCAGTTTCTGGTATACCGCTTACACTTGCGACATCACCGGCGGAAGCAGAGTCCAGACTCTCGATTTTATTTACCTCTTTGACCAGATCTATATTGCTGACTTTTTCTTGGATATCGGCCAGCGTGATGGGGGGGACGATAGAGGTCTCCGGATTGAAGAGCAGCTCCTCAATAGTCTGGTTTTCGCCATCCGGCGCCAGGCCAGTAGTACCCTCGCCCTCGTTGATACCGACCGAAAAGTCGTCAATATTCAGCTCTGCACAACTACAGAGGGTTATGCAGCCGACCAATGATAGTAAGTAAATAATCTGTAACAACCTTTGTTGTATCATGGGTTCTCTTTTCTCTGGTATCAGGTATTGACTTCTTGGCGTTCAATAAGTTCTTTGAAGAGCCCCGGACGGGAGGCAAGTTCACTATAGGTTCCGGATTGGACAATCTTCCCCTGATCAAGTACCAGAATTTTATCGGCGTTAACAATTGTGCTGAGTCTATGGGCAATTACAACTCTGGTTATTCCCAGGTTATCTAGATTTCTACTGACTGTGTCCTGTACCTTATTATCCAGAGCATTGGTTGCTTCGTCTAGAAATAGGATATGCGGGTCGTTGGCTAGCGCTCGAGCCAGCATTATGCGTTGTGCTTGCCCGCCTGAAATTGTGCTTCCGCCGTCTGAGACCAGGGTGTGCATTTGCATCGGCATGGCGCGGATATCATTAGCGATACCTGCCATCTCGGCTGCCGCCCAGGCTTTGTTCAGCGTGCAGTTAGAATTGCCGCTGGAGATATTGGTAAAGATATCTGCCAGCATCAGTCCGTCACGCTGGAGTACCACCCCGAATTGTCTACGTAGCTGACCGATATCCACCTCCGATATATCATAGTTGTCATAGAGAATAGCCCCGGTCTGTACCTCTTCAAAGGCGAGCATCAGTCTGAGCAGTGTACTCTTGCCAGTGCCGCTCTTGCCCACGAGTGCGACAAATTCTCCAGGCTCTACGGTGAAGGAGACGTCATCAAGGATAAGTCGGTCACTCCCGGGATAGCGGAAGCTGACATGCGAGACATCAATACGCCCTTGAATATGGCCGATAGATGTGCCTTCACGCCAGTCAGGGGGGATGCTGGTAAGGATTGGTTGAAGACGTTTCCAGTAGGGTTGGGCGTTGAGTAGGTGCAGTAAGGCTGTAGCGGTGCTGGAGATGGAGGAATTCACGATCGAAAAAGCAGAAAGAAAACTGACAAAGGAACCGGTACTCATTGGTTCGGCATCTGTCTTGGCGTTCATCCAGTGTATGCCTAGGCCGTAAATGAAGAAAGTTGCTATCTGGGGGAGGACTGTGGAGGCGGTGCTTGCTATCTGGTTAAAGAATGAGGCGGAATAGGCATATTTTGACTGGGAGGTGAAGAGTTTGGCCCAGCCTTTTAAGAGTGATGCCGCGGAGAAGGTACTCCGTATCTTTTCGATAGAGATTATAAGCTGAAGTACATAGTCTTGTAATAGACCGTTGTATTGCGGGACATTACGCTGGTAGGTATAGGCGATATAGCCGAATATCAGTCTGACCAGCACAAAGAGAACGATTAGCACTATTGCGACAATTGCCAGTTTCAGGTTGAGGACAAAGAGATATATCAGGCTCGGTATACTCATGAAAATACCGAAGAGAGATTTGAGTGTCGAACCGGTGATTATTGAACGCAAGGTGTTGATCCCGTTGGCGCGGTTTACCAGATCGCCGGTAGAAAATTTTCTAAAGAAACTCGGTACTTGCCGTATAATTCTATCCCAAATGGCCGCCTCCAGGCTTAGATCTGCCATTCCCTCCAGCCGTTGGGAGCAGAAGGATTGGATAACATTGAAGGTCAACATGGTTAGTGATATTACTACCAGGAGTATGGTGAATTGAACCAGCTCTGATTCCATGGAGAACGGAAGAATCTCATTGAAGAGGTAACTCATCGCTATCGGAGGAATTACCCCGATAAGTCCGGTCAAAATTGAGCAGGCGAAGATGGTGAGCAGGATATAACCTTGCCCCCGAATGATCCAGCGTACAAGATCTCCCACCCCTACCTCACGCTGTGGAAAAGCATTGAAGAAGTAATAGCCTAGGGGGTGGATATTCTCCGCTTCCTTGGCATTGACCGTGAATTTTCTACCCTCGGCAGGATTGATTGCTATATAGTTGCCATTGGTTCGTGGCAGTAATACGAGGGGCAGCGAGGAGTTTACGATGTCAATTTCATCCGAACTGTTACGCTGTCGTTGAAAACCGAGCATTACTCCACCGTCTTCGTGCCACCAGCCGTCATCAAGCTGAACTTTGCGGTATTGGACGTTGGAGGCAAGAGCCCATTCGATAATCGGGTTACGGTGCAGTGAGTTCTTCTGTACTGTCGGTTTGATAAAGTTAACCTTGATGCGTTTGCCGATTATCTCCATCGCTGTCTGGAGCGGGAAATTTACTTTGCCTTTGAAGGCAAGATCGTCTTTAGAGAGGATACTTGCCAGCTCGGTCTTGATCTTGTTTGCGTCGTCGGCATTTTTGTACTCTCGCATCAGCTGTAGACGTCGGGAGAAACCCTCTTGGGTAAAGTATAGGTCGCCGGCTATATCGAGAAGTTGCTGCAGAAAATTATGCAGACCTGCGGCAAGCTCCTGATGTTCCGGGAGCGCTATCCGAACCAGACGTGAGTTCACCGGGGTATAGATCCAGCTGTACGGGGTGATAAAGAATATATCCGAGGTTGCCCGGTCAGCAAGGCCTGAGGCAAAGTAGTCAGCAGCTCCGCTCTCCAGACGATAGGTATAAAAGTTGTTACTGAGAAGTATATCTCCGGCTTGCTGTTCATTGATCTCTGAATCATTGACCTTAATATCGGCTCTGAAGAAAGAATGTAATTTTTCACTCAGCGCGCTGACAAATTCACAATAGAGTTCTTCCAAGAGTTCCGGTTGCTGATTGGCTTTTAGGAACTCCAGTAGTTTTGGAGTTTTGATGCCGATAATGTTTGATCCAGGCTCAATAATAAAATTGAGGGCTGCCAGAGATTGGATTTTGGGAAGTTGCGGTATAACGGCGCCGCCGTTTAAGGTGGCGAGTTCAACTGGAATACTATCTGTTGTGCTCGGTTCTTCCCTGAGTCTGACAGTGATGCTCCCGGTTATTACCAGCCAGGCGACATCCTCGTGCGTGGGGAGTACCGAACCTTCGACTCGGATAAAAGAGTCGGCAGGGAGGGTCTTGAGTTGGGTAATCAGGCTCTCTGATATTGGCATAGTCTCTCTCTTCCTTATTCCCCGGTATGAATTAATTTGCTGTAAAATCTGCCATTTTCCATGAGCTTTTCATGTTTGCCGCGCTCTACTACAATTCCTTCATTGAAGACGATGATTTCGTCACTATCGCGTATGGCACTGAGTCTATGGGCTGAGATGAGGCACATGCATTCACGGCGTTTTACACCCCGGTAGATCTCACATTCACTCAGTGAGTCCAGAGCATTGGTAGCTTCGTCAAAGATAAGTATGGACGGGTCGGTCGCCAGAGCTCTGGCTATCTCGATGCGCTGCGCTTCTCCCCCGCTGAAGTTGCAGCCGTTCTGTCCGGCCTCTGCATTCAGCCCACCCGGGCGTGAGAGTACGGTATCGAATACCTGGGCATCACGGAGGGCTTGAATAATATTGGAATTGGGTATGCTGTCATTCCACATGGTAATGTTATCACGGATACTCCCGGCAAAGAGATTGGCTTTCTGCGTAACTAGACTCATCGAGGTTGCCAGGACATTATTCGGGATATCCTGAATAGGCACGCCGTCATAGAGAATTTCGCCGGAAAAGGGGTGGATCAGTCCTGCCGCCATACGGATTACCGTTGTCTTGCCGGATCCGCTGCCACCGACCAGCGCCACGCTCTGTCCGACCTCGATTTTGAGAGAAAAATTCTCAATAAGGGGCTGATTGAGCGGGCAGTAGCCAAAGGTGACATTGCGAAATTCCAACGACTTGGTTATTCTCGTGAGTGTTGCTACAGTTGGAGCTGGGGCAGCTGCAGAAGTGTCGGTACTGATTCGTGGGAGTTCTGGCTCTTTGACCGAGGCGGGGATTACTCCGGGTCTAGAGCCGATGAGGTCAACCTTTTCTAGGAGTGGGTCAAGCTTGTTCTGTAGGACATCATTGAGTCGCATGGTATCACCCTCGATAAGCTGGAGGCTGTTGAGTAGTCCGGCAAGTTGGCCGACCGGTGAGATGAATAACGACATCAGAAGCTGAAAGGCAAGCAGGTCGCCAAGAGTTATTGCGCCTTTCATAATATTGATGCCTCCAACCAGCAGTAGAACTGCGCTGGAACAGGATGAGACGAAGGACGGAATATTCTGGACGAAGTTATTGGCATAACCCAGACGCTGGGTGCAGTTGATGACCTTGACCTGTGAATCTGCCCAGCGACTGAAGAAGGAGGATTCGCGCCCGGTAGCTTTGAAGGTCTCGATAATCTGTAGACCGCCGCTACCTACGCCCATAAGCTTGGCGGTCTGCTGGGCGGTATTCTTGTTGAGGTCGATCTGAAAACGTCTGACCAGTATGAGTGTGCCGATATTTGCCACTACCGCACCTATCCCTACCAGGGTCATAGAGACATCGAAGCAGAACATGATCGCTCCGTAGATAAATACCAGGAATAAATTGAGAAAATTGCTGGCGAAGTTGTTCGCTATCAGATTGGCTACCTTGGTGTTGAGCTCTACTCGACTGGAGATATCGCCGGGAAAACGTTGCCCGAAGTACTGAAACGGTAGGCGTAGACAGTGGCAGAGGAATTCGAGTGATGAACTGATCGTAAGTTTGTAGTGCATCCTCAGGATATAGTATTTTTTTAGCCAACTGAAGAGCATAAGAAAGAGTATACCCAGTGCCATCAGGGTAAGAAAGGGGTGGAGCCAGTATTGCATATCGACTAGAATATCATCATAGAAGGCCTTGGTCAATCCGGTATTGAGTAGTCCCGGGAGGACTAGGAGGATTGAGAAGAGAAGAATCCCGAAGAAGGCCTGTTTGGAGTTGCTGAGCCGGCCTATCAGCCATCTGATAGTGCTCGGTTTCTTGCCGCCGGGTTCAAACTCGTCGGAAGGAACCATCTCCATAACCACGCCGGTGTACTTCTGGCTGAATTCCTTTTTGCTGACATGCCGGGGACCGCCTGCAGGATCATTGATAAAGTAACGGTTGTTTACAACTCCTTCAAAGACGACAAAGTGGTTGAAACCCCAGAAGATGATAGCTGGAGTCTTTACTTTATGCATATTCTCAAGATCTACTTTCTTTGAATCAACCTTCATCTTATAGTGTTCGGCTGCCTTGGCCAAGCGGTAAAGATTTGCCCCGTCACGCCCTACACCGCAGTTTACCCGGAGTTCTTCAATCGGGACGTAACGTTTATAATAGGCTAGAACAATAGCCAGAGATACCGCGCCGCATTCTGTACCTTCGATTTGAATGATGGTATCGGTATCAATCGGGCGAAATCCTAGGAGCGAGAGCAGGAATCTAATCATAATAAATACCCTCACTGTCTTCACCGAGGAAGAGCTTACGGAAGAACGGCATGATATAGGATATGGGTAGGCGTGTCTCCACTACGACCATACCATTGGTCAGGGTACCGTTGGTTATGGGAATATCCGGCCCCGTGCCCGAAGTCCATTTATAACCGTTTGGCGATGACGGATCTTTGAGCAGCTCGATATGAACCTCCAGCGGGGTTCCCTGAGCGGTAACCTCGTTGATAAATACCTGGTTACTGAATAACGACTGAATGCGCTGAGTTGTTACCGGATAAGGTGAGACATATTTGACTCGGCCGAGTATTGCTCCGTGCTGAGAGGGGCGGATTATCGTCGGCGATACCTCTGCCTGGTCATTTATTTGGATCTTCTTGGCTTCTATGGCGGATACATAAATTATGGCTTCTAGAGGTTTGTCCTGACCTTGGCCTTTTTCCATTAGAATTACCGGCTGGCTTGGTGATACCGCTTCATTGAGGGAGATTGATATTTCGGTAATAGTACCGTCAAAGCCGGCTGTAAGTTTGGAGTAGGATTCAATGTCTTCCTTGCTCTTATCGACCTGAGCTTTCTGGTTCATTATTTGAAGTTTGCGCTGCTGGATATTGTTTTCAAAAGAGGTTTTGGCATTGGCAACTTGGGTGGTAAGTTGGTCAAGCTGTACCTGAAGTTGCTTGACCGTCTTGGCGTAGTTTACCGCGTTGGATACTGCATCTTGATAGGCATCTTCTGACATAACCCCGTCTTCATAGAGATCTTTTGCCGCATTTGCTTGCTCTTGATAGATCTTGAGCTGGAGTTGAGTATCCTCGATACTCAATTGAAGCTTGAGCTTTTCATACTCTATCGCGTTGAGGGTTATGGTGAGATCTGTTTCTTCAATCTCGGTGAGAACCTTGTTGTTGTTTATCAGATTATTCAAGGTGAGTTCATTCTGTCTTAGTATAGATTCGTACCCGGGAAGGCTTATCCTGGCGAGTAACTGCCCCTTCTTGACTGCATCTCCTACTTTGACATAGTATTCAATTACATTACCTTCGGCATACGGATAAACGCCGGGTACGGCATCATTACTGGTGAGTAGCCCCAGCCCTTGTACCTTCTCTTCAATTGCGCCCCATATGCCCCATACAAAGGTAAAAATAAAGATGATACCACCGACCACCAGAGCCAGCCAGCCAAAATTGCTGATTACCTTGAGTGATTCATCCAATCTTTCCGGGGACTCTACGGCTTTACTTGCTTCTTCGCGGAACAATCTGTTGTTTGCCATAATTTTTGCCTGTCATTTATTATGATGATAACACTTTAGAGCTGATTCAACCTGAATTATATGTTTGTTGTGTGCCTGAGACTTCAATCTGAAACTGGTATAGTAACATTATGTTATTGTGGTTCGGGTAGAGAGTATTAGAATTTCACTCTTCTAGTTTGTCGGCTTATTCTACAAAATAATTCAGGTTTTTAATTGTTATTTTTACGTTAGATCGGCTGCCGGAAATTGTCTGGCAGCAGGGAGGTACGCAAGGGGGGGGCTTCGGGATGGAGTTGGAACTTATTGGTATATGGTTTGGTGGGGTTGAGGGATTTCAGGATAATTAGAGGGGGGGGGAATGTAGGGCATGAGTATGAGTTTTTTGCAATTATATGACTAATATTAGGATATAGATGTTATCTGTAGAAAAAGCTGGGGCAGGATGTTTAAATCTCGTTTAATTATGTATGATATCGGTGTTCAGGTGAGGGTGGTGTTGTATTCGGTACTTGTTTGTTTGGTTTTTAGAAAATATGAAACAGACGCCAGGTTGTAGGGTTTACAAGTACAGCCAAGCGGAAAGAGATAGCTGAAATACTAATATACGGAGAATGTTGTGAATATGCAGCTTATTGCAGATGGTGCATTGGATACGGTTAGTGGCGGAAATCTTTATGTAAAGAGTATTACTAATGGGGAGGTGCCACAGAGTAGAGCAGGTTGGAATATCAGCCGATGATAATAGTGGTAAGGTTTTTTAAGAATATGCTGGCGGAAGGTAGAGACCAGGTATGCTGCTACAAAATTTGGGCGGTATATTTGAAGAGGTCAAAATGATTTGTATGGTGCCTACTTATACCTATACGGTTAATTAAGATCTATAGTTTATGTCGGTAAGTGTATTTTGCTTAGACATAGAGTTGAGGGTGAAGCCGCCCCAAAGGGGACGGCTTCAATGTTAATATGTGGGGATATACGCGGTCTGGAATTTTCACCTTTATATCCTTCTACCGCTATCAGCGTTGAATAGGTGTGACTCTCCCGGCAGTGGAGTAATATGGATAATATCTCCTGGGGCGACTTCCTCGCGGTCACGTAATAGGATAGTTATCTGGTCTGTACCGCATTTGCCCAGAACGATGATGTCCGAGCCGGTATCCTCCGTAATACTTACCTTGACCTCTATACCGTTATCGGCGCTTGTCAGCTTGAGGTGTTCTGGGCGGATACCGTAGACGACCTTGGTCGTATCCGAGACCTTTGGCTGTTCTTGCAGGAGTAAACGTACTCCAGAGGTAGAGGTAAAGCAGGCCTGAGTGCCAAATTGTTCACATTTGCCTTCAAGGAAGTTCATCGCTGGCGAGCCGATAAAATTAGCGACAAAACGGTTCGCAAGGTTTGTCGAAGAGCTCGCGAGGGGTGCCTACTTGTTCAATAAGCCCTTTGTTCATAACGACAATACGATCGGCCAGGGTCATTGCTTCGATCTGATCATGGGTAACATATACTGTAGTGATGCCGAGGGTCTGGTGCAGTTGCTTGATTTCGCCGCGCATCTGCACCCGAAGTTTGGCATCAAGGTTGGATAGAGGTTCGTCGAAGAGGAAGTACCTGAGGCTTTCTGACAATTGCGCGCCCCATCGCCACACGTTGGCGTTGCCCACCTGAGAGTTGCTTGGGGTAGCGCGCAAGCAGCGGCTGTAACCCCAGGATCTCTGCTGCTTCCTCTACCGCCGCCTGTATCTTTACTTTGTCAACCTTTTTCAGCTTCATGGCAAAGCCCATGTTCTCGGCAACGGTCATGTGCGGATAGAGAGCGTAATTCTGAAAGACCATGGCGATGTCACGATCCTTGGGCTGGAGGTTGTTTACCACCAGTTTATTGATCGCTATCTCACCATATGAGATGTCCTCCAGACCGGAGATCATCCTTAACAGCGTCGATTTGCCGCAGCCTGAAGGACCAACCAAGGTAATAAACTCACCGTCGTTGATATTCAAGGAGACCCCTTTGATAACCTCCACCTGTCCGTATGCTTTGAATACATTATCTATTGAAACAGAACCCATTGACCCAACCTCCAAGTAATTAAAAAAAAATATATGTTGATAGTATGAAAAATGTAATCTGGCTATTGCTGCGAAGCGGTAGTGAGTGGTAACCAGACCCGCATCTCACCCGGTTCTCGGTTATCCCAAGCGTAGTAAGGGATCGCCTTTATCTCGGTATCACAGAATTGTGCTGGTGTTTCTCTGTAGAGCTGGGAGTCCCAGTCACCGCAGAGGGCGAGGCTTGCCTTACCGTTGATAACACAGATTCCGCCAAGGATGTCTTCTCGGTATTCGCTGGTGAATTCTGCCGTCTCATCTATTCTAACTCTATGCAATGGGAATTTATTGTCAACCCCTTCCAGACAGTAGATAAGCGGACCGCGAGCTAGAGCTAGGCAGTTGATATCCTGCTTGATGTCTGGATGTGAGAAGAGCTTGCGCACAGGCATAGGGATATCAAGCTCTAGAGTATCTCCGGTCTGCCAGTCGCGGGTAAGGGTGAGATAGCCTTTCTCGGTAGTATGCTCAAGCTCTAATTCCTGGCCATTCAATGAAGCGGTGGTGTCTTTTGACCAGCCGGGTATGCGTACAGCCAGGGTAAATTCGTTGGCTTCACATTTAGTGAGTTGAAGCTTAACCTTGCCTTGCCAAGGGTATTCTGTCTCTTGGCTTATCGTTACCCGCCCACCTGCAATTTTGAATTCTCCTGAACTTTGGCAGAAGAGATGTATGGCGAGGGCAGACTCGGCGCAACTGTAGATATAGGTGCCGATAGAGCCTACCAGTCGGGAGATATTTGGTGGACAGCAGGGGCATTTATGCCATTCCCAGCGGTTATGGGTACCGTCACTCTCCAGTGGGTTCTCATAGAAGAAGTGTTGACCGTCCTGGGCTAAGCAGGAGAGGGCACCATTGTAGATAGCCTGCTCCATAACATCTGCATAACGTATATCCGGTCCAAATCCGAGCATCCGCTGCGCCCAGAAGGCTAGTCCGATGGTAGCGCAGGTTTCGGCGTAGGCAGTGGCATTAGGGAAGTCGTAATCTTCGGTAAAGCCTTCATTGTCGCGGGATGGTCCCATACCGCCGGTAATATACAGGCGCTTTGAGGTTAGATCATCCCAGAGACGATCAAGAGTGACTCTGAGGCTGTCATCGTAGGTCTCCATCGCGACATCGGCCATTCCGCAGTACAGATACATTGCTCGTACCGCATGACCTACAACCTTGTCTTGTTCGCGTACCGGCAGGTGTGACTGATCGTACTCATGGGTAACACTGGGATTGAGATTTTCCTTCTCATTTCTGGCGCGGGCTTCTTGATCAAAATAGTGTGGTTGTTGCCCACGCTCATTGATAAAGTATCCAGCTAGTTTCAACCACCTCGGCTCAGAGGTGATCCGGTAGAGCTTGACTAATGCTAATTCAATCTCCGTATGTCCGGGGTAACCACGTTTCTTACCTTCTTCTTTGCCGAAGACAGATTCGACATAGAGAAGATACCGCTCCATGATATCGAGAAAATCCCGTTTCCCGGTAGCTTGAAAATAGGCGACCGCCCCTTCAAGGAGATGACCGATATTGTACATCTCATGGGTATCACGGAGATTTGTCCAGCGTTTACCCGGTTGCATCCGCTGAAACCAGCTATTCATATAGCCGTCGGGTTGCTGTAGCTTCTTATAGAGTTCGACCAGGGCGTCGATCTTCTTCTCAATCTCAGCATCACGCTTGTCTGCTAGTAGGTAAGAGTAGGCTTCTGTTATCTTGCCTATATCAGAATCCCAGAACATCTGCATGCTAACTCCACCTTCGGAGAGAGGGATTCTGAGTTCTGGTACTGGTTTGTCTACATCTATCTGTTCAAAGGTACCAGCAGCCTGGCAACGGTCGTATAGAACCTCAACACTTTTTTTACGTACTACTTCAATAATTGGTTTCCAGAAACCACCGACCTTTACTTCTGGTACGCAGGGTGGGCGGAATTGTTTATTATTATGGTTGTTATTTGGCATTATAGATCCTTTCAAATGTTATTTGTTTCGATGTAAACCTGACCAATTACCTTCGGGTAATCAGCAGAAAGAATAAGTTCAAAATTATATGTTGTTATTATTTTACCGCACCTGATGTAAGCCCACGTACGTAATAACGCTGTAGGATTAGGAATAGAATGATGCAGGGGATCATCATTATCGTTACGCTGGCCTGAACCGATCCCCAGTTGATGCCGCCGAACTTACCGTAACGCACGAAGGCGGCGATAACCGGTAAAGTTTGTTTTTCAGTATTATTCAGCAGGATAAGGGCGGCAAGAAATTCATTCCAAGCATTGAGAAAGGTGAAAATTGCTACAGTTACTGTACCCGGCAGGGTAAGCTTGAGCATAATTCGGGTAAAGATAGACCAGGTGGTACAACCGTCGATTCTTGCTGCCTCTTCAATATCGATTGGTACGGCATCAAAGGAGTTGCGCATCATAAATACCGAGAATGGAAGCTGAAGAGTTGTGTAAACCAGCACCAGACCTAGCAGGGTGTTTTGCAGGTTGAGTTTGGTTAAAACCAGAAATAAAGGGGTCAGTACAGACTGAAACGGAATCATCATGGTGAGCATGATAATAATAAAGAAGACATTTTTGCCTTTGAAACGGAAACGCGAGAAACCGTATCCTGCAAGTGAGCTCAATATTATGGTCAGAATAACTGTGCCTATTGTAACTGTGACGCTGTTGAGAAAATGTCTCAGCAGGCCTGCGCCAAAGGTATTGAGTTCATAATACGTATCCAGAGATATACCCTGAGTAGGCCAGGGGATTAGTGGTGGTTGTGCAGCCTCGGTCTTCGTCTTGAATGAAGAGAGGGTGACCCAGAACATTGGGGCAAGGAACAAGGCAGCTACAATTATACCAATACCCGATATCAAGGTAGCGTTGATTCTTTTTCTTAGTGGTGGTTTGTTCATCTTACGGATTTTTTCACTACTCATTTCATTGGTTCCTTGTTTCGCAGAATGTAAAGCTGGGCTACTGTAAACAGAACTAAAATCAGCATAATAACTACAGAAATACTGGCTCCATAACCGAGACGGAATGATATAAATGACTTTTGATAGACCTCATACACCAGGGACATCGTCTGTTTGCGCGGGCCGCCGAGAGTGACGATATAGAATTGGTCGAAAGCCAGAATCGAACCGGTTATCGACATAACCAGGGTAAGAGCCAGGGTGCGCTTCATCAAGGGGAGAGTAACCAGTTTGAAGTGCTGCCAACTGTTGGCACCGTCGATACGCGCGGCCTCGTGAACCTCGGTGGGGATAGCTTGGATACCAGTAAGTAGCAGGAGCATGGTAAACCCCGCCATACGCCAGACGACGATTATGATGATTGCGACAAAGGCTAGATCATAATCGGCGATAAACTGTATCGGCTTGTCAACAATTCCCAGTCGCTGTAGTCCTACGCTGAATAGCCCCATATCCGGGTTGAGCAACCATACCCAGAGAATACATGCAGTTGCAAAACCGACAACGGCAGGTAAAAAATAACTGGTGCGGAAGAATCCGGTAAGTCGCATCGGTTTCTCAACAAACAACGCTAGAGGAAAAGCGACGGAAAAAATGGCAATAGTTACCCAGAAGGTGTATTTTCCGGTAAAAATCAGAGCATTGATAAATTCTTGGTCTGAAGCTAGACGGATATAATTTCTGAAGCCGACAAATTTTGGCGTACCCATAAGCGGCCATCTGAAGAACGACATATATATATCCATTATCAGTGGTATCAGGAAGAATACTGTCACCATAATCAAACTTGGCGCAATAAAGGCTAGTGCGATCCACTGCGATTTTTTAGGTGGGTATTTACGTTTTAACTGATCCCGTATTACGGTTGAAGTAGCGGGAGAATCAGTGTTGTCGGGAGTACTGTCGCTGCTCATTTTCATACCTTTGTGAGACTGTGTAAAAAATCAAGTTAATTATAACTGTATAAAATATTCTCTCTCTTTGAGAAATCTAACTAAGAATACGTTTGGATAGTGATTGCGGTAAACACCTTTGGTTTAACTATCAAGTTACTTGTAGATTCAGTAAGTGCGTACCGCAATCATGGAAAGTATGGTAAGTAAACGCTGAGTGAAGCTTAACTCTGTACGCTTACGGCTATAGATTATCGTCGATTACAAGCTGGACTTGTTCTTGTGCCTGATCAGTCAGTTCGTCAATATTCTCATCGGTGAAGATTCCGCGGTTGATCATCTCGGTCCAAGGGCCGTTGTTGTTCAGGAACAGTTCACTATAAACCAGGCTATACGGGGTGTGCCCACGTGATAAAATTCTGGCTGGCATCTGGTAGCGTGGGTCGAGACTGGAGAGTGCTTGTAGAGCAATATCGCCACGTGAAGGTATACTGCCGTGCTTAGCCATAAGGGTTTGTCCTTCTACTGAGTAAATCCAACTGAGGAATTTCTTGGCTGCTTCTAGTTTCTTTGTTTCTAATCCCTTGAGGAAGACAATATTATCACCACCAGCGAATGTGGCATAACCGCCGTCTTTTCCAGGGATAGGAGTGACACCAAAATCAATGTTTGGATAATCGTTAAGTAGTACTCCGATCATAAAAGTACCGGCACACATGTAACCAACTTTGTTTGCAATAAAACCGGTGAATCTATTGCCGCCGGCATCGGTCGCGGCGCTCTCTGGAATACAGCCTTTCTGGAAGAGGTCACGATGAAAAGCAATGGCTTCTCTTACTGGCTTGGTGTTGAGCATGGCCTTGGTTCCGTCGGCTGAGAGAGTGTTGCCGCCTGAAGCCCAGATAAAGGGATTGAAGGTGAATGCCAACCAACCGCCACTAGCGGCACAGGTGTAGAAACCATAGACATCTTTACCGCTCTTGGAGATCTGAACGCACTGATCTGTCATTTCCTTCCAGTTCTTTGCTGGTTTTTCAGGATCTAATCCGGCTTTACGCAGTACTTCCTTGTTGTACATGAGGAATGAGTCTTCAACTGAAAAAGGCAGTCCGTAGATTTTCCCATCGTATGAACCTACCTCAATATGCCCCTTGGAGAGGGAATCAAAGAAGGGAAGTGATTTGGCGTAATCGGTAATATCTATGAGCATATCGGCGTTGATTAGCTGTGGAGTGTAGATCAGGTCGAGGGAGACAATGTCTGGAGCTTGACCAGCCATATATGAGGTGGCGATTTTCTGCATCATCTCCTGGGCGGGGATAATTTGTAGCTTAATTTGGTCTCCACCTTTATCATTATATGCTTTGATTACCGGAACCATAAGATTTTCATTATCACTGCGCACCCACAGGGATATCGAATCGTCGGCTGAAGCATTGGAAAAAACACTGCTAGAGAATACCATTACCGCAACCAGGCAACACAGCAACCACATAACTTTACGTGCTACAAACATAACACTCCTCCTTAAAAGGTCAATCATAGAAAACTACTAGTGTGCACCAATAGCTAAAAAAAACAACAAACATTATTTAAACTTTAATTAAAATTTATACTTTTACTCTACTCTATAAATTGACTTGACACAATAGCCAGACTCGCCAATAATATATCCTAAATGAACATTTAATGTGTTTTTTAGAATGGAGGAAGATGATGGCAGAACGTAGGCTTGATGAAGAAATCGATATTATGAACTTTGATGCGGGATGGCAGCGCTTCTTTCCAGTCACAGGTACACCGTATCGTATTATGGCAGACTTTGGGATAATTTGCGCTGGAATGAGCTCGCATCGTCCTACTCTGGATATTTGCCGGCCAAACTTTGATCAGCATAGTGCTTACTTCTGTATATCCGGAGAATGCAACTATCTGACGCCTAAGGGAGAAGGTAGGCTCTGCCCGGGGGAGGTCTGGATCGTTCCCGCAATGTATCCGCATCGGTACTGGGTCGAAGATGTTTGGACCTATGTCTGGGTGCATTTCTATGATAAAGGTTATTGGCAAACCTTTACTGAGAAAGGCGAGACCAAGATGATATCGCACCGGATTAATCAGTTGGAGTATGTTGCTAAAGGGATGCTGGAGTATGCTGAGTGCTGGAATGATCAAGAGGTCATGGAAGGATGGGTAAAGATGCTGGTCATGTTGCTCAGGCTCGAGTTGATGGAGCCTAATAATCGCCTTAATCGTTTGAAAACAACTCTTGGAAAGGCCTGGCGGGAAGTTTATATGAACCCGGGTAGGGCTTGGCGTACAGAGGAACTGGCTGACATCGCGCATATGTCGCTTACACATTTTAACCGGAATATGAATCAGGTCTATAATATTTCGGCGCGCGGGATGATTACGCAGATACGTCTGGAGAAGGCTATCAATCTGATGCGTAAGACAAATTATACTCTTGATCGGATTGCGGAGATGACAGGCTATTCAACCGGTTTTGCCCTTTCTAAAGCCTTTCAGCGTGTATACGGGGTGAGTCCGAGGCGACTGGCCGATGGTTAGCGGGGAGAATTGGGATTATTTGCATAAGCTAAAGTTTAAATTGTCGTTTGCATATCCGGGCCTTTGTCTGGGGAGATACGCGTTGTTGGATAAATTATAATTATGCTACAAGATAGTTAATTGTATAATTTTGTATTGCGGGATACCTGTTGCTCAGGTATCCCGTTTGTCTAATTTGCTTAAGTAAGTTGAACGACAACTCGGTGCATTATGGATGAGGTGAACTTTCAGGTTCTCTACGGTTAAAGGTATACTAATGCCTAAAGATTATTTTAGATTAGAAGCATGATAATTTAACTGAAGATTTGATAATGAGTTTTACTAGTATAAATTTACGGATAGTTATGGTCGTTTGCGTGTTTCAGCTAGTGTGTCCTCCGTATAAAATTTTGATGCTGGAATGAGTAGTAATAATTATCTTCATCGGAATAGATGTTGCTATTAGCGAGAAGATGACGTAAGAATAACCAGTAGCAATATCATTTAGGTTAAATTTTAATTTAAAAAGACAAAGTGAGAGTTACTTTTTTGTCAATAGCGACAATTTTGAAACATCTTATAACAAATATGTTGTAAACATTGTGCTTCTAGGGTGATTTAGATAGATGCTACAAAATTATTACTGCTTGAATAGCGTATAGTTGCAGTATAAATCAAAAAGTGGAACGGAAAATGCATATTGATTTATGACATAAGTTGATCATGTATATTAGGCTATGCTTATAAGATAGTGGACTATAATTAAAAATTATTGGATTAAGGCCAAAAACCAAAGCTATAGAACTATTGGTCATTGGTTATTTTGGTTGCGTAGCTTTTATGCTTATTTTTTCACGCTTATGATGGATTTTGAGTGGTGAGTTAGGACTTGAGAGTTTTTTTTGCGAGTATCAATAGTATTATAGTTGAGTGCTTGTAGCATTATATCGCTTATGATATATGGGCTTTGATGTCTATTAGATTTGATTAGTGCCGTATGGCCGTTTTTGTATATCTTTGTGTTTTGTATATCTTATAAGGAGAAAAAAATGGGAAGTACTGGAAGTGTCAGCGCTTGGGATGAAGCTTTATTGACAGCGCTAGTTCAATATCCGGTTCCGGTTATTAAAGGGCCTGAGGATATTCAGGTGCAGGTGGATAAGATCTGTAAGTGTTTGAAGAATACTAAAGCAGGGTATCCTGATCTTGATCTTATTGTGTTCCCCGAATATTCAACTCAGGGTCTTAATACTGCGATCTGGACTTATGATGAGATGTTGTTGACAATCGACAGCCCGGAGATTGGTCAATTCAAGAAGGCTTGCTCTGACAATGATGTTTGGGGCGTATTTTCATTGATGGAGAAAAATGAAGATCCAAGCCTTCCACCGTACAATACCGCTATCATCATTAATAATAAAGGCGAGCTTGCTTTACATTATAGAAAGTTGCAGCCTTGGGTGCCGATTGAACCATGGTCACCTGGTAACTATGGTATGCCGGTATGTGATGGCCCTAAAGGATCTAAGTTGGCGGTTTGTATCTGTCATGATGGTATGTTCCCAGAGCTTGCCAGAGAAGCAGCATACAAAGGATGTAATGTTTATATCCGTATATCTGGTTACTCTACTCAAGTTAATGATCAGTGGATCTGGACAAATAGAACCAATGCTTGGCAGAACCTTATGTATACCCTTGCAGTCAACCTTGCAGGTTATGATGAAGTATTCTACTACTTTGGTGAAGGTACTGTTTGTAACTATGATGGTAATGTTATTCAGCAGGGGCATAGAAATCCTTGGGAAATTGTTACTGCTGAACTCTTCCCACGTCTTGTGGATAAAGCGCGTGAGAATTGGGCTTTGGAGAATAATATCTTTAATCTCGGTTGCAGAGCATATGTTGGTAAACCGGGCGGTGAAAAAGAGAATTATCTGACCTGGGTAAAGGATCTTGCTAATGGTGAATACAAGTTGCCATGGGATGACAAGATAAAGGTGCGGGATGGGTGGAAATACTATCCAGAAGGAGTGAAGTTAGGGCCTATGCCAAAATGAGTATTTTAAAAAGTTCTAAAAAAATGAGGAGCGCGTTGTCTTTACCTGCTATGGCTTAACTGGAAAAATGACGCACTCCCCGTCTCAATAAATTTAATTATACAATAAGGATTAATAATGATAAATAAGATTTTTAAAAATATACCGACAAAATTGCTTGCAGGTGTATTTGTACTATGTTTTTTAACGGCAGGTGTTTTTGCGGAAGATGATTGGAAAAACCCAAGATTAAAAGAGTTTCCGACAGATGTGGTAAATACTTCTGGACTAGCAGTTGGCGATGATTATGTTACAGTGGGTCAGCTTCACTCAGTAACCGGTACTATGGCTATCTCAGAGACAGGTTCGGTTGAAGCTGAAAGGCTGGCGATCAAGCAGATCAACGATATGGGCGGTGTGCTGGGTAGAAAGATCAAAATTATTCAGGAAGATGGTGCGAGTGACTGGCCAACATTTGCTGAGAAAGCTAAGAAGTTGTTGGTAAAGGATAAGGTCGCTTCAGTATTTGGCTGCTGGACTTCAGCTTCACGGAAGGCTGTTCTTCCAGTATTTGAAAAAGAAAACGGTATGCTTTACTACCCCACATTTTATGAAGGACTGGAGGCTTCAAAGAATGTGATTTACACCGGACAGGAAGCTACACAGCAGATTATTTGGGGGCTTGATTGGGCGTATAAGCAGGGATGTCGGACATTCTTCTTGATCGGTTCTGATTATATTTGGCCACGTACAAGTAATAAGATTGCTAGAATTCACATCGAAAAGCATCTCAAGGGTGCCAAGGTTGTTGGTGAGGAATACTACCCATTAGGTCACACCAATTTTAACTCTCTCATCAATAAGATCAAACTCAAGAAGCCTGATTGTATCTACTCAATCGTGGTTGGTGGTTCAAATGTTTCTTGGTATAAACAGTTAAATGCAGCAGGAATTACCGGTGCTTCACTCGCGAAAAAACATAAGTTACTACTTACTATCTCTACTACCGAGGATGAAATTCTGGGTGTTGGAGGTGAGAATGTTGCAGGTTTCTACGCATGTATGAAGTATTTCCAGAGCCTCCCAAATGATAATAACGTCAAGTTTGTCAAGGCGTTTAAAGATATGTGGGGTGAGGATTCTGTAATCGGTGATGTGACTCAGGCCGCTTATCTTGGTCCATGGTTGTGGAAATTCACTGTAGAGAAGGCGGGAAGCTTTGATATCGATAAGATTGCTGCGGCTTCAGGTGGTGTGGAATTTGCTGAAGCTCCAGAAGGCTATGTTCGAATAGCGGATAATCATCACCTCTGGTCACGTGCAAAAATCGGTAAAATGCTTGCTAACGGTCAGTTTGAGGTAATCGCTGAGTCTGATGAACTTATCGAACCAGATCCATTCCCAGAAGGCTATAAATAACAAGTTATATATGAAATAACTGCTTTCCCCTCAAATATAATGTTGTTTGTTGTAAAGACAGTTTGAGGGGAATTTATTGTAAGACTTTGCGCAGAGTATAAGCTTTTATACTGCATCCAGACAAAAACACTCTTGAGCAAGTCGGTAAAAAAATGTGGATAAAGGAGATTGTTCGGTGAGCATTTTTAATATGTTTGATGGATATAGTGCAGAAGATTTAACCAGTATCTTCATAATGCAAGGTTTTTCAGGTTTGAGTTTATTTGCTGTGTTTCTGCTTATGGCTTTGGGATTAGCAATTATATTTGGGCAGATGAAGGTTATAAATATGGCACATGGTGAATTTCTGACCATTGGTGCCTATACAACAGTATTTTTATCTGATTTGGTTACGAATTATATCCCAGGTTTTACACAGTATTACTTCATTTTTGCAATTTTAGCTGCTTTTCTGGTTGCATATATTGTCGGGTATATTGTTGAGCTTCTGCTAGTAAGCAGATTGTATAAACGTCCGCTCGATACTCTGCTGGCAACCTGGGGTGTCAGTATGATAATCAGGCAGTTACTAAGATTTATTTTTGGTGCTAGAGAAGATAGTGCCGTTATGCCTGATTGGTTGATGGGTTCGTGGACTCCAACAGATACTATTGATATCCCGATAAACGGTCTATTTCTCTTCTCAATGGCGGTCATTATGACAATTATTGTCTTTATCTTGCTTTTTAAATCACGTTGGGGGCTTAGAGTTAGAGCAACAGTACAAAATCGTACGATGGCAAATGCGGTAGGTATCAATAGCAAACAGGTAGATAGAACCAGTTTTGCAATTGGTTGCGGTATCGCTGGAATTGCCGGCGCCGCATTTACTACGATCGGTTCGGTTTCACCTTCGGCTGGATCCTTGTATATTGTTGATACCTTTATCGTTGTGGTCTTTGGGGGCGCAGGAAGTCTTATCGGTACTATATTGTCTGCATTTGGTATTGCGCAAGCTCAGTCAATTCTTGAGTTCTTCTTGTCAGGGGTGTTGGCAAAAGTATTTGTGCTGCTGATTATTGTTGGCATATTGATGATTAGGCCGCAAGGACTTGTAGCAAATAAAATTAGAAAATAACGAATATTATATTCGAATTAATAGAATCTGAAAGGGTTGAATTGTGAATAGGTTGCTTAATAATAAAATAACCGGGAATAAGGCGGAAACAATCAGTCTGCTGATATTAACACTGGTTTTGGTCGTTTGTTTCCCGTTAATCTTTGATGCTTTCCGCCTGAATATGGTGGGGAAATACCTTAGTCTTGCTTTTGCTGCTGTTGGTCTTGTCCTATGCTGGGGATACGGGGGAATCCTCAGTCTGGGGCAGGGGGTATTTTGGGGACTCGGGGGATATGCTATGGCAGCTTTTCTCAAGCTTGAAGCTGCAGTAAATATCGCACATGAAGCGGGTACTGACCAGATTAAAGCTCTCTCTACCGTTGGGCTTCCTGATTTTATGGATTGGAACCAGATTACCGAACTTCCATATATCTGGTACCCCTTCAAAAGCTTTTCCATAACACTGTTGATGATGATCGGTCTGCCTGGAATTGTAGCTTTTATAATTGGTACAGCGATGTTTAGAAGGCGTGTGAGTGGAGTATACTTTGCGATTATCACTCAGGCATTATGCTGGATTATGGAGATACTCTTTGTCACCAGACAAGGCTGGACCGGTGGTATCAATGGTATTACCGATTTGCGGACATGTTTGGGTTGGGATATAAGAACGATATCTGCACAATATATTCTCTATTTTATTACGGTTCTCTTGCTCTTGATCTGTATTATAATCGGGAAGATAGTACTCAGAACTAAATTTGGTAAATTATTGATTGCGACACGTGATATGGAGGATAGAGTTCGATTCTCAGGGTATGACGTTGCAAGTATTAAGGTGTTTATCTTTACTCTTTCCGGTATTATCTCGGCAATCGGTGGGGCTATGTTTGTCTTTAATGTAGGCTTTATGTCGCCCAAGTTGGTTACAATTGAACCATCAATTTATATGGTTATTTTCTGTGCGCTAGGAGGAAGAAATTCGCTTATTGGCGCTGTGTATGGAACCTTGATCGTCTGTTTTGGCAGAACCTTCTTTTCTGAAGAATTCCCGGCTCTGTGGATGCTGCTGATGGGATCAATATTTATACTCGTGACTCTGGTGTTTCCTCGAGGCGTTGCAGGTATTGTGGAGGATTACGGAAAACCATTGCTTGCCAGAATATTTGATCGTAAAGTTGACGCAAAAGAGATTAAGCCTGTAAAGTAGGTTACTGCCGATAGGCGCTTAATATCTAAGTTAAAAAGGAAAATGTTATGAGTTTAAAGGAATATATACTTGAGATTTCGGATTTGACCGTATCTTTTGACGGTTTTAAAGCTGTGAATCAGGTAGCACTCTATGTTGAAAAGGGTTCAATACATGTAGTGATCGGGCCGAACGGAGCGGGTAAAACTACTCTGCTTGACTTGATCTGTGGTAAGACCAGGCCTACTGAGGGTAAAATTCAGTTTATGGGGCATGATATAACGCATATGCTGGAGCAGGATATTGTGAAGGTTGGAGTGGGCAGAAAGTTTCAGACCCCTTCAATATACCCTACATTGACGGTCTTTGAGAATCTTGAGGTTTCGTATCCTAGAGGGCGTAATGTCTTTGGAGCCCTTACTTTCAAGCGTGATCAGGAGGTGATTGACCGAATTCACGAAATTGCAAATATGATCTTTCTTGATAAATTACTCGATATTCCAGGAGAGTTGCTCAGTCATGGACAGAAGCAGTGGCTGGAGATTGGAATGTTGTTGATAGCGGATCCGCAACTCCTTTTACTCGATGAACCGGTAGCAGGGATGAGCGTTGATGAGCGTGTACAGACTGGAAAACTTCTCAATAAAATCTGTAAGGAGAGGTCGGTATTGATTATTGAGCATGATATGAATTTTGTCAGAGAGATTGCGCATACGGTTACTGTACTGCATCAAGGAGCGGTGCTCGCTGAGGGTCCGATGGAGTTTGTCGAGCGTGACGAGAAGGTCATCGAAGTATATTTGGGAGAATAGAAATAACCACTAATTTAAAGGTGTAAGAATATGTTAAAAGTTGATAATTTGCATGTTTCGTATGGACAGAGTGAGATAATTCACGGCATAAATTTTGAGGCTGAACAGGGAAAAGTTGTCGCGATTATGGGGCGAAACGGTATGGGGAAGACAACGTTGATGAAGAGTCTTATCGGTATTAATAAGGCAAATTCAGGAACAATAACTTTGAATAATACCGATATAACCCAATATTCTTCGCATAAGCGGGTAAAATCTGGTGTTGCCTATGTTCCACAGGGAAGGCAGATATTCTCTACACTCTCAGTAGAAGAGAATATTTTTACCGGAATGGAGTATACCGAGGATAAAGAGACACAACTTAATAGTGTATATAGTATCTTCCCTGTACTTCAGGAGATGCGTAAACGAAAGGGTGGTAATCTTTCTGGTGGACAGCAACAGCAGTTGGCTATTGCCAGAGCCTTGGTAAGTGAGCCAAAGGTATTGATACTGGATGAGCCGACCGAAGGTATACAGCCTTCGATTATTAAAGATATGGCTCATATTCTCAATGATATAAAAGTTATGAAGAATCTTGCAATAATAGTTACCGAACAGGTTTTGAGCTTTACAGTTAATATTGCTGATGAGATGTATGTTCTTGAGTCTGGTAGGTTTATTCATAAAGATTATAAGGGATCAATTAACGAGGATAAGATTACGTCATATCTTTCAGTATAATAGTAGAACTTAGAGGATATAATTATTTAGTTTGGAAAAAAAGTATATTGAATATTGCTGGTATTAATGAAAACTCTGCGGCAGACATGGATCTGTAGCAGAGTTTCTGTTTTAGTGCGAGTTGTGGATACAGTTGTAAATCTATAGTTTGGTAATTTAGTGATATAGGTTATTTATTTTATGATATCAAGGGTTGAGTAAGAGTTAATATTGTAATTTTGCTTGGTTTTAAGATTATTTTGTGGCTGAGGAGGAGGCAAAGTGTCGAAATGGTTAGGTAACTTGAAAGTTCTGGTATATGATTGATTGGTTTTTGGCATTGGGTGGTTATAAATATTTTGAATCTTGTATTGATCATAATTGTAATAGAATTGTATTGTAAAATTGTGTTTGATTAGTTTTGGATAAAATTGATTATTAGTAAAGGTGCTTATAGTTTTGACAAGTTGATTTGGGATAACCAAAACTAAAGAGGTTTTTGAGAATTTGCTTGGGATAGTATTTGATAATTAAATAGTAAAAATGTACCTTGAATCTGAGTAGAGTGTTGAGTTATGGCTAGTCATTTGCTATTATGGGAATTATGCAATATTCGGTGATATTAGTGGTGAGTTAGTATGAATAAATGTGAGTTGCTTCTTTATTGAGAAGGGGTGGCGTGTGGAAATAAAACGAATCAGCCGGGTTCCTGGGATAGTGGTGTTGCAGCCGGGAAATTCCGGTATAGTTAGTGCTAATCCTGAAGCTTGTAAGTTACTCAATATAGAACTGGATCAACTTGTTGATCTAGATTTTACAGATTTTATTGACTTTTCTGCGGTCAGTGTTCGAGAGCTTGATGTCGAGGCAATTAAAGCTATGTGGCGTAGACAGTTAGTATCAGTTACCTCGCAAGTTGGGGTGATGCAGTTGAAAGTGAAGGGTTCTGTAAGCATTGAGGTTGAATTTGCCCTTTCGGTGTTTGGTGAAAAACCCAAAATGCCTCTGATTATTTTCTCTCCGATTAGTTCTTGGATGAAGGATAATAGAGAACTGATTGCTGAAAATGATAGGTTGCGCTTATTGACCGATTCAACCTTGGATTCAATTGAGACAATTGATAGTAGAGGGCGGATAATCTTTTGGAATAAAGGGGCGGAGAGATTGTATGGGTATACGGCAGAAGAAGTTTTAGGTAAGGAAGTTACCCTGTTAATGCCTGAAGAGTACAGAGAGGCGCATAGAGCTGTTATTGAACGCACGCTTAAAGATTTAGTGCATAGCGGTATTTCTTCTTCTGGGTTGGACGGGCAGCTTATTGAAATGGAGGCTCTGCATAAAGATGGGCATGCTTTTATGATAGAGGTCAGTAATTCGTTGGTCTGTAGCGGACAACATGCTTTTGCGGTTGCAGTGTCACGTGATATTACTCAGCGTAAGGAGGCTGAGGCCAGGATAGAAACACTTAATCGTGAGCTTGAAGATCGAGTTATGGCTCGGACAAGGGATCTGGAGGCGGCTAATATACAGCTACGTAGATTGGCGTATGAAGTTGGGCAGGTTGAGATCAAGGAGCGGCGGAGGTTGGGACAGTTGGTGCATGACACTCTGGGACAGTCTGTAGCGATAGCACGGATGGAACTCTCGGCGATTACAGACAGAGATCCGGTGGTGGCAAAGGTAATTGAAATTTTGGATCAGACTGTGGAGCAGACAAGAAATCTCTGTAAGCAACTCTACCCACCCGGGCTGCATATAAACGGTCTTGTACCAACCCTGGAATGGCTGGCTGAGTATATGTTGGATGAGTATGGGTTGGCGGTGGAGACTGAGCTTGATTTGGCGGTAGAACCTGGGAGTGATGAATTGCGGATATTTTTCTATAGAAGTACACATGAACTGTTGATGAATGTTATAAAGCATGCCGGAGTCAAGGCTGCAAGGCTTAGTGTTTGGGGGGATGCTGGTTGGATATTTGTCGCGGTCAGCGATAATGGCAGAGGAATGGAACCGTATAATGACGGTAAAGCTTATCCTGACAAATTCGGTCTTTTAAGCGTGCAGCAGCAGACATTGTATTTTGGCGGTATCCTCAAGGTTCAGACAGAGCAAGGCAAAGGTACGGAGGTAACCATAGCGGCAGCGGTACAGAATAATGCCGCTAGGTAATAATGAATGAGGGAGAGAGAACATGATTCGGATTCTGATAGCTGATGATAATAAGCTACTCTGCCAGTTATTAGCAGAACGCCTGAAGGCAGAGGGTGATTTTGAAGTAGTTAGTATTGTGGATACTATGAGGGCGATGCAGGAATATCTGCAGGAGAGTGATATAGAGTTGATTCTCTTGGATTACTCACTTCAATTTGGGGGTGGGAGTGACGGGATAACCCGGATACGCCAAGAATATCCAGAGATCAAGATACTGGTATTCAGTGTGTATAATGATGCTGATACCGCTACGTCTGCACTCATCGCTGGCGCGAGTGCGTTTATTACCAAGAACAGTGATTTCACCTTGTTTGTACAGGCAATCAAGGATGTGTGCGCGGGAGTGGCTCGGGATTATTACGGGGTGTTACCGCACAAAGAGCATAAGCTGGGCAAATTGTCGGCACGGGAGAAAGAGGTATTGGTGCTTATTGCTTCGGGATATAGCAATCGGATGATTGCGGAGGAGTTATTCATTACTCTCAAGACGGTCGAGGCACACCGCGCGAAGATAAAGGACAAAACAGGTATTAACAATACATCCGGTTTGATAAAATTTGCCATACGCGAAGGCCTTATATCTTCAGAGATATAAGGCCTTTGGTCTAAGATGTATAAATCTAGCGCTTTTTTAGTGGGTCTGAGGAATAGGAAATTAGAAGATAATTTTAATCCCAGCACTGAAACCGACATTGAAACCACTATCCCAGATCTTTTGGTCGTAACGACCGAAGACCGAGATATTATCATTGATCAGAGCGGTAAGCCCTCCGCCCCAGTAACCTCGGTTGGTGGCCATGCCGTTCATGGATGTGGAATAGGTATTGGAGAACAAAGCTGCAGAGGTGGTTGAATTGCGATTACCGCCGGTATTAAGGTACTCGACCTCCCAGCCGCCCCAGACTTCGGGAAGAAAGGCGAGGTTCTCGCTATGTCTAAATAGCCGTCCGAGGCGTACTCCCAGATCCTGTAGGAGTGAGTTGGAGGTGAAGCTGGCGAAGTTATTATTCTGTACTCCGGCTCCGGTCTCGGTATACTCGGGATCGTGGTACAGGGTGTAGCCGAGGCTGTAGCTGGGAGTAAGCATAATTTCTTGCGGAAGCTTGAAGGAGTAACCGATTGTCGTATTGATATTGAAGTCGGCAGCGGTGAGGTCGCCGAGGTTATTGTCACCGGGGTTCATGACGGTCAGGGCGCTGCCGGCTTGGAGGATAGTAGTAGCGACGGTAAAAGGGTAGGTGTCGCCAAACATAAAATCTTCGGTTCCGGTGACGGTGCCGGAGGTGCTGGTAGCTACAGTCAGGGTGCTGCTAGCGGTGGTTGCAGAGAGGTTGGTGTTGACATTGAGGGTGCCGCCGCCGGAGGTAAAATTGATGGGGTCGCCAGAGTTGATACCGGAGGTGTCAAGGTCTACAGTAGCGCCACCGGTGATATCCAGCGCGTTGGCGGTATATGAAGAAATAAGTAGTACGGGGAATAAGAGGCTAATGGTAATAATGGCTTTGATAGCTTGGGTCTGTACGGAGTTTACTACGGATTTGCGCTTCATGCCTTTGCCTTCCCTGACCAATATTACTGGAGTGTTTCATCCGTGAAGCACTCTTGACTTTAGTGGTTTATTATATTGTTTATTAACTTCCCCTGATGATAGATTATCGGAAGTATTAGCGGTGGAAAACCGTAAAACTTGAGTATTAATGATGAGGTATTCGGTATTTCTGGTGGAGGTTGATAAAGAACAGGATGATTGGGTGGGTGGGGGCAGAATACCGCTAGGGTTACTGTGGTGTGTGCAGAATAGCATCTATACTGTATAGTATAACATATTTTGGGGTCAGATCTTGAGGCCGAATTTACGGATTGTCTCCAGGATTTTCTCGATATCTGTGTCGTCCTGGATGATGGCCATCTTTTTTGCTATTTTGTATATCATTTTCTTGCGCTTATGGAGGGTGGCGGCGATGAAAATGGTATAATGATCCGGGTGGGAGCATATAAGGCTGGCAATATTCTTCATGGTATCTGGATCATCTTTGGACATGCCGTAGATAAAGAGCAATTTTGAATTCTGGAATTCTTTGATCGTCTCAATCGCGTCGATACTATCGATTATAGAGATAATATTCTTTACCCCGGCATTCTTTAGGCTGTTCATATAGATCATCTTCTTGGAGTGCTTTTCATCATAGACACAGACGGTAAAACCCTGTCCGTGGAACATTGTCTGAAACTTATCCTCAAGATCCTCAATACCAGCTCGGGTATAGATGGTACGGTTGATATTCTTCAGGTTTATCTTTTTAATATCGTCTCTGAAGACGGCTTTTTGATAGAAATCGCTGCCGAACTGCTTGGGGGTGAGATTATCCGGGTCTTCAGGTCTTTTCTTGCTGGCTCCATACTTTAGAATCTTGATGGATCTGTACTTTAAATATTCTACCAGTAGTATTGGGCCTGAGAAGTTATGAATAAACTTTTTGCAGCAGAGAGCGGTCATAATGGTGACATCAGGGTGGAGTTCTTTATTGACGATGACTTCATTTACCGGGTGGAGCTCTGCATTATCGCTGAGCTTATGCTTTTTGTTGAGTAATTCGAGATATGACTCTTTAAATTTGGTGAATTCCTGGTGTATATTCTGAATACGTTTCTTGTACTTTTCATGGATGTTTTTATAATACTCATGATCCCCGAAATTATCGGAAATTGAGCAGATCAGGCGCTCTATCTTCCAGCTCAGGTTGGCTAGAGCAATGTCTACCGATTTGATCTTGTAGTTTATACCTGTTTCAATAATCGTCGGGGTGCCGAGGTCTGAACCGAGAGTATTGGCCTCTATGCCTTTCAGTGCGGTAGTTACCCCGCCGATGATGCATGACGCCTCTACCTTGCTCATACACATGATATTGCTATTGACGATCTCCTTACTGACGGTGAGATTGTGATCTTGGCATCATTGATATACTTGATGGTGGCATTGCCTTGACAGAAGATATCACCGCAACTCCGACCATTTATGCCCCCGGCGATGAGTAAATCTTCAGAACACTTGATCTTTGAGTTGCCGACACAACCGCGGATTTCTATACTTCTGGCTTCAACGGTAAAATCGTCTGCGACCGAACCTGAGATATAGACATGTCCGTCAAAATTGACATTGCCGGTCTCATAGCAAACATCTCCGAATATCTCATATATAGGGCTGACTGTAAGTTTGCGGTTAGAGTAGAGAGGCCTGCCCTTGATCAAGGAGTAGACCTTGGTGCCATCTGGACTGAATTCAACCCCCGAGCCGAGAATAAGTTTTGCCGGCTTGCCATTCGCCGCAGGGATTAGTTTGCCTCCGGTATCATAGCCGTCAATGCCGCGGGTCGGTGGTGTGATAACACAGATACAGTCGCCTTCGGCAACGGTTGAAATGCCAATAGATGATTTATAGTCAATAGAGCCATTTTCATCATCCTTACAGCCGACATAGCGGGCACGCTCAGAGATATCGGTTTTGAAGACAATCTCTCCGTCTTTGCCGTTTATCGGCTTTTTACCTTCGGCGACAATATAGATCTTGTTGGTTGTAAGATTGGGGAGTTCTTTGAAAGCTCTCTTGATCTCTTGTTTATTGAAACCTCTGCGTATGCCGTTGAGTCTGAAAAACTCATAAAGTTTCTCTTCAGAGATGATGGGGTTTATGACATCATCTCCGGCTATAATTTTGACACTCATACTTATAAGGTCAATATTTACTAAGAATCCTTCCATTTACTCTCCATACTCATGATTTCTTTACTTACAATAATCTAACCTGAACCAGGGGCTAAATGTAGGTATAGGTGATATTTGAGGTATATTGTCATTTATTGTTTGACAAATATTATCATACCGCCAATATGTTTGTTTTCGGTTAATTTTAGAATAAATTGAGATTATGCTAGTTAAAAAATAATTTGTAGTTCAAGTTGTGTTGGTAAATATATTTAACTAATTAGTAATATTTATTTGGTTTTATCTTGAGTGATTGTTTGTTTATACGGTTTAATATGAGAATATGTATCAGTTTTAAGAGATTAGTGGATGATTTAAGCTAGTATGTTAATATGGTGTGTGGGAAAAATGCGGGCTGGCAAACTTTTGATATTTTTGTATCTTCTTTTTTAAGAAGTTGTTATTAAGGTGTTGTTGTTATATGCCAAATAAACTATTAGGCTTGTATTAGGTTTTGGGGACTAGGTATGAGAGGCTAATGAATTTTAGAGGTAAGGGTGGGATTTATGAATAGGGTATTTTAAAGGATTTTATTAGAAGGTGAACTACTCTGCAGGTAGGTATGGCGTGGTTGAGAGTACAAACGGGAAAATAAAAAAAAGATTGAGTAATCAGTGGTAAGGGGTAGAATTGCCAGGGTAGGTGCGATAAATAAGGAGGTTTATGGATGGATATTACGACCGAAGCGATACTGGAGAGTATATCGGATGGGGTCTTTACTGTAGATAAGGAATGGCGGATCACTTCTATTAACCGTTCTGCCCAGGAGATAACCGGTATTACCCGGGAGGAGGCATTGGGGCGTTTATGCTCGGAGGTATTCCGCTCAAGCCTCTGCGGGGAGTTATGTCCGTTACGGCAGACAATCAAGAATGGTAAGCCGATTATTGGAGTTTCGGCTTATTTTATAAGTGCAGAGGGGGAGAGAATTCCGATTAGTATTTCGGCGGCTGTACTCCGGGATGGGGAGGGTAATATCATCGGTGGGGTCGAGAGCTTTCGGGATCTGTCTGAGGTTGTGGCGCTGTATGCGGAATTGTCGGAGCGTTGTTCACTAGGTGATTTTGTCAGCCACAGTTCGCGGATGAAGAGATTATTCGAGATTATCCCGGCGGTGGCGCGTAGTAGGAGTACTGTACTTATTCAGGGGGATACCGGTACCGGTAAGGAGGTGCTGGCACGTACAATTCATGAGCAGAGCGAGCAGGCGGGAGCCCCGTTTGTGGCGATTAACTGTGGCGCGCTGCCGGATACTCTGCTGGAGTCGGAATTGTTCGGTTATAAAGCCGGTGCCTTTACCGGAGCCAATCGTGATAAACTGGGGCGCTTTGCTCTAGCTAAGGGTGGAACGCTATTTCTGGATGAGATAGGCGAGATAAGTCAGGCGATGCAAGTGCGCCTGCTCAGAGTAATTCAAGAGAGGGTCTATGAACCGCTGGGCTCGGTTGAATCGGAAGAGGCGGATGTCAGAATAATCGCTGCTACACACCGGGATCTGAAGGCTATGGTTGCCAACGGTGAGTTCCGAGAGGATTTGTATTACCGGATAAATGTTGCTAAACTTGAACTTCCGGCTCTCTGTGAGCGCAAGGAGGATATACCCTTACTGGTCGAGAAGTTTATAGATAAGTTTAACCTGCTGATGCAGAAGAGTGTTTTGGGGATTGAGGTTGAGGCGCTGTCGTTATTGGTGGCGTATGACTGGCCGGGTAATATCCGTGAGCTGGAGAATGTCATAGAACGTGCCTTTATCTTATGTACCTCAGAGTTAATTTGTATCGAACATCTACCGGAGGAGTTTGGACTACGCGGTAATTCAAGCCGTATGGCGTCAGAAGTCGGAGTTGAACGCTCAAGGGCGCGGCAGATTGTCGAGGAACAGGAGATCTTGGACGCTTTGAAACGGAACAATTACAATCGTCTGGCTACCGCAAAGGAATTGGGTATGCATAAATCTACCCTATTTCGGAAGATTAAAAAATGGGGTATTGAACTGCCGGAGAAGGATGGAAGGAGTAGGTAATAGCGATTAGGGTTGTAAGGTGAATAACTGGTGATAGAGTAGCGTTTGCTACTCTATACACATATATGGTTGCAGTTTTGCACTGAAAGTGACTACAGACAAGTGCGGGAATACATTATTACTTGAGCTATTACAAGGTGATAGCGGTTAATAAAATAAGATATTTGAAACTGGTACAACAATTGATAACTGAATTGCACAAGTATTGCAAAGCGGGTAGGATTGAGGAAAGGTAGGTTATTATTTGAGCAGGGTACTAGAGATTCTTACATTGGAGAATGAAAATGAGTAGAGAGTTAGTTGCATTCTCAACCCATAATAATAGGATAGCCCCGGTCTTTGACACTTCTACTGAAATTGTAGTGGTGACGGTTGAGGATAACGCGATTATGGCTCGGGAGAGGGTAGAGTTCACGCAGAGCAGTTTCTTTGAGTTGGTGGAAAAATTTGTTGAGTTAAAGCTCAGCCGGCTTGTTTGTGGGGCGATTTCGAAAATTTTCCAGGCGCAGTTTGAACTCAAGGGGATTGCGGTACAACCTTTTATTGCCGGTGAAATAGAGGAAGTAATTCAGATGTGGCTCAAAAATGAGCTGAATAAGGATGAATATCTTATGCCGGGATGTTGTCGACGGCAGAGACGGGGAAAGGGTCAAGGTTTTGGCAGGATCAATGCTGATGGACATAATGGTTTAAGATTGGGCAGACAGGCGGGCATGGGCTGGGGTTGTGCTGAGGGGTTCAGAGTGGGAACGAAGTACTTTTCTCGTCATGGTCTGGGCTGTGGATTAGGCCGTGGCGCGGGTTTGGGATTGGGATTTCGACAGAATGTGGAGGATCAGGATGATACTGATCTTACTGACACGGAGCAACAAGAGTAACATTTTATATTGAGAATTCGTAAATATTATTGGGTTTTATTGATAAAGGAATAATTATGAAGATTATATTGACCAGTACGGGAAGAACACTTGAGTCAGAGATAGATTCGCGTTTTGGCAGAGCTGCAATGTTTATCCTCTTTGATACCGAGAGTGGTGATTTTGAGGTGATTGATAACAAACAGAATCTTGATGCGGCGCAGGGGGCGGGAATTCAAGCGGCGCAGAATGTCTTCAACACCGGAGCCAAGGCGGTAATTACCGGGCACTGTGGGCCAAAGGCTTTTGCGGCTCTGTCAGCTGCCGGTATCAAGGTGTATTGTAACGCTACTGGTACTGTGCAGTCTATGCTGGAGCAGTATAAGAATGGTGATTTGAAAGAGAGCCAAGGGGCTGATGTTGAGGGGCACTGGGTATAAACCAGGAGAGGAAAGATTTATGAAGATTGCTATTGCCTCGGGTAAGGGCGGAACCGGCAAGACAACCTTGTCGGTTAATATAGCGCAGGCGCTTGATTCTCCGGTGGTTCTCCTTGATTGTGATGTGGAAGAGCCCAATAGCCGGCTCTTTCTTGATCCGAAACTCATAGGAGAAGAGATTGTCAATACCTTGATACCCAAGGTTGATCCGGATAAGTGTAATGGCTGTGGTGAGTGTGGGCGGTTCTGTCAGTTCAATGCGATTGTCACCTTCGGTACCAAGCCATTGGTGTTCTCTGAGATGTGTCATGGGTGTGGCGGTTGTGCGCGTCTCTGCCCGCAGGGTGCGATTACTGAGGTTGAGAATAGAATTGGCCTTATTACCGAGTATAGCGCCGGTAATATCCGGTTGTTTCAAGGTTGTATTGATGTCGGGGTGGCCATGGCGCCGCCGCTGATTCGGGCTTTGAAGCAGAAAATTCCGGAGGATGGATTGGTTATTCTGGATGCTCCTCCGGGGACTACTTGCCCGGTTGTGGCAACTCTGGGAGAAGTGGATTATGTTGTACTGGTAACCGAGCCGACACCCTTTGGTTTGAATGATCTTACTCTGGCTGTTGATATGGTGCGGGAACTCGGGCTGCCCTTTGGAGTAATTGTCAACCGGGTTGGCGTCGGTGATGATAGAGTTCAGAGGTATTGTGAATGTGAGAATATCCCTGTTCTTCTGGAGATTCCCAATGACCGGGCTGTGGCTGAGGCGTATTCCCGGGGTGAATCTATAGTCGAGAGTGTGCCGGGATATAAAGAACTCTTTGCCGGGATAATGGACACAATTATGGCAGATTATAAAGGTGGGCATAAATGAAAGAGTTGGTAGTGATAAGTGGCAAGGGCGGAACCGGTAAAACCAGTGTTACCGCGTCATTTGCCGTTTTGGCAGAGAGCGCTATAGTTGCTGATTGTGATGTTGATGCAGCTGATCTGCACCTGGTGCTTGAACCGGAAGAGGTGAAACGCGAGGAGTTTTACAGCGGTAAGCTAGCCAGTATTGATAATGACGCTTGCAGCGGTTGTGGCTTATGTGCTGAATACTGTAGATTTGAGGCTATTAAAGAGACTTCCGCAGGGAAGGTATGTAATAGACCCGAATAACTGTGAGGGATGCGGCGTATGCGTACAGTTCTGTCCCTCTCAAGCGATACGCTTTGAGAATAGACTCTGCGGGGAGTGGATGTTATCCAAGACGCGTCGAGGCGATATGGCACATGCCAAGCTCGGAGTTGCGGCGGAGAATTCGGGTAAGCTGGTATCAACTGTAAGAAAGAATGCGCAGAAATTAGCGACGGAGAATGGTGTGCCGTTGATTATTATTGATGGACCTCCGGGAATAGGCTGCCCGGTAATAGCTTCGCTTACCGGTGCGAGTAAGGTGCTGGTGGTAACTGAGCCTACCGTATCTGGAGCGCATGATATGGAGCGGGTATTAAAACTTGCCAGACACTTTGAAATTTCCGCTGCAGTATGTGTCAATAAGTGGGATCTGAATGCAGATATGACCGCAGCTATAGAGCAGACGGCTCAGGAACTTGGAGCGACTCTGGCGGGGAGGGTGAGGTATGATACTTCGGTGACAAAAGCTCAGATTCAGAGAAAAGCTGTGGTCGAGACTGAGTCTCCAGCGGCTGAAGATATAAGAATTCTCTGGAAAAACATCGTGGCTGATATATAATAGTGTGGTCGTGGTAGAAATAGAGATATTAGTATAAATGAAATATGAGGAGACTTTGATGAAAATAGCTATTCCATTGGCTGAAGGTAGATTGACTATGCACTTTGGGCATTGTGCGCAGTTTGCAATTATTGAGTTTGATGAAGCAGAGAAGAGTATATCCGGCAGGAATGATGTCGATGCGCCGCCACATGAACCAGGGCTGCTTCCTAAGTGGCTTGGAGAGATGGGCGTTTCCCTGATCATTGCCGGAGGTATGGGGCAGAGAGCGCAGACCTTATTTATTGAGAGAGGTATCAACGTTGTAGTTGGGGCTCCGGTGTTGACTCCGGAAGAACTTGTGGAATCCTGGTCTGCAGGAACGCTGGTATCTGGAACCAATATGTGTGATCATTAAGAATAATAATAACAATGTTATGGGACTTATTAATAAGGCTGCCCGTCAACGGGCAGCCTTATTAATTGTATATAAACCTATAATTATTTATGGTGTTATAATAACAATTTTTCTAACATTACTTTTTTTTATATATGTTTATAATAGCCGTACTGTTTTGCTTATTTGTGCGTATTCTTAACTACAAGCTAATACGGGAGGGTTTTATGGAACTTGAACATGGTTTGTTGTTTATAATTGTAGGTAGTATTGGTGCATTTTTCATGGCTTTCAACAATGGTGCGAATGATGTGGCTAATGCCTTTGCATCTGCGGTTGGTTCAAAAGCTTTGAAGATGAAACTTGCTATCGCCATTGCGAGTGTGGTTACATTCTCAGGAGCGTTATTACTCGGTGGACACGTTGCGACAAAGTTGGTAACCGGTTTGGTTCCTCCGGACAGGTTTAGTGATAGTAGTAATTATGTTGTTGCGATGATCTCGGTACTCTTCGCTTCCGGCATATTCGTATTGGTATCGACCCTTACTGCGCTTCCGGTCAGTTCGTCACAGGGCGATCGTTGGTAGTCTTACCGGTATTGCGATAATTCTTGGAGGGTGGAGTGCGGCTCCTTGGGAAGCTCTTGGGGTTATTGTTTTGGGGTGGATACTATCGCCATTGATTGCTGGTGTGCTCTCGATCATTATGTGTTCATTTATCGAGAAGAAACTGATAGGGCAGGGGTTAGGCGTATTGGAACGAATGCGGAAATGGCTGCCGATTGTGGTGAGTATCATGCTTTGCGCAGGAATTTATGCGCTCTTCACCCTTACCCAGCTCAAGCAGTCGATCGGTATTGATGCGCATAAGTGCTTTGTTGAAGATATGTCCAGAGAAGAGCGTAAGGACAGAGAGCTGTCAAAGATAAATCAGCTCAAACAGGCTTCTGACGAGATGGCTGAAATTTCTGCTCAGGTCAGTGAGAATCTAAAAACGATGAATTATGGCGATGATGAAAAATTAGGTGATCTTCTGAACTCATTCTATAAATCAACGGCCAAGGCAAATGATGCGATGCAGCAGCTGCAGGTGTTGGCAACAGGAAAGCTGCCGGCTATTCTCTATTTGTCAAGATGGCACGTGGCACTGATTGCGTTGATTATGTTTATCCCTTTCTACCTCCTCTTCAAGCGTCTGATCAAAGGCTGGCTCAAACGTGCGGATGATACTACCGAAGGGGCGCAGCGTGCTTTTAAGAATCTGCAGATCGGTACCAGTTGTTATGTCGCGTTTGCTATCGGTTCTAACGATGTAGCAAACAGTATCTCGCCGGTGCTTGCAATCTATCTGGTGGTTAAATCCGGCGGTATTCCTGATATGTTCTCTACCAATATGCCGATCTGGATCCTGCTCCTGGGGGGTGTGGGTATGGCTACCGGTATTACCTTACTTGGCCAGCGTGTAATGAGGACTCTCGGTGAGAAGGTGACAACCATTAATAATTCACGTGGTTTCTGTGTTGACTTCTCGGTTGCAACCAGTGTGGTGGGTGCGTCAGCGATGGGTATTCCCGTAAGTACTACGCATGCGGCTACGGGTGCGGTTGTAGGTTCTGGTCTGGCTCAGGGTAGAGGTCACGTCAGATTCGCTACTCTGGCAAAGATTGCTGTGGGCTGGTTGGTGACTATTCCGGTATCGGCATTTGTAACTACCGTGATTTATGAGGCTTTGCATGCTCTTATTGTAAAATAAGTTAAATTGAATTTTAATGGCAGGTTGTTCTTTGACAGGCTTTCTCCAATTGGAGAAAGCCTGTTTAATATGTATTTGTCGGGAATATGCGAGATTTGATTTAGCCTTAGCCTCCGGAAGGATGGGCGAGCAGGGTTAGAGCAGAGGAAGTTGCATGAAAGCAGGTGTAGTGTCGGATGATTGAGAGTAGAATATGGCATTATTTTGGCAGGTACTAATAATTTAGGTTGAAATATTTGTTAGCAACCCTTATGATTGGGTATGAATAAAGAAAGAGTTGCTTTTGAAAGTATGCTGGAAGTATTGATGAAGTATGTGGGTTCGGTCAATGAAAACCACAAGGAAGGTGTGTATTTCGGTACTGAGCAACGCTTATTTCCGGCAGAGATTCATACTGTGGGTCATTATCGGTGAGCGTGAAGGGATAGGGATAACGCAGCTTGCAGAGATACTTCAGATTTCTAAACCAACTCTTTCTGAGCGTATAAGAATACTCTGTAGGAAAGGATTTGTGCGTAAAGAAGTAAACCCTGTTGATCGTAAAGCTGTGACTTTATGGCTGACCGAGGACGGCAAGATTGCTTGTGTTTATCATGAAAAGCATCATCAGCATATGTTTCAAGTATTCAAAGATTATTTTAAAGATGATACCGAGGTGAAGCTCAAGCTTTTCTCTGATACTTTTAACCAACTGCTCAGATTTGAGCAGCATTTTATCAATAACAATAGGTGATTTTTTTTAAGGATATTGTTAGTATTGCTAACAACATCCTGGTGTTGTACAGGAGGACGGATATGAAGATTGCAATCGTATATTTTTCAGCTACCGGAAATACCCAAAAAATGGCAGAGATAATACGGGCTGAATTTAGGGCACGCGGCGTGGAGGCAGATAAATATCCGGTAGCACGTGAAGCGGATAGGGGGATTGCTGCTGTATTATCCGGGTATGAGGCGTTGGTGTTCGGTTTTCCAATTCACTCACTTCGGGCGCCAAGAATTATGCGTGAGTGGCTGACTACAATATCAGGAGGCGGCAGGAAGTGTGGTATGTTCTTTACTTATGGAGGGTTTATGATTCATCCGGCGCATTACTCTACTGCGGAGATTCTTCGTAAGCAGGGTTTTATTCCGGTCTCTTCTGCAGAGTTTCCAGGTAAGCATACATATAACCTGGGTGGCTGGAGAGCATTTCCGGAGCGACCGGATATTAGAGAGGAAGTGTTGGCGCAAGAGTATGTCACAGCAACTTATAACAGGTTTTGTGGAGAGGATGAAGGGGTACTTGGGGAACTGGATAAGGGAATGTTTAGCGAGGAGCAGCTGGATCTCTTTGAGTCGTATAGATTCAAGGTCTTGACCAAGCTTCCTAGCAGAGACGGTGGGGAATGCAGTAGGTGTGGGCAGTGCGAGTATATATGTCCGACCGGAGCCATGGATTTTGTTTCCGGGGAAGCTGATGCTGCTAAGTGTATTGCCTGCCTTGGTTGTGTTGATGTCTGTTCGGAAAAGGCGCTTTATATCAATAGTATGGAGCAAGCATGGAAGGCAAAACTTGATATGAGCAATACTACCGAGATGGAACTGAATAAGGGGGTAGGCAAGCTGTATTTTTAGCAGTCTGTTTCGGCTTCTTTTGGCAGACTTTAAGGTCTGCCAAAAAAGGTATGCATTATCTCCAGAGTTGCATTCTGCATATACATAGAGGCATTCTCAATTGCTTGTGCCAGGCTTACCGGTCCCGGGCAGATGGAGAAGGTGGCGGTGATTCCGCAGTCGCGGAGTTCTTCAATCTTCTCACCGATACTCCCAGCTAGAGCAATACAGGGGATGCCGTACTCCTTGGCTATACTGGCTACACCGGCTGGAGCCTTGCCGAATTTGGTCTGAAAATCAATCTGACCTTCGGCGGTGAAGACCAGGTCTGCTCCGTCTATCTTTTCACGGAGATTTACGGCATTGAATACTAGGTCTATTCCCTTGGCAAGTTTAGCTTGAGTAAAGACAACCAGACCTCCTCCGAGGCCACCTGCAGCTCCGGCACCCTTCATACTATCGATATCCAGATCAAACTGCTGCTTTACAACTCTGGCAAAATTCTTCAGACCGGCGTCAAGGAATTCTATCTCTTCAGGATTTGCTCCTTTCTGCTTGGCATAGACATAAGCCGCGCCATCAATGCCAGAGAGTGGATTCTCGACATCACAGGCGACCTCAAAAGCTACATGCTGAACTTCAGGGAGTATTCCGCTCATATCGATATGGGCAATATTGATAAGCTCCTTGCCAATAGGTTCAAGCTCGTTGCCTGCAGTGTCAAAGAACTTGATTCCGAGAGCTGCAGCAACTCCCATGCCTCCGTCATTTGTCGCACTCCCGCCGATACCCAGAATTATCTTTTTGGCTCCACGTAGAATAGCATCTTTGATCAATTCGCCGGTGCCGAGGGTTGTGGTCTGTAACGGGTCTTTTTCGGTGTCGCTGAGTAGTGCCAGACCGCTGGGTAGAGCCATCTCAATGGCTGCAGTTCCGGTCGTAGTAACATAGGCGTAACTAGCAGTAATTCTGCGGCGAAGCGGGTCGCTTACCTCGCAGTCAATCTTCTCAGCTCCCAGTGCTCCAAGTAATACATCTACCAAGCCATCTCCACCATCTGCAACCGGAACTAGAGTAGTCTCGATATTTGGGTCGAAAGCCTTTACCCCAGCTTCGATAACCTTGGCCGCTTCGGTAGCACTCAGGCTTGATTTGAGGGCATTGGGTGCGATAACTATTCTCATGTTTGTCTATCCTTTCGCAGTGTATGGCTTACAGGTATCAAGGATTAGCTGATGATAAATATGTAAGCTGGTGATAAGTTTTTTTACCTTACTGGTGCTATGATAATGTTGGTACTTAACTCAATTATGCTTATAGTTTATATATTCTTGCTTATAATACAAGTTGTGCTTTGTAGATAATTAATATTATTTTAGACTTAATATAGGGTGTTCAAGTTTATTGATAAGTGCTTTCAGGTTATGCTTATTTACTTAGTAACCTTTTATCGTAAGATGGGTTTTATGGTTTTTCAGTAGTGAGTTAGGGGTATCTTACCGATTTGGCGGTAAGCTCTGGGCTTGATCCGATCAAGACGGAGATAATCTGGAGCAATACCACTGTATTACTACGGGCATGAGAAAGGGCATTCAGATAAGTCTATTTTGAATGCCTTACTTTCGGACGGGAGGCACCGGGTGAGTTATGATGAGGTGGTATTGACGATGCTGAAGACGGGGCAGGATATGTCATCGCTGTATCGGGAGACGGCTTTGGGAGGCTTGGCCGGGGTATTTGACTCTGAGCATTAAGGTTGTTAGCCTATTTGGCGGAGTCTGAATTTTGCTGTAGCTTAGGCTAAGCGGCTTCCCTGAAAAGAGCCGCGTCTGGCGAATTCCTGCTCAATGGCGTATCTGACCCCGTTATGATCCAGGCACCAATCTGGGGCTATGTGCCGCTGGCGGGTTGTCGCCGCTCCCCAGAGACGGTGAATAATAATCTCCGGCGGGGTAACTTCGAGTAAATCACAGATCAGGCTTACGTGTTCATCCTTACTCGGGAGGTAGAATGGTTCTTGCTGGTAGCTGCTGCCGAGGCGGCTACCTTTTACTATATGCAGATTGTGGAGCTTTAGGCCGTTGGTGCCGGCGTTCAGCGCGGTATGCAGACTCTCAAAAGCTGCGGCGCGGCCTTCTCCCGGCAGGTGGGTGATGATGTGGGTGCAGAGTTCGATCCCGCGACCCCGGCTGAGTTCCATAGCCTGGATATAATCCTCAACCGTGTGTCCGCGGTTCATTCGGGTTAGGGTCTGATTACTCGCTGTCTGTAGACCGTATTCGAGTAGAACATAGTGTTTGCGTGCCAGCTCTGCAAGCATGTCGAGTTTTTCAGCGTCGATACAGTCGGGTCTGGTGCCGATAGCCAGACCGACAATACCCTCGGTACTGAGAGCCTGTGAATATAGTTGGTATAAGGTCTCGGTTGGTGCATAGGTATTGGTATAGGCTTGAAAGTAGGCGATAAATAAGCCGACGCCCAGACGTTTTCGGAGTATTTTGACCCCGAGTTCGGCTTGTTCGCTAACACTGCGTTCCTTGGAACGAGGATTGGGGTTGAAGGAGGAGTTTTCACACCAGGCGCAGCCGGTCTCTTTCTTTCCTGGAGTCCGGTTGGGGCAGTCAAAGCCTGCATCTATCGATATTTTATGTACCTTTGTACCAAATTTGTGCTTCAGGTAGCTGCCGAAGCGGTGGTAATAATAATCAGCAAAGGGGAGCATCTTCAGCATTTTATCCTTTCATGTTTGACTGGAATATTATTATAGTAATAATACAGGGCAGAGGAAGGGTTTAGGCGAAAAGGATCTGACAATGACAGCATTTAGAGTAGAGAGAGACCAATTGGGCGAGGTGCAGCTCCCGGTAGAAGCGTTGTATGGCGTGCATACTTATAGAGCGGTGGAGAATTTTAATATTGCGGGCAGAGGGGTTCATGAGCAATTGATACGGGCGTATGGAGTGGTAAAACTGGCTTGTATCAAAGTGAATCGTGATTTAAAAATTTGGACTGATGAACAGAAGGTCGAGGCTCTGGAGCGGGCGGCTTTGGAGCTGTCTGAAGGGGTGTTGTCGGGGAGTATTATTGTCGATGCCTTGCAGGGCGGAGCCGGTACTAGCCTGAATATGAATGTCAATGAAGTGATTGCCAACAGAGCCTTGCAGTTGCTGGGTAGAGATTTAGGTGATTATGCCTATATCTCGCCGTTGGATGACGTCAATTTGCATCAGTCGACCAATGATACCTTTCCTACAGCTCTGAAGGTGGCGGCGATTAGACAGGTAACCGAGCTGGAAGAGGAACTGGTACTACTACAGGAGGCAATGCAGCAGAAGGAGAAGGAGTTTGCAGGAATTGTCAAGGTGGGAAGAACTCAGTATCAGGACGCAGTGCTGACCACGCTGGGGCGGGAATTCTCCAGTTATGCGGAGTGTTTTAACCGGGATCGGTGGAGGGTGTATAAATGTGTAGAGAGGTTGCGGGTGATCAATCTTGGAGGGACAGCAATAGGTAGCGGTTTGGCGGCGCCGCGGCAGTATATCTTTAGAGTAAGTGATGTCTTGCGGGAGCTGACCGGCTTGGGGCTGGCTAGAGCTGAGAATATGGTGGAAGCGACGCAGAATACCGATGTCTTTGTTGAGGTATCAGGTATTCTTAAGGCTTGCGCTGCCAATATTATCAAGGTTGCGTCAGATCTGCGTCTACTCTCCTCCGGTCCGCAGGCAGGTATCGGTGAGATAACCCTCCCGGCAGTGCAGGCGGGATCTTCAATCATGCCGCTCAAAGTCAACCCGGTAATCCCCGAGGCCGTGACTCAGGGCGCGATGGAGGTGATGGGTAGTGATCAGGTAATCGCGCAGGCGGTTGCAGCTGGTTCGCTGGAACTCAACGCGTTTCTGCCGCTTATCGCCGATAAGCTGTTGGGCAGCATCGGTATTCTTACCAAATCGGTAGCGGTATTGCGCAAACGTTGCGTTAAAGGTATCAGCGCTTGCCGCCAGCGCTGCGCGGAGAATACAAATGCGAGTACGGCGCTGGTGACTGCACTACTACCGCGACTCAGCTATACTGAGTGCGCGCGGATAGCGGCTCAAGCTGTACAGGAGGGTAAGAGTATCGAAGAGATAGTTACCAGCGAGGGGACGCTCAGCCGTGACGAGTTTCAAGCGCTTATTACCCCAGAAGCTGTCTGCCGCTTGGGAATGCCCCCAACGCGGTAGTATCGAGATTTACTCGGAACCATCACTGATTATCACTGAGATGACCGCATCCAGTTCTTTGAAGCGGAGGAGATAGTTATTGGGCTGAACTCGGCGGATAAGGGTCTTGCCGTTCTGCCCGGTGAGACCCCGGAATATCTGTTTGCCGTCGGGGGTTATGATAAGGGTTAGTTCGATCTGAGTCTTCGGTTTGTTCTCCTGTAGGAAGGTTATCTCCAGTGAGGCGATTTCAGCGCTGACCCGTTTGATAATGAGTTGGACAGTATGTATGCCTTTACTGAATTCTTGGAAGATCTGGGTCTTATTTGAATTAAGGTTGAACCTGATCTCTCCTATCTGCTCTGAAGTATGTTCGCAACAGTGCTGGGGGCGTTTGATCCGGCTGACTACTGAGATTCGTGAGTCGGCGCGAACCTCTTCGGGAAGTTCATTCCAGTTATTAGAGTTCATACTTACAGCAGTCCGTATATTCTGCAAGACCAGGAGCAGGCAGTGTCTGCAGTTTGCTATGTGTTGCTCGGCCTGGTATAGCTCTGCGGGTGAGGCTTGATGCTCTACCAGTCGTATAATATCATCTTCGGTCAGGCATTCTTCGGTGTTGGCTTTCGACTCAACGGGTGCGGCATTGAGAATACTGGATGATACCTGCTGGGTAAGTTCGCGCAGGCGATTGAGCAGTTGCTCGGAAGTAGGACATTCGGTAAGCTTCCTGCTTACCTCTTCAAGCTCACTCTCACTCAATTCATTATCTATAAAACGTGAAAGTTCTTCAATTGTCAGTTTGGGTGGATTCATCTTATGGTCTCTCAAAAGTCAGGGTAATTAATCTACTTCTTGCGTAATGAACGCAGGAGATCAGCCGCCGCCGCCCGGCAGCGGCTGATATTGCTGGCCAGGGTTCCTTCGCTGATATTCAGGAGTTTGGCGAGTTCCCGATATGGGGCGGTGATAATTCCACCCATTCCTGAGAGTTCATCCAGGATATTTTCGTATTCACGCTGGCGTTTCATGAGTTTTCGTTCCAGTTCCTTCATTTCCAGGAGCTCTTTTTCGGTAGCATTCTCAAGATTTTTCTCTAGCGCGTGCAGCCGTTTTTCGTAGGTAGTCTTCCAGTAATAGGCTCTAGAGAGTTTGTCGTAACGAGCTTTTAGCTTGTCTTCACCCTGGCGCAGATTCTCTTCCAGCCGGGCAATATTCTCACTGGTCTGGATTATACTCTGTTCACTCTCCTGGGCAATCCATTTGATCTCTTCACTATCTAGAAAGAAGGTGTCGCAGAGCAGGAGCTTGAAGATGACTCTGCATTTGAGCTGCATTAGTTCGAGCAGACTCTTGCGCTCGGAGTCTCGGCGGTTGGATTGGGTGGGGAAAGCACTCTCTTCGAACTCAATGTTGTAGGGCTCGCTCGGTTGGCTACGCATATAGTCGAGATAGAGGTTGCGGATAACGGTGCCGATCCAGGTAGAGAATCTTGCTCCTTTGGTCTGGTCGTATTTGGCCAGGGTATCCCGTTCACGTATCTTCTCTACGGCATAGATTAAAAAGCCGGATAAATCTTCTTCTTCCGCACCGAATATACGCTGAGGCAACCAGTAAATTGCCTGCATATATCGGCCGAGTAGCTCGCGCTCAGCAGCCTCGATACCCTCCTTGCATAATGCGGCAAGTGATTCATCTGTATGCTGGGAAAATTGTTCCTGGTGCTCTTTCTTATTCATAGATATATAATATTCGTATTTTATCCGGCAAATCAAGATAAATATTGGTTGAACGTAGTTTTATATTTGTAAATACTGGAGAATGTATATAATAAAAAGTTTAGAAGATGATTAAAGTAAAGGTACGACATATTATTGAGGATGGATTTATAGCGAATCCGGGTATTGGGTAATATTTCCGGGAGATGATATATGCCGAGGTGGTCGGGTGTTTTTGGGCTGTGGGCAGTCTTAGGGCTAGTAGGGTGTACGCAGAATTATGGTGGTTATGAGCCGCAGGCTGAGGTTGGAAACGGGGCAGTTGCAGGATCTCATAATTTAACAAGGAATACGGTGTCCAAGCCTTTGGTAGAGATTGAGAGCGGCATCTACAACGGGATAAACCGGATACGGGTCAATAAAGGCAGGACTCCACTCAAGCGGGATTCAGATCTTGACCGGGTAGCGCGAAACTACGCTCAGGAGATGGGTAGACATGGGCAGATATCGCATATAGACTCTACAGGCGGTAAGATGGAGGATAGACTGGATGCGGCAGGTATTGTTGACTGGAGTAAGGCTGGAGAGAATCTTGCCAGCAGTACCGCTGGGGCTGAACCGGTGCAGTCGGCACTCTGGGGTTGGCAGCGCTCTGCGGGACATCTGGAGAATCTGCTCCTTCCAGAATTTGTCTATACCGGGGTTGGAGCGTATCGGGATCCTGAGACTAATGAGGTATTTATTACGCAGTTGTTTCTGACGCCTTAAGCCGGAACAGGCTAGGTGCTCAGTCAGGAAAAGGTGCATTATAAGGAGAAATACATGAATAGCTGCAAGGGGATAACTCTGGGTATAATCTTGTCTATCGTACTGCTGTGTCTGGGGTGTGAGGTGCAGCCGCCGTCCAGTAGCGGCACTTCAGCTTCGGTATTTGATGCCTCAGTAAATGTTTTTGCTACTTCTATTGATCCGTATGAGAAGTATTCCCGGGATGAGATCTATGCCATGCTGGAAGAGTTTATGTATGCCCACCCCGGTGTTTACGCCTCTGGGTTGGCGGTGGTAGGAGGTCTGGGTAATCTGAAGAGTTTTTATTATATCTATAAGGATGGTACGACCTTTGTCACTATTGATGCATTTGATTATGGTTCGGTAGACGCAGGAGTGTTCCGTTCTATACAGCAGAGAGTAATGCAGGGTGAGCAGTTCTGGAGTCAGAGTTATGTACGGGAGGATGGGTCTGGAAATCGGATAAGAGTCAGTACCCTGTTTACTCCTATTGTCAATGATAGTGGTCAGGTTGTATATGTCCTGACGGTGGATCGTATCGAGGAGAACGGTTAAATAATGGCAGATGCTAGGCACTTGCGCCGGAAAGAGAAGCTGATGGCACTCTTTGAGCGCCATGGGATGAGTCCGAGGGTAAGATGGGGGCAGAACTTTCTGCTGGATAAGAATCAGGTAAATTTTATTGCGCGTACCGGGCAGGTGGGTAGCGAGGATATAATTCTGGAGGTAGGACCGGGTACAGGTTTTCTCTCCAAGGAATTGGCCAAGACCGGGGCTACACTTATTGCTGTAGAACTTGATCACGGGATGGCAGGGTTGGTACAGGCAGAGATGAAGGAGTTCCCTAATTTTTTCTTGATTGAAGCTGATATCCTGGCCGGGAAGTCTACGATTAATCCTGAGGTTATTGCTAGACTCCGTGAGATGCATGAGGCTCGCGGAGGCGTGCTAAAATGTATCTCCAATCTGCCGTATTCTGCGGGGACACCCTTTGCTGCAAATATCTTTGAGTCTGATCTTCCCTGGCATAGCGGGGTTTATTTGCTCCAGCTTGAAGTTACCGAGAGAATGGTGGCCAAGCCCGGGAGTAAGAATTATGGGGCTCTTTCGATCAAGACTGCAATCGGGGCGACAAAGGCCAAGATAGAACGGAAGGTGCCGCCACAGGTCTTTTGGCCCCGTCCTAAGGTCGATTCCGGGGTGATCAGGGTGGACTTTAAACCGCTGGCGGAGCGGATGGCTATTCCTTGGGTGGAACTTAGGCAGGTTTGTATTGCTGTCTTCAATTCGCGGCGCAAGAGTATCAGAAATGCGCTGAAGGGGTTGGTTGAGAAGAAAGATGTGCTGCCATTTCTGGAAGCGGTTGGAGTCGACCCGGAGATACGCGGGCAGAATATGACGCCGGAGGACTTTCTGAAGTGTGCCGAGTACCTGAAAGTATGTGCTCGGCGCAGCGACGGTTAGGCTCTTGGGGTAATTTGTTTCGTGTTGGTGAGTATGCTAAGGTATGTGCTGAAATGGTATATAGCCGATCAGCCTGTAACTTATAGTACTTTGTCAGTGTGGGCAGGCGGTGGCGGAGACTGTGGGGTGAGTTATCTGTAGTTGCCGTGTCGCTGGCTCTATTTCAGATAGTTATAATAGTGCTTATTCTAGAATAAAATTTGACTCGACATTGTTTCTTTTTGTAAGTCAGAAAACTATATTATGTAGTTTTCTGACTTTGTTTTCATTAAGACAAATCTTTTGTCCCTTTTAGCACAGTGTGTAGACCGAGGTAAATACTTGGCAAAAGTGTTTGTCAAATCTTTTACTTTAGTAGGTAATGCTGCGTATGACAGCGCTTTCTGTAATTATATGATGTATCAGGAGCGTTATTGTTATTCTTTGTGAGGTTAGGCTAATTTGTCTTTTTTCTTATATGTATCGTTCGACTAGGGCAGGTTCTAAAGTAAGAAATTATAATTTGATAATACTGTGGATTTATCACTTTGAATTAATAGAATTATATTGATTATATTCTACTGATTTCTGTAGGTTGAAAGGCATAAGATGAGTGAGGCAGAGCTATCTGTAATTATTCCAACATATAATGAACATGACAATGTTCGACCGATAATTGCTAAATTGGAAGCGGCTTTGACCGGCATTGCCTGGGAGGCGATCTTCGTCGATGATGATTCGCCTGACGGTACTGCACGAGAGGTAAAAGAGGTGAGTAAGGACAAGCCGAATATCAAGGTGTTGCACCGAATCGGTCGGCGTGGGTTATCCTCGGCCTGTATTGAGGGGATGCATCTCTCTACTGCTGCCTATATGGCGGTGATTGACGGGGATATGCAGCATGATGAGACCAGATTGCCGCTTATGCTTGAGCGTATGAAGAATGGAGCGGATATTGTTGTTGGCACGCGTTATGCCGGGGAGGGCGGAACCGGGGACTGGGGGGCGGCTCGTCTGGGTATGAGTAAGTTCGCTACCTGTCTGGGGAATTTCTTACTCCGTAAAAACCGAACCAGTGATCCCATGAGTGGTTTCTTCATGTTGAGCCGGGAGTTATTTGATGAGGTGGCGGGGAAGTTGGCCAGTGATGGGTTCAAGATTCTGCTGGATATTTTGGCTTCTTCCAAGCGGAAGCTCAAGGTGCAGGAGGTAGCATATACCTTCCGTACACGGGAGTTCGGGGAGAGTAAGCTGACGCTGAGCGTGCTTGGTGATTTTGCAATGCTCCTGATAGATAAGAGTATAGGCAGGTTTATCCCGGCAAAGTTTGTTATGTTTGCTGTGGTCGGCTGCATTGGATTGCTGCTGCATCTGTGTATTCTTGGTATACTAAATCTCGTATTCAGAGTGGAGTTCGTCTATGCTCAGATAGTTGCGACTTTGGTGGCGATTATTTGTAATTTTTATTTCAATAATATCTTTACCTTTGGTGATACTGCGCTCAAGGGCTTTAAGCGGGTTGTAGGGTTTGTACTCTTCCTGCTGATCTGCGGGGTGGGGGCGATACCGAATGTGATGCTTGCGAAGTACCTGTATTCAGGGCACATCTATTGGATGGGGGCTGGGGCGGCCGGTTTAGTCGTGACGGCTATCTGGAACTATGCGGTGTCTTCACGCTTTGTCTGGAGAAAATAGTAAGCGATTGTTTGTCTTTATGGAGGGTGGATTGTGGTTCATGAATTCGATGGTGAAAAGTACCGTAAAGCTTCCTCCCATCAGCAGCAGTGGGGAGCTGGGCTGATCGCGACTCTTGAATTCAGTGGTCAGGAGTCTGTACTAGATTTGGGGTGCGGGGACGGTAGGTTGACCGCTGAGCTTGCTGCGCGGGTGCCGCAAGGACGGGTCGTTGGTATCGACGCTTCACAGGGGATGATAACCACCGCTGGTAAGTACTATAATCTGCCGAATGCTAGTTTTGAACTCCTGGATATCCTTGAGCTCTCCTGGGAGGATGAGTTTGATATCGTATTTTCCAATGCAGCTCTACATTGGGTTCTGGATCATGAACAGTTGCTTACTGCCGTTTACCGGGCGCTGCATGTCGGTGGTAAAGCCAGATTTAATTTTGCTGGGCAGGGAAATTGTGCAAATTTCTTTACCGTGGTCAGAGAGATTATCCGGAGTGAGCGCTTTGCACCGTATTTTGTTGACTTCAGTTGGCCGTGGTATATGCCCGGGGTAGCTGAGTATGAGGCCTTGGTGACGCAGGCAGGATTCTCTGCAACTCGGGTATGGCTGGATAACGCCGATAGAGTATTCCCGGATAAGGAGGCGATTGTGGGGTGGATCGAGCAGCCAAGTATTGTGCCGTTTCTAGAGTATCTGCCGGACGGGGAACGGGATGATTTTACGGCTGCAGTAGTAGCGCAGGTGCTGGCTCGTTGTGAGCAGGGTGACGGGACATACTTTGAGACTTTTCGACGGATGAATCTCCTTGCTGTAAAGTAAGGAGATTTTTTTACTTAAAAAGTCTCCTTGGATGTAGAAAATGTAATTTAGCTCTTGTTATCTTTGGATATACCATTAAAATAACAGGTGATAAATCAGTATTTTGGGGATTATTTATCGGTTTTATCAATAAAAATATAATTATATATTCTAATATTATGTTGTTGTCGGTTATTTTTGGTTAATTTAATTATGAGGAGTTTTGAACATGGGCGATAAGCTTGTCGGAAACGCGATTGTTTTTACCCAGGGAGGACCTACTGCCGTTATCAATGCCAGTTGGGTTGGAGTTGTTGAAGGTCTGGCTGATGCTGAGCAGATTACCGGTATCTGGGGAAGTCTACACGGTATAGATGGTATTCTCAATGAGGAGTTTGTTGACCTTCGGGAGCAGAGTCTGCATACCTTGCAGGCAATTGCGCACACTCCGGCGACAGCTCTGGGCTCTACCCGCCACAAGCCGAATCAAGAAGCAAACATGAAGATGCTCGATATCTTCGAGAAGTATAATATTCGCTATGTCTTCGGTGCAGGTGGTAATGACACCTCTGAATCACTCGATCTTATCAATGATGCGGCTATCGCCAGAGAGTATGAACTCAGAATGATCCACGTGTCTAAGACCGTTGATAACGATCTGATGGAGAATGACCACACTCCTGGTTATGCTTCGGCTGCACGTTATGTGGCAAATGCTTTTCGCGGGGTAGATCTAGATAATAAGGCTTTCGGCGGTGTGTATGTCGGTGTGTGCATGGGGCGTCACGCCGGTTTCCTGACGGCGGCTGCGGCACTGGGCAAAGAGTTTAAGGATTCTGGTCCGCACTTTGTCTATGTACCTGAGATGGCGTTTGATCTCGATAAGTTTGTAGAAGATGTAGCCAAGAAGTATAAGGAAATTGGTCGTTGTGTTATCGCGGTATCTGAAGGTATTGAAGATGCCAACGGTACTCCTATCCTGGCACTTCTGGCTAAGGACGAACTCGAAGCCGATAGCCATGGCAATGTACAGCTCTCAGGTACCGGGGCGCTTGCAGATGCGCTCATAGCTAAACTAAAAGAGTACTTCAAGGCGCAGGGTATTGAGGATAATCTGCGTGCACGTGGCGATACCTTCGGCTATCTACAGCGTTCTTGGCCTGAGCAGAGCCCGGTTGACCGCGAAGAAGCGCTCAACGTAGGTCGTACCGCAGCTAGAGAAGCTCTTAATGCCAACGTTGACGGTTCGGTTGCGATTAAGCGTGTAAGTACCGATCCATATGAAGCAGAGTTTGTACTTGTACCACTCAAGAATGTTGCCGGTAAGACACGTCATCTGCCTAAAGAGCATATCAATGCCGAGGGTAATAATGTGACTGAAGAGTTTATTAAATGGGGTAAACCGCTTATTGGTGAGCTTATTGAGATTGGTGAGCTTGATCTGAGCAAGAAGATTGCCAAGAAGTAGTTATATGCTGTTTTGGCGTTTTGTTGAACCGCCGGTAGTTGCCGGCGGTTTTTTTGTATGTCGCATTTAGAAATTTGTTTACGCAAATTTTATATTAGGCTAATATTGTATAGTCGTAAGTGGTACTACTAATAGGTGCAGATCAGGAGTAAGTCTAACATTTCGAATTACGCTTGCGTAAAAAAGTGATCAAACGCACTGCGTTTGCCGGGGTACATGGGGGCTTGATGCCCTCAAAGGGTACGGGTAGCTCCTGAAGAAGAGTTTGAGTGTAGTTTTGTGTATTGGTCTTCGTGGGGCTGATTTTCCAGGTTTACCCAAAATTCAGTCGTGACCGCTGTTATCTTGGAACAAACTATAATTATGTTTGTTCCGCTAGTCAGTCTATAAAGAATTCTGGTCGCAGCGAGTTTGACAGTACCTGACAGAGTTGAGTCAGTTCGTCTTCAGTGATAATATATGGCGGCATAAGGTAGATAAGGTTGCCGAACGGACGAATCCAGACCCCGTTATTAACATAGTACTCCTGGATTTTTACGAGATTTACCGGGAGCCTGGTCTCAATCACACCAATCGCGCCAAGTACCCTGACGTCTTTGACCAGATCATTTTTGGCGGCTGGGCGCAACTCCCGCTGCAAAACTTTTTCAATGTTTGCAATTTTACTTTGCCAGTCGCTGGCCAGGAGCAGCTTTATGCTGGCTATGGCGGTGGCGGTGGCGAGGGGGTTGGCCATAAAGGTTGGTCCGTGCATGAGCGTGCCGATCTGCTCGGCAATTCTTCTACTGGTAATAGTAGCGGCGAGGGTCAGGTAGCCGCCGGTCAGGGCTTTGCCGATACAGAGAATATCTGGAGTGACAGCGGTGTGCTCGAAAGCAAAGAGTCTGCCTGTACGCCCAAAGCCGGTGGCGATCTCATCAAATATAAGTAGGATATGGTATTTGTCGCAGAGTTGACGGACACGGTTGAGGTATTCAGGGGAGTAGAACCACATTCCGCCTGCTCCCTGGACAATTGGTTCGAGTATGACTGCGGCCAGTACCTGGTGCTGTTGCGCCAGTAGTTCTTCCAGTTCAGCGGTGTCATCCTGGATGTAGGCCGAGTCGAATCTGCTTTTGGGGCGCGGGACAAAGTAATGTGCAGGGAGGAAGTCCTTGAAGAGGTAGTGCATACCGCTATCTGGGTCGGTAACCGACATTGCTCCGGTAGTGTCTCCATGGTAGCCGCGTCGGATAGTGACGAATCTGTTCTTTTGCGGGTATGCAGAATTCTGCCAGTATTGTATTGCCATCTTGAGTGCTACCTCGACCGCGACCGAACCGGAGTCGGCATAGAAAATACTCTCGAAATTTGCTGGGAGCAGACTTAATACTTTACGTGTCAGATCTATCGCTGGTTGATGGGTGATACCCCCGAACATGACATGGGACATTCTCGAGAGTTGTGAGGTGATTGCTTGGTTTAACGCGGGATGGTTGTAGCCGTGAATAGCGCTCCACCAGGAGGACATGCCGTCAATGAGTCGGCGTGAATCTTCAAGTTCAAGATACACCCCTTTACAGCAATTTACCTTATAGCAGGGCAAGGGGTTTTGCATCGAGGTATAGGGATGCCAGATATGGTTGCGGTCGAATTTTAGATCCTCTTGCTCCATCATACCCGCTCTATCGCCATAACATGTCGTATTATTGGTTCAAGCTCGGTGGCCAGTTGTTGCCAGAACTTGGTATTTGTGCGGCTGAGATCGCTGGTATAGGGGATTTCGGTTATGACCGGGATGCCGGTATAGTTTGAGATTATTCTGGGGTTGTCTTCACGTATATACTCTTCATCTTTCAGAGTCGATTTGGTGTTATTCATAACAATACTCAAGGGGGGGAGTTCCTTGCTGTCGAGAGCTTCGCTTGTAAGCAGAGCCTGGTTAATACAGCCTAGCTGATTGTCGCTGACCATGATCGTCTCGTACTGGAGCATGACGGCAAGGTCACGGAAGGTTTCATTTTCATTCAAGGGTACAAGAATGCCTCCGGCTCCTTCCACAATGATGAGATCGTATTCCTGCTCTATCTCCTTGATGTCGCAGTATAGTTTGCTCAGCGAAATCTCCGGTTCTTTGGTTATTCTGGTTGCCAGGTGCGGAGAACAGGCAGGGAGGAAGGCATAGCAGTAATTTTGCCTGAGTTGTTCAGCTTCCCCGGGGGTATCGGCGCATATCTTACAGATGAATTCCAGATCCGGGAGGATATACCTGGTCTGCCCACTGTCTTGGAGAACCGGTGAACACCCTGTCTGTACCGGTTTGACTACGGTGGCTTTGCAGCCAAGTTGTTTGGCGCTCAGCAGTAGACCGGCTGTTACCAGAGTCTTGCCAACATCGGTACCGCATCCAGTTACAAATAAACCACTCATCATAGGAACCTTTAATAATAATAAGTTAATTATAATTCGAAGGAGAAATCACTGTATACAAATGTATGATCAGAGGGTTTCTCGCGTAGGCGCGGCTGGATATCCACCTTGCAGTCGGTAGCCTGTTTAGCAATATTCTTTGTTGCCAGAATATGATCTATTCTCCAGCCGATCTTGCGTTCTACTGCATTCTTCACCCGGTAATCCCAGTAGGTATAATTCTCGGCTGCAGGCAGAAATTTTCTGAATATGTCGGTAAATCCCAGCTCACACATCCGGTTGAAAGCCTCGGTCACCTCTGGACAATGGCAGACATGTCCCCAGATTCGTTTGGAGTCATGAACATCTATCGGTTCAGGAGCTATATTGAGATCCCCGAGCCAGATTATATCGGCTGTCGGTAAATTTTTCGTAATGTATTGCTGCAACCTTTCGAGCCATTCCAGTTTGAATTTGAACATTTCGTGATCAATAGCCCGCCCTTGAGGGACATAGGTGTTGATGATATTGAGCTTACCAAAGCAGGCATGGAGCATTCGGGTGTTACTCGCTCCGTCGTCATCACCCAGACCAAAACTGACTGTATCTGCTGGTCTCCTACTGATTATGGCAACACCATTATACGATTTTTCGCCGGCATATGCAACATGCCAGCCCTTAGCGGTGAGGGCTTGAACCGGGAAATCCTTATCCTGGGCTTTGGTCTCTTGAATTGCCAGAATATCCGGAGCGTATTCATCCAGCCAGTCCAGAATAATTCCCAGCCGGGTACGGATGGAGTTGGCGTTGAAGGTTGCTATCCGCATTGTATGAATCCTTGGTAATTAGATGATATCGAAAAAATCAAGTATAAGAACGACCAGAGCCGAGATTGTTAGTGCCGCCGCCGCCCCGATAATAAGTCCGGTATTCTTACTGTTGCGGTTCTTCCATTTGAGGAAACGGTCGATATATGTATACTGCATGGCCGTGACTTCGCGGTTTTCAAGGTAGGCCTTGAGATCATCAGACAAAAATTCGGCATTCTGATAACGGTCTTCAGGATTCGGCATGGTACACTTGGCAATAATTGCGCAGAGTTCTTTGGGAACCTCAATCTTGTGGTTGAGATTACTGGCGTCTATAGGGCCGGCCTTCCCTACCTGCTTGAGGGTAATTGCCGATTCGGTACTGCGAAATACCCTGACCAGGGTGACAATCTCTGCCATTAGCAGCCCTAGCGAGAAGATGTCGGAAGCCGGTCCGATGCGGTCGAGCTCGCCTCGCGCCTGCTCTGGACTCATATAGGCAGGGGTGCCGGCAATAGAACCCATCATGGTACTCATGGAGTGGTTATTCCGTACGGTCGAGACCTCACTCGGCTTGACTACCGAACTGTCGTTCAAGACCTTGGCCAGTCCCCAATCCATAATCTGAATTTCACCGTATTCACCGATTATAATGTTATCCGGCTTGAGGTCGCGGTGTACTACTCCTCTACTATGGGCGTAGGCGACACCGTTACAGAGGAGCGAGAAACGACGGAGGAGGCGTTTGCGGTAACGGATAAAGTCATTGGAATTATCGACCCGGCGTTCATTGATGACCTCGGAGAGAAGTTTGCCGCGTACCTTCTTCATGGTGAAGTAGGGTAGTCCGCCGGGCATCAGACCGATCTCGTGAACCGGGACGATGGTAGGATGCTCCAGTTGCGCAATAATCTGGGCTTCAGCGATAAACCGAGCAATGCGATCACGATCCAGGCCGTTGTTCTCCTGGAGAATCTTGATTGCGACATTTCGCTTCAGATGCTCGTCCTGTGCTTCTATAACCTGGCCTATGGCGCCGCGCCCCAGCTCCGTCCCCATCGTATACCGCGCCAGAATTTCTTCGGATTCCTCTTTTTCGTAGGAGATTAACGGAGTGGCGTCGGAGAGGTGCTGTAGGAACTTCTCAAGTTCGCTGTGGGCACGTTTACCTACCGATAGAATCCGGTTGGACTCTACCTTATCTTCTTTAGGCGGGATATCGATAGTTTCGCCTGATAAATATTCCTCTGCCACCAGATCATCCTCGTTGACCTCTGAGAGAAATTGGGTTTCATCGGAATTACGTTCATTCATTTGTCGGTTCTTAATTGTACCCTTGTTTTGTCTGATATCTTTATGCCGTTCCTTCATTTTCAGTGGAATATTATAGCGCTTTGAAGGCATTAATAAAGCATAAAATAACTAAAGGTAAATATTCTCTCCTTATTTGGTTCGATCGCCGATATCGTGAGCTTTTGCGGCAAATACAATTTTAGATCGAACGAGTTATTGCTTGACAATTCACTGTTTATTATTGATAATAAGATTCTATCCGGTTTCCGTGGATTTTCAAGTTAATATTATATTAGTCTTAATCGTGAGCATTTGATCGTATTGAGAGTCTTGTCCTGCTAAAATTAGTACTTCTGCATTCGCATTTTGCAATTGGGTGCGTTGCCGACGGGTACAGAGTTATATAAATAACGTTTAGTCTGATTTCTGTTTCATTATTTTTAATATACTGGGAGCTATAAATTGTTTAATATAGGTAAAATGAAGAACTTTCTGTTGGCAAAGGGTATGCAGACAGCACTACCTTTTCTTTCAGATCACAGCCCTGATACCTTGATAAAACTTATTGATATGATGAGAGTTAGAGGTGTTGAACGCATGAAGGCGTATCATAAGGGAACTGAGCAGGAGCTTGCCAGAAGGGTTGAAGGTGCTAATGCCTTTTTTGAAATGGTCAAGCGGAATCTGCCGCACTATAGTAAGTCTACCCAGCGGAATCTTTGCTACAATATGTATTATAACGCTATTACTTCCGGTGAGGATATCAGAGAAGCGTACTTCAAGCGTCATGGTGAGTATCCTCCGTTTTTCCTGGCTATCTCACCTTCTATGGCCTGTAATCTCAAATGCTTTGGGTGTTATGCCTGGAAGTACCCCAAGGAGAAGAGTCTGTCTAAAGAAAAGGTGCAGGAGATTATTACCGAGGCTAAGGAGAAGATGGGGATTTATTTCTTTACCATTACCGGTGGTGAACCGACCTTCTGGCCGCCGCTCGAGGAACTGGTGCGCGAGAATTCCGACTGCTTCTTCCATGTCTATACCCATGGTATGAATATCGACGAAGAGACTGCCAAGCGCTGGGCGGAGTATGGTAATATTCATCCTTCAATATCGATTGAAGGAAGTCCTGAATTGACCGATGCTCGCCGCGGTGAAGGGGCTTATCAGAAGATTACTGAGTCTATGGAGCGGTTGCGTGATCACGGAGTGCTCTTCGGGTTCTCGATTACTCATACTTCGTTGAATCATGAAGTCGTCTGCTCCGGGGAGTATATGGACGAGATGATCAAGCTTGGAGCGAGCTACGGCTGGTTCTTCCAGTACCAGCCGATCGGTAGAGACCCTGATCTTTCGCTCCTGCCTTCAGCTGAGCAGCGGTATGCCAGGCGTGAGGCCGTGCTCAAATTTAGGCGTGAAAAGCCGATCTTGACCTATGATTTCTGGAATGACGGGGATTCATGTGAAGGGTGTATCGCCTGGGGTCGGAAGTATGTGCATGTTACCGCGCAGGGGCTGGTTGAGCCGTGTGTCTTTGTGCATTTTGCGGTTGACAGTATTTATGAGAAGTCGCTTGAAGAGTGTTTGAACAGCGAGTGTTTCAAGGACGCTAGAAGGCGCCAGCCATTTACCAAGGATCTGCGCAGTCCATGTCCGCAGATTGATCAGCCCAAGCAGCTAAAAGAGTTGTATGAGAACTATAACATGAAGCCGACACATGAAGGGGCGGAGAAAATTGTTACCGATCTGCATGAGTTTATCTGTAAGATGAGCCAGGACTATAAGGATATCCTGCCGGATGATTCTGGAGCGGTCAAGGATAAGATGTCCAGTGAGGGGAATAAGGGTGGTTTTTCCAAAGAGATGAGTCGAGAGGATTTAGCTGGAATTGAGGATGTAGAGGTGCCGTTTAAAGAGGAGATCGGTACTTATACCAGTACCAGACCTGAATAAGTCTTTGAATTATAATTTTAGTAGATATTGAGTGCAGCCAGAGCCCGCTTCGGGGCTCTGGCTGTGTTTTGTCTGGCAGTAGTTGTAATAGAGTGTGTGCTTGCTGAATTGAGTAGCGATAAACCGAAAGTTGGTAAACAGGAGGATGGAGGCTGTGGCGGTAAATAATGGATAGTTATAAAACAACCAGCGTATTGGGCAAATTAAAGGTTGAATAAGTTTGGATACAGAGGAAAGCTAGATATTTACGTAAGAAATATCCCTCAAATAATAAAATATATTTTTACTGTTTTAAACAATATTACATAAATGATCGGGGTTATAGCATAAATAATATATATTGAGTAAATGGTTAGTATGTTTACTTTGTTTTTAAATTGATTTTAACTTATTGTTGGTTAAATATTTATTGGTGTTGAGGTAATTAAGTGATAATTAATAGAGGATTTATAGCATATATTGGTTGTGAGGATGCATCCATATTGATTATTTTGAGTAAACAATATGGTTGTAATTTTTTCTGGATTAATTATGACTAACATTTGTAACTTTGTTTTAATAATTTTCTCTGTGTTGTATTTGTGGTGTATAATTTTTAGATTATTTTTAAGCGTTTTGATCAGTGGAGGCTGATTAAATGAATAGGGAGTGGGTACAGATTCCTGTTGGGGTAGCAAGGTTTGGGTGCTACTGCTTTAATCAAGGATAATGTCTCGGTTTATGGGCGTTATGATCAGAGGGTCTGGCATAAGGGGTTCAATGTCAACTTTCTTGTCGGGGTGAAGGTGGTTTTCTAATTAATTAAAAAATGTATAGATAGTGTTTTGATATTGATAGTGAAAAAGCAATAACCTTGGTTATTGCTTTTTCATGGTAGGAGAGTGATTTTTGGGGGTAGGATGCGGGTAGACGATTTTGATTATAACAAGTGAGGAAAGAGTGAACGCTTATCGTGAAGAGATATTATAATAATACGGTAAAATATTTGAAAAAAATGCGAATCTTCTTATAATTTTAGAGTGGGCGGTGGATCAACAGTTATTTCAGGCAGTATTGCGTCAGCTCAAGGTGGATAGAATAATGAATAAACAGGCGGATATCGGCGTATATGGGATTGGCGTTATGGGTAGGAGCATTGCGCTCAATTTTGCTGATAATGGCGGCTATACAGTAGTTCTCTTCAACCGGACACAGAGCAAGGTAGATGAACTACTTGCATCTGAGGACGCGGTGGGGCTGAGTCTGCTCGGTGCGGATAGTGTGGAGAGTTTTGTCGCGGCATTGAGCAGTCCACGGCGCATTATGCTTATGGTGCCGGCCGGGGAAATGGTTGATGCGAGCCTCGCGGTTCTGGTACCGCTGCTGGAGGCGGGAGATATTATTATTGATGGGGGGAATTCGTATTTCAAGGATACGATACGCCGCGAGGGTGAACTCAAGGCAAAGGGCATACATTTTTTCGGGGTAGGGGTCTCTGGGGGTGAGGAAGGGGCGCGCCACGGGCCGTCGATAATGCCTGGAGGCAGCCATGAGGCTTATGAACTGATTAGGGAGCCACTAGAGCGTATTGCTGCCAAGTTTGAAGGTGAGCCGTGCTGCGCGCATATGGGTGAAGATGGGGCTGGGCATTTTGTCAAGATGGTGCATAATGGTATTGAGTATGCTGATATGCAGATAATTGCCGAGGCATATTTTTTATTGAAGAATTATCTGGGGCTGGACTATCCTGAGCTGGCAGAGGTCTTTCGGGAATGGAATCAGCGGGCGCTCGGAGGCTTTTTGCTCGAGATAACCGCAGATATTCTGGATAAGGTCGATACTGTGACCTCAAAGCCAATACTGGAGGTTATTCTTGATCGAGCCGGGCAGAAGGGCACGGGGAAGTGGACAGCGCAATTGGCTCTCGATTTGGGAGTGGCAGCGCCGACAATTGCTGAGTCGGTATTCGCCAGGTGTAGCAGTGGTAATATTGAGCAGCGTCTGGCGGCGGCGCAGATTTTTGCGCTTGAGTCGGAACCGTTTAAAGGGGACAAGCAGGAGATGCTGGAAGCGATATATGATACTGTTCTGGTCTCTAAAATTGTAGCGTATGCTCAGGGCTTTGAGGTACTTAGAGTTGCGGGAAAGGAGTATAGCTGGGAGTTTGATTTTGCTGAGATAAGTTCTATCTGGCGCAATGGGTGTATTCTGCGCTCCAAGATGCTCAGTGATATTGCCGGAGTCTACCAGGATAAGCCGGATATTTCCAGTATGCTGCTGGCTCCGGGATTTGCCGAGCTTATTAAGGGGTGTGATAATAATTGGCGTCTGGTTGTGGCGCAAGCAATGCAGAGTAGCCTGCCGCTGCCGGCTATCAGTAGTGCACTCAATTATTTTGCCGCTTTCAAAACGCGCCGGCTCTGGACCAATATGATTCAGGCGCAGCGGGATTACTTCGGGGCTCATACCTTTGAACGGGTAGACCGAGAGGCCGGTGAGTTCTTTCATGCCGACTGGTAGTAACGCTCAGGAGGTATTACTGTATATCCCTGACGCTGAGTATCTGGAGCACGGGATGATATTACAGCAGCGTTATGGATTTACGCTTATCGACTCAGGTGTTGGGCCGGTGGAAAGAGAGAAGCCATATCTGCGTTATGATCGGGAGGGGCTCGCGCTGATCAATGCGGATAACCCCAAGGAGCGGGTTCGAGTCGATTTTATTCGGGGTAGGGGAGGATACCGCCTTTCAACCATGATGCATACGGCGCAACCGGTACTCAAGGCTGTGGGCTATAATAAGGAGAGGGTTCGCTGGCGGGTGCTTGATGCGACTGCTGGGTTGGGTGCTGACGCTATGTTGCTGGCGGCGGCTGGGTGTGAGGTCTGCCTGCTCGAGCGTTCTGCGGTGATGGCCGGTCTGCTCGAGGATGGTCTGCGCCGGGTGGAACTTGATTCTGAAGCAGAGGAGTTGCAGAAGATAATACAGGAGCGAGTGGTGCTGCATTATGCCGACAGTCTGGAATTCTTCCATAAGGTTGGAGCCGGTGAGTTTGAGGCGATATATCTGGATCCGATGTTTCCTGAGAGGAGAAAGTCCTCAAAAGTAAAGAAGGAGATGCAGCTGGCGAGATTTACAACAGACAGTCGGGATAACGCTGCGGAACTACTGGCCGGGGCTTTACAGACCGGGGTAAAAAGGGTGGTGCTGAAACGTCCGCTCAAGGCGCCGTTACTTGAAAAAGGGGTTTCGGCACAGGTAAAGGGAAAGAGTATACGCTTTGATATCTATCTGCGCTGAGTCTGTGGTTGTAGCTTGCGATATTCAGGTTTAGATTATTTGTGACAATTATGCTCGGAATAGTATTGCCAAACATTCTTTTTCCTGAATAATAGGAATATAGCATTTAATATTTTTCTGCTAATGGGGATTGCTTTGAAGATAATTGCATTTATGAATCAGAAGGGTGGTGTAGGCAAGACCACGACCACGGTGAGTATTGGCTCATTTCTGGCGACAGAGTATGGTAAGAAGGTCTTGTTGATTGATCTTGATCCGCAGGGGAATCTCTCCGATCATGTTGGGATAGACCCTAATACCACCGAGAAGTCGATATATAATGTTCTGGTCGAAGATCTTCCGGTTGAGGAGGCGATTCAGAATGTCTGCGGATTGGATGTACTGCCGGCCAATATTGATCTCTCGGCTGCTGAGGTGGAGCTGGTAAACATGATGAGTCGTGAACTCAGATTGAAGAATGCGGTGTTGCCTATTGCTGATAATTATGATTATGTCCTCCTGGATTGTCCGCCAAGTCTGGGTTTGCTCACGGTCTCGGGCTTGTCTCTGGCTTCCGAGGTTATTGTACCGATGCAGGCAGAGTATCTGGCGCTGAGGGGACTGTCGCAACTTGTACATACCATTGAACTGGTACGGGGGCATCTCAACCCCGACCTTACGGTTACCGGGGTTATCTTCTGTATGTATGATAGCCGGACAATACTTGCGCAGAGTGTGCGCAGTGAGGTTGAGAGCTTCTTTCCAGAGAAGGTCTACTCTGTCGGTGTGCATAAGAATATCCGTTTGGCCGAGGCTCCGAGTTATGGCCTGCCTGTAGGCTTATATGATTCAAGTTGTCGGGGCAGCGATGATTATCGGGCGCTTACGGAAGAGTTTCTGTTTCGGCATAATGACGTATCAAAAAAAAAAACTTCTAGCCTAACCTCAAGCCCTATTGAGGACTATTCTGCAAAAAACTCTCGCCTGGTTGTATTCAGGCCTGAAGCTTCTGAGTCTGAGCCAACTGGAGCTGAGGGGGACTCTGCGGCACTGCCTGAAATAGAGTCCGGGGTACAGCTCGAGCCTGAGCTTGAGCCGACAGTTAGTAAATCAGCTGAAGTCTTTCTGCAACCGGAAGCTGCACCTGGGCAAGCAAGTCTGGTAGAATCTTTAGTCGAGGAAAATAAAGAGAATGCTGATACTGAGAATGAACCCAGTAGTAATAAAAAGATAAATACAGCTATTGTTGAAGCTGTCGACAGCGTCGAGGAGCCGGAAGCGGAGTGTGTCCATATTCCTGCTTTACAAATTCAAGATGATTCCCCGCCGCTCCTTGAGTCTTCAATCCTCGACACTCCTAAGAAAGTGATCTTACCCATACCTACTGATAAGCGATTCCCATCTGCGGCAAAGGAGTTGCCACCGATACTTCGTCCGATCTGGAAGGGTGATGATAAGAAGAAATGAGTGCTTTTTTTTGCGGTGATAGGCATAAATCTCTGGTTTTCAACTTTTATGGTTGCGAAAAAAGATATTATCAGGTATTTTACACAGGGATATATGC
>CAUVYI020000029.1:0-297534 GCA_963556115.3 Planctomycetota bacterium | reverse complement strand
CTCGATCAAAGAGATTAAAGAGAACAAATGGGGTATTATGGCTGCGAAGAAAATCTATAGCCGGTGAATTATTAGAAGTTGAAGCCAAAAGGATACCGTCCACACTCCTACCAATAAGCGCTTTTATCAAATCGCGCCTCACGTTCAGGGTTCCAACCTGAACTGCAGAGAAGCATTAGATAGCCATTATTATACAGATACGCCTCAATATATTTTGCCACTTCGATAAAGAACGGGTTCGCAAGTTCGTCAATAACAACTCCGATAGTATTTGTCTTTTTCGTCAAGAGAGACCGGGCAAGTACACTAGGTTCATAATTATTCTCATCAATAACCTGTTGTACCCGGCTTTTTGTAGAATCCTTAACCAAACCGGAACCGGATAGAACCCGTGATACTGTAGTCTTTGAAACACCAGCAAGCCTTGCAATGTCGCCAATTGTCAAATTACTTCCCATAATCTATCCTAATACATTTTGCCAAGTGCCTCATGACACCGTAAACCATATCCGCCTGAAAATCATAATTAATATTCGGCATTTTTCAAGGGAAAATCTAGTTCTGGCAATATATGCATTATAATGTATATACTGCCTGCAATCCTTATAAGACCGACAGGCAGTATATAACTTTTCTTGTTGTTTTACTTATTTACCTTTGCCAATTCATCCTTGCCCACAATTACCACACCAGTATCAATCTTATCCACCACCTTCTTTCCAGCAATTGCATCAGCCGCAGCCTGCACACCGTCAAACCCCATCTTATACGGATTCTGTACTGCTGAAGCTTGAATAAGACCATTTTCAATTGCAGAAATCACATCCTTTGACATATCAAAACCAACAACTTTCACCTTACCGGCAACCCCCTGCTCCTCAATTGCCCGAGACACACCAACTGTAGACCCTTCATTACAAGCATAGAATCCTGCAAGGTCTGGATGAGCATTAAGAATATCAGTAGCCTGGTTCAAAGCCAAAACTTTATCACCATTTGAATACTGAATTGCAATTATATCAATATTATCAAAGTACTTTTTCATATGGTCCACAAACCCCTTTTCACGGGCGATCGCAGTACCAGCACCGGGTTGGGCGTTAATGATAGCAACCTTCCCTTTCTGATTAATCTCATGTGCGAGTCGCTCTGCGGCAAGAGCTCCAGCCATATAATTATCAGTAGCCAGAAAAGTAACATAACCCTCGGCATCTACCGGGGAATCAATGATAACCACAGGAATACTTGCTTCAACAGCATTCTCCACTACTCCAGCCAAAGCAGCCTTGTCAGAAGGAGCGAGCAGAATAGCATCTGCTTCCTGATTGATCGCATCTTCAACCATTCGCATCTGCTCATTTGGATCAACCTTTCCGGCAGGTGCTCTAAAAGATATCTCAATACCACCAAGTTCCGCAGCCTTCTTTTCCGCACCTTCCTTGACTTTCAGCCAGTGTTCATCCTGTGAATCCATTGTAACCAGAACAAACTTCTTTGATTCCTCCGCTCTGGCATTTAAACAAGAAACAAGAGCAAGAGCAACTACAAACAATAACGCAAAGTGTTTCATCAATAATCTCCTTAACAAACCAATAACCTTGCCTTTTTAAAGGCACACAAAAATCACCTACAACTTAACAAGCAATAATACAATTTATACTACTAATCTACAGAGCACATCTCTGCAGCAAGGGATACAGTTAGATGAATGCAGACAACTAACAACTGCTTAAAACATTACTCAATTTCTAAAATAGTACCAACGTTGCATAAGTTAATTTACCAGTGTTATCTTACTTTATTTTCAATACTCAATTCTCAACCGTTCACGGCACTATTTTCGACGGAATCTATCGATAAATACTGCACCAATAATAACTACTCCAATCACAATCTGCTGCCAGAATGCCGAGACATTCATTAAATTCAGACCATTACGTAACACGCCGATAACAAACGCACCAATAGCCGTTCCGGTAACAATGCCCTCCCCCCCCATCAGACTTGTACCACCAATTACCGAAGAGGCAACAGAATCCATCTCATAGCCGGTTCCTGCCGTAGGTTGTCCAGAAGCTATACGAGCCGCCAGTATAACCCCAGCACATGAAGCCAGGAAACCACTTACCACATACACCGATATAAACACAATATTAGTATTAACGCCGGAAAGCTTTGTCGCTTCATAGTTACTTCCAGTAGCGTAAATATAGCGTCCCAAACGTGTCTTACTGAGAATAAACCAAAAAACAACGAAAAGCACGAACATAATAAGCACCGCAACAGGGATTCCACAAAAACTTACCGCTACCAATATATTTGAAAGATTTAGGAAGACCACTAATCGGTATGCCCCCAGTCAGAACCAGTGCAACCCCACGCACAATACTCATCGTACCCAGCGTTACAATAAACGGCGGCAATTTTCCATAGACCACAATCATCCCATTGAGCAATCCCACCAGTGTTCCAGAGAACAGACCAATGACAATCGCCGCCGGAATCGGCAAACCTGACATCAGTGCCATTGAAGTGGTTATACCAGACAACGCAATATTCGATCCGATAGACAGATCAATACCGGCCGTTATAATAACATATGTCTGACCTATTGCAATCATCACAATAATTGAAGTCTGTAGGCATACTGTGAGCAGATTATTTTTTGTTAAGAAATATGGGCTCGACAGAGAAAAGAAGATCATCAGTAGCACCAAGCCAGACAAAACAGAAAGCATCTGGACAAACTCTTTGGATAATCGATGACGTAATAATTGTGTTACCATTAAAATCACTCCTTAAACGCAAAAATATAAACTATATAAATTTTTATTAATTACCTGGATACAAAATATTCTTAACTATTTCAAGCTACCAAAGCTTAAGGGCTAAGCAACTAAGACACCACGTCTTCAGCTTTACAAAGTAGCATAATGCATAATCTTTTCCTGAGTCGTCTCTTTATCCCTGGTATTCAGCATCACTTGACATTTCCCGCTTGCCATCACCATAAGTCTATCTGTGAGTCCAAGAATCTCTGGCAGTTCCGAAGAGATAAGCACAACGCCTACCCCCTGATGCTTAAGTGTATTGAAGAGCTTATAAAACTCGACCTTGGCATTCACGTCTATACCTCGTGTCGGTTCATCAAAAATAATAACCTTCGGCTCATGCATCAGCCATTTTCCAATTACCACCTTCTGCTGATTTCCACCACTTAGATTATTTACAATCTGATCTATCGACGGGGTCTTTATCTTCAGTTCATCCACCTTTTGCTGTGAACGCTCAGATCGCTTCTTGCGCGAGACCACTCCCAAACACGAACATATATCTGCAAGTGTCGGCAACACCAGATTATCCGCCACCGTCATCTTTACCGCCAACCCTTCGCGCTTACGATCTTCAGGAGCATAAACAATTCCTTCTTTGATAGCCATACGTTCTGAAGTTATATTCAGCGCTCTTCCCTTCATAAGAACCTCACCGCTAGTCTTCTTGATTGCTCCGAAAATAGTCTTGGCTAACTCTGTTCGTCCAGCACCAACCAACCCGAAAATACCCAATGCCTCACCACCATAGATATCAAAGCTGACATCAGCAATCAACCCTTCAACCGTTAGATTCTTTATCTCAAGTAACTTATGACGAGTCTCATTAGGTTCTACATACGGAAATTTTTCCTTGATACTCCGCCCCACCATCATTGTAACAAGTTTATCAATCGTGGTATTCTTGAACTCTACCGAATCAATATACTCACCATCACGATAAACTGTTACCCGATCACAGATCTCCTTTAATTCATCAAGTTTGTGTGATATATAGATAATGCCCTTACCGTCCGCCTTCAACTTCCGTATAATCTTGAAAAGTTCATCAATCTCACGCCCCGATAACGAACTTGTGGGCTCATCCATAATTATGACTTCGGCATTCTGCGAAAGTGACTTGGCGATCTCGACAATTTGCTGCTTAGATATAGAAAGATCAGACACCCGGTCACGCGGATCAATTCCTTCATGAAACGAATCAAGTACTGCCGCAGCCTCCCTATTCATTTGAGCTTCATTGACCACAGCACCATTCATCTTCTCTCGTCCTAGAAATATATTCTGTGCAACTGTAAGATGCTTACAAAGATTGAGTTCTTGATGAATTATCCCAATGCCCATATCTTGAGCCGCACGCGGGCTAGTAATTTCAACCTTCTTGCCCCGCAAAAATACCTCACCCTCAGTTGCCGGGTATATCCCGGCAAATATCTTCATCATAGTGGATTTTCCCGCTCCATTTTCACCAAGCAGGCAATGCACCTCTCCTTTACGCAAAGCGAAACTTACATTATTCAATGCTTTTACCCCGGGAAATTCTTTTACAATACCCTTAGCCTCCAACAAGACTTCACACACAAGCTTCTCCTAATAAATCACTAATTCTCCAACTCAAAACAAGCACATTTTAGCAAAAATCCTAAAAGCATCTATATAACTACAATCATTCAAGTTCTTTTCAATCAAGCAAAATTATTCAGTAGAAATGTTGTCGTAATTCAACAATGAAACCGATACCATTCATTTGGTAAAAAAAAATGTCGGCAAATACGCAGCCACTGAAACCGGTACCATTTACCCGCAAAAAAATATTTTTTTTGCTAAATTTAAATCCCATTAACAAATCATAACACGCTGTAGTATATGATATAAAATTGCACTATGCAATTTTTTAAATCAAAAAAATATTCAAAAACCTCCCTCACCCCAAGCCTATAAATATGGAATATCATTACTTACAACAACTTATCTTATAATCAGCCTTGGCCAAATTTAACCACTAATTGTTATCTACTATCTCCGACTATTTCAAAGCATCAAAACGTCTACAAACTTATTATAACAAATTATTTCACCTTTATCATAAACTTTATTATGATAGTTTACCCAAAGCTTACAACATGATCACTTAACCTGATTATCAGTAAAATATCCTTGCAAATTAGTTTCTAAATCAGTAAATACAAAATCAACATTACAATTACCGAATATAAATTAGCATTTTTTTATCAGATTTCGTTATCATGTATTACTTCTACTTACCCCTTTATCTTAAACCAATATCCCTCCTACATATAGCACCAGCCAAAATCAGATGCATTCTTTCAAGCTAAGCGCACAATTAACATCAAGTTTTTCCCATGAAAGCCGATAATAATCATATGCGTAATATTAACGGAGATAACAACTATGAAAGTAGATTCAATTTCCAACCCCATTATTTCTAAACTCAAACCAAATGTTCAACCTAGTAAGCAAGGCGCAACTACAAATTTAATTTCTGATCTAAAGAATAAACACTCTAACGTTAGCATCAATATGAGTAATGCTTACATATTTGCAGATAATAGCTCCACGACCTTGAATATCTCTCCCGCATATACCAAAAAAGCTGCAAACGATCCAGCAGTCCAGGCCAATATTGAGCGTTTGGCCGGTCTTGCAGATTCTTTCCCAACATATTTGAGTACTCACAACACCTTACCTGACGGCTCACAAGTAAGTAAGGTAAGCTTTGTAGTTGATGAAAACGGAGGTGTGAGCTGTAATTGTGAATATAGGCGTAAAAATACTAGTGACAATTCACCTACATTCTTTGACAGACTCCAAGAAAAACGCGAAGAAGAAAGAGAAGCAAGCCGAATTGGGGGTAGAATAGACGTCTATAGTAATTCCAACTCCACAAAAAGCGCTATCGACCTAAAACAAGCCTATGCTACTAATTTAAAGCATAACTCAACTAGAAATTAGTATTTTCATGCAAACCTGAAAAGCGTAGGAGCTATAGCTCCTACGCTTACAGATTATAACATAATTCCTAACCCAAATTAATCGATGTCAAAGGTTACCGCAACCTTACCGCATTCACCATTTGCCATAAGTTCAAAACCCTTACCCGCTTCATCCAGGCTCAACCTATCGGTTACAATAACCTCAGGATTAATCTTCCACTCATCCAACTTCTCCACGAGCAGTTCCATATTCTGAATATTGGTTACCCACGATCCATATATCGTCTTCTGATCATGGATAATATCACGACTAGGTTGAAACTCAACACTGCTCTCCTCTCCCACAAAGGCAATCTTACCCCACTTACGAGCAGCCTGGATAGCCACCAGACGCCCCCCCGGATGCCCAGAACAATCAAAAGACTTTTCGCAACCATGCCCGCCGGTTATCTCACGTACCTGCTGCACTGCCTCCGCGCCACTCGCACACACCACATCATCTGCCAGTCCGAGCTTCTTGACAATACTACAGCGGGACTCATTCACATCCACCCCGATAGTCTTACTTGCTCCCATCGCTTTGGCCAGATGCAGACACGCCATACCAACCGGCCCAAGCCCTACAACCAACACCCTATCCAGCCCGCTCACGCCAACCTTGAGAATCGCTTCAAAAGTCGTCCCATAACCACACGCCACACACGACCCATCAATATACGATAATGAATCCGGCAGTAACACACAATCCTTCTCATCAGCGAGAATATACGGTGCCATTCCTCCATCCCGCTGCCAGCCATAGGCCTTGCGTAGCGGACTGGTACAACTTATCATATATCCACGACGACAGTCATTACATACGCCACACCCCGAGATATGATAGATTGCAACCCTATCCCCCTCTTTAAAACGCTTCATCCCCGGACCGGTCTGGACAATCTTGCCCGCAGGTTCATGGCTACAGACCTTGTCCAGGTACCCAGATGGTCCTTCCCCCAAGTGCTCATGATAAATAAACTTAATATCACTGCCACAAATCGTAGCTGAACCCGTCTGCACCAATACCTCCCCATACCCCGGAGTCGGAATTTCAAGTTCTCTGAATTCAACTGTTGAATTTCCCGGCAAGTACGCCCCTGTCATCATATCTGTCATTACTCTCTCCTTTTATATTAATCATTTCTGCGTTAATAACAGCACACTTACTATCACTATAGTATATAACAAATCTCCATATGGGTTAAAGTCTTTATAAATACTTGGCAAAGATCTGTTTACTCAATACTCCGGCTGCAACCTGTACCCTTTAAAATCTGTTTTATCTATTCCCAGTTTACTCCCCTCGGTTACATAGAAAGTTACCGGCAATCCTTCTCCATAACAGCATTCGCCATGCGGCACATCCTTCTTCATCACAAAGAAGCTCACCTCCGGATCATTGAAAACAGCCTCCAAGCAAACAAAATCCTCAGCGCTGATAGTCTCGGCGGCAATCTTTGCAGCTAATTCCGCACGTGTGAGCAAGGATACAATCAAGAACATCTTGCGCTCCGCCACCCCTCCCAACAATAAGAATTCTTCGTTGTCCGGGTGTGACCCAAAGTTGAAGCACTCCGAATTATTCAAGGACACATAAAGCAAAGAATGCGTACCATACGCCTCCTCCGAGACATAAATCTGCTTACCTATCACCGCCTCTGGCTCAGCTTTGACTTTATAATCCTCGCGTGAAGGGGTAAGCCGAATAATCAAGCCTCTATCCTCAAGCTCCTGCATAATACCGGCGGTCATCATCACCGGTTTCAACACTATATCACTCATGATACACTCCTTAAAACAGATAACCAGATTACTTAAATTATATTCATGATAACTGCACGACACTATACTGGAGTCGAATTTTGTTCCACCAGCTTTAAGCAATCTGCTGCAAGCGCATGACTCGGATCTTTAACGATAATTTCATTACAGATACGTCGCGCCTCCTCGATATTACCCAGCCCACACTCCGCCTGCGCCAAGAGCATATGGGCTCGCCGCTGTTGACTCTCAGCCAGATCCTCCTCGAATAAGAGTAAATTAGGCAGACTTGTTGCGAAGTAATCAATCTTGGCCTCTTCCTCCAATAACTCCTGCGCATAAGCCTTGAGGTCTTCCAGCAACTGCTCCGCCTTCACCTTCTCACCAAGTCGTCGCAAGGATATCGCCGAATAATAGGTCATCTCGGAGAATTCCCTGACCTCCATAGTCTGAAAATCGCCCTTAGTCTGGGCAGCAATCGTCCAGTGCCGACGTGCCTTATCTGTATCTCCAACCTCTGCCGCCGCAACCCCCAACCAGTAATGAATATCGGATTGATTAGCAAGAAGATGCTTAGCTTCTCCGAGATTGTCTGGAGAGGTCAAGGCCTGCTCCAGGTACGAACATGCTGCCTGCGGCTCACCACCAGCCAGCGCCTGTTGCCCGCGGAGCAGATTTAGCCGTACATGCAACCCTAGCGCCATACCTTCTCCTCCTTCCCACGGCTGAAACTTGTGTGCATACAGGATCTCCGCCGTCTCTTCATATCTTCCGAGTTGGTTTAGAAGCGTACAATACTCTATCAACAATTCATCACTCTCACTGATCTCTTCCTTATATTTATCTAGCGCTTCAAAACGCTCTTCAGGTGTCAGACCAAGGCGCTTACACAACAGATCTCGTTCATACAGCAATCTGGCATCAGCCGGATTGATCTCTATCGCTTTGGCAAAAGCATCTAGTGCCAGTTCATGATCAGAATTAATATTATAAGCACCTATTCCTATATTCCTCCAGGCAACAGCATTCTCAGGATCATGCTTTACCGCCTCCTGCCACAGTTGCAGCGCCTCTACATGTCGCCGGTTATTATACAACAGGTTACCCAAGTAATACGCGGCTCTACCCGCTTGCGGATTTTGTTTCAACGCCGCTTCAAGTGCCAGGAGTTCCTCAAGGCGTGATGGGAAGCAATAACTCGGATCAAAGCGTTCAGCATCCTCCCGAAGTCGCTCCGCCCCCAGTATATTTCCGCATTTTTCCTCAATCCAGGCTGCAAGATACAATAAGATCGGCCCGGTACCACTAACCTCCTCCGGAGTTGTCGTTCTGAGTATATCCAAGGCCTCGACGTAAAAGCCGCTCCGCTCTAGATCTAACGCCAGATCAACCCTCGCCTGACTATCAGCCAAGCACTCCTTACCCAGCAGATACCGCGACCAAATATCTAGCTTATCCAACGCTGCAACCCCATTCAAGACCGCTCTTGCCTCAGGCTCCAGCCCAAGTTTACCAAGTATCATCGCCTTCAGGTTGAGGAGACGGAGATTATCAGTATTATAGCGCAGCGAGTAACCCACATGCTCTAGCGCCTGAGTCCACTCCCGGTTTACACAGTCGAGCTCAGCCAATGCATGAAAAGCCGGGGCTCGCCACTGCATATTCCAGGTAGCTTTATACAAAGCGTCATACGCCTCTTTTAATCTTCCTTGAAATCTTAAAGTCAGCCCTAAGTTATAATACGCCTCACCATCAGCTGGATTGGGATTTCTCCGAGTTAAGCGTTTAAGCGCGGTATTGAAATACTCCTCAGCCTGAGAAAATTCCCCACGCGACAAGCATTTCAGCCCCATGGCGTTATTACAGCGCGCATCACCAGAATCCCGCTTCAAAGCCTCCTGCCAATAGAGTTCCGGTAAACGTGTCGCGTGTCGATATTGCTCCAGATGTAGACCGGTAATATAAAGCTCGTCAGTCGAGAGGATATCCGCGGGAGCAGGAGGCTCACTCGCCGTCTCCGGCTCCACAGATACTTCCCGTTTAACCGGAGTATAACTGACTAGCGTACCGTCTTCAGACCTCACAACCAGTTTTACTTCATCCATATTCAGCGTAACTGGTACCTGCAGTGTCTGCATAAATGGCTGTGACGGAGAAACAGCGACATTCTCGTCAAATAGTGTACTGCCCGCCACCTCCAGTCTAATCTGGATCTGATCGTGTGCCGCTGTCGCTGCCACCCCAATTACCACGCCAGTATCTACTCGACGCAGACTTAGTGCAAAATCTTTGGTCGCCTGCTGTAGAATACCAATATTATTCAGCGGATAAAAATACTGCGACCAAGTCTTGGTCTCACCCGGAAGCAAGAAGGAAAAATCCGGCTGATTATCGGTATATACCCCGGCCATCAGTTCGATATACGGTTCTTCGCTATCACTCAGGTTGCGATCCCAGGCATAGCCGAAATCATGATTGCCCCAGGTCCACTGCTTCTTGCCTGGAGAAATATGATGATTCGCCACATGTACCGTACCAGCCTGCGCTCTATGATCATAACCACCACAAAAATCCCCTTCCGAACCAATACACATATATGAGGTTGGCACCGGAATATTGGCGTACCAGGAGAGATCGTTAGGCTTATAGTCGACCTCACCCTCCTTAATATTCCGGCAGTGCGGCGGCACAAACTTTGCAGGCTTCTCCCCCTCCGGCACCCCGTTCTCTGCCCGCTGCCGGTAATCAACACCATAATACTTATCGGTGCAGTGAGGAAAGGTACTCAACGCCCGCTTGGCATGATCTGCAACCATCGAGACATCAGCCGGGAAGAATGACTGATACTGTTCATGCACCCTCGTCGCAATATTTGCCCACCACAAGAAGGTCTGAACATTCTCTGTCCGGTTGTATGCCCGCACCTTGAGTTCTATATACGACCTGTCCGGATAAAGACAGACCCCATGCATCCCCTTCATATGCTGTAGCGGGTCATGATCAGAGAGCCAGATGGTTATCGCACCGTCATCATGATACTCAATCTCATACCCAGTCGGCATATAGGTAGCAGGGCGATGATGCTGCGGCCAGTTGAACTCAATACCGCCTGAAATCCACGGACCGGCCAAACCTACCAGAGCCGGTTTTATCACATCCTGCCGATAGATAAAGTCATAGCCGTTGCTCTTATCCCGAGCTGAGAATATCCTCCCGCCAATCTCCGGCAGAATTACTACTTCAATATAATCATTCTCAATAAATATCGCCTCCCACTCCTGCTCCACCTTCTCCTCGCTTACCCGATTATAAAACGGCAGAGGATAGGTCTTGCCGGAACTACCCTGGAAGACCCGCTTCTCAAGAAAGAATGGATTTTTCTCAGGCTTATGCACTTTATAGGTTGGCAGGTTGAGCTTCTTAACTTCTACATTAACTTTTGACATTTCAAAACCTTTCCGTATAGCGATTGAAACAAACTCAGAAATCAAAAACATATTTTATGAATAATTTTACTATACTATACCAGATAATTTCCCTTAAAAAATGCATAATATGATTTATAAAATACAATATATTACGATAAGAGCATATAGTTTAGTTTATCGCAAACACAAAACGATTGAAAATCACAGGAATAAAGGCAAGGTGTAAAAATTACAGGAGGGAGTAATATAAGATTATTAAGAAGTACCTTAAGAATAAAAAAATAGACAAAAGTAGAAATGTCGGGAAATCATAGGTTGCAGACACTCGCAGCTTAATCTCCGGCCAAAGAGCGCAGAACGTCCTGAATTTTTTAAACAAATGCAGCCACGTCACGTTAAGAGAGATTTGACTATGGGTTTTAACCCGCTTTACCTATCTTGGCAATAAGTTGAACCAAGCTCAAGTTATGCGGATAATATAAGTTACTCTCTACTTACCCCCCCCCCCCCGCCAATGGAAGTTCGATCGTAAAACGGCACCCATGTTCTGGCAGATTCTTTGCAGCAAGATTTCCATTATAGCGCTTGATGATCCCGTAGGCTATCGACAACCCTAACCCCTGATTATCTGCACAACCTTTCTTAGTAGAAGAGAAAGGCAAAAAAATATCGGTAGTCTTCTGCTGCTTAATGCCGGTACCATTATCATCAAGAACGATAATACCGCTGTCGCCGTTACTACGTACCTGAAAGCTAATCCGCCCTGCCCTACCGGCTGAGATAATTGATTCAAAACTGTTGCGTACCAGGTTCAACAGTACCTGCCGAATCTCACCTTTATTAGCTCTTATCGGCATAGTAATATCCGGCGTCTCATTAACCAGATCAATACGATTATGCTTCGCCTCAAATCTAAGGATAGATACCAGGTTATTTATCACCTCGGTACAATCAAAGACCTCTGCAGGAATATCGTCACTACCCGAAAAAGTACGGAGCCCTCCGGTGATCCGCTTAATTTCATTGATCTCTTCTCTAATATTTTGCACCGCCTCCAGGCGTTGTGCAGCCGACGCTTTTCCGCCAAGAAAAGCAATATACGAAGCCAGAATATTCAAAGAATTATTGATCTCATGCGAGATCCCGGCAGACAGGAGACCGAGTGAAGAAATATTCTCAGCCAAACTGATCTTCTCCCGCAAATTTTCGGTAATAGTCACATCCTCAAGAATTATCATGCGACCGGCGACAGCTTTCTTATCATGAATATTATGCACCCCTATCTTCATTCTCAAACTCTGATTATTGTGGCGCATCGGCACACTCACCGGCAACTCAATATCTTCAGAGTTATCGGTTATTATCTGGAGTATCTTGGGCTGCGTATCCTCCAACAACCTCTTGATATCTTGATCCAAAGCCAGAGGATTAATATCGAATAAAGTCTTTGCGTAACTGTTGGCAAAAGTGATCTTGTCGGCATTATTCAGAATAATGATTGAGAGTGGCAACTGTTCAAGGAGTGCTTCGAAATACAGCAGCATATCATGAAACTGCTTGCTCTCGGGGGGTGAATTACTTTCAAGCTTGGCATAACATAATTCCAACAGATTGAGCCGTTCCATCGCTCCGGTCTTCTCTGTAAGTAGGATATGACCGCGCCGGAGTATACTCACCCTATCGGCATACTCAGCGGTGCTCTCCAGATCATGGGTAATCCAGAGTACACCGGTATCGGCTCGCAGGTACTTACGTATAAGCTCCTGCGCCCGGGAAAAGATATCAGGAGGCAAGGAACTCAAGGCTGAATCAAGAAGCAGAATCTTTGGATTACGATAGAGACAACGGAGCAAGCAGATAAAGATCTTATCACTTGAAGAGAGAGTTTCCACAATCGTATCGGCTTTTATCTGAATATCATTGGCTTGCAGCCAAGCTGCGATATTTGCCGCTACCGTCCGTTTTTTAAAGAACAGGTTATGCCAAGAATAGTGCGTACCGATAACGATATTCTCCGCCACCGTCATGCGCTCGAATAAATCAGCACCCTCCCACATTACTTCTATATTCTTCTTGAGTTGTTTTCTGGAGTAGATCTGATTATTCTCACCCATTATATAACCCAAGGTTGGTCTGAGCAGACCACAGAGAACTTTACAGAGAAAGGTCTTGCCCTCATCATGATTACCGACAAGAGCGTGAACCTCTCCCCCATATATCTCAATATTAGTATCGTTTAAAATACGTTTATGATTATAATCAAGGTAAATCCCTTTAGTCCTGAGAATCGGTTTCACCATCTACCTCACTAAGAATCAAATACCGACAACAATAATATGCGCAGCAACTCTAAATAAATTTAATCTTGTATTTAATCAATTTATTATACAAGGTTTTTCTGCTTATCCCCAACAATTTAGCGGCTTTAGTTCGGTTCATATTGGTTGTCTTCAGCGCATCAATGAGAACCTGTTTTTCCGATTCCTCCAAATCATATACCGGCGAAGCCTCCACTACTCTCGTCGATACCTCAGGTGAAGCATGAAACTTAATATCAGCAGCAAGGAGCACCTCTCGGGAGCAGAGTGTAGTACTTACCTCAAGAGTATTACGCAATTCCCGTATATTCCCCGGCCAGTCATAGTTCAATAAAGCCATAAGCGCCTCGTCCGCAAGCTGCTTGACCTTATCCTTTACTGCAAACATCTCGAGAAAAGTTGCGGTAAGCTGCGGTATATCCTCTTTACGTTCACGCAAGGGTGGGATAACAATACATGCCGCATTGAGTCGATACAACAGATCTTCTCTGAAGAGATCATGAGCGATAAGCTCCTGTAGGTTCTTATTGGTTGAAGCGATAAAACGAACATTTACGCTTATCGTCTCCTGTCCTCCAACCCTCCGAATCTCGCCGTATTGAATTGCGCGGAGAATTTTAGCCTGCGTAGTCAATGACATATCCCCGATCTCATCCAGATGCAGACTTCCGCCAGCGGCTTGCTCAAAAACTCCAACCTGCTTGGCGGTAGCCCCGGTATACGCCCCCTCCTCATGTCCAAAGAGTTCATTATCGAGCAAGCTCTCGGCAATTGCCGAACAGTTAACCTTTACTAACCGGCCACGACAACGCTGGGAAGAACTATGAATATAATCAGCCAGCAACTCCTTGCCGGTTCCACTCTCACCATAAATTAAAATAGGGATATTACTCTTGGCAAGACTTTGAGCCGTGTTCCACACCTCCTGCATCTTGGGGTTCAAAGTCGTAGTATAGTCGGGAATTTTATCCCGCAGGGCAGTACTTGCAGCAACGTTGGAAGTGGCACAATCTCTACCCTTGAGGGTATGCTTGAGCAGATATAAGAGCTTTTCAAAATCAAGTGGCTTCTCCAAGAAATCCACCGCCCCTATCTTGATCGCCTGTATCGCCGACTCCAAGGTTGCATACCCGGTAATCATTATCACCGGAATCTGCGGCGCAGACTCAACCAGCATCTGTAGAACCACCAGCCCATTCTCTTCACCCAGACTTAGATCCAAGAGGATTATATCCGGCATTTTTAGCTTGATAGTAGCAATAGCCGCTTCCGAGTTATGCGCTGCATAATAGTCATAGTCATGCTGTGAAAAAAATAATTTGAGGCTCTTATGTATCTTAGGATTGTCGTCAATGGTCAGTATTTTCATACATTACTCTACTCAGGATACTCCAAAAAGACAAAGGATTACTCTTTTATTATAACCGATAACAATACTTGTTAAAGTACATTATTTGAATTATTTTCAACAGAGTACGCTTATATTAATACATATAAAGCGGTTGAGTACTTTTTACTCAATTGAGTAAACCGCAACTCAGCAAACGGGTAAGCATTACTCAATTAACCACAATGATGCTTACTAAGAATTCTAACCTCATTTCTTTTTATTATAACTTTAATGCGCAACAGCCGGGTAAACCCGCTCCCGAAACGAGAAACTTGATTAAACATTATTTTTGGAACTCTCTTTGTTTAAGCATGATTATTGTTGTGACAGAAATTTGTTTTTGTTTTTGTTTTTGAGGTTCATTGTAGAGAAAGGTTATCAAATGAAAGACTTACTCCGACTATCACTGATTCTTCCCCTATTGCTGCTTGCCGTTGCTAGTAGCACCTGGGCGGATGACAACCCTGCAGACCAAGGAAAGCTAATTAAACCCATTGACAAAAAGCTCTCCTTTGTCTTTATCCCCAAAGTAATACATCCTTGGTACGATGTTGTCGAACAGGGCGCCAAAGCCGCAGTCGCCGACTTTAAAAAACGCGGCATTGATATTGAAGTAAAATTTGACGCGCCTCCGGTTGCAGATATAAGCAAGCATATGAGCGTGATTGAAGCCAATATCAGCGCCGCTCCTGACGGACTGGCCATCTCCTCACTTGACCCAGCAACCAACGCTCAGCTGGTAAATGATGCGATCAACGCCGGTATAAATGTTATCACCTTTGATACCGACGCCCCTAGCAGCGACCGAATCTGCTATGTCGGCCATGATGGCGACTTTCAAGACGGTTATGATCTTGGCCTATTCCTCGCCAAGAAGATTAACGAAAAAGGTAAGGTCGGCATACTTGCAGGAAGCCTATCAGCGCCAAATCATGTAAACCGCGTCAAGGGCTTTAAAGAAGCAATCAAGCAATATCCAAATATTGAAGTTGTCTTTGAGCGTCCAGACAACGATGATCTGCAAAAGGCGGTAGAACTTACTGAGAATGCTCTACAGGCAAATAGTGACCTGGTAGGCATCTTCGGCTGCAACGCCTCAAACCCAATTGGTGCCGCCAGAGCCATTAAGTCTGCCGGACTAGCCGGCAAAGTTCATATCGTCGGTATGGATGATCTTGAGGAAACTCTTCAACTCATTCAAGAAGGCGTTATCGATGCCACTAAAGCCCAAAGGCAATGGGACATAGGTTACTGGGGCGTGGTCTATCTGGTAGCGATGAATGAGAATCACACCGTTCCTCAAAAGCATGATACAGGTTCACGCATCATTACCAAAGAAGACCTGAAGTAATAACTGACCCACGGCAACCCTACTGTAGAACGAGTAATCTACATTACTTGTTCTACAGTAGTAATCAGCAATAGACAAGGAATAATTATGAATGAAATAGTTTTCTCCGCAGAGAATATTTCAAAATCCTTCCCGGGAGTCCAAGCCCTAAACTCGGTGTCGATAAATATCCGACGCTCTGAGGTACACTCCATAATCGGTGAAAACGGAGCCGGCAAGAGTACGCTGATGAAGATCATCTTCGGGCTCTACACTCCCGACTCAGGAGAGTTATACTCCCACGGAAAACGCGTGACCATCGACTCACCGCTGGCCGCGCAAAACCTCGGTATCGGTATTGTTCCCCAAGAACTAAATCTAGTACCTAATCTTTCAGTAAAAGAAAATATCTTCCTGGGTTCACAACCCATGAGCCACACACCGTATATAATAGACAAAAAGAGTCTCAAGGAAAAGGCTCTCGCCGTAATCGCCAGACTCGGGGTACACATCGACCCTGATCTGCCGGTAAAAGCGTTATCTTCTGCTTACCAACAGTTGATACAGGTTGCCCGAGCGCTAGCCTTCGGTGCTGAAATTCTTATCTTTGACGAACCAACAGCCAGCCTGACCCTCAAGGAGACAGAGAGATTATTTGAAATTATCCATAAATTTACAGATGACGGCGGTTCTATCTTCTATATTTCACACCGCTTGGAAGAAATTCTGACCATTTCAGATAGAATAACGGTATTTCGTGACGGAAATTATATTACAGAGTTATCTCCCAAGGCTACCACCAAGGAAGAGATGGTCAACCAGATGGTCGGAAGAAAGATTGATCAGACACAGGTACGACGGCAATACAGTGCTGAGGGCAAACCGGTCGTACTGGAAACCCGGGGGCTGACGCGAGCTGCTGAATTTGAAGATGTCTCCTTCAAACTGCACCAAGGCGAAATTCTGGGCTTTTCCGGACTAGTTGGAGCCGGACGCACCGAACTCGCTTTAACTATATTTGGTTATAATCGAGCTGACAAAGGCGATATTATCATAAACGGCAAACTGCTCAAACCCCGACACACCTCCGAGGTTATCCGCCACAAACTAGCTTATGTCCCGGAAGAGCGAAGGCGGCAGGGAATATTCTCGCTGTTATCGGTACGAAAGAATATGACCTTCCCCATTCTACGTGAGTTCTGCCATAAGGGTTGTATCAGCAGCAGAGAAGAAGCCGCACTGGTCAGTGACTTCGTTACCAAGCTAAATATCAAACTCGCCTCTCAAGATCAAAAGATCCAATTTCTTTCCGGGGGCAACCAGCAGAAGGTTATTCTTAGCCGTTGGATAGCCTCCAAGAGCGAGATAATAATTTTAGACGAGCCAACAAGGGGTATAGATGTCAATGCCAAGAATGAGATTCATCAACTAATGAAAGAGTTGGCCGAACAGGGAGTATCCATCATCGTAATCAGTTCTGATCTTGAAGAAGTTATAAATCTATCAGATAGAATTATCATTATGCATGAAGGATTGGTAAAGGGTGAAGTCAGTGCCGCGACCACAAATCAGGAAGAAATAATGAATATTGCACTGGTTGGTGCAGATAAAGAATAAAGGGAATATAAATGAATTTTTTTAAAATTATGGTTAAACTGGTCAAGACCAAGGAATTCAGTATCTTTTTAGGCCTGGTCTTTCTCTGTCTGCTCCTGAGCCTCACCACCACCACCTTCCTGACCAGGTTCAATATGGCTATCGTCATCAGGCAGGTATCGTTTATTGCGATCGTAGCCCTGGGACAGACTCTGGTTTTACTTACTGGTGGTATCGACCTCTCAGTCGGCTCTATCGCCGGACTCAGCAGCATACTCGGCACGTTACTCATGACCTCTGCCGGCATTGATCCGTTCCTCAGCACTTTTCTAGGAATAGGCACCGGCTTTATCTTCGGTCTAATAAACGGCCTGTTTATTGCCAAACTCCGACTCAATGCCTTTATCGTAACCCTCGCCTTCGGCGAAGCCTTCGCCGGAATGATTCTGGTAATCACCAAAGGTTATCCCGTGTTGAATCTACCTGCCGCCTTCACCTACCTCGGCCAGGGTATGGTCGGTCCCTTCCCGGTTCCGGTCATCATCATGACGGTACTGGCAATAATCATGATCATAATCTTGCATAACACCCCGTTCGGTCGAAATATCTACGCTATCGGGGGCAATCGTGAAGCGGCGGCACTGGTCGGCATCAAGGTAGAGAATACCATTATGATCGTCTACGCCTTATCTGGAACCCTCTCTGCTCTCGCCGGTCTGTTACTGACCAGCCGTATGAACGCAGGGCAACCGACAATCGGATCCTCCTGGGTAATGCCGAGCGTTACCGCAGCAATTATCGGCGGCACCTCACTCTCCGGGGGTGAAGGCACTATAATAGGCACCATTATCGGCGCAATCTTCATGGGAGTTCTGGCCAACGGTATCGTTTTGCTCAAGATCTCATCCTACTGGGAGAGGGTTATTGTCGGGGTTGTCGTCATCCTGGCGATTGTAATTGACCTACTGCGCCACCGCAAACGCCCAAAAATGTAAACTACTATAAATAAATATATATTATCACACACAAACACGTAACACCAAAACATAAGCAAACAAAAAGCCTAGGCATACCGAATAATCCCAGTCTGCCTAGGCAATATATTTCCCACGTTTTATAATCGCCACTAAAAGTTTTTTGGTTGGATAAAATCAGGACTCTTGACGCAGAGCGGTATTAGAAGCATCACTCCTCAGCCACTTACGATTATACTCTCAGCCGTTGCTCCCCAGTTCGCAAGACGTGGCATCTATGGACAACTCAAACCCCCAGCATCTAAGGATAAGCAAAATATGTCACCTGCTTAGCAACCTGAGTATCACTTCAACTTAAGGCGAAAATTGCGTTTGCAATTTTCGTAATTTAGCAGTAGATTTAATCATAGCGGATAATACCTTCGAGTCAGTCCTACGCTCTCGTGGTACGCTTGCGAAAATAGTCCTATGCGGGCTACACACCTGAGTTATAAGGGAGAATAACCCTTCCTCAGAATTTGGGATAAACTGCCATGGCTATTCAATAATCGCAGCCAATTCACAGATTTTTCCCCACTCTTGTTGCAGATACTCTCGAGCTTTCGCATTACTCTGCTGATGCTGCTCAGAGATCAAAGCGCGTAACTCAGCCTCCCCTTCTAATTTCCCAACTCCTTCTTGATTTATTATCTCATCTACCGTATCTTCAATAACCAGCCAGTCATGCGCTTCCCCCAGTTCGGTCTGGATTGATTTCAAGTACGCAAGGGTTCCTTCGGCAGTCTCAACCAGCACCGGAGCGAGAAGTTCAAAAGAATAACGAAAAGCCTTATATTTAACCCTGAGTTTATGTAGCGCCCGGTCGTCCCCTTTAGCCAAGGCCTCCTCGTGGAGAGCCTCGACCTTTTGCAGCAGATCATGGAGCAAATCACTGACCGTCAAACAACTGTCCTTCTTGAGTATCTTCATACTCGCTTTTTTACTGAAACAACGAGCTATATGCTGCTCCTTAAAGGAACGGAAATTCTTGACAATCTTCTTCTGTAGCTTACTCAGACTCTTCTCCAACACCCCGATTACCACCAAAAAACACTCGCTCGTCAGTTCCAGATTACGCAGCTTATTCAGCAACTCATGATTATCCCTAATCGCATTCAACACCTTGCGAAACTTTTTAACCGCGCCCATCTTCTCCGCCGGGATGAATCCCACCCCGTAGAGTTCTTGCATCACCCCATCAACTACCAGCAAACGCCGCAACGAAGTACTCAGATCATGGGTATGTTCACAGGTAGGATCCTTAATTGTCTTTGCTAAACTCTGTTTAAAATAATCCTTACGCCAGGCAATTGCCGAACTCAACGCTGTACCGATACTTGATTCCAACATAATTATCATCCCCTTTTCAGCATACCAAAAGACATCATAAAGCGTTATCTAGGTTCAACCTCCTTCAGCCACAATACTTACGGACAATCAACACAACTCTCAAGTATATATGTTCAGTTTAACATTCTAGCAAAATATATAAACATTAGCCATTATAAAAAACCATCTACAGCCAAATAAATCATCCGCTATTTTGCCGTTACCACACTTGGACGCAACAATAGCATTTACTAGCAATTTATAATACAACCGTAAAATACATATATACCGGCTTTGAAGAACATTATCTATAGCTAGTACTTTACAAAAATAATAATAACCCTTATCATATCTGCAAATACTATAATTAGGTAAACTCAAACATACTAAGTTTACTCCGCTTCAAATTATTATAATAAGGAAACCACATGCGACTCTCAACCAAATCCAGCGTCCTCATTGCCCTTATGACCCTAATCTCGTTATATTTAACCGGTTGCACCATAACCAATCTTGCCCCCCCCCAAGAGGACGATGGCTTTTTGCAGCGTGAACTAGAGGAGAATTTCGGCCCATATGAGAGTGAAGCCACCAAGATGTACGGCAACAAAAAGACTCTATAAGTTAGCAGGAACTGTCTCAAAACATGATTTTTTCTAGCCTTTAAAATTATTTGGAATTTATTTTTATACTTAAACGTATAAATAGATATAACAATGTTCTATCTGTTGCCCATTAATTCTGCCAAGAATAAGGAGAGATATCATGAGTAGTATAGGCTCTATCTCGAGTGGTTTTTCGCTTCAAAGTATTAATTTTCAAAGCCGTAATCAACAAAATGTTGCCGACCTCTTCGCCAGCAGTGATGCTGACGGTAGCGGCGGGCTGAATGAGACAGAATTTGCTTCATTCGATACCTCAATGAAAGAAGCTATGAGTCAGAGTATGTCCGGCTCCGGCATGGCACCACCGCCGCCACCTGCAGAAGAGAGTACCGAAGATCTCTTCAGCAAATTTGACCTAGATGGTGATGGTGAGGTAACCGCAGCCGAGATGCAAGCGGCGCAAGAAAGCTTTGCTGAGAACTCTGAGAATAGTGACCAAGCTGCTACGGATATGCTCAGTGAACTTATGAATCAGAGCTTCCAGTCACTAATGGACATGATGGACTCAGCAACCGAATTGGCAAGTGAAAATCAAGAAGATGCTCAGGATGACAATTCTGTATTCAATCAGTTTAATCAGCAATATGCAACTCAGATTCAGGAGTACATGAAGCAAGCCAGCTACGAGGCTACCGCTAGCACCCAAGCATCAGGTTTAATCTCGGATACTGTCTGAGTAAGGAATTATCTTTAACGTTACATGAATAAGCCGCACCCTATAAGGATGCGGCTTATTACATACCTTAAGTACAATCTCACATTACTAGTAAACTACCTACCGTAAAGATAAGCATCAATCTTCGCCTGAGCGCCAACATCATACATATCAACCGTCAATCCAGGAATATACTTACTTGCTTCATAGACTACTGGCATAAAATCACCATGTACCCCGACACAATGATGGATATACGGCCCTTCAACGAGCTTACGCTCCAGAACCAGCCAATCCTCAACCTCAATCCAGACATAAGTTCCCATGATATACGGCCCCTCAACCCCCTTGGCCTTACCTGCAAGCAACTTATACTCACCGTGATCGCCGTCAAAACGGAGTATCGTCATCTCTCCACCCTTGATCTCAGAGAGTACAGCCCCGGCACACTTTCCGGGCAAGGCAAAAGGTCTTCCTAGAATCGGCTTCTCTTTTGCCAGGGAGAGCGGGTATGGACCACAATGCTGGAGAAGTTCGGCGTTATCATTCTCAGGATGCCTTACTGTCCAGTCGGCAAAGAACGGCGAGGTAGTTCCCATGGTTGCAGCCTGCGCCAGAACCGCCGTAATTGCTCCATGAATATCAGTTTCACAAGCGACCGGGATACCGAGATCTGTCAGGATTGAGTTACAGACACACGGCATAATAGATAATTCATTCTGGAGTGAATCCCAGCACTGAATAGCAATAGCACTGCAGCCGTTATTCTCTGCCGTCTGCTGCATCGCCACCTTGAGTGCCGCCACCTTGCGTACCTCATCTGGATTTACCTCTATCTGCATCTTCTCCTGCATAAAGGCGATAGTCTCCGCGACCTCACTACTTTCGGTATCCGCATTGAGCCGTCGCACCTCAGCAACAATTGCTGAGAGAGTAACCGGAAATACCTGAATACCAAATTTCTCCAGTAATTCTCCCTCATTACACATTACCGTCCAGAAACCTGCCGGCCTTGGCGCTATCTGCAGTACCTTAGTAGACTTGAATTCCCTTACGACATTACTCGCCGCAACAAAATTCTTGATCCCCCGCTCGAAGCTAACATCTTCAAGACGGTCGTTCGGTATATAAGTAAAAGGAAGATTGAAACGGCGTAAGACCTTGCCGGTAGCGAAAAGTCCGCACTGTGAGTCTCTAAGTCTAGAGCCGTCTTTGAGCGGGGACTCATCCCGCGGTCCCCAGAGGAGTACTGGAAGCTTAAACTCGGCAGCGACCTTACACACAAGATCTTCCGTACCGAAATTACAATGCGGAAAGAAGAGGCAGTCTACCTTTGCTGCTCTGAACTTAGCAATGACATTGGCCACATCACTCTCAGAGTGTAAGAGTCCTTCATCATTGATATCATCAATTCCAACATAATCAATACCCAGTTCGTCCAGACGCCGATAGGTCTTTTCTTTATAGGCCTGCGCATCCTCCTTACTGAAGATAAATCTTCTGGTAGGTGCCACCCCCACCTTAACCGTATACTTTTTCATAATTTTTCCTATATCTTTTTTCTGTCAAATGATTAGTTTATTTTGCCACCAATGCCTTGGCATTCATCTTCTTCTGCATCTGGTCAAATACTACAGCAGCAATAATAACCAGACCTTTGATAACATTCTGCCAGAACTCAGAGACCCCAAGCATTACCAGTCCGTCATTGAGGATACCGATCACAAATGCACCGACAATAGTTCCTCCAATAGTACCCACACCACCAGAGAGTGAGGTTCCACCAAGTACCGCCGCCGCAATAGCATTCATCTCATAACTCTCACCGGTAGCCGGATGTGAAGCTACAAGCTGTGAAGATATTATCAGCCCCACCAAACCTGCACAGAAACCAGAGAACATATAGACCCAAAGCGTAACCTTCTTTACTTGTACTCCCGATAGAGTCGCAGCTTTAGCATTACCTCCAATAGCATAAATATGTCGTCCGAGCGGAGTCTTCTTCGCCACATAGATAGCCAGGCACGCAAGCGCAATCATAATCCAGATTGAAACCGGCACCCCGATTATCTTCCCAGCCCCAAGATAAGTAAAGCCGGTATTACCCAGTTCAGCTTTTCCCTGAAGATTAGGGAAGGTCGCACCTCCTGAACGCAAATTAGCCAGACCTCTAGCAATATACATCATACCCAGCGTACCGATAAACGGTGCGACATTGAGCTTGGTAATCAGAATTCCATTCAAATAACCGATAAAAGTTCCTATGATCAACACCGCAATAATAATCGCCCAAATCCCCAGATACATCGTGCTACCGCCAGGCAAAGCAAATCCCTCATAAATAAGCCCACCCGCGATCATACCACATAAGCCGACAATACCGCCGATCGACAGATCAATTCCCCCGGTAAGAATTACAAAGGTCATACCCAGAGCCAAGATTGCGGTAATCGCCACATGCTTACCGACAGTTACTAAATTAAGTAGGTTTAAAAAATTAATATTTTTGGTAAACTTGAGTAAGGCGGTGATAACCACAGTTATAATGATCAGAGCGATTACAGTTCGCATCTTCATTATCCAGAGGCTTATGTTAATATTCTTTTTGTTCTGCATTTCAACTCCTATATTCCTGACAAGGAAAATACCCTTTAAAAATCTCTATCCTACCTTGGTCGTTCTGTGTCCAATTGCCGAAGCATCAACCAGCCCTTCTTCGGTAATTTCAGCCTTGAGTAACTCTTTGGTCTTCCTTCCCTTGGACAAAACAATCACCCGATCACAGACCCCAATTATCTCCTTGATCTCCGAAGAGACAAACAACACGCCAAGCCCCTCTTTTGCTAATTCATCCATCAGCATAAAGACTTCTCCCTTGGCTCCAACATCAATTCCGCGCGTCGGTTCATCCATCAGCAATACCTTTGGTTCGGTCAACAAACACTTCCCGATCACAACCTTCTGCTGATTTCCTCCGCTCAGCGATGATACCGGCACATTCGCACTCGGAGCCTTGACACTCATCTTATCAAACATTCCCTGAATAGATTTTGTCTCCAGACTTTTGAGGATATGAAATCCGCTCTTGAGCAAGCGCCAGAGTCCGGCCAAAGTCATATTATGCCCCACCGAAAGAATCGGCACTAGCCCCTCACGCTGTCTATCCTCCGGAACGAGCACGACCCCTTCTCTTATCCGCTCCTCAATATCCTGATTTTTGAGTATTTTTCCGTTCAAATCAATCTGCCCGTCATAATCACGGTTGAGCCCCATTATCGCCTCAAGAACTTCTGACCGCCCTGCTCCAAGCAGGCCATAAATCCCCAGGATCTCACCTTTCTTCAATTCAAATGAGATACCTTTAAGATCTTCTTGTTCATTACTGAACCGACACGACAAATCCTTGACTCTCAAAACAACTTCATCAGAATCCGGAGCCTCGCGTACCGGGAACACGTCTCCCCAGTCTTTTCCAGCCATACTCCGTACAATCCACTGTAGCGTAACCTCCTCCATCGGCTTAACCGTCACCAGTTCACCATCACGCAGTACGGTGATATTGTCACCAATCTCAATCAATTCTTCCAGCTTATGCGAGATATAAATAACAGCAACGTTATGACTCTTGAGTTCATTAATAATTCTAAAGAGTACCCTAACTTCGGAGTTACTGAGTGCCGAAGTAGGCTCATCCATTATCAGTACCCGCATCTCATTACGCAATGATTTGGCAATTTCAACAATCTGCTGCTGCCCCACCTTCAGATTCGATACCAGTTCACTTGGCGCAATATCCTGCTCCAAACGCTTAAGCAGTACCGCTGCCTCCCGCTCTTGCCTTTCTTTATCGATATTGCCAAACTTATCAGTAAGTTCACAGTTCAAGAAAATATTATCCGCAACGGTCAAGTTAGGACAGAGGTTGAGTTCCTGATGAATTATTCTTATGCCTAGCTTTTCAGCGTCGTCTGTGGTATTAATCTCTATCGCTTTCCCTTCCCAGAAGAGCTCTCCTTCAGAAAGAAATTCAATACCCGCCATTATCTTCATCAGCGTGGATTTTCCCGCTCCATTCTCCCCGACAAGCACATTCACCTTCCCCGGATATATTTTAAAATCAACGCCTTTTAACGCAATTGTTCCCGGATAACGCTTGACGATATTCTGTGCTCTATACAAGACCTCTTCTGGAACAGATTGGTGTACCGATGTTTGATTGCTCATAATTATTATTTATCCTCAACACTTATTTTAATCGGTGTAATAAGAACCTTTCCGCCCTTATCATAGGTAAAAGCTCCTTCAAATTCTATTTCCTTACCCACCAAATTATTTTCAGTAATATTATTCACTACATTCTGTCGAATATAATTTTTAATCTCTTTTGATACCTTGGCGAATTCAATCTGATTGACAAAATCATTAAAATCAATAAATGATAATGAATCACGAATTGCACTCTTCTGTATAACCGGACCAATCTGAATAACCGCATCTTTTTTACCAGATACATCCTTAATATCCAGCACTATTTTTCCGGCTTTTGACTTGGTATTGACCTCTTTGACCTTTACCTTACCTTTGACGATAAAATTCATTGGGCTAAAATCGTTATTACGTACGCCATGCTTCTGCGCATAACCATCAGGATCCTCTTTAAGACCAGCAATAACCTGCTGTATAGGAATTGCCTTGGCGTCGAATTCCGGGACAAGCTTTGACGACCAGATATCAGCGATATACCCTTTCATATCCTTTCCATCATCACTATTTGCTACCGCTCTGGCTTTATTCTTCATCTCAGCTATCTCTTGAGGAGAGAGGGTGACAGAGGTAGCCACAGCCACAACCACAAAGATTACCAGTAGTGCCAGCAAACCCAATACTTTATTTTTTGACATTTAATTCTTCCTCATCCTGAACAACCAGTCACTTGTACTCGATGCTCTGCAGTATGACAGTACTTCCGCCAGCGCAAAGCATCGAGACAATCTGCTAAATATTACTACCAACCGTTTCCGCTGCTTAGTCGACTTTCACATCAAAAGATTCAAGTCCGCTTGCATTTGACGCATCAATCAGAACACAATCAGTAAGCTGCTTTTCAGGTAGACCAGTAGCGCCGGCTTTGATATACTGGTTAGCCTGCTCTACTGCCATTCTAGCATTGACCGCACATGTCTGCAGCACTGTTGCCTTGATATCACCGGCAAGGATAGAGTCACGAACATCATTACTACCATCAAAACCAACAACGACAACATCCTTCATACCCGCAGCCTTGAGTGCTGCCATAGCTCCCATTGCCATTGTATCATTACCGCAGATAACTCCCTTGATACCAGGATTAGCCTGAATAATAGTCTCCATCTTATCATAACCTTCAGTCTGCGACCAGTTTGCACTCTGACGAGCAACAAGCTTGAGGTCAGGATACTGATCAATTACTTCATGGAAACCCTGTGAACGAATACCAGCGTTGGTGTCAGACTCTTTCCCTACCAGCTCTACATAGTCCCCAGCCTCATCCATATACTCGACAAAAGCCTCACCTGCAAGCACAGCACCCTGATAGTTATTTGATACGATCTGGCTAACTGCAAGATCAGGAACATTGATCTCTCGATCAATTAAAAATACAGGAACCCCAGCATCCTTGGCCTTCTTTACCGCAGCAACAGTAGCATCAGCACCAGCATTATCACAGATAATAGCCTTTGCCCCGCTGGCAATTGCAGTTTCAAATGCCTGATCCTGCTTATTGGCATCATCATCATGTGAGAGCACCAATGTTGAATAACCAAGATTCTCCGCTGTAGCCTTGGCAACCATAGCCTCTGTCTTGAAGAAGGGGTTATCATGTGATGGAGTTACAATTACCATCAACCCTTTGTCTTCAGCATGAATGCTTGCTGCAAATGCCATAACAAGTGCAACCATAGTCAGTAGAATTCGTTTCATAGCTTTTTCCTTATAACAAAAAGAACAAAAAAAATAGTACAACACAAACAACAATGATGCTTACGTTGAAAAATAAAATCCAGCAAAGACTAAAATAAATTAGTTTAATGAACAACCACTTAAAGACTAGCCGTACCCTGAATTATATCCCCCGTTAAGCGCTTATTGCCTCCAAACAACTTCTTAATAATTCAATAACACGTTACTTAGAGAATACACCACAAATATAATTTGTCAAATTAATTTAAAAAGATTTATTTAAATTAATTTACAAAATCAATTCCTCCTCCTATCCCTGCTCACACTGCAACCACAACCCTGCTCTTTACATTTTATATACAATACAATATATAACGTAAATCTTGTGCAAAAATCGCCGCAATTAAGACACAAACAAGCATAGTAAAAAAGCATCTAAAACCTTAAATTCTTTTAAATTTATTTAATAAATTTATTGACTAACTGCTTTTAGCTATTAAACTAACAGTAGTAAAAACGTGTCCGACACTATCAACTCATTTTGTAAAAGGAATTACCATGACCAATATCAGCGAGCTGCAGAACAAGGCAACAGCGATCAGGATTCGCCTGGTCGAGATGATCCATCGCGCCAACACCGGCCACACCGGCGGTGCGCTCTCGGCCACCGACATTCTTGTGTCGTTATTTTACCATACCTTAAAGCACGACCCCCAGCAACCGGACTGGTCGGAGCGCGACTTCTTCCTGCTGAGCAAGGGGCACTCGGTCGAGCCGTACATCTGTGTGCTGGCGGATCTGGGATATTTCCCCGAGAGTGAGCTTGACCATTTTTCCGCGTACAAGTCGATGCTTATCGGCCACCCCTCGAAGAAGGTTCCCGGCATGGAGATGAGTACCGGCGCGCTCGGCCACGGCCTGTCTATCGGCGTTGGTATTGCTCTGGCGCAGCGGCGGCAAAAGAAGCCAAACCGCGTATTCACGCTCATGGGCGACGGCGAACAGGCTGAGGGTTCGATCTGGGAAGCGGCAATGGCCGGCAGCCACTACCGGCTCGGCAATCTTGTCGGCATCATCGACCGCAACTACCTGCAGATCAGCGGCAACACCGAGGAGGTCATGGCGCTGGACTGCCTGGAGGGAAAGTGGCAGAGCTTTGGCTGGAACACTATCTCGATTAACGGCAACGACATCGAGGAGATCTGTAAGACTCTTGACGCCATCGATTATAGCGGCGACAAACCCACCGCCATCATCGCCAACACCACCAAGGGCAAGGGCGTCTCCTTCATGGAGAACAATCCCAAGTGGCATCACGGTGTGCCCAAGGGCGAAGAGTTAGCTACAGCCTTGAGCGACCTCCAGGCTTTATATATATAGGTTAAAGGCTCGCAAGAGATATTACCGCCACGATTAACTCGGAAAACTAACTTACAAGGATAACCATAATGCTAAACAGTAAACCATGCAGAAAGATCTTCACCGAGACCATTCTCGAACTGGCCAAGGAGAATCCCGATATCGTCGTACTAGCGACAGACTCCCGCGGTTCGGTCACGCTCAACGAGTTTGCCGACACCCTGCCTGAGCAATTTGTCGAGATCGGCATTGCCGAGCAGAACCTCGTCGGGGTCTCAGCGGGTCTGGCGGTAGGCGGGCTCAAGCCCTTCGCCTGTGCTCCAGCCTGTTTTCTCTCAGCGCGAAGTTTTGAACAGGTCAAGGTCGATCTGGCCTATTCGGATACCAATGTCAAGCTGATCGGCATCAGCGGCGGGGTGAGTTACGGCGCCCTCGGCACCTCGCACCACTCACTGCAGGACATCGCCGTCATGCGCGCCACCGCCGGCATGACCGTAGTCCTCCCCTGTGACAACACCCAGACCCGCCAGCTCACCAAGACGTTGGTAGATTTTATCGGCCCGGTCTATGTCCGCATGGGTCGAGGCGCGGTAGAAGATGTCTACGAGGAAGAGGCTGAGTTCACTATCGGCAAGGCGAATATGCTTCGTGACGGCTCAGATATTACGCTTATCGGCACCGGCGAGACAGTAATTATCGCCAAGAAGGCGGCGGCCGTATTGGAGGCGGAAGGCATTTCCGCACGGGTGCTCGACATGCATACGCTCAAGCCGCTGGATACTACCGCGATTCTGGACGCCGCCGCGGCAACCGGACACCTCATCACTATCGAGGAGCACTACGCTTTTGCCGGTCTGGGCGGAGCTGTGGCCGAGGTACTGGCGGTACATAATCCTACTCCGATGCGTATCCTCGGCATACCGGACGAGCAGACGGTCACCGGCAACTCGGCCGAGGTCTTCAAGCATTACGGGCTGACGGTGGAGAATCTCTGCCAAAACGCCAGAGAGTTACTGGGCAAATAGTCGTTGCAGCAAAACAGAGTTTTGCGGCAGCGGCAAGGCGCTTCTGCGCCTCCCGCGCGCGTAATATAACTAGTAGAAAATAAAAGCGCGCGATATTTTTTTTGGTTCATGACAAGATAAATCACTTAGTTCTAATTGTATATTTTTTTAACCACACGCTCTATTAAACATTATAACTTGCTGTGTACAAGGCACTTAAACAATTGCTCACGCAAATGTGAGCAAACGCACAGCGTTTACCAAGTTGTAAGGGCGGGCAGCCCTTACTCAAAAGTTTGGGGAGCATGCTGCCTGTAAAAGATATGAGAAGCCCAGGCAGCAGCAAGGATTTACTTATCATGGACTAAAAATATAAGTACGCAATACTATTATAGGCTACTGATTTTCACCCTTGCGAGTACCAAGGTCAGAGGTGGCTGAATAGAATAACAGGATAAGAGAGCAGAAGGAAGGCGACAACGCAACATGTATATACTCACGATAGACCAGAGCACCTCCTCTACCAAAGCGTTACTGGTAGACGCAGAGTGCCGGATAAAGACCCGTATCAACAAGGATCACCAGCAGTACTACCCACAGCCGGGCTGGGTGGAACACGACCCGGAGGAGATCTACAGCAATCTTCTCGCCGCGGTACAGGAGCTCATGGAGCAGACCGGTACCAGCTGGGAGGAGATCAAGGCACTGTCTTTGACCAACCAGCGCGAGACGGTGGTGGTCTGGGAGAAAGCAACAGGACGTCCGGTATATAACGCTCTGGTCTGGCAGTGCGCCAGAGCCACCGCGCTCTGCGAAGAGCTTGCCACACCGGAGAACAGCGCGGCGGTACGGGAGGCGACGGGGCTACCGCTGTCACCATATTTTTCAGCGGCGAAGATAAGCTGGATCCTGCAGAATGTCGCGGGCGCAAAGGAACGCGCTGAGCGCGGGGAGCTGCTGGCGGGTACAATAGACAGCTGGCTGGTCTGGAAGCTCACCGCTGGCGCGGTGCACGCAACCGACTACTCGAACGCTTCACGTATGTCGCTACTAAACCTGAGCACACTTGACTGGGACATAAATATATGTAATATATTTGGGATTCCGCCGCAGATGCTGCCGCGTCTGGAGTACTCAGATGTAAAGTGGGGCGAGACTGATTTTGCGGGACTAGCGCCGGTACAGGTGCCGATAGCCGGCATTCTCGGCGACTCGCATGCAGCCCTCTTTGCCCAGCAGTGCTATGCCCCGGGTATGGCCAAGGCGACGTACGGCACCGGCTCGTCAGTAATGCTGAATGTCGGCACCTCACGCCTGCCGGATGTGGAAGGTATTGTCAGTTCGATCGGCTGGGGTCTGAGTACTGAGGTGATCTACGTGCTGGAAGGCAACATCAACAGCACCGGCGCAACGCTCAAGTGGCTGGCGGAGAATCTAGGTCTACTCTCCAGCCCGGCCGAGGCGGAAGCGCTGGCCGGAGAGGTTACGGATACCGGCGGGGTATACCTGGTACCGGCGTTCAGCGGTCTCTCCGCACCCCACTGGGACAATAAGGCGCGGGCGATTATAAGCGGGATGAGTTTCAGTACGGGTAGAGCGCAGATTGTCCGCGCGGGTCTGGAAGCGATAGCGTATCAGATAACCGATGTCGCACGGCTGATGAGTGCAGGTTCTGGCATGGAGTTGAACCAACTGCGTACCGACGGCGGCCCGACGCGTAATAAGCTGCTGATGCAGTTTCAGGCGGACATGCTGGAGTGTACAGTACTGCCGGCGCATACGGAGGAACTTTCGGCGCTAGGCGTAGCGATGCTCGGCGGGATCTACTCCGGGATGTGGAAAGACCGTGGAGTATTTGCCAAACTGCTGCAACCGGCGGGGAGCTTTACAAGCCGGATGGAGAGCGCGACCCGTGAGCAGCTCTATCGCGGCTGGCAAACCGCCGTACAGAAATGCCTGGAAAGCTAATGGGAATTCCATCTCCTCATGTAAAACTTTTAAGCAAAATAGGTTCCAGATCCCACAGGCATTTAAAGCTATATTTAAAGCTTAATAAAAAATTTAATTGAGAATTGAAATAATAACAGATTCAGTATAATTAATAATCAATTAATAGTAAGTGTTTAATTGATTATTAATTATACTGAATCTAAAAAAATAGACATGGAATAATAAACAATGCGCGCAAAAGATATAGCAAAGCAACTCGGGCTATCGGCAGCGACGGTCTCGCTAGTTCTCAACAACAAGCCTGGCGTCAGTGTCAATACTAGACAGCGAATACTCGATGCGATTGCCGAGAGTGACTTCAATCCCCAAAAATTTCCAACTGTCAATATCCCGTCATCAGAGACAAAAAATATCTGTTTTCTCGTATTCAAACGTACCGATGATGATGTTATTGAAGACAGCCAGTTCTTATCAAATGTAATAAAGGGTCTCGGTACTCAAGCCAGCGAACACAATTTCAGCATGAGCATCTCCTATATCAATGACAGCGCCATAGATGATATTCAACCTATAATCGAATCAATCAAAGACGGGAACATAAACGGTCTATTGATTCTAGCCACCGAGATGCGAGACTCAGACCTCGTAAAACTCTTTGAATATGCCCACAATCTACCGGTGGTACTCCTTGACCGCTATACTTCTGAATATATCGACTCAATATCACTAGATAATATTACCGCCATGCGCCGAGCAACAGAGGAACTAATAGCTAAAGGGCACACCGAAATCGGCTTTATCAATAGTTCTTTCTGGCTGTACAACTTTGAAGAACGCCTTGAAGGCATGAAACAGGCCTTGAAGAAACACTCCTTAAACTTCAATAAACAGTTTTATTGCGAGCTCACGCCTACCATCGAAGAAGCAAAAAATGATATGGAAAAATATCTCAATACTACCAAGAAGCTGCCTACAGCCTTTGTCGCGGCAAATGATGTCCTGGCAATTGGTGCATGTAGTGGTCTCAAGGAAATGGGGTATAAAATCCCTGATGATATCTCAATTATCGGTTTTGACGACCTACCTTACAGCTCTATTATCGACCCCCCGCTATCGACCGTCAAGGTACAGAAGGAGCGTATGGGAAGACTGGCTATGTCTAGGCTTATCAATCTAATCGAAAGCGATCTGCCTGAAAGAACAATGCTGCAAATCCGGTCAGAGATAATCCTCCGCGGAAGCATTGCCCAACCTGTAACTTCCAGCAGCAGTATCAGTAACTGATTTATTCAAGCCCAGCCTATCGGCTGGGCTTGAATAAAATTAACTTGATATAATAATTCAGATTAAACATACGCACTACTCGGTTCAGCCTCAATTATATGACGCAGAAAGATTTCCTGCACAACATCATACCCGCTAAGCCCAGCCTGCTCACATTCACATTCAACCCCTTTAGCAATAAAGAGGTTCTTCAAACTTCTTCCGGTATCTGCCGCCATAGCATTGAGCGCCTGCCCCCCAACAGCAAGCATAAAAGGCCTTAAGACTACTTTCTTCAACCCCTTAGATACTACCTCATCCACCACACTCTCAAATGAAGGTTCATTCTCAATCACAGTTAAAAAAGTAGTCGAACTCGAACTATTTATTAATTTTAACAATCTATAATAAAAAACATTTGCATTATGCATAGTACTATGACCCACAAATACATTGGCCGTATCAGATCCGTGCCTAACGCCAATACTATGTATCAACATCATAGCTATTTCATGAATATCCTGCTCAGAATATAATAACGGCTTGCCAAGACTTAACGATATATCCCTCCCGACACTCTTATAGTCATCGACCGTCTGCTCAAGTTTTTCATACTCAATCCCTGGCACAAGAAACAAAGGTTGCACAATAATATTGCTATACCCACCACGAAGCAGTTTTATAATAGCCTCAGCAGGTGAATCAACAGTTATATTATATTGCTCTTTAATGAACTCCCGAATCTTTGTAGAAGTATACGCCCTAACCACCTTACAGCCTTTATACGCAACGCGAATAGCCTGTTCCATGGGGAGAAGTTCGCTTGTGAACTCGCGCTCATATTTTGTACCAACACTAACAGCAATTATAGCCCTCTTCACTGTTATCTCCTGACTTTTCAAACACAATCAACCAAACACATACTAGCTCATAATCTGCTTGCACAAACTTCAAACGTTAAACCAGCACACACATCAACATTGATTTCAGTATACACCCTAGCGCAAACACTGTCAAGAAATCAGTCATATTTTAATAAATATTTACACATATATCGCGTTTTACCCAATAAAATTTTGCCTTTAAATAACGAAATCAATACAAAACTCTACCCTGGATTAGAATAACCCAGGGTAGAGCGAGTAAATTACAAATAAAATCTACTAAAAACTATTCTTCAATTCGCAGCAATACTGTCTTTGATTTCACAAAATCATTTCTGTCAATTGCTGCCAGAGCGCTCTGGATATCACCCTCGCGAGCCGAATGAGTTATAAATACAACCGCTACATCATCGCCATGATGTTCATTCTGCGTAACTGAAGCTATGCTGACGCCAACCTTGCTCAGTTCAGTAGCAATTGTAGCCATAACCCCCGGCTGATCCGAGACAGTAAAGCGCAGATAGTATCTGGTCACATAATCAGCAATACTGCCAAGTTCATAATTAGACTCCAACGGCGGCATCCAGCTGGGGGTCTCTGGAGAGTACTTCAGATTTCTAGCCACTGATACAATATCGGATACAACCGCACATGCTGTCGGCAGTTTCCCTGCTCCGCGCCCAACCAACACTGACTCTTCAACAATATCACCGTATAACGATACTGCATTGAGCGACCCATGCACCCCGGCCAATGTATGCTCAAACGGGAGTAAAGCCGGATGCACAGACAGAAATAATTTATTACCAACCGGTCTAGCAACGGCAAGCAGTTTGACGGTATAGCCATGCTGCTGCGCATACTTGACATCTGTCAAATCAACCTTATCAATGCCCTCAATATGTAATTTATCAAAATCTACATTGGTCTCAAAAGCCAAAGCCGACAGCAGCGCCAGCTTATGTCCGGTATCAAATCCACCAACATCAGTAGTAGGGTCAGCTTCGGCAAAGCCAAGATCCTGCGCCTCTTTCAAACACGCTTCATACTCAACCCCATGCTCAATCATTTCCGTTAAAATATAATTACAAGTACCGTTTAATATCCCTAGTAATGAACTAAAGTTATTACAGTTGAGCCCCTCACGAATAGAAAGAATACAGGGGATTCCCCCACCTACCGCCGCTTCAAAAGCCAGAGCAACTCCTTTTTCCCGTGCCAGACCGAATAAGGGCTTCCCCTTCTCGGATAATAACGCCTTATTGGCAGTCACAACAGACTTTGAATTCTCAAGCGCACTCTTGACAATCGCTTCAGCGATACCAACCCCACCCACCAGTTCAACCACAATATCTATATCAGGATTCTCCGTCACCTGCTTATAATCTGCGACAATAATGTTCTCAGCCGCCCCCGTAGCCAATGCCTTCTGCGTATCCAGCTCAGCAACACTTGCCAGCTCGACCCTTACTCCACTTCTGCGTTCAAGAAGATCTACACGTTTTAGCAGAGTCTCGATAGTGCCTGAACCAACAACTCCCGCACCAACGACCCCGACCTTGATTACTTTATTATCCATACCACCCTTTCATATAACTAACAGACTCTCAGAGTACAGGAACACCAATACTCTGAAAGCAAGAAAAAATATTCTATTTAATGATATTGAAAATACAGAGGAGTACAAGAAGGAAATTGCTTCAGGCAGGTTTGTCATCAAAGACAGTATTTTCACGCAACCTCTTGATATTCAGATTAAAATGTACATTGACCGCTTCAAGCCAATTGATCTTCCCCTTCAGATATGCTGCTTCAAAAGCTTTGAATATTTCCGGATCAACCTGGATACCAGCGCAAGCGCTGAGTATTTTCATTGCAGTCTGAGCATTTCTCCCTTTTCTGTACGACCGGTCACTGGTAATCGCGTCAAAGGTATCCGCTACTGCTAGAATCCGCGAAACCAGAGGGATATCTTCCCCCTTGAGACCTTCAGGATACCCAGTGCCATCATATCTTTCATGATGAAAACGTGTAGCTTCAGCAACTTTCTTACTTGAGACAAAAGCTGAGAGTTCCGGCATATTCTGGATTATCTCAGCCCCTTTAAGGGGGTGAGTCTGCATCATCTGCATCTCGTCTTTGGAGAGCTTACCAGTACTGCACAGAACGGACTCTGGAATACCAATTTTCCCAACATCATGCATTATTCCTGCCAATTCAACAACATCACGCATCCCGGTATCAAGCCCCATCTCATCGGCAATGAGCAGACTGTAACAAGTAACTCGCTCTGAATGCCCACAGGTATAGTCATCCTTGGCTTCAATACTAGCGGTAAGTGTATGAATAGAACCAATAAACAGCTTTTCCAGATCTTCAAAGAGTCGAGCTCTCTCAACCGCGACTGCAGCCTGATGCGCGATAGCGGCAAATAATGAGAGATCAAGCTCATCAAAAACTTCAAACCCCGAACTGTTATCCGCATACAAAGCCCCAATAACCTGCGACTCAAGGTTGATCATAGGCACACACATAACACTCGAAAGCTTCTCGATCGCAACCGAATCTCCCTTCGAAAAACGCTCATCAGCGCACGCATTGCCAGTTATAACCGATTCCGCCGTTCTTACCGTCTCCTTGACAATTGTCTTACTGATAGGAAACTGCCCGATATAATCATTATCCGCAAATCTCGTCGCCACCGACATCAACTCTGCAGACTTAGAGTCAACAAGCAGAGCCGATACCCGCTCCGACGCAGTAAGCTCGACTGCCGCCTCCAGAGCGATTCCGAGCAGAGTCTTGACTGATTTGGTTGTAAAAAGTTTACTTGAAAGCTTGCAGATATTCATAAGCTTGGTATGCTCTTCCTTCTTCTTTGGCGAGGCCTCAACAGCTTCACCGACAACATTGAAGTTATCAATACCAAACTTTTTTCTGAAAATAGCGGTTGAACTTACATTTCCAACATCCAACAGTTCCGCCCCATCTTGTCCGGAGACATCCGAAAGTCTTGAAGCCAGATCAAATCGCAACAGCACCTGACCGACCTGAATAGTATCGCCATCCTCCAAGAGATGTTTTTGTGATTTTTCAGAATTTACATAAACCCCATTTCTGGATTCAAGATCAGTCAGTAAAAACCTATCACCATTCTGAAAGATAGAAAAATGCTGGCGTGAAACCAACTTTCCGCTTAGACGAAAATCACAATTACTATCTCTACCTACAATCAGTCTCTTTTCCGGAGTGATATCGAAGATCTCGCCCTTCCTGCTACCACTCAGTACGACAAATCGGCCTTCCAAGAGTCCATCCCCTCTACAGTAAACCCAAACCGTATTACTTCTCCACGAATAAATATATATCATAACTCATTTTTTTTCAAGTTGAAATAAACTATAACGATAATATTTCACCATATTTAGCGCAAAATATTTTAACCACATTCAAGATTTGTTACTCAAAGTTACCCTATCCTAGACTCAGACCCATACTCCAATAATCTATAAATAGTTTTTCCCTTACACTCATTCTCCTCGCGACCAGGATATTTCCGTTATTGTTATTTTTAACTTGCATTCACCTAAGAATTTATGTATTATTTCCGATAAAAGTTGAGAGAGTGTTTTTATTATTCTTTTTTTATAAGAGTGAATAATGAGCAAATTAGAAGTTACAGAACTAGGGCGAAAATGGTATGGTATCAGTGTCAACTTTGACAATACCGATATTGATCGCGTCAACCCCGATGTACTTAGAGGGCTCGGCGGGAAATTGCGCTATAATGAAGAAGGAGGGCTCAGAGCTCTTTTTCACTTCAATGTTACCAAACGTGATGACACCGAATCTATGCTTAAAGTTCTCAAGTATTTCGGTGCAGATGGTTATTTTCATAAAGGGATGGACATTACTCCAGCTGCAGCCAGACGCGTTGACGAATCGGACTCTGCAATTGAATCGGTAGTCACTAAGATCAAAGCCAGTTGCAACCGCTGGTCTGAGCAATGGAAAGATACCATTCGCTCCGCTATACGCCACAAAACTCCACGAGTCAAACTACTGCGAAAAATCCGAGAATTAGGCATCTATCATATCTCTGAAGATTCTATTCGCTGCTATACTGAGGATATACTCAGACAGAAATATGAGTCAGAACTATTTGTCGAAACCTTCATGTGGCGGCTAGGCTGGCCCGACAAGCGTAAGCCCTTTATGGTAAATTCACGTAAAGAATTATTAACCAATGTCGGTTGACACAATTTGACTGATTTTATCCTAGCAGAATGCCGATACTCCATAAGGTTTACCAACCTTATGGAGTTTATTATGTTACTATTAATAGTCTGGTTTCTGCTTATTCTAATCTCCCACTCTTATTTCAAAGAGATTGATCTCACTCATAAAAAACCGGAATAAACTATTCATCTTTAAAACTTTAAAATCTTTCCTTACTGCCAAAATTTCAATTATTCTTGAATTACATACTAAAAACCGGATAATAACTTTGGTTATAATTACGATTTGTTATTCATTAATGAAGGGCTTGGCAAACAATGAACAACCACTCAGGGTGCCTGCTGGTCATACTTGTATTGATACTGGCGCTCAACAGCTTTGGCTTATATTTATACATTGACTCAAACAGCCGCTATACCGTAGCAATTGCCCAGAACACCGAAAAGATCAACTATCTGGCAAACAGCCTGGAAAATCTCGCAGATTCAATTGATAATCTTGAACGCTCCCCCAACGCCGCCACACCCGATCTCAATCCTGAAAGAAACAACCGCTTTGTGAAATATGCCAATAGTGAGTTCAGGCCACAAAATGCCCAGAGTGGCGGTACCCTGACCCAGGCCGTGTCCAGTTTTTCAGGAAACATGAACAGTCTGGTTCGGAGCGAGAGTACAACATCAACCATCAATTCCGCCTGCAACGACAGTCTGGCGGTCAGAAATCTTATGCAACCAGAGGTATTTGAACCGGTACTCGCTGAATACTGGGAGATATCAGACGACGGACTTATCTATACCATCAAGCTCAAAGAAGGCGCAACCTGGCATCCATACACCGATCCCGTAACCAAGGAACGAGTCGAAGCCAAAGAGGTGACTGCAGATGACTTTGTTTTTTTCTGGGAAACAATTAATAATCAGGAAGTACCCTGCGACCCTATACGTACCTACTTCAAACTGGTTGATACCATTGAAAAAGTCGACCGCTATACCTTCCGCGTTGTCTGGCAGGAACCCTACGCCCTGGCCAAACCCATGACCCTTAGTCTCACCCCCCTACCTAGACATTACTACCGGCCGGATGCGACCTGGTCAGACAGTGAATTTGCCGCTCAGATGATCACCAGTAAGCGCAATCAATTCCTTATCGGATGTGGTCCTTACTACCTTGATAAATGGGTAAAAGGACAATCATTGACCTTAAAACGCTACGAAGGATATTACGGACTCAAGCCGTATATCACCGAAGTAAAATATCTGGTAATGCCAGAACCAAATATCCAATTAGTAGAATTGAAAAAAGGGGGGATCGACCTTATGGGGCTTACCCCTGAACAATGGGTCAAAGAGACCGAAAGCGAAGAATTTATAACGGTAACCCCGGATATTCAAACAGCAATTGCCGACTCAGTTGCCTGGAATAAGCTCAAAGAAGAAGGCAAAACCCCCAAAGACTATCAACTCGAGAAGTACCAGTATGAAGCCGCTGCCCTGCCCTGGTTTTTTATTGCATACAACCAGAATAATCCGATATTTGCTGACAAAAACGTACGTAGGGCTCTAACCATGCTTACCGACCGCAAAAGAATCATGCATGATATCAGATATGATTTCGGCAAATTAATAGCAGGCCCCTTTGTCGGTGCTTCACCCTATATCGATCCAACTGTAACGCCCCTCCCCTTCGACCCCGAAGGCGCTATCGCCCTACTCAAAGAGAGCGGCTGGGAAGACACCGACGGCGACGGCATATTAGATAAGGACATCGACGGTGACGGTAAGAATGAACCATTCGAGTACTCTCTACTCATCCCCAACACCGGCACCACAGCCAGACAGATCGGCGCAATTACCCAATCAGATCTGAAGAAAGCCGGTATTCAATTGGATCTTATGCCAATTGAATGGAGCGCTTTTGTGGATAAACTGGATAACAAGTCCTTTGCTGCTTGCATCCTAGGCTGGACCGGCACCCTGGATCCCGACCCCTTATCAGGTCTGGCACAGTTCACAGGCAGACAAAAAACAGAGCAGCAACTTTATCAGCTTCAAGAACCCCGAGGCAGACAGACTTATCGAAGAAGCCCGCAGAAGTATTGACCCAGAGAAACGCAAGGAGTTGCTCCAGGCCTTCTACCGTTTGCTACACGAAGAACAACCTTACACCTTCCTCTTCAATGCAGTCAATCTGCGCGCTCAGAACAAGCGTTTTTTCAACAACCGGGTATACACCCTCGGCATGGATAACAAACTGATCTGGATCCCTCAAGTAATGGAGTAATATAAACGCCCGGCAATGATACAGTACATATTTAAACGCATACTAATTATGCTTCCAACCTTAATTCTAATCACGCTCCTTTCCTATATGATGATGCGTTTTGCTCCGGGAGACCCGATAAAATCAAATATGCTCTCAAGCTCCGACACACCGGCGCAAATTCAAGAAGGAGAATCTGAAGCCGCCAAGCAGTTTCGCAAGCACTTCGGTCTGGACAAACCCTGGTATGTAGGATACTGGTACTGGTTGACCGGAAACCCCAATATCCCCGGGAGCAAAGGTATAATCCGGGGCGATTTCGGTATCTCAATCACGGTCAATCTCGGTACCCCGGTTGCCGAACTAATCAAAGAGCGCCTCCCACCAACAATCAAGCTGAATCTTATTTCAATTGTCATCATGTATCTGGTGGCTATCCCTATAGGCATTTACTCGGCAATCTTCAAGGATTCGTTCTTTGACCGAACCAGTTCGATTATCTTCTTTATGCTCTACTCGCTACCCTCATTCTGGATAGCCCTGCTGGCGATAATTGTTATCTCCAAATATCTCCCCTGGTGGCCTACTAGCAATCTCGATCCCAGCATCCCGCTCACCGAGAGTTACTGGAACGTACTGCTTATAACCGCCAGACACTATGTGCTCCCGATCATCTGCCTCGCTTACGGTTCTTTTACCTTTCTGAGTCGGTTCACCCGTTCTACCATGCTTGAGGTAATCAAGCAGGATTATATCCGCACCGCACGCGCCAAAGGGCTCAGCAACAAGAAGGTCATCTTCAAACACGCACTTCGAAATAGTGTTATTCCCTTAATAACGACCTCTTCTTCACTCTTGCCGGCACTGATAGTAGGCAGCGTCTTTATTGAATTTATCTTTCGCATTCCGGGTATGGGGATGCTCAGCTTTGAAGCGATCAGCAGTAGAGATTATCCTCTGCTGATGACTACCGCCGGAATAACCGCAACCCTGACCTTACTCGGAATCCTTATCAGTGATATCACCTACGGTATTGTTGATCCCAGAATTAGTCTTGACAAATAAAGAGAAAAATACCCATATGCATAATAAATCAGCGAAGAGCAGATCATACTGGCAGAATGTCTGGATTCAATTCAGACAGAAGAAGATCGCCATGCTCAGCCTTTATACGGCATTATTTCTTTTCATCTTAGCATTATATGCGCCATTTATTGCATCAAGACTCCCGTTCGTATGGACCGACAGCTCTGGCGTAACAACTTATCCGTTCTTCCGAGAATTCTTTGCGCCGATGGACTCAAAGGAAAAACTAATAGAGTATCTCTTCAATTACCTAGCACTGGCGGTACCACTGATATTGATCTGCTATTTTTTTTGCCGCCGATACGCCAAGTATCCGCTTATTTTTGGCCTTATTCTACTTTTAATCCCCTTCATCGCCCTGCAATCACGCAATCAGCCCCAAGACTTCAGCAGACTTGAAGCCGCCGGTGTTGGCTCTGGAATTTTTGCGCCCATAAACTACGGCCCGTACCAGCAGGAATTCCAGCCCAAACTACCTCCGAATTGGGCACAATCCGCCCAAAAGATCGATAAAACCCGCAAGGGTTATAATTTGCTCGGAACCGATGAGGTTGGACGCGATGTACTGGTACGAATGATATACGGTGCCAGAGTCTCACTTTCCGTAGGCTTCTTCTCGGTGGGTATAGCCACAATTCTAGGGGTGGTTATTGGTGCAATTGCCGGCTACTTTGGGGGCTGGGTAGATATCGTTATCTCACGCATAATAGAGGTTGTAATCTGCTTTCCGACCTTCTTCCTTACCCTTACGATCATCGCCTTTCTTGAACAACGTTCCATCCTCAATATCATGCTGGTCATTGGTCTTACCGGCTGGACAGGGACTGCTAGGCTTATTCGCGGTGAGATTCTAAAAGAGAAACAACTCGATTACGTCACCGGCGCTATCGCTCTGGGTGTACGTTCACACCGAATTATCTTTACGCACATTCTTCCCAATGCACTCAGCCCGGTTCTTATCGGCATTTCTTTTGGCATCGCCGGAGCCATACTCTCCGAGAGTGGCCTGTCCTTTCTGGGACTGGGTGTAGCCACGCCGACAGCCACTTGGGGTGAACTACTCAATGAAGGGCGTGACAGCCCTCTGTCAAACTGGTGGCTGACATTATTCCCGGGTATAGCTATCTTTATCGCCATGACCGCCTACAATCTTATCGGTGAAGGTATGCGCGATGCGATGGATCCACGCTTGAAAAAATAAGCTACATCCAGCCGCTGTCATCCTGCTTACGCATCCAGTTGTCAACGCGATCCTTGTCATTCTTACGATAACCGATATCCGAGCTACCTGCAAGCTTACCTTTATTATGGAGTGCACGTTTCTTCCGGTTCAAGAACAGCAGACTTTCACGCGTCACCCGTGGTGAAATATTATCAATTACAGCCGGCTTATTTAAAGCGGCATATTTCGGATTTGATACCTTTTGAAACAGGTCTACCTTGTCCGAATTTGAAACCGGTTCACCTGTAGAATCTCGCGTATTATCCTCACTTTGCAAGGCCTCAGTATGCGCCAAAACCTTCTCCTCGTATGAACTCATATCTTCTATTTCTGTACTCTGTTCATCAGCACCAATATTTGCTGTCTCTACAGTCTCCGGTCTCATCACAACCGTAACTGCCGGCATTGCCGAGGACGAAGATGCAGTACTACGGCGCAACTCACGGCGCGTAATCTGGTTGTCCTCCTCCTCCAGTTCAGAACTCGGCTCAGAATCAGAATCAAATACAACCGCTGAATCCACAAGACTATCCTTTTCAACTGAAGGGAAACGCTTACTGTAATACCGCTCCCACCGCGCCACCGTGAACACACTCAAGATCGCTCCCAAACTGACAATCACTCCTCCGGCGATCTCAACCAGGATGTGAAGTTTAACCCCCAAAATCTTATGCGCCACAAAAAAATCGAAATGATGAAAAGAAGATGCCCGCATTGCGATAAATGTAAAAGTACAGAGAGTCCCTACCAGGGTAATCTTATACGAAGTCGGGAGGTGAAAAACAATATACCCAAGGTAAAACAACCCCAGCGCGGCAACCAGCCCAACCGTTATGATCGACTCTTTCTGTAGGGTTCGACGCTGATCATACCAACCTTGCAGGCGTGAAACTTCCCGACCAACCGCAGTCAAATATGTCCTGCAGATCAAGCTGCTTATTACAGGCCAAGAAGAGCATAAGGACAAAGATCAGCAACCAGAACAAACGACTCTTCTTTCTGATTGTATCCGGGAACATTGCCCGTTGTGAATGAAATAAAGCCCGCAGACAGAGTAATGCTGCCAGCGAATACATACCTACAATAAACCAGGCCCAGAAGGGGTCATGACTCTCGAATTTCCACTCAACCCTGTCAATAGCTACAGAAAGATCATCAAAAAAACTCATCCACCCATCACCCTACTCTGCCTTGATAATAATCCCTAACAAACCATGTACCTCCAGTGATTCACTATAACCAATCACTGGAATCAACCTTTACCGGATCCTCTCTGGGGGGAGGAAGCCTGCCAGTTCCCGAACCGGTCTCATCAGACTTAAATTCGTCTCCTACACCTTCTGCCGCAATCCCCGGAACCTCCTCGGTAACCAGTTCTTCCTTAGGAATAATCTTGACCCCGATGCCAAATTCTCGCCAATTCCGCGGATCATGCTTCTGCTTACGCGGTTTATCAGGCTCCTCAATTATGATTGTCGATTCCTGTTCCTGAGCCTTCTTGGCAATATTCTCAGAATCCGCGAGTAATACCGTCGGTACCGGCCTATGCGTCCGTTGATACTTCAGAGCAGACTCAGGAGTCAATTCTACGACTCCCTGCACCAACGGATCACCGCTAGCAAAGAGATAGGTCAGCTTACGGTAAGTGGTAAATCGGAACATGCTCCGCATCGCCACTCCATCCTCAATATTAATCCCGGCTTTAGCAGCGGTTTTCTTCGTATTCTTATCACAATCACCAACGAACCAGATATTTGCCCCTGGAGCAAAGGTTGTATCTTTTAAATTCTTTACTTCAACCAGTAACTTTTTAACATCGATACGATCCCGGGTATGATCCCAGCTAGGCAACACCAGTATCTGCCCCGTACTGTCAATAGCTGCCGGCATCGTACTCAAAGCAACCAGTCGACTCAGCCCCTTTGCCACATAAAATGCATGATACAACTGCAACTGCAAATAAAACTGCTTCGCTTCAAAAGCACTCTGCGCCCCAGCCAGCAACGGGATAATATCCTCTTTATTCCTGACCCCGGCCATATCATTCAAATAAGTAAAGATATATACTTCTTCACGTATCGAATAATGCGGAGAAGCAATCAACTTGTCAATATACTGCTCAATACCCCCAACAGCTGGAAAGAGCGCAGAATACAACTGCCGGAGTTTACTGCGAATAGCCACCAGATCATTATTTATCAGCCACGACTCTATCAACGCACTCCGGCTCCCCGGATAAAGACTTTGGGACTGAACGGTAGCATCAATGTTCTTCCTTCCCCGCTGCGTATTGATCTCTGGATAGACCAAACCCGCCTCAAGAATACCAGCGAGTTCCGCCTGCTCCAAAGTAAGCAGAGCATCCAAAAAGCTCTGCACATACATATTGGCAGAATATGCATCCAGCCCTAATCGATACGCTAGGGTCGCCCTCTGCTTATCAGCATAAGCTCCGAAAAGCGCATTGCGGTCAACTATATTATCAATTATTATATCACGGTCGAAATCTTCTGAATACTCCTGATTGAAACGCCTGCCTATTCCTGCAATGGAATCCACAGCATAGAATTTAGCATCAACCACAGACATATTTGTCAAATCGTACCCCTGCAGCATTGGCCCCTCAAGAGCCCCGGCAAAGCTTGAGGATAGCAGCATCTCAATAACCTCGGCATCAAAACAGTACTCAACGAGAGCGGCAACCCCTTTAGCGGTGATCGTGCCATGCGGAGTATAAATATTGAATATATAATACTCACCCTCAATACCAACCCGCGGATCAATGCTATAGGCAGCAGTAGTACTAACTGGAACCAACGGCTTCTCCGCCACCAAGGTATCAAGCTGCACAACCGGCAAAGCATTGCCGATAATCAGTTCGGCAACTTGTTGCCGCTGCTCTGTAGTATCTACAGCCCCGCCAACACATCCGGCACAAATAATTCCTATCAAAAAAACACTGTATAACACCACCAGCTTTATCCGCTTCATAATTGAATACTCGCGCTCATCCACTACCGCTTAGAAAAGACCTGTAAATCACTCTAATACTCACAAATAAAGAACGTTATAAGATAATGCTCAGCTCATGAGTCTTATATTTAATTAAACATATTTTATCACCTGAAATCCAGAATAATGTTAATTATCTAATTTTTTTCAACAATTTTGTTCTTTTTCTAACCAGGTTTTATCTTGACCAAATAACAAATAACATTATAGTAGTATTGATGATATAACTGTTATAACTTTTATAAAAAGGGGAAAAAATGATTATTCTTGTTATTAACTGTGGTTCTTCATCCATCAAGTACCAGGTATTTGATATGCCTGAAAAGAAGGTACTTGCCAAAGGTCTTGTCGACAGAATCGGACTCGAGGAAGGCTCTCTCACCCACAAAGTCAAAGATACCAAGCATCAATTTGAAAAGAAGATTCCTGACCATAAAATCGGGATGCAACTCATACTTGACGCTCTGGTTGACGATGATCACGGGGTTATCAAGGACATCCATGAGATCAAGGCCGTAGGTCACCGCGTTGTTCATGGCGGCGAGCGTTACAATTCATCGGTAGTAATAGATGACGAGGTTGTCCAGGGCATAGAAGAGGTGGCGGATCTCGCCCCACTCCACAATCCACCCAACCTTATCGGTATCAAGGCGGTAAAGGAAGCTCTCGGTGATAATGTCAAAATTGTCGCAGTATTTGATACCGCCTTCCACCAAACCCTCCCGAAGCATGCTTTTCTTTATCCTCTACCATACAATCTGTACAAAGAGTATAAAATCCGTAAATACGGCTTCCACGGCACCTCACATCACTTCGTAACCCGCAAGACAGCAGGGCTTCTCGGAATTCCCGAGCATCAGGTAAATCTTATCATCTGCCATCTTGGCAATGGTGGTTCAATAACAGCAGTCAAGAATGGTAAATCTATAGATACAACCATGGGTCTTACCCCTCTTGCAGGAGTAATGATGGGTACGCGTTGTGGTGATATCGACCCGGCCATAGCTTTTTACCTGCTGGAGAAGAAGATCTGCAAGGATTACTATGAAGTAGACAACATGTTCAATAAGCAATCCGGTATCCTCGGAGTATCAGAGAAGACCAGTGATATGCGGGATATTGAAGAGGATGCTGAAGAGAATGGTCCAGAGAGCAGAGGCCAGCTAGTTCTTGATCTCTTCAGCTACCGGGTCAAGAAATTTATTGGTTCCTATATGGCAGTTCTCGGCAGAGTTGATGCTATCGCCTTCACCGGCGGTATCGGAGAAAATGGCCCAATAATCCGCTGGGCAGCCTGCGATACACTAGCAAATCTTGGAGTAAAAATTGACCCGATCAAGAACCGCGACATGTGGCGCGGAGCTGAAGGCGATATATCTGCAGCAGACAGCACCGTCAAAGTTATGGTTGTTGCCACCGATGAGGAAGGTTTCATCGCTTCTGACACTTATAGATTAGTCAAGTAGTATTCAAGTTCCGTACAACTCTATAATATTATCCTGAATCTCCCCTTTCACCAAGGGGGGATTCTTCATTTTTATATTTACATCAACCACAAGTATCATATAATATTATATATTATTTTTTTTCTAATAAAACGACACTCAATTCATAGCGTTACACAAGCAGGAGCAAGAATGGCTGGTAGATTTATCGTCTTTGAAGGTACTGATGGAGCAGGAAAGAGTGAGATGCTCAAAACGACCAGAGAGCATCTGGTCTCCAAAGGAATAAATGCAGTCTTCCTTCGGGATCCCGGAGGTACAGCCATTGGTGATGCACTTCGCCAGACCCTACTCAATCCCGAATTTTCCCGTATGACCCCTCTCACCGAACTCCTGCTCTACTCTGCCAGCAGAAATCAACTGGTTACAGAACTGATCATTCCCGCTCTTGAACACGGTGAACTGGTAATCTGTGACAGATTTTTTTATTCAACTCTGGCTTATCAAGGCGCAACCGGCAACATTGCTGAGGAACTACTCAATACTATCACCCGTGCCGGTGCCGACAATCTTATACCCGATAATGTAGTATTTCTCGACCTTCCGGCTGAAGTCGGCCTAGCACGCCTCACTGGATCCCGAGATAGAATTGAAGAAAAAGGCATCGCCTATATGAAATCGGTTCGAACCCGGTATCAGCAGGTTTTGGCAACCTTACCGGCCGGGGTGCTTCAAACCATTGATGCTGCCGCCAGTCTGGAAACGGTCAAACGCCGGGTTGTGGAGTATCTTGATGAACTCCTTTAGCCAGATTATCGAACAGGAGCGAGCTATTGCTGAATTTACCGCTTCATTCAGAAATGACAGTCTCAACCATACCTACCTCCTCACAGGCGACGAGGGCGTGGGTAAGATGAGCCTTGCCTATGCCGTAGCGGCGCGTTATCTCTGTTTGAATCCCGTTGACGCTGATTCATGCGGCGAATGCCGTAGCTGCCGCCTCCTCAAACATGGCAACCACCCTGATTTTCTGGAATTACCCAGAGAGCCGGTAGAATTACGCATACGCCGTTTCATTAGCCGCTCCGGCTCTAGTAACGAAGCAATTGAGCATAAACCAATACTGGAGTTTATGCGTCTGAAGCCCATGAACGGCAACGGACGCGTATGTATTATCCCAGAAGCCGAACGCATCAATATTGAAGCTGCCAATGCGTTTTTAAAGACCCTTGAAGAACCGCCCGCGCATAGTCTGATAATTCTCACCAGTGCCAACAAGGATCGCTTACTCCCAACGATTATCAGCAGATGCCGAATAATAGGTTTGAGCCGCCTGAATACAAGCGCAATAACTGAGTATTTGAACTGTAAACTTGAGATTCCAGGTGAACAGGCTGAGCAAATCGCAACCTTGGCAGAGGGATCGCTTGGCAAAGCCATGGCACTAATCAGCAGCGATACCCTTGAGAACTGGGAGCAAATATGTAATATAGCTAATTATAGTAATCCAGTTGAAGCGGTAAGATTTGCCCAGATACTTTGTCAGATGGTCAAAGCGTACAAGGATTCTACAGCCAAGCGCCAATTCGTACTCAAAATCCTTGATTTATTCTCACTCTATATCCGCCAACAATTACGCAAAGGACTTTCGGGGAAAAACGGATATAAAGCTTTAGAGGTATTATGGAACGCCGCAGACATTCTCGGAGCCAATGTGCGCCCGGAACTGGTTACATTGAATGCGATTATCAAGCTGGTAACCGCACTACATAAAGGATAATGGTTTATGCATCACGACGAAGATCATACAAACAGACCCCAGAACAAGGGGAAGCGTGACAATCCCAAAGATCACCTGGAACTCAATCCGGATGACTATAAATTCATTGTCGGTATAAAGTATACCAAGGCTGCAATTCAACACTACTTCTACTCCAATCTTGACAAACTCTGTCTCTGCACCAAGGTCATACTCAAGACCCCGTCTGGTCTCGAATTCGGTACCGTCTGCATTAAAAGTCAGAAAATTACTGACGCAGGGATCCCCCCCGCCAAGGTTATAGGCTATATAGAACGTGAAGCCACCAGCAGTGACAAGAATATTCTCAACCATATTCGAACGCAGAAAGAACCCGAAGAGATGGAATACTGCAAGCAGCGTATCCTCAGTAGAGGTATGAAGATGAAGCTGGTCAGCATAGAGCATATCTTCAGTGGCGAAAAGGTGATCTTCTATTTTATCGCAGATGGCCGGGTTGATTTTAGAGAACTGGTAAAGGATCTTGCCCGCCGTTACCGCACCCGTATTGAGATGCGCCAGATTGGAGTACGTGATGAAGCCAAGATGCTCTCTGACTATGAACACTGCGGGCGAGAACTCTGTTGCCGAACCTTTATAAATGATCTTGAACCCGTAACCATGCGTATGGCCAAGATGCAGAAGACCACCCTTGACCCAAGTAAAATAAGTGGACACTGCGGACGACTGATGTGTTGTTTACGCTTCGAAGATGAAGTCTACAAAGATCACAAGAATAAACTCCCACGCAAAGGCGATATAATAACTACAGCCGATCATTCAGGGATAGTTCAATCCTGCCAGTTACTGAGCAAGGATATTCAAATTTGTTGTAACGGCGGCAGCATCGAGACGGTAAATCTAGCAGATGTTACATCTCATGAACCTGCCAAAAAGAGCAGCAACGGTAGTTCTGGCAGACGAACTCCTGACCGTGATTGTAAAGAACCAATTAACTCTAGACCTACTGAACCCCTAGCTGCTGAGCCGTCACCTGAAACTGACCAAGAGCAAACCGATGAAATTGAACCCAATACCGAAGCTTAAAGCCGATACACAATGAATGAACATATTAAGTACATAAAAGAACTAGCAATACGCGACGGCCGATACAATCCCGCTGCCTTCTTGTTTGTATCAGAGGCAATCGTCATCACTGCCAACTGGCTGCGCAACGGGGTGCTGGAGGAGGATGACGGCGGTAATAATCGCGGCACTGGGTCTGAATTCCATGTCAGCGGGCGCGAGTTGCTTGCCGGGATCAAAAGAATAGCCAGTGAACGCTGGGGAGCCATGGCAAAAGTAGTATTCAACTCCTGGAAGGTCTACCGAACCGACGATTTCGGAGAGATCGTCTACTGCATGGTTATGGATAAAGGCATGAATTGGCAGAAGCGCGAGTGTGACTCAATCGATGATTTCAGAGAGGTCTATGACTTTTCCTCAGCTTTTTATGACCTCTAGCGAACGGGAGCGATAATGCTTAACAATTATTCTTTCATTATTCCTGACTTACTTGCGGGTATGGCCTGCCCAGGAGTTTATGCACCGCTGGAAGAAGATCTTGATCAACTCAAGCGCGATGGCATAAGCTCAATAATAACCCTTACTGAGTACTCCTTGCCCTCAGCTATAATCCATGATGCCGGTTTTTTCTACCTCCATCTTCCAATAGCAGATTTCACCCCTCCTACTCTGGAGCAGATTAATAATTTTACCGGGTATGTAGCGGCGATGCACCGGCAGCATAAAGGAGTCGCCGTGCACTGCGCAGCAGGAATGGGGCGTACTGGTACGATGCTGGCATGCTACCTGGTATACGTTGGACAGACTGCAGAAAACGCGATAAATCTAATTAGAAGAATACGCCCCGGTTCGATTGAGACTACAGCTCAAGAGGAAGTTGTTTACCAATTTTACAAGGAGAATTCCGCTAATGGTAGAGAATAATAAGGATCTTGACTTCGGCACCCTTGCAATTGCTCACAAGATAATTACCCATGAACAACTCGAAGAAGCCCAAGAAATTCTCCAGACCGAGAAAGAGGATGAAAACAAGAAAGAACGTAAACTTGAGGACATCCTCAAGGAATTGAATTATGTCAAAGACGAAGAGGTTTGGGCCATTTACAAAGCTCAGGAGCGTCTGATACGTGATGCGACAAATATAGGTGAGAAAATTGGTGGTTATGAGATTATCAATAAGATCGGCGAAGGCGGTCTTGGAGTTGTGTATAAAGCCAGGCAGCTCAGCATGGGGCGCGTTATTGCGCTTAAGGTGCTGCATGAGAAGTGGTTGAGTGATGATGAGTTCCGCAAACGCTTCCTGGTAGAAGCCAGACTTGTGGGGCGTCTCTCACACCCCAACCTAATCCAGGTCATTGACGTGGGTCGGCACAGAAATCAATTGTACTACTCTATGGAGTTCATTGACGGCGATCCGGTTGAGAAGATGATAGACGACCAGAAAGCCATCCCCATTGCCAAGAGTATTGATATTATTATCCAAGTTGCCAGTGCGCTTGATTATCTGGCGGGCAAGAAAATTGTCCACCGTGATGTAAAACCGGGTAATATCATGCTTACCAAAAAGGGCGTAGCCAAACTCGGAGACTTCGGATTTGTCAAAAGCTCACTAGACTCAATTATCTCCCCCGAAGGAGAGATCCTCGGTACTCCTGACTATATCTCACCCGAAGCAGCATCTGGTGACCGAGAGATTGATTACCGTAGTGACATCTACTGTCTAGGCGTAACATTATTTCATATGATCTGTGGCTCACCGCCATTTTACGGATCGAGCGAAGATGTCCTTGACAGTCATATCTTCAATAAACCTCCAAACATCAAAGATTACTGCCCAGAGGCTCCGGCCAAGCTCTGCAATATTATATACAAGATGATGGAAAAGAATCCTGATGATCGCCAGCAGTCATTTGCCGAGGTTATTGCCGAACTGGAGAAGGTTCGCTTTACTGTAGCACCCAAGGCTCAACCAACAGCAGGTACCGCCTACTCCCCACTACCTACCAATACAACTCTGATCAAACGAGTGAAAAATCTCACTTATGGTTTGTATGCCGTGATAATCCTACTTTTAGGAGCCATTGGCTACATTGTCTACCTGCTCAAAAATCTTCACCAATAAAGCCGGTAATAACATAGACCGCGACCGCAATAATCGCTAGCAAACTAATCACCGAGAGCTGCCTCCAACTTTGCAGGTAGTTCTCGGAAGAACAAACGCATATAATCTGGCGAAATTGCTGAGGCATGCGGCATCATGTATAAATTTTTCACCCTCCTTAATTGTGAAGAAACCGGTAGCGGCTCCTCCTGAAAGACATCAAGATATGCTCCAGCAATCAACCGCTGCTCCAAGGCCTGCACCAAATCAGCTTCAACTATGGCATTCCCTCTTCCTAAATTATACACCCCAGCATGAGCAGGCAGTTCGCGCAGAATATCAATATCAATGAGATCCGTTGTCTGACTGGTTTCAGGCAATAAGATAAGCAGATGATCCACACTGGGCAGTAAGGATGTGAACCGCTCAAAACTTATGATCTGGTCAGCAGGGCTGAAAAAATCAGGGCTCGCCATTAACGAACGCCTCACCCCGGTTATCCTGCAATCGAAGGCTTTGAGCCGTCTTGCAGTCAGCATACCGATAGCCCCAAACCCCAGTATTGCCACATGCGAGCCAGTAAGGCTACGCAAAGTGAGATCAAGCTCAGCGCGTGGCCAAGGCTCACCACGCTTCATTCTGTTATCCGCCTCAGTAATTCTCCGCGCATGATCAAGCATCATTCCGATTGCCGTCTCCGACATGGTAATACCATGGAATGATCCATGAATAGCGGTCATCCCCGCACCCAGCTGCGCAGGTAGATATTCATTTCCGGCCGCCGGAGTTCCAACAACCCGTACCCCAGGAAACTGCTCTACCCATTCCTGCTTATACTTCCAGGTAAGGGCAACATCCGCGGTCGCCAGTTCACATAAAAAATCATCCATACTCTCAGCCACGATAATTCTATACCCGGGTAATTCTGCAGCTAACAAGTCTACATCAGCAGTCGAAGCATTCCAGCCTCTAACTTCTGGATGAACCAGAAAGATAACCATCTTTTTTTGCATAATTTCTTTCTAAAAAAGTTGAAAATAAGTCAAGTAAAACGGTAAAAGTTGACGATGTACTATTATAACCGCAGATTCACCTTTAATAAAGACTAATATGCTTATTTGAGAGAATACCATGAGCAAATTCAAAAATTACATTCTGTTCATAGCTGTCCTGCTAGCTGCGGGAATTCTGATTGGTTCTACTGCCAGCGCCTGGAACAAACCCAAGACAAATGCAGTTCCGGTATCAATCAAGCTTACAGAGATAGCCAGAAATCCACATGCTCTAAAAGGCAAAGCTGTAACTTTTAGCGCACGCTTTGCCGCCAGAGGTATTCTCTTCAAAGAAAAAGACGCCATCTTCACCCCAGAGAATTACGAAAATTTCTCTATCTGGGAGAGTGAACCAAAATTCTGGGTTGCCAGCGAACTCAAAAGAATTTATCCAACACTATATATCACCAAAGAGGATAAAAAACTCAGCGATAGGTTACGAGTACTCAAGCAATTTGACAAAATCGAAGTAACCGGCGTTGTCGAGAGTCTCTATGCAAATATGCCCTGGATACGCGTAACCGATTTACACGTCATCAAAGATGACGATCTGGATCCGGCAATGGTTGGTCAGATCAGCAAGGCTATCGAATATATTGACATGCAAAGAATATCAGGAAAGCCAAGATTTGTTTTGAAATTGCCAAAGAACGCCGACTACCACTCTATGTTGAAGATCTAATAGCAACCGAACTGGCCGAAATAAAGCATCTTAAAGCTGAAGAAATAAAAGCCAAAAAGCGTGAGCTCGCTTGCGACCTTCTAACCAAAGCCCGTAACTATGCAGAAGCATCCGCTTTCGAAAAAGCTGCAACCACATATGGCAAGGCATTAAAAATTAATGCTGAATACAATTCATCGCCAGCCATTCACAAGGAAATAGCAGGTTTCTTTATTGATTTCTATAACGCCAGAAAGGAACCGGCACTACTCGAATACAGCATCAATGAGTTCAATATTGCCCAAAAAATTATTGCCGAACCTGATAGCGATATACTTTATGCCCTTGCCTATATCGAGACTCTGAAGGCAAAGGTAAGTAATGATTACCGGCATGCAGAAGAACTTGCAAGAGAGTGCCTGAAACAAAATCCTCACCATTATAACGCACGCAAACTCCTTGCAGACATTATCAGTCAACAACTCCACAGCCAGCCGTAATAATACTGAGGATACAGACATCATCCTCCCGGTTGCCCCCAAGAAGAGAATTAAACTTCCCAGTAATCGCACAAAAATCGGATAATATCAGAGCCAGACTAGATGAATTAATTGATGAACAGGAGTTGCTTTCTCTAGAAGATGATATGGAAAATCTCAAACCGACAACTTAAACTTAACAGCCCTACCCAACCAAAATCATATTCACAGGTAGACGTTAAAGATAATGAAACCGAGATTCCAGGAATTAACGCAGATGACTTTGACGAAATACTCAGTGATATTGAATCCGATCTTACCACTGTACCACAAAACACTGACGAGATAGCACTTCCGGATTTTCCTGTAAGTTTCAGCCGCTCCAAACTCCCCGAACTAGCACTATAAACAACCCTAAAATACATCAGGAGATACTCTCTTCAAGTATCTCCTGATGTATTGTTGGAAAACAACTCAAAAACTATTGAATCCGTTTACGCCTCTGAGCTTCTTTAAATTTATCATAAATAACCGATACACTATCCCAAATCGGAGTCACTACCCTAATTACCGAACGATAGTTCTCCATGCCGGAGCGAATAAGCTGCATATTTTTCTCAATATCCTTGACACGTGCGCCGATCTGCTCCTTCTTCTGAATATTACTGGTTTTACGTTGGTCACTCTTGGTTTTTTTGAGTTTACTCTCTTCAATCTGATACTCACGCTCTGACTTCTTGATAAGATTGGAGAACTGATTGAATACGCGCTAGCAATGCCGAACCGGCCTGCGCAAAAGCCCTGAACTGTTTCATCTCATGCGCCGCCCAGAACTTTCTACAGTTATACTTAACCCCTTCCCTGACATCAAAATTCTCAACACTTGAATCCGGTATCTTTAAGAAACACTCAAGCGCATTCTTGATCGCACCCCGCCGCTTCTTTTTGAGTTCTTCCTTCTCCTCCTCATAATCCGGATCATCAATCTGTTTCTCATATTGGAGAGATTTCATCAATTGCAGAAGTCCCAGCTGATAGAGTAACTCAGCCTTTCTGTTGACACTTACTTTACTTAACAAATAATTCAGGGTATGAGCAGCCAGATCCAGAGATATTGCAGCATCCTCTTCCGTTCTATCAGTTGAGAACAACTGCATACCATTCTGCCCAGCCTTCTGCACAAGCGCCATTCTCTCCTTGAGGCGCTCATGATAACCATCTATAATTTTTCGTGAAAGCTTTGCGCGCTTGCGCTTCACCCAGTGCGGATCCTTTGATGCCGAATCCCAAATATCAAACTCCTTGTCTTGAGCCGCAAATAAGCATTTCGGACAGATCAGAATATGAAACAATGAATAATCCACATATTCCTTCTCAGAATCCTGCCGTACCCCGGTATAGACCTCCATCTGAGTTCGATTATCAATCTTTACCAGCAAGCTACCGGTCTTGAGTGCCGGAGCAGTAAACGCAGTTTCACAGAAAGGACACTGATATTTTCGTTTAAGAAAAATTGACTCAATACCCGTTTCCAGATCAATAAACTCTTGAGGATACTCAATGAATTGGATATTTTCCAGGTCAAGATTATTATCCGCTTCTGCGCTTTTTTCCGCTTCTATCGCTTGCGCAGAAAACTCCTCATAATATTTTTTATACTCAACCTTGGCTTTAAGCAAGGTATTGTGTACCCGGCCAATAGATTCACTAATCAGCATCTGTGGAGTTTTATGAACCCCTTCCTCTACCGCAAAGAGCCTGGATATGGCCAACAGCCTAGTAATCGTCTCAACATCCAGTTCAAGTTCTTTGTTCTGAAAATCCAATTCTGCCATAATGTATTGATCCCACCCAAAATAAAACGACAATAGTGTATAATTAATAAATATACATTATTTTACAGTCAAAGCCAAGGGCATATCAATAATTTTACCGAGAGAATCTTCTAAAGTCCATATCTCTATCGAATATGTTATCCGCAACCTCCAAAGTACAGAGGTATGACATAATTATATTGGATTCTTGAATCTGGCGAAGCAGTTCTTTACATCTATCAATATGCTTGATCGTTCTAACCTCTGAATACCGTACTGCCTGTCCGGTTGAGATCAGGAAGCCCCAATCAGAGGATATAGCAAGAAAGAGTTCACGTGCGGCCTGATTCAAAGCCCTAGCAACAATGCGTTTCTCGATGTTCTTCTCTACGGCTAGATCTATAGTTTTGTACTCAGTAGCCAAATCAATCATGAGATTACTCAACCTGAACAGATGTCTGAAGATCCAGTAGTTTGGCTGGTAATCCCGGTTTTCAACCCAAGTCTGGAAATAATCCTTCTTGCCCCAAGAGCTTGCTCCGGGAACCATCAACTGATGAGTAGGATTCTCCTCTAAATACTCACTTGGGGTAACCGGGCGCACCTCTGTCTGGTCATAAAGCATCTTCCTGAAGACACTTTCAATCCAGAGCGGCCCCTCTTCCCACCAATGTCCGAATAACTCTGCATCATACGCCGATGTAATACAAGGTTTGAGTCCGGTCTTAGTACGTTCATTATACACCTGCGCCCCGCGATGACAGACAAATTCTCCTGCCTGTTCATGTACGACCTCACGTGCCCACTCAGGATTGTAGTAGTCTTTTTCCCCGAGTCCTGCATCCTTGGCAGTAATACGATAATACTTCAACCCTGTATTTCGTCTGACATTCGCGGTCTTGAAATAGTCAGGTAGATAATCCCAATCTGCCTCATATCCCAGGTCACGATACCATTCTTTATAATTAGGATGTCCTGGATACCCGCTCTCCCGGCTCCAAACTGCAGCTCTGGTCATCTGGTCAATACCAAATACAGCAACATTATGCGGAGTTACAATCGGCTCATTAGTTCCACGGTGGCAACGAGTATCCCCTTCAAGGAGTCCGTTCTCATTTACCAGACACCACTTGATGCCAAATTCATTTAAATACTGATCTACCCCAGGTGTATAAGCATTCTCAGGAAGCCAGATACCACGTGGACTACGCCCGAATATTCGCTCATACTGCGCGCAAGCAGTACCCAACTGCGCCCGAATAGCTTCAGGAAAATGTTTGAACAGGGGCAGAACCATATGGGTTGCCGGACAGGTTATAATCTCTATCTTGCCCATGTCCTGAAAATCTTTATAAGCCCTGGTAAGATCACCATCATACGCCTCAAAGACATTTTTTGCCGTCCAGAATCTGTCAAGGGTATCATGAACCGCATTCGAGTATGGAGCACCATTGCAATTATCCCGCTCCTTGGTGGCAAGTTCAATAAGTTGATCAATATGCCGGGCGACACGCTCCTTGAGCAGATCATCGGTCATCATACTCATCAGCGACGGAGTCAAAGATAGGGTCAGGCGAAAATCGATACAATCATCCTTGAGATTCCAAAACATTTTGATAAGCTGGGTATAAACCGAGACCACACCCTCCATATACCACTGTTCCTCAAGAGGTACATCATACTCAGGATGACGTACATGCGGCAAGTGCTGGTGCAGCACGAGAGCCCAATACCCCTTCTCTTCAGGAGCATTGTGCGTCCCTTCTTTCCAATACTTATATTGGTTTATTCGCCAATCGTCATTCTCGCCGCTAACAGGCAATTCAACACCATTACCATCTACTTCAATGCTGGCATATTCATTGTACCGTTCTTCTGTCTCAGTAAAACCTTTGGGTGAAAAGCAGTCATTAGAACGCGCCACCAACTCAAAATAATCGGTACCCGTAGCCCGGTAACCAATCTCGGCAATATAATCCGCCCCATGTTTGACATCAAGCCAATATGAATTCTTATCATCAAGAAAATCTTCAATGTCCTGGACGCTATTGGCATTGAACCCATCAAAATCAACCCCGGTCACCTCATATACTCGGAGTACCAGATGATTATTTTCAAAGAAATTTTCCCCATACTTCTGCACCAGGCTGCTACGGATCTCACTGCCGACCTCCCAGAAGGCAAGAATTATCCCCGGTTCACGCGGGATCAGGTAGCAGTATGTTTCATTATAATATTCATCTATATACGGTTCATCAAGGAGCATCTCACGATTGAGTTCTACTTCCTCCTGAGTATCAGCATCAATTATAGACTGCGGAATCGCATGGTTCTCCTGCTCCTCAGTGTCTACCAACGGTGAATCCTTACGGTCAGTTTTAGAATCCTTACCAGAAGGTCTGCCAGTTACCGAGTATGATAAATCATCATCCACAGTCGATGCATTAAACTCCTTATAATCAGTTCCTGCACTTCCATAGAGTTCATCATCACTATGCTTAGCAACACTCGAAGATGATTCATCACACTCATTCAGCTTCTTTTCAACATTATCCAGTGCATCTTTTTCACCATCTTTATCGCCACCTTCAACATAATACCCCCGTTACTTTTATTATTCTGTTGTAAATAAAACTAAAGCTAAATTGAACAAAGAGTAAAACCAAACCGCTGCATCTTCAAGGTCTCACTCACATCTTCCTTGAACCCATGCGCACCAACTTTTTCCATTATCCGTCTTAGATTCAGCTCAACAGCTGAATCCGCACGATTGAATATAAAGAGCAGCTTACTGCTATTATCCCTACTACTCTTGAGCAATGCAAGAATATTCGAATTTTCTACATCTACGACCTTGAGTTTTCCGTCATCACCGAGCAACGGATAGGTCATCTTCATCTCATTGATCTGTCTGATATAATCGGTTATATCATAGCTTGCACCTTCATAATCATATGGATTGGTATGAACCACATGTAATTTCTTTTTGAAACCATATTCAAAACCAATTGGTATCAAAACTCCAGAAGATATCAGAGCGGTAAAGAGATAGTGCTGTTTTACTCTATCTTGATCACCATTGAACTCTACATCCAATCTCTCGGTATCGTGGCTCTCCGGAAAGCATATCGACCTGCCCCCTTTCTCCACCAGAGCATTATTCTGCTGCACAAACCAGTCGGAACTGTAATCCCACCACTTCCCTGAATTAAAGACAAAGTCATGTCCAGCCTCCACCAACCCCATTGTCTGCTCCAGCGAACACCCAAGACTCTCGGCAAAGAAAGTTATTTCCGGGTCAATTTCCCGGGCTCTGGTGATAAGCATCCTCCAGAGTGAATTCGGGATCTGATATGCTGCGTCACACCTAAAACCACGCACGCCGACATCGATAAACTTCTTCACCAGTCTCCACCAGTATTCCCAGAGTTCGTCGCGCTTACGTGAGTGTTCATTGTCAAACTCATTCAAATCACCCCAAGTCACCCAACCACCTGGTACCGAATTATCCTTACACCCCGGGTTTCTAATTGAACCGTCAGCATTTTGTTTATACCAGTCACGCTTATCACGGGTAAGCGGATTATCATAAGCACTGTGGTTGATAACCAGATCTACCATAATCTCAACATTAATCGCTCGAGAATCCGAGACAAAACGCTTGAACCTCGACCACTGCGCATCACGGCTATTGGCACCGAAAAAGACCGGGCTTAATTCAAAGTAATCTCGAACGGCATAAAGACTTCCTGATGCACCGACCAAATGGATCGGATTCAGAAAACACCAATTGAACCCCATACCGGAAGCACGCTGAACATGTCCAGACCAATTCCCAACATCACCCACAATCGGAGGAAACAGGTTATATATTAAAGGAGGTATATCTCTCAGGCTTGCAGTCATAATATACTTTCTTTTCTGTGTATTTGGTAAAACTTATAAGTCAGCCCCTATTCAGGAGCAAGAAATCAGTTCACTTTATTACCAGCAAAAAGGTCATAATTATTTTCATTATTTTTTAATATACGTCAAGGAAATTAAACATATTCACGACTTTTTATTTGTAGTCAATTGAAATCCCTCCCAACTCTAACTATACTAAAACATTCAACTAACTATTAATAGGTATGATTACCCGAAATCAAGTTTACATAATACCTGCAAGGAGAATCAAGTTGGAGGAGAACCAAACCAAGACAACCTGGAAAGAAGCATTCTGCGCCAGCCCAGGTCCCAGGTCATATAGTGCAGCACTCATCCTATTTATCAAAGGAATATGCATGGGAGCCGCCGACATTATACCGGGAGTATCGGGAGGCACTATCGCTTTTATTACTGGTATCTACGAAGATCTGATCAATGCAATTGCCTCTTTCGATCTAACCGCTTTGGGCATGGTCTGCAGGCTAAAGTTCAAGCAAGCACTCAGCCATGTGCACCTACGCTTTATCCTTGTGCTCTTCTGCGGGGTAAGTCTGGCTATCTTCTCCACTGCCTCACTGATGCACAGCTTGCTTGAAGAGCACCCGATCCTGACCTGGTCGGGTTTTTTCGGCCTTATCCTCGGTTCTATTTTTATTGTCTTCAAGGAGGTAAAAGAATGGAATATTCCACGAGTCTTGCTGGTTCTTGCTGGTATAGTCGGTGCCTGGGAGATCTGCGGGCTCATCCCGGTATCTACCCCTGAAAGCTGGTGGTTTCTCTTTATCTGCGGAATCATCGGTATCTGCGCTATGATCTTGCCCGGTATCAGCGGCTCGTTTCTCCTGCTCGTTCTTGGCAAATATTACTATATTACCGGCGCACTCAAGACCTTTGTCGCCGCCATCAAACTTGCTATAACCTTCAAATTTCATGAGAGCTATACCTTACTGGCAGTCTCTGGAGCCTTCTGGACACTCCTGGTCTTCGAGCTAGGACAAATCACTGGCATTATTGGTTTCTCTCGCTTCCTAAAATGGGTTCTAGCCAGGTGGCATCAATCTACCATGTGCGTTCTCGTGGGTATGATGATCGGAGCCATGCGCAAGATCTGGCCCTGGAAACATGCTATCTTCAAACATATAATCGACGGACACAAAGAAAAGGTCATCGACGAGGTTCTCGTACTCCCTTGGAATTACGCCAAAGCCTTTGACTGTCGAATAATGGAGTATAATGATTCGATTCTGAGTAATGAGTATATCGCCAAGATCAGCGGACTCGAACCACACACCATGTATGCAATACTAATGGCCATTGCCGGAGTAATCATTGTTCTTATCCTGGAGAAACTTGCCTCCTTCAAAGGAAGAGAAGACTGATTTAGCTAATATTTCACCTGACCTTCAGGGCACAGTACAAGCCGAGGCTATTGCCCCATTTTCAGAGCGTAAGCCAGGACTGAGCAAAATCCGCATTTGCTACACATAATTCTTCATGCCGGAGTTCATGACAGGAAAAGACAAACACCTGATTCTCCCGAGAGAGTTCTAGCAACTGTTCCATACCGGTAACAAATCGCTGATCATCAGCATTGATAAAGGGATCATCAAGGATTATCGGCAGGATAGTATCGGTTGCCACCTTCTGTGAAAGCATCAGGCGTAGCGAGAGATATACCTGATCGCGCATTCCTTTTGAGAGGTATTCAGCTATAGTCTCAGTCGCAACCGGCACCCCGCCATCACGGAGGACGGCACAGAGCTTGAGTTCCTTGGAGAGTGAGAACTCAAATTTACTGGAGAACTTAGCAATATACGCATTGAACTCTTCTGAAAAAATTGGGCTCCAGCGCGAATGCAACTCACTGGATATTCGTTCAAAAGCAGCTAAAGCCCTGCTCGTCGCTTGCTGAAACCTCCTTGCTTTATAGAGAGCGTCTTCCAGCCTGGCTTTCTCTTCGTTTAGAACCGGAAGTCTTTCCCGCCTGCGGTTATCCTCAATCGCCAATGACTTCTCACGTTCAACCAACTCGCCTTCGGTATCCTCCAGCCTCAGCCGTGCCAGCTTGATTTCATTACCATACTCCAGAATACTCTGCTCAGGCTCATAGGCCTCCAACCATGGATCCTCCTCCAGAACGGCGCTTATACGTTTTGCCCAGGTATCAATCTCTAACTCTATAGAATCAAGTTCATCAATATCCCCTGCCGCACTGATCGCAGCCGGCAGAGCTATCTCTTCAAGCTGCCTAAGGTGTTGAAGCTTACCGGAGCGGACTTTAAACTCATCCATAGCCTGAGCATAATCCTCAGCAATAACCTCAACCCCGGCCTTAAGCAGATCCTCTTCCAACTCCGCCTTGAGCTCGACAATCTGATCCGTCAGTTCATTCTCCTGCTCCTGAAAGCCCTCCTGTTTACTCTTTATCGCCTCATACTGCTCGCTCAGAGCCAGAGCATCAGAGACCTCACGCAAGAACACCCTTGCCCTGGAAATATCAATTCTGGTCGCTTCATCGGCAATACCTATTTCACAAAATAGCCGCTTCAGAGTTGCATACGACTCCGCGATAACCTCTGTTACCTCCTTATGCCGCTGTACCCGCTGCTCCCAAGCGTCCACTTCTCGCGAGGCTTTATTCATCCTCTCAATAAGTTCGAGTAAACCGTTCTTATCCTGCTCCGCCAGAGCGGCAAAAGCATCTAGCTTCTCCTCCATCTTGCTAAATTTCTCAGGATAAGTTGAGAGCTCTTCGTCTAAACGCAATATCTCCTCTTCACTGCGCACATACTCCCCCTGAGCCACCCCATTCACCCCAACCAACCTCAGCGCACCAAATATTGCCCACCCCAGACAAACAACAGCCGGTATGAGCATAAATAACATAAAACCCATCGCTACAAAGGAAAATACCGATACCCCGGTAAATGCACAACCGAGTACCAGATTATTTCTCGCCGCGCGGTAACGATATCCCCGTTCACTCACAATACCTTTTAGCAGATTGAGTTGTTCCTGACGCTGACTCTTGAGTCTACTCTCCTTATTCTCAAGCTGTTCACGTATGCGGTTATAATTAACCACAAACTCAACCTCTACATCCCGCGCTCCTGCTTTCCACTTATTGAAATTATCAACCTCTACCGCATCCACTCCGGCCTTGAGCATGAGTGCCTCCGCACTCCGACAATCTATACGTACCGACCGTTCCCGCCCCAGGTTATTCTCCAGTACGGCCATACTCTGCTCTATACGTTGCAGATACTCAGGAGTAATATTAGCACGTTTACCAAGATTATCCACCCGTTTTTGCAGATACTCCAACTCCGCCAGGCCAGTATTTTTGACTGCAACAATATCCTCGACCCGCTCCTGCTTATCACTGAGCAGAGCCAACTTTTCTGCAATAATCTCGATATCCTTGAATTCAAATTCATTGAATTGCTCAAGCTCTTCAACTTCAGCCTGAAGCTTGAGTACACTCTCACGTGCCAGCCTCTTGCGCTCAAACCTCTCAACCAGCGCTTCATACTGCAAAAGACAGATTAGGTAATCATATTTGCTAATTGAGTTTCTTATCTGCTCTGTAGCCAGGCGTTGACTGGCAGCTGCAGCAAACTTCTCCTCAACCTCACCGAATGCCAGCAAGATCTCCCCTACCTCCCGGTCTATGGCGTCAATCCGCTGCTGCAACCGTTTGATCTCGGTACCAACCATAAGTCGATTATTACTGCTTACCCCTGCATATAGATTTGCTTGAGATTCAAGCGCTGCTCTGGCCTCTTCTACAGAGACACCTTCCCCGCTGTCAGTACTGAATAATGTCGACAATGAATCGACAAATTCCACAAAGTCCCAATCTTTATTGAGTTCATCCTGAGAGAGAAAGACAAGTTTCAGATACTGCTCACGACTCAGTCCGGTAAGGCTCTGCCCGAGACAGTCCCCATTTGGCGGAATCTCAAAGTCAGTAGTAATATCCTTACCACTTGCCAACTCCAGAACCCGCAGTTTCCCCAGAGCAAAATCCCTCCAAATATTTACCCTACTCCCGTCCGCTCTCCTGACTACCGCACTGCCCGAAAAGCCTTCAGCATGGTGCGGCAAATATCTGCGAATTCTTAAAGCACCTCTATCACCGCGTTTAGAGCTACTCTTTATTCCGTAAAGTATAGCTATCAAAGCATCAGCAAGAGTTGTCTTCCCTGACTCATTGGCAGCAACAATCAGGTTCATCCCCCGAGCGAACTCATACTCGCCGGTAATACACCCAAACCCCTTTAATTGAACACTTTCTATAATCATACTGCCGCCACAGACCTTATAAATAAAGCGAACCATAATCCTTAAAATGAATAGATTTATTTTGCATTTGTTCTTGCATTAATCAATTAAATACTATAATTATTATTAAAGTTTTCAACATCCAAACAAAATATACTAGCAGATACCGGACTCAAGAGAAAGCAGATAAATACAATGAGCAATGACTTCTGGAAGGACAAACGAATTATTGTAACTGGTGGAGCTGGTTTTCTAGGTTCATTTGTTGTCGAAAAACTGGAGCGGCTCGGAGCTGAGGATATATATGTTCCTAGAAGTGCCAACTATGATCTCAGAACGGTAGAGGCCATCAAGGAGCTTATCCATGACACCTCAAAAAATGGCGAGCCAGTAGATATGATCATACATCTGGCGGCGAATGTTGGAGGTATCGGCGCCAACCGCGAACATCCAGGCACCTTCTTCTACGACAACCTGATGATGGGCGCCAATCTCCTGCATGAGAGCTACTGTGCGGGTATTGCCAAGTTTATTGCCACCGGCACCATCTGCGCTTATCCCAAGTTTACACCAGTTCCTTTCAAGGAAGAAGATCTCTGGGACGGCTACCCGGAGGAGACCAATGCCCCTTACGGCCTAGCCAAGAAGATGATGCTTGTCCAGAGTCAGGCCTATAGAGAGGAATACGGTTACAACTCGATATTCCTACTCCCGGTCAACCTCTACGGCCCCCGGGACAATTTTGATCTCAACACTTCACACGTCATCCCTGCCATGATCCGCAAATGCATCGAAGCCAAAGATTCAAAGGCACAAAGCATTACTCTATGGGGAGACGGTTCGCCATCCCGGGAATTCCTCTATGTGGAAGATGCGGCTGAAGGTCTTATTCGCGCCAGTCAGCACCTGAACACCTCAGAGCCGGTAAACCTTGGCTCGGGCAGGGAGGTCAATATCCGTGAACTAGCTGAAATTATCCGTTGCGCTGTCGGCTTCAACGGCGAGATCATCTGGGATACGAACAAACCCAACGGACAACCCCGTCGCTGCCTAAATACCGAGAAAGCAGAGAGATTGTTCGGTTTTGTCGCCCGCAAGAAGCTCGAAGACGGCATCAGTGAGACAGTAGAATGGTATATTAATAATCCGCATGACTAAACAGGTAGACCGTAAATCTCAACCCACAACCAAGGCCGAGACATCCCCGGCAACAAACTCCTCACTCCTACTCAGAGTTGAAAACCTCTGTAAGTTTTTTCCCATACGCAGTGGCTTTTTACAACGTGTTCAGGGTCAGGTAAGAGCCGTAAATCAACTCTCTTTCAGCATTGCCCGCGGCAAGACCTACTCGCTGGTAGGTGAATCTGGATGCGGCAAAACGACAACCGGCAGATCATTACTCAGGCTTACCGAACCAACCTCCGGCGAGGTATTCTTCGACGGCATAAATATCAACCGACTGAAACGCCGAGAACTCCAACAACTCCGCCAGAGAATGCAGATTATCTTTCAAGACCCATTCTCCAGCCTCAATCCGCGCCATACCGTCTATGATATAATCTCAGAAGGCATCAAAATTCACCGCAAGCTTGATAAAACCTTGATTAGAGACGAGGTTCTATCCTTACTGCATGATGTTGGGCTTGATGCAGAATACCTGCAGCGCTACCCACATGAATTCTCTGGAGGTCAACGCCAGCGCATCGCTATTGCCAGAGCCTTGGCGGTAAAACCTGAGTTTATTGTCTGTGATGAATCTGTAAGCGCTTTGGACGTATCTATTCAAGCACAGATCATCAATCTCCTCCAGGATCTCCAGCAGAGAAAGGGTCTGGCCTACCTCTTCATTACCCATGACCTCGCGGTAGTGCGTCATATTTCCGATCGAGTTGGGGTCATGTACCTGGGACAACTCATGGAAGAAGCGGATACCGACGAACTCTTCACCAATCCCAAACACCCATATACCAAAGCCCTGCTCAGTGCCATTCCCTGTATCGACCCGAATAAGCGGCTCCAGCGAATAGCGCTCAAGGGAGAGATCCCAAGTGCGGCCAACCCTCCTGCCGGCTGCCCTTTCCACCCTCGCTGCCCGGAAGCGATAACTGCCTGCCGAAATAGTCACATACCCGAAGCTATCTCCAGCACTGGCCATAAGATACGGTGTATTCACTTCACCCGGCATAAACCTTAAACCAAACAAGATCTTCACGGCTTTTATCGCAATTAAAAATAATCCCGGCTGCAAAAATTTACTTGTTTTATTGGCAATTTTTCCGAAAATTATTAATATATACTAAAAATACACCTACAATTTCGAGGAACCCCCATGAGTACCCCCAAGCCAGACCGTGAAGACCTCAATAAATATACAGGAAAAAATCATTTGCCTAAAAAGCACTTACTGCTCAAACTTTCTGTTGTCTGCCTAATTCTACTATTAGGAGCAGCCGTAACCTTACCTCTAGTATTCTCTGAAACCCAAATCATCAAAATAGTCGAAAATGGATATCGCGACACAACCGGTCTCGATCTAACGATAGAGGATATCGACCTTAAGTTACTGAGCGGCAGTATAGTTATGCATAATATCCGCTCTACCAATACTGAAGGCACAGAAGTCATCTCAATTCAGTATGCCGAACTCAACCTAAGTTTATCAGATCTCTACGACCTCTATTTCACCGGCAATCTAAAACTAAGAAGCTTCGCGGTTAAGCAGGTGCGACTTACCTATCTGCCGTATATCCAGATAATTAATAAGATTCTCCCGCACGAGCTGACCTCAGACTATAACCTCGCTATTGCCAAAGTCCTCGACAAGAGTATAGTCAATATTGATTATCTCCAACTTGAGCAGGAATCCCCCACGACCATAGCCTTTAATTTTAAAGGAAATATTACGGGTGAGATATCAGGTGGAGGCGACATAAGCGGCAAAATTTTCGACCTGAATAAACTTGATTTCAGCAAGGTCTCAGTCAAGGCCAATACCGCCAGATTTGAAATTCAGATCAAAGACACCCCTCTCCATAATATTTTTTCCGGTACCGCTGCCTATGCTGAGGCAAAATGCGAGCTAGAAGGCATACTGCTAACCCAGCAATCACCGCTAGCGATTTTCCATGCCACCCCCGAGACCAAACATGTAGGAAAATGCACCTGGGATTTCGCCCAAGACGTTATCACCGTCCCCAACGTAATAATTACCAACAGCGAAGGAATGTTTATCAAAGCCAGTGGCAGTATAACCCATCCCACCGAATACCAAAAAATAGGCATCCATGCTGATATTTATGAATCACTCGCTCCCGTTCCCCCCTTACCCCTAGCGACAACAGGATTAAAGCTAAGCCTAAGTCCGGGGTTTAATTTTACCGGTCACATAGATATAGTCCCGCAACAACTTGATATCAAAGGCAAGATCAAAGCAGAAAACATCACTCTAAATCAGGACTCAGGCATGAGCCTCAAAGCAAATCTCACCACAGATTTCCATGCGACTCAAGACTCATTATTGTTTGAAAACATTGAAGGCAAGGTAGGCGAGACTGCGCTAGCGGGCAGCACCTTTATTCCCACGCAGGTATTTGCCCCGTCAAACTCCCTATTAAACAACCTCAAAAGCCTAGAGCTGAACCTGGATTTCAACGGTAAGATGCAGAATATCGTCAACGACCTGCTAAGACTGGGATACTACCCTGAGGATGCACTGAAACCGAGCGGCGACTTCAGTCTACGCCTCATTAGTAAACCCCATAACACTACCTGTGATCTCTCATTGCTCTTCGGCTCCAATGACAAGAATGCCGTACTCCTCAATTCTTCAAAGACACGCCTACCACTGGGCAGGTTCACCGGTAATCTTGAAGCGCAACTACAAAGCCGAGGAGTTATTATCCACAAGGCCTCATTCAAATCGCTACCTCTGGAGCTTAACTTAACAACCGTCGATAACCCTACAAACCAAACATATAAAATTAAATTTGATCTCAAAGGATATCTGAGCAGATTACTACCGCTGCTCACACCTGAGCTAGCGCATGAATTCAGCACTATCAACCTGATCTCGCTGCAAGGTGAAGGTGAATACAACTTGCAGACTAACAGCTTTTACTCAGACATGATCAACACTAAGCTCCAATTAACCAAGATCAACGCTCCGACTCAACTGACTCTCAACGGCCCCATTTCCCTGAACGCAACCAATAAATGGCGGCTCGAACTCCCGGAATCGACTATAAACATCATCAATACCGATATTATCAGCAATAAGGAACAGACTGGCTGCTCCGCAATTCTCAAGTTGGAGGCCGACCTGCTCCAGGAGTCGATGCCTGGGACACTAATTTTCGCTCCAACAGGTAATGCCTCTCTCGGTGTGCGTTCCAAAAATGCTTCAATGGTGAACTTTTTCCTCGATTTATTTGGCAACCCTGCCGAAGCACCAGTTATCGACGACACCAAGCTCAAAGCATTATTGAAGTTCACTCCAGAAACACTCAACTGCTCGGCTTCGTTTGCCGCAAAGAACTTTGCCATCAACAAACCGGTAGTATTCACTGATGCAGAACTCTCTGGAAATACGGTCTTCGACTATTCTATTGCCGACAAAAAAATAGATGTAAAATCGCTGAACATTTCAAGTAGCGACAATAGCTATAGTTATTCCGCCACCGGTAATTTTTATATTGAAAACGCCATCTTCCAAGGCTTTAACAGCAAGCTTACAGCAGATTTAGACACCTTCTTCCGACACTTCAAAGGATATGGCGAGGATGGTGCAAAGTATGAAGGAAACATTGAAATAATTTCAGAATTAATTGGTACCGCCGAATCCCCAACACTAACAATTGTCGGCAAATCCAACCAAATAAAGATCACCAAATACGGTTACAGTGAGCTTGCTCCAAACCTTAAATTTGATGCCGAACTGAGTTGGAACCGTGATACCGACGGGAGCATCTACAGCCTAAAAGCCAAAGAGATATTCGTCAAATCCGCCTATGCCTCGCTATATGTTACCGGTAACGCCGAACGTTTCAAACTCGGTAGCAGCGGTGTTGTTGATTTTGGACAGGGATGCGATATTGATCTTATTCTCAAAGGAAACAGAAAGCTCCTCTGGATCCTCATACCCGGATATTATTACCGGGGCTCCGATATCGGTAACATTGACAGTATTCAACTCTCTGCCAAGCTCAAGGCCAGCAAACTACCGTTATTTAGTTTTGAAAATGATCTTAAGCTGAGTTTGATCGATCAAATACAAATATCAGCAGGCAAATTAGCTATCGACGATCTGACTATCAAAGAGGTCAGTGCTCAAAACATCAGCATGAAATTCAACTTAAAAGACAGTATTCTGCGCGTTACTGACGGGGCTGGACAGCTTAATGGAGGCTTCAACTTCGCCAGCACCACCAGACTAGGTGACGTACCGCAAGGAAATATTGAACTGAATCTTACAAATATTGATCTTGCCGCGCTTCTGTCCCGAACCATGAGCGAGGACGCCATACTCAACGGCATTTTGAATCTTCCGCAAGATTCCCCACAATCATACCTGAAACTGGAGTGGATAGGCAACACCTTGCCTACAATTTTAAAGAGCATGAAGACCAAATCCTCACGTGCTCATATCAAAGACCTAGTCGTTGAAGCTCCCAACAGACGCATAGACTGGGAAGAATATCTGTCAGTTGATTTTCCGCCATCGTTGGCCAAGGAGATTTCGGCTCAAATAGACCAAAAGCTTGCCCCAACCTATGGCAAACGCAGAAAATACTATTACAAAAATTTAGATATCACCTACCATATTGATGCTGGCGCCCTGAATCTGACCGAGACCAAATGTGAAGGCGGTAATACTGCCGATCTCATCATACAAGGTATTGTTCTCGTCGACGGGAGACTCAGACTACGCATCTATCCGGTAAAGAATATCAACAAGATATTTGATACCCGCCTCCTGCTGCAAGCCCCATATATTCAGGCATATATCGCCACCCTCCCCCCTGAGCAGCAACAAAGAGTAATGCAGATAATCCCTTCTACTCTTGAACGTCTAGCCCGGGAGAAGAAATTATTTATCGAGGTAACCGGTACCATACAAGCCCCCAAGGTCGAAGTTGATAACCTCAAAGAAGAGATCAGAAAGAGTATTCCATTGATAACCCAGCAATTTAAAGCTACTGTCGGGGAAAAAGGTGTATTGAATCTTCTGCTCAAAAATGTAAAATCAGAGAAACTCAAAAAAGCACTAGGGAGTAATAATGGTGACTCGGCGCTCCAGTCAGGGTCAAGTATTGGTGACCTGCTCAAGCTAATTGAATAATACGGAGACTTAATGAACAAAGAAGAAGAGATAAGGCATAAAGAAGAGGTTTCAGCTACTTTAGAACAGATAAAAGCCTACAAAGAAGGTGCGGCATCACCGAAATCAAAGTATTATATTGATATTCCGATCTGGAGACTGGCGATTGAAGGAATCTCCGCGTTCCTGCTGGCCATCTTTGTCGGAATGGGACTAGCGGTTTTATATAAGATTATTGCATTTTAACAGACCGAATATAAGAATATGAAAAAGATACTACTTGTTATAGAAGACATGCAAGAACGCATAACCGTACGCCATGCGCTCAATCTTTCAGGTTACACCGTAATTGAATCAGAGAGTAGCGGCTCAGCTCTGGCCGCCATCGCCAACCACCCTGATATTGAGATGATAATTCTGGACTGGAGCATTGAGGAACATGACGGCACTTCGACCTTCAGCATTCTCTACGAGAACTTTTCTACCATCCCAATCTTTGTTATCGGTGAGGACAGCAGCAATAACGCTATAATTTCCCTCATCAGTCTTGGAGCTGTAGACTATCTGATAAAGCCGCTGGATAAGGATCACCTCTGCTTTATGGTGGACAATATCCTCAACAAGGAGCAACAGATGATGCGGAATAAAGCGACACGCAAACAAGTCCTTTTTGCTGCAACCAGCCAGATTGAGGTCACAACAATCTCCAAACAATCGGTAACGCTGAAAGTAAATTTCAGCATCCCTGCAGGCACAGTCACCACCTTTACCTGTGACGACCTCTCCGAGCTGCTGGAGATCCCCTTTACCCACCGGTATTCCTGCAAGGTAATATCGTGTACCCAGCAATTTGAACAGAATTCAAATGTTCCCTTTTACTGTATCAAAGCGACCTTCCTCAGTCTCTCTCCCCTCATCTCCTCAAAGATTGAACAAGTTCTGAGCAAGAATTTACTGGCGAGCAAAGCGGTAAACCAGAAAGGCTTTATCCCGTAACGCTACGAGAACCACAAAAATGGTGAAGTACTGTCATTGATATCAATTGCCTTGAAGTGCGCGAGCAAAATCAAGACAATTAAAGCAATAGTCGCCGCTATATATGACACCTTCTCCGGCCACTTACCAAAGTAATGGAATAAGAGATTGAAGACAATAACAATTGCGACCGACCAAGCCAGCATCAGCGCCGTAACCCCGAATTGAAAGTCGAAATACCCGGTCAACTGGCGTTGGAGCATATCCAAAAAGATCGCCGCCACCAAGAAAATTATAAAGATTGAAACATGTTTGAATGTCTGAGCCATTACCGTTGAACTCTCCTGCTAAAAATACAAACAATCCGCTACTTATCTGTTTATCGTTTTTTTAAGCCTATAGCTATATACTTAATCATCCATTTTAACCGAAAACTTACATTGACCTTACCCCCCAATTTCATATAATATATTTCCATTATTACACAAAGCAATTTCACTATTTTTACAATAAATCATAAACAATAACCATAATTACGAGCCTACTTATGAGCGAAATATATGAACGCCCCAGTTGGGATGAGTACTTCATGACTATTGCCAAAGAGGTGGCAACCCGCAGTACCTGCCTACGCCGTCATGTAGGCGCAATCCTAGTCAAAGATAGACGCATACTGGCAACCGGGTATAATGGTGCACCGAAGAATATTGAACACTGCGCAGTTACCGGCTGTGTCCGCGAACGCGACAACATTCCTTCAGGCGAACGCCACGAAGTATGTAGAGCACTCCATGCCGAGCAGAATGCTCTATTGCAAGCTGCGACCTACGGGGTGCAGATAGAAGGAGCAACCCTATACTGTACCACCCAACCCTGCGTCATGTGCGCCAAGATGCTTATAAACGTCGGTGTAGAAAAAATTTATGTTTTGGAGAGTTATCCTGATCCGCTTGCCCTCAACCTGCTGACTGAAGCGAAGATAGAATTGATCCATTTTAAATTTAATACCCATGACTAGCTGTTGCCGGCTAGTCATTTTTTCCCTGTAACAATTAACCATTTAGCACTTGAAACAGATTAAACGCAGCGCGAAAAAACTGTACATATTATTTTTATACCAAAGAATAGATTTTTCCGAATTATCTGCATATAGTAACACTAACAATTTGTTATTAATATATATAAGTTGAAGGAGAAAATAATGAATGAGAATGAACTAAGAGAACTATTTACGAAACACGGACAGAGCCACGTCTTCAAGTATTGGGACGAATTGAACAGCAGCGAACAGGAAGCACTACTCAATGACTGCCGTAGTGTCGATTTCGACTGGCTAAGCGAACGCTGTAATAATGTAAAAGCGGGTATTGAAGAGTTCACCCTGCCCAAAGAGGTCTCCCCCGCCCCAATTATCAAACTTCCGCAGACCCAGGAAGAGATAGCCCGCACCCAGAGCGCCAAGGCTATTGGCGAAGAAGCGATAAGAGCGGGAAGACTCGGCGTCTTCCTCGTTGCCGGAGGTCAGGGCTCACGCCTCGGCTTTAACGGGCCGAAGGGTTGTTATAAGATCGGTCCAAATTCCGAAAAGACACTCTTCCAGTGGCATGCCGAACAGATAAAAGCTTCCGCTCTCAAATATAACACCACCATCCCCTGGTATATCATGACCAGCACCCTCAACCACGACGACACAACAAAATTTTTCGCAGACAATAATTACTTTGGACTTGGTTGCGAAAATGTGATATGCTTCAAACAGCGAATGGTTCCTTCGGTTGACAACGATTATAAACTCATTCTGGCGTCAAGGCATAGACTGGCAATGAACCCCGACGGACATGGCGGCTGTTTATGGGCACTATGTAACACCGGTGCTGTCGCCGATATGCAACGGAGAGGAATAAAGTACCTGAGTTACTACCAGGTGGACAATCCTCTAGTAACAATTATTGATCCGGTCTTTACCGGCTACCATATTCAGAGCGATTCAGACATGTCGTCAAAGATCCTAAAGAAGGTATCGCCTGAAGAGAAGGTCGGCAATATTTGCATTGGTGACGGCAAACCGACAATCATTGAATATTCGGATATGACCGATGAAAATACCAGAGCTGTGGATGACGCGGGCAACTTGCTCTTCTGGGCAGGTTCGATAGCGATTCATATCCTCAATGTTGACTTTGTCCAGGAGCTCGGTTCCAAGGCCAAACTGCCTTGGCATGTAGCGAAGAAGAAGATTCCATATATCACGGATAATGGCGAAATTGTCAAACCGGAAACAAATAACGGCATCAAATTCGAGACCTTTGTCTTCGACGCAATCCCGCTTGTGACCAATACAATAACCATGGAGGTTGCGCGTGAAGAAGAATTTGCTCCGGTAAAGAATGCAACTGGAGTTGACTCTGCAGAGACCTGCAGACAACTGCTGTCAAACCGCTTTGCCAGTTGGTTTGAGGCGGCAGGCAAGAGCGTACAGAAAAATGAGAACGGTGACAGCCTCCTGAGCCTCGAGGTCTCACCGCTATTTGCTCTTGATGAAATAGAGTTTGCCGAAAAATGTCCAAAAGATATTGAGGTAACAGACGGAATTATCCTCTAACTTTAAGTGAGTCGAAATTACTTTTTTATACACCAATTAATAAGGAAATTTATCATGGCACGCAAATGCAAAACAGCAGTAAAGGCGGAAACCCCTCTCAAGACTACTGCTGAATGGAAGGCTCTCGAGACCCATTACAAAACCGTCAGTAAACTGGAGATGAAGGATCTCTTCGCCCAGGATCCCAAACGTTTCAACAGTTTTTCCATCAAGTTCAACGATATTCTCTTCGACTACTCAAAGAACCGCATAACTCAAGAGACCATTGCTAAGCTTCTAGATCTGGCAAAAGCAGCAGATATTGCTGGCTGGCGCAAAAAGATGTTTGAAGGCAGTAAGATCAACTTTACCGAGGACAGAGCCGTCCTGCACACCGCACTGCGTAACCAGAGCAAAGACCCCGTCATTGTAGACGGACAGGATGTAATGCCCGGTGTTCGCAAAGTTCTGGCCAAGATGAAGAAATTCTCTACCGCAGTACGTAGTGGGAAATGGCTCGGTTTTACCGGCAAACCAGTAAAGACCGTAGTCAATATTGGCATTGGCGGATCTGATCTAGGGCCGGTTATGCTGGTTGAAGGCCTGAAAAACTACGCCGGCAAGGGGCCGGAGGTGCGCTTTGTCAGCAATGTCGATGCAACCGATTTTGTCGAAAAGACCAAGGGGCTCAATCCTGAAGAGACCCTCTTCATCGTTGCCAGTAAGACCTTTACAACACAGGAGACCATGACCAACGCCCATACCGCCAAACGCTGGGCGCTCAAAACGCTGAAAGATCCTCAGGCAATTGCCAAACACTTCGTCGCCTTATCTACCAATGAAGAAGAGGTCGTCAAATTCGGTATAGACCCTGCCAATATGTTTGAATTCTGGAACTGGGTAGGAGGCCGATACTCAAGCTGGAGTGCAATCGGACTCTCAATCTGTTGCGCCCTCGGCTTCAAGAATTTCTCCGAACTTCTTGCTGGTGCCTACGAAATGGATCAACACTTCCAGAGTGCTCGCCCCGAAAATAACATTCCTATGATCATGGCGCTTCTAGGCATCTGGTACAATAATTTCTTTGGTGCTCAGAGTCAGGCGATCTTGCCTTACGACCAGTACCTCTCGCGTTTTGCGGCCTACTTCCAACAAGGAGACATGGAGAGTAACGGCAAGTATATCGACCGTAACGGCAAAGAAGTCAACTACCAGACCGGCCCTATTATCTGGGGTGAACCCGGTACCAACGGTCAACACGCCTTCTACCAACTTATTCACCAGGGCACCAAATTAATCCCCTGTGACTTCATCGCTTCCGCCCAGCCTCAGCACAAAGTCAGCGATCACCATGAAAAGTTGATTGCCAACTTCTTTGCCCAAACCGAAGCACTGATGAAGGGTAAGAACAAGGCCGAAGTTCAGGCAGACCTCGAGGCACAAGGCCTAAGCCCCGAGCAGATCAAGATGCTCACTCCCCACAAGATCTTCCTCGGCAACCGCCCAACCAACTCGATCCTGGTCAAGAAGCTTACCCCGCGAGTTCTCGGTTCACTCGTCGCCATGTATGAACATAAGATCTTTGTCCAGGGCATTATCTGGCGAATCAACAGTTATGATCAATGGGGAGTCGAACTTGGTAAGGTTCTGGCCAAAGCCATCCTGGCTGAGGAAAAAGAGCTTCTGAAAGGCAAGCGCATCAGCCTTAGCCACCACGACAGTTCTACCGCGAACCTGATCCTGGAATTTGTCAAAATGCGTAAGGGAAAATAAACATTTCCGAAATTATCAATAATCGGCAACATATCCAGCAGACACATAATAAGTCTGCTGGATTTATATTTACTAGCTCCGCGGACATATCTCATTATTTTCGAAAATCATTGACCACACCCCTATAAATCATATAATATTCTTACATTATTATAACTCTAACCCAAGCAATAACAGGAAGAAATAAATGGGAATCACCGAATCAGTACTCGAAGGCTTATCAAAAGTTGTTGGCAAGGTATTCGGTACCGCCAACGAAAGAGAACTAAGAGAACTCTGGCCAATTGTCGAAGAGGTTAACCGGATTTGGAAGGATATAAAGCAACTATCCGATGCCGAACTCAGCGAGAAGACAAACGAATTCCGCCGTCGCCTGCTCAAAGGCGAGACCGAAGACGATATCCTCCCCGAGGCCTACGCCGTCTGTCGTGAGGCCAATCACCGCGTGGATGGTGAACGCAAGATTATTCAGAGCAATTATGAGCGTATAACCTTTAGTGGTGGAAAATTCGAGTACATCCCCGATACTGGTGAGATACCATATTTTGCCCATTTTGATGTACAGATTCTCGGCGGTATCGTCCTGCATCAGGGCAAGATAGCCGAGATGGTCACCGGTGAAGGTAAAACCCTGGTCGCCACCCTGCCTTCATATCTCAATGCTCTCAGACCCAACCCGGAGTGGGTTGAGATGGCAAAAGAAAATCAGGGCGAGGATATTGACAACTGGGATTTCTCCCCCTATGTTCTACATTTGAATGACGAAGGACAGGAAGTCTGGACCCAGGTGCAGAAGCTTATTCCTGATCCTGAAGACGTAACCTACCGCCCTCCCCTCAAGACTATCCCCCGTTCACTTGGGGTACAGGTAGTCACGGTAAATGATTATCTTGCAGCGCGTGACGCCGAGTATAATACCCGTCTTTTCAGCTTTCTTGGACTGGAACTAGGGGCTATTCAGTCACATATGGGTTCTTCCGAACGCATACCGATGTATATGAGTGATATCGTCTACGGCACCAATAATGAATTCGGTTTTGATTATCTCAGAGACAATCTCAAGGTGCGAGCTGAAGAACAGGTTCAGCGCTCACGTAATTTTGCAATTATCGATGAGGTGGATAGTGTACTTATCGATGAAGCGCGTACCCCGCTTATCATCTCCGGTTCAACCAATGAAAGCACCGACAAATACTTTGTGGCGGATGCAGCGGCTCGCAGACTGAGCAGCATAGAGATGAATGATCTTGAGATGATCATTGAAAAATTTATGAAAGAAGGTCATCAACGCGAAAACGCACGAATTGCAGCCGAAGCCGAATCCGGCAAGGACTATATCTATTCCGAGCGCGATCACTCGGTCAAGCTCACCGAACTCGGCATCAAGAATGTCCTCAAGGTACTGGGAATGGATGACATCTACTCTGGAGCCAATATGGACATGCCGCACTTCATTGATAACGCCCTGAAGGCTCATGCCCTCTATAAGCGTGATGTACATTATATTATCAGTGATGACGGTCAGGTACACATCGTTGATGAGTTTACCGGGCGTGTCCTTGAAGGCAGACGCTGGTCAGACGGTCTGCACCAGGCGGTGGAGGCCAAAGAAGGTCTAAAGATCAAATCTGAATCACAGACAATCGCCAGCATAACCTTCCAGAATTACTTCAAGCTTTACCGCAAACTCGCCGGAATGACCGGTACCGCCCTGACCGAGGCCAAAGAGTTCATGAATATCTACAAACTCGGCGTCGTCTCAATCCCAACCAACCGACCACTCCGTCGCATTAATTACCCGGATCTCATCTACGGCTCAATCAAGGACAAATATATCGCTATTGCCGAACATGTCCTCGAAGTGCACCGTACCGGTAGACCAATACTTATAGGTACGGTCTCAATCGAACACTCTGAGATAATCTCTGAGAGCCTCAAGGTTCGGGGGATCAAGCATGAAGTGCTCAACGCCAAGCATCACCAACGCGAAGCAGAGATCGTAGCCAAAGCTGGGCAACTAGGACAGGTAACGGTTGCCACCAACATGGCTGGTCGTGGTACCGATATCAAACTTGGAACTTTTACTGAATCTGAACTTATTGAATACTGGCAACACTGGGGGCTGGCACCCAAGGGGCTCAAGCCAGACCAGCTCTCACCTGAAGAATTAAAATCAGAACTGCTAAAAACCTGGAGCAAGCACTACCTCTCACTGGACACACAAGGAAATGAACAAAAGGATCTCAACTCCCTACTGGAAAAACACTTCAAGGAGATGGGAATTACTGGGCCGACTCTCTGCACCAGTGTCGCCGGACTCGGCGGACTGCACATTATCGGCAGTGAACGCCATGATGCCAGACGTATCGACAACCAGTTACGCGGACGTTCAGGTCGTCAGGGAGATCCGGGCTCCAGCCGTTTCTTCCTCTCGCTCGAGGACGACACCATGCGCCGCTTTGCTCCTGAGAAAGCGCGTCAATTTATGCAATGGGCAGGCCTCAAAGATGGTGAAGCCATTGAGAGTTCGATCGTCAGCCGCTCGGTTGAGAAAGCACAACTCAAGGTTGAAGAGCGTAATTTCGAAGCACGTAAAAATGTCCTTGAATATGACGAAGTAATGAATAATCAACGTCTGGTCATATACGAAAAACGTCAGGCCTGGCTGGAGGATCAGGAGCTCAAAGAATCTATGTTAGATTTCTGCAAAGCTTATATCGAAGAACGCGTCCTTGATCTTATCGCTGACCCTGAGCAATATGAAATCAATCATATACTAGATTTCATGAAGGAAGATTTCCTGATTGATATCAGTAAAGAAGAGGTTGAAACTGCCCATAACGCTGTCAGTGGGGATGAAGCACTTATCGACATGCTCGGCGAAAAACTCGAAGAGAACTATGCTGAGAAAGAGGAAGCGGTAGGTTCAGATAATATGCGACTGCTGGAGAAGCTCTTACTCCTTGAGACGGTCGACCGTAAATGGATGGATCACCTCTACGCCATGGATATTCTGCGTGAAGGTATCCACCTGGAGAGCTTCGCTCAGAAGGATCCTAAAATCCAATATAAAGTTAAAGGTTTTGATCTGTTCGAAGCCATGTGGGCTTCATTCCAGTCCGAGGTAGCGCAACTTATCATGAAGATAACCCCGGTACAGGAGATGCAGCTTGAAGATCAAGTTGAGGTCAGCGATACTATCCATGATGACTTTGATGAGATGGCGGATAAAGCGGCAGAAAAAGGTAGTGGTGCCGGTGAAGCCTCATCCCCGGTTACCATAGTCAATAAAGCCGTCAAGGTAAGTGGTAATGATCCCTGTCCTTGCGGCAGTGGCAAGAAGTATAAACGCTGCTGTGGCCGAAGATAAGTAATCGACCTAGAAAGCTTGGGAAAATGCTCTCTGATAAAATTTGGCGCGCTCTAACCGATACTTTATACAGCTTTACTCTGGTACCGTATATCTATAATCACAAATACCGTACCCACAAGTACGCAAATAATGTAAATGAGAAGTTTGGACTTATCCCGCAACGTCAGAATACTAAACCCTGCCTGCTGATACATGCGGTATCTGTCGGTGAAGTTATTGCGGCCGGGCCGCTGATCAGCGAATTCAGTAGTCGCCGCCCGGGTTGGGAAATTCATCTAACCGTCAGCACCGCAACCGGACGCGAGGTCGCACTCAAACATTATCCTGAGTTGACGGTAACCTTCTTCCCCCTTGATCTCTCAATTTGGGTCAAACGCTTCTTTAAACGTCTTCGACCCAGTGCCGTCATACTGATGGAGCTTGAGATCTGGCCGAACTTCCTCAGCCTCTGCCAGGAGTACACAATACCGGTTATTGTAGCCAATGGACGGATCACCGAAAAGAGTGCTAAACAGTACCGCAAATTCAAGAATCTACCAATTTTAAATAGAATGCTCAATATCCCCACATACTGGCTGGCGCAGAACCAGACTTATGCCGAGCGTTTCCGGTGTATCGGTATCGCCGCTGAAAAGATCCAGATACTGGGTAGCGTCAAGTACGACACCATACCAACCGAATCTTCCCCGCAAATCCGCGCAAAATACCGCTCCCTCTTCAAAACCGAAACCGATGCCACGCTTATCATCGCCGGCAGCACCCACTCCCCAGAAGAAGACATCGTGCTAAAAGCCTTTCAAAGTATTCGAAAGCACTACCCGAATACTCAGCTTGCCCTAGTCCCCCGCCATCCGCATCGCTTCGCAGAAGTATACGAACAGAGCCAGCATTTCGGCGACTGCCGCAGACTCAGCGAACTGGAAGAAGACAGTAGCACTGCCTCTGCCGATATTATTCTAATTGATAAAATGGGAATTCTCTCCGAGTTGTATAATGCCGCAGACCTGGTATTTATCGGCGGTTCATTTATTGAACACGGCGGACAAAATATGCTTGAGACCTGTGGTCTAGGCATCCCGACTGTTATCGGCCCCAGCTACTATAATTTCTCCGAGGCGGTCACTATCCTCAAAGCTGCCAAAGGCATTATTATCTCCACCCAACCTGAGAACCTCGCTGCGGATATGCTGCAAATTCTACAATCCCCGGATACTGCTGCCGCCATCGGCTTAAAGGGTAGAACCGCGCTTCTGGCGCATAAAGGCTGCAGCAAGAAGACTATCGATAAACTTGAAGAACTCCTCGGCTAAGCATGCCCGCAAACGGAACTGGCAGACTTATTGTACCTCAATCACTGGTAAAATTAGCGTTAAGCAGGTACCCTCTCCCGGCTCACTCTCAATAACGATATTACCATTATGATTAGAGATAATACCGTACACCGCAGATAGCCCCAGCCCGGCTCCTTCTCCGGTCTTCTTGGTAGTATAGAATGGATCGAAGATCATGTCAATATTCTCTGGCGCAATACCCTCGCCGTCATCAATAACCTTTATCTCCAGCGATTTAGGTACTGACATCTGTAAATCTGTGAGTTCAGCCGTAATATCCTTAGTAATTATATTACTAGTCTCAATCCAGATTCGCCCCCGTCCCCCAATTGCGTACTCAGCATTGGCAATAAGGTTGATAAACACATTCTCAAGCTGACTGGCATCTGCTTTAACCAGACAGTTAGTCGCCGAGAAATCGGTGCTTATATCAACCTCAGCCCCGAGTGAATGCTTGATGATTTTCAACGTACGCGCTATCAACTCATGCACGTCTACTACCGACTCAACATACTTGCCCTTCCTGGCGAATGCGAGTAAATGCCGAGTAAGTTCCTCACAGCGCTCCGTACCGTCCAAGATATACCCAAGATACTCACTCTCCTTGGAGTCTTTAACAAATTTATTCTGCAGCAGATGCGCAAATCCCATTATACCATTCAAAGCATTATTAAACTCATGCGCAATACCACCAGCAAGTTGGCCTATCGATTTTATACGTTGTGAACTATTGAGCGTATCAAGTACCCGTTTATATTTGGTAATATCCTTACCTACTCCGAGCAGACCGATTATTTTACCCTGATTATCACGAATCGGCACCTTGGTCGAGAGTACCCATTTTATATCCCCAGTTGTAGTCGTATAACTCTGCTCGTAATTTACAATCCCCTTCCCTTTGGCGATTATCTCTTGCTCTATCTTCTTGAAGTTTTCAGCCTCTTCAGGCGTATGAATATCAAAATCCGTCTTGCCGACAATATCATTACGCCTGATCAACCCGGCCTCACGTACCATCGACTGCGACGCCCAAAGAAACTTCAAGGCACAATCCTTGGCATAGATAATATCTGGCGAATTATCCATTAACAACTCAAAATTTCGCGAAAACAATTCGAACTTCAAATTAAGCTTCTTGATCGTATCGATATTAATAATTACCCCGACAAGTCGTGTAGCCCGGCCCGACGCATCCCTGACCTTGGCCTTCGCGTCCAGGCGCATCCAGGTATTTTCCACACCATTCTTGAGCACTTCAAACTCGAGTGAACAGCTACCGATCTTGCCGGTAATCAAATGATATAGGCTCTTCTTTGCTACTTTAAGATTTTCAAACCTTACCAGCTTAAGCAAATCATTAAAAGACAATCCAAGTTCCAGATACTCCAAACCCAGATTGACAAAACACTGATTACTACCGGTCAGCACATAAGATCTGACATCATATTCAAACACCCCAACCTTCCCCGCCTCAGCCGCCATCTCAAGCGCATACTGACTTGCCTGCAGCCCGGCGAGTAACTCTGCTTCCTCACTACGGTTAGTGATAAATGTAAACGCCTCACTCCCCGACGGCATTATCATTGTTGTAAACTCATACTTATTCGTCCCCTGCCTGAGACCAACCGCATATTTCACCGTTACAGAGGGCTTAAGTGACTGAATATACCGGCATATCGAGCCTTCTGATTCATAAAGCGAAAACCCGGAATCAAAGTTTAATCCCTTACATCTAGTCCCCAGCAACTCTTCCGCCGCAGGATTTGCCATTAAAAAATAGTCTTGCGGTGACGAATCGACACGGTGAAAGATCAGCGGAACATCCAAACTGTTATAAAAATACACCAGATTTTCAAAATTCTTACCAAAACCTAAACGACGCCTTGTCGCTCTGATAAACTTATAATACAGCATCACTACCAGTCCAAGAAGCACCAATCCCAGCAGCGCAAGCAACGGATGTATTATTTCACACAACCCATAGTCTGCAGTATCCACAATTCCAAAGTCTACCCCAGAAAGGTGAGAATACTGTTGCACCAACCTGACATACTCCAGACCACGTTCCTGACGCAAAGCAAAGACATATTCGGTGAACTGAGCAGCCCGCTGCACAGACACATTCTGGTTAAAGCCAAGAGTTATGCGAGCAGCCTGTAGCGGCAAAGGAACAACCAAGATAGTCGGATCCACAATACGCGCGCCGATATACTCTGCAGTAATGGCATAATCTACCCTCGCAGTCAATAAGGCGGTACGAACTGCATCAAGGTTATCATACCAGAAGACCTCAACCTCCAGACCATACTGCTGTATTTGCTCGATATACGCATACACCGCAATATCGTCTGCAATCAGGCCAATTTTCGCTCCCTGGAGTCCATCCAGAGTATCTCCTAGAGGATGTGTACTGAGCAGCACCCCGCGTATCGTCATAAGTGTAAGCGGTGCCAAATCAAACTTCTGAGCATTAACGGTCGATGCACACAGATATGGCACACATTCAACACTTCCCTGCTCAAGCCACTCAATAGTCTGGGCGTATGAACCGCTTATGAACTTGGTAGTAATACCCGAGCCTTCGCAGGCCAATGCCAACACCCTGGTACAGAACCCGCTTGGCTCATCCATTTCATTCTGCAAAGGATAAGGATACTTCTTCAAAGAGGCACACAGAATAGAATCAGTAGCCGAAGCTGGATTTACCAAACAAACCAGCACCCAGACAGTGATAGTAGCAATTTTTTGCAGAATAGTATTACGCATAATATATGATATCGCCACCCTATATCGAATGCTTCAAGGTATAGATCAGCTTTAACTTAGCCCTAAGCTGAACGCTACGCTCAAAGCCAGACACAGAACAAATTATCCAAACAAGACGTTTCCCCACCTTCACAATTATACAAAATCATAAGTATAAATCAGTAATAATATTATCATTTTATTCCCCTGCACTCCAAAAAATTGCCCGCTTCTGGCCAGCAATAATGTCATATTGACAGAGCGTCGGCATAAAAATACCCACAACCAGGTTATATTCTACAAATAATTATTTATCATTCTTATAACCACTTATCCTATTTAATGATACAGCAAGCAACACCCTGCATTTGCTTTTTTGGTACAGTTATTGTTAATTATTCTTAATAATGATTTTTAGGTAATAATGACATAATCCATAATAGATATTATTAAAGCGATACATAATAAAAGGAGAATATAATGGGCAAGATTATTGGTATTGACCTTGGAACAACCAACTCATGTGTTACCGTAATGGAAGGCAGCGAGGCAAAGGTTATTCCAAATAAAGAGGGAAACCGGACAACACCTTCGGTTGTAGCTTTCACCAAGGATGGCGAGAGATTGGTTGGTCAGTTGGCAAAACGCCAGGCGGTCACCAATCCCAAGAACACCATCTACTCAATTAAGCGCTTCATGGGGCGTCGCCACAACGAGGTAGGTACTGAAGAAAAGATGGTTCCATACAAGATCACTGGTGGTGCCACAGATCTCGTCAAGGTAGAGTGCGCCGGCAAGGATTATACTCCACCTGAGATCTCAGCCATGGTACTGCAGTATCTCAAAACCTGTGCTGAGGACTACCTCGGCGAGAGTGTCACCGAAGCCGTCATCACCGTTCCGGCATATTTTAATGATTCACAGCGTCAGGCCACCAAGGATGCTGGGCGTATCGCCGGACTTGAGGTAAAACGTATTGTCAATGAACCGACTGCGGCCTCACTCGCTTATGGCCTGGATAAAAAGTCTAATGAGAAGATTGTTGTCTTCGATCTCGGTGGTGGTACCTTCGATGTATCCATCCTTGATGTCGGTGACGGCGTTTTTGAAGTACTATCAACCAACGGTGATACCCATCTAGGTGGCGATGATTTTGATGAAGTACTTATCAAATGGATTATCACTGAATTCAAGAAGGATCAGGGTGTTGATTTATCCAACGACCCTATGGCTATGCAGCGTCTGAAGGAAGGTGCAGAGAAGGCCAAGTGTGAGCTTTCATCAGCAACTTCAACCGACATCAATATACCATATATCACCGCTGATGCCACTGGCCCGAAACACCTCCAGCTAAACTTGACAAGGGCAAAGTTTGAGGAACTCTGTGACGGCCTGATCGCACGCTGTAAGGCACCATGCGAGAATGCACTCAAGGATGCCGGAATATCAGCTTCACAGATTGACGAAGTTGTACTTGTTGGTGGTTCCAGTCGAATCCCAGCGGTTCAGGCAATGGTCAAGAAGATATTCGGCAAAGATCCGCACAAGGGTGTAAATCCTGATGAGGTTGTAGCGATTGGTGCAGGTATTCAGGGTGGTATCCTCACTGGTGATGTAAATGATGTACTGCTGCTGGATGTTACTCCGCTAACCCTCGGTATTGAGACTCTCGGTGGCGTAATGACCCCGTTAATCGAGAGAAACACTACTATTCCTACCGAGAAGAGCGAGGTATTCTCTACCGCTGCAGATAATCAACCTGCCGTTGACATCCATGTACTGCAAGGTGAGAGAAAGATGGCAAAAGACAACCGTACTCTCGGCAAATTCCAGTTGGATGGTATTCCTGCAGCTCCTCGCGGTGTCCCTCAGATTGAAGTAACCTTCAAGATTGATGCCAACGGTATCCTCTCGGTAAGTGCGATGGACAAAGCTACCAACAAACAGCAGACAATTACTATCAAAGATAGCACCGGACTCAATGAGGACGAGATCAACCGCATGGTGAAAGAAGCCGAAGAGCACGCCAAGGAAGATGAAGAGGCAAAAGAACTTGTCGATACCCAGAACCAGGCAGAGCAGATGGTCTTCCAGGTTCGCAAGATGCTGGATGAGAACAAGGACAAACTTGATTCTGCAGATGTTTCTGCAATTGAGACTGCCATTGAAGGACTTGACAAGGTCAAGAATGGTACTGACATCAATGAGATCAAGGATGCGACTAAGAAGCTTGAAGAAGCGAGTCACACCCTGGCGCAAAAGATGTATGAGCAGCAGGGAGCGGCAGGCGGCGCAAGTGCTGGCAACGCTGGAGCCGACAATACTCAGAGTTCTTCTAACTCAAGCTCACAGGGTGATGATGTTGTCGATGCCGATTTCACCGTGGTAGATGATGAAGAAAAGACAGACGGCAAATAAATTATTCCGTAATACCAGATATAAAGCAGGGCGCAACTTATTATGCGTCCTGCTTTATTATTAACATGCAATCTTAAGCGCTACGTTAGCCTCCGAGCGCTTACAACTCAAAATGCTCATTAAGAATAGCATACCTGTACTCATCCTGGATATGACCATTCTTGATAATCGCCGAACGCAACACCCCTTCTAAACAAAAACCAACCTTTTCCATTACTCTCTGGGAAGCGATATTATTACCTTTGACGCTGGAATAAATCCTAAGTAAATTGAGTTTATCAAACCCTAGCCGCACCACCTCGCCTACCGCATCGGTCATTATTCCCTTGCCCCAGTACTCCTCACCGAGCCAATAACCAATCTCTGCAGATAACCGATAATCTCCACGCTGTAGGATCAAGCCGACAAGCCCCACCAGATCCCCCTCATACTCCACTCCGAAAACTTTTTGCGCTCGGTCAAAATCAAGTAGATTCAGGAAATTTACTGCATCGCTCTCTAAATACGGATACGGGACAGAATCATGTAATTGCATCGAGATATTTCTATTATTAAGAAGACTGGTAATCCGTTTCACATCTGCATAGAGAAGTTTTCTCAGATATATCACCCTTTGTACCTCCTTTGCCTAGCATACTACACAAATGAGCTAACCTACAATGTCGATATTGTACCTCTGCAACAATCCCGCAAGCCCATAAAAAGAAAATTTTGCCATACCGACCGAATTATTATCCGGATCAATACTGAAATTGAAAGCTGTAGATAAATCGGCCAATTCAAGATTGGTATAATTGAACTGAGCATCCTCCAGGTCACACTTTATAAACTCCGCCTCGCGCATATCACTCCCGACAAAACTAACTTCTTTGAGTTTACAGTTATTATAGATAGTGCCTTTTAACGGAAGATCGGTAAATGAAGAATAATTGAGAACACAATTTACAAAACTAACCGCCAATAAAAATTCTGAACAGTCACTAAAAATAATCCCTAACATCTTACAATCGACAAAGCTCACATTTCTGAGCATAGTATCATTCAACGTAACCATACTCAAATCAGTCTTGACAAATTTACAATCAACAAAATGTTTATGTGAAAGATTCTGCTGCTTTAGATCGCAACCAATAAACTCACAGTCTTCAAATTCACAAAAAGCAAGAATCTCTGCGCTCGCTGACGCTTTAAACACCTGATTCACAATACATTGCTCACTCATAGTCTATACCATTACAATTCAGGTTCAAAAAGATTCTTATAACCATAGACCTGCTTAATCTTCGAGCGTTTGTACGCTTCAACACTCAAACCCTCAATAAACATTATCCCCCCCGCCTTGAGTACGGAGAGGAAATTATCAATAAATTCAACCTGTGCGTCTGCATCATAATACTGGAATACATGGTTACAAGTTATATAGTTAAATGTATGCTTCTTCGGACGTGCTCTAAGATCAAACCTTCCAAACTTGACGTGTGCTTTAACCTCATTTCCCATCTGAATAACCTCGTTCTCAATAGTCGCATACTTGAGCAAGATATGGTTGTACTTCTTCAAGGTTGAGGCAGAACTATTCTTGAGATAACGCCCGGCCTTCGACTTTCGTAATTGATCCTTGCTTATATCTGTACCATAAATGGTCAATCTCGGTTTTACTTGCGATAACTTCAAAGCATACAGTCCGATACAAGCAAGGGAATAAACCTCCTCGCCACTCGAACAACCCGCACTCCAGACATCCAAGCCACCAAACGACTTCTTCTGCAGATACTTCGGAATAATAATGGCTTTCAAACCGCTCAGCATCTCCTCGTTACGGAAGAACTTTGATGCGGTAGTAGCTTTGGCCTGAGTTTTGCAACAGAATGTATCACTTGGATCATCCTGCATACTCAATGGATTCAAAGCCCTAGATGACACAGAATACTTTAACATAATTTACCTAAATAACATTTTGACACTGATTAGCGCTAGCATAAACCTATCGAGTCTTATACTTACTCTACATATGAAACTTTACGGTCTGCCCCGTACTCTGAATAACCATGCGCCACAGCGAACCACAGATGTCAACCTGTTTACGCCTTCCGGCAATCATAGACATCGGTACATGACTCAATTGCCCATTGATACTGCCAACAATCATCGCTGTCTTTCCAGCCATAGCCGCATGCACAGCATCAATCCCGAGTCCCAAACAGTAAGTACTATCATAGCCATTCGCCGGCACACTACGCACGTAGTAACTTGGATCAAAGTACTTAACCGTGTAATCGGCATTGATCGACTGTGAATATTCTTCGATCTTCTCTTTCAAAAATACACCAATATCTTTATAACGAACATTTCCAGATTCGTCAGTTTTATCAGCATTATGCCCCGCCATCAGCTCCTGCCCAGCTCCCTCAGCTACCGCAATCACCGCATGATGGCTCTTACTGAGCCTCTTCTCCAGAGATTTCAGGAATTTTTCCAGATCTATCTTCTGTTCCGGGATAAGGACAAAATTCACATCGCTCATAGCCAGTGCCGCGTTGCAGGCAATAAAACCAGAGTCCCGCCCCATAAGCTTGACTAAACCGATACAGTCAGGAGCTCCTTTGGCCTCTACATGCGCGCACTTCAGAATACTACGCGCCGTATCTACCGCAGTTCGAAAACCAAAGGTCTCGTCGATAATCACGATATCATTATCGATAGTCTTAGGGATACCAATTACCGCTATCTTTACTCCCCGATCATCAATCTCCTTAGCTATCTCCATAGCCCCCTTCATTGTACCGTCACCACCAATTACAAAGAGCATATTAATAGCATGATTCTCCAGACAATCAACAATCTCGCCTATATCCTGCTTGCCACGTGAAGAACCAAGCATTGTCCCACCAAGATCCTGCCAACCATCTACAATCTCAGGATTGAGTTCGACAAACTCATGATTATACTTGGCGATAAAACCCTGATACCCATACTTTACGCCATAAATATGCTTTACATTATAATTTCTATGCAGACCTAATACAATTGCTCTTATTACATCGTTCAAACCCGGACAGAGTCCGCCACAAGTAACGATAGCGGCCTTGGCCTTTGACGGATCAAAGAAAATTTTCGCGCGCGGACCGGATAGTTCAAACGATACGTTAGGAGTGCCAGTTGCCTCAAACTTACCATCGGTAAGATCTTCATCGATAAATCTTGTCTCGGTAAGGGAGAACTGAGTATCTTTGATGTACAGGTCTTCACCATCAACGATAGATGTATTGTCAACAAAGTTAGATCTTATCTTGGCTTCTCCCAAAGACTCAACACTGATCTCTTTTATACCAGCGTGGTAATCAACAATACCTCTATCGGTGCATCCTTCATGACTCATATATAAACTCCTTAATAAGCAAACCAAAAGTAATTCTCTAATAACAATTAGAAATCATATTATCATTTTTTTCTTTTTTTTAAAGAATATAATTAATATTTCAAAGTTAGCAAAAAAATATTTCCAAACATAATCAAATTATGATATTATGTACTTGTCAATACTGTTTATAACTAATAACATATTTACGTTAGTTTTTTACTACACTACAGTTAAGGATATATTATTATGAAATTTCTGGAGAGCAAAAAAATTACGATTATTCTTATTGCACTTATTATTATATTTGCAATTATCTTTATAGTTGTTGGCGAACGCCCCCGACATAAAGCAGAACCAAAGACTCAGACGCAAAGTATTAGTGCTAATACAAGCTCTCAGGATTCACCAAAGATTGCGGAAAAAAGTAAATCAACCCCAGCAGCAAATCAGGCTTCAGCTTCCGCTGCACCTACGCCGCAACCAGCAAGTCAGACAGACGCTACACCTGCGGTCAAACCAGACACCCCAGAAAACCCCAATGCCCAAAAGACAGTTCAGGACATAGAACAGCATCAAGAACAGAATGCGAAAGAACTTATAAATTCTTCAGCCACAGACAATACAGATACCATTCTATCCGAATCTGGCCTTCAAATCAATGATCAGAATCTGCCGGTAAGTCAAAAGACCGATGAACAAGTACAAAAAGGAGAAGACCCCGGCGCTAGTAATTTCAAATCATTCACCAAACTATCCGAGCCCGAAGATCCTGAAAAACAGAAGGTGTCGCCAGGAGTTACCAAGCTTAGAAATATTGAGAATAAGGATCCACTGCGCTTCAATGCTGTTACCGTTCCGGGAACAAGCATTATCTTTGCTGTAGACACCAAGACCGCCAACACCGGAGTTTTACTTGAAGGAAACGATTACTGGATCAATCTAGGCAAGCCAGAAGGTGCTACCGCAGGAGAGCTCTCAACCTACACCCTCACCGGTGTAACCCCAACCTCAGCTATTATAATGAACACAATTACAGCTGACTCTTGGCGTGTAACAATCTCCAAACACAATATTCAATGGGAAAAGATCAAACCGTTTGCCAACTCCAAATAATTACTTCCGCCAAACTAATTTACTTATTATACCTGCCAAGGCGCAACCCTGCGCCTTCAGGTATATTTATTTTATACATGCATCGCAACTATAATTTCAAGGATTAAAAATGAAGGTATTACTTACTGGTGCCAACGGTCTTCTCGGCAGGTGTTTTACCCGTGAGTTGAAAACGTGCGGACACATAGTTACTATCGGTGGCAATAATGACCTGTCTAACGACGCAATCAAAATTGACATCACCGATTATGACAATGTCTGTAATGTTTTAGACGCCGGAGACTTCAGTCATGTTATTAATTGTGCCGCAGACCGAGATCCAGAAAGCTGCCTGCACAATCCGCTCAGAGCTTATGCTATCAATGCAGTTGGCGTCGAAAATCTGGCTCGTGCTTGCACGGCAAAGGATATCTGCCTCTGCCATATTTCAACCGACTATGTCTTTGACGACAACAATCCTCCATACCGCGAAGCCGCGCCCACCCACCCGCTCAACACCTACGGCCGGAGCAAACTTGCGGGTGAACTTGCAGCTCAAACTGTCACCAAGCACCTAGTTCTGCGCATTCCGGCGCTCTACCGCACCGATATCTCTGATCCGAAGAACCTTGTCAACAAACTATACACTGAACTAACTGCCGGCAATGAAATCATACTGGATAATGTCTGTAGCAGATTTTATACCCTTGCCGATGAGATAGCCCACGCCGGAGTTCTACTTCTACAAGCTGGTAGAACCGGTATTGTTCACCTTGGAGCCGAAGAGCGAACCACAAAAGCAGAATTCGCCAGGATATTCGCCAGATCCAAAGGTTTTTCTGAATCACTTATTGTCAATCTGGACACAATTCCCGCCACTACCGAGAAACGTCCTAAAGACAGCCAATTAAATACTGAACTATTTAAGTCAATCTCTGATTTCAGGTTTTCAGGCCCTACGACAGTCTTCAATAAATTTTGAAAGATGCATGACACGTGTATAAACCCTTGTCACATTTCCAACTTTACGTATAATACCCAATCATAGTTTATTCGTTATAACCATATGGGACAAAAAGTAATGACAAAAAAAGTAAAAATCAAATCTGCAAAGGAAAAAGCCAGCTACTCTATTGGCCTTACCACAGCCGCCTATCTCAACCGGGATATGGATATAGGCAGTATCAAGGAAGAGCTCAATATCGATATCTACCTCGAAGGTATCAGAGATGGTATCCTGGGAACCGAAGCCAAAATTTCACGCAAAGAGATAGAAGAAGCGTTAAACTCCTTCCGTGAAAAGATCGAAAAGAAACAGAGCAAGGCAGGAAAAGCCAACAATAAGGCTGGCGAAGAGTTCCTTGCCGAAAACGCCAAGCGCGCTGAAATCATCACCACCGAGAGTGGCATGCAGTATGAAGTGATTACCACCGGTGAATCCGAGCAGATTCCCACACTTGCTGACAGAGTAAAGGTTCACTATCGTGGCACACTGATCAACGGTGATGAATTCGATAGCTCATACTCCAGGGGTGAACCGGCAATATTCAGCCCGACCCAAGTTATCAAGGGCTGGACTGAAGCGCTAACCATGATGACTGTTGGTAGCGAGTGGAAGGTATACCTCCCTTCCGATCTAGCTTATGGCGAACGTGGAGCTCCTCCGTCAATCGGTCCAGGCGAGGTACTGGTATTTACGATCAAACTTGAAGAGATTGTCAAATAAGTTCCCTAACCTTTCCTCAAATGCTCTAGCCAGAAAGGAGACGCACCAGAAAATGCTGTCTGATGGTGAAAAAGGTGTAGTCTTACAACGCGACAGAGAGACCTTCGCGATCACTCCACACATCCAGTGTGGAGTGATAACTCCGGATATTCTACGCAAGATAGCCGATGTTGCCGAAAAATATGAGGCTAAAGCCCTGAAAATCACCAGTGAAGCACGTATCGCTATCATCGGCCTCCAAGCCGAAGATATCGATTCCGCCTGGGCAGATTTGGGTATGGAACCTGCGGCAGCAGTAGGACTATGCGTTCGAAGTATCAAGGCCTGCCCTGGCACAACTTACTGTAAACGGGGGCAGCAGGATTCACTCAGTATGGGGATATACCTCGACACTATGTACAACCGACTTGCACTTCCAGGTAAAGTCAAAATCGGGGTTGCCGGGTGCGGAAACAAATGTGCCGAAGTACCGATAAAAGATCTGGGGCTGGTCGGCAGCCAGCAGGGTTGGGATGTTTATGTCGGGGGCTGTGGCGGCGGCATGCCCAGACTTGCCGATTGTATCGCCAAGGGGCTAGATGATGCAACCGCCAAGGATTTTATTGCAGATATTATCGCATATTATACTGAGAACGCCAGGCGCCATGAACGCATGGGCAGATTTATCAAGCGTATCGGACTGGCTGAATTTAAAAGCGGCGTGAAGGCTGAGCGCTACGGCTGAAGCAACCTACCTAGCTAGTTATCCCGCCCGTCATTCAAGCCTGAAGCGACACACCCTCAACATCAGAAGACCTTGGCGTCCCTGAGCATCTCTTCCAGCCATTCTCTGAGTACCGGGACTCCGGCTACCCGCAGATCGACACCCAAAACATATATATCCTGCTTATAACCTGGAGATAATACCTGATTCAATTTTACAGCGTCCTTCTCGGTAATAATCGGCACCAGTGACGAATCCACACGCGACAGCGCCTTAGAAAACTGCCCGGCAGTATAATGATTATGATCGGAAAATTCTACCACTTCCCGCACCACCGCACCTAATTCGGTAAGCGTCTGCGCAAAGGCGGCAGGCTGACCAATACCGCTTATCGCCACGACATTCAGACCGACAAGCTCACTCAGATCATGCGACTTTCCCGACATATCATAGAAGCGTGAGGGTCTATGAGTACTCTGGAGTACTGGCACATTCGGTGCCAGCTGCTTGAGTTCACGCAGCAGAGTATCAAGTTCAGTAGCAGCTATCTGATCCACCCGGGTAAGCACAATAATAGACGCCCGCTTCAGGCTGGACAATGGTTCTCTGAGCATTCCACCCGGCAAGAGTCTGCCGCCGCCAAAAGGCGAACGAGCATCAAGCAGGAGAATATCCATATCCCGCATCAACTTGAGATGTTGAAAACCATCATCAAGTACCAAGACATCAACTCCGTCATTTACCGCCTCCCGCGCCGAGAGGATACGGTTCTTCCCAGGATAGACCCTCACTTCAGGGAGTAAGTTACGGTATAAAGTCACCTCATCCGAAGCCGCAGGATCCTTGGATTTATAACCGCGAATCAGTATTCCTGGCTTAACCTGCATACTCTTGAGCAGACGGCAGAGCATAATTACAAATGGTGTCTTACCCGTCCCCCCCACACTGATATTACCCACACTGATAACCGGGATAGGAGTTCGGGAACAGACTATCCAGTTTGCAGTATAAAGTTTGGCTCGCAACTTTATCAATAGCAAATAAATATATGAAAACGGGAGAAGCAACGTTCTTAGAATAAATGCAACGCAACCGCGCTTTCTCTTCTCAAGTATAGCCCGCAAAGTGCTGTCCCAGCTCATTGCTCCTCCTTCTGCATAAGACCAACCACCCTCAACTTATCATCCAGATACTTTTCTTTATTGAACATTTCATCATAAAGATTAATTGCCAAGGCGAAATTGCCATTGTTTTCATGAATAATCGCTGCCGCATACCTCGCGTCGTCAGCCTCGTCAAACTGATTATGAAACAACGAGAATACCCTCCCGTAATAGCGCAATGCATCTTCTTCACGCCCCATTGCCTTCAGAGCATTCCCCTGGTCAAAGATCGCTCGCGCACGTTGCTTACTACCCAGAGCTGTCCGAGTGTTAGCTCTCTCCGCCTGTGCATAAGCCCGCAACGCATCCTGATAAAGCGCATTATCTTGCTCTTCCCTTCCCCCCTCCATCAAGGCATTACCTTTGAGCAAATACATAGCCTGTACCGTGTCGATGGCATTAATATCACCTTTGAGACTTTCAACACCTTTTACCGCTTTCTCTAGAGCCAACTGCCACTGCTTATTCTTCAGCAGCCAGTTACCGAGTACCAATAAAGCTCTGCTCGCCCAGGTTGTTCCGGGATAACGCTGACCCAGATCGAATAGCCCATCGGTAGACTCTTTACTAATATCAGCCGCACTTACACCCTCACCAGCAATATTATCCGCTTGTCTTACCCCCAAAGAATATGCCTCGAACATCGCCTGCGCAATCTCGTCGTCATTTGGATACCTTGCACGTCTTGCCGCAGCTATACCATTGATCAGAGTTGTATACGCAATTCGCGGTTGTTTTAGATCTATCATCATCTGCCCACCGAGAACAACCGCCCGAATATTGGTCGCGAAATATGGTTTCAATACATCAAAGGCTTCCTGCTTCCGATTATTCTCGGAATAAGCTATAGCCATATTATAAATAGCGTCAAACCGCTCCTCACTGGTTATTGACGGCTCTCCGGCTAAGATTCTAAATTCATCCAATCCCTTCTCGAACTGGGAAAACTCTTTGGAAATAGAGCCGGAATACTTACCGATCGCCAGATAAGTCTTACCGAGCAGTTCTCTAGCCTCAATACGCAGCCGCGCGTTATTATCCGAAGCTGTAACTGCCAGATTCAACGGCGCCACAGCCTTGCGGTATGCTTCGACCCCTTCCTTTTCAATGGGCGGAGCCGACGAACCCATTCCCCGACTCTTCTGTAGAGCCGCCAGTTCCAGCTTGAGTGAACCGTAAGAGGTATAGATCAATCCTAACAGATACCGGGTCTGCGCCGAAAAATCTCCGCGAGGGTTGGCATCAAGTGCATCCATAACAATCGCTTCAGCTTTAGTATAATTATCAAAGATATCATTAAACTCGGCTATCTGCGTTCTAAAATCAATCACCTTCTCCCGCCGCATATTCTGAGCCTTGAGATAATAAATCCGCCCCTGTACATACTCAAGTTCATCTTTACGCAGACGCGGCAACAACTGCCCCTGTAGAGAAGAGATTATTTTTAAAGCCGTATCCAGGTTTCCGCTATTGGCTTTGGTCCATTCATCAAGTGCCTTGGTTCGAAAGATAATTACTCTGGCTGCTGTTTTAATATCTGAAGGTTCGCCTTTACGCACCGCCAGAGTCATATCCACAATACTGTCGAGAAGCCGCCTTCCGGCTTCATCACGCTTTTCCTCATCGTAATATCCCAGTTCCGCCTGTGCCGTAGCCATCCCGAGAGACGCTGCAGCTACGATATCATATTGCAACTGCTTCACCGCCTCATTACGCGCCGAGGTATAATATTCCAAAGCCTCTGCATACGACTGCCTGATACTCTCAAGCGAAGCGAGTTCATTGAGGGTCTCAAGGATATACTTATTATTAGAATAGGCCTCGGAGAGTTCAAGCACGGTATGAAAATATCTGGAAGCCGCGTCAATATCCCCCATATTCTTTCGAGCCACTCCGGCATAAAAATTGGCCTGGATCCGTTTACCCGAGGAATTTATCACCTCTTGCACGGTATTCGCCGCATCCTCATACTCCCCGTTCTTAAGCATAACATCGGTTAATTCGAGTACCGCATTCTCCCGCTCCTCAGAGTAAGGCATCAGATCAATCGCCGCCTGTAAGGCGGTGTGAGCTCTGGTCAAAAAAACAATACGTTGCTCTGGGCCAGCGGTCTTTGCCAACTGTGCATTGCACCAGCCATAGCCATAATAAAGTTTAGCCCGATACTCACTCTCCTTATTCTCTTCAATAGCCTGTTTGAATAACGAAACCGCATAGTTTATATCACCCTGCGAATATACCGACATAGCACGGTAGTAGGAGACCAGAGCATACTCCTTACTCCCGGGTGTAGCTCTGGAAAGAAAGATATTCGCCAGTCGCTGCGCATCATCATACTTCTGAAGCTTATAACGCAGTTCGATCAAACGCAACTCAACATCACCAAAATAATCCTGCCTGCCATTATTGGTAGTAATCTTGGAGAGCTCACGTTCCGCTTCTTTCAATAGTTCCTCACGCGTCTTCAGGACTTCTTCTGGATTGTCCGGCAGATCTTGCGGGCTTCTTCCAGGTTGATCCGTCCCTTTGTCGCCAACTATCTCAGCCTGGGCAATAAGCGCATCCGCAAGTTCAAGGTTGGTCTTAATATCCAGATCCTGATCCGGGTTATTCTTCGCCACCTCTCTAAAATAACGGATAGCCGAGGCGTAATCCTCCAGCAGCATATAAGCTTTTGCCGCCCAGAAAAAAGCTTGCGCCTTATACTGCTGCTCATCAAAACCATACAGATTCTGACCGATGCGCAAAAATTCATCGATCGCCTGAAATAGCTCACTCCGCTCATTCTTGATCAGATAATTTTCATAAAGCGACCGGGCATGATAAAAGCGCAGCATTTCTCTGGCGAGTTGGCGGGAGATACGCCCTGCCTGCATGAAATTAAAGACACTGTCAACCTCAGCAATCTGGTCAGCAGACATCGAATCGGTAATATCAGGTCGAGCAATAGGCGGTATGGGTTGAAAAAACTTATTATTAAGGAGCGCCTCACTCACCTCGATAACCTGAGAGAAGTTCCCCCCGTCAAAAAGCCGCTGCATCACCTCTATACTATCGCTTATACTCTGCGGTGTAGCTGCTGAACCAGCCACAGCAACTTCATCATAGGTTTCGAACACCTCTGCAAACAGAGTCGTCGATCCGAAAAGTACAAGCAAACAGAACACCCTGCTCAAGTATTTTATAAGCACACATGTACCTCTAATTAGCTACACCGCCTCTTGCGGATTGCTTATCTCTACTTATTCAATGATCAAAAACTTCTCAAACGCCTGCGCAATATCAGCTGGAAAGCGCATCGGTTTCAAGTTACTCCCCACACACGCTAGTTCAACCACTCCTAGGGTTATGGCATTACTCCTGTCCGGATAAAACGCCATGGTGGTAAATTCGATTCTCGCCCTGGAGAAGGCGCTCACCCAGCTTACCAGCTCAATCTCATCATCATACTGCGCATACCCCAGATACCGCACATTACACTCGCGCACCGGCAGAAATACCCCCATAGTCTCCAGATCCTTATAAGCATACCCCATGCTTCTGAGCATCTCTGTCCGCGCACGCTCAAACCAGATCAGATAATTTGCATAATACACTCTGCCCATAGCATCGGTTTCGGAATAAGGTACCCGATACAGCATAGAATGCGCATTCACAGGTGGAACCGGTATCTTTCTACTCATAATAATAATCCTTAACAAATGTTTGCGATAAAAGTTGATTTAATTATACAAAAGAATCCCATTCAACACTAGAGTAATTGGGTATATTTTTCTTTTAATTCCAAGTACTTAAGTGTAAAATTAATTGATAGTCATACCAAACATAAAGGAGAAAAAACCAAACATGCGCCTATTGCTTCACAGCTGCTGCTGCATCTGTCAGAGTATGGCCTACCACGGCCTCAAGAATGAATTCCAAGACGACCTAGAGCTCACCATTTACTGGTACAACCCCAACATACACCCGCTAATTGAGTATCGGCGCCGTCTGAAATCAGTATACATGCTAAGTCAACGCCTCAAGCTTGAAATTACCGTCGATGACGAATACGGCCTCAAAGAGTTCTGTAAACTCACCGCCGAGATCCCGGAAGTACCAGAGCGCTGCACCAAATGCTACCAGTTACGCCTTGACCGAGTCGCAGCAAAGGCGCAAAATCTCGGCTTTGACTACTTTGCCACCACCCTCACCACCAGTTCACACCAATCACATCAACTTATCACCGCCGCCGGGAAGAATGCCGCTGCTGCAACCGGAACCAATTTCTTATACCGCGACTGGCGCAACGAAACCCAGAGACCCCAAATTACTCAACGGACTCTACAAACAACAGTACTGTGGCTGTATCTACTCGGAGTACGATCGTTACAAAGACACGAACAAACATCTGTACCGAGAGCAGTGATACTGCCGGCAAAGAATCATTTTACTACGCTAGCCCAGGCACCTTAAAAGGTAAAAACATTATTTGTCGACATAGACTAAATCTCGGGATTGGCATAGCAGTAAAGACACCCATGTCCGCAGCAAAGTTCATAACTGCCGATATCGGTAGAACGTGTGCACCCACACGCTGCTCTCTGCCCGCTATCAGCTCTTGCATCGACTTTGATATTATATAATCTGGCAAATAATGCTGCATCTACACAATGCGCTTGATGGGTAAACTCCAACCCAGCCTCCAATAGCTCCTGCTCACAACAGAGATTCTGCCTCAGTTTGGAGATCTGATATAAGTGTTTCAAAATCTCAATTTTAGCAGGAGTATCCAGCTCAGGCAAACTCATCCCCAACTTGCCCAATCTTACACGAACCTTCGGGTATGGATCAGGAAAACTCAAGGTAACTGAATCGTGACCGACTCCCGCCTCCATTAGCAGCGCATTAACCTCAGCAAAACGGGTGTAGAGCGTCGTATCCGCAATTATAGGATCAAAACGCCAGTTGATCGCCCCCACCGGCAACATTTCAGCCAAACGCCGCAGATCAATTAACTGCTCATTAATCCCCGGCACCCCGGGCTCCCACTCAGTTCCGGCCAACCCTGTAACCGTATACTGTATAACACTCGGGTACGCGAGCACCACTTCCCGCAAACCTGAATGGCAAAGAAAATTCCTAATATCCTTGGTCCAGTATACAACTCCCTGCAATTTCCGACTTCTGCCGATCTTCGCCACAATATAATCCGGAAAGAAAGCTGGAAGATCTGTACGCCTACTGGCTGAATAAATCATAAGAGCAACCCTTTCAAGCCTCCAGTATTAACGTGACCGGGCCATCGTTTAAGAGTTCTACCTGCATATGCGCCCCGAAGACCCCCTGCTGTAACGGAATACCTTCTCTCTGTAGAATACTGCAAAATTCCGCATACAGCTTCTCCGCCACCTCTCCTCTGGCCGCCTCGATAAACGAGGGGCGATTCCCCTTTCTAGTGTCAGCCATAAGCGTAAACTGACTCACGCAGAGAACGCTCCCGCCAACATCCTTCAACCCTAGATTCATTTTTCCAGCATTATCGGTAAAAATCCGCATCTTCGCAACTTTGAGCGCCAGCTTCTCCACTTGAGCCGAGCTGTCAGCGACGCCGACCCCCAGAAGCAGAAGAAAACCCGTACCAATCTCCGCTACCACCTTGTTCTCAACCGTCACTGAAGCGCGACTCACCCTCTGCACAACCGCCCTCATTCTTCGCCCTCAATTTCTTCTTCAGCAATAGGTTTAGCCTTCCCATCTTTACCCATGCGCACAAAAGTAACAGAAGTAGAGAAAACCAAGACCTGTTCTGTCTGCCCCGATGCACGTGCATACACCTTGACCACATAGGTTATGGAGGTCTTGCCAGTACGCGCCTTCTTCATTTCAAAACGCAGAATAGAACCATTCTTAACCGCATGCTTAAAGATAGATTCATCCATACTCACAGTTACAAAATCACAACATGGATGTTCCCAAGTTGCAGCCAACCAGGCAAACTCATCAACCCACGCCAGCATCACTCCACCGAATAAATTACCTCTCTGATTAAGATGCTCAGACATAACGACAGTATATGTTTCCATAATTCTTCCTATATTCACCAAAATTATTATCAATTAAGTCCAACAAAAGACGCTAAAACACCACAACAAGATCAATTATAATTCTCGTCATAGCAAGCAATTATAACTATTTTTACCAAAAATAGGTTAAAAAAACTTAATATAAATTTAAAATTAAACTTGACTTATACCACAAGATAAGATATAAGTATATATATAAATTAATTTGTTTCAAAAAGAAACAAGGGAAGTTTGGTGAAAATCCAACGCAGCCCCCGCTACTGTAACTAGCCTTGAGCTAGAAGCCAGATCGCTAAAAGTAGAGTAATCTACTTTCCTTCGGAGGGAAGGTTGAAAGTATTACCGGCTATATGTATTTCAATACGCCTGTATTATTTTTAACTATTCACCTCCGTTGATGCGGAGGTTTTTTTATTGCTTGTAATGCTAACAACACACTACAGGTAATTTTTTCTCTCGTGCTACTCTCAAGTATTGTTACACACTAAGAGTAGCTTTAAAATTTTCTGTCTGCTTAAATCAGGCTTAAACTTAAGTAACAAAGCGAAGCATATTGTTCGTTATATACAGATATTTAAAACAGCTCTCTCTCGTGCTGCTCCTCTCTGTTCTCTCTACAGAAGGAGTAGCGCTCTCTATTGAAAAAAATAACCCTGCTCCAACTCAAACCGTTCAGAGAACCTCAGTTAGTGAAAAATCAACCATTACCGCAGCAACCAACATTAATTCTGAACAGTCCACTACCGCTGATGCAGCAACTAAGACAGACTCAGGACAGACTTCTACCATTGACGCAACAACCAGCACCAAACTCAAAGCTTACCGAAAAAAATCAACTACTAAAAGCAGCGGCTATACCGCCTGGAAACGGCATCTCCCATTCTGGTGGCGCAAGGTTATCATTTTTTGTGAATTGGCTATATATATAATGCTCGGAGTAATTCTCGGGCAGATGCTGGAGGTAGCCGGAGTCGTCGGCTATATTGCCTTCATCACCAAGCCCCTGCTCTTTCTCGGTGACCTGCCGAGTATTGCCGGACCACCATTTATTCTCTCTCTGCAATCTGGAGCCGTTGCCAACTCAATGCTGGTAAGCGCCAGGGATGAAGGCGAGATGAGCAACCGCCAACTCTATACCGGAGTACTGGTGGTATCCTGTCTTTCCCTGTTTGCCCACCTCCCAACCTATATTCTCCCCCTCGCGGTCGCATTCGGCTCCTACGCAGCCTGGCTGTTTTTTTCAATACGTTTTGGCGCCATCTTCGTCGAAGTTATAGTTATATTACTTGTATCCAAGTTCCTGGTTCGCCACTTTACCGGTGATAAACTTCTAGTTATCCCTAAAGCCGAACGACTACAACAGCATGAGGCCAAGACGCGCAAAGGACAAGGATATTTCAACAAGGTATGGATACGCTCGCGCCGCACCATCCAACGCATACTGCTCTATACAACCCCTTCATTCTTTGGTATGGCTCTACTAGAATATCTTGGCTTCTTCACCTGGCTGCTGGACACTGTTCCAGGGCTGTTCAACTACTCATTCCTCCCACCCGAGGCCGCAGCAATTATTCCAGCACAAGCACTCAACTTATATAACGGCATAATAACCGCCGGTAACTTTATCGATGAAGACATAATCACGACATTTCAAGCCGTAATCATTCTTCTGGTCGGCTCAATCATTACCTCACCCATTCGCACTCTCAAACACGCGCTACCGACTTATATCGGTATACTCGGCCCCAAACCCGGGGTAATACTGGCTATTTCCGCGCAAATTCTCCGGGTTATCTTTATCGGTTCGGCAATCGCCGCCACCATAATCTTCTTCAAATAGATATTTGTAGCGTTACACCAGTCAATAGTCTTACTGCACTAACAATGACAAATTTCAAAAAAACCAAGCACTTAGATTCCGTTATAATCGACATAACAGCGAAATTATAATCAGGTCTATAATACCGCTCCTGAGGCACCATTTTTATTCACTCTGAAGCTTCATCCTTTGCAACATCTCTAAGATATGCATCTTCAGCTGCGATAATCTCCTTCTTACCTTTGAGATAGAGCGGCAGTCCAAGAACTATCCCATATAGGTAGTTCCAAAAACGCCAGAGCAAAAATATTGCCGCGCCGCCAGTAATGCTCATACCCTCTGGAGTATTACAGAGTTCTAACAGCTTATTGAAGGCCATCTCCCCCACTCCCAACCCTCCCCCAGGAATAGGCAGAGTATTTACCACGAAGGCCAAGGGAGCAGCAAAGAAGATATCGACAAGTTGAGGGTAATGTGGCAACATCACACACTTACTGAAAAAGTAAAATGAAATAAAATTCAACAATTGGAGTATAAGCGAAAGAACAAAGCCTAGGACAACCGCTCTGATATCATCCTTATACAGCAGAAAATTTCCGATAAAATCCATAAACAATCTGCCCAGCGGCAACTTTACCACAAAACGGTGCAAACTCCGTCCTTCCTGACAACTCGGCACAATTATAATCAATAAGAGCGAGAGTAACAGCGCCACAACAATACCCAAAGAAATTCTGCTGCGCAGCAACACCTCTGGATCCACGCTCCCCGGCACATGCTGTATCGGCACAAAAGCGAAACCCGACATAACATAGAGAATAGCCAGAACTGATAGAACCAATAAGAGCAGCCAGACCGTATAACCTGCTTTACGCCCTTTAACGAGAGCGGCCAACGAAGTAAATGCACAAAACACCACGGTTACAATCACCCCGACAACCCCGACAACCAACATATGCAAACCAGTATTACCCAAAATATCGGCAAAACTTACAATTATAGCAAACCCCGCGACAGTAATCATGCCAAATAGTCCGAGTATACGGTCAACCATAGTGGCTGCAATTGTCGGAGCTTTTTTTCCTGTATCCTTGATAATGTAAGCGACCTTGACAACATCTCCCCCCATCCCCCCAAGCATGAATGTATTAAAGAAACAACCGATAAACCCTATACGGAAGGTATACGCGAGAGGTAATTCAATCCCGACCGCCCGCAGTAAGTACTTATACCTGACAAAACAAATCATCATCGGTAGCAAACTCAGCCCTATCCCACTAAGCAGATAAAGGGGATGCGCAAATACGCCCTCAAGCTGTGAAAAGTTCAACTGATTGGTATATATCAGATACGTGAAAGCCCCAACAATCACTGCAAGCTTTATCGCCAAAACTACTCGTGCACTACCCTTGCTCTTCTTCTCTGCCATTATCTCCAAAATCCATAATTATTATCATTACTATGTGGCTTTAGCGCCATTAACCTAATTATAAGCTCAAACAATTATAAGGATAACCACTAACTTATACAGCAGATTTATCATATTTTATTTTTCATTTATAAACAATCCTTACGCGCAACCTCAACCTAACGCTACCTATACATAACCGAACAATCATTAGAAAATTAGTCTCGATTTACCCATTAAAAAAACACAAAATTATCTATTAAATAACGAACAATTAAAACAAAGTTTTTATTAATTAGCTACAAATATTTTATCTAGCTAAAAACAAAGGAGATATAAAAGAACAGATTGTTTTTTATCTATAAAACAGCAACAATCAAAATTTTATTCTTGACTAAGACACCCCAAGACTGTATTGTAACTAACGAGACATGAAATATACAGATTTAAACCATTAAAACCAATTAGGATAATTAATATGACAAAAAAAGCAGACAGTGGCTATTCTCTGGGTAAAGTTGCAGCTTACTGCGGAGTTACACGAAAAACAATTTTAAGATGGGTACAAGATGGAACTATCGAGAGTTTCTCTCTACCCAGCGGTCACAATAGAGTTCCAAGAACTGCACTTGTTGCATTCCTCAAATCCAACAAAATGCCAATTCCTGAGGAGCTCCAGGATAAATCAAAGAAATCAGTACTTGTTGTCGATGACGACCCAAATATACGGAAGTTTATTGTAAACCTCTTCAAACCACACTTTGAAGTCTCAGAAGCCAGCAATGGAGTTGATGCGTGCATCTCAATTGGCTCAAGTACACCGGATCTGATATTTCTGGACAATTTAATGCCATATATGGATGGCCTGCAGGTATGCAGACAACTCAAACAGCACCCCAAGCTCAAAGACACCAAGGTTGTAATTGTCAGCGCACATCTTGATGGCGGAAGAGAGGAGATGTTTAAAGAACTTGTAGACAAAGTCATCAAGAAGCCATTCAAACCAGCTGAATTAGTTAGCACCGCTCTTACTCTAGTGTCAAGCTGATGTCATACTTCAGATCACATAAATTACACTTCACACACAAAAAACAAGCAAACACACAACAGAAAACCCTTACTCACTACGAGTAAGGGTTATTAATATTCTGGTGCTGAGACCCAGACTTGAACTGGGGACACCTGCCTTTTCAAGGCAGTGCTCTACCAACTGAGCTATCTCAGCGACTGAGAAATAAGTATATCGATAATGGCAACATAGTCAATATTAAAAAAGCATTAATTCATATTTTTTTTAATTACCTGTAAGCACAGAGATTACCGTCATTTCACCAACACTAACAAGCACTATTTTGCCAGCAGTTCTTTTATCTCCTCAGCAATACTAGCGATTTTAGCAAAGACTTCTTCCTCATCAATTGTCAACAACTCTCTATCCTTCATCAGCCACTTACCCGCAACCATCGTATGCGTAACATCCCCTCCCGACGCAGCATATACCAAGTGTGAATAATAATTATAAACCGGTCGCATATGCGCGGCGGTAAAATCAATAACAATAAGATCAGCCGACTTTCCAAGCTCAATACTGCCTGTAATATCCTCTACCCCCAGCGCTTTGGCACCATTGATAGTTGCCATCTTAAGAACATCTTCACACCCGACCTTTACCGGATCCCCACTATAGCCTTTTTGCATCTTGGCCGCAAACGACATCTCCCTGAACATATCCAGATTATTATTACTGGCACAGCCATCTGTCCCCAATGCGACATTTATACCTGATTCAAGGTATTTAGCGATCGGGGCAAAACCGCTTGATAACTTCATGTTGCTTTCCGGGCAGTGCAAAACATGACAGCCCTTTTTTGCCACTATCTCTATCTCCTTGTCTGTCAAATGCACCATATGCGCAGCCAAAAGATTTTCATCGATCAGACCAAGGGAGTCAATATACTCGATTGGCAGCATCTGCTGCGCCTCAGAGATAATCTCAACTTCGTGTGCCGATTCCGCCAGGTGTACATGTAACCGTACTCCATTCTCATCCGCGACCTTTTTTACTGCTTTTAGCAGATCTGCTGAGCAGGTATATGCCGAATGCGCCACCATCACCGGCACAACCAGCTCATATTCCTTCCACTTCTGGATCAACTTGGTAACAGCCTTTATCCCCTCTTCGGCCGGTCCAATACTTGCAGTTGGAAAATCAAATACCCCTTCACCAACCATTGCTCGCATTCCCGACTCAGCAAAAGCATCCACTGCTCCCTCCATAAATAGATACATATCATTTACCATAGTTGTACCGGATCTGATCATCTCAATACACCCAAGTTTGGTTCCCCAAGTTACCCAATCTCGCGTTAAATTCTTCTCAATAGGAAATATGCAATTATTTAGCCAGTCCATAAGCGCCATATCATCGCCAAGCCCTCTGAACAGAGTCATCGCCACATGGTTATGGGCGTTTACCAGCCCCGGCATAAGCAAATTTCCCTGGAGATTTACCAGTTCCACCCCGCCCGGCAGGGTGGAACTATCATTCCAGTCCCCAAAGTCAGCGATTTTTCCATCTTCTACCAGAAGAAAGCCCTTGTCAATGATCTTTTCTGCTGTCCCCAGACGCATTATAGATCCATTATAAAAAAAGACGCTAGCGCTTTTCTGCATTTTTTTTCCTTTCATTCTCAGCCTTCAACTTAGCAAGCTTGGGGTCATAATCAACTGCGGCCAACACTTTTTTTGGAGAAATACGATTCAATTTACCCACCAACAACCTTCTTTGCTCCAAAATGTATACCATCTCTCTAACTTTTTCATTGAGATTTTCATTGGTAATAGATTCAACCGAGATAGCAAGTGCATCGACTTCTTCAATCATACTGACAATCCTATCACACCGCAACAACAGAGCCTTAACCAGCACGACCTCCTCCTGTAGACGCTCAATAGGATCAACAATACTATGAATTACGCATCAACTGTCGGTCACAATCAGCCTTCCCACGTATCCGTTTGGCGAGAACCGCCGGATCTGAATAACGCTCGGTTATCGGCAGACTATCATCCTTCCCTGTCTCAAATTCCCTAACATTGACTCCCCGAGATTTCAACAGACTTAATTTCTTATTATACTCCTCTTGACGTATCTTGATAGCTTCTTCATCTTCATGGATCTTCGCCAGCTTCTCAACTCCATCGGCTGAACTCCAATATTCAAGCTCAGACTCCAACTCCTGTAAACGTTTGATTAGTTTTGTTCGCACCCCAAAGATCTTTGAGTTTTTGGTCCACTCATTAGGAACAATCACCACACTCCACCAGCGCAGACGCCGTATAATACTATCCTTCAAATCTACCGGGAATACCCCATCCTTAACCTCGTCAAAAAACTTTTTCAACAATATCCTTACTCCCGGTATTACGCACGAAGATAATCCAGATAGCCAACCCTAAAGCAAAAACACCTGAAAGGATAGCCATATAATTCTTCAAAAAACCCAGAAAAATTGTGACCCCTACCATACCGATAAAAATAAACCAGGGAGGATTGGATACCTTTGATGCAGACCATTTCTTCGCATCAATAACTGTTTTATCAACAAAACATTCCCAGAGCGAAGGAGTCTGAAGCAACTCATCCCGTAGTTCAACCGAAAAATCCCTACGACCACCTGCTTCTTCCATCAACTTCTCCTGCTAATCACCATAAATATTAAAAAGTTTAATGTTTGCCGGACAACAGAACGATATTATAGTATAGAATAAACACAAACTAATACTCTAATTATAGTAAATCTACACACACAAACAAATGCTTTATAAGCAATATTATTAGTTCTCTATAGTACTATAATACTGTTTTTTCAGAATTAATTTATTTATTTTTATTATTAAAACCATTATACCTTAAAAACTGCTAAAATACAAATATGCCTATAAACTGCAACATCTGTAATAAGGAACTAGATGCCTTTTCTGGAGGTCGCTGCAAAATCTGCCGTGCCCTAATCTGTAAGGACTGTATAGCCTCAGGGAGTACAGAGAAAAAATCAGGCATTATCTGTAGCAGATGTGCCAAAGAAAGAGAAAAAGCGAATAAAGTAGAGACGGTCAAACCACAAGAACAAGAGAACAAGCCACAACTCGCCAAGATAAACTCCCGTAGTATCGCCTTTATTATAATCGGTTGCTTTACAATACTCTGTATCTTTACTTATATTATCACCATTCCATATATTACAGCACATAATGCCCTAAAAATCATCGAATTTGGACCGAACAACAAACTTCAGTCAGCCAAGATGGATCTTGCTAATAACACCGGATCATATGTCATAGAAGAATTAGAGGACATGGCGCTACGTGGCAAACCGCATACAGCTATACGCGCCATATACGCCCTTGGCGCCCAGCCCGACCCGCGGGCTGTTCTCATCCTTAAGCAACTCCAGCTCTCCCCAGAGTGCCCTGAATACCTGCAATCAGTCATTATCGAAGCCCTTTTAGAGAATGAAAGGCTTTATAAACAGCCACAAGATAATCAAAATAAGTAAAAAAAAAAAGCAAGCCTTGCTCTTCAGCTATAATCATACCAGCCAAGACCATTGCACCCCAATATCTTGACCCATCCCCCCTCCCTATCCACCATATACAGACCCCACTCACCTCTATACCACTCTTTATCTACATGAAATATAATGAGTTATAATTTTTTTTTCAGACTCAACTCATTATTTATCTTGCAACTATTACCGAAAATCATATAAATAGTGTATATAAGTGATAATTAGTGATAAAAACATTCAAATAGTGAGAAATAAATTATGTCTATTTCTGAAAATGCATACTTTTATGGTCACTACACTAATTCACTCAGTCCTAAAGGACAAGCGGCAATACCCAAAAAATTTAGAGATAGTCTTAGTGAAGCAGAATCTGTTGGGGGCTTTGTTTTACTTCCTGGTCAGGACAATTGTCTCTACCTTTATACACATGCGCAGTTTGCACCAGTTAAGTCCAGAGTACGTGAGATCGCTATTGAGAAGAATTCACCGGATTTTTTCCGTTCCTTCATGGAAGAAGTGATCGCAATTGATACTGATAATCAGGGCAGGTTCGTTATTCCACAACAGATGCGGGACTATGCCCGGCTTAAAGGCAAAGAGATAGTCTTTATCGGTATGGACGAGCGTATAGAGATATGGGATCCTGAGCAGCGTCAAAGTCGGCGTACAGAGACCGAAGCAGACTACACCGCGCTACGTAAAGAACAAGGTCAAGATATTTTTGGGATATAAGTACTGAATATTCAAAGCACCGGGGTAATCACTTGCCGGCTATCATTTTGCCGACAATGATGTTTCGGGGGAACTCCGGTGCAAATTTCAATCTAAACTGAATATTAGGCTAAAAGAGCCAAATCATATTGTGGGATAAACAAGGGGGAAAGAATGCAAAGCCAAAAATCAGAGTCGGTACATACTGCTAGCGAAAAAGAGTTACCCGGGATAATTAACAAATTTTCATGTAAACGCGTCAGAATTAATACGCCCCAGACCCATTACATCCATACCCGCTCAAACGGGATATGTAAAATAACCGGCACCCTCCTACTTACGTAAGGTTCTACCTTTACTCCTTACAGCGACAATAATAATCATCTGCCTGCATATTGAATATGCAGGCAGATGATTATTACAAGGCATATAACTCAAACCTATAATTTTATGATATCTTCTGGAAGTTTGGGCATCGCTCCTTCCTGCATACACACGTAAGCAGCTACCTTACAAGCCGCCGCAATAATCTTATCCGGATCCTCATTATTAAGCAGACCAAATATTGCCCGAGCCGTAAATGAATCCCCAGCTCCAACCGTACTTACAGGTTTAATTGGCTCCGGCTTATAACTATACTCACGACCATCGACATATAATCTTGCCCCATCCTTACCCAAGGTAAAGAGTACAGCCTTAAATTCATACTTGCTGATCAACTCCTGTATCATCGCCCCAGTACTCAACCCACCATCAATACCGACAATACCTGCTACGATCTCAACCTCTTCATCACTCAGCTTCAAGACATCAGCCATCTCAAGTGACTGGCGAATAACCTCCGGAGTATACCCGTTAATCCGCAAATTTACATCGCATATCTTCAAACAATCTGGCCGAAGTGAATCAATAAATTTTTGAATCGTACTCCTCGTCAACTCACCCCGCTGTGCCAAGCTACCAAAGCAGACAGCATCTAGCTTACTCGCTATCGCGCTCAACCCATCCTTCCACGGCATATTCTCCCAGGCCACCCCCTTGACAATCTCATAAGTAGGGACTTTATGCTCATCAAGTTTTACATTTACAGTCCCGGTAGGATATCCAGCAACGACATCCAGACCTTCAATATCCAGCCCGTGTTCTTTGAGATACGCTATGCCCTCACGCCCCATTTCATCATCACCGACCGCCCCTATTATATAACCATGTGCTCCCAACTGACTGGAATGAAAAGCAACATTTGCTACAGCACCACCAAATCTCCTGCTAGTCTCAAATATATCCCACAACACCTCACCAATACCGGCAATATGATAACTCATGCTTATTTCCTTATGTTAAAATTTAAACGCTTAATCATTATTTCTCCAGCCTTATACAAATTATATTACACCTCTAACTAACATTATTCAAACAATTTCTCATTTAATTAAATATTTTATTTGCATTTTGCTATTTTATGGTTTACATTTAATTTAAGCTAAAGCTCGTTTAATTGATTGTGGTGTGTTTAATATCACTACTATTTATCTCTATTTTTACAATTGGATTACATGTGAACCCACGTAAAGGCAAAATGCAGGTTATTTATGACTATTTCAAGAAAGAAATAGATGAAGGAAGATACACTTATGGTGAGCTCTTCCCGACGGAAACCCGCATTGCAGAGCAATTCAATACCTCCCGCCCTACAATTGCCAAAGCCTTGAATCTACTTAAAAATGAAGGATATGTATCACGCAAAGCCGGTTATGGGACTGCGGTAATAAAGCAAATCAAAGCCGATAGGGTTGATGAATACCGCTTAGGTACAATTATCCCATATCTAAAAGACACAGAGATATTTGAGCCTATTTTCGGCGAGATAGCTCACCAAGTAAATAACCGTAACTTCTCCCTTATTGTTGATGAAGATCATTTCTCACTAATGTGGGGAGACAACACCTTTGCTCACCACCAGAGCCACGAATTTGCGCTACAAATTGCCAAAAAATATATCGATCAGAAGATTGACGGAGTCTTCTTCTCCCCCCTTGATTGCTTGGATAACTGCTACAATATGAATAAAGCGATAAGTGATCTTTTCAAGGATGCCGGGATTCCACTGGTTCTTCTCGATAGGGATTTCAACACCTACCCCAACACCAGTACCCATGATCTAGTCTGCATGAATCACATAATTGCCGGCTATGAAGTAGCCAAACACCTGATCGAACTCGGCTGCAAAGATATTGTATTCCTGGTGACGCCAAATGTCGCCAATACCATCGAACAAAGATTTATCGGGGTCACGATTGCGGTCAACGAAGCCGATCGAAAAGACATAAGCGTACGCAAAGTAACTACAGCCCCAACCCCGGCCGAGACCGCACAACTTCTCATTGACAACTACAATGTCTGCTCGCTTATCTGTTATAATGACGCTGCTGCCGCCAAGATTATACCAGAGCTTTTAGAGCGGGGAAAACGCATCCCGGTGGACTTAAAAGTAGTAGGCTTTGACGATGTCAAATACGCCAAATTGATCTCAATCCCCCTCACGACCTACAGGCAACCCTGCCTTGATCTTGCGACTTCTGCAGTAAATATCCTGATAGAGCGTATCAAAAATCCGCATAAGCCTACAACCACCCATATGATCAATGGCGAGCTAATTATCAGACAATCCACTATTGGCTAATCTCTCTAAAAAAGTAATAATAATCTAACTTTTTCCCCAAAAAAAAATTATACCCTGTATAATTAAGTTATAATTACTTTTTTAACCACGAGCAAAGGAGATGATATGCCAACAATACTACAAGTTCACGCCAGAGAAATTCTTGATTCCAGAGGAAACCCTACTATCGAAGTCGAGGTCATTACCGATTCCGGTGTTACCGGTAGAGCGGCGGTTCCCTCAGGCGCATCCACCGGGGTACATGAAGCTGTAGAACTACGCGACCAAGATGCAGCAAGATACTGCGGGAAAGGAGTTCTCAAAGCGGTAGAGAATGTCAATAAATCCATTTCTCCACTACTAATCGACATAGACTGTCGCGAGCAGCGTGAGATCGACCAACTGCTGATCAACGCCGACGGAACAGAGAACAAAGGAAAATTTGGCGCCAACGCCATTCTCGGTACCTCTTTGGCTGCGGCCAAAGCCGCCAGCATTTATTCGGGTCTGCCCCTGTACAAGTATATTGGCGGCAGCAATGCGCATGTCCTGCCAGTACCGATGTGTAATATTATTAATGGTGGTTCACATGCAGATAATAGTGTAGACCTCCAGGAATTTATGATCATGCCGGTTGGAGCCAGTTCATTTAGCGAAGGTCTGCGCAATGTAACCGAGGTCTTCCATACCCTCAAAACTGTGCTCAAAGATGCAGGACTGAATACTGCAGTCGGTGATGAAGGCGGTTTTGCACCAGACCTCAATAGTAATGAAGAAGCCATTGAAATAATCCTCAAAGCAATCAGCAAAGCCGGGTATAAACCAGAAAGTGATATTCTTATCGCCATGGATCCAGCCAGCAGCGAATTTTACAGCAACGGAACCTATACCCTCGCTTCAGAAGATAAACACCTTTCTCCGTCTGAGATGATCGCTTATTGGAAGGGCCTTGTCGACAAATACCCGATAATCAGCATCGAAGACGGGATGGCCGAAGATGACTGGCAAGGCTGGAGAGAGCTGACAAAAGAACTATCGTCCAGAGTACAGCTAGTAGGAGATGATTTCTTTGTTACCAATACCGTCCGCCTAGCCAAGGGTATTTCCGAAAATTGCGCCAACTCAATACTAATTAAGGTCAACCAGATCGGCACTCTAACTGAAACCCTCAATGCTATCGAGATGGCCAAGAAAGCCAACTATACCGCTATCATCAGCCACAGATCAGGAGAAACAGAAGATACGACTATTGCCGATATTGCCGTAGCTACCAATGCTGGGCAGATTAAAACCGGCTCGCTCTGCCGCACCGACCGAATTGCAAAGTATAATCAATTGCTACGAATTGAAGAAGAACTTGGTTCCCAGGCCGAATACGCCGGTAACACCTGCTTTTACTCACTATAGTATATCTACTTTAATACCAATAAATTACCCGCGCAAATCGATTGTGCGGGTAATTTATTTTAGCCCCATACGCTAAAACCCGACATTTTATTTCAAAAAATATTATTAAAATAAAATACCATAATTTGTTTAAAGCTTGATCTATTTTCTCCGTTACTGTACTTGTTATAAGTTAATTTGATTCTCTTGGTTATTAACTATGAAAGGAGTAGCTATACAAAAAAACAAGAACGTAAACCTAAAATAATTTAAGCATAATACTGCCTCAGGCTTTGAGCGGGTTCGACTGAGTACAATAAACGAACTCACGTAGCACGGATGCTACAAAATTACTTTTTATTCGTATGACAGATTTCAAGGAGGAAATCACCATGCCTATGATCGTTGCAAACAATCTTAACGCCCTCGCCACACAAAATGCTCTGAATAGCAATAATACACAGATGAGCACATCTCTAGAACGCCTTTCAACAGGTTATAAAATTAATAGCGGTAAAGACGACCCTTCCGGTCTGGTTATATCAGAACAATTAAGAGCACAGAATGTCGGTCTTGAACGCGCCATTCAGAACACTCAGGAAGCCAACAATGTCCTCGGTATTGCTGAAGGTGCTCTCAATGAAATGAACAACATTCTCAAGAAAATGCGCCAATTGGCTGTGCACTCTGCCAATAATGGTGTCACCTCTCCCGAGCAGGTAGCTGCCGATCAAGCCGAAGTCGACTCATCAATCCAGACTCTCGACCGAATTGCCCGTACCACCAAGTTCTCAGACCAATTCCTCTTGAATGGTAATAAAGAACTTGAATACGACAGCTCTGTTCTCATCACCGACACTCACGACATGAAGCTGGTAAACGAGAGCCTTTCTGATATCAGACAGATCTTCAAACGTGATGACTTCAAACTAAATATCACCTTCTCTGGAGTAACCACCAACGCTGCTGGTAATTCTATAAGTAATAACAACGAAGCAACCAAAGGCTACTTTGAAATTTCCAAAAACCAATCATCAGCCACCCAAATTATTACTGGCAACGCCGATAAGAATAAGAACTACACGCTAACCGCGGATCAGGCCTTTACCCTTACCGGTAATGACGGCAGCCGTTACCTGAGTTTTGCCAAAGGTACACACCTGGGTGAGATGGTAACTTCTATCAACTCAGTATCCGACTCAACCGGTGTTGACGCAACCCTGATCTATGACAACAATGCTGTAGTTCAAGACATCACCGCCCAGACTCAGGATGTGGGAACAGCCGCGCACAGTGCCAACGGGGCTGATGTCTTCAATCGCACCGCCCTCGGTGAGATCACGACAGTAGGTGTAACCAGCGTAAATATTAATTCTACCGGTGTCACGAATATTAGGGCAGGCGTCAATGTTGATGGTTATGGCCGTGCTTATCTCAAGATGATCGATGATGATACTTATGAGATCTATAAGGACTCCGCCATGACCATGAAGGTCGCAGAAGGTGATATCAGCGGTGGTGATACCCAGGTAATGGCGGTAAACAACTCAAACTTTACCGGTATCGACCTTACATTCGCTACCACCGGCATGACCGCAGGTATGACCGCGACCCTGCAACTAGGGTATATGCAGAATGACGCAACTATTGGCGGCGCACCAGGCAATGAGACCGTAGACTTCTCAGATCTGGCTCTGGCTTCGTCTACTGCCGGTAATACTGCTAACACACACTTTGTCAACACCGGTTCGTACCTCAGTGGTATCAGGCTCGGTGAGAATACCGATGAAACCGGCAAGATCTATGTCAAGGCAGATTTGAACACTACCGGCACCTCAACCATCTACCTCTACAAAGACGCCCGGATGCGTGATGAAGATCTGGTAGCACAATCCGCAGCAACCGATATTCGCTCAGACAGTACTAATGGTAACGCCATCAGGATATATGCGACCAATGCCGGAGCCAACGGCGCAACGTCTGGTCTATACGGTACCTTCAACTTCAATATGGGTACAGCCACTCAGGATCTCAGTTTTGAGACCGTAATCGGAGCAGAGAACCTAGGAATCCGTATCTCAGCTGATGATTATGGTTCAAAGAATTATATCAAACTTGATCAACATGAAGGAGCTATCTTCAGTAGATACAGTGATGTTGATGGCGCAATACTCCTGGATGCCGGCCTAGACGGAGAAGACTGGACCGAATACGGACGCGACGCCACGGTCTCACTCAATGGGCAAGAGTTGCAACTTGACGGTATTGAAGGCACAATTACTAACCTCGACACTACCGCCAAAATCTTATTCAATGAAGGTGGACTTGGTACTACCACTATTGCTGCAGTCGGCTATGATGAAGGCTCATACGGTTCACGAGCCAAAATGATGTATACCACCGAGAACAACTATGTAAATCATGCTATCCATACGACTACCGAGACCCTCGGTGACTGGGAAGGTGGCATGCAGTTCCAGCTCGGTGAAGGTTCAGGCGATCAGGAACGAACCGTACTCTCTATCAAGGATATGACCGCGACCTCACTCGGTCGAGTTGAATTCCACGATAGCTTTGAGACCCCGCTTGAGTCCGACAAGATGCTATCGATCAATGACATGCTTTCAGGTGGCTGGGCAAGCCTGGCTGAAGATCCGGTCAAAGCTCTTGAGATCATTGATCAAGCGATCGAGGATGTATCCGAACTTCGCGCCAACATCGGTGCCTTCCAGGCCAACATGCTTGAAACCAACGCTAACAGCTTGAGTGTTGCTGTGGAGAACATCACCAAGACTGAGAGCTACATACGAGATGCGGACATGGCTTACGAGTCAACCCAGTTCTCGAAGAATCAAGTCATGGTTCAGGCCGGCACCTCCATGCTTGCACAGGCTAACCAGCTTAGCCAGGGAGTCCTCTCACTACTCGGTTAATAACCGACTAGAACTCCAGCAAGCAAGATCAACTCCCGCGGGGTGTACCCGCAAACACTACTCTAATAATCAAGAGAGAAGAGTAGACTACGTTCGGCAGGTGTGGAGCAAGCTCCACACCTGTTTTAACTTGGGGCATAGTTAACATTCAAGATCATCCTTCCAGCATTCAAAACCATTTCTGAAGGCTTAAAAAAAGGTTCCTTCACCCATTACAGGTAAAGGAACCAATAAACAAATATTACCAAAGACTCTAGACTAATTAGCCGTTCTTCTGCTCAAAATCAGCCATAAACTGCGCCAGAGCCTCAACACCTTCTTGAGTGCAAGCATTATAGATACTAGCTCTGATACCCCCGACAGACCGGTGCCCCTTGAGACCGACCAGTCCAGCTGCAGTAGCTTCAGAGATAAATTTACCTTCAAGCTCGGTATCAGCAATTCTCCAAGTAACATTCATCAGAGATCTAGATTCCTTAGCAGCGCAAGGTTTCCAGAAATCTGATGCATCCAATACCTTGTAAAGAGTCTCAGCCTTAACCACATTATTCTTTTCAAGTCCGGCTACACCACCCATGCTGTCAACCCAGTCACAAACTAGCTTAACCATATAAATCGCCCAGGTATTAGGAGTATTGAACATACTACCGTTCTTGGCATGAATTGTATACTTCAAAATACTGTTAAGATTCTCCGGGGTACGTTCCAACAGATCTTTACGTAAAATAACAAGTCCGAGTCCAGATGGTCCGATATTCTTCTGCGCCCCGCCATAAATCATACCAAAGTCATTTACATTTAGTTCACGGCTCATAATATCACTAGACATATCAGCTATCAGCGGCGCCTTGGTCTTAGGAAATTCCTTAAACTGCACACCACCAATTGTCTCATTGGAAGTTATATGTACATATGCCGCGTCTTCAGTCTCAACGATATCTGCAGCCTTAGGCATTGTCATATATTCAGAATCAGCACCATCCCAGATTACCGTAGTAGAGCCGACAAGTTTACTCTCGGTAATAGCCTTCTTCGCCCAGCTACCGGTATTGACATAATTTGCAGTCATATCTGCACCCAGCAGATTGAGCGGAATCATCGCAAACTGCATGCTGGCTCCACCCTGCAAAAATAAGACCTCATAATCATCGCTAACACCCATAATCCGACGAATACCCGCTTCAGCTGCATCAATAACCTCCTGATACGTCCCGCTTCTATGGGATAATTCCATTATGGACATTCCTGAACCGTTGAAGTCTAACATCTCTTCTTGGGCTTTTTCAAGTACAGGTAATGCAAGTGCAGCCGGTCCGGCACCAAAATTAAATACTCTTTCCATAATATCCTTATTCCCTTTCACAAAAATGAATTTAAGATTAAACCAGAGGTTTAAGTATTTTTTTATCTATAGCGACATTATGCTTCTACACCTAGCTCTGGTCAAGAGAAAAATCCAGAAAATAATCTGCTAATCCAACCCAAAGCACATTAGATAAATATATATTTATATTTTTTTATCTATTACTCATTAATTCCAAGTACTTTTCAATAAAACGCTATTACTTTCAATTCCAATTATAGAGCACATTTTTTTAAATTCTAGGGTAAATATTTGTTAAAAATCATTATAATATATAGAGTATGCTTAGACGAATAATTAAAATGCTCAAAGAATCAGTAGCAATGAAGCGTATAGCCCTCGGTGTATTCGCGGTAGTTCTATACTTCATGCTGATTGGCCTGGCATCGGAACTGATAGACCAGAAATCTTTAGAGCAAGATCTCAAGCAATGGTTTGAAGACTCACTCAATATGAGTACTTATGTCAACATTGATCACACCGACACGGCACTGCGCAGTGATTGGCGAACTGATCTCTACATTCACGAATTTGAAATAGCCAGCCCTCAACCTGAGTTTATGCTCCCTATCCTCTCGGTAGATACGATCAGAGCCAGTTCCTCTCTCTATTCTTTGTTCGGCGGAGTAGAGGCCAATCCGGTTATCCAAATTCGAGACGGTATTCTGAATATAACCAAGAAGCCAACTGGTCTATTCAATCTTTCAGGACTAACCGTTACTCCTGAACCCCAAGCACCGTATTTCCTCCCCAATATAGATCTTGCCAGTGCCGTCTTTATCCTGATGAACTGTAGGGTTGAATTGAATCTGAACGACTATCTGGTAAGTATACCACTGAATGGAAGACTCAGCATTGACAATACTACATACTCGCTGCAGTGTGATTCAGAGATGGTGAAATTCACCTACCGGTTCAATAATACCGCAGATCTGGATATCGGTTCTATCCAAGTCAAGCAACTGCAAATAGACCGTCAGACATTGGATATAATCTCCTGTGAAATAACTGTAGATAATATTCCAACCTATATCCTTAATATGTTACTCCCCAACCTCCCGGCTCTGCCGACAGATATCAATTTCTCCGGCAAACTGGATACTGAGCAATCTCAGCTCCGCGTCTCAGGAATTTTGGATAATGCCGAAATTACTGAATTTCCCCGCTATCTGGACTTCAATCTGGCGACAAATAATTCATTACTGCGCTCAGTTGAGTATCTATCCTTCAATATATCCGCCAACAACAGTATTATTCTAAACTATGATTCAAACAAAGATGAACAAGGCCGCTGGTTGCCGCTACAGCTCTGCCTTTCAACCCTGGATATAAGCGAATTACTCTCCAGCTCTGAATCATACTGGCTCAACTACTTCATCTCAAAGTTTCCGGCAATAAGCGCGATCGTCTCCTCGGCAAAGACCGACGACTTCAATATAGGACAAGCAATAATCAAAACCTTCAAATCCGATTCTAATGAGATCAATATTGCTCTGGACGGAATGATTGCCGGGGGAAAACTCAGTCTGCTGGCACAAAATCTATCCCTAAAAGAGAATATCTTTCCCGAGACAATAATGGCCACACTAGAGATCAAGGATGCAGCTAGCACCCTGCTCAATTTCTCTAAGATTCTCCCTGAAGTTATGGATTGCACCCCCACCACCGGCAGCGGCGAACTGGCACTACTCTACAACCGTGATCTGCAAAGTGGCGAAGAAAAGACAAATATCCAGCTTACACTCGCTAATGTTGTCATTCCCACCCTGAGCAGCGGAACTGCCATAAGCACTCTCGCCTCAGTACCCACAACCTTGAACACTCTGAACCGGCTCTGCTTTGATCCGCTGAATTCTCCAGAGTCTCCCATGGCTGACCTCATCCAGCCCTTTCAAAGCATAACTCTGGATACTCTCCTCGTAAATTACCAGACCAGTAATGCCGAGCAAAAACAACTGAGTTCCCTCAAAGCCTTCAGTAAAGAACTCGGCATTATTCATGGCAGCCTCTTCAGAATAAATGCGAATACACTGAGATTTATTCTGAACCTGGACAAACTTCCCCAGCCGACGGTACAGCGCTCCCAACTCAGCCCCAATGCCCTCGCCGCATACCGGAAATTTACCGCTAATAATCCCTTGACAATAGATCTTACCGAAGATTCGCCTACTACTCATAATACGAGTATATTTATAGAAGACATCTTTCGAAGCTGGTTGGATACTGAGTCACTAAAAGCAAATAACCAAGGAGAAAACAGATGAACTTGCTGCTTGCATCGCACAGAATTGGCAGACTATTTGGAATCGACATTCACATAGCCTACTCACTCTATATAATAATTGCCCTCTATACGTTACAGTCACTTCATGCCGGGTTTTATGCAATAATACTCATGCTTTTGCTGCCGGTGTGTATTCTAGCGCATGAACTGGGACACTCCCTGGTCTCTCAGCGTTATGGTGTCAAGGTCAATCGGATCGTCCTGCACATGCTCGGCGGTGCCGCCGAGATTGGCGGGCTTATACCCGGCCCACGCGCCGAGATAATTATTGCCTTGATGGGGCCGATTGTAAGCCTCTGTATCGCCGGTCTAGCATACTACCTGCTCCGTATAAACCCGCAGCATGAGTCCAGCCTACTCTTTTACAACCTGATGTACATGAATATGTTCCTAGCTCTGTTCAATCTTCTTCCAGTGTTTCCGATGGATGGAGGGCGAGTCGCTCTGGCTACGGCCACCCTGCTGGCCGGACCGGAGAAAGCGCTGAAGCTGGTGAAACCACTGAGTATTGCCGGTATCGTCATCTTATGCGGGTATGGTATCTACCTGACAATTATGGGTAATCAATCGGGTATGATGCTCATTCTCATCGGACTTCTCGTCTACTTCCAAGGCAATCAGGAGCTTCAGGCGCGAATGTACGCCGCCAGATACAGCTCTATGCAGAACACCGCCAACACAAACTACTCACACCAGAGTAAAAGAGACGCATCCTTCAAAGACATTTTCAGCAGCAAGAGTAAGCATACCTCCGACCCGGAGAATGAGAGTATAATCGCCAGCTGGAAACGCAAACGCCGCGAAGCTAAAGAGTCGCGGGAAGCCAAAAAGAAGGCGGAACGTTCAGAACTTGACCGCAGGGTAGATGAAGTACTCAAGAAGGTGAAGCAAGAGGGAATAGCCAACCTCAGCCCGGGCGAGAAAGCAATACTCCAGAGTGCAAGCAAGAAATACAAATCAGATACCAAGAAATAAAACTTTGAGTTTTGAAGTCTAAATGGTTTTAATATTTACCTCAATATTGATATATAGGCAACCTTTAATACTTCCACTGAAGATTAAGCTATAGCCATTCAGTTAGAGCAAGTACCAAGACCTTCGGAGTAAATTCTAAATTAAAAGCAAATCAAGGCTCTCACACAAAGCGCTCTTCGCCGCCTCAGCCCTCATGGACAGATGAGCGGGGCTGTAGAAACAGCCTCAGCCCTCAGCAATGCTGAGGGCTGAATTAACTTATCATCTAAAAAACACAGTAAGCGATTTCCCTGCTCGTTACGGCTCGTCTTTCACCAAGCCGGCAGTTGACGCCTTTATCCAGCATTCATTTCCGGTATCCAGTTCAACTTTGAGCCAGTCCCCGCGTTTCTCGATAAGTTTAAACTCAGTTCCAGCCTTGAGCGGCTTGAGGAAGGCCTCAGCATAGTTATCCCCGTCACCTTTGCGCGCCACCACCTCTTGCTGCAGAATAACTCCATCGGCACTACTTGACGCAAGATACGAGACTAACGCAATAGCACAGAGACTCAGCCACCAGACAATCGCAATAATAAGTAATTTCTTTTTGTTGACCCGTTTACGAAAATACAGATAACCAATAAGCCCACCCCAGAACAATACATAAGAGAGTTTATTGAAATATTCCTTAAACAAGAGCGGTATCTTTGAATTAAAAGAAACAACCTTACCCCAAAATCCTGTATCAGTACTCTGCGGCTCTTCACTACGCAGATTCCGCTGCGCCGAGGCAATATTTGCATTGATCTTCTCATCTTCGGGAGCAAAGACCAAGGCTCTTCGATACTGCAGAATCGCCATCGGATAATCCTGCGCCTGATAATAACAGTTACCAAGGTTATAATAAATATCACTATTCTTAACCCCATCCCGGATAATCTGAGTAAAGATCTCCGCCGCCTTGAGATAGGCCGCCTTGGCCACCTCCGGCTTGTTATCCCCAGCTTCTTTAGCTATTGTAAGCTCTTTATTCGCCTGATCATACAGTTCCTGATGCGAATCGTCTGCGGCCATTACAACCTGGCTGAACAAACATAATAATAATAATACGAATACGACACATATCCTTCTCATCAACCGCCTCACTCATTAATTAATCTAAAAAAAATGCTACTAGCCTCTCCTGCCCATCTCACTATCGATCTTGGTAATAACCGCCTCTACGCAATCGATAAATTTCTGGCTCATTACCTGAGGCGCCCCTCCAGTGTAACAACAAGCCTCACAGTAATCAATAATCTTTTTTAAATTCTCGAGTATCGCCTCACTTACCTTGGGATTCTCGGCAAGCTGCGGTAGAATCTCACTCAGGGTCAAACCCTCCTGCTCAATTGCAAGTTTGGTTCGGAAATATTCCAGCATAACCCGGGTTAGAGCTTCAGCATCGACCTCACCCTTCCTGAGATCACCAAGGCGTGCGGTAAAGACTTTAAGTGCTCTGCTTGCAGCACGTCCCGCTGCATTCTTACCCCGTCCCTGTAACACCAGCTGCCCCAGTAAGAGCGCAAAGTAACACCCGGGAAATACCGTAAAGAAGACCTTGTTCTCCCCCAGATACTCACCGATACTGAGCTGTTGATTTACCAACACCTGCTCGCCGACAACATTGGCATAAATCCCTTCCTTATTCTCTTCACGCGCGGTAACAGTTTTAGATGCAGGCTCAGCGGCACTCTCAATATCTGTCGCCGTTACAATCTTCGCCGCCTTGACCTGTAGCGGCAACGCCGCCGTCTCAGCTTCGGCATAGGATTTCTGCTCTAAATCATAATAAGCAACCTTGAGCGGAGGAATCTCGGTAATACCCGGTTTGAGTGCCCGCAAAGTCAGCGCAAACATTCGCAAATTCTTGAAACTGGTATCCTCGTTTTCATCGATACTAACCTTAAATTTACCGCGAATATCCGGCTGCTCATTGAAATCCGGCAACTGCATATTATAGATATTATCATTACCTCTGACCAGCAAATCAACCTTTATCGGCTCGCCGACTGCGGCTTCAGTCGTATCCGTTTCCGCCCGCAGCTCTATACTAGACACAACCCCGCTGAAGCTGGCAGGCTTACCCTCCAGGGGCAGAGGTTTAACCTCCAGAGTAACTGGTTTAGACCTGGTCACCGCCTGCTTGTACACCGGCTCACGCATCTGCATAAACGGGTCATTACCGAACATGCCGGAAAAACCTTTAGGCATACCGGCAAACATGGAGTTCTCGCGATACCCGACTAAAAAAGAGGCAACAATTCGCGCCGGATCTATCTCTAGCTTACCTACCTCTTTAGGAGACAGATACCACTTCAAGGTCAGAGTATTGTAAGCCACCCCATCAATGATACCCTCACTCTGCAGTGCCCAGTATTTACCACCATTGAACATGGTATCCACCAGCTGCTGATCCCGTTCTAGCTCATTATTTTTCGGCACACTCGCCTTGGAGACAATAAAGTGCGAATTATTGAGTATCGGCATCTCCACGTCATCAACCTTCACCCCATTCCGGTAGTACCAGACCAGTTCTATAGGAATGGTCTCCCCAAGGTAGACCTCTTTGCGAGGCAGGTTATAACGGAGAATACTCTGGATCTTTGTAGCCCCAGCCTTATTATCTGCATTACTCTTCGCAACAATTATTGCAATCGGCTTGGTCTTATAACTCCTGCCATCCACCTCGACGCTCAGAGCCGGGATAGTAAGTTTGCCTTCTTGCAGCGGCAATAGTTGATAATTATAGACAATCTTCCGCTCGGTGACCATCTCGGTCTTACCATTAACGGTAGAGAGCATCGTACTTGTCGCTTGGGACGCACCTTGATACGCCGGATCAAAACCACTCAACCCGCTCATATCCGGCCTGGTGATATTATCTGACTCCGCTACAACCTGAACCTGCAGAGTGATAATCTCATCCAGTGTAACCCTATTACTGCTGACAAGTGCCTCCACCCGTACCGGATCGGCTGCATGAGCCGAGACCCATAAGCTTATAAACAGTATTAATCCCGCTGAAAACAATCTACTAACGCTCATATTACTTTCCTCAATTATGACTCAAAAAACAAGAAGAAAACATGTATAACTTTGAAAGCCTACTACCAGTCTTTATCAACCTCTTTCATCCCGCTCAGGCGGTACTTGCGACGCCGGTCATTATCCTCCTGCTCACGCCGTAGAATATCACCTACCCGCCGTTCATTGACCTCCTGTTCGCTCAACTCTCCCGGCTGCACCTCATTTGCCGCCGCAGAGTTGTTATCCTCCATTGCTTCGGCACCAGCCTCTTTAGAATTCTGTTCTCCAGCCTCTTCGTCAGGTCTAGTCTCAGGCTTGTCAGCACCAAGCGCCTCAAGCGCTTCCTGCAACTTATCCGCCGCTTCCTGCTGTGCGTTGGCGGCAGCCTCACGCTTATCCTGCTTCAGATCATCACTGGCCTGTTCCTGCTTGCGCTCAGCCTCTTCCAGCTTCTGTGCCGCTTCCTGCTGCTTTTGCGCCTCCTGCCCGTCATCCTTGCGGCTCTGCTCCTGCAAATCTTTTCTAAGCTGCTCGGTCTTCTCCTGCAACTTCTCTTGCTGCTGTGCTAGTTCAGACGGTTTTTGCTGCAGATTCTCCGACTTATCCTTGAGTTGCTCCTGCTCTTGCTGCAACTCCTGCAGTCTCTGCTGATTCTGCTGATTCTGCTGATTCTGCTGATTCTGCTGATTCTGCTGATTCTGCTGATTCTGCTGATTCTGCTGATTCTGCTGATTCTGCTGATTCTGCTGATTCTGCTGATTCTGCTGATTCTGCTGATTCTGCTGATTCTGCTGATTCTGCTGATTCTGCTGATTCTGCTGATTCTGCTGATTCTGCTGATTCTGCTGATTCTGTTGATTCTGCTGATTCTGTTGATTCTGCTGATTCTGCTGATTCTGCTGATCTTTCTGATCTTGCTGATTCTGCTGATTCTGTTGATTCTGCTGATTCTGCTGATCTTTCTGATCTTGCTGATTCTGCTGATTCTGTTGATTCTGCTGATTCTGCTGATTCTGCTGATTCTGCTGATTCTGTTGATCTTGCTGATTCTGCTGTTGTTGTTCTTGCTCTAATTCAGCTTTCAATCTCTTGATCTCAGACTTAACATATTCCAGATTATATAGCGTATCAGGATTACTGGTATCAAGCTTATACGCCGATTTATACAGCGCCGCCCCAGCCTCAAGCGTCTTGATCGCCTCAGCTTTTTTCTCCGGTGCCTCGCTCAGCGCGATATTATAGAGCGCATTCCCCTGCCCAAAGAGCGCCTTGGAGCGCAACAGCGGGTCATTACTGATGAGTGCCGCCTCTTTATAGCTCTCAATAGCCTCCTTATACCGCTCCAACCTATACTCGGTATTACCCCTATTATACTCAATAACCCCGAGATTCATAGTATCAGCAGCTTCAATACGACTATTTTTATACTCCTCCAGAGCCTGCTGATAATTCTCTTCAGCATATAGTTTATTCGCGACAGAGACATCTCCGGCATACTCAACCTCCTCGCTGCCACCTGTAGTATCTCTGCTCTGGGCAGCCTGACCAAAGGTCACTACTCCTGCCACCAGCAGAGCCAATAACCACCTATTTCGCACCGTTAGACCTCCCTGCTATCTTTACCACGTCTCTCATTAAGCATAAATTCAAATATTAATAGCACCAGCGCTGCCAACAAAACATAGACAAACCCTTCGCTATACATCACCACCTTGGATTCCCCCAGGTCACTCTTGGCAGCCATACCGACCAATTCTGTATAGATTGAGGGAAAATCAAAGGCCGAAGTACCAACATTAACATAAGCCCCGCCAGGTGTCGCCTTGGCAATTCTGCGGAGTAACGGCGCATTGAGCTTACTTACCACATCCTTACCCTGATACTGCAGGTACTGCTTCACCCCGTTGCTGTCGGTATACGGGATCTTCTTACCGGTTGTCTCATCCCCGATACCGATGGTGATTATGCGTATGCCCTGCTCCGCCGCTTCCCGTGCCGCCACCAGCGCAAACTTATCGTCGGCTTCATCTTCATCGCCGCCGTCAGTAATGATAATAATATCCTTGTTCTCCGCCTCACTGTTAGTAAGCAGATCATTGACCGCCTTACGCATCGCATCCGAAAGCATTGTTCCGCCAACATCTACACTCTCCGCCCCAGCTTCATCCAATGCCGTCTTGAAAAAAGAGTAATCAATAGTCAACGGACAGAGTATCTTGGCGTTACCGGCAAAGGCTACGAGCCCAACCCGATCACCCTCAATACTGTCAATTGTCTCAGCGATAGCAATCTTGGCCGCTTCCAACCGGCTCGGTCTTAGATCTTCGGCCTGCATACTCCTTGAGACATCGAGCAAGAATACGACGTCACGCCCCTGCTGATTTTTGACAATTTCCTGAGGATTCCAAGCAGGCCGAGAGAGCGCAAATACCCCCAGCGCCACCGCTACCACCAATAACAGAGCTTTAATAAAACGTTTCCGACGACTCAGCTCCGTCTTAACCCGCGGCAACATCCTCTCTCCGGCAATCCGCCGCAGCAGGGTATTACGTCTAAGCCCCGCGTAGAGAAAAATCAGGATCAATAAAGGTATCAGCCAGAGCAGATGAACCAAAACTGTTTCATTCAATAATTTATAATAATGCTCATTCATTACACTTATACTCCAGTCTTAATTGTAACTGCTACGGGATAACTCTAAATACAGTCGAGCGTAAAATCAACTCCAATACCAGCAGTGCCAGAGCCGCCAGCACAAAAGGCATAAACTTCTCAGCGTAATCGGTATACTTTATCGACTCCACCTCACTCTTTTCAAGTCGATCAATCTCTTTATAGATTTCAAGCATTGCTCCGTCGGTACCAGCCATAAAGAACTTGCCGCCAGTCTGTTCACTGATAAACTGCAAGCTATGCACATCGACTTGATTCATACTGTAACCGCCCAAACCAAAGGTACGCCCGGCTCCACCGACACCTATAGTATAAACCTTTATCCCCCACTGCTGGCATAATTTCACCGCCTGTGCCAACGGCGTCCGGCTCGAATTATCCTGACCATCGGTGAGCAGAATAATAATCTTACTCTTTATCCCGCTACCCTCACCGCCAATCAGCTTCCTCTCCTTCAACTCTTTCTCAGCCGTATACAATCTGGCTGCACCTAGTTCCAACGCATCGCCAATTGCGGTACCATCTTCATCGCGGGTCAGCGGCAGATGAATCTGCTTGAGAAACTCAGGGAGAGTATTATGATCCAGAGTCAGCGGGCAGATTGTATCTGAATACCGGGCATAACTGATCACCCCCACCAGATCGTCAGGTCTTCCCGTCAAACCATCCTTACCCAGAACAAAATCAGAAAATACCTCTTTCGCTACATCCAACCGGTTAGACCGGTAACCTTGATACTGCATCGGTTCTTTCATACTGCTGGAGCGGTCGAGTACCATCTCAATAGCTATCCCCTCACTCCGGTTGATCACCTTCTCATTGCCGATACGCGGCCTGGCGATAGCAATTATCAGCAGAAGCAACGCCAGCACCCTGAATATATCAGGAACAATACGGAGTCTCTGCTTGAGTGTAGGCTTTAATATTTTGAAACTCCCGATACTCGCCACCCGCACACCCGCCTTACGGCTAAAGCGACTGCGCAGATACAGCATAAGCGGTATAAGTAGGAGGAGCAGAAACGCCCAATAATTCCCTATCTCCATCTAGCGCTCTCCTTTCTTATTACCGTCCGTTGCCGGGAGTTCTCCAAACTCTCCATGATACTCTATCTCTGCCCGTTTGGTACTCAGGACAAACCGCCTACAACTCGCAATCACACCGTGACTCTCACTCTCCGAAGCTGCGTATTTGGCAAATTTCACCACATCACACTTCTGTAGAAAATCTCTGAGCAGATGGGAATAACTGCTGATCATCAGGTTGTTATCCGATATCTGCGCCAGAAACTCTTCGGTGGTACTCTTTGAAGCCTGTATGGCAAACCGCTCTTCAATGTAAAATCTTAGAATATCACTTACCTCGGTATAGACTATATTATTCTGCCCCTGTTCAATTCGACCGGATTTTTCCAGATTATCCAACTGCTTAAGAGCTGTAAAGAAAGGCTTACAGATAACTCGGTACGCCGCCCGCTTGCGCAGAACATTGACCAGTATAATCACCCCGACCAGAATCAAAAGCAGAGCACCAATACCCCCGAAAACAAACCAAAGTGTATAGTCCCGCTTCAAAGCGATAATCCCGGGAATATCCTTGAGTTTAGCCGTACTCAACTGAGGTATCTGCGACAGCACCTCAACCGACAGTGTTTCCGATTTTACTACACTCTCAGTCCCATTTCCCGAAATAAATTTAACCACAAATTCCGGCAGTGTATAACTACCGCTCATCTCCGGCTCATACTTCAAGTTCAGCGTCTTGGCAACATACTCACCTTTAGGGTCATGTATATTCTCCACCTCGGCAGTACCCAGCAGAGTAAATCCGTCAAACTCCTTGGGCGGCTCTGCAAAATCAATCACCGACCCTACCGGCGCCTTCGCCAGTAAACGTATCTCTAGTTCTCCGGCTACAGTTATCTTCTCACGTGCAACGGTCAGGCTCAGCGTATTTCCATACACTGCATACTCCAGCGTCACCGGTTTTACAGTGTCCGCAGCACTCTCACCTTCTTCACCGCAACCACCCATAAGCAGAGTGATAAACAGTAATACCGCCAGCGAGCCAAATCTGCTCAACCCGCCCCGGTTCACTCTATTCAACAATAACACAATCATCTTTTTCCTTAATACCGACTGTATAGAAAAAAATACCTGTCTGCTTGCGCAGCCCCTAGCCAATCAGCCTGCGCCGCTCACGCATCCTGAAGAACTTGACCAACTCCGGAATATACTCGCTCCCTGCCTCAACTCCAACATGATCAATACCCATAGAGCGCAACGACTTCTGTAGATATTCACTCTTCTCTGCAGCGAGTCGCGCAAACTCCCGGCGCAAAGCCGCGCTCGAAGTATCGACCATATAGCTCTCGCCGGTCTCGGCGTCAACAAGTTCTACCAACCCGCAATTCGGCAGTTCAACTTCCTGCCTATCGCGGAGCGATATAGCCACCACATCATGCTTCTTCTCGATCACGCGCAGAGCCTTTTCATAACCGGTATCAATAAAATCAGAGATAATAAATATCAGACACCGTTTCTTGCAGACCTTGGCCAAATAGCCCAGCGCCATAGCTATATCAGTACCCTTACTCTTAGCCTTAAGGCTCAAAATATCACTGACCAAACGCAATACATGAGGCACCCCCTTCTTAGGGTAGATATACTTTTCAACCTCATCACTAAAGGCCAGCAACCCGACTTTATCATTATTCTTGGTGGCCGAGAGGGCTAACAGACTAGTTATTTGCGCTGCGATTTCATTCTTACTCTCCGCCGCGCCGCCGTATAATCCTGAGGCGGAAGTGTCAACCAGAAACATCACACTGAGATCGCGTTCTTCCCGGAACCTCTTGATATAAGGCTCGCCCATTCTTGCCGTTACATTCCAATCGATTGAACGTATCTCATCACCTGGCTCATAGCGCCTAACCTCTTCAAACTCCATACCCGAACCTTTGAAGACACTCTTGTATTCACCGGCGAGGATATCGTTGACAATCCGCGAGCTTCTGAATTGAATAAGCCGCACCTTCTTAATCAGCTCTTTATCTATCATTTATTCTTATCCTTCAATAAGCTTCAAACTCGACTCAACCTCTACCACACTTACGGAACCTTTACGGCATTTACAATCTGCTCAACCAGCTCTTCACTGCTTACCTCATCCGCCTCAGCCTCGTAGGTAACAACAACCCTATGCCGCAGTACATCCATCAGAATACTCTTCACATCCTGTGGCGTAACGTAGCCACGCCCGGCAAGCATGGCATTCGCTCGCGCCGCCATCGCCAGGAAGATGGTTGCACGCGGACTACCACCATACTGAATATACTCTTTGATATTCAAACCATAAGCCTCAGGAGTTCGAGTCGCCTGAATAATACTTACAATATAATCTTCGATCTTCTCGTCAATATATATCTGATCCACAATCTTACGCAGCCTGATGATATCCTCAGGGGTGATAATCGCAGCGGTCACATCCTGGCGTTCCGAGGTAGCCATACGCCGCAAAATAACCTTCTCATCATGCATACTAGGATAGGTCACCAGCAGCTTGAACATAAATCTGTCCACCTGCGCCTCCGGCAGTGGATACGTACCCTCCTGATCAATCGGGTTCTGAGTAGCCAGTACCAGAAACGGATCACTCATCTTATAGGTACTGTCTCCAAGGGTCACCTGCTTCTCCTGCATCGCCTCCAGAAGTGCACTCTGTACCTTTGCCGGAGCCCGGTTAATCTCATCCGCCAGCACAATATTGGCAAAAATCGGCCCTTTCTTGGTCGTAAACTCACCGCTTTTGGGATTATAAATAAGTGTACCCAGAACATCTGCCGGAAGCAGATCAGGAGTAAACTGAATACGGCTGAAGCTTGCCTGCATAGTCTTAGCCAGAGTAGTAACCGCCAGGGTCTTGGCCAGACCCGGCACCCCCTCAATCAGTACATGATTATTACAGAGCATCGCCATAAGCAACCTCTCCACCAGATACTCCTGTCCCACCAGCGTACGTGCTATCTCTGACTTGATCTTATAAAGGACGGCTTCCTCTTCTTTTACAATATTTGTTATCTCCCTCACGTCAGCTACCATTAGTATAACTCCTATAAGCTTTCAATAATATAACGTCTTGAATACCAACACAATTTACCGATAATTTCCAACTCGAAACAATAGATATTAATGTAATATCTATCAGTTTTTCGCAATTTAACAATGAATCTTCACAACTCTATGTCGGAGCAAGTGATAGTTCCTGCTACTATATAATAGTTTTTTTATAATATTTTCAAGTTAATTTTATATTTTATTCCTAATCCAGCCACACTTAAAAAATAGATTTACAAAACTGCAAAAATTGTTTATAATAAAACAAAAAATAGAACATTTCACCCACTGTTTGTTTAGTAAAATGGAGAAGATAATTGGAGTCGAAGAGTATACTTGTCGTCGATGATGAAGAGAGCCTACGTTTACTGGTAAGCAATGCCCTTACTCATAAAGGTTATGATGTTATTACTGCCAACGACGGCGAAGATGGCTTCAATAAAGCGCTACAGCACAATCCCCATGTAATTGTTGCCGATGTAATGATGCCGAAGATGAATGGCTACAAGATGGTTCATACTCTGCGCGAATCCGGAAATACTAGCTACATAATATTCCTCACTGCCAAAGCGAAGAGTAATGATCTAATCAAAGGTTTTACTGTAGAAGGCGACGATTTTCTGGCCAAGCCTTTTCAAATGCCTGAACTTATTGCCCGCATCAAGGCTGGTTTTCGTCTCAAGCAGGCACAATTCGACCTGGAGAAAGCCAATCGCAAGCTCCAGGAGACCGTTAAAGAACGTGACCGCCTCATCAACCTGATTGCCACCCAACTGCGCGATCCGATAAATGAGATAAACTCATACTTAAAACTTCTTACCGAGGGAACCCTCTCTATCGAGACGGTTAGAGATGTCTGCCAGCTCCGTACCGATAAAATAATGCGCATGATTAATAATATATGCGAAATGGATGAGATCGAGAATCAGCATGTAAACATCCATTTCTCACATACTGATATCTCCGAGATTGTCCAGGAGATGGCTCTGCATTTTGAGAAGATATTCAAAAAGAAACAGATAGGCATTGATTATAACATTATCTCCAAAATCTACGTCCATACCGACAAAGCTCTGATCTCTGAGGTCGTAAGCTCGATACTCTTCGGAGCCTTCCAGATCGCCGAGCCTGATTCAACCATTGAGATCAATCTGAATAACACCAGAACCGGTGTGAAATTCGAAGTAACGGTAAAAGGCGGTCCCAATACCTCTATTCTACCGGAGATCTTCGATAGTATCCTTGATTTTACCTCGAATAATTTCAAATGGAATGAGATACTGGACATCAGCACCTTTTTCGGACTCAGAATCTCGCATAAGCTTATCTCCATGCTCGGCGGCTTACTACTTCTGGAGCGAAACCTGAATAACGAGAGTATCAATATGGGGTTCATCCTCCGCCAGTTGGACAACACCAAGACTATATTCTCGGCAGCGCTCAATGGCAACTCTGCTCAAAATATCAACAGCGAAGCTTGAGCACCTCCGAATTCACAAGGTAATTACTTTGAAATATTAGCTAGGCTCACCTCTCGTTAAGCAGCTACACCATAAATCACCAATTATTTAAGGGTTCAATTTAGTACGATAATGGCAAAAGCTACCGCTTAATGTGATCAGCCATTTTCATAACTTCCCTGAATCCGGCGCATTATGCTGCAACCACTTCCGCGCCTCTTCAACCATGCTTAGGTTCTCAGCCGTCTTATACAGACAGAGAAACTCTACCTCTGCTTCAGCAACTCTTCCTAGGTTTACCAGGGTATACGCAAGGTTACGGCGTACCGCAGCATTCTTGGCATCATATTTGAGCGCCTGCCGGAAATACTCTGCCGCACTCTCAAGCCTGCCTTCATTACGCTCGATACAGGCAAGGTTATTGGCCGCACTCGAATCTGTAGGATTGATATCCAAGGCTCTCTGAAATGATTCTGCAGCCAGGTCAGGCTTGCCGAGACGGTTATAGATCACCCCAAGGTTATTATGCGCCGAAGAGAGGCCAGGCGCAAGCTCCGTAACCTCTAGAAAGATCTCTTGAGCCAGGTCGTACGCCCCCTTGCGACTCAGGGCAATACCAAGATTAATATGAATCTCCACATCCTGCGGATCCGCTGCAATAGCGTCCCTGAAACAATTGATCGACTCACGTAACCTCCCGACACTCATTAGCAGATAACCATAATTATTGAGTATCTGCGCGTCCCCCGGCCGCTCGGCAATCAAGGTGTCAAATATCCGTACCGCCTCATCCAGTTTATTGTTATGAAAGCAGGCACAGGCATAGGCATTAGCTATGTCAAAATTATCCGGATAATCTCTCCACGCCAGATACAGCAACTCCCCAGCCTGTTCAGGCTGATTATTCTCAAATAATACTTCAGCTCGATTTAAGACTTCTGCAACATCCATAGCTATCCTTATAACCCTGCTTAATACCTAACAAGCCGCCTCAATCCGGAAAACGCAGAGGACCGGTAGGCGGTAGAGGCATACTCTGCTGATTACTCCCTGTTACCTTTATCTCTTTGGTCTTGGTATTGTACCAGATTCTATCCGCCTTCTGCAAGTAGCGCATACGGTTACCCCCATTCAATTCCTGGAAAAGAATCTCTGCCGGACGATCCTTGCCCGTTAGCAGAATCACGTTATGCGTCGCATCATAATGCGCCTCCTGACTGCGAGTGTAAACCGTTCTGCCCGGAAGATTTGTCGGATCACGCCCTGCAAACGGCTCGGGATAGCTCTCAAACCGTACATTGCCATAGGTCTCGATATTCTCAACAATTATCGGTTCATCAGCTTGAGTCCCTTCCAGACCTTCTGGAGCTTTATTGAGATATACCGTCAACAGATCACACCTGCCCCGCAGCGTATCCTGAACCATGCGGACATTCTTCTCAAAACGTATCTTTTTAAGCAATTGATTATAAATTATTCTACCTGTGTAATACAGACTATAAGTGCCGGTACTAGCGGTATTGACCAATGACGAATCAAACCCGGCTTCAGCCGCAGCCGCGCCACCGACTAGTTTGACCTCTCCCGGGCCACTCGCAGTCACAATTCCCGCTGTTTCCTTGATCATAATCTTGGGAGCACGAAGCGAGAAGCCATTATTATCATTCACCTCCGCCGGTACATCCGCCGTACCCGCAAGGAGCATAATATCACCCTTCTCGCCGATATCAACCTGTCCTTTATTTCCAAACGCCACCCGCTTACCCTGACGCACAATTACATTACCCTCGATCGTAACCCGCTTCAAGCGCTTAGGCAGAGTCGAAGTAGAGATTCCAGCCTGCTCAGCCTCACTGATAAGTTCATTATTCCCTTCGCCCTGTGTCGATACCAACTCAGCTTTCATCTTATCGCCAGTAACCTTCATATTTCCTCGACGCAAAATCACATTATCGCTGAATATAGCCTGACTGTCCCTGCCCTTGGTAGTATAATAAGCGTCTCCGGAGTAAATGACCATAGCCTTTTCATTGGTATCACGGTCGAGCATACTGAGCTCGCCACCGCCACTGGAGTATATCCAACTTCCGTCATCAGCCGCCTTGATCCACGGCCCCTGAAATGCCGCCCCACTCTCTTCCCAAATTTTTGCATGCTTAGTCTTAGTACCGACAAGGATCACCTGCCCTTTACCGTTGGCTTTAATCTGACGGTCTACCTTATCGGCTTCGCAATGCTGGGTACCCCAGTGCATATTGGCATTGCCGACAGCGGTCAAGCGGGTTATCTGCTTATTCGACTCAGCATCTGATCCAGTTCCAGCCACAGAAGATAGGGTTATCAGCAGCCTATCACTACTGAGAACCTGATCATTATTGCTCGCAGTCACCTCGCCATAAAGATCAATTCTATCATCCAATTCATCATACAGCATCTTGGTTGAAAAACGAATAATCGTCGACAACTGCTGGAGCTTATCTTGCCCAGAAACCTCTTCGGAACTGATCGAACCCGATCCAGGGCCGGTAGCATTGATATAGATGGTTCGTTCACCGGTAGAAACAATCTTATAACGATTTATAGATATCTTCTTAGCCTGAAAGAAACCGCCACTAGCCACCTCTACCTCAGGCATAGGCGTACCCGAAAGGACAAAATTATCAAGTAACAATCTCCCCTTATTATCGGGTCGACTCCGCTGCTGAAGATTCGGGGTTATCTCAAGCTTCTCACAAGTAGCCTTCTTCGACTGATACGTAAGTTTTACACTACCCAGAGCTGTCGCCTTCTTCACGCTTGAGGCTTTACTCTCACCGATCGCCTGACCCGCAAAGTCAATCAATAACCTGTCGGTATCAAGTTCCAGTCCCGAGCTTACCAGCCGCACATTTCCAGTAAACTGCGCAACATTCTTGAGCTGATCAAAGAGCAGGTTCTCATTGAACCGTACTACCGTCTCCGGAGACTCGCCCGAAGCCGCCCCGTCATAATCATCAAGTCCTGCTTTGAGACGGGCGATACCATCCTTACCGGTAGCATAGAAGCGCTCCTCTTTCACGTAAAAACTAATGGTATTGTCCTGAATAACCACCTCATCCATCTGCGCAAGCGGCAGCATGCCTTCGCGTTCATCGGTGAGCAGCATCTCTCCGGTCTGCTCAATATACCTCGCATACTCAGCCTGAGCACTCCAATTACCAATCTTACTCTCCATATTCCGCGGATCGCCGCTACCAGTAATATTGACAACTCTATCCTCAGTACACCAAGCCACCATCTCCTCAAATTTTCTTCTACCAGCATCCTGCGCCAGAACCACCTTGAGATAATCCGACTCGATCAACATATTGGCTCTAGCCACCTTGACCTTATCGGAGAAATACATCTCGGTATTATCAAAGTCATACCTGCCAATACCATCACAAGTTACCTTTATCCGATTATTCTTATCTATTCTGCCCGCTGAGTTCCGTTGATTTACCACAAACTCGACATCACTGGTTATCTCAAGTACACCGCTCAGCTCCTGCTCTTGCTGGTCCATCGAGAAGTTTAGCTTCTTCTCTGGGTTTACCTCATAGACCATGCCGCGTCCACTGAGCAGCATCGAATTATCCGCCCGCTTCATCACCACCAGACCGTAACCATTGAGAATACCGGTATTGTGATTCCATCGCGCCTTGTCACAGGTTACTACCGAATCAACCTCCTGCTCACCGCCCAAAGTATTATTCGGCTTGTACCTGGTTACAACCACATTCCCATCTAGAACTACTATCTGCTGAAATTCCTTGGACTCTTTATTCTGCGCCTGCATAAAGGTTCCCCGATCACTGGTAATCTTGACCTTCAGCGGCGGTTTCTTGTCTCCGGTTACCGTAAAATCCGTATCGAACAACTCAATAACCACCCCGTTATCCAGATCAATTCGCGGATCCTGACGATCCAACTTGGTCGCACTGGCCTGTCCGGTAATCAACTCCCCCGTAAAATGATTTTCGCGATTATACAGTTGAAACCGCACATCGGTATAGACATTCTCCATACTCGCCTGCACTACCAACGGGAAAGTACCGCACAATACTATTATAAAAAAGAGAATCCTGATATATTTTTTCATTTATAACGTTCCAAAAGTTTATCCAATTTATTCTGTGCTCTAAGTAAGTGGGTAATAACCTCACGTACGGCTCCGTATCCACCCGAACGTCGCGTTACCCAGTCAGCCTCCTGCACGACCTCCTCTACGGCATTCGCCACCGCCACTCCCAAACCTGCCCGGCGCATACACGGGATATCCGGCCAGTCATCGCCGATATACAGAACCTCTGCAGCCGATACTCCCAGCCTACCAAGAAGAATGTCGAAGAATCCCAGTTTCTCCCTTTGCATTCATTACAATTTCATCCACATCCAGTTCAAGCGCTCGGCGCGCCACCATGGATGAACTTCTACCGGTCAACAGCGCAAACTTTCCCCCCACGCGCTGCCAGTATTTTATACCCGCACCATCTTGAGCATCAAAACGCAGCAGCTGCTCGCCGCTAGTCGTATAACTTATTGCGCCATCAGAAAGAACCCCGTCAACATCGGTAATTATCGCTCTAATCCGCTGTATTTTTTCACTATCAATGCAATCCAACCGCCAACTCACTTTCTATAAAATTAATATAACAGTATTCAAGAAATCATACAATTTCCTGAATACTCGTCCGAGCCTTCACCTCACCAAGATCACACCACACAATGATAGTATTATTTATAACAAAGGTCAATAGACAGTGTAAAGCGATACGCTTACAATATAATTAGCAATTTTAACAAAGAGTCTGTCTATAAAATATAATTATAGACAGACTCAGCAGACTCAAACCAGACACTCATAATTCCAGCTAAATTGAGAACAGCCCCGAATGCTTCATAATATACTTATATCCTAAATATACCGCCTCTTCTGGGTCATGTGCGTCACCAGAGATATCAAGAGTAATCCAACCCTTGTAACCCGAGGTTGCAAGCTGTTTGCTGACCAAATCAAAAATCAACAGCTCCTCTGCCGAATTGTGGGGTACTCCCCGGCTCTTCACTGGTCGATTTTAACCGTTTCTTACTCGCTGAAACGTCATGAAAACGTATCAGTTTAATCCTATCCAGCAAGGCTTTGATCAGCTTCTGGGGGGTAGTATTGGCCAGTACCGCCTCAGCAGTATCCAGCGCCAAGTGTAACCAGATCCGGGTTGGTCGAGACCATCAGCCTCTTGATATCTGAGTCCGTCGAGATCAACCTGCCTGCTCGTGGTAGATAGCAGAGTTCAATATGATGCTCATGGCAACGTTCACCAATCTCCTCAAGAATAGACCCGGCCGTATCCCACTCTTCATCGGAGAGTTTCTCTTCATGTAAAAATTCATGACACACGGTCAAAATCTTAGCTCCAGCCGACGATGCAAACCTTGCCGCACTCGACGCTTTTTCGACCTGTATATCTGCATTATCACTATCTAACAGATCAATTTTCTGGATCAAATTGGTTATTGAAAGCCCCTGAGTCTTCAATATCTCCTGAAAAACGTGGAGTCTATCTTCAAATGCAGTAACAATTTCAGAAGGGCATTCAATACCATCAAATTGATAATTTGATATTGTTGAAATAGCGTTTACAAAACGCTCAACCCCCCCATGGTCCACTATAACATGCTAATTTAATATCAAACAACTTACTACCCTCAAATATGATTAATCCCGTAAAAAAAACTATTTAGTAAAATATAATACATTATCGTCATAGCTTTGTCAACAAAGTATGCAATTATCGCTCAATAATAACCGGATACAAATTTCACCGAATTATTCACAGACTGAACAAAAAACTGTAATAAAGCTATATTTTCCTTGAAAAACTGACATTATTATCAGTAAAATACTCCATATAACTGAACAAAAGGGCGATACACTATGGAAAAACTTACCAGCAAACAACAAAACATATACGATTATTTACAAGAATGTCTTAATAACGAAGGCTATACTCCGACAATGCGCGAAATTGCCGACTATTTCGGCTATAGTTCAACCAATACGGTAAACGACCACCTTCAGGCTCTGGCTAAAAAAGGTTATATTATCCGCAAGCCTGGAGCCGCCCGGGGCATAATTCTCACCGATAATGGCATTAACCATAAAGAACTGAATAAAGGGGTTCCTATCATCGGTCGCGTAGCCGCTGGCAGACCAATCACCGCAGTCGAAAATCTTGACGGCTATCTCGAACTCTCGGATTTCTATAATGAACAGCATTTTGCCCTCCATGTGCGAGGAGACAGCATGATTGACGCCGGTATCTGGGACGGTGACTTTGTCATAGTCAGAGAACAGCCTATACTTGGAAGTGGTGAAGTAGGTGTTGCGATTATCGAAGGTGAAGCAACAGTCAAAAGAATAGTAATTAATAATCAAGAGGCGATTCTCTATCCGGACAACGAGCTCTATAGCCCGATACGGGTCGATCTCAGCGCAACAGATTTCAGAATTGCCGGAAAAGTTGTTGGACTACACCGGGTAATTCACTAAAATTTATTTTCATTTTCAATACAGATACAATAATAAACCAATACAGGAGTATGAATAACCATGGCAAAGAGCAAGAATAGAAAGAGTACAGAGATTCCAGAAGATGCGGATGGACGAGAAAAAGCTCTAGCCCGCACCCTGGGTGAGATCGACAAAAGATTTGGGGCAGAAGCAATTCGCAAAATGGGAGATAATGTAGTCAGCATGGTTCCTGCAATCAGTACAGGCAGCCTCTCGCTGGATGCAGCGATAGGTATCGGCGGGATTCCCAAGGGCAGGATAGTCGAATTCTACGGACCTGAGAGTTCGGGAAAGACCACGCTAGCTCTACACGCTATCGCCAGTGCCCAGAAAACAGGCGGTGTAGCCGCCTTTATCGATGCCGAGCATGCTCTGGATCCGGCTTATGCGCGCAAGCTGGGTGTCAACCTTGACGATTTGCTGGTCAGTCAACCCGACAGTGGCGAGCAAGCTCTGGAGATCGCCGAACTCCTTACCCGCTCCGGTGCAGTCGATATCATTGTCATCGACTCGGTAGCCGCACTCACCCCACAAGCAGAGCTTGATGGCGAGATGGGTGATTCACATGTAGGTCTGCAAGCCCGGCTTATGAGTCAGGGACTGCGCAAACTTACCGGAATTGCCAAAAAATCAAATACTACTGTAGTCTTTATCAATCAGATACGTATGAAGATTGGGGTAATGTTCGGATCTCCAGAGACGACTACCGGGGGCAATGCCTTAAAATTTTACGCCTCACTCCGTCTAGATATCCGACGTACCGGCACAATCAAGGATGTAAAGGATGACGACAACCCAATTGGTAATAACATCAAGGTCAAAGTCGTGAAGAACAAAGTTGCTCCTCCCTTTAAAATTGCCAATTTTGACATAATGTTCAACCAAGGGATTAATTACCCTGGCGAACTTATTGATCTGGGGGTCAACCATGATATTGTGAATAAGAGTGGAGCCTGGTTCAGCTATGGACAGACAAGACTAGGACAAGGACGGGATAAAGCCTGCCAATTCCTTGTAGAGAATCAGGATATATATCAGGAAATAGAGAAAAAGCTCCATCTTATCCTCTTTCCTACCCTACATGAGGATGATAATACTGCCCGCAACCAGGAAACTGCTAACGAAAGCGCTACTGCCGCTGATACTGAGACCGCGACAGCTGAGGCCACTGTAGAATAACTCCGCCCCTCTGTCATTATAGTTCGACGAGTACAGGAGACGCCTCCTGTACTCGCTTATTAGCAATTCACGAAAGAACGGGGGCGTACTTACGCTACCTCACTCTCCAAGCGCTCTTTGAGCAGCTCAAGATCGACCCATTCTCCATTCTCCCGTACCAACGGCAGTCGCATATGCTGATAAGCAAGTTGTGCCAAGGCTTCAACATCCGCTTGAGCACCAGATAACAGCATATTTATGTCGTTATAGCAATATCCAACCGCACTAAAATTACTCTTTGACCCGTTCACACTCGGGGCAATCTTCATTCCCCCAGATTTCAACATACGTCTCTATTTCCCCCATCAGAAATTCCTCCATAGCATCATAAGCAAGCAACCAATATCTAGTATATAATCGTGTTGACATGTTAATTTCCCGTAATTGATAATTTCATCTGAACTATTATATATATCGACACAAATCCTCACTCATATCAAGTAAAACCATGATTCACAAACATAAATAAATAGTCCCACCAACACCGATAATACATTATCGTAGATTAAATCAAGGAATTCCCGGTTAAACCATAAAAAGACCCGAATATGCGAATAATCAACTTTTTTTGTATTTGACTTCTGCTTTAAATATTGGAGAATAATAGGCGATTTATTTATAAATTCACATATTAAAAATTAGTATTTTTTATAGCTCTTTGTTTTTCGCTAAGAGGTAGACCGCTACCTTTCAGCGTATATATAATTTATTAGCATAATATTTTCAGGAGAGATAATGGCTGAGAAAAAGATTTCACGCCGCCAAGAACGTGTCAATGTACGCATAGTCCAGGAGGTCAGTGCTATTCTGCGTGAGATAAATGACGAACGTATAGGCTTTATCACCGTTACTCGGAGCGATGTCTCTCCCGACCTGAGACATGCAAATGTCTTTATCAGTGTTCTTGGCGACGACACCACCAAGATGGAGACAATGCGCGCGATTAAGGCGAATACATCATTTGTACGTAAGAGCTTGGCAAAGGTTATGCAGACCAAGGTAACCCCGGAGATCAATTTCAAAATTGAGAAGGCTATCGACAAATCTGTAGATATAAGCGAATTAATCAAGGAAGCAAGAGCGACAGATCCTCACCCGACCAGTGAGAGCGAAATAGAGGATTAAACCGGTGAATTATCGAGTATTAATTATCAAGATCATCATAGGTATTATTGTTATTTGGGGTGGATTCAAACTTCAGATGATGCTCTGGCCAGTTAAGAACAGCTCACAGAATGAGAATGACACAACCATTACCGAATAAATATAAAAGATATAATTCCAGAATACGCTCGCTTTTTTTGCTAATTGTAACCTTTCTATTAGTAAGTGAGGATGTGTATGCCTACTCCCCAGTAAAAATCGCGGAACTAGCCAAACCTGCCACCGTAGGGGTCTATACCTCTATGAATAGCGATAAATTTTACGGTACAGGAGTCATTATCAGTAAAACCGGACTTCTGCTTACTTCAACAACGGTTGTACCGGCCAACGCAGAAGAGATCAATATCTATTTTGAGGATCATACCTCCTTACCCGCACATATTATTGAATCTTCACCTACTACCCAAAGCGTACTGCTGCAGATCGAAAATCCTACAGCCAGAACATTCCCTTTTCTTTCTCTACAAAGTGCGATGCCAATACTCGGGGAGAAGGTATATACCCTCGGCAATGCCAACAATATGATTAAACTTGGTGACGGAGTATCCTTCAGTGCCGGTGTCGTAAGCGGAATTTACCCGGTTGCGATCAGTGATATAAGTAATGAGAAGCTCAATACGCTTGAGGTTATCGAAACCGATGCCGCGGTAAATGACGGTCAAGATGGGGGTGCACTCATTAATTCGAGTGCTGAGATAATAGGCATAATCTCCAAAGACTATTCCACCCTGCGCTGGCAGGGAACAGCAATTCCAATACACAATATTATCAAGGATATTGCTGCGTTATCTCAGGATGCGGCAATCGATATTCAACACCAAAGGCAGGAGTCTCCCGACCCTGTCTTCACTACTCCTGCTGCCGCTATCAGTCCTAACTTGGTCAGCATCCGAGTTGAACGCTTATACCCGCCGGAAAAACTTGAATTCCCAAACTGGCTGAAGTACAAAGCCGGTATTACGGAGTGGAATATTATGGACGAATCCGAGCAACGGCGAATAATTGTCGATTTCTTCTCGACCGAACGTCTAGTATCAGCCAATCAAATGCTGCGGCGCCCACCAACTGCCGTAACCGGTCTGCTCATCTCCGCAGACGGTTATATTCTAACCAGTGCTTTTAACATTGAGTCCGGCGACAGTGTGTATATCGATCGCAATAGCGGTGAAATACGCCAAACCAAATATTCAGGTAACATGGACAAATTCATCGCGCAAGCGCAAGAGAATGTCGAGAAGATCAGCAACCGGGTGGTTGCACTGGAGGTAACCCTTAGCGATGGGCGCACATTCAGTGCCGGGATTAAAGGATTCAGCACCCCACTCGGTCTGGCACTACTCAAAATAGAACCAACTGAGCCTCTACCATTCTTTGACCTTACTCTGAATCAAAGCAATCCCAAACTCGGTGAAGAGATTGCCATCTTGGGTGCGAATCAGACAACCTATACGATCAATACCGGGATAGTCAGCGCTCCCGCCCGCAACAACGGCACATATTTTCAAATTGACGCCTTGCTGAACTATGGGAACTCCGGTGGCCCGATAATAAATAATGAAGGTAAAGTACTGGGCATAGCTACCCGCCCACTCACACCTTCACCGGTATCCGGGAGCATTCTTCCCTTCACCCATCTTCCTAATACTATAGAGAACGACTTCCCAGCGCTTTCCTCCTTCTCTAACACTCCCAACAGTGGCGTTTCGATGGGTGTCAATGCCAGCAAAATCATTACCGCCCTGCCCGAACTCATGAACGGCGAAGGCATCAACAACAGTGAATTCCTCTCACTGGGTATAGCTCCCTCATCTCAGGATCCGTACTCAAGTAAGATCGTTGTTGGCAATATCAGCAAGGGCTCTCCCGCCGACCTGGCCGGCTTCAAAACAGGGGACATAATCAATAAGATGGATGGGATAGCAGTAAGCTCGTGGAGTGATATCTTTAAATATATTGCCCAGAAACGGGAGAATCAAGTAGTTATCTTTCAAATTAAACGTCCGTTGGAAAAACCTCATTTACTGCTGAACGGCAAGAAAGTGAGCAATGCTGTAGAGTTTTACGATTTTATCAAGAGCAGTAAGGATGGCGCTAAAATTTCCGGGTATGTATCTAGTCCAGGCATTAACCAGAAACTCTACGTCACCCTCAAACACTAATTATCAGTTGCTAGGAATACGATCATTATGAATATAATAAACTATCCTTTAACCTTCGAACCACTTCTACAGGAGAATATCTGGGGTGGAGAATATCTCAAGAAGCGCTCAACCCGTGTTCCCACCGGTGCAGTGGGAGAGAGTTGGGAAATCTCAGATTACAAGGATGAAACTACCTTGATTCGCAACGGTGAGCATCAGGGAAAACCCCTCAACGCTATCATTGAACAGATATATGCCCCTACCAAATCCCCTGTCAGATTCCCCTTATTGCTCAAGATACTTGCGCCCGAGAGTGAATTGTCAGTACAAGTACACCCGACCGACGAATACGCCTCACACCTAGCACTGGAGGACAGCGGCAAGGCCGAATCCTGGTATATTCTAGATGCCCCGGAAAACAGCTTTCTCTATCTCGGACTTACCGAAAAACTTGATAAGGCACGAATTGAACAGGCGATTAACACTAAAACCCTGACTCAATACCTGAATAAGGTCTATGTCAAGAAAGGGGATGTCGTAAATATTCCCCACGGCACTATCCACTCATTATGCCCGCATATCAAGGTATTTGAGATTCAGCAGAGTTCAAATATCACTTACAGACTCTACGATTGGGGACGAGTCGGCAAAAATGGCAAGAGCAGAGAGCTACATATCAAGGAAGCGCTTGAGGTCATTAATTTCGACTATTTACCGACCTCCCACCTCGTTGAGCCAAAGATTATCCACACCGGGAATTATCTACACGAAGAGTATGTCCGCAACCACAATTTCGGTATGGCGAAATTCTCCAGAATGACTGACGACTTGGTTATTAATAATTCAGATATGACCATAAAAATCCTGAGTTCGCTCAATTCTACGCTGGAAGTATGCACCGACGGCGGCCAGATCACCCTGAATAGTTTTGATTCTTGCCTGATCCCTGCTTATTCCGGTGACATTCGAGTAACCGGGAATGAGCATGCTGAGTTTTTGCTATTCAATGAATAGTACATGGTCGTATTTTTTTAAATTTTATAATATTTCTTCTTGAGAAGATAGTATTGAATGTTATATTATTATTCAAGGGAGCTAGAAATGATAAAGAATACAGATAGTAAGAAAAAACGCAAAGTACCAGAGTATGTGATAAAAGCTAAGGAATATTTGGCTTCAATCAAGAATAGGCCAGAAGCTCTAAAGAGCTCAGAGGAAGCCAAAATCGCCGAAGCAAAGCTCACGCTCGCAGTATATGGCTGCCAAACTGAGCACTTACCTACAACTATTACCAACGTCATAGTTGTACTCGGCACAGATGCAGCTGATACCATCAAATACCTGACCCCAGAGCAATATCCATATTATGGTATTATTGATGATGCCAAGCTTTAATTGACCATCTCTGCGCTTTGCTGTACATAAAGAAGTCCTGCTTAAACGCAGGACTTCTTTATGTACAGCAAATAATACTACTTTTCACTAACAGCATGCTTTCAATCCAATTTTTTGATTTTTGTAAGCACTATCGGCTCAACCGGCACATCATCATGAAAACCATGCGAACCGGTCTTTACTCCGGCAATTTTATCGATTACCTCCATACCAGTAATAACCTTGCCAAATACAGCATAACCAAAGTCTCGCTGTCCATGATCAAGAAAAGCATTATCCTTAACATTGATAAAAAACTGTGAAGTTGCACTGTTAATATCAGAGGTTCGCGCCATGGCCAGAGTACCACGAGTATTACCTAGACCGTTATCAGCCTCATTCTTAATTGGCTCCCGCTTACTCTCTTTCTCTTCCATATTCTGCTCAAAACCGCCACACTGCACCATAAAGCCAGGAATAACCCGATGAAAAATGGTGTCGGTATAGAAGCCATCATTGACGTATGCTAAAAAATTAGCAACCGTAATAGGAGCCTTTTTCGGATATAATTCTACAATAAAGTTCCCCATACTCGTCTCAAACTCTACCCTTACTCCATCCTTCGCTTTTGCTTTTGGCACAGGTTCACTCCTCGCTTGCTCGCTCTCCATCAGACTACAACCGGTTATGAGAGCAAAAAGAACAAAAATTACTATAAAATATTTCAAATCCAGATCTCCAGATATCAATCATAGCATATATTAATATATATTATCATACATATCATATACCCCAAAGTAAAGTCTATTTTTCGGTCAAAGTTGCGTATAACAAAAGATACTTTACCCCTGCTGCCCAGGAAATTTCAGGTTCCAAGTAAGCCAGCAACACCTTGACTAATTCAGAACATATATCCATAAATTCGCTATATCCGAGCTCCTCCAAGGCCTTTACGCTATAGAAAGGCACTACCTGAGCCAAGGCTCGGGAGAAGGCTCTATTTCTACAGATAAACCGATGCGGCCGCGAAACACACAGAATCTCAGAAATCGTAACGACCCCAGCCTGCGGAAACTTGGCAGCTCTATACTTCGCTTCAAACCCGCCCGGCGTAGCTAGCAACCTGACTAACGCTTCAACCACCTGCTGCGCCGAATTTGCCCGGCCGAGGTTGGTAAGACGTATGGGACACTCTGGAATGGTCAGAGCCTTGAGTTCTTTATAGACCTCCGGCGCCGCCATACTCTGCAGATGCTCTACCGCCAGCACCGTTTTCGCCCGCTCAGAAAAAGCCAGCACCCACTCAAACCTCTGCTTAAAGGCTGGTGCGTCCACCCTCTCTCCATACTTGCACACCAGTTCATCTTTGAATAAATCCGCCCACTCTGCCATCACACTCCTCAACCCAATAAAAAAAGTCAAACACAGCGTACACGAGGAATATCCTCCCAACAAGTCGTATATTTCGGAGAAAGATACTCTGCCCGTAACTTCCAGCCACGTGGCTGCAAACCCTGCGACGCAAACCGCACCGCTCCCCGCCCCATCTCCAGATTGATCTTATCAATAGTACTCATCAGCTCCCGCTTTACCGATAATTCCAGGGTCATACCGAAGATATCCTGCTGCTGCTCGTGCGACCGACCGACCAGATCAAGCAACATCACCCCAACCTTCTGATACAGATACTGCGGCTTGTATATCCTCGCCAACAATCGCTGAACCTCAGCAATAATATCAAAAGAAGAATCGGAAGGCTGCACCAGACCGGCCGCCGCAGAGGCAGAGAAAAAATCTGACACCGCATGCTTGTTACTGCGAATAAAGACATATACCCCATTCGCCAAAAGCTGCTGACGGCGTAATTTCTCACAAGCTTGAGCGGCAAAGGTGGTGAGTGCCTGCTCCAATTCGCTATACTCACTGGTCGCTACCCCAAAGGAACGAGATACCCGTATATTCTTCCGTTTCTGCACCTCTTCTAGTTCAATACAGACCTCATTATTGAGCTCGCGTGCCGTACGCTCAACCGTAATCCCCAGCTTCTTGCGCAGCATAAACAGATCAGCCTGCAATAAATCAAGGGGCGACCAGATACCATAACGCGAAAGTTTATCCTTGAGTCGCCGCGATATCCCCCAGATATCGGTGAGTTCTATAGCGGCAAGCTCCTGTTCAATATCTCTGACCTCAAGGAGCAAGGCGACCCGCTGTTTATGGCGTTTGGCCTGACGATTAGCCACTTTGGCAAGGGTCTTGGTTCTGGCTATACCAACTGAAACCTCAATCCCAACCCACTGTTTTACAGTAACCGCTAGTTCCTCAGCCCAGTCCGCAAGCCGATTTTCGGCAACTCCCGTGAGTTCAATAAACGCCTCATCAATCGAGTACTGCTCAATATCAGGGCTAAACCTACTGAGCACTTCGAATACCCTGCTGCTGATATCAGCATACAACGGATAATTTGAGGAGAAAAAGGTTGCCCCGCGGCTCAGCAGAAAATCCTTATGTTTAAAGAAGGGTACAGCCATCGGCAGATCAAAACTCTTAACCTCGGCTGAACGCGCTACAATACAACCATCATTATTCGAGAGTACAACCACCGGCTTACCTTCAAGGTCTGGCCGAAAAAGCTTTTCACAAGAGGCATAAAAATTATTACAATCAACCAGTGCAAACACCTGTTCTCCCTTACACTCGATCCAACTGTACACTATCAAGGGTCAACATGCGGGTTCCTTCTTTATCAAACAACACCACGATATGGCTCCGACTACAGGACAACACCCTGCCTGCTCCCAGAATCTTATGCCGCACCCGTTGCCCGGATTTAAACGCATACCCGCGTTCAACCTTCTTCGTCACCCTCTTTACCGGCTTTGCCCGCGTACCAACAGACTCCTCAAATTCACTGAAAGCACCGTCAATACCGTCAAAGACCTCAGCAAAAGGATCAGCGAAATCATCAAAATCAGCATTCGCCGAAGCATTATGCCGCCCCAAACCCGAGACACCACTGCCTCCTGCAAGATCAAGTAGCTGCATATCCTCGGTCGGCAATTCTCCCAGAAAAGGGCTGGGACGGGAATATTCAAGCTTACCCCAGATAAGGCGTTTAGAGGCATGGGTAATAAATAATTTCTGCTCGGCACGGGTGATACCGACATAGAACAATCTCCGTTCCTCCTCTTCATTGGCAGTAGAGTCCTGTGAATTAGAATGCGGCAAGAGGCCATTCTCCAGCCCGGCCAGAAATACCACCGGGAACTCCAGCCCTTTGGCGCTATGCAGGGTCATCAGAGTTATACTGTCTGCTTGCGGATCATAATTATCGACATCAGCCACCAGCGCCACATCCTCCAGAAATTCCGCCAACGTACTCTCAGGATGCTCCGCCTCGAATTCCGCTGCCCTGCCGACAAAGGCCTCAAGGTTCTCCAGACGTTCCTCCCAAGCCGGATCTTTATCCGTAGCTACCGAGATATGCTCGATCAACCCCGAAACCCTAAGTAACTCACGTACCGCCTCACCTACCGGCGTATGCGCTACTCCCTGCAGACGCCGACACCAGTACGAAAAATCCCGTAATTTGGCCGTAGTCCTTCCCGCATAGATCTCGCTAAAATTCGGGCGCGAGAGTAATTCAAATGGACTCATTCCCAGAGCCAATGCTTGCGTCTGGAGTTGTTCCAGAGTCTTGGGACCTACCCCTACCGGACGTGCAGCCAAAACCCGTCTAAGGGCTATATCATCACGCGGATTAACCAGAAGCTTGATATGCGCCAGAAAATCCTTGATCTCCTTACGCTCGTAGAATCGCACCCCGCCGACAAGTTGATACGGCATCCCAGCAGACATAAAAGCCTCTTCAAACATTCGCGATTGGGCATTAGTTCGGTAGAATATCGCCATCCGCGCAAAGCTATTGCCCTCGCTCTTCAGCCTGGCCGCCTGCTCCGCCACCCAATTAGCTTCATCGCGGTCACTGTCAAGCGCAACGATTGCTACCGGCTCACCGACATTCTCCTCGGTATACAGATTCTTCTCAATGCGATCCGTATTATACTGTATCAGCTGATTTGCCGCACTCAGGATCTTGGCTGTCGAACGATAATTACGCTCCAGTCGTACGATACGCGCCTCAGGAAAATCCTTCTGAAAATCCATAATATTACTATAATCCGCGCCGCGCCAGGAGTAAATGCTCTGATCCGGATCCCCCGTCACATGTACATTCTCGAGTTCATTACAGAGCGACTTCATCAGTCGATATTGTACCTTATTAGTATCCTGATACTCATCGATAAGCAAATAGCGGAAACGCCTACGATACTGCTCCTTGATCTCAGGTACACTCTGTAGCAATCTGGCCGTCAGCAGCAGCAGATCATCAAAATCCAGCCCGTTCATCGCCCGCAGGCGTGCTTCATACCCAGCATATACCCGTTGAATCACCTCGGCATACCATGAACCGTCACCATAATTCTCGGCTGTAATCATATCACACTTTGCTCTGGAGATCTCCGAAGCGACAGACCGTGGTTTGAAGCGTTTGTCATCAACGGTGTAATTTTTGAGCAGATCCTTGATTACACCCTGCTGATCAGCAGTATCAAAGATAGTGAAATTACCATTCCGCCCATCCTGCAATGCCTCAATATCAAAACGCAAAAAGCGCGCACAAAGTGAATGAAAGGTTCCGACCCAGCGCGGAGCCTGTCCGACCAGAGCCTCAACTCTCTCCTTCATCTCACCTGCAGCTTTATTGGTAAAGGTCATAGCCAGTATCTGCTGCGGCGCCACTCCGTTCTCAATCAGCCAAGCGATACGCCGGGTAACCACCCGTGTCTTGCCAGAACCTGCACCTGCGACAACCAACATCGGACCATCCTTGTGCGTTACCGCTTCACACTGCTCTGGGGTAAGTCCGGTCAATATTCCCTCTGTGCCCATTACTACTCTTTTTTCTCGCCAGACTCACCGTCTTCAGTCTTGGTAACATCCTTCTCCGCCGCTTTGCTGATCTCATCCTTCATCTCATTAACTCCACTTTTGAAGGCCACAATACCCTTGCCCAGGGTTCGTCCAAGCTCAGGCAGACGCTTACCAAAGAGTACCACCGCAATTATAAGAATAATTGCAATTTCCCAAGGTCCCAGCCAACTAAACATATTTCGCTCCTCTATCGATTAACAATATAACTCATTATAAAGTATACAGTTAAACCTATGCAATGCAAGTGCTATATCGTAATTTAGTAGCAGCGTAGTAGCGCTTCATACGGTATCACAAGTATACCGCTAAATTACGTTTCACCCAAAAAAAAGCAGGGCGTACAGAATTAACTGTACACCCTAAAATAAACCGAAGATCCCAGCATTTACTCTTTTTGCTTCAATCTCAAGTTAAACTTGCTCTGCCCTGCTTCCTTAATAATATCTGTTGCCCGCGCCACATACTCATACGGCGTACTCTTATCCGCGTTGATAACAATTACCGGATCTTTTAAATCTTTACGCATCTTCTCAATACATCCGGCAAGCTGATCAAAGCTTATCTTATCCTTCTCAAAGAACAATTCTCCATCCGGCTTGATGGTCAGAACTTGAACTTCTTCCTTGGGCACCTCTGAACTCTGCCCCTGGGGCAGATCAACGGTTATGCCTTTATCAGTCTCAAATTTAGCCGAAACCATCACAAAGATCAGGAGTAAGAATACCACATCAATTAATGAGGTAACATTGATCGCTGCAGATTTTTTAATCCTATTACTAAATCTCATCATTCACCCCATCTTCAATTACCTGATACGTAACATCAACCCGATAGCCAATCTCTCCATCTCCAGTACCGCCTCATCAATTCGGCGTGCGAAATAACTATAGGCCACAAAGGCCGGAATCGCAATAACCAAACCGACGATTGTCGTAATCAGCGCTTCGGATATACCGCCAGAGAGCTTATGCACCTCATCCGCGCCTACTTTGGCAATAGTATTAAATACCGTATACATACCTGTAACGGTTCCAAGCAATCCCAGTAAAGGTGAGATAGCTGCTATCACCTCCAGTGCAATCACCCCTTTGTTGATCGCATGGGCAGCACGTCTACCTGCCCCTTCAACCAGTGTGTCAGCCTCCTCGCGGCTCAGTTTCCGGCTCATAACCACGGTTATAAGTACCTCCGCCAGCGGTCCGCCAACCTTTCTGAGTACCCTCTCAGCACTTGCAAAATCTGATTCATGAGTAAGTCCTTGCGCTAGATCCACCAGTTCTTTAGGAAACAAAGTCTTACGACGAAGCATCAATAAACAGTAAAAAAAGAACGCCACCCCGACCACAGACAAACCCATGAGGATGTATACGACATCACCCCCTTGCTTTAACACATGCCACAATTCAAGAACATTACTCATTTCAATTCCTTCCATTAATCATCCGAGCTATCAACAGCAGTACCTACTTTCCTGGTAACCTTTTTCTTCGAAGCCGTCTTTTTTGAGACCTTCTTCTTAGAGGTTTTCTTTTTTGTTGTCGTCTTCTTTGCAGCCTTTTCCTTAGCTTTTTCAGCCTCTTTCTCTGCTTTGATTCTCTCTCGTTCTGCTCTCTTTGCGGCTCTCTCTGCAGCTTTTGCTTCTTTTTCCTTCTGTTTTTTCTCCTGTTCACTCCCTGGTATCGGCTTGGCGTTACGGCATTTGGGGAAAGCCGAACAAGCCATAAACGGTCCACGCCGAGACATACGCGCTATCATTGGTGCGCCACATTTATCACACTTAACATCACTCAGATCCGGCAATTCTATTATATTACCATCCTTATCAAGATGCATAGTCGTCTGGCAATCCGGATATCCCGAACAAGCTATAAACGGTCCGTTCTTGCCCATTTTGACCACCATCTCCTTGCCACATTTCGGACAATCACGCTTGATCTCCGGCAACTCAACCGGCTTACCATCTTTACCTAGCGGCAAAGTCTGATTGCACGCCGGATAACTCGAACAAGCAAGAAATTCACCATAACGCGAACTCTTCTTGATCATAGGATTGCCGCATTTAGGGCAACTGACCGGTTCAAGTTCGTCTGTCTGCTCCTGCTCTTCACCTGGCATTGCCATCAAGCCATTACACTCTGGATACTTTGAGCAACCAAGAAAAGCCCCACGCGCCGAATAACGTACCACCATATCCGCGCCACACAGCGGACATTTTTCAGCATTCGGTGCCGATCTTCCCTTGAGCGCTTCCACCTCTTTTGTCGCCTTATCCAGCTTTTCCGTAAACGGCTTGAAAAAGTCATCAATAATCTTATACCATACCGCCTCACCCTCTTCAACCTTATCAAGGTCACTCTCCATCTTGGCGGTAAAGGCCAGATCCATTATATCTTCAAAACTGGCCAAAAGCAGCTCGGTAACAGCAATCCCCAGTTCGGTCGCATGAAAGCTCCGCTTCTCCAGTCGCACATATCCACGATCCTGAATGGTCTGAACTATCGGTGCATAAGTCGAAGGACGCCCAATTCCCTCCTTCTCCAATGCCCGAACCAGCGAAGCCTCAGAATACCTAGGTGGGGGTGTGGTAAAGTGCTGAGTTGCATTAAGCTCTTTTTTGAGCAGATCATCACCCTCGGCTATCGCCGGCAGTATCTGCTCCTTATCCTTACCCTTTTTATTCTGCAGCTCATCGCCCTCCTTAGCGTCATTCTCCGCCTCTTCCTTCTTCTTCTTGCCTAGCTGCATACAGGTATGTCCATCAAAGAGCACAACCCGCCCCTTAGCTTCCAGTACCCCCTTATCCGCCAAAATGGTAGCAGTCGTAGTCTGATAGCGCGCCGCGGTCATCTGCGAAGCAACAAATCTCTTCCAGATAAGCTCATACAGCTTGAACTGTTCAGGGCTGAGCGCATTTCTGATCCTTTCGGGTGTGAGCAGAGTGCTTGTAGGTCTTACCGCTTCGTGGGCATCCTGGGCATTTTTCTTGGATGAGAAAACATTCGCTTTCTCCGGGAGGTACTCTGGAGAAAAGTTATTACCGATATACTCACGCACCTCGGCTATACCCTCAGGAGCAATACGCGTACTATCGGTTCGCATATAAGTTATCAGACCGGTAAGCTCCCCCTCAACCTCTATCCCTTCATAGAGCTGCTGCGCAATACGCATTGTACGTTGCGCCCCAAAATGCAGAAAAGTGCTTGCTGCCTGTTGTAAGGTTGAGGTAATAAATGGTGGGCTAGGTCTGCCACTGACCACACGCTTGTCAATAGAACTTATCTTGTACGCCGCGTTCTCAAGAATTCCTGCAATCTCGCGCGCACTCTCCTCAGTCGCGGCCACGGGGCTACCCAGAACAAATTTTTCCTCACCCCACTTGACCAGACTAGCCTCAAAGATCTCCTCCGCGCCGCTCTTAGCCAACAGAACGGCTATCTTCCAGAACTCTTCCGGAGTAAAAGCCGAGATCTCCTTCTCCCGTTCGACAACCAAGCGTACCGCCACCGATTGTACCCGCCCCCCGGATAAACCCTTAGTTATCTTTTTCCAGAGAAAAGGCGACAACGAAAAACCTACAAGTCTATCCAGTACTCGCCGCCCCTGCTGGGCATTTACCAGATTCATATCTATCTTTGCAGGATGCGCAATAGCCTCCTGCACCGCACTCTTGGTAATGGCATTGAAGGTCACTCTGAAGGTATTGTCCTCCTCAAGGTTGAGTTGTTCCTTGAGATGCCAAGCTATCGCCTCTCCCTCTCTATCCGGGTCAGGTGCAAGGTAGACCTCATCAGCCTTCTTGGCTGCCGACTCCAGATCTTTCAAGGTCTTCTCTCTACTCTTGATCGGCTCATAAATGGGGGTATAGTTATTATCAAGATCAATACCAAACCGTTTCTTACCTCGCCCTTTACTTGGGATATCACGAATATGCCCCATAGAGGCCTTAACGGTATAGCCTGCTCCAAGAAATTTCTTTATAGTCTTGGCTTTCGCCGGACTCTCCACTATCAACAGTCTATTTATTTTTGCCAATCTAGTACCTCCATGGTGTATACATTACATATATTCAGTGAATCTTGTTTGAAAATAGCAACATCTCAAATTAAGTCAAGTACTTTTTATAAAAGAAAAACACCAACTCCTCATTTTTTCCTTTCCCGGCAAAAGCGCTCCCCCAACCCGCTAATTCTACAAACTTCTTTACGAGCGGCACTTACAACATAATCTGAATCGCAAAACACATCAATTCTATGTTTAGCCCGAGTAACCGCCGTATATAACAACTCCTTAGTGAAAATATCTGCCTCCAGCCGCGGAATAACCAGCAATACCCCGCCAAACCCCGACCCCTGAGCTTTATGTACAGTCATAGCAAAAGCCGGAGAGAATTCAGGAAGTTGAGCCGGAGAAAATTCCCTAACGACCATACTCGCATCACCCGAGGCAGCTCCCTCTGCCGGAAAATACACCTTGAGATCCCCAGCACTATCCGGCCAGAACATCCCGATATCACCATTAAACAGCCCCGTCTGATAATCATTCTTCTCAATAAGCACCGGCAGCCCTTTGGCACCTGCAGGATCAAGCTGCAAACGGCTTATTAGCGCCTGATTTATACCTGCTACTCCGAGAACACCGCGGTTAAGCAGAGTAATAATCTGAAACTCAGCAAAGATGGCCAGTGCCTGAGCTACAGTATCAGCCCTAAGATATGAGAGAAACCGGCTCTCCCCTTCTGTGTTTGCATAACCCCAACTCTCAATAAAAGAAAGAATATCCCGGAGATTATCTCTACTCAGCGACGAAGTAAAATCCCTAATAACCAGCGAATCCGAATAATCCAAATGCCCCTGCTGCATAAAGCGCGCAAATTCAGCTTGATCTGTCGCAAGCAGGTCCTTCATCCTCCCGATTCCACTCGCCCCGCTAAAGCGGAAAGTATAGCTTAAAGGCGCAATTGCATCCTGCAAAATCCCTACCTCCTCAGCCTGAAAAGGCACAGGCAACTCCGGCGACATCACCCGGCCAAACTCTGCACAAAAATCTGCGGAGAACGTATCTAAAGCCTTCAGGCTCTTACAGAGATCACTGAGCACCGCCCCACCCTCTACTGCCGCAAGCTGATCACGATCCCCCAATAAAACCAACCTGGTACTGAGCGGTAACGCTGTAAAGAGTTGGCGAAATAGCAGAATACTCACCATCGACGCCTCATCGACAACGACAAGATCATACTCCAACCTTCCTCCGGCAGCTGGTTTATTCCTCCTTATCCCGAGTAGTCGGTGAATCGTCTTGAACTCAACCGCCTTAATCAGTTCCTTAACCTCATCTCCAACTCGAAGATACTCAAGTTCAGCATAAACCGCCTCCTTTAACCTGGCCTGCGCCTTACCTGTTGGCGCCACCAAAGCAATCCGCGCGGCCGGATTCTCCTGCAAATAGAGCCCCAGAAGTACAGCAACAACCGTAGTCTTCCCCGTACCCGGCCCACCGGTTATTACCGAGAACATCGAGCGCAAAGCAGTGAATAATGCTACCTGCTGCCCATAGGTAGTGGTCGAATCTCCAAACCGCCCGTAGAATAAGCTCAGATTTTGCAACCAGCCGGACGCTACAGTCTCGCACCCCAAATTCAAACGCTGGATAACCGAACTATACACAACCTCCTCCGCCTCCCAATACCGGAGCAGATAAAGTCGTCCTTGATAACAGACAAGCGGCTCGGAAGTATTTCCTAGTTCAGGAAATTCGGAAATAGTACTCGCCTCCTTGACCAGACGGGGGATATCAACCTCAGCAAGCAAGGCCATTATATCTTGACAAACCACGGCAAAGCGTTGCTGCGCCTGCGGCTCAAGATTGAGTTGTACCGACTCAAAAAACGCCAAAGGTGTTGCTATTTCAATACAGACATTATTCGCCCTGGTTGTGGCATAGCTTAGCAGGCCGGCAAGTATACTGATTAAACGGCGCGCAGACGAATGCTCCTCACGGTAGATAAAAGCTGCAAAACCTTTATCAATTGACCGAAGAATCCCCAAGTCCTTAAATTGAGCAATAATATCGTAAGCCAGAAAGAGATCATTCACCATTAGTTTCTCCTGTGAATATTTTTAGCAACTCAGTAACATCCTCCTCCCGAGGGCGGTCAAAAAAAACCCCACTCTCGGGACGCTCCAACTCCAAGCCCCTGAGGTACAGGTAATAACCACCACCAAAATGCCTAGAATAGGAAAAATCCGGAATACGTGAACGTAAGAAGAGATTTAGCGCAACCGTATAGATATAAAACTGAAGCAGATACCCAGATTCACCCATGCTGGAAAGTACCGCCTGCCCGTTATAACCGCCATAACGTGCAAGATTGTTCGTCTTCCAATCAGCAAAGTAAAATTTCCCTTCATGCTCAAAGACCAGATCAATAAGCCCATAGAGAAATCCTTCACGAAATCCCTTATTCTTCAGGGTCAAATTCAACCCGGCAAGTAACTCACTGAACTCAGCATGTTTGCGGTAATTACGCAAACCGCGCTGGTGAAAGAAATCATACAACCTCTCAGTCGAGATCTTTCGGCGCACCGGAAAGTAAAAACTCAACTCTGCCACCTGTTTACCCGGCTTGATCATCTCCAGATTAAAGCTAGTTGCAGACTCTCCCCTGAGCTCAAGCTTTGCAAGTAACGCCAACAAGCGCGCTACTGCCGTCAATTCAGAACCGACATCTTTCAAAGTGGTATTACCCCGAAACACTCCATACTTCTGTAGGCAAGTAAAAATAACCCCGTGCTCTTGCCCCTGAGCAAAAGTTGAGAAATCACCTTGCTCAATCAACTCATGAATTGCACTACCCACAGTATTACTCGACGGCAGAGGCGCAAGATTATCGACGATACTCTCCGGTATTACATCTGCGGTTTCATCAACAAAGCTTGCATCACGGCGTACATCATCATTGACAAACTCATGCTGCACCAGAGATGAATAACTCATAACACCCCAATCCCGTTCAATCCTCCCGGAAAACTCCGGCAGAGCCAGATCTACCCTACCCGCCTGCGAAATGTACCTGGTTTGCGTATCCTCCCACTCACAGATCAACGAGATATATGGCGAATCTGCAAGCGTCACAAGGCGAGAAAAATCCTGATCAAAGATATCCGCCAGTACCGAACGCTCTATTCCGTTTATAATACCCCCATACAGAATACATTTATCGACTGCCCGGGTGAGAGCCACATAGAACAGACGCATATTCTCAGCCCGCTCCTGAAGCCTGAGCCGTCCGCTCCAGTTTTTTAAATCAGACGCTGAAAGCAACAGTCCTAAGCCACCTTCCTCAAGGTAACAGGTCAGAGGGCGACTGAAACGACTATAATCCTTTATAGGAGTAAAAGCAAAAGGCACATAAACCAAGGGGAACTCTAGTCCCTTGCTCTTATGAATTGTCATAATTTTTACCGCATCTTCATCACTTTCCAGACGCATCTCATGTTCAACGTTTCCGGTATCATCCTTTATTAACTCCTCCAACAATTCAACGACGGCGCTATCACTAAGCCCTCTGGCGATTAATTCCTGCTCCAAAATTTCAACAAGCTGCAGATAATTGGTAAGTACCCGCTCACCACTTTCCATTAAAGCCAGCGCAACCTTCACACTAGGGCGCCCGACTCCGGTATGCTCTCGCTCCAAAAAAAGAGAACAAGCATATAAAAAACCGACATGCCTGAGCCCCTGTTCTACCTCGGTAAAAAACAACTGCCAATAATCCAGAATTCTGGTGCTCGCTATAGACAGTTCATTCAACTCAGCAAGAGTATAGGCAAAACAGCGGGTTGACAGAGCCGCGAGTAACGCCCCCTGACTCCGCGGATTAAGTATCGCCTTTAGGACAATTCCAAGTTCACTGGCCTCATGTGTGGCTAAAACACTCCCGCTCTTAAGCAGCACCCCAACAATACCCCGGCGATTGAGCTCCTCACGCACAAGCTCACCCTGCCGGTTTTGAACCACCAACACCGCAATATCGGATGGTTTAAGCGAATCTTTAACCTCACCACAACCAAAATATAACTCTTCAGCTCCAGACATATTCAACTTTATGGCAATATCATCCGCTACTGAAGAGACTATTTCTTTTTCCGCCAATCTAGGATCTAATGCCTCATTCCCTTCACGCCAGCGTACTTCCAGCGGCGTCTCCATGACCCCAGCTGCGTAGAGACGCCTGGTATCCTCACGCCCCGGTGTAATCTCAATATACTTTATCTCTTCAAAACCGAATGGTAACGCCCTACCGTCTTCTGCCGTGCGGTTTGCAAACAATAAATTCATAGCGGCAATATACTCTGGAGTTGAGCGATAATTTTGCCGCAAAGTTGCCCGCCTAACCTTCGGCGTCTTTACCGCTTGCAGATAGGAGAAGATATCCGCCCCCCGAAAGGCGTAGATCGACTGTTTCGGATCGCCGATCATCATAAACGGTGTTTTACCACCACCGAACAATGTATCAAAAATATCAAATTGCACCCCACTGGTATCCTGAAATTCATCGACAATGACCGCACTGTAAGCCGCCCCTACCAACCTCACCAATCTTCGCCCTTCACCTTTTAATGCCGCACGTGTACGATACAACAGATCGTCAAAAACCAGGCTGGTGCGTTCTTCAGCAGTTTGCGAAGTGGAATAATATTCGTGTATATAATCAATGAAATCCAGACAGGTATTCAGCATTACCCTCTCCGGAACAGTCCGCAACCTACGTACAACCTCTTGAAACTCCTGATGAAATACTTCAACATAATACTTGCGTGAATACTTGATCATATCACCGACAGCAGCACCATTAACGATCTGAAGAAAACTACTCAAATCTTCTGACGTAGGTTCCGGACAAGATTCTAAGAAGTCAATGAGAGGATAGGCTTTGGTTCCACGTTTTTTCTTCAGTGCAGCCCGCAAAGCCGAAAAATCTTCGAACAATAACGACTTATAGAGAGCCAAAATATCTGGAAGCTCTTCACGTTCTGCTACCGTCCGCACATCATCTCTGCCGTAGATCAATGGTACTATCTGACTAAGCCGCTCAATATCGACATATTCACGCTGCAAAATCCCCTTCAGTCCCGGAGTTTCAGCCAAATACCCTCGCACAAAATCATTTACCAGATCCGCAAAGAGACCATGGCGACTACCCACAATATCAACGCCGAAAAGCGAATTACTCTCAAAGGCATAATCAGTAAGAACCGACAAACAGAATCCATGGATAGTCATAATCGCCGCCTCATCCATAGCTCGCGCGGCAAACATTACCCGCCGCCGTACTTCGGGGTATGGGGTGTTTTGAAGCGCTCTTGCCAGTAATGCTGTAAGATTACAGTCAACACCTGCTAACGGCTTTGCGTCCAGCAGAGCAGAACCGTATTGCGCCAACATCTCCTCTGCCAGCGTAAGATTGCCGATTATTCTCTGCTTGAGTTCCGCCGTTGCTTCCTGTGAGAAGGTCACAACCAGAATCTGTTCTGGGGTAAGGTTCTGCTCCACCACAAACCGCAGATACAGATGTTGAATATTATAGGTCTTGCCTGTCCCCGCACTCGCCTCAATCAGAGTTACCCCAGGATCCAGGGAATAACCGAGTAGATCAAATGTCTCCATAACCCTACCCTTTCCCAGCTGTCTTATCCACGCCATGCAACAAAGCCGGCTGCACATAATTCTCAGCACAAACAATAAAAGCAGTAACATCGTGCATGGTTTTTGTGAAATCAGCCCCAAAGCACCGTCTAACATATTGATCAGCGTTATCAGGATAACCACCTGCAAAGCCACTCCCGTTATAGTTATCAACTGCCACACGCAAAGCTTGTTCTACCGTCTTGGGACTACGCGGTGCTATACGCTGTTTAATAAAGTTCAAACTTGCTCCTCGAAATAGCGGCAAGGGTCTGATCTGCCCTTGCAGATACCCCAGTAAGTATGAACAGAGAACTATCTTTGCTTGCTCATTCGAAAAGCGCGAATACCCTAACTCCACGCCGCCAGACTTATTATACAACCTACTTTCAAAATCCAACGCATCCTCTACCACCGCGGAATAGACTAAATGGGTCAACCAGAATTCACTGATACTGTTCCAAGTAGCTTTCTGCGAAAAATGATAAGCTATATAGGTAATATCTCCTCGCAATACAGTCAATTCCGGCAAAATATAACTTAATTTGGCTACTACCGGTTCTTTACCTTCCGCAAGCAATACCGGCAATTCCAGAATCCCTGCATATTCTTGAACCGAAGTAGGAAGAGCGGACTCCATAATTTCAGCTACGTTATCAGTCTGCGCATAAAGCTCGGTAAAATACTTCCCGGCATACTCACCTATCGGCAGAGCTCTTTCTGCCTCAATCAGTCCTAAAATTTCGTCATGTTCCCTACCCTCCAGCCTAAGTTGCAGGATACTTCTGAGTAAATCATGCAGTTTATACCCAGTGTCCAAGCTCAACCTCTCCCCATCCTCCGGCAAGTCATCCCGAACCACAGCATAATGCACCCCACACCGATGTTGAAGGTAATATTTACAAGGATTCTGAAAAAACCGGACAAGCTCAGCAATATTAATATCAATTATGGATGCATCAATTTTTTTATAGTCCAATTCCGGAAGTTGAAAATATGCGGCTTCTGATTTAACAGCCCCAGAACAAATCTGCTGTGCTATCTTATAGTCACTCCCTGAATAATTTATCAATCCAGACGCCTGCGGCTTGAAATACTGCCCAGAAAAGCTCTGCAAAGGATGCCAACAAGTTATCTGCTCAAGGATATCCCCGGTCTCGGCAGAATAATGCCGCTTGATATACTCTCGCAACATTTCTACTGGCAGTGCAGCCGGCAACTCTTCGCCTTTTTTTAACCCCCTTCCCGAATAATATATCAGAAGCTTGCCCCGAGCCGAGAGGATTGTCTCCAAAAATACTCCCTGATCATCGAGCTTGAGTGAAGGATCACAAAGGCGGCGTTCCTGCTGCGCAATATCGAATGCAGGCGGACGGAAAAAACGCGGAAAAGCGCCATCGTCCATACCCAGCATACAGATTATCCGTGCCGGAATATTACGCATTGGCTGAAACTGACAGAAAGTCACCCCTCCCATGATAAATCCTGCTCCCGAATTTGCACTCTGCGCCACAGTCGAAAGCGCCTCGACAAAGACCTCATACGAAAGTTCAACACCACCAGTTCCAGCCTGCGTAAAGCTATCTTCAAGCTCAGCAATAACCGGCAAAATCCCCTGCGACTGACCTTCAAGTCCGGAGTAAAACTCACTATGCACTCTTCTGATAAACACCAACCACTCAGCTGCAGTACCAACCTTGACAAAGAGCTCATACAACATAAATAATTTACTCAAAAATTCAAACCAAATTTCAAAGGCCACAATATTACCGGAAACATCTACCCCTAATATACCTCTACCATCAGCAAGTGTAAATATGCCTCTTGCGCCCCCGGTTGCATACCCGAGCAACAAACGTTCTTCTGCTTCTTGCCAGGTGCAATCTCCGCTATAGACCCCGCTCATTCGTTGACGCTGTTTGGCGTCAAGTCCCCAATGAACCTGGAGTTCACACAACCACTGCGAGATATCGTCAAGGTCGGCAAAATCAAGCTGCAACGTTTCAAGCATAACAGGGTCGCAAAACACCTCCCACACTTCAGACACCTTGAACCGCCCGGAGAAAAGATGCAATACCCCTAACAGACTTCGGCAAAGCGGATCATAATCCAGTACCGCCCGATCACTGACCGTATAGGGGATAAAGAGTTCAGAACTCTTAGCGACACCCCCAAAGACAGCTTTAATATATGGTACAAAATCCTTAATTGCCGGGGTTAACACCAGGATATCCTTCGGCATAAGTGCTTGATCCTCAGCAAATAATTGCAGCAATGACTGATACAACGCCTGCACCTGGCGCATGCGACCATAACAGGAATGGAACTCCACACTTCTGTCCTCAGGTTGCACCACACTCTGCTCCTGCGGATTCTCCATAAAGCGTATCCCCGCCTGTAGACGTTGCAATAACGGAGTAGTACTATTGGTAATTCCCGAACTACTCTCCTGCACCACCCGTTCACGCTCGATAAAGCCTCCATCAGCGGCAAAAGTAGTTAGAAGGTTGAAAAAATCCTTATTTCGATTACCAAACGCCGCCAGCAGCGTATTACCCTCTTCATAATTACTCCCCGGCTTACGGAGCAACTCCTTTTCTGAGCGCACCAGCCCCCAGAATTCATGCGACACCTCCAGATAATAAAAATAAACATCAATTAATTTTGCCACTTCGGTAAAGATCTGTAAATATAACGGTGGCATGCTTGAGACACCAAAGATATGAATAGGGGGTGAACTGAAATCTGGTGCTTGCCGGAGCCAAGCCCCACAGAGGTCAGCCAATTCTGCAACACTCTGCTGGTCTGTACTTTTTTTGAGCCGCTGCCATAATTCAGCAAGCCAATAGCCATCTCTACTCAATCCAGCATACCCCGAACCGCCATCATGCTCCCATGCACGTAACCAATCAGCTCGATATAGAGTATAGCGATCATAAATCTCAGCAAGTTTACTTGCAAGCTGGTAGCGTTTGAGCATATCACCCTGCATATAATCATTCAGAATTTTGAAGTCAGCTTCACCCACGGTCTCACCCAGTAGAGCAAAGAGCCGCCACCTCAAACATGCCGGATTCATGAGTCGAATATCAATCCCGTGCTCCCTGGCATACGCAGCCACTATGACCTCTTCAAAAAAACCATGTAAAAAGCTATACTCTACCCCGGCACTTATTCCCAGTCTATCCGCTAACTTGAGCGCCAACCAACGCTCCATACCTGCGCTCTGAATAATAACTCTGGGCATCTGCAATACCCCATCCACTCCCTTACCGATATTGGCGGCGAGTTCAAAAGCCAAGGCATCAAGCGACTCATTATTAATCAGAATAAAAGACATAAAAAAATCCAATAACTAAGCAAACACTCCACAAATTATACCGTTTTATCCCTTCAAAACAAACACGGTATAAAAAAAGCTTATACCCAATGGTATAAGCTCAAAGCTGTAAAATATTGCCAACGCCTTACACCCGGCTTGGCTGGCTTATCAGATTCATAAACTCGGCTCTGGTATTTGAATTCCGCCTGAACGAACCCAACACTTCAGAGGTAGTCATTACCGAGTTCTGCTTCTGCACCCCACGCATCATCATACAGAGATGTCGACACTCCAGTACTACCCCGACACCATCCGCCCCAATTTGATCCATAACCGCATCGGCTATCTGACAGGTCAGACGCTCCTGAATCTGCAACCGCCTGGCAAAGACATCGACTATTCGCGCCAGTTTACTCACTCCAATAAGCTTATCCTTGGGAATATAACCGATATGACAACGCCCATAAAACGGCAGCATATGATGCTCGCACATGCTATAAACCTCAATATCCTTACTGATTACCATGTTATCCCCATCAGCGGTAAACACAGCTGCATTAACCACCTCCGAAACCGATAATTTATAACCCTCAGTCAAGAACTCAAATGACTTTGCCACTCGCCGCGGAGTGTCCCTTAAACCTTCGCGCTCAGGATCTTCCCCTATTTCAAGCAACAACTCACGAATTAATTCTTCAACTCTGCCTTTATTCATCTATATCCTATCCATAAAAATTATTCTTCAAATGCCTACCACCGTCAACGCACAGGATCTCCCCGGTAATAAACTCACTGGCAAGCAAAAAGAGAACCGCGTCGGTCACATCTTCTACACTTCCGTAACACCCAAGAGGATTTGTATGCTTGAACTTCTCAAGCCATTCTACCCCCTGCCCGGCAGGCGGCAGAATAATACCCGGTGCGACACCATTAACTCTAATATGCGGCGCATATTCAAACGCCATCATCTTGGTAATGCTGAATAAAGCCTTCTTACTCAGACTATATGCTACATGATTACGGTCATAACTATAGATCTTGGTATCCAGAATATTAACAATCGCCGACTTAATACCCTGTTTGGCAAAGTCGCGTGAAATCAATAATGGAGAAAACGCATTTACCGCAATACTCTCCCGCAAATCCGGCAAGGTCGTTGTCTCTAACGTAGATTCTATATAATTAGAGGCATTATTGACCAGAAAGTCAATAGGTCCGACCAGATCCACCGCCCGCAAGAGCAGCCCTTCCGCTTCAGCAGAATCCCGCAAGTCGCATTCAAGTAAGAAGCCATTCACGCCATGCTCAAGCACATGCATAACCGTATCTTCAGCCTCTCTCTTGCTCTCAGAATAGTGGACAATCACATTCACTCCCATCCGCGCCAGTTCCAGGGCAATGGCTCGCCCTATACGTTTCGCACCTCCGGTCACCAATGCGTTTCTACCGCTGAAACTCTCTGAATACCTCTTCATACTCCCTCCAGATTCTACCGCCTACACTTCATAACGCCCAACCTCTTTCTGGGTCTTGAATACCAGTCGTATTGGCACCTCGGGATACCCCAGTTCATCACGCATCTGATGTTCAAGATACCGCTTATAATTATCATCAAACGCCAAAGGATTATTGCAGAAGAGCAGGAAGGTCGGGGGGCTCACTCCGACCTGAGTTCCATAGTAAATTTTACCGAGTTTACCTTGATGCGGTTTGGGACGGCGTTTTTTATAGGCTTCAGCCAGCGCAGAATTCACTTGCGCCGTACGCACCTCTGTTGCGCCTTGTTCATACAGCTCTCTGGCGGCTGCAACCAAGGGCCAGACATTCTCGCCGGTCTTGGCAGAGATTCCGGCCATCCTGCAGAAATACAAACCCGGTAAATTCTCTGCGACATACTCCTGATAATCGTTGAGAGCTATATCCGGCTTCTGTTCGCGCACCAGATCCCACTTATTGAGTGCAAGCAGGCACGGTTTCTTATTCTCAATAATTAATGAGCCGATCCTCTTCTCAACCTTACTCACTTCTTCTGTCGCATCAAGCATCAACACAATAACATCTGCCCGTCTGAGAGCTCTTTCGGTACGCATATGGCCATAGAATTCCATCATGTCATCCATCTTACCACGTTTACGCAGCCCAGCCGTATCGATCGCTACAAATTTTTCGCCGTCACGCTCTACAATTACATCCACTGAATCCCTGGTCGTTCCCGGCACATCAGAGACAATAACCCGCTCTCCACCACATATCTGATTTACTATCGACGACTTTCCGACATTACGCCTGCCCACAAAAGCAATCTTGAGCAGATCTCTACCGCTCAAAGGTTCTTCTGGCTCAAGAGCCTCCGGAAGACGTTCCAGAATAGCATCTTCCAGATCATCAATATTCCTGTTCTCCTTTGCGCTTACCGGCACCACATCGCCAAAGCCCAGTTCATGAAAACTAGGCATATTCACCTCAATCCGATCGGTATCGGCCTTGGTTGCAACGAGTATTATTTTATCCGTTACTGTCCGCAACCGATTGGCCACCTCAATATCCAGAGGCACCACACCATCGCGAGAATCCACCAGAAATAACACCAGAGCCGCTTCCTTGATTGCGACATCAATCTGTAATTCGATAGAATTTTCCAACCTCTGTTTATCGACTATGCCAATTCCACCAGTATCGATGAGATCAAAGGTACGATCTTCTATCGTCAATGGGTACAGAACTCTATCCCGAGTTACCCCTGCCACCGGCGCCTCGATAGCGATCCTACTCCCTACCAGCCTATTGAATAATGTTGATTTACCCACATTGGGTCTACCAACTATTGCTACCGATAAATAACTCATAGCTACACATTTCCTCCTTGTTGAGTGGTTGCTTGTATTATAGCAGAAATGCGAAATTAACCTATAATTATAATACAAACCACAAAAATTAAACTACCCGGTCACAAACGACCGGGTAGAATATCATACAAAATACTCTAAAAAATAGCAAGACATGACTGCAAAAACTTATTACGTTTCCTTACCCTCAGTATTATCCGCAGTACCCGATTCATTTTCAGCAGAACTATCAGATTTCTCAGAGGAATTACCCTTAATTTCCGGTGATACCGTCTCCCCCACAGAAATACTCTCTGCAGCCACAGCCTCCGTTTGCTCCACACCGCCATCCTCTTGAGGCTTCTCCGGTGCAACCGCCTCGGCAGTAGGTTCCTCCGGCTGCTCAGCCTGTTGCAAACCTAGATCCTCCTTAAGATTATTAGACAAATCCTTGAGTGGCGGGTCGATTGAGACCAATTCCCCCTTCCACCAGGCAAGCAGGAAGAAATATAATGCAAGCAAAAGGGTAAAGAGAACAAATACAATTGGAAAAGCAATTATAATAATGATGATAATAAGAATGATCCAAAGCAGAGTAGAGAAGAAACCGCCCTTCGAACTGGGCTTGACCGCACTACCACTGGCGTAGCCCGCCGCCTTATTCTGAATAAACCTGCCTTCAGCGATAAAACCGGTGCTACTTATTGTCGCTTCATAAAGAAATGCCGAATCTCCAGCAATCTTATTATATATAGTGGGCGGCAACGATTCACGATACTGCGGATAGTTGATAAAGAAGGAGTTGATCGCCGCATACATCCTCACCCGTGGCATTCCATCCTCACCATCACCGAATCTGATATTACACTCTGCCAACGAGAGCTGCTCTTTTTTATAAGCCGCGAGCGCCTTTATCAACAAATCCTTATTTTCAGCGAGAACGACAAAGCCCGCAACCTTTTTAAGGTAGAATACCTCCTTATCCGGGCGGGTAATCTCAAGTCCGTGCATACTCGGAGCAAAGGTTACAGGTGTCGATACCTTACTATACTCACGTCGAAAGTAATTCTCGATATCCCAACCGTTACCAACCTTGAGTATCAACATCTTTTCCGGCTGCTTAGCGACGAATGACTCAACAAAGGTAACACTCTTGATATTACCAGCAAACCTCTTGATGATATCCCTGTCCGCCCCAAACCAGTTGGAAAACTCTGCGATAATATCTTCCTTCTTGAGCGCATCATCCTTCCAGAGTGGGACGCTCTGTAAAATCTCGGCCGCACCTTCAATATTCTCAACCTCCAATGCATAGAAGGAATCAGCAGGAGCAAACGAGAGAAGATCCTCCTCTGAATTCTGACTACGTACTATCAAGACCGTAAGTACAACAATAAGCAGCAGACCAATAAGGGCTAATGAACCAACCCCACCGACCCCAAACCCGCTCTCCTTTCTCTCGGTAACTACAGGTTTGCTCTTAGCATCCTCAATATTATCTGGATCGGTATCCATATCAGCATTCATCTCTATTATCTCCAGCACTTACGTTAAAGTCCGAAATCAACCTTGGTTGAACCAATTCTCACCTATAAAGGCTTATCTACAAAATATATCTACCTACTCAAAAAACTCTATAGAAAATTCACTATTATTCTACAAATTAACCGTCGCTGCTCAAGGGTGTTTGCTTACTTTCCAACCCGTAAGTCTGACCTTTTGAGTTCAAACCGTCTTTCTATCCGCGCCACGTCGAAAAAACTACAAGTTGCACCTGATGTCATTCCCTCACACTGTGGTTGGAGTATATGCGGTGGCTTCAACTGCCCGTCAGGTCTACCCATACCGACCAGTTGACTACGGTACGCCGCATAAGCCCCCCGTGCCAGCAGAATAAGTACCGGCATAGCAAGCCTCCCACTGGCTCTTTTATCTCTGTACTCCATATTCACCCGTTTAAGCTCTGAATCAAATTTAGAGACAAGAATCTCCAGCTCCGCCTCTGTACAATCTCGCCCCAACTCAACGGCTAGGATATATCTAACCTGCTCAGCCAGCTCTACCGTCACCGAAAATCCCAACACCTCACAAGCAATGCCACTAGTAATCCGCGACATAACCATAACTACCTGATCTTCATAAACCTTCTCTCCAGTGACGGACAAGACCCCCCCAGCTTTATGCAAAAACTCAACCTCCGGCGTATTTCCCCGCATTCCACTCACCCTGACAATATCACCCAGATCATAGCGATAAAGCCCAGCAGAGGTAGTAATAATCAGCCTATACTTCTTTCCTGGATCAAGTTCATGCGCCAGTAAAGTCGGAGTATCCCCTTTTACCTTAATTCCGTCCTCGACAAATTCCAGGAAGTGTCCATTAACCGCCAGCGGGGCTGACGCAGTAGCGTCTGCTAACGGTATAGAGATCATCCCTTCGGTTGCCCTCAACCCCAGACACCGTTGCGGAGCCTCACCCCAAAGCCTTGCCACCTTGGCCAGATAGAATGGCGCATTCCCCCCCTGCCAGGTATTGATAGCGCATAAATTTGGCCAGACACGTTTCGGGGTCAAGACCCCGTCTGAATCCAAGATTCTGCGCAAGAAAGCAACCCGCGCCGGTACCGGCTTCAGATCTTTAATTATTCTCTGCTTCAATTCACCTGAAAAATCAGGAGCATTCTTCAACTCTCCCGACTCCAAATCAGCGAGTAATTCACCTCCTTTTGCCGCTAGGATATCGGCAATCATAACCAGAGTCGAAGGGTTGACACTATTAGCTACCCGGATATCACTACCGAGCGCAATAACCAACGCCACATGGTACTTAGCCTCCAGGTTCTTGATAAGAAACACCGGATAGGGTATCGGATGGAGCATACGTATCGGCACCGACTGATCCCGATACTGCTTACCACTGCTGGAGCCATACGGTATACCTCCCGCAGTAAGCCCTTCTTGCGCCGGACTTACCATACTGAAGATACTGCCAACCACTCCTGCAGACCTATCCTTAACCATATTATACATCCAAAGCAGATGACTATTATGGTACTCATGGGTAAACTCCCGGGTTATGGGGATAAACTTGGGTTCGGCGCTGCTGCCGCTGGTAACCCCGAACATCTCTACGTTAGCCGCAACAAGTACCCCCTCCTTCCCGTCACACATGGGGTCAATATACTCTTTAAAGTCAAGGTACTCCCTGATCGGCACAGCACGGCGGTATTCGTCAATTGTACTTATACGGGAAAAGCCATGCTCCCTTCCAAAGACAGTATCCCGATTTCTTCCTATAATAGCACTGAATCTGGCGCGCTGAGCAGTAGCCGGATCGAGAAGAGCCTGGTCAAATAAGTGGAGTCTCCTGGCAACCGACAAATACATCAACTTCTTCAGAAAATTACTCAGCAACCTGCCACCCAATCATCCATATTGTTCTCTGCATGTTATTGCGACTCCTGCCCAATCAATTTTGAAACATTATAATTGAAAAACCGTGGGCCATCTTCTTGTCTGTATCCGATCCAAGTATCTTCCAGTCCACCGTATTTGGGTATCGGATACTCGATTGATACCGCAGGGGTATCAAGATCACCCAGTACATATGCCGGCACACTGACCGTAGGCATCAAAGTCTCCAGATTATTACCTTTGCGGTAAAATGGCCTCAATAATATTTCACCCTTATCCCTCGCCCCTTTAGGCGGTATCCACCTGAGTTTCAACTGAATAATATCGATATTCGGATCATCCAGGCTAGTCAAGCGACGCATCTCTCCATGAATATCACCGGTCATATTGGTCTGCCGGATAAGGCGAAGATTCTCTGGTCGATCACCCATCAACGCCACATTAAGGCTCACCAGTTTCTCCCCGATATCACTTCCATAATCTACCGGGCTATTATCTGGAGGTCGAACTCTGAAAGGAATGACAATATTTCGCGGAATTCTATTGAGCGGCCTACCGATATTGAAGCGAATACTGGTTGGTTGCACCACCCAATTCTGCTCATACTCAAAGTCATCACGTGCCGCATAATTAAGCTCAATAATCCCGGAAATAGACTGCTCAAAGAAATTTGTTATCGTCAGCAATTGCCGTTGAACCGTTGCCTCCATCAGCAGTTCGGGTGAGCGGAGTATATCCACACTCATCCGGGTGCGGGCAAAGGCGGTACTCATCCCAGTTATTATCACCGGAGTCTCTGTGGCAATAAAAGTGGTGTTTGCAGGTACTGGCGAGGTATTTCCCTGAAGATCTATCATATCCATCCTGTACCCGCCGCCAAAATCAAGTGGTGCCTCCTCGGTATTTATTCCTTCAAACCAGACCACCGCTACCGCCTCCCGGCCGCTGGGTTTACTGAAGACATAATTAGGGAAGTACCCATACTGATTACGCAGATAAAAACTGCCAAGATAACGCGTTCCGGTTAGCTGCTGTTCAAGTACCCGTAATCCCAGCATTGCCGGCATCGGTACCGGATTGCCTTCTTCATCAACCCGGCACAAACCACGCTGTGGATCAATCAATGAATCAATATAAATCCTAGGCAGGTTAAGGACACGAGCCATAACCGATTTTTTTGCCATATTATTGAGCATCAGACGTTCTTTTTTGGCATCATGAACAAACATCGGACAGGCATCAAGCTGTATCGAGATCCATTCTTCAAGTTTCCGCTGTGGTGCTTGCGTCTCATCGACCGGCTCCGGCTCAGGAGACATATCATAGAGCCAAGAGGGAGGATAGAGAAGGTTTGCAGGTTGCTTAAAAATGGAGAAATAGCGTGGTGCCAGCCGCACGAGTTGCTGATACATGTTTTGGATTGACATAGCGCTAGGAACAAAGATGGTAGTTGAATATGCCACATCCACATCGGGCAGAACCACCGCATCAACCCCAAGGGATACCGGATACGACTGCGACGGACTACTGGTTCTCCCGGTAAGGAGGTTTGCCGCATTACCTACATCTTCCCGCTGCACTCCATATGAAAAATCTTCATCACCATCCACCCCCCATTGCCAATACTCGATATGAGCATCGAATTTCTTGGTAATGCGGTTGATAAACTCTTCCAGTATATTGGGTCGCCCCTTCATAATATCGAATAAATTACCCCCGGCAAGTATATGCTTGGCTGGTTTTAACTGCGCAGTAACCCTGATCCCTGAGCGACGCATCTTGGTAAATTCACGGGACAAGGCATTGATGTATGGCGTCACATCACTACCATCGGAGTTATCCGGCCACAGAGCTGCCTTCACATACCTAGCTCCAGTTCGCTCAACAATATTTGCCAACACCCCTTCCTGCGAGAGGATACTGCTTGGAACCTGACCAATAACCACCCCAAAGCCGCCAGCCTGCGCCTCTTCATCCGCCCCCATACTCCTGTTGACCTTGGGCATCCAGAGTCCGACCACCTGCGTCTTTTCAGTAAGCAGTTTTCCTTTATACCCATAAAGAATAACATGAACGTAATAAACCCCTAAGCGCTGAAGGTTGATATTGATCGTCTCCGGGTAGGTCGTCAAGGCTCCAGAGACCGTCTGCTTTCTCCGTTCAAAATCCAGCTTGAGGGGCTTACCGTCACGGGTAAAGGGTGGCCGACCGTTAATATCATAAATATTAACAACCCGGTAATACGATTTACGGTTATTACCCTGGAATCTGGTATCACTCTCAGGAACATTATCCACCAGCCCTCTAAACTCAATATTGAATGGAATAGGCTTGGGTAGCGGCGAAGCCACCCCATCCACCGAATAATCCACAAAGGTTGGCTGCATATAGATCTTTGGCCTTGACGATATGACAATGTCATCAAACCAGGCATAACCATCCCTATCCGCCCCGACAAATTCTGGATTATCATAAATATCCAGCTGGAGTATGAGGTGTGTAGCATCACTAGGTACGGTATTAATCTTCATACTCAAAGGAGATTCCGTCCAATCAAACTGACCGGGCGGCACCGTCAGTACATTGGTTCCGACAACAGTCTGTTCTCCCTTATCATCAATATTCACCCACAGCGCATTCAGGCGAACCAGGACTCTTCTCCAGCCTCAAGGTTCTGGCAAAGGTTGTAATCTCGTAGGCCATATCCGGAGATATCTCGCGGGGGACTTTGACTCGTATAGCCACCCCTGTCCCGTCAAAAGGGATACGCAGCACACTTCCCATAACTCCAGGGATTTTACTAGGCCTAGTCGGGTCAGAGACAATACGGATATCACGCGCCAGATAATCCTTATTCTTGTCATCGACAATCTTCTCCCAGAAATCAGGCCAACCATTACCATCAAGATCCCGGTTATAAATCGGCTCAGAATACTGCTCAAAATCATATCGCTCAAAATTCGCAGCGGCTTTGCGCCTAACGTCATTCAAGCGGTCACCAGCGGCATATACCTGTCCTGCACCCAATATCAAAGACACAACTAGCAACAGGCGACACAAAGGCCAGCCTGCCATACTCATTTTATTACCGGTAATCATCATATTCTAGAGAAATTCATCATCGGAATAACACCTATTGTATATCCCCAAGCGGTTCCAGTTCATCCATATCCTTACCCTGTTTATACTCAAAATCCATCGTCTCCACCGCAATCTGTGAGCGCACCTCCTGAGCGTCTTTCTCACTGGTCTCAGCTTTTTCCGGAAGAATCGGCAGGTCAACAGGATTACGCTGCGCATCATAGACGCGTCGGTTGATAATAATTTCATCGGTTCTGGTTATCATGTCATCAGCACGTTCAAGCACCGCAGACATCTCATCCGGGCCTTCGATCTTCTGCATGACATAGTGCAAGCTCCGATCATCCTCAATTGTCGTCGGTATTGCAGCTTCACTGATCAGATCAATCCCAGGCTGCTGGTAAAATGGTGCCGCCACCGGCTCCTTCACATACATCGGATAATAGCCCTCTGCCTCCAGCCTGATACTGAATACCCCGTAATGCTTGAACGGGAGTTCAAACGGGGTCTTGCCATGCCATTGTTCATTCACCCAGACCTCAGCCCCACTCGGCTCACTCGTAATCACCATCTTTCTCTGCACACACCCTGAAACCGTAAACAGACCAAGAATAAGAAAGAATGCAAGAATAATTAAAAGACCAATCCGTTTATTCATCAGTATCTCCAAAAAGATAATCATTTTTTACACAACTACCTAAACCCTGATTATGCTATCGTCTCAACGCAACCGCAAACCGAATCAATAATACATATATTCCGGTCATTTTTTTCAACTATCTGCGAAAAGTTTTTTTATTGAGTTTACTTAATTTTATAAATCCATTAGAATCATGTCAAGCAAACTTTATCTAATAAAGAGTTTGCAGTTTTTTCAACCTTTCAGAGTTTCTCAAATTGATTTATCTGAATTTCTTGAATTACCCGTTCTTATCCATATAATTAGTGAAATATTTAGGTAATAAGACATAAAGATTATAATATATTTAAGGAGAGCTTTGTTTTGAATACTTCTCGACCTATAAAATATCTCTGGCTCCTGGTAGGCTCGCTGATTATTGCCACCAGCGGCTGTGGAGAGCCAGATCTAATCGTAACCGACAGCACTCCCCAAAGCGAAGACATCTCCATTGATGAAACAGAGACCATCGTCACCGAAGAATCAGACAGTTCCGGTATCGGAGGCTGGTGGGGTATTCGTCAGGTAAAAGAAACCTTCTCAAGTAGTAACAACGAAGTAGATCCAAATATGGATTCCAATCTTCCGTTCTCCGCTACCGCCAGTGAAACTCCCGCTAATCCCGATGATGTCTGGATGAGCCAGGATCAAGCGACAAGTGACGCAGAATATCAGCGTGCCACCGAGTTAATTGCTGCTCAGCAATTTGTCGAAGCTCAGGCAATTCTCCTTGATATTATCCAGCGACACCCGGATTCTTCAAGTGCCTGGCGTTGGCTTGCTGACTGCTACTACAATCAACTCCAGTTAGCCGAAGCAATACGTGCCTATCAGAAAGCCCGCTCACTCTACCCAGAGAATTACTTTGCTATGCGTGGTGAGGGTTTTGCCCATCTGCATTACGGCAACGAACTCTGGAGACTCGGCAACCGCAAGCAAGCCCACGAAGAATACCGTCAGGCTCTACGTACCCTGCAAGAATGCATGCGTATCTACCCTGGCGATGTCGAAGCGCTATACGGTCGAAGCATGGCTGCTGAAGGCGCCAGCCGCAGACTTTACCAGAATGCAATCACCCTGCTACGCGCCCAGCGCATACCGGATGCGGAGAGCGAAGCCGGAATTTGTATTGAAGTTATCAGCGAGGGTATTGAGTCCGCCCGACAGAGACTGCTCAAAAATCCTGATGAAATCGGCCCGATTATTATTACCGGTGGTCTATTTCAACGGCGAGCCATACTGCTAAAGAACTTCAAACGTTACGCTCAGGCTCTCGACGATATTGATAACGCGGTAGCGGCATATGAAGCAGTACTCAGTATCTCCCCAGAAAACCTCCTGGCCAAGAAAGAGCTGGAAAAATGCACCAAGTATCAGGAAGAGATAAGCACTCTGCTGGAGAATGATCCCACAGCATTCTAACAGCTACATGACCAACATTTAAGTATAATAATATAACATTAAACCGGTATAGCTTAATAAGCTATACCGGTTTTAAGTTCCAAACCGATTTATATTTAGTTAATACTGAAAAACCTTATTTGAAATAATATACCTTCATTAATAATACCATTCAGAGGTATAGCTGGTATAGAGCATGGCGAAAACGCCTAAACCTCCAAGGTAAGATTTTAAACTGGCAGAAGTCCAGGCTTTGTTACGCATTACAATCAACTATACATCGCCCCTCAGCGTTTTACAATTATGCTCAGCCGATAGATAGATCGGCTGAGTCATAAATATACCTAAACAGGGCAAATCACGTCAGTAATTTGCCCTGCATTTTCGAATAAGTAATAGCCGAAACGGCTATTACTTATAATGAATATCAACAACTAAAGACTACGGTAAAATATACTCAAGACTAGTACTTACTATCGGCATACCCCACCCAGCCTTCAGCCTCAACCAAAGCCGCATCGAATTCAGTCAAAGCAAAATCAAGCGTCAAGGCTTCACCACCAACCTTAAAAGATATCTTCTTACCGGCAAAATCAACATCCGCCTCAACATCACCTTTGGCGGACAAGGCAAAGAGAGCATCAATCTGCTCTTTGGCAAGTTCAATTGCCATCATCCCGCAGTTGAACATATTCTGCCTGAAGATCCGCGCAAAGCTCTCTGCAATCACAATATTAATATCATTGACCTCAAAGGCCCAGGGCGCATGTTCACGCGAAGAACCGCAACCAAAGTTCTCACGCGAGACCACGATCTTTGCCCGTTGCAGCTTCTCACCCTTGGGATCAAAACCATCAATCTCCAGATCCTCGAGCAAATAAGGCTTGAGCGCTTCCTTCTTTACCTCGGTAAGATAGCGTGCAGGTATTATTTCATCAGTATTGATGTCTGACCTATCGAGAAAAATTACCTCTCCTCCAAAACTTTTCATTATATTAAGCCTCCAAAACGAGTTCGATTAATTTGATAAAACCTACTACGAAATAGAACTTCAGATACTAGTTAAATTCCCGGGGATCACAGAGTTCGCCTTTAACGGCCGCAGCAGCAGCCGAAGCCGGACTCATAAGATGCACCATGCCGCCACGCCCCATTCTACCTACAAAATTCCTGTTGGTAGTCGACGCACAGACTTCACCTGGAGCCAGCACCCCATTGCTCATTCCCAGGCACGCGCCACAGGTAGGATTGGTCACACAAAAGCCTGCCTGCCGGAAGATGTCCATAGTACCATCTTTCATTGCTTCATCAAAAATCTTCGGGGTTGCCGGCGAGACAATACCTCTAACCCCGGGCGCCAATTTATTGCCGATAAGTATTTTAGCAGCCGCATGCAGATCAGACAAACGCCCATTGGTACAACTACCGATATATATCTGATCCACCTTCATCCCCTGCTGAGTACTGAGCGCCACCACCTCGTCAGGCTTATAACCGACCGTACATACCGGCTCTATTGCCGCAGCATCAATATTGATAATCTTAGCATATTCAGCTCCCTCGTCAGAGTGCCACTTCATAAAATCAGCAAGAGCCTTTTCTTTATCATTATCATAGTCACCAGCAACAAACTCCCAGAGATAGTCGAGCGTAACCGCATCCGGCAAACAGATACCACAGGTACCGCCTGCCTCGATAGCCATATTCGAGAGGGTCATACGTTCTTCCATACTCATGTTATCAATTGTAGAGCCGACAAACTCAATTACATGATCTGTAGCCCCGCTTACGGTCAATTCTTTGATAATAGTCAAGATTACATCCTTGGCATAAACCCCGTCCCCAAGTCTGCCCTCGACCACTACCTTAATGCTTGCAGGCTTCCTGAAAGCACACACACCCTTGAGTATACCCACCTCCAGATCGGTAGTGCCGACTCCAGCGGCAAACGCACCGAAAGCACCATGGGTACAGGTATGACTATCCCCCATGATTACCGTATATCCGGGTCTGATAAAACCTTTCTCAGGAAATATCGCATGGCAGACTCCATTACCCCCGATATCAAAGAAATCCTTAATATCATGCCTCCTGGCCCAATCCCGGAGAATTTTGGCTTGAATAGCTGTCTTCGTATCTTTTGACGGAGTCACATGATCAATCACTGCCTTAATCTTTGTTGGATCAAATACTCTGTCCATTCCTCTATATTCTAGGTCAGCAATAGCGACAGGCGTAGTGATTTCATGGCACATCACAACATCTAGCGACAAAACATTTGTCCCAGCAAATGGTTGATCCTTCAAATGTGCAGCAAATATCTTATCTGCAATATTTTGTGGCATTGTAATACTCCCAGCTAAACGTACAAAAACATCCGGTCTCAACCGAAGACCAGCTTAATTTCTTTATTTTACCCCTAATCTTACCCAAGTCAATGCTATAATAAGCTATAAAAGTATATTGCACATTCATACATATTCAATAATACAAAATTATGTATTTTAACATAAAGCACAAAAAGTCTTGCATCATTCCCTACCAGCTGTAATATTTTCTAGATACATAATGTAGACAGTGACCGCCGTAATAACAACTTAAAGGAAGACTATCATGGGTTTATGTGGCATAACAAACGAAATTAAAGAAGATTTTGGCAGGCGCCTACGCGCTGCACGGGATGCCAAAGGCTTATCGCGTCAAGTTCTCTCAGCCAGACTTGGAGTAAGCCCCAAGACCGTTCAGAGTTGGGAGATGGGACGAACCTTTATTGAAAAGCTCTCATTATTTCCCCTCATTGAGCGTGAACTTGGCATCTCACTCTCCGAGATAATAGAAGGAGCAATGGGTCATGACATAGACAGTAAGGACAGACGCGCAGCCGAAAGCAGGGCGAAATACGGTAATAAAACGCTTCCTGAAGAGAGCATAGCAGCTACCAACCCCATAACTTTCAACTTCAACCAGGTTCGCACCAACAATGAATTGGATACGGATATCAGCAGTAATTTTCATGCCATTCCCATAATCAAACCGTCATCCATCTCCAAAGCCGTCGCAGACCTCAAGGAGAGTGATGTTGTTGACCATACAATAATCAGCAAGGATTGGGTTCCGCGTGGTGGCGTAATGATCGCTTTTAGCGCCAGCGATGATGGCCTTGAACCGACAATCCCGCTGGACTCCCTGATTATTGTCGATAGAAGAGAGTTGGATCTAGAAAAGAGCATTGGCAGAAATATCGCTATTTTTCAGAAAGGCAAAGGGCTAAAATTACGGCAACTCGAAGAAGGCACCAAAGACAGCGGTCTGCGCGGCATCACCAATAGTGGCAAGAGTAAAGGAAGTTTTGAGATCAAGCTAGACAAAGGTGATGTTATTCTAGGAAGAATAGTTGCGGTATTTGCTCCATGCTAAAGGCCTAGTCCCCCCCCTGCAATTACCAAATTTTTACAGGTCTACGGTACATTTTAGTATTGTAGACCTTTTTTTGTAGACTTTGCCGGAATAATTTATAGAATTTTAAATAAAATAATATCCCCATTCAATAATAGTATTCTAGCCAACACTATTAATTTTCAAATTTTTGAGGAGTATAAATGCTTAGCAATTCGGAACTTGAAGATATATTAGAGAGAGTAAGTTCTGGAGACTTGTCGGTACAAACAGCACTCAAATACTGTCAACATACTGAAGACATTGGTTTTGCAATAGTCGATCATGACCGGCAACGCCGGTGTGGATTTCCCGAAGTTATATTTTCCGAGGCAAAGACTCCTGAACATTCACAGGCAATCGCCAGGCGCCTTGTAGAAAAAAACGGGTTTGCTTTTCTTACCCGAGTACCGGATAGTACCCGAGATCTACTCCTAACCCAGTGGAGTGACGCCGAGTATAATCCACTCTCAAAAACTATGATAGTAGGCAAAGTTCCCACGAAAAAAACTGAGACAAGCTCTGCCAAGGTTTTAATCGTCTCTGCTGGCACAAGTGACATCCCGGTAGCTGAAGAAGCAGGGGTTACCGCCAGAGTTATGGGGTGCGATATTGAGTATCTGCACGATGCCGGGATAGCCGGTCTTCACCGTATCTTGTCGCAAGGAGAACGCTTACAGGAAGCAGAGGTAATAATAGTAACCGCCGGAATGGAAGGTGCGCTTCCAAGTGTTGTTGCCGGACTGGTAGACAGCCCGGTTATAGCGGTACCGACCAGTATCGGCTATGGAGCCTCCTTCAAGGGTATTGCCGCTCTGCTTGGGATGCTGACCTCATGCGCCAACGGGGTTGGAGTGGTCAACATTGATAATGGTTTTGGTGCAGGTTGCCTAGCCGCAAAGATAGTCAACTCCGGTAAAAGGGATAAATAATGAATAATAACAAAGGGCTCGTCAAATTACCAGAACGTCCACTTGATGCCCATAAGAACAATGTAGGTAGAGTTCTAATTATTGCTGGTTCGCGCGGATTCACCGGAGCTGGAGCACTCGCCTCGCGTGCAGCTCTGCGCTCAGGTGCGGGACTGGTAACCTGGGCCATACCCGAGAGTCTCTGTAACCTTGCCGAATGCTTATGTCTGGAAAGCATAACTATACCCATAGCAGAAACAGACCAGCAAGCGCCGGCAGTGAGTGCCCGGGAGACCTTGCTCGAGGCTGCCCACGAATCGGATGCAGTTGTTCTTGGGCCGGGACTCCCGGTTGCTGGAGAAAGCGGAGAGCTGATGCGGCTGCTTATCCCTGAGATCAAGCGAACTCTTATTCTGGATGCTGGCGGAATACGCGCTCTAGGCAACAATTTAATAGCCTTGCGCAACCGGAAGTATCCGACAATTCTTACTCCCCACCCCGGGGAATTCTCTGATATTATTGGTCTCAGCACTCAGGAGATACTGGCCAAGCGCGAGGAACATTGCAAGAGTTTTGCTGAAAAATCCACAGCCGTAGTCCTCCTCAAAGGAGCTGGCACGGTAATCAGCGATGGCAAAGAGGTGTATATCAATACCAGTGGCAATCCGGGTATGGCTACAGCCGGCATGGGCGACGTCCTCAGCGGCATAATCGCTGCTTTAGTTGCAGGCGGGCTCGAGGCGTATGCCGCGACCTGCACCGGAGCCTATCTGCATGGCAAGGCTGGTGACTTAGCCAGAGACCGGCAGGGTATTCATGGTCTTATCTCCTCAGATGTCATTACGGCACTTCCACAGGCTATCTGCGACTATCTGGATTAAAGATTATTCTCTACTGTTTTTATACAATATTATTGTTTATGAAAGTGATAATAAGTGATAGAAGAACTCAAGCTCCCCAAAAAAGCTTCACGTATGACTACCGCAATATTCGCCGAATGGCTAGTAAGCAGTGGAGACAAAGTAGCAATTGGTCAGCCAATATGTGATGTAACCATCGACAAGGTAACCCTAGAAATCGAGAGCAATGCCGAGGGAATTCTCGCCCATAAAATTGCTCATAGCGGTCAGCTTGTACCGGTTGGCGGAGTAATGGGGCTTCTCACGCCTGACGGCGCCCCATTATCAAATAATATTATAAAATCATACCCGGGATTTGCTCCTGCACCTCCGATAAGTGTCAGCTGCGCCATAACCCCCGATCTCGGTGACAGTATTGTGACGATGGATGCTATGCGTACCGTCATCGCGCAACGCATGAGTATCGCCCGCCACGAGATGCCTCACTTCTACCTCACTACTGCCGTCGACATGACCGGCGCAATCAAACTACGCCAGCGACTCAAGCGCGAGGACAAGGTACGTATCGCCTATAACGATATGCTTATCAAAGCCGCAGGTCTGGCTCTGCGTAAGTATCCCCAGGTAGCCTCACTCTACACAACTCAGGGCTATGTCCGGCGTAGCAAGATGCATGTCGGTTTTGCCGTGGCAGTAGAACCGGAAGGTCTCGTTGTGCCGGTAGTGCGTGATGCCGACACCCGTCCGCTGAAGGAGGTCTCAAATGAAGCAAAAGAACTGGCAAGAAAATCTCGTCACAAACACCTAACCCCTGACGACTACGGTTTTGGAGTATTTACCGTGAGTAACCTCGGCACCTATGATGTTGAACAGTTTACAGCTATAATCAACCCGGTAAACGCCGCTATTCTTGCTGTAGGTAAGGTAACTGAGACTCCGGTCGTAGTCAACCATAAAGTCACCATACGCCCGATAATGAAAATCACCTTATCAAGTGACCACCGAGTTATAGACGGTGTTCTGGCAGCAAAGTTCACCGGCTACTTCAAGAGCCTCATGGAAGCTCCTGAAAAATTACTGGAAGACTGTGACTAAACCCGAAATACCGCTGAACCCAAAGCAATTGGCGCAGCATTGTACCACTATATACGTATTATAAATAGAAATTCTTTAAACAATTTTCATACCTTAAATCAGCTCTCAGCAATGCTGAGAGCTGATTTATATACTATCATAATATAACAATCACATTGATAATTTTACCAAATTACCAATACTTATTATAATCTAGTTATTGATGTCCATCTCTGAGCGGCACGACCGACTCTCCAACCTTTTTGCCAAAGATCACCGCCAGAATGCTCAATAGCAGTGACAAGCCAATTGCCACAAAAGCATAAGTAGATTTATCCGCCGCCGCAACATAATTTGAAGTCGCCCCAATTGCTGCGCCGACAAATATTGCACTAAGAGTAAACGGAACATTCATCTTCCGCTTATGTGAGAAGATTATCGAGATCAACAACGGCGGTATCACACCCAGATTGAAAATACTATAAGCAAAGAGCAGAACCTGAATAATACTTGTACTGTCCCAGACCGCAATAATAGCAACCACTCCAAGAACCAAGGTCAAAATCCTAGCCCGGATCACACTCGTTCCTCCAAGGATGTCATGCTCAAAGGTTGTCGAAGCGGTAATTAGACAGGTATCGGCTGAAGAGACAATAGCTGAAAGCAATCCAAACATCATAAGATATCCCAACCAGCCAGGAAGATAGTTAGAGAGAATACAGACCAAAACCTTCTCGCCCTCGGCTAAAGGAGCAGTGAAGTTATTCTTTGCCCACAGACCGATTAGTACAATACAGATACTTACCAAAAAAAGCAAGACCCCGGAGAGCAGCGCTCCCCTTCTGGCCTGCGCCGGACCCTTTGCGGTGAAGAGCCTGCCGAAAACATCCGGACCGACCAAAAAACCAGACCCAACCACAATCATAAAATACGCCCAGCTCGAGTAACCAAAATTGTCATTCCATAAGGTAAAGTCAATTCCCTTCTCCGGCATCCCGCTTGAACTATAAAGGAAATAAAGGGTAAGTCCAATCCCCAAGATCATCAAGCCCACCTGGAGAAAATCTGTCTTCATGACCGACGCCTGCCCACCTAGCACACAGTAAATGGTCACAAATAGCCCGGCCACAACCAGTGAAGTATGAAAATCCCAACCAGAAATCTGTGAGACAATATCGGCTGCCGCAAGATACTGAGCGCCGACAATACAAGTCCAACCGACAACCACAACCACCGAAACCAACCAACGCGCGGCCAATCCGTTCAGCTTCTCCACGAGATCAGCAAGGGTATATATCTCATATGTAGCCAGCTTGCCAGCTATGCTAACCCCAAGGATAACCAAACCTATTGCCCCACTTCCCAACCACCAGAAAGCCGGAAAACCCACCTTGTACGCCATATCAACCACACCAAAAGTAGCTGAAGCACCTACCACACTGGCAAGCAGAGATGCTCCGACAAGCAAACCTCCTCGACTCCTCCCCGCCAGAACATAATCCCCAAAATCCAATACCTTCCGCGAATCCAACCAACCCAACAGGATTAATAACACAGCATAACACACCAAAAGTATCATTTAATTATGGCTCCTTGATTTTTCTTATTACCCAAAAAAATACCGATTTCAACCAGCAAAAACTCTCCCTAAACAAACCCGGCAAGTTTTCACCAACAGTTACATCACCTAAACACACAACCCATATATAGTTACTTTAATATTTTAGCTAAACACTGTAAGATGTAAATAGCTAAATATATATGTCAACTTTCATTTTTTAAACAAAGATTAAAAAAAACCCAAAAAAAACCAATTTTTAATTTGCTTGTTGCTACTTTATAGTGTAGATATTAAGTATGTGATTTTGGAAAGGAAAACAATTTAAGCATTTTTTTACACATTTGAATATACGTTGCACTGATTATATTACTATTATAAATTAAACAAACTTTTTATTCAACAACAACACAATTATCACTGCTGTACGTATTTTCAATTTTAAGAGAACAAGAGGAGATTATATTATGGTGACACTGCAGAACATGCCAGATGTCAAGCTCGGTGTAGTTGGTGTATCCAGAGACTGTTTTCCAGCCTCCCTTACCAATAAGAGACTGGACGCACTATTTGCAGAACTAAAAAAGAAAAAGGTGACCCATGTTGTCCGCTGCAATACTATCATTGAGAACGAAGTAGACGCCATGTCAGCCCTTGCCGACATGGATGAGCAAGGTGTAGACGCAATCTTAATCTATCTGGGCAACTTTGGCCCTGAGGGTCCAACGACTATATTTGCCGAGCGTTTTGGCGGACCAGTAATGGTAATGGCAGCTGCCGAGGAAAATAAAGAGGTTCTCAGCAGTGATCGTGGAGACGCACTCTGTGGCCTGCTCAACTGCAGTTACAATCTCAACCTGCGTTCACTTCCAGCCTACATTCCACAGTACCCAGTAGGTGACTGCAAACAGGTAGTTGAAGAGATTCTTGAGTTCACTAAGATCGCTCGAGTCATTATCGGTATGACCAATCTCAAAGTATTCGGTTTTGGTCCAAGGCCTGCCGACTTCTTTGCCTGCAACGCTCCGATCGGCCCGTTATACGACCTCGGAATCGAGGTACAGGAGAATTCTGAACTGGATATGCTTGAATACTTCAAGTCAGTTAAAGGTCAGAAGAAAGCTATCGAAGCCATCGCTACCGACATGGCGGAAGAGCTTGGTAAAAGTGGTAATGCCTACCCAGAACTCCTGCCCAAGCTGGCTCAGTTTGAACTGGCTCTTACCAAGTTTATGGAAGATAATATCGGTGCTTCAGAGTACGCTGTATTTGCCAACAAATGTTGGCCAGCCTTTGAAGGTGCATTCGGTTTCGTACCTTGCTATATCAATAGCCGCCTAGCCGGCAGAGGTATTCCTGTAGCCTGCGAAGTCGACCTCTACGGTGCAGTCAGTGAATATATGGTTCAATGTGCAACCGAACTTCCTGCAACTCTGCTTGATATCAACAACAGTGTTCCTTCAGATATTCTGCCCAAAACCAAAACTGCACTTAAAGGCGCAAAGGTTGAAGATCTGTTCATGGGCTTCCACTGCGGCAACACCTGCTCAAGCTGCTTGAAGTCCGGAACTTGCGGTATGAAGTATCAACTGATCATGAACCGGTTAATGGAGGATGGCGGCGAACCCAATATCACCAGAGGTACCCTTGAGGGTCAACTACGTCCTGGGCCAACAACCATGTTCCGCCTTCAGTCTACCCCTAATTGCAAGATCCGTTCATACATTGCCGACGGCGAGATTCTCGATATTGACCCACACAGCTTCGGTGCTATTGGAGTCTTTGGCATTCCAGGCTTTGCCCGCTTCTACCGTCATATCCTTGTCGGTCAGAATTTCCCACACCACGGTGCAATCGCCTTTGAAAAATGTGGCAAAACCATGTATGAAGTTCTCAAGTATGTCGGCGTGGAGAGTATCGGTGTCCCCCTCCCTGACGGCGTACGCTATGAGAATGAAAACCCATTCCTGGTATACTAGTTTTATTTTAATCAAATCAAAACACAAACAAACCGGTTGCCAGCTTTTGCAACCGGTTTATTCATCGACAAACAACACCACGCTCAAATCTGCCCGATAATATCCCTAAAAGGCCAAAAACTTACCCCGAGTGCCCCGCTTACAGTGGGATCCCTAGTGCCAAAAAATTCATACATCTTCAGATATGTTACTATCCTTCCATTAATTGGCACAGAGTCCCCAATAAAAAAAAGCCGCCCATTTCGAGCGACTCATAACTTAACCATATAAACAACAAATAAGGCGGACGCAAATTAACTGATTGCAATAATCTCCAACTCCATTGGCCCAGCCGGCAATTCAGCTGTTACTACATCACCTACCTTCGAACCAATCAAGGCCTTGCCGATAGGGCTGGTTACAAGAATCTTTCCTGACGCAGGATCAGCTTCACCTTCACCAACCAAGGTTCGCTGCATCTCCTTACCGTCTTTGAGCCGCTTAAAGCTAATAGTTTTAAAGAGACCAACCTTACCGTCTTCCACCTGAGAAGGATCAACAATAAGAGCATTCGCCAGCTTGGTATTTAGCATACTGATCTTGGCATTGAGCATACCGAGTTCTTCTCGCGCCGCATGATAGTCGGCATTCTCGCGTAAATCACCTTTTTCTCTCGCCTCTTCTATGGCCTTCTTGATATCAGGCCTCCTATTTTCAAGATCATCAATCTCCTTTTTGATCATCTCATACCCTTCTTGGGTCATTGGAAACTGTGCAGACATATTATAACTCCTCTATAAAAAAATAGTATTTTCATACTCAAAAAAGGTGTTCACACATTTTAACACACACTTTTATGACTATATTCTACTTACATATAATAAACTGAAAATACAAAAAAAAGAAAACACAGCTTATCACCATAAGATAATAAGCTGTATATCATTTACTCAATACACACTTAAACCATCAAGAGAATTTTTCCAGATTACTGTTCAAGAAAAGCCTTGATTCTCTTACACCCCTCCTCAATATCCTTCCTGCTGGTCGCATAACTCATACGGATGTGTTTCTCAGTTCCAAAAGCCTCGCCAGGCACACAGGCCACCAGAGTCTCCTCAAGCAAAATATCACAAAGCTCAAACGGAGTATTGATCATTTTACCAGCATACTCCCTTCCCAGACATTTCGAGATATCAGGAAGAACATAGAACGCCCCATTCGGCACGGCACACTCAACCCCTGCAATATCATTCAAAAGCTCAACAATAAGTTCCCGCCTAGACTCAAACTCTTTACGCATACTCTCCACACAGCTCTGATCTCCAGAAATTGCCGCCAATGCGGCAAACTGCGCCATAGAGCATGCATTACTAGTGGACTGACTCTGAATACTAGCCATAGCCTTGATAATAGCAGCCGGACCGGCAGCAAAACCAATTCTCCATCCGGTCATGGCATAAGCCTTGGAACAACCATTGACCACAATCGTATGCTCTTTACAATACTCGCTTACCGCCGCTATCGAACAGTGCTCACTACCAGCATATAGTAACTTACTATAGATCTCATCTGAGATACAGTATAGTCCGTGCTTTTCGAGCAATTCACCAATCTTAATAATCTCAGCTTTGGTAATTAATGCTCCAGACGGATTTGAAGGGCTAGTAAGTATAACAACCTTAGTCTGTGGGGTAATATTCTCCTCAAGCATCGCAGCAGTAAGTTCAAAACCTTTATCCTCATCTGTCTGAACCACAACTGTCTTGCCGTCAGCAAGAGCAACCATCTCGGGATAACTAACCCAATATGGTGCCGGCAACAAGACCTCATCACCGGGATCAACCATCGCCTCAATCGCCAGGTAAATACTAAACTTCGCCCCAGGACTCACTAGAATCTGAGTAAAGTCATACTCTACCCCCATATCATCCTCGAACCACTTGACTGCCGCTTTTCTAAGTTCAGGTAAACCTGGATTCGGCAGATATCCATGTACACCATCTTTGATTGCTTTTATTCCAGCCTCACATATATGTACAGGCGTTTTAAAGTCAGGTTCTCCTGCAGCGAAGTTTACAACATCCTTCCCCTCTGCTTTCAAACCTTTGGCTTTCGCAGTGATAGCCATAGTCATACTAGGTTTTCCAGCAGCAGCACGCATACTCAACGGAGTTTCTTTTGACATTTTTTACAATCCTAAAATATAAAGTTCTAAAAAGACCATATTACAACAGTTAACATGGCAATAATAAAACAAATAATATAACCTAAACCTGTGAAAAGGCTATAAAAAAAGGTACGGCAAGTCTCTACCGACATTACCGTAACTTTAGATTTTTATTTATTTTACATTAAGATCGCTCTAAGTCAAGAGGATTTAAAGATAATACCGAGTAAAAACACAATTGTGTTCGTGATAAAGTATAGTACTACCAGCATAAAATAATTATACTATTAAATGTCTTCTAATCCCTAATAACTCAGCACTAACCGGCAATACCCTCCAAATATGCAAATAATTTTTATCCAAGAGCTTCAGCAAAATAATCCTATTACCATGCTGCTCAACGCTTCTGTATCGCTCTATCGGCATCCGAAAGAATCTCAGTTACACGTACACAAAAATAATCATTGAGTACCAGAACCTCACCAAAAGCCACCAATCTGTCATTTATCAGAATATCCACCGGTGCCCCGGCATCCTTTTCCAGCTGTATAACCGATCCCTCTCTAAGATTCAGAATATCCTCTACCATCATCTTGGCTCTACCGAGTTCAATCTTTACCTCCATCTCTACATCATAGAGCATTTCGATTGATCCAGAAGCAATATCAGCAGCTTCAACATTCACCGCTGTAGAGCTGAAAACATTCTGTGGAGGAGCCTCTGGAACGCCGAGAATTGCATCCATATCAGCTTCATCATCACCAATTCCTCCTGCAAGCAGGGCATCAATCTCTTCCTGAGAAAGTTCATTTGGAGCCATATATCTTCCTTTACTAATTCAAATAGTAATTGGTAATAAGCACTTCTCTTACCCGGTCTTTACTGATTTTATCACTGGACAACTCAAGATTTAACTGCTGCAACTGATAGTTTACACTCTCAATTACAAACTCTCTTATCATCTGCTGCCCTCTGTCGGTTGCCAGTTCACTCGAAGTCATGCGGTTGATTCGCCGGTTCAGAGCATCCCGAATAAGCGGATCCATCTTTTTAACCGCTTCATCAAACTTGGCCCAATCTTCAGTTGTGATAACAATCTTCTCTCTAATCTCCCGAGGCGTCGGCTCCATCACCATTACCAGATCCATTGCCAAGGTCATTGGTTGCCCACTCGGCATAGGAATGCTATAGGTAAGCTTATCAAGCCGGTGCTCAAGATGCATGAACTCATTGAGATTCTTCCTCCCAGTAAGTCCGTCACCGATCTCAGTATCGGCCGGAGCCTTATCGCTCTTGAAATAGAGCAATACTCCAAAGAACGCCGCCTCCAGAACCACGACCGAGATCACAATGACCCAGCCGCGAGTTCCGCTCATCAAACCACCACCACCTTCTTCCATATCTTCATCGTCAGCCATAATTATTCCTAGCTAAGCATCAAGTAAAATACATCCAGAATTGTACTACTCGTCACTTGTATCAATATCCTTTATAAATTCTTCGGTCATAATAATCTCAACCCGTCTATTCTGCTCTCGTCCCTTTGGCGTCAGGTTACTGGCTATAGGTTCATTGTCAGCACAACTGGTGACCCTAAATCTACGTTTGGAGATTTTCCCTTCCTCAGAGAGATACGACATTACGGCATACGCCCGTTGAAACCCCAGATACCAGCCGTCTTCATAACCTGAACTAGCGGTATGCCCTCTGACATCAATTCTATTTCTATACCCACGTAGAGTCGGGGCTATATCCTCGCGCAACATCTGTTTGCCCTGTGGGGTAAGTTCAGCACTATCGGGTCGGAACAACTCAGTTCCGCCGATAGTGACCGTCGTTCGTTGATCCTCGCGTATAGTCTTCACCGAGGTCGTCTTACCTTTAGGGCCGCGTCTGAGCACAAAAGCCTGAATATCGGTCATGGTCTGTGGCTGCTTGAATATCTGCTGCTGCGCTCTATACGCCGGCATAACCCCAAACTGCTTCTGAAACTGCCTCGAAGTTCGAGTTACCTTGTCCTTCTTCATCTCCATCATCGTAAGCAGAATTACAAAGAAACAGAGTAGCAAGGTAATCATGTCACCATAGGTTGTCATCCACGCAGGAGCACCCTCACTGCCACCTTCATCATCAGCCATAGCCACACTCTCTATATTCTATACTTACCGGATTACTTCTTACTCATCATTATCATCGGACTTACGCATTGACGGAGGCAAGAATACATTCAATTTCATTTCAACAATTCTCGGGTTATCCCCGGATTGAATAGCCAGAACCCCTTTAAGCACAATCTGCTTGATCAGTAATTCTTCAACATTACGTATAACCAATTTATTTACAATCGGACCGACAAAGAAGTTTGATATAATCGACCCATACATCGTCGTAATAAGTGCCACCGCCATACCCGCGGTAAGAGCAGACGGGTCATCCATACCCTGCGAAAGCATATTGATCAGACCGATAAGAGTACCGATCATACCCCATCCTGGAGCATACTTTTCAAAAGCCTCAAACCAACTCCGCCCCTTACTGTGTCGACTGTTTATACAATCAATCTCGGTACTCATAATCGCTTCGATCAATTCTGGATCAGTGCCATCAACCGCAAGCTGTATGCCTTTGACCATGAATTCATCGGTTATTTGATCTGTCACATTTTCCAGTGCCAGAATACCGTCACGACGAGCAACCTCGGCAAATTCAACAATCTGAGTAATAGTATCAGAAGCATCAGCACTCTTGATAAAGACCGCATTAAGCGCCACCTTTATTGCATTGATGGAGTCCTCCAGAGGAGTTGAAATCATTGCCGCCCCCAATCCTCCCCCAACCACAATAGCCATTGAAGGAACATCGATAAACCCACCCAGAGCGCTAAAGCCAATACCGATCACAACCACGCAGAAAGATCCAACCAAATATCCAATCAGAGTAGCAATATCCACTTCATATTCTCCTAATCTATAGGTAGATGCCGTGTAGAACGGATAAATTCTACAGTTTTGCTAACAACCTCATCGGCGGTCTCTTTTACCATAATCTTTTCATTATTTACCAAGGTGATGATTGTATCGGGAGTCTCCTCCACAAATTTTATCTTATCCGCATTGACCACTAGCTTGGTATCATTGAGTCGAGTCAAAGAAATCATTACTTTTCATCCTAACATCCATACTATTTCAACTCTATTATCGGCACAGTCTCCCCAGCAACTTGAGTAAAACCTTTGATTGGCAGATATATCCAAGCAGAGTTGACACAATAACAATCCACCTCTACCCAAAGACGGCAGAGGTGGATTGTTTGGTCAGAACTTACTGCGTAAGGAGTTATCTCTTGAGATTTATCAATTCTTGAAGCATTTCATCCGCTGTAGTAATAGTCTTGGAGTTTGCCTGGAAACCACGCTGAGTGGTAATCATCTTGGTAAACTCTTCTGACATATCAACATTCGAGGTTTCCAAGGCTCCAGAGCGAATAGTTCCTCTACCACCAACATTGGCAAATGAGACCTGACCATCACCAGAAGCTGGAGCAGTATAGTACAGGTTATTACCTGCCGCCATCATACCATTTTCATTAGGTACCAGAGCGATTGAGAGTCTAGCAATGGCCTGAACCACACCATTTGAGTAGACACCCTGAATTATACCATCAGGACTGGTGGTGAACGAATCAAGTGTTCCCGGAGGGGAGCCGTCCTGTTCACGCAGATTAAAGTCACTGGAAGCTGCAACCTGAGTCAAGTAGCTGAAGTCAAGATCCTGCTGTGCATCAGGTGACAACCCTTCGGTAAGATTAATACGCAACTGATCGCTTACCCCCATACCTTCAAGGGTTATATCAATGCCCTGCGTCTCGGAGAGTTCCGCCCCTTTGACAAAATTACCGTCACTGTCAAAACGAATCGTTCCGGTACCCACATTCACATTGGTCTTGATTTCATTACTTGCCGGATCTATAAACCAATTCGCATCAGTATCATCCTTCGAATCCGCTATCCAACGATAGGTTGAGAAATCACTATCCCGCCCCACCAGTGACATCGTCATGGTTACCTCTTTAGGATTACCCAGAGAGTCATAGACCACAAGGTTTGTTGTAGTCGAACCGCCCTGTTCTGCGCTATACTTAGTATCCTGTACCCACATATCGGTATACGATACATTATTATAGGCGATAACAATATCGGTTATAGCATTTTCAGCACCAAGGTTACTTACAATTGAGTAATTCTTTGACGGGCCATTTGTATCCAACGAACCATAACTTGGATTTATCTCAGTCGCGGCAAAGTATGAACCAAAGTCAAGCGTACCATTGAAGGATGAAAGCGCGGTGTACGACCCCAGACCGTTATTCTGGGCATAGGTTATACCTTCTGAAGTAGTCGCAAGGTTTACGCTTACATCTCCAGCATCGCTCAAACCAGTAGTCTGGTACATATTGTCCATATAGAGATTACCGTCACCTGCCTGCATCTCAGTTACCGTACCAAAGTTTACTGAACCGATACTTACACCCGCACTATCGACGATTTGTATTCCAGACGTACCAGACGCAACCGAACCGGTAGTACCGACTGCATTACCTGTATCGACATCATAGACGGTCATAGAGAAATTACCACTGGTATCCGGACCTGAAATATCATATTCATAGATATCATCCACGTCAGTACCCATAAGCGCTGAATTTAAGTATACTGAACGTTGGAATTCGTTACAACCACCGACGCCCAGAGCCTTGTTGGTAGTACTTACTGGAGTATTACGGGCAGAATCCGAATAAGCAGTTACCGCATACTCATAGGTTCCGGTTGTACCCACTTCATAGGTGTTCACCTCATAGTACCACTTGGATTTAATTGCCCATCCCGGATCATCAAGATCCCAATTGGTCAAGCTTGAAGAGTCATCTCCGGTTGCCTCAAACGCACCAGCATACGGCACAGTTGTAGTCATACCGGTTCTAGTGAACGCACCAGCGGTCTCCGGCGGAACATTATAACCGTACTCACCACCGTCAATCGAACTTGAAACCCTGCCCGCAGTCTGAATCGTACCCAAGGCGCCACCAACCGGAGGTACAGACAATTGTGTCTGGATAGCCTCGATAGATCCCGCATTTACCGCAGAGTTTACATTTCCGCAGAGCATCGTCATCAGATGTTCAATTGACGTCGATTGTGCTCCGTTATCATCATCATATTTGAAGGTAGTCTCATACTTTCTCCCCCCCTTGCGATATGATATGGTAATATCCTGATCGGTACTTGAAGGTGTATAACCATCCAATCTGCCATTGCCTGATGATAATGAATTACCGAATCGTACCGAACCGTTGAAGGCTTCGCGCGCCACACTTGACGACATTGAGGAATCATGGCTCTGCGCCCAGGCATCCCCAGAATCAGTAGTAGTAAAGTTGACAATATCACTACCTGCAGGAGTAAAGGTACCGGTAGTTACCGCCAGACCCGCATCACCGGCTCCGATAGCTTCAGCCCAAGTATGCAAGGACCAAGGAGACTCAGTAGACGGTACACTGGTGGCTGAGGTAGCAAGCAGATGGCCATAAGCCTGATCCGCTGTCCAGGCACCACTTGAAAGATTATCCTGAACATCAGAATAGGCAACATCATAAACCTCGATAACATACCCTACAGGATCATCCGAGTTTGCTTCAAGGTGATAATACAGAGTGTCAGCGAGTTTGAATCCAGCACCATCAAAATCCCACTGAGTCAATTGCGAAGCACTATCACCGACGGTGGTGAATCTTGCTGGGTTATCAATATTCTTAAACGGCTGTGTCCAGGTACTGCCAGATAGATACCAGAGATCCTCAAGCGGTGTAGCATTGTCTCCAGAAAGTACCGCCTCGGTAATTGCCCCAGTCACAGGATCTTTCACGCCAAAAGCCGAACTTGACCAAACGGTACCGCCATTGATATAGGCATTACCGGTAAGAATATCCCAGGTACTGTCATCCGCACCAGTACTTGCGGCTGCATCCTTGACCTCGCCCAGGTACTCTTTCAAAGCTTCATTAGAATTAATAGTGCTGGCACTTGCAGCGAGGCTGAGTCCGTTAGCCACCTCAACATTAGAGTTCAAGTTACCGGTAAGGCTTACCTTGGTAGTCTCAACCGCAGCACCGGTCTGTCCGATTGGAATAGTAATATCTGAGACGTCCCCAGATTCAGGGATGCTACCCCCAGCTTCCGCCATTACGCCCTGCACCTGCAGACCGTCACCATACAGCAGACTGCCGTCAGAACCAATGTAAAAGGTTCCATCACGGGTATAAACGTTATTATTACCATTTCTCAGGACAAAGAACCCGTTTCCTTCCAGGCACATATCTCGTTGATTACCAGTAATCTCGGGCGAACCGCCAGTAAAATCCTTCATAATGCTGCCAACCTGGCTACCAAGTCCCATCTGCAGTGGGTTTATAGAACCACGCCCGGTATTGGGGTCGGCAGTAGTACCGCCCTTGAGTGTATGTTCCAACATGGTTCGAAACTGGAATACACCCTTCTTAAATCCTACGGTATTGACATTGGCAAGGTTATTACCAATATTATCCATACACTTCTGATGTGTTTGCAAGCCGCTGATGCCGCTAAACAATGATTGACTTAAACCCATGACAAACTCCTTATTACCTGTGCGTCCGTATTTGTCTGACCAAACTAAGATGCAACTTCTATAAATTTTTTATTGTTTTATACACCCATGAGTGATGCTGGCGATATAGCCTCTCCTCCTTCTTCAAATCCAAACATTATCGCTATACTTCCATCATATCCTCGTTTATAATACACACTATTTACCGTGCCGCTTATAGGTTCATTATCCGGGGTATAACCCGAGAAGGTCTTACCGAGGTTATTCTCAATCGCACTCTGCATATTGAGTATCTGTAGTTCAGTAAGACCATTCGCACTGCCGTAATCACTCCAGTCATCACTTGTCGCATTCCGCGCAGAGTAAAGATCATCCACACTTACCGCCTCGCCGCGTGAAGTATAGAGATAGAATTTATCATTCTTAAAGAAGAAGCCTTCAACAATACCGGCCATGTTACCGTCATTGGCCTTGATAAACCTATTGACATAATCCTTACAACTCTCCATCTTCTCAACCTGTTCGGTAGTCAGATTCTTATGGGTATCGATATCCTTAATATAGATACCCTGTCCGCCCCAGGTCTCTACCCAATACTGGCCGTCTTCGCGATAAATCTCTTTTACAATACCGCTCTTCACACCATCCGGGTTTCCCTCACTGTCAAGCTGTTCTGACTCGACATACTGATTCAGCAGCGCAGTTGCGGCTTCAAGCTCGGTTTTTTCGGCATCGGTAAGGTCTCTAATCTGCGCCACACCGATCATCGGAATTGAATCGCCCTCATAAGTATTCAGATAGATCTGACCATCCTTAGTAGTTATATTCTTGACAATTCCTTCAAAAGCCTTGGCATTAGCATCCACCCCGACCACATATTTATGCATCATTGATGAAGCTGCATTGATATCAGGCAATTCATCCATATCCTTGACCTTTGAAATGTCTTCATAAGTAACCACAGTACCGTCATCAAGGGTCAAACGCACGGTATCATCCTCGGTAAAGGTATTTACAACCACACCTGTCACTTCAACTCCATCAAGATCCTTTGACGTCACCTCTTTACCAATCATTGAACTCGCACCCTGCACGGCATACTCCCGGCGCATATCCAGCATCGCATCGGTCATGACCTTCTGATTATCAAGCTGCTGCAACTGGGCAAACTGCGCCATCATATCGGTATCCTGCATGGGATTTAGGGGATCCTGATTCTGCATCTGAGTAACCAGTAGCATAAGGAAATCCTCATGGGAGACATTATCGGTATCACCATTATTCGCGACCTGTGCAGCCTTTTCAGCTTCAGTAGTGCTGCTTACGTAATAATTTTCCCCACTAGTTGAAGAATATGTAGAATCAACCGCACTCATTTTATTTCTCCTGGTTACATATAAATTTGCTAAGCAACAATATCTACCGACCCATCATCACCAATTATATTTTTAGTACCCGACTCTGCTTCTACCACGTCAGTTATAGCTTTACCTGCCAAGTTACTGGCTGAGCCTGATTGTTTTTGCCGTGAGCCTTTATGCTGAGAATTCTGCTGCATCTGTTCGGCCAAACTCTGCTGCTGACGTCCCTGCTGTTCTTCTTTATTAAGTTCAACTTCAAAGTTCTCAAGTTTAATCCCATGTGCTTCCATATTACGTTTTAGCTGTTCGACGTTATTCAGGAGCATCTGCTTTGCGCCATCGGTCTCAACCTTGATGGCAGCATTGGCATGCCCGTCTTTAACCGACACCTCCAACGTCAACTTCCCAAGCTCAGGAGGAGAGAGTTCCATGGTTACACTCTTCATTGACTTCTCGGCACTACTCTGCATCAGCCTGGACAACTTATCCATATTCTCAAGCATATCAGCATACTTAACATAAGCGTTATCCGAAGTATACGGTGCAGGCGCAGTCTCTGACATTACCACCTTCGATTCAACCTTGGTTTCAGCCTCAATCAAGTTCTCGCTAAAATCGGCAACAGTTGCCAACTTGAGTTCATCATTCAACAATAGTTTATCAGCAGAACTTACCTGCCCATTCTTGGTATTACCATCTTTTGCCGAGGCATCATCTTCTAGCTCATTATCCTGTGTTGACTGCTCATTATTACCGTCATAAGCTCTACCAGTAAGATTATCCTTACCCAAATCAGCGTTATTATTCTTGAGCTGCTCGGCAGACGATACCTCATTACTAGTAGCTACGCGCTCTTCGGTGACCGCCCCCTTCTCTACTATCTCCGGTTCTAGCTCAGTCACACCCGCGGCCGTTTGCTGATTACTCTGCATACTCTCACCACCGGAAGCAACCTTGGCATTTTGACTAACTTCTAGCGGTTGCTGTTCAGACCCCGTAATCACTCCCTCCTCTGCAAGTACATCCTCAGTAACAGCAATTTCTGCTGGAGCATTAGAATCCTCACCCTCAGTTACCACCATAGCAGCAAGTTCCTGATTCAATTCTTCAAGCTCACCGCTATCGCTATCTTCAAGTACAGCCTCAGCCAACTGAGTTACAACCTTCTCCGAGGTTAAATCTGTAATCTTCTCCTGTACCGAACCGATGAGTTCTGCTTCAGCTTCACGACTTGCCAACTGCGCAAGAATTGCCTCTCGAAGCTCGGAATTATTATTAAGTCCGTCCAAAAGCTTACTATTTGTCTCTGCCGCATCAAGCATCTGGTTATTGACATTGACCACTTCGATGCACAACGATTTAAGCACAGCTTGCGGCAACTCCGGCAATTCGGCATCTATCTCAGTCTCAGTAAGTGCGCCCTCCACAGCCGCCAGCAATTCCCCTTCAGGTACATTGTCCAGCATCTCTCTGAGTAACAGCGCTTCTTCCCCACTATTCTCCCCCTCACCCATACCTCCTTGCGCCGCATACTGCTCAGCAACTCCGAGTATCGCCTGGGCTAATTTATCGATCTCTACCGGATCTAGCTCATCAATATTGATTAACTCACCAATAAGCGCAGACTTACTTGCTGTCATATCAATATCTTCGATCTTGCCAAATACCTCTTCAAGCTGACTCAAAGCCAACGCGCTATTACCGAGCCCGAAATCAACTCCTGATTCCTCCTCCGTACCCTCAGCTGCGCTAGTTTCAGTGTAAACTTCAAAGATACCTCCGGCTCCCGCCAGAACCCAACCCGCAAGCTCATCCAACTCATCGCTTGAAAGTTCAGACAACTCCTCAGCGTCAAGACTTCCGTCAGCCACAAGTACTGCAATTCGCTCAAAGGCTTCCTTCTCCTCGGGAGTAAGCGGCTGTAATAGCATACCCTGAGTTCCGGCATACTCTGCAGCCACGGTATCATCAGCAAATGTCATACCCTTCTTATGCAGCTCACTCTTCTCCAGACCTGTTCCAGAAGACATAGCAACAGCCGAATCTTTTCTTAACTGTTTTACCTCATGCACCGCATCCAGAAAACTGTTCATGCATTCACTGAACGATGAGTACGATCCAGAACTGCTTCCAGCCGCTTCACTCATAAGAGAGCTTGTTTGTGAAAATGATTGGGTTACTACTTGAGCAATTTCCATTCTGACACTCCAACTATTGACTTAGTCGCAGGGTTACGCCCCTTGCAACTCTGGAATAATATCTGGTATTTCATCATAATCACCGACATTGAGATCGACACTAAATGGAAGCTCCTCAACCGCATCCTGAGCCTCAGCAATACTAATCTGCTCCCATTTAATACTTTCATCGGCTATATCTCTCTGAGCAATGAGTGAATTAAAGCCCGCCACTACCTTTTTCTCATTGTTAGGATTCCACTCACTATCATTGACATTCTTCTTATTTACCAAGGCTCTGCCCCATGCCACCATGATCCCAATATATGTTGGACGGTTTGAAGCAATCTCCCGACTGACAGTCAGATCTGACCTAGGAGCTACAACCTGGATATCACCGGCAATAACCGTGACCAGGGTAGAAGTTATAAAATTCTCCCGCACCCGTACCCGGATAATACCATTCTTCAATATAATTTTATAGTCTGAAGTGCTGAACATCTGGTTGGATTTTATGTAAGAATCCATTACCGGAGAGTATACCTGAATTTCGGTATCACTTCCCAGCCGGATACGTGAGTTGATACCAAATACCAGTTCAACACTGCCTGAACCGGTTCTGATAATATCGTTAGGGTAGATCTTTCCACCTATCTGCATACCTTCATTGATGCTTGACGAAGCATGAACAATCTCGGAATTACCGGAAAACGCGGTAATCTCACCGATATTTGAGCGATCAATAGCAGTCTCCGCGGCTCTGCCTACACAGGTCAGAACCAGCAATGAAATCAGGAAAAACTTTATCAGGTTGATTCGATCTCGATTAGAACATCCATGTTGTTGATTTTGGGCAGATCTGCATCCATTCAGACAGGCCACATTAATTATTAGCTTCATTACCGTTGGTACTCTTCAAAAGTCGTACCAACTCAGCTCTAATTCGTGGCTGCATCAGGGTAAAAATAGTAAAAGCCTCTGGAACAGTCATTTTTTTCATGTATTCTGCTATTTGGGAGGAATTTTTATAGTCGTCAGTACCTGGAGTTGTCCAGGCTTTGGCGATCTCAACCGGCGACATCCCGGCATATTTGTTCTCAAGAAGTGGCAAAATCTGCCTTTGGTTTCTCTCCGGCAGAGCCGCCATAACCTCAGCGGTTATCTCCGGGGTGAGGTAAGCTCCAATAGTTCTAGCACTATCATAAGGGGATATGGAAAGGAAGTAATTCGCAATCAGCTCTGGATCCAGAGCTCTGAGAGTCTTACCCATTTTTTCAGCGCGATCCGATAAACTGGCACGGGTATTCTCCAACTTCCAGGTCTGCAAATTCTCTTTTTCCTTTACATATTCACGTTTAAGGTCTTCGATATTCTTACGCAGATCCGTAAGCCTCTGCTCATGCTGAGATCTGAGTTCACGCAGGGCTCTAATCTTCTCTTCCAGTTGCTTCTTCATCTCATCCAGAGCCGCAGCCGAGGCATTTCTTGTCTCATCCGCGCCTTCAGTAGCTGTCAACTCATTCTGACGCTTATTACGGTCTGCAATAAGCTCATTATACTCGCTTATCTGCTCTTTGGTCAGCGCATACTTGCGGTTACCCACTAGAACATAGACCATATCCTCTAAATCGTCCACACTGACAAAGCCCAGTTGGTGCGCCATAATTATAAATATACACAAGGCAAGAAAATTCATTGCCATGATACTCATTATAATATATAGTATACCACTCAACGTAACTCTATTCTGTGCCATATTTCTCGATCTCTAACCTCTTATTTTCGCGGAAGAGCTTCTCCTTCGCTTCATCTTCGAGTTTCTTTCTGGATGCCCGTAGTGACAACTCATCCAATTGGAGCTGACGCTCATGATCCAACTCATGCATATAAGCTTGCTTGCGCTTGTCCTTGATAATTTCGATAGCTTTTTTATCCCGCTGCGCCTCGACAAATGCGACCCGCTTACCTTCGACCTCCTTCTCCAGGCGTTTTATCTCATTATTAGCCGAAGCAATTCCCATCTCAATGCCTCCGACAACCAGCATCGCATCTACCATCGACTCCATATGGAGTTTTTCATCCTTCTTCCCAGAGCGCATTTCCCGTATCGAATCAATCAACTCCATACGCTCTTCTTCAAGTTCAATGGTCTTTAATCTCTGCTCTTCAACCGCCTTATTAGCCTCGGCGAATTCACGCTTCTTCTCGTCCTCAACAATTTTGCGGTACTTGAGTACCGATTCCAGACGAAAGTTGAATTTTTTAGCCATAACCCATCCCTATGCACTTGCAAAAATCTACTGCGGAGGCTGAGGAACCGCGCGTCTAGTCTGAACCGGACGATTAAAGAGATCGGCCAGATCCTGCAATTTGGATTTGACGGCCTCAAAATCATCATGCTCGGTCATTCCCTGCTGCAAGAACTCATTGAGCTGAGGCATTATCTTGATCGCCCGATCAATCTCAACATTCGAACCAGACACGTATGCTCCGATATTGATCATGTCCTCATTCTCGGCAAAGCGTGCCGCCCCCCCACGGAGCAAGCGTGCCGCCTTCGTAAACTCTACCGGCATGATCTCCGACTGAAGTCTGGAAAGACTGGCCAGAAAATTTATCGCCGGATAATGCCCCTTCTCCGCAATTGAACGATCCAGAACAATATGACCGTCAAGGATACCACGACTGGCATCACCTATCGGGTCATTCATGTCGTCCCCCTCAACCAGCACGGTATAAAACCCAGTAATAGACCCTTTCTCCGACTTTCCCGAGCGCTCCATCAGTCGTGGCAACATACTGAAGACACTGGCGGGATAGCCTTTTCCTGCCGAAGGCACCTCGCCGATAGACGAACCGATATCACGTTGAGCCATCGCCATACGGGTCACGGAATCCATAAGCAGAGCAACATCCTTCCCCTGATCACGAAAGTACTCGGCAATAGCAGTAGCAACAAACGGACACCGCACTCTGACCGGTGCCGGCTGGTCACTGGTAGCGACGACAACCACGCTCCGCTTCATACCCTCAGGGCCGAGTTCCCGCTCAATAAACTCCCGCACTTCACGCCCACGCTCTCCAACCAGAGCAACAACACAAACTTCAGCCGCAGAGAATTTGGTTATCATTCCCATCAATGTCGACTTACCCACACCGGTTCCGGCAAAAATCCCGATTCTCTGCCCCCTGCCGATGGTCATAAATCCATCAATAGCTCTGATCCCTGTGGGCAGAACCTCGACGATACGCGGACGCATCACCGGATCCGGCGGGTCGGAGTATACCGGTCGAGTCGCTGTAGCCAGTACCGGCCCCTTACCATCCATAGGCTCACCCAACCCGTTGAGTACACGTCCCAGCAGGTGCTCCCCCACCGGCACCACCTGTTGCGTGCTCACACTCTCCACCAGATCCCCCGGCCCAACCCCACGCATCTCACCTAAAGCCATAAGTAAGGTTGCATCCTCGCGAAAACCTACAACTTCTGCTTCAATTGTCTGCTTTGAAAGGCGCGAATGAATTCCGCAGACACTGCCTACCGGCAGCGACATCGGTGTAACCTCTACCAGCAAGCCAACAATTCTTCTAATCCTACCACTGAGCTTACCCGCGAGAATATTCGGCAACTCCTTGCATTTCTCCGTAAAGACCGAGCTATGCATCGCCCTCTCCCACATTGGACTCCAGCACCTCCTTGATTATACTCTCTTCCTTACTGTCAAGCACCAGGTTTGACAACTCTGTCACCCCGGAAAGAGAAGATACCCGCGCCGGATCCACCGCGGAATGTACTGTCGTCGTATCCACAGGTGCGGCTTGCGAGGTCTGAGCAGGAGAATTAGCCTCACGCGGCTTGGTGGCTCCCCGGCGACGCTGCGGCTTCACCGGAGGCTTTGGGAGTTGCTCTACTTCCGACTTTGGAGGAGTAACCGCAGGCGGCTCAGTTGCAGCCGCTGCGGGTTGAACCTGGGGCTGTGCCTCGGCTACAGACAGTTCTACCGGTGGCACAACCATCTCCGCTGGCAACTCAGTATTCAAATTACCGTCCCACTCCTGCAATCCTTGAGTGTCACCGACAAGAGCTTTCTCTAGAGCCTTAAACTGAGTATCCAGACTCAAATCCACCTCACCGTCACGACTCGACAACTTTACTCCGCCCTGCTGCATGCCCTCATCAACAGTGAGAGAAACGCGTCCGATCTCACTGAACACTGCCTTGAGCGTCGGTATCTCCTCCTCTACAGCCGAATAATCAGCAGAACTCAGTTTGACAATCAAGTCGTTCTTATTATTGGTCAGTGCGACCGCCTCCATAAGTATCGGCACCACAAAGCGTTCATCAACCTCAACCTCACGGCGCACAATTTTCTTAGCAATATCCAGCGACAGCCCCAACAGATCAGCCTCTGCCTGCGACTGTATACTCTGCTTGCGCAGATTCAATTCATTCAGGATCAACTGTAATGCGCCGTTCAGACCGCCGATCTTCGCCTCAAAATCTTTGCGGGCAGCAACTTCGCCGGCTTTATAGCCTTCAGTTTTTCCAGCTTCAATACCCTCAGCATAGCCTTTATCATAACCCTGCTGGCGCATCTTTTCTTCAAGCTCAAAAATATTCTTCTTGGCCTGCTCAATCTTATTATTTGCGGTCGCAGTAGCTTTCGCCAGAATAGCTCTAGCCGTATTCTGCAAATCCGTATACTGGTACGCTACAATTGACTCGCTGGCATGTGAACCTTCAAAGTCACCCTCAATCAATTCACTCATAAAGACAACCTCAAACCTGTTAGACTACCTCAATACAAAACTATACCATTATTTAATGTCAATTAAACGCCACCACCACGCACAAACTACCCAATTATACCACAACCTCATCCTCACCACCACGCCCGGCAATAATAACCTCACCTGATTCTTCAAGCCTTCTGACAATATCAACAATACGCTGCTGCGCAGTCTCGACATCGGATAGTCTGGTCGGCCCCATAAACTCCATATTCTCCTGGATCATAGTCGCTGCACGCTCGGACATATTCTTGAATATCTTGTTCTGCAGTTCCTCCGAAGCGGTCTTGAGAGCCAGAGCCAATTCATCATTCTCCACCTCTTTAAGTGTAGCCTGAATTCCCTTGTCATTGACCAGGATAAGATCTTCAAAGACAAACATCAAGCGGCGTATCTGTTCGACCATATCCGGATCTTCTTCCTCAAGATTCTCCAGAATACCCTTCTCGGTAGTTCTATCCACAAGGTTGAGCACCTCGGCAATATTCTCAATACCACCCGCAGTCTCCAGATCCTGGTTAACAATTGAGGCCAGCCTGGCCTCCAGCCCCTTCTCAACCTCACGAATCGCTTCCGGCGTGGTCTGCTCCATCCTGGCAATACGCTTAACCACCTCCAATTGTTTCTTGGGTGAGAGCCCGGCAAGAATTTCAGAAGCCTGTTTCGGGTGCAAATGCGCCATAATAAGCGAAATAGTCTGCGGATGCTCATCCATAATAAAGGTCAGCAGAGATTCGGTATCAGCCTGTTTAAGGAAATGGAATGGGGTTTGCTGAATGGACTGTTCGAGCTCGGAGAGAATCTGCGCAGCCTGCTCGGGAGATAAACTCTTCTCAAGCAGCATTCGCGCATAGTCCAGACCGCCCTGTTCAATATATTTACTGGCCATATATGTCTGGTAATACTCACGCACCACACCGTCTCGGACATCCGCGTTTATCTCACTATCCAGGCGTGCAATCTCCATAGATAGACTCTCTATCTCATCAGTTGCAAGATTGGCCATTATCTTGGAAGCAGAATCAGCATCAAGCGCAATCATCAACACCGCAGCCTTACGCAGACCACTCATTCCTTCCATTTTTTTGGGAGAAGCCGTCATAGTTTAAATCCATTCATACTGCACCAACCACAATCAGAACCCACAATTAATTATACCGCACAACCACAACTACATGCAACCCTTCATTCAGCCAATCACCCAAAAAACTCACATCATCTAATAACCGTCGCGCGAACTCATCCAACGCCGTACAATACTAGCGGCCTTGACCGGATCCTCATCAATAAACTCACCCACCTGGTCACGCATATTCTCAAAGTCAGCCTGCTGCCTATCGGTCTCTGAGAAACCGCCACCGGTTGCCATCGTAAGCGGATCGGTATCAGGAAGCTCCACCTCTTCAGCCGGAATAGATCGCTTGGCCTGAAGATACAAGAAATAAATAGCCGCAAAGAGAATCAGAAGGAGGATAAGCGCCACCACATTCTCAGTCAGGAAGTCTTTGAGTCTATCGACCTGCTCTTTGCGCTTATCCGGCTCAAGCTGCGGCTGCCAAATAACCTGCTCAATCTGAATCTCCATATTATTCGAGCCGTCAAGGATCCCTGCAACCTTGGCCACGCTCCGCTCCAACGCCGTCAACGCTTCCCCCTCCAGACGGTTAACCGGCACCCGCAGACGCATCGGCTCTCCAGTCTCTGGATTGATCACATTATTACCGCTCGCGTCCTTCTCAATCACCCAATTACCTTCAGCATCCCGCTCATAAGTATAGGGAAGATGAATAACTACCGAAACTGTCTGAGAACGAATCGTCGGATCATAAATCATCTCGGTATCCTGATACCCAAGCTCCATTAGCGTGTGCTTATCCTGCCGATTATAGTCGCGCTCAATCTGCCGCCCACTACCACTGGTTGTCATATTGGTATTGGTTCGAATATTGGGCTGGGTTCCAACAATATTTGCCGGCGCATCCCGAGATTTATCCGATATCTTCCTTGAAGTTATATCCTTCTGCAAACCTTCGAGTATCTCATGTTTTCTTACCTGTTTCTTTGTCATATCCCACTTGGTATCGACCCAGGCATAGACCTCTGAGTTAGGGATAATTTTACGCACACAGTCTTCTATATCAGCGCTAACTTTGGCACTAGTCTTATTATTGAGATCCATCGCAGTAGCCGCCATACCACTCAAAGTATCCTCACCCTGCGCTTTAAAGTGACGCCCCTCCTGATCCGTAACCAATACCGCGCTCGGACTAAGCCCAGAACGCGAATACGCCACCAGGCTAATAATCGCATCCGCCATTCCCCGAGTCAATGGTTGCCCCATGGCGGTCTCAACCATTACCGACGCTCTCTGTTTGAACGGCATCCGAAATAGAGCCTTACGCTCCCCACCCTGATAAATAACTTTGGCACTCTTGATACCATCCATCTGCTGGATCATCCGCCCCACTTCAGAGGATAGCGCCAGTTTGAAGCGTTCTTGCGTAATCTCCTTAGTATCGGTAAACTTGGTATCCTTGAGTGCCTGCTCAAAACTGGTTCCACCGTCCTCAGGCAACGCATTCTCTTTTGCAAGCACGATAAGAGCCTCATACTTTTTATCTTCTGGAACCATTAAAACCTGATTCTTCGCATCATACTCGGCGTCGATATCTTGCGCCTTGAGCATTGCTGTATACTGATCAGAATCTTTAAGCGAAACATGTATATCCAGCGGCACCGTAAATGATTTTTCATCACGCGAACCGATCCAGATAATCAAGGTTAACAGTGACGCAACTGTTATTATCATCGTTACTATACTCGCCCGCTGAGTCGAAGACATCTGCCCCAGGAGTTTGCGCATATTCTCAAGTAACTGTTTGATAACTTCCATCGGTCAACACCCCTTAGAGTTGAATACAATTGATCTTTTCTGAATATTATCGTAGATGATATTCCCCCATACTCTCACTATTATATAAGTAAGAGCCAGGCAACACCATAAAATTTTCCGGTAAAAGTTGATTTTTTTTACAAAATATATAGCTGGCAATTACTTACCAGCTATATACAAAAGCAAACAAAGCAGAAACTCGAGCTACGGTTTAGAGACGCATCTGCATTACCTCATTATAACTATCCACCAGCTTACTCCGCACAGCCATAAGAGTCTGAAAAGCCACATCCGCCTTCTCGACCGCGCCCATAACCTTGGTAATATCGGCTTCTCTACCCGTTACCAGCCCCTCCACCGCATCATCTGCCTCATTCTGCATCTGATTGACCTTCTGGAGGTTATTCAAAAGAAAATCTCTAAAGCCAGCCCCATCGACAGGCTGCCCGACTGCATTACTGGATTCTGTTACCGTCTTTCCAATATTGCCAAGACCTTCTAAGCCATTAATATTAGCGCTCATAGCTCTACACCCTTATACATATTACGATACTCAAGCCCACAGCGTGGGATTATCCACAGGTTAATATTATACCTTTATACTATTATTATACTACAGTTGATTTACGGCTTCAAGTAAATACTTCTATAGTACAATTCTTTTTTAAACCGGCTTATCTGTATATTTCGCAGTATAACCGGTGTATTTCAAACTTTTTTGCTACTCACAAAACTTTTAGGCAATTATCTGCAGAGCCCCGGTAAATATTCCTTTTGCCGTCTCAAATGAAGCAAGGTTCGCTTCGTAGGCGCGCTGCGCAATCATCATGTCTACCATCTCCAGTGCCGGCGATACATTTGGGTACTTGACATAACCATTCTCATCAGCATCAGGATGATTCGGTTCATACCGCTGCATTAGCTCGGTATTATAATCTGTCTGAATACTATCAACCTCAACCCCCAACACCTCACTTCCGGTAAAGGTAGGGGCGCCCGGCTTGAAAGCAATTAACTTCCGGCGATACGGGTTATTCTCACCATTATCATCATGTATTGTATTGACATTTGCCAGATTATTAGCATGCATAGTCATGCGCGCCCGCTCCGCATACAGAGCACTTCCAGCAATATCAAAATTTGTAAATATTCCGCCTACTTGTGGCATGAGTCAATCCTTATTCAATCTTACTACCCAAATGGACAATTTACTTAACCTTTGCCGAAGCATTAAGCAGCATACTTAGCTGCTTCTTATAGAGCCGCTGCATAGCAGTCATCTTGAGTTGATTCTTAGCCATATCAAGCATCTCAGTCTCAAGATTTACACTATTCTCATCGTGACGCTCAACAGAGTACTCCTTTCCATTGAACATCCTCATCCGCGGATAGTTTCCCTGATAAGTCAGATCAAGCTTCTCTTCAGGTCGAAATTCATTTGGATGATACTCTTCGCGGTTATTAATTGCCTCTACCAGCGATTCATTGAACTCATCTTCCGGAAGTGTCTGCCTATAATAATTAGGGGTATCCACGTTAGCAATATTATTTGAAATCACCAAATTTTTCTGAAAGGCAAAGCCCATTCCCGCTTCCAAAACCGGTAGACTCTCACGCTGAAATACCGAATCAATCCATGCCATTATTGCCCGTCCTTAGTTTTTGCAACTTCCGTTGATAGTTTATCTTCAAAAATCGTACCAAAACACCAACCACAGCTAAAATACCGTTAACATATTATTATATAAAAGGTTAACATATAAACCCGCAACACTAAGCAGAAAATATACCCTAACCATATTTACTATATCGGCAATAATATCCAACTGCGACAGGCAAATAATGCCGAAATCAACTTTTTCCGTTATTATTTTATTCCGCAAGTTTCACGGATTTAACGAAATTACCATTAAAATGTATTCGGCGTACTTAATCTACAATTAAATTAAAGTACTACCTCCCGAATAACCGATAACTCAAGGGTATTATAGATAAATTACCCTACTTGCTAAAAATGAGGATAAAAATGTTTCGCAATACACTCTTAATGTTTCTATGCTATTGTAGCATTCTACTCTTTGCCACGCCCCAGGCCACAGCCCAGGAGGCGAGCAATCTTATTCATCTAGACGGCAGCGGTTCACAGGATGCTGATGGTGACAGACTGGTCTATTCCTGGCGGCAAATATCTGGTCCAAAGGTTGAATTACTAGCCGCGCAAACCGCCAAACCCAGTTTCTATGCCGAAGCTGCCGGTGACTACACCTTCGAACTTATTGTCTCCGACGGCAAGACAAAGAGCAAACCCGCAATCGTAAATGTACTTATTGAAGAAGCAAACGAAATTCCACGCGCAGTTCTACCAAGTAAACTAGCGGTAGAACTCGGCAGTGATATAATCCTAGACGGCAGTAACTCCAGTGACGCCGATCATGACACTCTACTCTATAATTTCAACCAAGTTTCCGGCCCTGCCCAGCTTATGCGCTCAACAGTATCACAAGAACCACGATTCACCGTAACTCCCAAAACCGTAGGAACCTACTCATTCGAACTTATTGTAAATGATGGCCGAGCCAATAGCGCTCCAGCTCTATGTGTAGTCGAGGTCACCAAACCCAATTCCGCCCCAGTTGCTAGGGTAAGCGCCCCAAAAAAAGCAGTCATCAATACCAGACACCACTTCAATGCTACGGTCAAGAATAATGCTCCTGAAGCTACTGTAACAACTCCAGCACGAGTAACAATATCTAAAATCGACACTCCATCAGACCTGATCCATACAGATTCAAACCTACTCGAATCCGACGATGACGCTGAGTCACAATCTATTCTAAGCAATAACAAAATTATTTCTGAAGTTGGCGAAGACAGCATTATTGACATAAGTTCTATCCAACAACTAAATATAACCCCAATTGCTTCTACATCCGACGATATTTGTGTTACCCCTGGCACGAAGGTGGTAATAAAAGGTTTCGGTGTTGATCCTGATGGTGATTCACTCCAATTTATTTGGAACCAGAGTTCAGGTCCCATCATTCCCGGCAGCCCGATCATGCGTAAAAACCTGGCCTTTATTCCCCGTAAGGAAGGTACCTATGTCTTCAAGCTTACCGTGAATGACGGCAAAGCCACAAGTGACCCAGCCTATTGTTCAGTTACAGTAAAGGCAGCAGATTCCACTGCCAAGGCCGAGATAAACAATGAGGTTACCATCTCTGCTGAGCTAAACAATACCGAACTAGCCATACCCCGAAAGGAAGATACCGTACAAGCCCAACTGGATGAAGACAACATCTCATTTCGCGAGCTCTTCAGCATAGAGTAAGCGGCTACATATTCCTTGCAAACAACCTTTAAACTGTAATTCAAAGATACCCCTTTGAATTACAGTTTTTCTTACATTATCTTAAAATTCTATTTTCAAAAAAAAATAAATAGGCTATAACTAATAATTATGTTGGTTTATGTGTGCTCCCCAATACATATTCGTCATTATCTACCGGGGGATTATAGTAGGAGAAATTTATGACTGGACAAAAAAAGCTCAAACCGTTTATGATTATTGTCGGCATCACCGCCGCCCTTGCCGGCCTGCTCTTTGGCCTAGATATCGGAGTAATCTCAGGCGTACTCCCCTGGCTCGATAAGGACTGGCACACCACGACTAAGGACAAGGAGATAATTGTAAGTATAATTCTGGTTGGAGCCTTTCTCGGTTCGATCCTGGCAGGTTATATATCGCGTAAAATCGGCAGAAAGAAGACTATGCTGATAAGTGCAATCATCTTTGTCGCCGGCGCTATTCTATCCGCCTTCGCTCCAGATCCATTTCTTATGGAGGTAATAAGGCTGTTTCTAGGTCTAGCCATCGGTATTGCTTCATTTACCGCGCCGCTCTATCTCTCTGAATGCGCTCCCCAGTCAACCAGAGGAGCCCTTATATCCATGTACCAGCTAATGATTACTATCGGCATTCTTGCCGCCTTTGTCTCCGATACCTTACTGGGCTACGGGGGGCACTGGAGGTTGATGCTCGGAGTTATCGCTATTCCAGCAATTATCATGTTTATCGGCATCCTCTTCCTCCCTGAGAGCCCACGCTGGCTCTTTCTTGCTGGCAAGCGCTCCGATTCCGAACGCGTCCTCAAAAGGCTCCGTGGTGACGACGAAGAAGTAAAGAAAGAGATCTTTGAGATTGAAGAAGCCCTCAAAGAAGACAGCCCGGAATCTGGCTGGGGCTTACTAAAGAATTCAAACTTCAAAAGAGCGGTCATACTGGGAATCTTCCTCCAACTCTTCCAACAGTTTACCGGTATCAATGTCATGATGTACTACGCGCCGGAGATCCTCAAACAAGCCGGTTTTGCCAGTGACCATGCTCAGATGTGGGGTACAGTGCTTATCGGGCTAATCAATGTCCTCTCCACCTTTATCGCTATCGCCTTTGTCGATAGATTCGGGCGTAAACCCATACTATATATCGGCTGCGCCATTATGGCAATTTCACTCTTCCTGGTCGGTGTAATCTTCAAGATTGGGGTTGATAGTTCGCCTAATCTGCCGTTTGTCGCTATTGGCCTCATCCTAATCTTCATCATCGGTTTTGCCTGCAGTGCCGGACCTCTGGTCTGGGTCGTCTGCTCAGAGATATATCCGCTCGCCGGGCGTGATGTCGGAGTGACCCTGAGTACTGCCAGCAACTGGATCTGCAACGCCATCGTCGGTGCAACCTTCCTGACTATGCTCAAAGTCTTTGGTAATTCTGTCACCTTCTGGATCTTTACCGCCTTCAATATCATCTTCTTACTGGTGGTTCTGATCTTTACTCCGGAGACCAAGGGCGTATCTCTGGAGAAGATCGAAGAAAACCTGATGAGCGGCAAGCGCCTGCGTGATATCGGGGTTTAAGCTACGCTAGTAAATATCAAGTTTTCAAGTTTAATCCCGGCGCTCATTCAAGCGCCGGGATTATTAATAAGTTAAAACTAAACCAATAAGCCAGCCAGGCCAGGAAAATCACTAACATAATTTTCCTGGGTTTAACTGGAGACTTAAGATATAAGCTAGTTAACAAAAAAGTACATACCTTCGGAGTAAAGTTATAGGCGGGCTAAAGTCAGAGCTTTTTTCCCAAAGCGTATTGGAAACATGGGACTTATTCGAAGATAGTGCCCGCTATGACTGAAAATTATCGCAATCCCAGAAAATCACTAACGTGATTTTCATGCTCACTCAAAACAATACCCAGATCACCAAGCAGACAACATTTGCCTATCCTTAGATGCTGGGTGTTTGAGTTAACGAAAAACAAAGCAGTACTTTGCCCGCTGTTCGGACGAAAGTAGGTCGAAGACGTTGCGAGTAGGCGAGCAGTGGCTGAGAATTTAATCATAGGCCGCCAAGAAGTGAGATTCCGCGAAGCGCTACGCGTAAAGAGCCCAGACTTTCGGCAATCCAAACCCTCACCCCAAAGGTCTACGCCCTTTCGCTAAAAGGGCATGACGAGAGTCTCCCACATTTCCAAAAACTAACGCCGAAAGTGTATATTCTTTAATTTGAACATGTAGGCCTTCGGATAAGGAATAGATTTAGCTGTAATCACCGCTTATAATATATAGCGTATATTTGAGTTATATAGCTATTTGTCTTATAATTACACTCTCAGGTTTTATTCGTACCACCTCTTGCTCACTAGTTCGCAAGACTTGGCATCGATGAACAGCTCATAAAACCTAAGATTTTCTTTTGAAAAAAGGAAACAAAACGTCCATGCAAATGGAGGGGCTGCAGAAGCAACCTCAGGCGGTAGCTCTGCTACCGCCTGGATATCCTGTTATCTACAATGAAACAACACCTGGCTCGACCAAAGGGAGAACTTTTCTTCTTCTTTTTACTATATTACACACGCGAAGACGCAGCAACTAAATACTCGGTAATTCCTTTAGCATTCGCTTCTGCACCGCAGACGCAACCTGCTGCGTAAGCGTTCCCGGCTTAAATTTTTTCTCATTCAACTGCGCGACCCAGAGTACTCCCCCAGCAGCACTGCTAGTAATAAACAATTCATCAGCCTTGACCATAAGCTCCGGGTTCAGACTCTCCTGATAAAGCATTATACCCTCCCGCGCCAATGTATCAATTACAAACCCACGCATAACCCCAGGCACAACGCCATCCCGCTGCGGATGTGGGGTAACCACCCCGCCATCAACTACAACAAATATATTGGCGCGGGTCGTCGATAGTAGCGCCCCATTCTCATCATGGATAACCGCCTCATCATAACCCTCCGCTACTGCCCGCCGCAGAGCCACATGCTCACGCATACTCCTGGCAAACTTATGTACAGCCAACGGATCACCCCGGAGACGTCTGTAAGGAGAGGAGACCAGCCTCAAACCTCTTGCCCTAGTCTCCTCGGAGTACAATTCTGGCTCAAGCAAAATCAGTTCATTGACCCCCTGGGGTAGCAGAATACCATACTCCTCCTCAACTTCAACGCACCCCGGGGTAATAATCAGACGCACCCGTCCATCATAACTTCTAGAGCGCGAAGCAAGGGTAGCAATATCTCTGGCAATACGCCGCGGGCTCAGTGCGTGGGCGATACCGATCTCCGGCAAACGCAAGCTAGCAGCGAGAGTATCGATATGCTGCTCGAGTCGAAAGGGTAGTGAATTGCGGAGCAGAATATCAGTAGCAAGCGCTTCGCCCCAGAGAATACTCCTATCCAGTACCGACAGACGCGCCAATTCCCGCTGCATCAATTCACCATTGATAATAATATGCTCCACCCTAAAGCCCTACCTTTCGTTTCAAAGCTTTGGTCGGACAGCTCTGCACACAATCCCCACACGCCAGACACTCACTCCCGCCCACCTCTTTACGTACATCAAGCTCTGCCGGGCAGAGCGTGTCGCACTTGCCACAGTCGATACATTTATCCTTCTGCAAAACAATCTTGAATACGGCAAACCTGGCCACCAGACCATACATCGCTCCGAGCGGACAGCAAGTCCGGCAGAAAAACCTACTGATAAATATAGACGCTATAATAATCAGAAACGTAATGCCCAAACGCAGCAGATTCATACTCGTAGTCGCCGAAACAACCTCACTCAGATCTCCACTGCCGAATAACTTGCTTGGAATATCAGCTTCAATGGCAGCCACCGGACAATAGGTACAGAAGAGTGTTGCATAGTTCATCGAAACCGCTGTCTGCTCGGAGAGTATTACAATATCACCCTTATGCAGCAGATATGGCACGGTAAAGATATCTGTGGTATAATTCGCACCTGGTTCGAGTCGCTGCCGAAAAATTTGCTCTTCGCCCCGCCAGATCTCTTCGCCGGTATCTGCGTTTATAAAGACTGGAGTTATACTGAATTCATCAAGCACAAGTTGGCTAAGATTCTGCACCGTAACCTCTACCGCCAACTCGGCATCTGCATAATCTGCCTCTTTGGACTCTTGCAGCAGTTCGAATACCGACTTATTACTAGCGATATTTTCCTGTATCTGCTCATTCTCGGTAAGCAAGTCATCCAGATCAAACCCACCGCCACCCACGCCGATCTGCTCAAGACCAGAAGTTTCTGACGCTGCGCTACTCTGCAAATCCGGTTCAACACCTTCACCCTCTCCCAGCATCTGCCCTAAGGAAAAATCCTGCAGATCATCCCCTTGCTTGGATCCGGCTCCAAATCCGACAGACCTCAAGCCACCCTCTGCACTCTCCCCCAACCCAGCTGGCGGTAACGGAAATCCGCCCTCCGTAGTCTGCACCGGGGGCTTTGCCTGAATAAAATAGCCCCGGTTCTTCTCAGCAAATTGGGTAATATCTAAAGATGGCTTGTCTTCGGCAACTATCGGCTCGGTAATTCTAATATAAGCTTTCTCCACCCCAAAACCAAAGATATAGGTCAGAATGAAGACTGTGAGCAGCATTATCACGTACTTCAAATAACGTAACGGCCGAGGCAGGGAGAACTTCCTGGTTTTAATACGAAACAATAGCTCTTGCAGCAAACCAAAGGGACAGGCATAGCCGCATACCAACCTACCTAGAAATATCCCAACAGCGAGCACCATACCCAGAGCCAACGCCGGAATATTCCGTACTCCAAAGCCATACCCGATCACCCCCACCGGACAGGAAAAGGTTGCCCACGGGCAACCATGACAGTTAAAACCAGGAGCACAGATATTCTTAGCCGAGATGCCAAATATATTGAGATTATATATAAAAGTCGAAGCAAGCGCAGTATAGTTTCGTACCTGCGACCAGAAAGGCTGGACTCTTCTCATCAAAGATCCTCAACACAAAACAGAATAGATTGTTACTACTCAACCTTATTAATTTAAATTGGCAGTGCCCCGCACCACCGAACAACCACTACATTCAGGTAGGGCAGTCATCAATTTCTACCGCCTTCGGTCGCAGCGACTTGGCGTCATAGAGCTTGCCGTCGGCACCTCTTATCAATAACTGCCCGGACTCAATGCTCTCGATATACTCATCCCCGCCGACAACCGTTGCAGTGTCTGCGTCAAAACGCCCTACCCCATGCTCTTCAAAGAAGAGAGAGTAAACAATAACCCCTAGCGCCAGCAGGATCAGCAGGATAGTGACAACACTTTGCTTATTCTTCATCATCTCTTATTATCAATAATTTTCCGCCCTGATTCAAGTCTAATCGTCAAGCCAAGTTTATCAAAATACTCTAATATAGCAACCGCATGATTCCGGCTCAAACCACAGACCCGGCGCCAGGAAGCAATATCCACCAACTCTATACCGGCAAACTCTCGCAACAACAGCGCCCTCAATTCAGCAACATGCGCCGACGCTACCAGGTACTTTCCCCCGATCACCACCCCCATCCCGGTAGCAACCAGTATACCTACAACCGCCTGCCCGGCTTTAGCACTTACCCCACAGCTATCCCGAAGTTCACCGAGGGGGAGCCAGTGTAAAGGTTCAGTCAACAAACTCTGACTTGCCACCTGATACATGCTAAACTCCTTGCCCTGGAGTGCCGGCTCAAAGCCGCTAGCAGCAACAAACCCACTCCCTTGTTCTATGGCTATGTACTCTTGCAAGTACCTAAGCATACGCTCAACTCCACGTACTGGCACCCCAAGCACCGTAGCTGCATATTCATAATCCATACCCGGGCGATAAGGATTCTGTTGATGATAAAAACGGAGTTTCTGCGCAAAACTCGCTGCCAGAATCTCCAGTTTCTGCGTTACCGCCCAACAGTTATCCGCCACCATCCTGAGTTCTGCTTGCGCAACGAGCCGCTCAAGCTCAGGCTGAATTGACTCTGGAGCCAGATGTCCAAGTACTCCTATATCCTGCCTGCTCACTATAATCTGCCCACCCGCCAGTAACTCTGCAAGGGTATAATCGGCATTCTCCACCGCCTGATATGCTGCCTGAAAAAGTCCAGAGCGGTAACTATCCTTACTGCTGAGCCGGTACCCACCATCTGCAGAAAGAACAATCCCTCCGCCTATATTCCCGAAGGGGCTGGCAATCCTCAATAAAAATCTGTCCCCAGCAGCCAGCACACTCTCTCTTTCCAGTTTCAAATGCCCAAATCCCACGCCACCAGGCTCAAGCGAACTTTTACGAAAAAGTTTGAACGAAGCGTTACAGGATAGAGTCCCGACATAGGCTCTGCACCTGGTTACTCTCGAATAACAGTAGTCATCCGAGATATTCTGTAAACGCACGATATACTCGGCAGAAGACTTGTATTCCCCGGCATGGAGTACATCACCACGGGTAATCTCTCGGGTACTGCATACCGCTTCAAGATAATCGATATTTAGCGCCAGACACCTGCCGTAATCAGCCTTCTCAAGCTTACTTCCGTAACTCTCAATACCGCGAATACGTACCCCACCCCCATTAAGACTCAGATAATCGTGCAAACACACCTCACCGGAACAGGGGATACCGGTAACTACTAATCCATGTCCTTTTGCAAGAAAAGTCCTCTCAACAAATAAACGCAAAACCCGTTTATCATCCCTGCGCTCAAGTCCACTCACCGCTTGTTCAAGCCCGCTCCGAAGCTGCTGCAAACCGGCAAAGGTCTTTACCGAGGTATAATACGTACCTACAAGTTCCAGTCCCAGCTCCGCCACCAACCCCTCGGCCGCCGCTGCCACCGGCTCCAAATCCTGCTCGTGAACAAGATCAATCTTGGTAATAACTAATATAACTCGAGCAGAGGTAAGCTGAGCGACAATATGCAGATGCTCGCGGGTTTGAGGCATTACCGACTCATCGGCAGCAACGACCAAGATCAACAGATTTGCTGCGGCCGCCCCAGCGACCATATTCTTGATAAAATCCTCATGCCCCGGCAGATCAACAATACCGACACACCGACTGGAGCTCAACCGACACGGAGCGAAACCGATATCAATACTAAGCCCCCGCTCCTTCTCCTGCGGCAAACGATCGGTATTACAGCCCGTCAACGCCTCAACCAGAGCCGTCTTGCCGTGATCCACATGCCCCGCAATCGCAATAATTACCGGTAAGACACTATCCATAGAATACCTGTTTATCCCCCAAAGGTCGCAATAATCTTCTCAGGCAGAATTTCAAATTCACAGTCAAGCAGCGCAATCATATCTATCCAGATTTTTCCAGCATTAATCCGTGAAAACACCCCGTTACTTCTAAGTAACCGTGCACCAGCTTCAGCAGTGATATTCGCAAGTTCAAGCACTACGGCCCAGGACTCTACCCCGGAATCAGGTAATGATCCGCTCCCGATATAGGCCTCACTCCGGCTAATCGTCACCTTAGCCCGAATTTTGCCTTCAAGGCTTGCCGCCAACTCTTTGGCTCTACTTGCTAGCAACTCTTTGGCAGTACTGAGCATCCTGTAAAGTGGGATCTTCTGCTCATGCTCACCGTTTACCCAGATCGCCAGAGTCGCCTCCAACGCCGCCAGAGTCAATTTATCCACCCGGAACATCCGCGCAAACGGGTTCTTTCTTACCTTTTCCACAAACTCCCGCTTACCACAGATAATCCCAGATTGCGCCCCTCCGATCAACTTATCCCCACTGAAACAACATAAATCTACTCCCGCAGCGATAGAATCACAGATGAGCGGTTCATCTTCAGCTCCCCATTTACTGAGCGGCACCAAAGCCCCACTACCAAGATCGTCGATAATACGCACCCCCAGCTCTCTAGCCAGGTTCGCAAGTTCAAGTATCCCCGGGGTACCGCTAAATCCGCGCAGACGATAATTCGAGGTATGAACATGTATTAATGCTCCCACCTCCGGCTGATACGCTGCCCGATAATCGCGAAGATGCGTACGATTGGTTGTGCCTACCTCCCGCATTATCGCCCCACTCATCTCCATAACATCCGGCATTCGAAAGGCACCCCCAATCTCAACCAACTGCCCACGGCTAATTACCACCTCTTTATTACAAGCAAGAGTATTGAGCACCAGCATAGTCGCAGCAGCATTATTATTTACAACCGTAACCGCTTCCGCCCCAGTCAACTCCCGGAGCAAAGCCTCCACCCGACTCTCACGGAGTGAACGCTTACCAGTAACCGGATCACTCTGCACCGGAGTATATCTGGCAGCAGCCTGTACCGCCGCGGCCGCTTCCTCGGCAAGAGGCGCTCTCCCCAATCCCGTATGTAATAATATCCCGGTGGCATTAATAACCCTGCGGTTCTGCGGCTCGACAAACGAATTCAATGCCAAAAGCAATTTGCTTTTGATCAGACTACAATCCAGTTCAAGCGAATTGCCCGCACAGATATCCTCCCGTAGCGAATCAAGAATAATCTTGAGTTGAAGTTTCACCATTCCCTTACCCGCTTGCTCAATTATTTCAAGCAGTTGCGAATCCTCAAGTAATCTGCCGATAGCCGGAATAGCCTGTAATCTACGCTTAATCTCTTCTGTCATGCTCATCTCATAACCCTTGATCATTGATTAGAATATTAAAATATATTATTACGGTGATTATAATGGCAATCAACAAAATAATTACCAGTATTCTCAAAATTCTTCTAATCCATCTTATATCTTGCACAAAAAAGGTAATTATATATACTTACTTTAGTGCTTATTGTCTGTAGCAGATATGTAAGTATTCCTAAACCGTATTATAGTCTACTGTATTTAATATATATTATTCGTTGTGGAGTTAATAAAGAATGTCGAAGAAACTATTTATACTTACCCTGTTCGCTATCTCTTTTTCTACATTTGCCGCCGATCTCTATCCACCAGAAGAAGAAATGTCCCAAGCGCAGAAGATTCTTTTCAAATCTGCTCCACTCCAAGTTATTGATACCAACAAAGGCCTTGATACCATAATCTCATTCCCCAATGGTGCCGGCAACGCCGCCGAAAACTACTCGAAGTTAAATGAGCTCTTCAAAGAAGACCGCCTGCCCGGGCCTTACATCGACATCAAAACAAACAATCAAGGGGTAAAAGAGATCTTTAAAGCCACTACCAAAAAGGAGTGTGATCTGGCTCCATATTTCCCGTTTATGGACAAGGCGACGGTACGCCAGCCCGATATTATCGTTTTTTTAACCTATTTAAACAGCATGTTTGATATTGCCGATGCGCTGGAGGGTAGAGGTGACATCAAAGGCGCAGAAGCGATTCACCAGCGAGCGTTCATTTATGGCTGGCAGCTGACCCAGGAACCAACCACCATAGTATCGCTCATGCTCGGAGTTGCCATCAAACGTGAAGCAGCAGAGCAGTACTCGTCCTTCTTATTCCGCAAAATGGACATGAAAGGCAGTGATCAAGCTCGCGAATACAAAGAGTATCTTGAAGAGGTAGGCTTCAGATTCAACCGGATACAGAACTTCTTTCTCGGCTCGGTCACCAATTTCAATTCTCTCTTCAGCTCAATCAAGATAGCCACCGAATCCGAGAGTATAGTCTGGAGGCAGCAGGCTATCCTTATACTCGGCTTGTACCGCTTTGGTGTAGTCAATGGAGACGGTGAGATTATTGCCACCGACGAAAAAATGCAGAAGTACGCCGAGAATGCCCTGGTTTATATTGCGGAAAATGGCAAGACCAAGACCGAACGCGAGCTTGCAGCTTGGACGACTCAGAAGCTCACCCCAGAGTTATTTGTGAAAATTAATAAGAACATGGAACTTTCACCATATGATATCGGAAATAAATAACAGGTAGAATCAGGAGAAACCGATATGGCTACATGGCTTATCATAGTCGGGGTTATTATTGACTATATCATAGCTGACCCGATCTACTCGTTGCATCCTGTGCGCTTGATAGGCAGGTTAGCGCTGTTTTTAGAGTCAAAGTTTTATTCCAGCACGGAGAATAAGCTTTACGGCGGTCTAATTACAGCAACACTTACCCTTATTCTCAGTACATTTATTACATATATTCTGACAGCGATCCTGCTCAAGCTCTCCCCCGTTACCGGCTTTATCGCCGGAGTATTCTTCATCTACTCCAGTATTGCCTGCAAGGATATGATCAAACATAGCCGGGAGATCTATAAACACCTCCAGAACAACAATCTGATTATGGCTCGCGCCGCGACGTCAATGATTGTCGGTCGCGACACTAGACATCTAAGTAAGAAAGAGGTAATCAGAGCCACTTTGGAGAGTATTGCCGAGAATACTGTCGACGGTGTACTCGCCCCCTTATTTTATGCCTGTATTGGTGCCTGGTTCTTCGGTACTGTCGGCGCCGCCTGCTTTGCGGTATTCTACCGCGGAGTCAATACCTTGGACTCGAGCTTCGGCTACAAAAATAAGCGCTACACTGATTTCGGCCTAATTTCAGCGCGAACCGATGATGTCTTCAATTTTATACCAGCCAGACTCAGCTCGCTCCTAATCCCTGCCGGAGCCTTCTTTTCCGGACTGAATTGCAGTAAGGCTCTGCGCATAAGCCAACGCGATCACGCCAATCATTTCAGTCCCAACTCCGGTTACTCAGAAGCCGCCTTTGCCGGAGCACTGGGAGTACAATTCGGCGGGCCAACACCCTATAAGGACAAGATTGAAGAGCGCCCGATTATCGGTGACCGGGACAAAGATTTCGAACTCGCAGATATTACCAGAGCTTCCAGATTACTTTTAAACACCACTCTTCTCACGTCAGTTATAATCACTATAATTCTCTTCTTTAAAAACTATTAGCCAGCGCTCAGAATTAATATAGAAATTATTTTACAATCATGAATATCAAACTAGTTCTAAATATTTTAGGTTCTTTATGTATATTAATTGCTGCGTCGATGTTACCGTCATTAATTCTCGCATACTTCTACGATGGAGCCGCACTCACCTACTTCAAGCCAATAACCGCTTTTGCAATCAGTATGTTGTTCTCGCTTATTGTCGGCGTAACCCTGAAACTGGGAACCAAATATAATAAAGATACAACCTCTGTCAGTGCGGCTGATGGTTTTGCCATCACCACCTTCGGCTGGATTGTAGCTGCTTTTCTCGGAGCGTTACCGTATTACTTTATTTGCAGGGGAAGCGGTGATTTTGGAATTATTCCGGCATATTTCGAGTCCATGAGCGGTTTTACTACGACCGGTAGTTCCGTATTCGGTACCGCCGTAAGTGACGGAGGCTACGGACTGATTGAGAGTCTCCCCAAATCACTATTATTCTGGCGCAGCCTTACACACTGGCTTGGCGGCATGGGAATTGTAGTACTCGCGCTGGCCATCCTGCCCGCACTCAAAGCCGGAGGCTACCAGCTCTTTGCTGCCGAGGTTCCCGGCCCAACCGCCGAACGTTTGCAACCCAGGATCAAACAAACAGCCGCGGTTCTCTGGTATGTCTACTGTGTGCTGACAATTACGGAGATAGTCTGCCTGTATGTCGGCGAGATGCCCCTCTTCGACAGTATCTGCCATACCTTCGGCACTATGGCAACCGGCGGTTTCTCGACCAAGGATGCTTCCATCGGCTACTACGCCCAGACAGGAAATCCCTCTGCCCTCTACTTTGAGATCATTATCGATATATTTATGTTCCTCGCCGGCTGCAACTTCCTGTTGCATTATCATGCCCTCAAAGGCAGGATCAATGAATACTGGCACAATTCTGAATTTCGTTTCTACTTCTTCATTGTCCTTATCGCCTCGGTAATATTTGCTTTACTCACTTACTTTGGGGGCACCTATAACAGCGTTGGTGAGAGCTACCGACAGTCGATATTCCAGACCCTATCGATCATAACCACCACCGGTTTCGCTACCACCGATACCAACATCTGGCCGATGGCGGCGCGTCTGCTACTGATCATTATTATGTTCTTCGGCGGTTGTGCCGGTTCTACCGGCGGAGGCTTAAAACAAGTTCGCATCATGGTAATGTGGAAATGCGGAGTAAGAGAGATCAAGCGCCTACTGATTCCCCGCATGTCCAATCTAGTCAGAATCGGCAAGGACATTACCCTAAACGAGCGAGCCACCATGCTCATCATCGGACTGGTCTGCCTCTGGTTCACTATCTTTGCCCTGATGTGCCTGGGACTCACCCTCCTGCTAGGTGATGTAGACCTGCCGACGACCGTATCCGCAGTAGCTGCGTGTCTGAACAACATCGGCCCCGGCCTCAATAAGGTCGGTTCTACCGCGAATTTCCACTGGGTCTCGGCTTCAGGTAAGGCTCTGCTTACTCTCTGCATGCTTCTGGGTAGACTGGAAATATACTCCGTACTGGTCATCCTTCTTCCTACCGCCTGGCGTAAATAATCCTTTATCTTTACCAAGTTTTTTATTATAATATAATTTATAGTAAATTGAGATAAGGATGCTTACAATGGACACAGTAACCCACGCACTCATTGGTACAGCTATCGCCGAATCTGCCTTTCGTAATCGCCTCGGGCGTAAAGCTCTTATTGCCGGGGCAATCTTTGCCTCACTGCCGGATTCAGACATCTTCCTAAGTATATCCAGTGATCCCACTGCCATCCTGAGGTACCACCGGGCAGCAACACACTCCATCTTACTCGCCTGCATCGCCGCCCCTATACTCGGCTGGATCGGTTGGAAACTTTCAAAACGCACCGGTAGCGTTCTGAGTTGGGGTTTACTCGCCTTTCTCTGCCTATTGTCACATGACCTGCTCGATCTGGCCACTACCTGGGGAACAGAGATCCTCTACCCCATAACCAATAAGCGTTTCGCTATCGACGCACTACCAATAGTCGACCCATTATTCGCTATCCCGCTCATATTGGCCTTTCTCTGCACCCTACTACTGAAAAATCTCAGAATTCGCCGGATTATCGCGACTGCAGCCCTCTGCTGGGGCATTGGCTATGGAATTCTAGGCTATACCTTCTCCCGTGAAGCTGTCAGACTGGTCAAAGATTCTGCCCCAGCAAGTTATACCGTGGTTCAAAGCAAGGCTGTCCCCAATACCGGCACCATACTCCTCTGGCACGTTGTCCTAAAAGACCAAACCGGAGACTTTTTTACCGCTTCAGTCAGTACTCTCTCCAAAAAAGTATTTAATAAAGAGAGTTTTGACAATATTCATAATCGGGATGTAGAGCTGATACGCAACTCCAAAGAATTCGAGATTATTCGACGCACCTCCTCTGATCTTCTACTAGCCAAAGAGATAACCGAAGACAATCGGGTAATTTTCATAGATATGCGCTATGCGATGCTCGCTCCGGACGGATCAAGCATACCTATGTTCTTCTTTGATATAGGCCTCGACAAGGTAAGCAATAAAGTGCTTAATATCCAGCGTCCCAGACCGGACAGAAAGAAATCCGGTGGCTTCTCGGTATACTGGAATGCTATCTTCAACTAGTATGCGCTTGCCGGATCGATACTGCTCACTCAGGAGAGGATATGCCCCCTGCCAACAATAATATAGTACAGGTCATCATCAGCTCCATAACCGCTCCAAAGACTCCCCTACTCTGTCGCCAAGATCAGGAACGACTCAAACTGATAAAGAGCGAAAGACAGCGTTCTGCTTTCATCGCCAGCCATACCCTGCTCAATAAGAGCATACTTGAGGAATTAAAAATCGATATAACAGAGCTGGAGTATCAATATAATAATTCAGGCAAGCCTTATCTAGCTCCCAGGCTCTCGGCGGCGCAGAAGCTATTCTTCTCACTCAGTCACTCCGGCTCAACCTTTGCCATCGCCCTGAGTTATAAACAAGAAGTCGGCATTGATATTGAAGATAACGGTTCGCGTACGCCCACTGCCTGCCGGAAGCTCTCCACGCGCTACTACGCAACCGAAGAACAGGAATATCTTGCTGCCGCCAAGACCGAAGCCGAATACCGCTATCGTTTTTATCAGATATGGACTCTCAAAGAAGCATATCTCAAATGTATCGGCACCGGTATAAACACAACCCTCTCCAATATAATATTTTATCAAAATGACAACAGGTTTTCATTCAAACTCGAAGGAGCACAGGTCAGTACTAATTATACCTGTGAAACCCGGAGTACAGATGCTTATACTCTGGCTCTATGTCGTAACGGCAAGCCGCCGCTTGAACTGATATACCAGTTTGAGCCACCGCTTACTGAATAATAACCGGACGGAACCGAGAATACTATTGACTTACTCAGCATTTCCTAGAGAATATAAGACTTTAGGCTCAACGACATGGAAAATTTTATGCCTAAGCCGGATAATCAGGAGCTAAGCCGTGAGGAAAGGCTTGGCTCAAATGCTGTATCAAAATTATTCTTGAAGAGTAATTCAGCCAAAAGCAGATATTTTGTGGTCAGAGCGGCAGCGAATGCTCTTGATTTTAACCGGATCGCCCCTATTGTCAGCAAGAAGACCGGCAAAGCCAACAAGCGTGCCCGGATTAAACGCCGCATACGCGCTGCTTACCGGCAACATAAATCTACCCTGCCACAAGGATATGATCTGGCATTAATTGCCCGTTTTGGGGTACTAGATGTAGCGTATACAGAACTTGTGAGGTCATTGAAAGATGCGATTGAAAGAGCTTGCAACCTTTGTAATAAGGATTCCGGCAAAGACAGTAATGCTGATAATTAAGTACTTTTATCAGAGACTTATCAGCCCTTTACTGCCCAATGCCTGTATCTATACTCCGACATGCAGTGCATATATGCTCGAGTCTATTGAGAGATTTGGTCTAATCCGGGGAGGGATGAAAGGAGTATGGAGAATTCTACGCTGTCATCCATTTGCCAAAGGTGGCTACGATCCGGTTCTTCCTGTAGCGGATCAGGCCGCAGATGAACCTATTACTAAATGACATAAAACTACTTATAGAATAAGGAAAAAACATTGAAAAAGGACATAAAGACCCAGATACTTCTTGGTGTAGCAATATTTCTAACCATGATGTACATAATGAACAAATACTTCCCGCAGGAGCAGGAAAAAGAACAGCCTGCAGCAGCACAAACTGCCGGCATACCGTCACCGAGAGCGATAAACCCTCATAGCACCCAACTTACCGAGGCAGATATAGTTGCGGATAACAATGAAGGCGAACTCAAAGGCTCTAAAATTGACAACATCAAAGTTGTTACCAAAGAGTTTACCGCTACCTTTAGCTCCACCGGTGCAGCACTTCAGACCTACTCCCTGAACAACTATTTCAACCTTCCCCCAGAGAATAAGGGACGGATTCCCCAGCCCATAATCGGGGTCATCCAGAATGACACCTACTCTCTAGCTATGGGAATTTTACACGTCGGTGAGAACAGTTACCGCCTGAACGGTAAAGACTGGAAGCTAGTACTTACCCCTGAAGGCACCGCCATAGACGGGGTGAAATCCAGTGGCAGCAAGCTTATTTTCCAGACCAAGGCAGGTAATCTCAAGCTCAGCCGAGTCTATGATTTTGCCGGAAAGGACTCAAAGGATCAATTTGGTTTCGACCACTATCTGGTGGTTGAGAACGAATCCGCATCCTCAGTTATAGCCGACTATACTATCTCCGGTCCGGCCGGAATCATCCCTGATGATATTGACCAGCGTTTCGGTATCCTCAATGGTGTAAGTGGTTACCTTGACAGCGGAAATAAGATTGTAAAGGAAGAGACGGCGCTGAAAAAGCTTGACGATGAGCACAGTTTTACCCATAATGACGCCAGAACCGCCTGGATGGGTCTACACAACCGCTTCTTCGCCTCACTGCTGATGTCAAACCAACCGGATCTCAGCCTCGCGGTAACCTTTGAAAAGATAACCCCTGCCGTCGGCTTCTTCGACAGCTACCCGCCAGCAGCGAAGAACTGGCTGGAATCTACCTTCAATGCCCACAAATCAAACGCCGATGTCTGGCTCAGCACCAATATCTTTGAAGTTCCAGCCCAGAGTGCGGTTGAACACAGCTACCGTTACTATGGCGGTCCGCTAGAAGACAGAATTGCCAATAATTTCAGCCCCGAGCTCGATACTCTGGTGAGTTACTCCTGGAGTTGGATCGGACCAATCTCGAATATTCTGATTATTATCATGGAAAAGATTGTATCCGTTGTAGGCAACTACGGGGTTGCAATTATCCTCCTTACCGTCTTTGTCAAACTCTGTATGTTCCCGCTCAGCCGCAAGAGTATGCGCTCACAGCACAAGATGCAGTTGGTGCAGCCACTGCTCAAGGAAATAAAGGAAAAATACAAGAATGACCCGAAGAAGCAGCAAGAAGAGACCATGCGCATCTTCAAGGAGAACGGGGTAAGTCCTGTCGGCGGTTGTTTGCCGATGCTGATTCAGCTGCCTATCTTCTTTGCGCTCTACGGAGCGTTCTCCCGCAGCTTCCTTATCCGGCAGCAGGATTTTATTCCTGGCTGGATCAACGACCTCTCACAGCCAGATCATCTCTTCAAACTACCTTTTGAAATACCTTTCTTCGACTGGTCATACTTCAATCTGCTGCCGATAATCTATCTGGCGATGCAGCTATTGCATATGCATATGATGCCTAAGAGCTCCGACCCCCAACAGAAGCAACAGCAAAAGATGATGAAATACATGCCTATCGTCTTTGTATTCATCTTCTACAGCATGCCTTCCGGTCTGGTACTCTACTTTGTTACCCAGAGCCTACTAACCGTAATCGAACACTTCTTCATCAAGCGCAATACCGACCACGAGATCGAAGTCGCCACTGCAACACAATCAGATCCTACTGCTCCTGTTGCAGCCGGAACCGGAATTCAGCACAAGAAGAAGAACCAGAAGAAGTAACGACGATGAACCTGCTAAATAAAGACACTATCTGTGCAATTATCACCCCTCCCGGAAATTCAGCTCTCGGAGGGGTACGTATTTCTGGGAGCAACGCCTACCCCATTGCCCAGGCAATATTTTGCCCAGAACACGCCAATCTTCTTCATGAACGTTGTCTGCAGCGCGGCAGAGTACGGCTAAGCTTCAGAGTATATACTGAAGCTTATGTGGTTTCTCCGGCAGAAGAATATGTAGACGGGTTTATTTATACTTATATCGCCCCACACAGTTATACCTGTGAAGACAGTGTCGAGATCTTCATCCCCGGCTCCCCGCCTCTGCTGCAGGCACTCCTGCGCAGCGTTACACAAGCAGGGTGCAGATTGGCCGAGGCTGGAGAATTCACCTTTCGCGCTTTTCTCAACGGTCGCATCAGCCTCGGCGCAGCCGAGTCGGTTGAACGTCTAATCCATGCCCAGACCGAATCCCAACGCCGCGAAGCCATCAACCGGCTCCAAAGCGGCATTGAGTACGAAATCGCCTCCTGGAAGAAGGAATTACTCCTGCTTGCCGGAACCCTTGAGACCGTTATTGATTTTGAAGATGAGGATATACCCGAGGATCTTGAGTTCGAACTCAAAGACAAATTACTCAGACTGGCCGAAGATACCGAGACTCTTGCTCAAAGCTGCAGTTCCCAGCATAAACCAGCAGATTTCTCCGGAAACCCGGGTCACCCTCGCCGGGCTGACAAACTCCGGCAAATCCAGCCTGCTCAACGCACTACTGGGTACGGCGAGTGCCATCATCTCTGCTGAACGCTCCACTACCCGTGACCATACCGAACACCAACTGCTTATCGGCGATCTTAACTTTATCATTGAGGACTGCCCTGGGGTAGATCTTGAGAGTTCGGTTATCGCCCATCACCGCCACCTGTAGGGCCCGAGACCGCTTCCAAGCCGGTGACATTCTGATAATTCTCTTTGACAGCAACCAGAATAATATCCCCGAACTCAGCGGACTTATCTCGCATCTACCACCCTGTCGCGCCATCGTCGTCTTTAATAAGTCTGATCTTCCACAACTCCTTGACAAATCCGTGATCCTGCAACAACTTGGTGAGCATATAGAGGTAATCACTTCACTGACGGTTTCAACCCTTACCGGTAGCGGTATAGACGAACTTAAAAGCGCGATATACGCTGAAGGGATGAATGATAGTAGTTGCAGCAGTGGGGTTGGCATCAGTACACGCGAGGAAGAAGAACTCAACTATGCCGCAAAGCATGCCCGCCTGGCGGTAGAAGCTCTGGATATGGGCGCAGAACTTGCCGCCATAGAGTTACGAGAAGCCTACGAAGCGCTGGCACGGCTTGGGGGTGAAGGTTATGCCGAGGATATTCTGGAGAATATATTCAGCAGATTCTGTATTGGCAAATAAACTAAATCGCTGTATAATCTAGATAATCTCAGATATTTATAGCAACATAATAAGGAATACCATGATAAATACTTTACTGTTGGAGCTTACCGAGACTAACAAACACGACCCCAGACGCATCAATCACGGATTCAAGGTATACTGTATTGCCAAATTGATCGCCTATATGGAGGATCTGGATACCAGGACATCCACAATTATAGAAGCAGCAGCAATACTCCATGATATAGCCATACGATTTGTCGAGACCAATTACATAAGCTCTTCAGGCAAACGGCAAGAGGAGTATGGTTCAATTATCGCCAGACCAATACTTGAATCGGTCAGCAAAGACAACGAATTTATCGAGCGTGTGCTCTTTCTGATTGCCCATCACCACACTTATGAAGATATCTCCGGTATAGACTATCAGATACTGATCGAAGCAGATTTTATTGTTAATGTAGACGAAGGCAACATCACCCTCAAAGCCTTTCTCAATGCCAGAGAAAAGTTCTTCAAGACCAGTAGCGGGATAATGCTCTCCAAAAAATACCTCAGAAGGTGAGCCTATTCTGTATGTGCCTGCCAGGTTGAGGTGCCAAATTTACAACCGGTAAACTCCGCCCCGAAATGACGATTCCAACGGACTGCAGGCATAAAGGCCAAACCTGACCGGTTTCTCTACCCCGGTATAAAAGGTCTCCTTGGCTTTGACCATATCGGTATCACCAAGCGCATGCAAATGGAATACCCGCAGCTGCTGATACGAAGTACCTTCAAAGGAAAATTCCAACAAAAAGTCTGCCCCTCTGCGACTGAGGCGATACCAGATCATACCGGTATGCTCAATATCCTTTGTTGCCCAGTCGGAATAACCCAGGTTGGTTACAACACTCCCGAGCCGACCATAACTTACATCCTCATGCTCAATAGAAGCCTTGAACCAATTATCCGAATCCAGATACATAATCAGCCCAGCCTGATCAAAACGTTGCTGATAATCAAATTCAACCATACAGCTAAAGGTAAAATTATCCGTGGTCTCAAAGAGAAAGGCCGGTGCATTATCATTCTGAAAGCCATAATAGCTCCGCTGCCAGAAATCTGTCTGCGGATCGGTATAGATAATCATTTTTTCATTATCAACCGAACAGCGCTCAGGTTTATATAGCCACTCCCCCTTACTCAGTTCAAAGTTATCACTCATATCCCATCCTTTCACCCAGATCATCCAGAAATATTACAAGATAAGACAGCCTAACTGTCATTATTTATTATATGCCCCATCTTTACCGAGAGCACCGCGAGTCCACTAGCTAGATCCTCCTGCTGCACTACGACATCCTTCGGCACCTTGAGTTTTACCGGAGTAAAATTCCAGATCCCACGGATCCCAGCCTCAATCATCAAATCTGCCACGGCCTGCGCCGAATCCGAGGGTACACAGAGAATTGCCATCTGCAATTGCGTACGTTGAACAATCTTCTGCAGATCAGCCAGAGGCAGTATGGGAATATCATTGATCTCAGTACCTACTATTGCCGGATCAATATCAAAAGCAACCGGTATCTTGAGTCCATACTTTTTGAGTCCAGAATACCCGGAGAGTGCACTCCCCAGATGACCTACCCCGACCAGAGCCGCTTCAGACTTCGAATCCCAGGCAACAATAGCATTGATAGCCTCATACAATTCAGCCACATTATACCCGTACCGGGGTTTTCCCACATAACCGGTAAAGGATAAATCTTTACGCACCCCGATCGGCTCAAGCCCCATCTCCTCAGCCAGTTGTTTGGAAGATATCGACTCCACACCTTCATGTTTACAGCGTCTAAGAATACGCAAATACATGGGCAAGCGACGAATGGTAGGGATCTTGGCCACATTTCCCTTCTGATTCAGATCAAAGGCATTATTCGGTTTATTTTTTTTCATACAATTCCCTCTCTATATATAGCCGATATAAAGAGTACAATTCACACAATACAAACAACCTGTTAGCAGATAACAGGTTAATAATTTAGTCTTCTGCATTGCAACCTTTAAAAAAGGGAGGAAAAGAGGCAGCCATACAGAAGACTAATTTACACTAGCTTAAATATACATAAATATATGTACTATACAAGTCTTATTACACAAGTTTTGGATCATAAGACTTCAGATAGAGCTCCTTAAGTTCGGCAATCAACGGATAACGTGGGTTACCCCCGGTACACTGATCATCAAATGCCTGTACCGCCAGTTCATCAACTGCAGACTTGAACTCATGCTCATCAACACCGGCGTCTCTAATACTTGCAGGGATACCAACCTTGGCCTTGAGTTCAGAAATTGCCTGCATCAGACTCTTTACCAGTTCATCATCGGTCTTGCCCGGCAATTCAAGGTATCTGGCAACGCGCGCATAACGCTCCTTACAGTTGGGATACTCATACTGAGAGAATGCCGCCTGCTTGGTCGGAGCATCAGAAGAGTTAAACTCAATCACCGCATTGATGAGTAGCGCATTAGCCATACCATGTGGCAGGTGGAATCTGGCTCCCAACTTGTGCGCCATTGAGTGGCAGATACCGAGGAACGCATTGGCAAAAGCCATACCCGCCATCGTAGCTGCATTATGAACCTTCTCTCGCGCCACTAGATCCTTCTCCCCATCCTCATACGCTCTAGGCAGGTATTTGAACAAGATCCGGGTAGACTCGAGTGCCAGGGCATTGGTATAGTCGCTGGCCATAATTCCGGCAATAGCCTCAAGGCTGTGCGTAAGTGCGTCGATACCGGAGAAACCGGTCAAGGATTTAGGCATAGTCTTTACCAAATCGGTATCACAGATGGCAATATTCGGGGTCAACTCATAATCCGCCAGGGGATACTTCTTGCCGGTAGCATCATCGGTAACCACGGCAAAAGGCGTAACCTCACTACCGGTACCACTTGTGGTGGAGATAGCAACCATAAGCGCCTTCTTACCCATCTCCGGGAAGGTGTAGACACGTTTACGGATATCCATGAAACGCATCGCCATGTCATCAAACTCAACTTCAGGATGCTCATACAGTACCCACATCATCTTGGCCGCATCCATCGGTGAACCGCCACCCACAGCTATAATGACATCAGGTTGATAGATTAGCATCTCCTCAACCCCCTTATTGATCGTGGTCAGATCGGGATCAGGCTTTACCTCATAGAATACAGTTGAGTCGATGTTGAGTCCATCCAAGTGTCTTTGAATTGTCTCTGGAATTCCCAGGTCATAGAGCGGCTTGTCGGTAACGATAAACGCTCGTTTCTTGCCTTTGAGGTCAGTAAGCGCTACCGGCAGACAGCCGCGCTTGAAGTAGATCTTCTCAGGCACACGGAACCAAAGCATATTCTCTCTTCTCTCTGCTACTGTCTTAACATTCATCAGGTGTTTAACTCCTACATTCTCACTTACACTGTTTCCACCCCAGCTACCACAACCAAGGGTCAGAGACGGCTCCAGCCTAAAGTTATAGACATCGCCGATCGCCCCCTGCGAAGCAGGCTGATTGATTAAGATTCGCCCAGCATTCATCAACTCGCCGTAGCCGACTATCCGCTCCTTATTATCGAGGTTAGTATAGAGCACAGCGGTATGCCCGATACCACCAAACTCCAGCAGCGCCTTGGCGATCTGCTCAGCCTTGGCAAAATCATCAGCTTTATACAGAGCCAGTACTGGAGAGAGCTTCTCAAAGCTGAACGGTTCTTCACGCCCGACGACACTCACCTCACCCACCAGAACCTTGGTACTCGTTGGAACAGTTACACCACCAAGCTCAGCAATCTTATACGCAGGCTGCCCGACGATTGAGGCATTGAGTTTTCCGTCTATAAGCAGCACTTTAGCAATCTTTGCCGCCTCTGCTTTGCTCAAGATATGTGCCCCGCGCAGGGTCAACTCCTGCTTTACTTCATCATATACATCCTTTACCACCACCAATGACTGCTCGGAAGCACAGATCATACCATTATCAAAGGTCTTACTGATCAGTACAGAATTCACCGCCATCTTGATATCTGCGGTCTCATCAATCAACGCTGGCGTATTTCCAGCACCTACCCCGAGTGCCGGTTTACCACAAGAATATGCTGCCTTTACCATACCCGGACCACCGGTAGCAAGTATAATATCCACCTCAGGATGATTCATAAGCTGCTGTGAAAGCGCCACCGTCGGCTCTTCAATATACCCAATAATCCCTTCCGGCGCTCCTGCCGCAACCGCCGCATCGAGAACAATCTGTGCAGCTTTGCAGGTAGCTTTCTTAGCACGTGGATGCGGTGAGAAGACGATTGCATTCCTTGTCTTGAGGGCAATGAGAGATTTGAAGATTGCGGTAGAAGTCGGATTAGTTGTTGGCACCACCCCGCCAATAATACCGATTGGCTCAGCCACCTTCCGAATACCAAACTCTGTATCATATTCGAGTACACCACAGGTTTTGGCATTCTTAAACTTGTTGTAGATAAACTCTGAAGCAAAATGATTCTTGATTACCTTGTCCTCGGCAACGCCCATACCAGTCTCTTCACGAGCCAGCAGTGCCAGCTCAATACGCGCGCTAGCGGCAGCCATCGCAGCTTCCTTGAAGATCTTGTCAACCTGATCCTGGGTATAAGTAGCATAAATCTTCTGCGCTTCCTTGGCCTTAGCAATCACCGCTTCCAGATTTGCTTCGGCCGCATTCTGTTCCGGCTCGGCCTTGGCCGCTGTCTTCTTAACCACCATGTCTTTCCTCCTTTATTATAAATAACACATGTAAGATACAATAATACAGCCACTCAATCTTAACCTAGCGCTGGTCAGAGTACTAAATTCTCAATACCCTTAACCAATACCTATATCGATATCTTATTATCGATACAATGAATATAACAGATAAGACTTAATTATCAAGAGAAAAGATATTTTTTTATCGATACTCAACAAAACAGGTGTGCCTGTTATATTCAGGCACACCTATAACCAACTTATATATATGGCATTACAATAAATTAAAACAATACACAATAACTCAAAAAAAATCTATAACATAATTATTACGCTTCCACAATGCATATATTTACTACTTCCAATGCAACAATCGCTCCATGATATCATCCTGAACATTCCGAGCCGCATCGATACAGAGGAAGATACCTTCAGGCGCCACCTCGCCAATAAAGTGTTCAAGCTCATCAACTTTGAGATATACCACTACAGATTTTCCCTGCGACTGTATCAGCTTGATGAGTCCAACCCACTGCATTATCGGCGCATCATTACCCAAACCCTGCTCCCACTGAATTGCCTTCAGATTCTCAATACCCAGTATCGACTCAATATGATTGGCCACCCCTTTTCCGTCCATATGAAAGATCACACGATCCATCATCTTAGCCTCAAACTCTAGAGCCGGTTTGCAAAACTCGGTAAAGATATCACCCGCTACCAGGCTGGAAAAATCAGCTTGAATAATATGGTTTTTCCCGGCAAAGGTCGGTAGTGCAAGCCAGGACGCAGAAGGATGACCATGTTCAACACTTATAAGATTGTAAAATGTATCATAAATATTTCTGAAGTCACGTTGCGGTATTTTCAGAAGATTATGCACTGCATCAGGAAAGTTGACCAGATCCCGACACAGATTCTCCGGCTCTATCCAGCCAGCGAGGGTATCAATACCAGTAGACCAGCTGGTAAGCCCCACTATATACCGATTTTTACACTTTTCTAGGGCGATTCTGGTCTGTTCCAGCAAGTTCTGATAATAAATATTATCCTCGGAGAATACCAGCTTCTGTACTTCATACAGATCCTCGGCATTACGGAGTTTTGGCTTGGCCCAGGCCGATACTTCGCCGAATTCAAGTTCCATCCCGTAAAACGCGCCGTAAATCTCAGTACCCAAATTTGGCCAGAACACCGGGAAGGTCTCACCCTTGGGACTCAATCTCTCAAGCCGCTGGATTGCCGTATCCACCTGGTACTCTGCATCCAGCCACCGCGCTTTGAAACTATCCCATTTGCTCTTATCCAACTCTACGCTCTCATCATAGAGCCGGTGATAACTTGCAAATCTTACCGGCGGTCTATCCAATACCTCGCCTTCAAACCAGGCTTCCACCCGCTTCAGCGCACCTGCATAATCCTGCATACTCTTAATTCCAAAGCTCATGATAATCCTCCTTATTCAGTCTACAACCGCCAGAAGAACCAGCCTCTAAGAGTAATTTACCCTATAGCATACGCCTAAACAATTGCATATCTACCGGAAATAATACATAATATACTTATTCTACGTTGAGACAAGGAGACGAGAGATGTGTACTGGGGAAAACAATGATAGAAAAACAAACCAAATCATGCAGATTGAAGAATCGCGACTGCAATGTTTGCGCGCGTCCTACCCTTTATCCGAACTAATGATCAATTCCCTGGAATATTACCGGAATACTCCTACAACACTTACGGGGAAAGATAATTGCGGAACAAGTACACTCCTACTGATAAATTCCGGCTGGGGACGAATAGCCTACACCCACGCAACATATACGCTGACAGGCGGTTCTTTTATTTTTATCCCCCCGGCTACGCCCTACCGCATAAGCCAGGCACAAAACTTGAAGCTCTACAGACTCTGCTTTTCCGGCAAACTCTGCCAGTTCTTTGTCGCTAAAATCTCTACTTCATTCTGCAGCCCTACCTTTACCCCAGAACTACATACCCTTGAGGAAAAGCTGAATCAAATCCTCCAGCAACTCGGACAAAGACAGGATTCCGAAGCACTCACCTATAACTCCATGCTTCTCTGGTCAATGCTGGCCGAACTACTGTTCAATACAGCTATCATCGGAACAGACAGTACACCAAACCCTATAGAATCGACCATAATCTTTATGGAGAAGAACCTCAATCTTGACCTAACTCTGGAAGAACTAGCGACAAAAGCCGGGTATTCACCTTCGCACTTCAGCGTAATATTCAAAGAAGAGACAGGCGAATCACCGATCACCTTCTTTATCAATCTTAAGATGCAGCTCGCCTGCGAATACCTCAAACAGACCAGCAAATCGATTAAAGAGATCTCCTATATCCTCGGCTACAGCAATCAATACTACTTCTCTCGCCTCTTCAAGACTCATATAGGCCTCAGCCCGTCGGATTATCGCGTGCAATTCAGCTAGCTAAGGAAAAACCATTTATGTCGGCTCACCCTCAATCTGCCGTAATACAATAATACGCTAATACCAGGCAATTATCTATTAACAAGTCTATAATTTATCCTTAATACAAGTTGCTTGACACTAGCCCTTACTACAAAGAAAATCCGCCAATTCTGCCGGTGTCTCAACAATCAGATCTGCCCCATGCTCCTCAAGCTCTTGTCGGCTTCTGAATCCCCATAACACCCCACAAGCAAACATCTCTGCATTCTTGGCCGTCTGCATATCCACCGAGCTGTCACCGATATAAATCCCCTTTTCAAGACCAGCCCCTGCCTCTTCGGCAACCAACCGTACTCCGGCCGAGTCCGGTTTACCAGCAACCCCTTCGCGTTTACCTCTAAACGCTTTAAATCCATATGGCGCAAAGTACCTCTCCTCAATATCGCTCATATAGCGATCTGGCTTATTCGAGAGTACCGCCATAGCTACACCGGTAGCTGCAATTCTAGCCAACGCTGCTTCAATCCCGGGATATATCCTGGTCTTCACGTGGCAATTTGCTGCATAAATCTCTGAAAACTCAGCATGCACCTTATGAATAATCTCTTCACAACGCGCAGTCTCGGGTAATGCCTGGGTAATCAAATTAAGTGCGCCTTTACCGATGATGGTGTAATAACTAGTGTACGGCAATTCTCTATAACCGTTATTCTTGAGTGCGGCATTTACCGAATCCGCTAGATCCTCCAGGGTATTCAGTAATGTTCCATCAAGATCAAATACTATAAAATCAAATTTACTCATCTTCACCTCTCTTCAGCTTTCTCTCTATCTTTAAATAATATTCCTTGAGCCAATCAAGCGCCGCTTCCCGCGTAGTAACCAAGCCTTCAAGCTGAGCATCTTTGAGTGCATGCAGTATGCGGCTGAACAACGGCCCGGGCTCATAACCCAGAGTAATAAGATCATTACCGGTCAATAATGCAGGTGCTTCAGGCGGTCGGTTTCTCTCTTCCTCTAATGCCGAGACCCCAAAATAATACGTATCCAGCAGTGCGTGGCTAGAAGCGCAATCTATGCGGTGCAGCTCAAGATGCAGTGGGAACAACGGATCCTGCAAAAATCTACGACGCTTGGGTAACCGCATCTTTTCCAGACTTGAAAAATGCATATGCCGCCCGATCAATTCATGTACCGTTTCAATCACCTTTTTCGGGCGTTTAAAACGGGTAAGAATACTATCACTCATCTCAGCGCTTAGATAATCATGCCGGTTGAAGCGTATACGCCCATCGACAGTTATAACCCGGGGTTTAGCTATATCATGGAGAAGAATAGCCCAGGCCAGTACCTCCCGCTCAAAAGCCCCCGCCGGCAAATTATCTGCAAACATCCCCAGCATAATTTCGGTATGGGTGAAGACATCCCCCTCTGGATGAAACTCCGGTGGTTGCGGGCAGCCGCGCAGCTCTATCGCTTCCGGCAACACATGCTGCAAGAGGTTTGTCAGGTAGAGCAAGGACAGCACCCTACCGGCACCTTTACAGCAGAGCATCTTGAGTAATTCGGAACTAACCCGCTCCACACTCACCGTACGTACCAGCCCAGCCAGTTCCGTTACCGCGGCCAAGGTATTCCTCTCAATCTCAAAACCAGTCTTCAGAGCAAAACGTACCGCGCGCAGTAAGCGCAAATGATCTTCCAGAAACCGACTTCGCGCTTCACCAACAGTCCGGATTACCCGTAATTCCAGGTCTTCTCTCCCCCCAACATAATCCAGCACTTCATCCTGTGCCGGATCATAAAGAAGCGCATTAATGGTAAAATCTCTCCGGTTAACATCTTCCTCTGCGGTTGCGAACTCCACACTCTCGGGCTTACGTCCATCAATGTACGCACCATCACTGCGAAAGGTTGCCACTTCATACTCACCCCCGGCCAGCACCACAATAATAACCCCAAAAGCCTTACCGACAGCGACGGTCTTGGCGAATAGGCCTTCAACCACCTCCGGCAGAGCTGAAGTTACAATATCCCAATCCTCGCTTTCTTCACCGAGCAAATAATCTCGCACACACCCTCCCACCAGATATGCCTCATACCCAGAGTCTTTGAGACGGTTGATAATTAATTCGGCGTTAGGGTCTACTCGCATAAATTCTTCCTGCATATAAAATAAATAACGGTCGGTATCAAACCGACCGTAAACCATACTATCAGCTTATGCTGACTAAAACAATACCTTAATAAGATAGCCCAGAACCAAAATTATAAAAAAAGCAAAAAAAACCACCAGCGATTTACCCATTAAACCCTTATTCAAGCTTGAGAGTCTACGTTTAGTTTCAGACTTACCACTATTTTTACGAGCTGCGGTAAACATCGCAAATCCCTGTTTTTCCAGAGGGCTACGAATCTTGATTATCTTTTCATCTAGTTCGGTATCCGCTTCAGCGTCTAACTCTTCTATATTCTGCGGCTTATCCTGATTCTGCTGTAGAACCGGCACTGAGCAATCTGCCAAGGAGTCCACAGGCAATTCTTCACTCTCCGTAACCTCTACATCTTCACAGGCAAATTCCACCTCAACAATATCAACATCATACTCGGAATCCAGCTCAACAACTTCAACCCGATACTCCTCTAAGTAGTCGTTCTGCTCAAACCCCACTCTACATGCTGCAGTACATTCTGCAACCAGTTCAACAAATACTTCGTCAAACCCAGACTCATTTTTCAGATCTACATTGAGATCTTCTACATAAACCGTATTATTCAATTTTTCTGCTTACCACTAACAATTATCTTATTCATTAAACATCCAGACTAAACAGACTGTCATCCTCTCCATCGGTTGAATACTTTCCAAACTTGAGGTCAATTTCAATACGCAAATTTATACTCTTGACAAACTCAGCCTGTGCATCAGGGAAAGACTCTAGTTTTCGCCGAGCCAGATACTCAAACCTATGAATGAGGTGCTCTAGCAACTTCTCTTTATTTGGACCAAACTTATTATGCAATAGTCCATCAGAGCCAAAGCCCATATCAACCAGCATCTGGTCAACATTCTCATCATCGGAGTCTTCAATAAGATCGATGCTCGGCTTCGGTACCGGTACCGTCTCAACCCCTACAACATAATCATCGCCATCAACCTCCGACTCAATATACTCAATCTCAGATTTAAGATCATCAAACAAATCATCAGGTTGATCTGCATAGAGTTCTCTATTTTGTAACTCACTTGGATCAATCTCAGTCATCGTACCTGTATTGTTAAAATCAAATGCATTCAAACTCGGCTCTGAAACTTCAGCGGCAGCCGCCTCCTCCTCCTCAACATCAAACTCACTATCAATATCGAAAGCAGATTCCATCAAATCACCGATTGATCCGCTCTCAAGTGTATCGCTACTCTCTTCAAGCGAGCTTATAGCCTCATTGAGCGCATCTTCTAATTCACTTTCTTCCTGCTCATCCAAGCCAGAGAAAGAACTATCACTTGTAAGATCATCTAGTAATGAATCAAGATCCTCATCAGAATCTAAATCTGATGATACGTCGTCAAAATCAAAACTATCATCATCATTATTCTTGGCATTCACAACATTTTCCTCCGGTTTCAAACTATCAGCGGTATTATCAATATAAAAAGAATCTTCCCCATCATCGCTCTCAGCAAAATCCAAGATATTACTGAATTCATCCACTTCATCACTACTCAAATCATCTTCATCCACGTAGTCAAAGAGAGACTCATCCCAAGAACCCTCTTCCTCTGCCTCGTCAGACTCACCCGGCCGGAACTCCTCACGGCACTCAGCCAAGAGCGCAGACAGATCCTCTTCTTCTTCCTCTGCCTTGTCAGACTCGCCCGGCCGGAACTCTTCACGACACTCGGCCAAGAGCGCAGATAGATCCTCTTCTTCCTCAGACTCACCCGGCCGGAACTCCTCACGGCACTCAGCCAAGAGCGCAGACAGATCCTCTTCTTCTTCCTCTGCCTTGTCAGACTCGCCCGGCCGGAACTCCTCACGGCACTCAGCCAAGAGCGCAGACAGATCCTCTTCTTCTTCTTCCTCTGCCTTGTCAGACTCGCCCGGCCGGAACTCCTCACGGCACTCAGCCAAGAGCGCAGACAGATCCTCTTCTTCTTCCTCTGTCTTGTCAGACTCGCCCGGCCGGAACTCCTCACGGCACTCAGCCAAGAGCGCAGACAGATCCTCTTCTTCTTCCTCTGCCTTGTCAGACTCGCCCGGCCGGAACTCTTCACGGCACTCAGCCAAGAGCGCAGACAGATCCTCTTCTTCTTCCTCTGCCTTGTCAGACTCGCCCGGCCGGAACTCCTCACGGCACTCGGCCAAGAGCGCAGACAGATCCTCTTCTTCTTCCTCAGACTCACCCGGCCGGAACTCCTCACGGCACTCGGCCAAAAGCGCAGATAGATCCTCTTCTTCTTCCTCAGACTCGCCCGGCCGGAACTCCTCACGGCACTCGGCCAAAAGCGCAGATAGATCCTCTTCTTCTTCCTCAGACTCGCCCGGCCGGAACTCTTCACGGCACTCGGCCAAGAGCGCAGACAGATCCTCTTCCTCAGACTCACCCGGTCTAAACTCTTCACGGCACTCGGCCAAAAGCGCAGACAGATCCTCTTCCTCCTCAGGTTCTACTCTATCCCCTGTACTGCTAGACGCCAACTTAGGATCAATCGGCGTACTCACCGTCGCCGCACCAGCACTGTTACCCTTTGATGCAGTTACATCTCGAAACAACTCATCACCATACTTATGATCTTTCCACTCTTTTTCAAGTTGGAAAATTGCATCTGCAAAAATATTATCAATCGTACGGCTCTGACGCATTACCTTCAAACTCCCACCTAGTAGTATATTCAGAGAAATTCAAACCACAAAGAACAAACCGGAGCCAACTCTAAATATACAAAACAACACCTTTTTTTAATTATTATATTATAACTTTTTTCATTAAAAAACCAAAACTCTTTTCGCACTTTACGAAAAAATAGCTAAAGTCATATAAAAATTATGGGTCACTCCGCAGTAGAGTGCCCCACAATCTTTACCTAAAAAAAGACATCAAGGTCTTCACTTTGCCCCAGCCGCCTCGGCAAAAGCAATATTGACAAATTTATCATAATCAATTGGCGTCGCCAATTTTCCGAGATTCTCCTGGAAGTAACTCTGTATCTTCTTCAGATCGTCGAGTACCGGCATTAATTCATGAGTTGTAATTCTATCGGCTGGTTCGGTAAGAACCTTCTCAATAACATCCACATCCTGCCCAAGGAAATCAGCACCGACAACAGCCGCCTCCTTTGGATTATTCTGAATATAAATACCAGCTTTAACCAATAGATTAATAAACTCCTGTACCGCTTCCTTATCCTCCAATGCAGGCTCACGCATTACCAAAACACAACAAGGATGATTAGGCCAGATATCCTTAGAAAGCGCCATAACCTTGCCGATTCCCATCTTCTCAACCTGACTACCAAACGGCTCAGCAACGATAAAACCTGCAAGCTCACCTTCTTCATCCCATTCCACCGCCTCCGGAATCTGCCCCGGAGCCATAACCTCTATCTGCACATCCTTACCTGGCCCCATCTCCAGACCTTTAGCTTTGAGTAATTTATGGAACAACAGGGTATGAATCGACAACTGATACGGAAATACCACAATCTTACCTTTGAAATCACCCAGCGACTTTACCCCGCCCGAATTGCTTGAAGCAATAATCGAACCATTCTTATGACCGAGCAAAACAAGCTGAATATCTGCGCCCGAAATAAAGAGTTCCATGGCAAATGGTGCAAGAATGAAGGCACCATCAACCTCTTTATTACGCAGAGCATCTCCTATCTCATTCCAGCCTACCTTTTTTACAGGTTCAATGGTACATTTCTCAAGGCTGGCAGTTCCTTTGTTCTCCATATCTTTTGCCACCCCAAGTACCAGATGATCAGTAATTGGAAGGTGTGCAATCTTCAGTGCCTTCTTACTCATTTAACATCTCCTAAATATTTAAATAATACACTAATGCCAGGATAGATATTAGCGACTGCTACGCTAGCTCTCTGCTATAGCAAAACACAATTTCTGGAAAAAGGCAAGTTTTTTTCCAACATTATCAATCTTTTTTTATAGTAATAGTAGTATATTCGAAGCTTGAACCAAAAATTTGGGCAGAAACAGCTTATGGTTAGTGTCTACGAGAATAATCAAAAAAACAAGTCCCTTCTAGGGGGGGGGGTTAGAAGGGACTCCAACATTACAGCGATACAGTTCAAAACTATTATAGGGGGAAGTCTTAAACCAACACTGAACGCATTTTTAGTGTAAAGCCGATCAAATCTGCTTTACATCTAAAAGGATACTGTATTTACCAAAACATGTCAACAATTTTTCAACATTTTATCCATATATCCCCAATATATTCAGTAAGCATACAACATATTGTATTTCAGTCAGTTATAACAATTACAGCAAAATATCAGTCTTGTTTACAAAAATATTTTCGAAACATATTAGCCTTTTTACCACTTGTTTACTATAATAACCCAGATAAATGACTTGAATTACCTGTCAAAACCAGCAATTTAACTATCAATTATTTTGACTCAGGAGATGATATGATCCAGGAATGGAAAGAAAAACTCAAAACTCAGATTGATTTTTTACGCGGAGATTTTACTCTAGCTTCCGGCAAAAAGAGTGATTTCTATTTCAATGGCAAGACCTCAACCCTAAGGCCTCTCGGCTTGAATCTAACCGCCAAACTCCTTCTGGAGATGCTCAAAGACAAGGGGATTAACCGTGTCGGCGGCATGACCCTCGGCGCCGATGCTATGATCGGTGCGGTCGTCGCCCTCAGTTTTGATGCTGGCAGCCCATACGAAGGCTTTATCGTGCGCAAAGAACCCAAGGGTCACGGCACCGGTCAGTGGATAGAGGGTCCTGAGCTCAAGCCAGGTGATAAGATCGCCATCCTTGAAGACGTGGTCACTACCGGCGGCAGCTCCATTAAAGCTATCGACCGAGTCCTGGAGACCTGCCCAGAGGTCGAGATTGTCGGAGTCTTTGCTCTAGTGGACAGACTGGATGGCGGCGAAGCAGCCTTGGCGGAGAAGGGTTACAAGCTCTACTCAATCTTTACCAAGGATGATCTACTCTAAGCGCCCAAGTTCAAGGACCAATAATGCAGCGATTCGGTGTACATGTTTCGATTGCCGGTGGAGTTGACCAAGCCCCTGAACGCGCCCAACAACTTGGATGCGATACTTTTCAAATATTTGTCAGTAATCCACGTTCATGGGCTTCACCGGAGATAACCGACCAGCAGGTCGAGCTATTCAAAGAAGAGGTTAACAACAGGTCGCTGGCTCCGGTCATCGTACATACCACCTACCTGCCCAATCTGGCAAATCCTGAGAGTCTGGCGCAGCGCAAGGCAATTGAGCACACCAAACTGCAGTACCAGGCCGCCGGCAAATTAGGAGCGTCGTATATCATTCTCCACCCCGGCAGCCACAAAAAGGTCGGACTTGCTAGCGGTATAAGCCAACTCAGTTCCGCACTACGCGAGATAACCCACGAAATCCCGGATGGGCCGATGTGGCTGCTGGAGAATACCGCAGGTGGCGGCAGCACTATCGGCAAGACCGCGCAAGAACTCAGCGCCATCTTCTCCGCCTGCGATCTCGGTGCAGAGAAACTCGGTGTCTGCTTTGACACCTGCCACGCCTTTGCCAGTGGCATCGATCTCAGGAACAAGACATCTTTTCCCCGCTTCTGCCGAGAACTTGAGACCGGTATGTATCCAGGGGCAGTAAAGCTGATACACCTCAATGACAGCCTCTTCGGCCTCAACGGCGGAAAAGACCGCCACCAGCATATCGGACTGGGCAATATCGGAAAAACAGGCTTGAGAAATGTCCTCAAGTCAAAATACGCCCATAATCTGCCGATCATCCTGGAGACCCCGGTAAATGCCGAATGTGACGACATCGCTAATCTGCAGGCAGCCAGAGACCTGGCAGATTGACTTAGAATTGGAATTATTATGCATACAGACTTATTTGTTATCGATCCCTACTTCGGCTGGCTCTTGTTTGGTCTGGCCGGGGTTATCGTCGGCTCGGAAAAGGGTGGCCTGGCCGGTATCGGTATCCTGGCGATCCCGATTATGGCGAGCATCTTTCCTGCAGCCCGCTCGGTCGGCATCCTCCTGCCGCTGCTTATCTGCGGCGACATTCTGGGGATCTACTTCTACCGCAAGAGTGTGGTTATCAGCGAGGTACTCAAAGCCCTGCCCCTGGTCATCATCGGCATAGTCTGCGGCTACCTGGTTCTCAAATATTATCCTATCGACGACACCGGGCTCAAACGCCTGATCGGCGCCATCGTCCTCTTCATGCTCATCTTCTCGGAGTGGCAACGACGCAACAACTCCGGCAAGCTCCCAGAGCGCAACCTGATCATCATGATAAGTCTGGCCTTTCTCGGTGGTTTCACCTCGATGCTGGCCAATGCCGCCGGGCCGGTGCTTACGCTCTACCTCCTTTACCTCGGTATGAACAAGGAGGAATTCATGGGGGTTCGCTCCTGGATCTTCCTGGTACTCAACGGCATTAAAATCCCGTTCCATGTCGACCTGGGCAATATCACCCTTGAATCTCTACATATGGATCTGTACATTATTCCGGCCATCGCCCTCGGTTTCTTCCTGGGCTTCAAACTGCTCAAACGCCTCCCCGAGCGCAGTTTCAATATCATTATCAAAACCCTAGCCTGTGTCGCCTGCCTGAAGCTGCTCTTTTTCTAAAAGTATAACATAAAAAGCGATTAAAAGGAGTTGACAACACCCCTCAAAATCTTAGAATGTACAGACACATTTAAAGTAGTTCAAATAATAATGCCGGGGTGGCGGAATGGCAGACGCGAGAGATTCAAAATCTCTTATCCATTAGGGTGTGGGGGTTCAAATCCCCCCCCCGGCACCAAATCCACCCAGATACCGCATATTGTAAACACAAAACGAACCAAACCCTACACAAACTAATCCTCTCTTCTAACATTACCAAAATTCCTTTCAATCATATCGCTACCAACAGTTCTTTCAAGCTGCACCAGCCCTAAACAATATACTATAGCTTCTACCGTAAAAACAAACTAGCTAAGCCTACCCTATGCACCACCAAGTTCACCTTTATAGAATATCCAATCTACATCATAAAATATCCATAGTATTAAGACAAACCACCAGCTTCCCATCCTACCCAAAAGATTCAGACGCCTCCGGCAAAGGATGCGTCTGAATCTTTTGATTAATATAAAAAATTTCACACTCGCTCAAGCTATTACTCTTGCGTACGCAGAGCCTTGGCGGCGGCGACCATATTAGTAATTGAGGCAATGGTCTCAGGCCAGTCCCTGGTCTTCAAACCGCAGTCAGGATTGACCCAGATTCTCTCCCGCGGGATATACTCACAAGCTCGTTTTAACAGCGAGATAATCTCCTCCGTCGACGGAATGCGCGGGCTGTGAATATCCCAGACCCCCGGGCCGATTTCATTCGGGTACTCAAAATCGCGGAAACAGTCAAGCAGCCGCATCTTACTCCGACTGGACTCAATGCTGATAACGTCTGCGTCCATAGCAGCGATAGACTCAATAATGGTATTGAATTTACTGTAACACATATGGGTATGAATCTGGGTCGAGTCCGTCACTCCAGTAGTCGCCAGCCTGAAGGCGTCCACCGCCCACTCCAAATATACCCCGTGCTCGCGCTGTTTTACCGGCATACCTTCACTCAGTGCAGCTTCATCAATCTGAATAATCCTGATTCCAGCCTGTTCAAGGTCGAGTACCTCATCCCGGATAGCCAGCGCCAACTGCTTACAGACGGTCTCCCGCGGCAGATCATCGCGGATAAAGCTCCAGCAGAGAATAGTAACCGGCCCAGTAAGCATCCCCTTCAGCGGCTTGTCCGTCAACGACTGCGCATAGGTGAGCCACTCTACCGTCATCGCTGCCGGACGCGAGATATCGCCGAAGATAACCGGTGGCTTGACGCAGCGGCTGCCATAACTCTGCACCCAGCCAAAATCCGTAAAGCAGAACCCGGCAAGCTGCTGCCCGAAGTATTCCACCATATCATTACGTTCCGGCTCACCATGCACCAGGACGTCCAATCCCAACTCTTCCTGCTTTCTAACAATCATACCTATCTGATCTTTGATGAACTCATTATATTCAGCTTCACCGATCTCACCCTTTTTAAAAGCTAGACGCTGCTGCCGAATCTCCTTGGTCTGCGGGAATGAGCCGATGGTCGTTGTCGGAAACTCCGGCAACACCGGTCTGTCCTTCTCTTCTTTGCGCTGCGCATACGGACTCTGTCGCTGCAACATCTCTGGCGTAATCTTATCTAGCCGCTCCTTGACCTGGGGATTATGCACCCGACTGCTGTTCCGGCGTGACGCAATAGCCGCTATATTCTCCCGCAGTTCAGAATCGTCACCACTTGCCGCAAGAGCCATACTGAGAAATTTTATCTCATGGCACTTCTGCACGGCGAATGCCAGCCAGCTTCTGATCTCCGGATCGAGCTTGACCTCGTTCAAGAGGTCAACCGGCGTATGCAGCAAGGAGCAACTCGAACCGACCCAAAGCCGCTCGCTTCCCAACTCCGCGGAGAGTTTCTCCAATACCTTGAGCGCCCGGACATAATCCGTCTTCCAGATATTACGCCCATCAACGATCCCAACGGATAAGAGCATCGTCTCCGGTAGTTGTGCCAGTACCCGCCCCAGCTGCTCCTGCCCGCGAACCAGATCAATATGCAGAGCCGAACACCCGGAACTTACCGCCAGGTCAAGATTATCATCCAGATTATCAAAATAAGTCGCCAGCATAGTATTACACTCACCGGCGGCTGCGACAATCCGCTCATAAGTCGGAGCGAACTCCTTACGCACTTGCGCTGAAACATCAGCACAGAGTATCGGTTCATCAATTTGGATCCACTGACAATAGGGGGCAAGCTCCTTGAGCAGCTGACAGTATACCGCCAAAACCTCTGGTAGTTTTTCCCAGACATCATAACCGCCATCCCCCTTACTCAATGACAGATAGGTCAGCGGCCCGACAATAACCGGCTTAGGATTGAAGCCAAGCGCAATAGCCTCCTTGGTCTGGCTTATAAGCCTCTCTGCATTCAGTCTGGGTGTGGTACAGGTGGATATCTCCGGAACAATGTAATGATAATTAGTGTTGAACCACTTGGTCATCTCCATGGCGGGGATGTTATTCTCCGCATCACCCCGAGCGAGCTTAAAATACTCTTGCAGGTCTAGCGGCGCCGACTGCTGAAAGCGCTCAGGTATTACCCCTAGAGTAATACTCATATCCAGAATCTGGTCATAGAACGAAAAATCCCCGGTACAGACATAATCCAGTCCAGCGTTATGCTGTATCTGCCAGTTAGTTTTACGTAAGTTGCTGGCGGTGGCTTCCAGCTCACTCTGAGTTATCTTCTGCTTCCAGAAAGCTTCGAGTGCGAACTTGAGTTCACGTTTGCTACCGATTCGGGGAAAGCCAAGTACATGTGATTTCATTGCGTTGTTACTCCTTTAAATAAAACAAAAAGAAAAAGTAACGACAGTTCGGGATGTACGGGTAGACCTGAACAACCAGAAGAAACAGTTGTTCTGCAGTATACATTACCTGTCTGATCGCGAGACGGTCGTGTTCATACCAACTCAGGTCGTCTCCTGGCTTCTGACAGATAAGCGTTCACAGCCTTCCCGCATAACAAGATATATGCAGTGACTGGAAACTCCGGCGTCAGTTACAGTGGCGCGTCCGCTACGGCTTCAAACCGTATTCCGTTTCCTGAATGGTATCATTTAATTTTAAACCATGGTACAAAAATATTAGCTAAAGGCCACCAAAAGTAAAGTTTAATTATTATTTTGTTTCACCCAGGATGTTAACAATATAAGCTGATAACATAACACAGGAACGTCACTACCCTATTTGTCTATGAGGCGGTACAAGTACAGTGTAGGAGTACATCAATCAAACTGGGCTGCATAATTCACGTAGCTGTCCCTATGCCTGCTCATATTTAAATTACTACAGATACTCCCTGCCGAGTGAAATACCATCAGCCTTGAGATGATAGAGTAGCGGACTCCCAGTCGGGATATTCAAGTCAATAATCTGATCACTGCTAAGATTATCCAAGTGCTCCACCAGAGCGCGCAAAGTATTACCATGAGCCACAATCAGCACATTTTTCCCTGCTATTATTTCAGGCTTGATCGTACTATGCCAATATGGATAAAAACGTTCTAAGCAATCACGTAAACACTCGGCAACCGGCAGATCAGCAGCACTCAACCCTCTATACTTTGGGTCTTTCCCCGGGTAACGGTCATCCTCAAGAGTAAGTGCCGGCGGGGATACATCATAGCTGCGACGCCAGAGTCTGAGCTGTTCTTCACCATATTTTTTCCCGATCTCAGACTTATTGAGTCCCTGCAAAGCACCGTAATGCCGTTCATTCAGTCTCCAGGATTTATTCACCGGTATCCAAAGTTGATCCAAAGCATAGAGCGAAATATTTAGCGTACGAATAGCACGTTTAAGTACCGAGGTGAACGCAACATCAAATTTCAGCCCCCGCTCACGCATCAACTCCCCAGCTTTTCTGGCCTCTTCCTCACCAGTCTCAGTAAGATCAACATCTGTCCATCCGGTAAACAGATTCTCCAGATTCCAAATACTCTCACCGTGCCGGAGCAGCACTAACTTGGGCATTCTCTCCCTCCATCCTTATATTTTTCACATTCATTATTGGTGAATTCCTCTAATCATAAAGAATAACTCTATAACACCCAACAGTCCAGAATATCAGGCAATAGTAATACTCTCGTTCAGATATACATCCTGAATCGCATGTAGTAATTTTACGCCTTCAGACATTGGCCGTTGAAAAGCTTTGCGCCCGCTTATCAGCCCCATACCACCGGCACGTTTATTGATAACTGCAGTACGCACTGCCTCGGCAAAATCATTCTCTCCAGAAGCCCCTCCAGAGTTAATAAGACCTATTCTACCCATATAACAATTGGCCACCTGCCAGCGGCAGAGATCAATAGGATTATCAGTAGTCAGGCTAGTATACATCGCAGGATTGGTCTTACCAAACCCGATTGCGGTAAAACCACCATTACAGGTAGGAAGTTTCTGCTTTATAATATCAGCCTCGATAGTCACGCCCAGATGATTTGCCTGCGCCGTAGTATCAGCAGCTGAGTGATAATCCACCCCATCTTTTTTAAACGCATTATTCCGCAGATAGCACCAGAGGATCGTCGCCATTCCCAATCTATGAGCTTCAGAAAAGGCAGCTGAAATCTCCTCTATCTGGCGCGAGGATTCAGCAGACCCATAGTATATTGTCGCCCCAATAGCACAGGCACCCATATCCCATGCCTGCCTGACACAGGCAAAGAGGCGCTGATCATACTTTTCAGGATAGGTAAGTAGCTCATTGTGATTAATTTTGACGACAAAGGGGATCTTATGGGCATATTTTCTGCTGACAGCTCCCAGAACTCCAAGCGTACTGGCAACAGCATTACAGCCACCAGCCAGTGCAAGCTTAACAATGTTTTCAGGATCAAAATACAGAGGATTAGGTGCAAATGATGCTCCTGCAGTATGTTCAATCCCCTGATCAACAGGTAGGATGCTCATATATCCAGTACCGGAGAGACGACCGGCATCCAACAAGCGCTGTAGATTGACCAACACCTGAGAATTACGGTCAGTTTGAGCATAAATTGTATCGACAGTATTTGGCCCTGGTAGATGTAACTCTTCTTTTGAAATGCCCATACATTTATGAGTAAGAAGTGTCTCGCTATCCTGCCCCAGGTATTCCTCAATAGTTTTACTCATGCTAACTCCTTTGTGATTTATACTATAAACAAACGCGTATGACTCCTCTACAATCTTTTAGACTCTTTCATTATAACCTGAATGGATTCTTTTGTCTAACCAACTTCAAGTATAAATATATTAAGTTTTCACCACCATTATTAATCACAGTATAAACACACCCTCTTATTCTCCCCCAATCTACCCACGCCCCCAAGCTCCTCATGCTAGTTGCAAATATACTAACTCTTTATAAGGTCATATGCAAAAGCGGAAATGGTCTTCCCTGAGCATCCTGCTCCGACCTGCCCACAACCCTGAACCCCAGACAGCGGTAAAACCCTACCGCCTGCGGATTCTGCTCATTGACGTCAACCGTATTTACATAGAGGTTATCCACCGCATAACGTACCAGAGCCTTGCCGATCCCCTTCCCCCGCTCTACCGCCGTAACAAAGAGCATCTCGATCTTAGAGTCAGCTACCCCGAGAAACGCGATAATCCCCTTCCCACCTTTCACGCAATACAGATACTCTACAGACGCCACGCCCTCCCTTACCGCCGGGCGCAAGACAGCAATATCCGACTCCAGAAGGAAGTCATGGGTCGCCCGCACCGACTCCTCCCAGACCCCAAGAATTTCCTGCAGTTCAACTGCGCTTGGCTGCTTAAGCCGTTCGACTTTATACATATTAATTCCTTCAACCCAGTCAATCTAGGATAGTTTTCGGCACCAACACAACACTACTTTTTATTCATACTCTTACAGATTTTGCTCTCTTATCTTCACAATCTCACTCGCGGACAAGAACCTGCTCAAACCGTTGGTGATGAACTCAGTCTTTCCTGAGCAATAGCCGTCCACGTCATGCGCAAACCTCTCCGCCAGACTCCGTTTCAGAGTAGCGTACTCGGTGCATAAATCTGGTGAAGCCCGTAAAGAATCCCGCCAATTAAGATGATTCTTCGCCGCCAGCGAATCCTCAGTACAGAGATACAGGTTATGCCGCATGAATTCCTCACGCCCTTCCAGCCTGAACGCCTCCCTGCCTATAATCCCCAAATCCCCCAGATGCCTATACCCCAAGCTACAGATAGCATTGAAAGACTCAGCCATCTCAGATTCTTTAACCATGATATCGATATCGATTATTGGTTTTGCCGGCAGTCCTACTACCGAAGTACTACCCACATGCTCAATTCGCATACTCATTAGTACCGGGCTAGAGCTCAAATAGTCCCTGATCTTCACAAATTCTCTCGCCCATTCCGAATTATACTCTTCGATTACCACCTCTACTTTTGCTTTAGCCATACTCGCATCCCTTCCTCAATCATAATACCCCAAATTGCAAAAATATTCAACTTAATTCAACCCAAGCCAAGTACCGCCCACTGCAAAACTTCCAGAATTACCTACTCCCCTACCTCTTACTCCACTCCCTTTCTCCAGAATTCACCTTTGCTATGAATCGAGCACTGACTAATTCAAGCAAAAGCCCTTGTTATTATTATTAGAATATAGAAAATAACCTTGTACACAACTTTATTACCAGCAACCTCATAACGATTTATATATACTGATTTTGATTGAGTAATAGGAAATAATATATTATCATGTTTTACCGCCTGCACAGGAAATAGCCATGAACTTACACTATATATACACCGACACCGATATCGACTGGCAACAACTCACAAAACTATACGAAAAAACACTTGGAGAAAAAGATACCGCTCTCCTGAAAAAAACCTTTAACCACAGCATGTATAAGTGCTTTCTCTATGACTCAAAGCAACTTATCGGTGCTGGCAGAGCTTTAGCAGATGGCGGAGACACCTCTTATCTGTGTGACATCGCAATTCTTCCAGAGTATCAGGGTATGGGGCTAGGCAAACAAATAGTCGCATATTTACTGGAAAAATCCCAAGGGTATAATAAGATATTCCTCTTTACCTTTCCCGAGAAAGAGAGCTTTTATAAACAGTTTGGCTTTACCAAACTCAAAACTGGGATGGTTATCTTCAATAAAGATCCACACAAAGCTCGGAGTCGGGGAATAATCTAATAACATATTATTACTCAATAAACTTCTGTCAACATATCCCCCAGCCTGTTCCATCATCGCCAGGCAGTATTCTTAAGACAATTTTCACTATCCAACATTCCTACAATGCAACCGCAAAGCAGCACCCATAGCTCTATCCTCAACCCATTAAACACAAATAAGCACTTCAAGCTCACACACCAGCTAAGACTGATCCAAATTCTTCAACAACACAAATATTATCATACACCTTATTGACAGGATTATAAATTAGTTTATAATATCAATATCTCAAAATATCTATCTTTTACTGATTATTGCGATATACTATTATTATAATTTAAATAATTCCTTTTGCGCATAATCTGCCCCCTAGATAATTATTTAGCCTTCCTCGCGTTGTCGGACGTCTGGTTTGCCTATTATCCGACAAGAAAGAAAGAGACTCTTATTAAATCATTTCATGAACTCAAGATACACTCCAAGTGTATCAATGTGCTTAATTCACAAAACATCTCCAGTGCTATGCCTATTCAGGAGCAGACAATACCCCAGGCTCTTGCTGGCAGAGATATCATAGCTATTGCCCAGACCGGAACCGGTAAGACCCTTGCCTTTGGGTTGCCAACTCTGACGCGAATAGCCCAAAACCGCAGCAAAGGTATCCAGATGCTCGTGCTCTGTCCGACCCGAGAACTCGCCGAGCAGATACATCAAGTACTGAACCCGTTTGTAAAGGCTTTGAACTTATCCTCAACCTGTATTTACGGCGGAGTCGGCATCAACCCCCAAATCAAACGTCTGCGTGCCAAACCAGCTATCGTCGTGGCTACCCCCGGAAGACTGCTGGATCATATCAGCCGCAAGAGTATTCACTTTGACGACCTACAAATTCTTACCCTTGACGAAGCCGACCGCATGCTGGATATGGGCTTTTTACCCGATATGAAGCGTATTATTTCGCATCTACCCAATTCAAGGCAAACCCTGCTCTTCTCAGCCACATTCCCCCAAGAGACTCAGCAAAAAGTAGGTGCATTTATTACCGATCCCATCAAGATTGAAATTGCCCCACAATCTACAACTGCGGACAATGTAATCCAAGGGCTATACCCGGTCAATCCTGAGCACAAAGCGGATCTTTTAGAAAAACTCCTACAGCAAGATGGCGTTACCAGCACTCTGGTTTTTACCCGTACTAAAGTCCGTGCTGACCGCCTGAGTAAAAAATTAAAAGCCAAAGGCTTTAGGGCGGAAGCAATTCATGGCGGCTGTACCCAGAATCGTCGCCTTGCCGCGATAAATAGTTTTACCAATGGACAGAGCAATATCCTCGTAGCAACCGATATCGCCGCCCGCGGAATTGACGTCAAAGGAGTCACTCACGTAATCAATTACGATATTCCCTTCAATCCCGAGGATTATGTCCACCGCATCGGACGTACCGCTCGAGCAATGGCAGACGGAACAGCCTATACCTTTGCCAGCCCCGGAGAAGAAACAACAATTCATTCGATTGAAAAGACTATTGGTCAGAGTCTGCTCCTCCATAAATGGGACGGTATGGCTGAGCTAGCCGCATCGCCCAAGACCACATCACAAACAAAAAAGCCAAAGCGGAAAAGATCCAGATCTCATAATACAAAGTCAGTAACAGGAAAACCCCGATCTCATAAAAGGTCTAGAAAAGGTCAAAAAACAGCCATGCTGAATGTGTAACAGAATGCAATAAATTTTACTGACATTATTCATGAATGCATCATTATAATACTATATCACAGCATCCTTAGAAAGATAGCCAATGCCTCTCCCCGAATTAAAGATACGTAATCTTTGTGCAAAATATCCAATAATCCAAGCAGGAATGGGTCTAATGATTGGTGATGCAAATCTTGCCGTAGCAACAATTTCTGCTGGGGGATTTGGCGTAATTTCAACCGTCGGACTTGGTATTGCAGGAAATGATGTAACCGATTATATTGCATATAGCAATCAGCAGATCACCAAAGAAATACAAAAGGCCAAAGCCTTGCTTGGCGGCAAAAAAAATCTCGGTGTGAATATAATGGCAGCCACCACGAATTTTAATGAAATCGTAAAGACCGTGGTAACAGAAGGAGTTGACTTCATTATTTCAGGTGCCGGACTACCGCGAAAACTCCCTGCGCTTGTAGGTGACGCAGACATCGGTCTTATACCGGTGATCTCATCTCCACGTGCATTACAATTAATCCTAAAATCCTGGGTCTCCCGTTTTAAACGCAAACCTGATGCGGTTATTGTCGAAGGCATCGGTTGTGGTGGTCATCTTGGATTCACCTCGGAAGAGATCAACGCCCCACACCAACATACCTTACAACTACTATATCCTCAAATCAAACAGGTCATGGATGAATTCGACTGTAGCAATATCCCGCTCTTAGCAGCAGGCGAAATAAGCTGCAAACAAGATATCGAAGAGATGCTGGCAATAGGCTACCAAGGTGTGCAGATCGGCACCAAATTTATCACCGCAGAAGAATCTGGAATCCACCGTAGAAGTAAGGAATACTTTATAGACGCAACTGAAGATCAGGTTGTAGTCATCACCAGCCCGGTTGGAATGCCGGTGCGGGTGCTACGCTCACCGCTGGTAGAACGTATACTTTCAGGAAAGAAAGAACCTGTCAGATGCAAATACCATTGTCTACGCCCCTGTGACCCGACCAAGGTATCCTTCTGTATAGCTCAAGCACTGGTATCCACAGTAGAAGGTGATATTGAAAATGGCCTCTTCATGACAGGGTGCAAAGTATCCTCTATGAATTCAATCTATCCTCTAGCTGATTTTTTTAATTCACTAACTACAAACTCAGAATAATACGCTAGTATCTTCACAACGCATTATTTTGCCACTCTACTCATTCCTTGAGCGTCCTACTCAATATCCATTTCATACGCTCTTGGTAAAGAATCAAGCAGTTCCTGCTGCTGTTCAAGATTCTGCCAGTGCACATTATCCTGCTGCACAGGCTCAGACTTTTGCACAGCATCCTCACATCCAGCAAGAAATAATACCCCCAACAGAGCCATTAACGCGACACACCTCATAACTCACCTCAAATCATTCACCTAAACAACTATCCTTAAAAATCCAGCCTGAATCCTCTTCGCAGACTCCAACAAAGTACTTTTCTGATTCAGCAACCACTCTTCCCAGCGCAAATAACAACCTACCCTAAAACTCAGAGACCAATGCTAAATCCGATCTAGTACTGTCGTGATATTTTAGCTGAAAGACATAATAAAAACAATAAGCTGCTGCAAATGCTTTGAAGACAATTGCTAATCGACTATTCCCCAACCAGCAACCATCTAATATTTGAACACTTATAAATAGCATGACCTTGCAACCGTACCGCTGCAAGGTCTTTCCAGAGTCTATACATACTTACTACCTACTATTTATTACTATTCGCAAGACTTACCGCATCGTCATCAATAACAAACCTTGCCGGGAGATTCTGCCCCCGAGCCCCCAGCAGCCCCAGTAGTATATCCGGCCGATCGGTAATAATCCCATCCACGCCCCAACCGATTAGCTTGGTAACAGTCTTGAGGTCAAACTCCTTGCCTTCAACCTCTGGCCAGCCCCAGACCACTACTTTAATCCCGAGCTTATGCGCCTCATCCAGATCGGCCTGGGTAAGATCCCCTTCAAACGGCTCCCAACAATCACCGCCAAGCTTTTTTACCATCTTGGGAAATGAACCGCCATAGTCTTTGGGTTTCAGACCTGCAGTCCAGAGTCCACGATTTTGCTTATCGGTCGCGTGATCGCTCAAAAATGCGCACTTAATCTCCGAGTTTAAATTCTTGAGCTCCAGCAGGCAACTCCAGTCAAACGCCTGCACCTCGGTACGATTAATAATCTCCTCCTCTTGCAGCAGTTTATATAAGGCCTGCGCATACTCCTTCGGAGTCGCGGACAGCTCAGGATTGGTCGGATCATTCTTGATCTCTATCTGAAAACCAACCTTATCCCCGGCCACAGCTTTGACATATTGAACAATCTCTTTGAGCGTTGGAATATGTGTACCGTCAACCGCCAACTGAGAGGGGAAGAAGGCAGCATAGTCGGTTCCAGGTTTGAGCCGCCCCACGTCATAGGTCTCGATCTCAGCCGCATCCATTTCAAATATAGGCTTAGGGTCAACTAGCCACTGCCCATCTGGACGTCTAGTTAAGTTGGGGTTCAAAGTCAAATCATGGGTAATCATCAACACCCCATCCTTGGATAGATTCACATCCATATCCACATAATCGACCCCAAGACGCAGCGCCATGACATACGCCGGCCTTGTCTGCTCCGGCAGCAACCCCCGTCCTGCACGATGAGCATAAACCTGGGTCTTGTCTTTTGGACAGGGCTTACCATTATAGGCTACGACTGACGCCGTATTCCCCTCTTTAGCAGACAAACCTTCCAGGCACCCCAACAGGCAACACATTATTGCAACCATAAATAGATAATACTTCATTGCCACCCCTTTCACCAAAATACCATAACCGTTTTATATAATAACCAGTATCTCAATCCCTGGATACTAGCATATTCAAGCACTAGTCACAAGTGAGAAAAGTGTTAAGCACTTATTCAACAAAAATAATAATAAAAACAACTTGCATTATTGAGGGTGGATTCAAATTCCAAGTGCAAAACTTGAGTAATGGCAAACGTAAGCAAATAAGCTACAGGGAAGCCGATCTGATGAGTGGAGCAAATCATAAAGGGTATCTTGTAACTTTGCTTGAGCGTAAAAAAAAACTCCTCTCCAACCGGCAAGCTCAATACCGAATCAGCTAGATTATAAGTCAATTATCTTAAGCTAAAAATTAATGTTATATATTGGATGAAAAAAAGTGTGCAACCGCTTTAGCACGCTTGCACACCATCTTGACTCTTTAATTCTAATACATCCTGGGATACCCACTAATTTAAAAGCGACGGCAAAAATAGCGATATCTGCGGAATATAAGTAACCAAGAATAACACCACCAAACTGATAAGCAGGAAGGGTACAATCGCTCGTGAAATCTGCCCCAGAGAGATCTTCCCAATACCAGCAGTCACGAATAAACAGACACCTACCGGCGGAGTAGTCAAGCCAATCATCAGATTGAGAACTGCGATGATGGCAAAGTGTATCGGATCAACCCCGACGCTGGTAGCAATCTTCAATAAAACCGGAAAAAGAATTACCAGCGCCGCTATAGTCTCCATGAAGGTACCGACAAAGAGTAGCAGGATATTGATTAGCAGCAGCAAAAGATATTTGTTCTGCGTAAATTCCAGCATTTCGTTGGCCAACATAGTCGGAATACGCTCTGAAGTCAGAATCCAACCAAACAGATTCGCCATACCCACCAGCACCATCAGACTGGCTGTGGTAATCGCCGTATCAAGGAGTATCTTCGGGAGGAGTCTGACCGGCAGATCCTTATAGATAAAGATTCCGACACAGAGGGCATAGACACACGCCACAATCGAAGCCTCAGTAGGAGTAAAAATCCCCCCCACAATTCCATAAAGAATAATAAAGGTCATGAGTAACGCCCAAAACGCCCCACGAAATTCTTTGAGTACCAGCTTTAAACTAGACCTCTCCCCTTTAGGATGTTTGTTCTTTTTGGAGATCGCATACGAAACAATCATAAAGCCGACACCGAGGAGAACACCTGGTATCGCCCCGGCGACAAAGAGCTTCGCCACAGACAAACCGGTAAGGGTACCAGCAATAATCATCGGCAGACTCGGTGGAATTATCGGCCCGATAGTCGAACTCGCTGCCGTCACCGCGCAGGCAAACGGCGCATCATAACCCTCTTTCTTCATAGCCGGGATCAGAACTGCTCCCAGGCTTGCACAATCGGCAACAGCTGTACCACTGATACCGGCAAAGATCATGGAAGCCACAATATTGGCCAGTCCCAAACCGCCGCGAATATGCCCGATCAACGCATTGGAAAAACCTATGACCCGCTCAGTAATTCCGCCGTTATTCATCAAGTTACCAGCTAGAATAAATCCCGGAACACATAGCAGTACAAAGACATCAATACCGGCATATAATTTTTGCGCAGCCACCACCAGCGGGAAATCTACAAAAATTAAATATACTACCGAAGACAATCCGAGGCAGAAAGCAATAGGCAAACCGATAACCAGCCCGACAATAAAGATAACAAATAACAAGACTACTCCGCTCATTTCGTCTTCTCCTTCATGCACAGTTGAGATTTGATTATACTTAACAGATCAATGACACCATATACCCCGACCATCCCCATCATCACAGTAATACTGATGAAGACATAGTCCATCGTCAAAAACCTCAGGGTAGGTGCATTCTGCATAGTACCAATCTCAACAAATTCAAATGACACATAGGCAATCAAGAGCGCGAAGAAGACAGAGACGCAACCGACCAACAAACGCACAAAGAACAACAACCTACCTTTACAGTATTGTTCAATAATGCCAAGAGAAACAAATGCATTTCGCTCTAACGCCAAACCGCTGGCAAAAGCCGTGATATAAATAAAGAATATACGCGAGGCCTCCTCAGTCCAAGACGGTGCTTGCGGCAGGAAAAAACGCGCAAAAACTTGAATAAGTACTGTCACCACCATACAGACCATAGAGACGATAGCCCCGACAGCTAGCACAGTATCTAAAATTTTCTTAATAAAACGTAAAAGCCCCATAATCAACCTTTATACTAATTGTTACTTCAAGACTATATTTCAAGTGACAAATAAGCCTATAGACGCTACAATTCACGCCGTTTTCGAGTATACAGGGCAAATGTGCGCCCTGCATACCAATTATTACAGTAAACCAAATTCACTATTTGATGTTTACGATCTCAGTATATACCGCATTCTGTTCAGGAGTGAAATTCTCTTTCACCACCTTGGCAGCAACCTTCTGAAAAGCAGGTTTATCAACTTCAACAAACTCCATACCCTTCTCCTGGAGGAACTTCTTATACTCAGCCTCTTCCTTGACCAAGTTGTCGATTGCATGCTCACTGACAATTCTACCCGCTTCTAGAATAGCCTCTTGATACTCTTTTGGCAACTTCTGGAACTTTCGTTCACTCATAATAATATAGATCCAACCGGTTACATGCTCGGTTTGATTAACATAATCTTGAACCTCATAAAAACTTGCACTCTTGATAAGCGCCAAAGGATTCTCCTGACCTTCTATCGTACCCTGCTGCAAGCTAGTAAATACCTCACTGAACGCCATCGGTGTAGGCTTGGCTCCGAGTGCCTCCCAGAACGCAACAAAGAGCGGTACATTTGGTACCCGTAAAATCATACCGTTCAGTTCATCTGGACTCTTGATCGGACGATTACTGGTCAGATTACGTGGCCCCCGACCAAAGGTTGCTACTGGACGCACCTTGACTTTCTCGATAATCTGCTCGGCAATCTTCTTATTAGCATCACTATTAATAATCTTCTTCAAGTGATCAAGGTCACGTACCGCATAAGGTGCGGCGAGCAGAGCGGCCAGTGGCGCCCAGTTCTGCATAGATTCTCCTGAGATAGTAAAATCTGCAGTCCCCATCTGCATCCCGCGAATCAGATCCATCTCTTTGCCTAGCTGCGAATTAGGGAAAACCTGAACCTCTACATTTCCATCAGTCTTCTCTTTTACAATCTCAGCAAACTCCAAAGCCGACTTATGCCAAGGATTCTCTTCATTGGCAAGATGACCTAATTTCAACACATACTCCGCGTCTTTGGCCTGCGCCAAATTCATACTAAGAGCAAATACAGCAACCAATAAAGCGACAACAATGTTTTTTCTCATTTCATTCTCCTGAAAATAACACACAACCATCAACCTAACTATTTGCCAAGCAAATAATTAATAATCAACCTTCAACTTTATAACCACACACAACAACTCTGATGAGTTAATAATTGCTAACACAACCGCAAAGGGTTATTTACCGGCCAGTTCCAGATACTTCCGAATAGTCTTACGTACCGCACCTTTACCGGCGCAGAGTTCCAGAAAGAGTTCCTCCACCTTTGCTCCAAGATTATACTTATAAAGATCTATCCCAAAATAAACTGAATTTTCCAGGATTGGTCTTACTTGCGCCAGTGACTCGGCACCAGCTCCCAGCCCCACTCCTGTTAGCTGCGACCGCAACGCCCCCAGATTAGGATCCGAACTAACCTCAAATTCATTACCCATATCATCTACCCCCAGCAGGTAACGTAACCAACCAGCAAACTCCAGAGGTATAAAGGTTAAGAAACTCAGATCCTCCTTACCCTGTTTGACATAAGCCTGCAAAGTCTCGCCGAAGCGTACCGGTAGTTTTTTAGAGGTATCCGTAGCTATACGCTGCGGCGTATCCGGAACAAAGGGATTCGGCAAGCGTACGTTTACCACCTCATCAATAAAGTCTTTCGCCTGAATAATTCCCGGATTTACCACTACTGGCAACCCTTCAACATACCCCACCTGCTCAATAAACTTGACCAGATCCGCATCCCCCATCTCCTCCGCTATCGAGGTAAACCCAAGCAAACACCCATACACGGCGAGTACGGTATGCAGTGGGTTCAAGCAGGTACACACTTTCATCTTCTCAATCTTATCGATCGTCTCGCGCTCAGCAAACAATACCCCGACAGCATCAAGGCTCTCTCTGCCACCCGTAAACCTATCTTCAATAGCGAGGTACTGCGCTTCTTCAGCATTGACAAACGGCGCAACATACGAATTTTTTGAGGTTTGCACCGGAGTCATGGCTTCGATCCCATCGCCCTGTAGAATTTGCTCAATCTTTTCTGACGGGCGTGGAGTTATCTTATCAATCATACTCCAGGTAAAATATATATAACGTTTATCAGCGAGATAATCTACAAAATCTTTACTTACCGCTCCCGCGCTAAGCCAGGCCTGCGCAAATTCCATAACCGCATTCCTGAGCAGCGTACCGTTATGGCTGCAGTTATCCATACTCACCAATGTCACCGGATACTTGCCTGCAAGAAAGCGCTTATGCAGCAGCTTGGCCAATAAACCAATAATACTACTCTGCTCTTGGGCGTAATTTTCTATCCCGCTTCTAACCCAGGGGAAGTACTCCCCTGCGCTATCTTTCAGCGCATATCCCTTTTCAGTAATCGTAAAACTTAACATCTGAAGTGACTTGCTGGCAAAGATAGCTTCGAGCCGAGAGTAATCCGCAGAGGCCTTAAGACTCTCGGTAATACTTGCCACCACCTCTTTCGCACAGTCACCCGCCTTTTTCAAAGTTACCGCCACCGTCAAATTATCATACGGCCTACAGACCTTGTCGACGATCTCTTCGTCAAAAGCCTCACACATTATTATACCGGTATCAGCCTTACCCATATTGAGTAAACGTTGCTGTAGCACCGCCGGAAACACCTTGAAGATATTACCTGCCCCGAAATGCAGCCACCGGGGATTCTCTGTTGTCTTCTGTATAACGCTTGCTATATCAAATTCCGGCAAGCTGTAACCCTTTGCCTGCCACTGCTCTCTAGCCTTAATCCCTTCCAAGCTCAGTTTCAATACCATCTTTTTCCCTTTACCTAAACTTACGTCTTCACGTCGAGCCTTACCCAACCGCCTGCCAAACCTTACCCACTATTAATCAAAGGATAGAATATTCTTACCAAACTCAAGCCGCCCCGCATACTGCTCCTTGAGTACCTCTACCGCCTGCGCAAAAGGGTATACCTTATTAATAATCCTCTTCGGTTCCAACTTACCCTCCTCGAACCAGCCAATGACTTCCGCAAACTGCTTGTTACTCAACCTCGACCCAGCAACAGTCAGCTCTTTTCTAACAATCTCAAACTGATTGATCTCAGACATTTCTTTAGAGAACCCGAGCAATCCGATCCTCCCCCCACTACCCGCACACTCCAGCAACGACATAAACATCCCCGGAACACAGGCTGCATCAATAACCACGGTAAAGCCGTCATTATCTGTCCGCTGCATACTCTCAGCTACTAAATCAAGTTCTCGGGTATTTATTGTATAATCTGCGCCAAGGGCTGCCGCTTTATCCAGATTTGCCTGAACAATATCGGCAACTGTGACCTCCGCCCCCTTCATCTTAGCAACCATCGCTGCTATCGAACCAATCACTCCTGCTCCAACTACCAGCACTCTATCCCCGGCCGCAACGCCTACACGCGCTGTAACATTCGCCCCAATCGTAAAGGGCTCGACCAGAACCGCCTCTTCCCAACTCAACCTCTGCGAAATCTTATACGCCCACGAAGCCTTAGCGACAAACTTGGAGGCAAAACCACCATCACGGTGAACCCCAAGCACCTCAAGTTTTTTACAAGTATTGACATGTCCACGCCTGCACGCATCACACACCCCACAATTAATAGCCGGATTGAGTACCACCCGATCCCCAACCGCATACTCCGTAACCCCACTTCCCACCGCCGTAACCAACCCGGCGATCTCGTGCCCGATAACTCTAGGGTATACCGCAAACGGATTATGCCCTGAATATATATGTATATCCGACCCACAGACCCCGACCCGTTTCACACTCAGCAGCAGCTCATCTGCGTCCAGCTTTTCCGGATCATTCTCAGCAATAAACTCAGCCTTGAAAGGCTCAACCACATGTAACAATTCCATACCTATATCCTTCTATCCTGCTAAACAATCACTGATCTAATTCTTGACCCCACTCATACTTATCTCCAGATGTTCAAGCATCATCTCACCGCTCTTGACCACATCCTTTGTTTCCAGTGCTTCAATGATTCGCCTATGCTCCTCAATTGTTGCGTTTGAACGTTTTGAACTCCGATAATAATCATCGTTATCTGTATATAACCAGAAATCAACCAAATTCTTGGTTATCAGCGAGAAGAGCGAGATCATCGTCTTGTTCTTGCTGAAACGCATCAGTTCCATATGAAAGAAGATATCAAGCTCACCGCCACGCCCACCGCTCTGTACCTCGGTAATAAAGTCCTGATGAATCTCATATAGCTGTTTTAATTCTTTCGGCGTAATATGCATTGCCGCAAGCTCAGCACCACGCACCTCCAGTATCTTTCTCGCCTCATACAATTCTTCAAACGCCGGTTTCTCCGACATATCAAGTATGTTCTCCACCAGACCGATTAATATCTTGCTATAGATGTTTGAAACATAAGTTCCCGATTGCGGCTTGGTCTCTATTACCCCGTACAATTCCAGACGTTTGAAAGCAGCCTTGAGCTGCTGTTTGGTTACATTAAAAGCCTTCTGCAAAACATTCTCCGGCGGCAACTGCTCACCCGGCTGCAACTCGCCAGATCTGAGTAATGCTAGTATCTGCTCAAGTATCAAATCGGATGGCGAAGGATTCACAATTGGTTTGAACTTCATAATATCACCTTATTCTTACAACTATTATAATCTATCAATTCAGAAACTTACTGCTGCCCATACCTGCAGTAGAGAAGCCCCTTTTCCAGTCCGCGCAGTTCAGCCAACCCTTTCATGCGCCCCAAACAGGTATACCCAGGATTATCAACCGGCGGTTTACTCATATCATCGAGCATCAAAACCCCATGATCGGGTCTATAGCTCAACTGCCAGTCTTCACGCCCGGAATCCTGCCTCTTCTTCTCTTCAGCCAGAAGCGCCTCTACCACCTCACACATTCTGACCGACCCTTCCAGATGCCGCGCTTCATAAAAATTACCTTCGGCATCACACTGAGTACTACGCAGGTGTACTGCATGTATCCTGTCCCCGTAGCGCTTGACAATACCTGGGATATCATTATCCAAGCGCGCCGAGTATGAACCGGTGCAGAGACACAAACCATTGGCCGGAGAGTCAACCATGGCCAGCAAATCCTTAATATCCTCTTCGCACGAGACAATACGTGAAAGTCCAAGGATTGAGTATGGAGGATCATCTGGATGCACCGCCAACACTACCCCAGCCTCTTCTGCAACCGGTATTACCTCCTGCAGGAATAACTTATAATTCTCTTTGAGTACCTCACGGGTTATCGCTTCATACTTCGCCAGCATATCCCGCATATCTTCAATATTAAGCCCTAGCTTACATCCTGGGAAGACATCAATAATCGCCTTGCAGAATTCTTCCTTCTCTGCGTCATTCATCGATTCATAGAACGCTTTAGCCTTGGCTCTTATATTCTCGGTATACTCTGCTTCTGCCCCCTCACGCTGTAGAAAATATATCTCAAAAGCTGCAAAACGCGCCATATCAAAGCGTAGACACTCAGTACCATCTTCCAGCTTATACTCAAGATCTGTCCGCACCCAGTCGAGTACCGGCATGAAATTATAGATTACCACACGTATGCCCTCGCTCCCCAGATTACGCAAGCTCTCTTTATAATTCTCCAGATGTTTGAGGTACTCACCACTCCTGGTCTTGATCTCCTCCGACACCGGCAAACTCTCTACCGCATCCCAAGTAAGCCCTGCACTCTCTAGCAGCTGTTTACGCTGAGCAATCTCCGCCACCGGCCAGACCTCTCCATAAGGAATATGATGGAGAGAAGTATAGACTCCACTCGCGCCCACCTGCCGTATATCTCCCAACTTAACTGTGTCATTGGGTCCAAACCACCTGAATGCCTCTTTCAGCTTTAATTTCTGCATTATCTGCCCTTTTAATCAATATTTTTATAAACCTTGAATTAGCTCAAGTTATAGATTTTCTGCATTTGAACCAATCCGCAACTAATAAACTAGCAAACTAGTGCATTAGTGCATTAGTGCATCAGTCACCAAAATATACCCCACACTCAACCTTAAGCAAGTTATTTATTCAAAATTTATCCAAAATAACTATCAATAGATCTGTAAAACCGTATTACTTACAATAAAAAAACCCTGATCTATACCTAAAGATCAGGGGGAAATAAATATTCCTATAAAACAAAATAATACAATTCTCCTACTATTAAATAACTCAAATTATCCCTCTTCTTCCTTTAAAACAAAGGTCTTGATCAATTCAAGCAAACTCTCCGACTGTTTCTGAAGCTCATCGGTAGCAGCGGCAGTCTCTTCCGCAATAGAACTATCCTGCTGAATAGCACCACTGATCTGCTCAACGTCTCTCACAATCGAGAGCACACTCTGCGCCTGCTTATTACTCAAATTTACAATGTTTTCAATCAATTCTGCCGACTCAGCTATTCCGGATTGTATTTTACCAAGAGATTGAGAATTCTGCCGAGCCACCTCTGTACCATTTTTTACCTTAGCATTCGACTGTTCTATCAATTCGGTAACAGCATTAGCCGCTTTTGCACAACGTGAGGCCAGACTTCTCACCTCTTCTGCAACGACCGAGAAGCCTTTTCCGTGCTGACCGGCTCTTGCCGCCTCAACCGCCGCATTCAATGCCAGAAGATTTGTCTGAAAAGCAATATCAGCGATAACCTTGGTAATGCTACTTATCTCAGCGCTTAAAGCCGCTATCGCCTCCATCGCAGCAACCATCTGCTCCATATACCCAGCTCCTGTCTCGGTAGTACTGCGAGCATCACCGGTTAGCATTCGCGCATTAACTGCATTCTCAACATTAATATTGGTCCGTTTATCTAAATCGGCTATCGCCGAGGTAATACTATGAATTGAGATCGCACTCGCATTTGCGACTTCACTTACTAAATGACTAGCCTGCGCTATTTCCTTGGTACTTTTACCTACCTGCTCAGCCAATTGCCTTACCAGAGACAATAACGCCCCTACTCTACCAAGCAACTTGGTAATAGCCTTCCCGATAACATCATCATCAGATCTCTCCGCAAAGTTTACAGTCCAATCTCCTTCCGCCATAGCCGTCATAATTTCGGCTAGTTCTGCATTTTTCGCCAACATCTGCCTAGCTGCATCAGCCATATTCCCCAGCTCATCTGCAGATTTATACCCGACTTCAACTTTTACATCGCCGACAGATATTCTGTCGAGTACCGTCTACATCTCTCTTACCCCTCTCACCGTCCCACCAACAGTTATCCACACGATACTACCTACAGCTACAAATATCAGCAACATACCCAAAAGCATTACCAACACCACCTTCTTGGTATGCTCACTGGATTTTTAAAGGTTAAATCGATTGTGGCGTTGAGCTTATTAATATTGATAATAAACCCCAGAACCCCTATCTGCTTCCCGGAAAAATCTTAGCTGCCAGCCATCCCGCCACGTGCGTGCGAGACTCCGAGCAGGAGGCAGATGAAAATGAATATTTGGCATTCCCAAACCGGTACTCTCCAGATACCCCTGTTGAAAACTATAAAACGTCTTTTTGAGCAATGCTCTAGCTTCACTGCACTTGGGATCATTTTCATCTGATTTTAAGCCACTCCCGGCCAACTGATAAGCCTGTAGAACCCAGTCAAATTAAGTAAAGAAAGATGCCTGTTCCAGCGCTCTATTCATCATCAAATCCATAAGTGCATTATACTTGAGTATTTACTATGAATTCGCTGTGCCAATAAAAGTTCATGAGATTCCGTTAGATCTCGTACTTGCTGATCCAAGAGCTGACACAAGACATAATGAATTCCAAATGAGCCACAAAGACAAAAGATAAACAATGCAGATAGAATTGGCAATAATAGGCGAGTTCTAAGATTAAGTCTCACCGGCGTGCTACTTTCATGCTACAATCACCAAATTGATCAATATAGTTGCCACTCGAACTCAAAAACATTATTAATCGGTATTTGTGATATAAAGTTCAGAAAAAGCCATACTTTACTAAAAAGCATATGATATGACCGGTAATTTAAAATGTCATTTTTAGTATACTCTATGAAAATTCCTTCAGCAATTATTCACTCTTCTCAAAAAACAAAAATGCACTACATCTAATCTGAACCTCAACAATTCAACTCCGACGAACTACATTTATCCCCACACAACTAATTTTCAAGCACAACACTTATTGCTACAACCATATCCAAAAGAAGATCTTAATGCAAATTTACAAAATGCAGACAATAAATTCAGAATTAACAAGCACAATAATAATATGACCGATACCAGCAAAAAAACATTGAAAAAATAATTCTAAAACATATAGTAAATAGAAGCAATTGCTATTTAACGATTTACAATACAAATAGCAAATCTATGCTTACTTACGCATAATAGAATGAATGTATGTTTATTTAATACACAGCAGTCAAACTAAAGGCTTCACATGTCTGAATCAAATCTTAGTACCGTAATCTTTGTACGGGAATACGAAGAGCATGCGCCCCAACTACTCAACTATCTTACCCGTGCAGCCAACGGTAATGAAATGGATGGGTACGATCTACTCCAAGAGACGATACTCAAAGCCTGGAAAGCCCGGAGTAATTTCAAAGGCAAGTGCAGTGTCAAGAGTTGGTTATTCACCATTGGCATTAATCATTTTCGTGAAAAGATCAGACGTAAAAAACTGGTTCACTTCTCTGATGAACTACCCGAAGTAATAGCACCAGAGCGTTCCACCCCAGAATCATACTACCAGCATGATCTCAGAACAAGAATCGACGAAGAGATTTCCCAACTCCCAGCCGACCAACAAGAGGTCTTCAATCTGATACGAAATATTGGCATGAGTTATAAAGAGACTGCCGCAGAACTCGGCATAACCGTGGATACAGTGCGGATGCGGCTACACCGGGCAAATACCCGACTTGCATCCCGCCTCCAAGATCTCAAAGACTATATCTGATAGGCAGAGGCCTAAGAACCAATTTTGCAAAACTAAGCCGTACATTTTGCGCAATCAGAAGTACAGATATGTATTAGCAGTTACCTTTATTTGAGTTTAATATAAATTTAATTTACATATAATAATGATTAATCATTAAATTATACCGCTGCAACGCCACGGCATAACCTAAGTATAAGCACATTTACCACAACTGCATAAAGAGTAAGGTCACAATGGGTCAAGAAATATTCAGAAAGAAAGCGCTCGAACATCTAAGTTCCCCTGATGATATCGACCAATCTATTCGTTTGGCAGACCGCAAGAGCTGGCTGGCACTTATAGCCTTGATTCTCTGCCTGGTCATTGCTGGTATCTGGAGTTGGTACGGCAGAATTCCCATCAATGTTACCGCCTCTGGTCTAATAATCCGTGAAGGTGGACTAATGGGTATTGTCACCCAAGGTGATGGCCAGATTCAAGATATCCTGATCTCAGTCGGCGATGATATACGTAGCGGTCAGGTAGTAACCCGTTTATACCGTCCTGATATTCAGATAAAACTCCATAATGCCCAGCTCGCCCTCAACACCTCCCAGAAGATTCATCAACGTTTCCAAGACTATGTCAGCAAGCGAGTAGACATCCTCGATAATTTTCAAGAACAGAAACGTATCAGTTTAGAGGACTTAATCGAAAAGCTCAAAGAGCAGGAGAATTTCCTGACCGATCGTATTGGACACATGAATACCCTGTATAAGAGCAAGATAATTACCCCCATAAAGGTAGAAGAAGAGCGAATCAAACTCGCCGAGACCATAAACCGCATTAATAAGACCAGTGTCGAACTCGCCGATACTATCCGCGAAAATTTCAAAATTAAGAGTAATGATGAAATAGAGATATTGAAGAGCGCCAAAGAGGTCGCTGAAAACCAGCAGCGTGTGGCTGAGATGTTGCTCCAACTTGAGATAAACACTGTAATCACCTCTCAATTCTCCGGACGTGTAGTTGAAATACGCACCAAACCCGGCAATGTTGTCAGCTCTGGTCAGATAATTGCCATGTTGGAAAATGTGGATGAGAAAAAGAGTGCAGTTCTCTTTCTCGACAGTGCGGAAGGGAGAAAAGCCAAACCCGGCATGACAGTACGAATATTCCCCAGTACGGTAAAACGCGAAGAGTACGGGGGTATTTTTGGGATAGTCACCAAGGTCTCGCCATACTTTACCTCCAGCGACGCCCTGATCGAATTACTCGGTAATAAAGTTCTGGCCGAACAGTTTATCAAACAGGCCAATGGCTCACCGGTCATGGTCATGATAGATCTGATTCCGTCTTCGAATTCGCCAAGCGGCTATTACTGGACATCATCGCAAGGGCCAGACACCAACGTCCAGACCGGCACAATTGTTCAAGGTGAGATCACCATCAAGAACACTCGCCCCCTATCTCTGGTACTACCGATCATCAAGCATATTTTTGGAATTTAATTTAATGAGTACAGCCGCCGAAGAAGCACCACAACACAAATCTTCCAAAGGTAAGAATTTTCACAAGCGTACCCCAACCCTACTCCAGATGGAGGCGGTGGAATGCGGAGCTGCCGCGCTGGGTATTCTCATGCATTATTATGGTGTCTGGGAATCACTGGAAAAGCTCAGGGTTGAATGTGGAGTGAGCCGAGATGGGAGTAAGGCCGGAAATATCCTCCGCGTAGCCCGAAAATACGGATTTGACGCCGATGGGTACAAAGTTGAAGCTGAAGACTTATTCTCTGATCCGGCGGATCTGCCCTGCATCGTCTTCTGGGAGTTCAACCACTTCCTGGTTATTGAGGGACGGCGAAACAACAAGGTATTCCTCAACGATCCGGCCGTAGGGCCTAGGACTGTCGCCTGGGAGGAATTTGACAAGAAATTTACCGGTGTAGTTCTTCTCATCCAGCCCGGGGAAAACTTTAGCAAACAGGGCAAGAAACCGTCAATGCTAAGCGGCCTGTTCTCCCGTCTGGGTAGAGGCTGGTCAGCACTGCTACTGATTATTCTAACCAGTCTGGCTCTGATTATTCCCGGTCTGGCAGCGCCGACATTCAGCAAGGTCTTTGTCGACAATGTCATGAACGGCAATATGACAGACTGGCTCTGGCCGCTGCTGGCAGGCATCAGTGCAACCTTCTTCGTCCAGACTCTACTAAGCTGGATACAGAGCTACTATCTCACCAGACTGCAGACTGGCCTCTCTATCAAGGAGTGCTCCCGTTTTATCTGGCATATTCTGCACCTACCGGTACACTTCTTCCTACAGCGTTACGGAGCCGAGATCGGTACCAGAATCAGTCTGAACAATCAGGTTGTAGCATTTATCAGTGGCGAATTTGCTCAAGCCATAGTAGGAATAATCACTACTGTCTTCTATCTCATCGTCATGCTTCAGTACAGCGGTCTGCTGACCGCCTTTGTAGTCTTGCTGTCACTAATAAGTATCACCAGTATGCAACTGCGCTGGCGCTGGGATACAGACTGCAACATGAAGATTCTCAAAGAGCAGGGTCAACTCTCATCTCTAAGCATGGGTGGAGTACAGATGATGCAGACAATTAAAGCCTGTGGGCTTGAAGATGATTTTTTCAGTAAATGGTACGGCTATTACTCACGCTTTACCAATATCCAGAACTATACCGCCCGTAAGAGCCAATTTATCCAGACTATCCCCGGAGTATTTATCGCTTTAAATTCCGCTCTGATTCTCATTGCCGGTGGACTTAAAATTATGTCGGGCGAACTCTCAATCGGAGGATTGCTAGCCTTCCAGATTCTTTCGGGATCATTTCTAGGAGCTGTTAACAAATTCGTCTCGCTTGGGCAGTCACTAGCTGCGATGAAAGCAAATGTCAATAGAATCGAAGACGTAATGGCCTATGATATAGACACAACCAACACCAGTGATGCGGAAAAGGAAACGACCCAACTCAGCGGCAAGATCAGAGTAGAGAATATTACCTTTGGTTACAACCAGTTTGAACCGCCGGTCATCAGTGACTTTACCCTAGAATTAAATCCGGGAAAGCGCATCGCCCTGATTGGAGCTTCCGGTAGCGGAAAATCGACACTGGCTCGAATTATCGCCGGTCTGCTCGAACCCTGGGAAGGTCGAGTCCTTTTCGACGACAAGACCAGAGAGCATTACTCTCACGCCTCACTTACCAACTCAATCTCCGTAGTTGACCAGAGTATCTTCCTCTTCTCGGATACAGTCAAGAACAACCTTACTCTTTGGGATGAAACCATCGCCGAGAGCAGTATATTCCAGGCTGCGCGGGATGCCTGTATCCATGATGATATAATCAATAGAGCCGAAGGCTATAATTCCCTAATTGAGGAGGGTGGTACAAATTTCAGCGGTGGACAACGTCAGAGGCTGGAGATAGCCCGCGCCCTCTGCAAATCACCGAATATTCTTATTCTTGATGAAGCTACCAGCGCACTCGACCCGCTCACCGAGAACAAGATAGACACTCACCTGCGCCGTCGCGGCTGTTCCTGTATAATAGTTGCTCACCGCCTGAGTACGATACGGGATGCCGACGAGATCATAGTTCTGGATAAAGGCGTAGTGGTGCAACGTGGCACCCATGAAGAGATGATCCAAGACCAAGACAGTTATTATGCTAAACTTGTAGCGGATGCGTAAATTATGAATACTAGAGAGATACTCGACACTACCTTCAGTAACGGCAACAGGATAATCCTGAGCGGCAACCGCCCGCACCGGAGTACCGCCCCTTCCCTCTTCCTGATCGAACAGGGCGAGGTCGATCTCTTTTATATACGTGAGCGTGGGGATCTTCTAGCAATCGAATCATTCACCCGCTCAGCGGTATTCTGCCTACCGGCAAACATACAGATCAGCGGCAAAGAAGGTAGCTGCATCAGAGAGTTGAAACTTTCAGAACTCACCCTGACAACTGAAGCCGCCGACATTATTTTCAACGATATTACCACTTTTATTAATACCCTCTCTCAAAAATTTCTAACAGCTATCCCCGCCGGAAAAACCTCAAAAGAGACCGGCAGCCACCTAACAGTTGGCGAAATACTCCGTAGTCCCAACCATGCTCAACTCCTTTCTATCCGTGGTTCAATCGAATACGCCGACACTCTCAGTCTAACCGGAAGCAATTATATCCTACTCTCCCGCAGTTCCTGGATAAAGGCTACTTCTGAGGTTGAAATTATCCCGATCATGATTGACAGAGACAATTTACTCCCAGCAATCAAGACAACTTGCAGCTTTATCCACCTACTCCTTGACAACTTTAGCCGACAGCTTACTCAGGAATGGGCAAAGAGACAAAAAAACAGCCAGGAGAGTGCCGCTCAGGTATTCCACAAAACACTCCATAATCTGTCACAGGTAATGGAGAGTTCGAGTACCTACAGCCACGCCACCACCGATGAACTGACCACAGTCTGTCTGATTGTCGCCAATGTCAGCGGCAATGCGATCAACGATAGTGACGCTGCTCGCAGTAATTCAGTCGAAGACTTTGCCAGCAAGCATGGTATTCGTACCCGCCGGGTACGCCTGGAGAAAGACTGGTACAAGAATGATTGCGGCGCATTGGTGGCCTGGCTAGCAGATACACCGGTAGCCCTTATCCCGCAGTCCAGCGGTTATGAATACATTATCCCGGGTGAAGCGCCAAAGAAGGTTACAGCGAAAATAGCGCAGGAGTTTGAGCAGTGGGGCTGGAGTCTATTCGCCCGACTGCCAAATTCAAACGTTAAGCGACGTGATATTCTCAAACTGGCCTGGCGCGGCGGCCTACACGACCTCCAGTGGATCCTGCTGATGGGAATCATTACGGGGCTACTCGGCATGATAACTCCAGGGGTAACCGGGCTTATCATCTCCCATGTCATCCCCAGCGGCGAGTACAACATGCTCTTTGAACTGGGGCTTATCCTGCTCAGCGCCACCATTGCCAGCACCTTATTCGACCTGGTGCAGAATTTTGCGCTGGTTCGGTTCTCTTCCCGCAGCAGTTCGCTACTCCAGGGAGCAATTTGGGACAGGCTCTTATCCCTACCCGCCTCCTTCTTTGCCAAGTATCAAACCGGCGATCTGGTAAGCCGAGCTCAGGGTATCATCGCTATCAAGGATATAATCACCGGTCACCTGATATCTTCAAGCATGGCTATTGCGGTAGGCTCGTTCAATATTTTTATTGCCCTCTATTACTCCTGGCAACTCACCCTGATAGTCTGTGCCTTCTCTATTATCAGTATTATCATTAATTTTTTTCTCTCATTATATCAGCTCAAGTTTCAGCGCTTACTACAGAAGGTTGGCGGTGAATTCCAAGGCTTTGTACTCCAGGTTATCACGGCAATCTCCAAGATCCGGGTTTCCGGCTCTGAGATCCGGGTATTCTCGCAGCTGAGCAAACTCTTTATGAAACAGACCAAATTCAGCTACGACTACTCAATCTTTGCCCAAATTACCGGCATCCTCTTCTCAATTATGCCCCTGCTCCAGACCGCCATCATCTTCTATGTCATAGTCAAGATGGATCCGGACAAGCGCCTCTCGGTCGGCAGTTACATGGCATTTACCGCCGCCTCAGCGCAGATGACCCGTGCCCTCAATGCAGTTTCCAATCTAGCTCTAGCCGTCATCAAGGCTCTACCACACTACGAACGCGCCAAACCGATCCTTAATGCGACGGTTGAATACGATAACACCCGGAAGGAATCAATTAGCTTAAGAGGCAGTCTTGAGCTCAGAGGAGTAAATTTTGCGTATGGAGATGAGACCAATACCATATCTGAGGTCTCGCTCAAAGCCAACCCTGGAGAATTTATTGCCATAGTTGGCGCTTCTGGAGCCGGTAAGAGTACTCTGCTCAAGCTCTTACTGGGACTGGAAAAGCCAAAATCCGGCATCATCCTCTTCGATGAGATCGATATCAGTACCTTCAATATCAAGAGTCTGCGCAAGCAGTTCGGGGTAGTCTTGCAGAATGGCGGGATAATGCAGGGAAGTATTTACAGCAATATTTGTGGGGCATCCATCCTGACCCACGATGAAGCGTGGGAAGCGCTGCGACTCGCTGGTCTGCACCGGGAAGTCGCCGAGATGCCGATGAATATTCATACAATTCTCCCCCAAGGGGCAGGCGTACTCTCCGGAGGACAACAACAACGCCTAATGATCGCCAGAGCCCTCGCCGCCAAACCGCGAATACTCTTCTTCGATGAGGCTACCAGTGCTCTAGACAACCGGCTTCAGCGCGAAGTCTCTCAGAATATTGAAGCGCTGAGCCTAACCCGTATCGTCATCGCCCATCGCCTCAGCACCATCCGTAATGCCGATAAGATTTATGTCATGGACAAAGGTCGTATTGTCCAGGAAGGCACCTATACTGAACTCATACAGGATCAAGACAATATCTTCGCCGATCTCTGTAGACGTCAGGAGCAATAAAAGGATAATCCCATGCGCAAAGAGAATATTTTTCTTATCATCACTATTATCTTCAGCATACTCTGCTGCAGTTGGTTTGTAAAGCTCACACTCAATGCCAGAAAACGCGCCGAGCTAATGGATGATTCTGCAGTTATCCGTGCTGAAAAAGCCCGTAAAAATAAATCTGAGGATATTCAGATAGGTGTTATCTACGATAACACCAGCGTCAAGACCAAGCAGATACGACAAGCACTGGAGCTAGCCGCAGAGGAGATCAATAATTCAGAACTACTGAGCGGACGCAAGCTTATTCTTGATTATCAGGATGACAGACGCGATATTGCTGAGTCACGCCGGATAGCGCAAAAATTTGCCAATGACATCAACACCAGTATTGTCATCGGCCACCCCAGCTCTACCTCAGCCATAAAATTCCAGCCCATCTATGAATTTTACGGTATTCTCTTCTTTACGCCTTCTGCCAGCAGCCCGGTATTGAGCAGCAACGGTTCAAAACTTTTTTTCAGAAATTACCCCGATGATAATGAGATGGGTAGAGCCATTGCCCAACTCTGCCAGAAGAATAACTGGAAGGATATTGCCATACTCTTTCCCGAATCGGTATACGGCAAAACAATTGCCAATTCAATCGAATCTATTGCCGATATTGTAGACGCAAATATTGTTATCCGCCAAGCCTTCAATACAGTCAACCCCAAATTCAGCCAGATTATCGCCAAATGGCAGCAATTTTACAAGATCGACGGGTTGATTGCTATCTTCGACTACCCCAATAACGGTATTGACTTTTTTGATGCCGCCTGCAAAAGCGACCTCAAGGTACCGATTATCCTTACCCCGGATCTTGCCGAATTAGACCTTGAAAAGATTGCGTCGAGATATCCTAATAATATTTATATCATGGATATACGCCCGGAAAACGCGAGTATTGCAGCAGACCCGCATATTCAAAATTTTATCGCCAAGTTTACAGAACGCACCGGCACCGAGCCAAATTTCCTCGCCTTCAACTCCTACGACGGTCTGTATAATATTGCGCAGGCAATAAAAGAAGGCAGGAGTCCGGCAGCTCCGGATATAGCCCAATACTTGCGTACAACCAAGGTATTCACTGGAGTGGGCGGCAGAGTAGAGTACCAGCCGAACGGCAATGTCAAACGCACTATCAATATTGATAAGTTTTAAGGCTTACTCTTCCTTCTGAGGAAACCACTCAACCGATTCGTCTTGACCGATTTCAAGGCGATCAATGCTCCGGAGCAGGCAATAATCACCATACCTAATATAGTCAGTCCACTCGGCACATCCCCAAAAATCAACCACCCGAAAAATCCCGCCCAGATAAGCTGAAGATAATTCATTGGTGCCAACAGTGATGCCGGGGCAAAGCGAAAAGCCTTAGTATACAAAAAATGCCCAAACCCGCCAGTGGCTCCAATACTTATAAAGAGCAGAATATTCAGCAGATCTGGTATCTCACCCTCCCAGTACCAAGGTAAGAATATCCCCATCCCGACAGCCCCGATAAGCGCGGTATAAAAGAGTAACGCTACGGTCTTCTCCGTATTTGCCAAAACCTTGGATAGAAGCTGATACAAGGCATTAGCCAATACCGCAAAGAAGAGGTAGATCAGCGCCGTCATATCCACCCCACTCCCGGGACGCACTATCAGTAAGACTCCTGAAAAACCAACACCTGCAGCCACCCAGCCAAGTACTCCTACCTTCTCACCGAGTACAGGCTTTGCCATAAACATCACCAACATCGGGGCCAGAAAGACAATTGAGGTCATCTCCGCCACCGGTATCAGCCGCAGAGCCGAACCGACGCATAATGAAGCAATCATCAGACACGCCCCGCGAAATATAACCAACCCGGTACGCTTGGTCTTGACAAATCTAACCCCTTGAGTCGGCACCAGAATTATCAACATGAGCAGGCAGTGTACAATATACCGCACCGCAACCACCATCGTCGCATTATAGCGTAACACCAAATACTTTATAGTACAGTCCATACAGGAAAAAAAAAGTAATGCACTCAGAATGAGCAATATCGCCTTAATCGGATGATAATCAATCTTCTCCTCGGCCTCAGTCTGTTCAAGCCCTTCGAATAACTCATTACTCAGATCATTGTCATCCGGATTGATTACCGGGATTCTATTCTCAGTCATCCCACTATCCTTAAAATACGATTACCGCCAGATAGTAGTATATTCTAATTAAAAACAACCTGTCAAGCTATAGCATAATACCACATATTTTACCCAGCTATTCTAACTTTTTTTACAGTTGCATGTTACAATATAACATAATTAACAGGCAAAGCATTAAGTACAATAACTACTTCCCAGCGTAACATCCTAGATACTCTGAGTTCATCCCTTGAACAACACACTCCGCACATTGCCGTACCGGTCGAAGCACCGGGGAATAATCATAAATATTGAGGCAAAAACACTTATAGCACCAGAGACAACGATCGCCAGCATAATAATAATCTGATACTTGATCGCTACTGTAGGCATCGAACCACCCAGAATCTGGCCGGTAAGCATACCGGGTAGCGAGATCAAACCGAGGGTAGCAATAGTGGTAATTGTCGGAACCAGGGCTCGAGTAAAAGCCTCATTGAAAAAGGGACGCACCGCCTCAAAATATGTAGCGCCAAAGCAGAGTGAGGTCTGCAGATACTGCCGGTTACTCCGAAGTTCACCGGTGAAATGCTTGAGCGCGATAATATTCATCGAAAGAAAATTCCCCAGAAGCATCCCTCCGAGTGGCACCATATACCTAGCATCGTAAAATGGCTCAGGGCACACCACATAAAGAATAAGTGGACTCAAAATTGCTACTAAGGAGAACAAAATTGCCAGAAATACCGGGATAAACAATTCTCTGCGGCGCAGACCGGCACTACTGATAATATGCCCCGCCGCCACCAAAACCATTACCATAATCCAAACGCAATTTAGGAACAAATTATTATAGCTAAAAAGACTGCCTAAATACAAGCCAACCAGGAGTAATTGCAAACTCATCCTGAGTACAGCGATGAGCAAATCCTTGATCAATCTCCGGTTGAGATAATACATCAAAGCCAGTGGAATCAAGAGAAAGAGATAGAATACCAGCAAACGCTCTAGAGTTATGTCAAAGGTCACCGTCCTGCTCCTCTCCCCCAGTTACAGGTTGCAATACGATATTTCGCGGTGCTTGTGCTATCCACTTGGAGTCATGCGTCACTGCAATAACCGTCTTCGCCAACCCATTCAACAACTGATAAACCAGCCCACGGTGCGCTTCATCGAGTGCCGAGGTTATCTCATCAAGAATCAGGATTTCCCGCTCCAGTAATATAGCCCGCACCAGCGCCACCCGCTGCTTCTCACCACCGGAGATACTAGAAATCTTCGCCTTCACCCCGACCTTGATATCCAGTCGCTCCAACCAATCCTGCACAGCTGTGAGTTCAGGCAACTGCGACAGATTATGCTTATAGCCAAAGGGCTCAAATAACGCATCCTCAATAGTCTCCCCGATAAGTACCGGCTCCTGAAAAACTACGGAAACATGCTGACGCAACCACCTCAAATCCAAGGTAGTAATATCCTTACCCTTAAAGCATAAACTCCCGACACTTGGTGGAATAAATCCAAGTAGCAACTGCAACAATGTTGATTTACCCGCCCCTGAAGGCCCGGAAATCGTTACCAATTCTCCAGCTGAGATTGAGAATGTCTGGGGAATGAGAATAGGCTTCCCCGCGATACTCACCCCGCAGGCATCCAAGCTGTATAAATACTCTGCGCTCATAATCCTCCTCAATTGAACCCTACGTATTATAACAACTCTGCTAATATTGACAACGAATATTAGGTTTGAAGAAAAAATTTTCGCCACGGCTACCCTTGACATTTTCCGTGATTACCCGAAACTTATAACATAAACCAGTATACAGTATCAATAATTGTTACAAGCGAGGAAGAATGAAAGAGCGAATAATCGACAAAGAAAAGAATATTGACAGTGTAACCAGGGTTCTCCTCGATGACTACGGCTACAGACTGAGTATGGAAATGCGCCTCTGCGTAAATCGGCAGGGCGAGCCGATACCCTGGTATACCTATCCGGCTATCGAATACCTGAATCAACTTGATCTTACAACTAAAGAGGTCTTCGAATTCGGCTGTGGCAGTTCATCGTTATACTGGGCAGGAAAAGCCAGAGCAGTAACCAGCCTTGAAGCCCGCGAAGTTTGGTACAACCGTATCAAAGATCAAGCTCCGCCGAATTTACAGTTGATCTGCCGGGGTGTGGATGATGCTTATGTGCAAACAATTTATGAAGCCGGAAAGAAATTTGATATTATTATAATTGACGGCATGTTACGCTATCCGAGTACCGAGGCCGCACTAAACTGCCTGAAAGATGACGGCCTAATAATATTTGATAATTCGGATCGAGCTGCAGAATTCCGCAAGTATGCCCAAGCGATGCAGCTACTCCGAGATAATGGTCTGCTTCAAGTCGATATGCACGGTTTTACTCCACTAAATCCCTATACCGCCACCACCAGTCTCTTCTTTACCCGCAATTTCAAGGTTACTCCGTTGCATACAGCCCACCCTCAACGCCCGATTGGCGGTCTATACGAGAGCAATGCCCACATGAAAGACAACTAAACAGCAGTGCTGAAAAATCAGAATTTCCAGCACTGCGCTAAGTCCCCCGAAAGGCAACAGATTTAACTGCAAACCATAATACTTCTACGAAACACAAACATGTTGAGAATCGTGTATCTTGCTACGCATACACGAACATCTAAAGCAGAATCAGCGATAGGACATATACCGCTACAGCCGCGGTACACCCTTCAATCAGGGTTCCGAGTGTCTGCAGTTTATACCCCTGCTTCACATCCATACCTGAGAACTGGGTAACCACCCAGAAAAAACTATCATTAGCCTGCGACACCACCATCGCCCCTGCCCCAATGGCGACAACCACCAGAGCCCGCGCAATCTCAGAATCCAGCCCTAAAGTTTGCAATAATGGCGCGATTATGCCTGCGGTGGTAATGATTGCCACAGTAGATGAACCCTGAGCCGTTTTAAGGGCAGCAGCAATCATAAACGGCAATATAACGCCAAGACTAGAGCTTGTGCCAAAGATACTCTTGACCGAATCCGCAATTCCTGATTCCTGAAGAATCTTGCCGAATGCCCCGCCACTCCCGGTAATAATAATAATACTCGCCGCCGAGAGTACAGCCTGTCCCACCCAGCCACTACCGAGCATATCACGATTGAGCTTCGCCGGTAGAAAAAATGCCAACACCACCCCAATAAGTAGCGCCACCACCGGCTGCCCAAAGAAGATTACCCATTTACAGAGTTCTCCACTCCCCAGCGGAGCAGTCGGATATTTTGCTAAAGATTGGAGAAAAATCAATAATATCGGGAGCAGAATTGGCACAATAGATTTGAAAGCTCCGGGCGGGTTACTTATCTCAGCCTCAGCCGTCCTTTCTTTCTTCTCACCTACCTGTTTAACATCTGGATCAATATAGGTCTTACTCGCCACCAGTACCGAGAATAGCCAGCCCCCACAGAGAGCGATCAGACTTACGATAATTCCAAAGAGAATAACCATTCCCAGATCTGCTTGCAAGATACCTGCAGCTGCTACCGGCCCCGGTGTCGGTGGCACCATAGTATGAGTAGCATATAGACCTAGACTAAGCGCGATCGCCCCCGAAGCCAGGGTGATCTTGGCCTTCTTCGACAACGCCCGGTTGAGCGGCGCCAGGATAACAAAGCCTGAATCACAGAATACCGGCATCGAGACAATCCAACCGACAATTGCCATAGCTAGCGGCACATTCTTCTCTCCCGTAAGCTTGAGTGAAGCATCAGCCAAGGATTTCGCTCCTCCAGACTTCTCCAGAAATACCCCTATTATCGTCCCGGCCAGAATAACAATACCGATATAACCAATAGTATCTCCAAAACCCTTATTTACTGTCGCCACAATCTTATTAGGATCCATTCCCGCAAGCAGACCATAACCAAAGGCAGCGACAATTAACGCCAGAAAAGGGTGTATCTTGAACTTGGCTGTTGCCAGAACAATAAAGACTATCGCCACAACCAACCATAGGATCAACATCAGACTCCTCCTTTTATAAACAAGCAGTATATTACAGGTGAATTGCCAGAAAACTTATATATTACTTTTCTCTTATTAATATTCCATAATAGCACTCTGCATTTCAAATAAAATATTGCTGAACTACCTTTTAAAATATTATTCTCTGCTGCTTTATTCCCCCCCCTCCAAAAAAAAATAGCGACCTGCACCAAAGCAAATCGCTATAATATTTCTCTTATAAATAGTACTGATTAAAATACAATACCTGCCTCAAGTTTGAGATATGCAGCATTATTTATATCCCAACCCTTATTATACTGGAAGAAATTCCTATCCTCGTAGATATTTCGTGCAAAAGCCCAACCGCCTTCAGCCTGCGCATAGAAATACTTGAGAAAATCTGCACGCACACCACCACCCCATCTGCATTCAGTATAGAAGATACGTGAACGTTTATCCGCACGGGCAGCGCGAGCCCAGGTAGAAGTATTCCACTCAAAATCAGTATATACCTGGAGCTTACCAAGGATAATATCATATGAAAGCTGAGTATGAAGATCACCCAAAACCACATAGTTGAAATCAAAATTAAACCGCTCGGTATCAACTCCCGGAATATCCTTGGAGTTGACATGCACCATATTCAACGGGATACCGACATTGAAATAACTGGTCTCGCCAAAATTAAGCTGATAGCCAATACCACCGATAGGCAACTTATAATCACTTACATAACCAGCCATAAGAGTAATCGCCTGATTCTCGAATATCGGTATACGATAACTTACCAAAGCCGTTAAATTAGTCTCATCAAGACTATTGAACAACTCATCAGACCTGGAGTCAACGATTACATCCACACCAACTGTTGTACCATTGAAAAAGCCATTGGCAATTTCGGTATTCTCGATATCATAACGATAATTCGTCATAAAGGATAGACTCTGGAGTTGATTTGGCAACTTGGCGCCATAATAGCCATCGTACTTCAGAGGATTGTCATTCTTCAGACGCATATCGGTATCAAAGTCGGACATACCATAATTAACGGTGAACATCAACTTATTCTGCCCTTTATACAGAATCGGCACACTCGCCTGCACCCCATACTCAGTGAGTCCCAGACTAGTATTCTGTCCTCTAACCTCTTCTTTGGTGTATAAAGTTGCATCGACCTTGGCCAGGGTCAGACGGTTCGCACGGTTGGTAATATACGCCTGCGCTTTGTTCTCAGTTTCAAACTGTACCGGCAGGATATTAGTAAAATCATAGGTATTGTAATCATTTGGAGAGTATTCTTCAAGGATATATGGGTCGTCACCAGAGATATCAACCCGAACTGGACTCTTACTATCATCACCCGAACCATATGCCCCAAGCCCAGTATCTGACTCTAATTCCGCATCCGCCTCAAGTTCCTTCTCCGCTTCTTGCACGCTGGTGATAGGACCGCCACCCTCAAATAACTCCGGTTCATCACCTATATTATCTGCTGCATCATCTGCCAGATCAATAGTAACTAGGGTATTTTGGTTAGTAGCAAAGACGGTATCTGAAGTCAGACTAAAGATCAGAAAAAGCCCAACTAGTATATAATATTTCATCCCCGTTTCCCACTCCTCTTCTCTATTACCACTCTTATTTAGCTAAGAAATAATGATTAATATACACATACAACACATAACAAGCACAATTTATCTTCTTTAATATACCTAAGACCTACATATTTTTCAACATTTTTTTATTTTTTCTTACTATTTCTTACGATATTATCATCCCAACTTCTCTCGTACAAACCGTAAAAACGAGTCAGCCGCCCTCGCTGCCGACTCCTGTTCACCAACGGCTTCTCGCACCTGTGCCAATTCCGCTTTGATCCTGTCCGACTCCTCTTCACACTGCAAAATCTCTAAAGCATATTCCGCCATGGTCTGCCCGTTACATTCTTCCTGCAGAAACTCGGGTACTATCTCCTTTCCAGCGATAATATTCGGCAACGATATATACGGTATATCATTGAGTTTCTTAAGAAATTTCGCCAGTATTGCACTGAGCCAATCGCCGCGATAGGCTACTAGCATAGGTTTGCCCAGAAGTGCCGCCTCTAACGTAGTAGTTCCACTCTTAGCAAAGACAAAGTCACTCCCTGCCATAATCTCATGTGCCTGCCCCGTCACCGGCTTGACATACTCCGGGAGTTCACCGACAATGCTGCGAATATTCTCCTCCATCCCCAGGGCAACCGAGAGTACAAAGACAATATCATCTGGGGATTTATCCCTTACAATCCTGGCCGCAGCGAGCATCGGTCGCAGAATATACTCCAATTCCTTGCGTCGGCTGCCAGCAAAGATGGCAACAATTTTACTGGTCGCAGCAATACCTAACTGCTTACGAATAATAGTCGGCTCAGCGCCTTTTACCCCATCGTATACCGGACTACCGACATACTCCGCACTCACTCCCTGCTCTCTGAACCACGCCTCTTCAAAGGGCAGAATACACATAGCCCAATCGATATACTCCCTAATAATCTTTACCCGGCTGCGGTGCCAGGCCCAGACCTGCGGTGTAATGTAATACACTATTTTTATATCTGGGAAGCGCTTCTTTATCGCCTTTGCCAGCCTCAAGTGAAATCCGGGATAATCCACCAGCACCACAACTTCAGGCTTGAAACTAGCAATATACTCAAGAACCTCATAAAATACACCGAAAATTTTAGGCAAATGACGAATTATCGCAGCAAACCCCATTACCTTTATTTCAGTAGAGTCAAAGGCGATATCTACCCCACCGGCACGGAGAATATCCCCTCCCATTACGGAGAATTGGCAATCAGGATTTTGACGCTGGCACGCCCGGATAAAGCCCAGGGCATGCGGCTCTGCTGAAGTATCACCTGTAGACAAATAGACTCGCATAGAACACACTCCACCTTGCAATTATATTGGCAACGACTCACACTAGAATCAGTCAATACCGAGCAGATAATCACCAATACTCAGCCTGGCGCCATGCATAAAATCAATCCCACGCATCTCTTTCTTACCCTCAGGTTTGACCCGTATCAGCCGTATTGCCTCCCCATTACCACAGCCCACAACCAGCCCATTATCCTCATCAGCATGCAAAATCTGCCCCTTATTCATGGGCTCTTCAGCCTTCAGCTCAAACTTACGCACCTCCAGAATACACAACCGGCGTAACTTCTTGCCGGATATATAAAAAGTAAAACAACGAGGCCAGGGCTGATACGCCCGTACATGCAGATCGATAGTTCGCGCATCCAGCGACCAGTCAAGCCTCCCGTCATCTTTGTGCATCTTGGGCGCACGTGACGCCTCTGTTTCATCCTGTTCAACCGGCACCACCCAGCCCGCCTCCAGCTCCCCGACCACCTTGCATACTAGCTCCGCCCCAATCGGCGAGAGTTTTTCTAGCAGAGTAAATGAAGTATCTTTTGCTTCAATGCCAACCCGCTCGACTCCTAAAATCCGCCCTTCATCAAATTTCTCGTTCAACTGAAAGACCGTCACCCCGGTCTCGGTGTCACCATTCAAGATTGCGTAAGGCACAGGCGAAGCTCCGCGATACTTCGGCAGAATTGAAGCATGGAGATTAATAAAGCCATGCTCTGGAATACTCAGCAAATCTTTGGGTATGAGATGGCCATACGCCACAATAACCGCAACATCTGGATTATGCTTGCGCAGCGCAGCCGCAGCCGTTCCGTCTTTCAACGTATGCGGTTGTTCGACCGGTATGCCGACCTCCAGAGCCCGTTCTTTGACCACAGTCTGATGCATATGCCCACCACGCCCGGCAGGACGGTCAGGCTGAGTAAAGGCAGCTACTATTTCATTTCTACTTTCCAGCAACGAATTAAAGGTCTCTACCGCAATGGAGGCACTTCCAAAAAAGACTATCCTCATTCAGCTTCCTTCTTACTCATCCTATCCATATAATCTTCCTCCAAGCGCCTCAAGCCGCCCTTTACCGAGAGTTTACTGGCGAGAGAGACCTTATCGGTAAAGACAATTCCATCAAGATGATCAATCTCATGCTGCACACACCTGGCCAGGAGTCCTTCCGCTTCTAGTTCGAATTCTTCGCCATCCAACCCCAGAGCTTTTACCCGCACCCGTGCCGGTCTGACAACATTGGCTGAGATATCAGGCAGGCTCAAACACCCCTCCTCCATCTTCTCTTTTTCCTTACTTTTAAAGGTTATTACCGGGTTTATAAGCACCAGCTTGGTGGAGTCCGAAGTTTCTTCATGCGGATCTCTGATATCAATAACCACCAACCTGATATTCTTCCCTATCTGCGGCGCAGCCAGACCGATACCAATATTTCCATACATAGTCTCAAACATCTGCTCAACCAGCCTCTCCAGTTCAGCATCAATCTGAGTTATTTCGGTAGATACCCGGCGCAGAATAGGGTCTGGATAATATACAACATCTAACATACGTTCTCTATCCTTTACAACAAATTTCTAAACACTGGCGCGAAAACTTCCTGCCGGTTACGACCTTCTTTTATAATCAGGGCAGACTCTGGCATTGGGACGTTCTTCGCGCGTACAAGCATTACCATAATCATACATACAGGTATCACAGAGCATCTGATCTGAAACAAGTGCTTTCAACTTTTGAAACAGTATTTTTAAAAAACTCATAACCTACACCCTTTTATTTTTCACGTATTCTATTAAAATACTAGAAACAGACGATCAATACACCAAATTCAACTACAAAAAATAAATTATACATTCATTATCATAGTTGAAAAGATGATTTATCATTTTACCTGCTTTTTTATTACAATTACCCCTTAACAACAGGTATATTTTAATTTTTATCATTATTTTCAGGATGTTCCTGGATTAATCAGTACTCAAAGGACTCTAGGCCATGAGCAAGAACAATATAGCGGTCTTCCCCGGTTCATTCGACCCAATAACCTTCGGACATCTAGATGTTATAAAACGCGGCGCCAAACTCTTCGATACACTTATCGTCGGTATCGGCATCAACTCCGAAAAGAAGTCGATCTTTTCAACCGAAGAGCGGATCAGTATGACGAAAAAATTGACAGAGAACCTGGGAAATGTCAAGGTCGAATCCTTCTCTTGCATGACTGTGGACTTTGTACGCCAGATTGGAGCCAAAGCCATCCTCCGGGGCATCAGAACCTACGCCGACTTCGAGTATGAATTCCAGCTGGCAATTGCCAACCGACGTATGGGTGGGGTCGAGACCCTCTTTGTCATGGCCAGCGCCGAGAACTCATTTATCAGCTCCACTCTGATCCGTGAAGCCTGCGCTTTCGGCGGCGATATCTCTGCATTCGTGCCCAAGGAGATTGCACGAATTCTGAAGGAACGCATTCCGGTCAAACCACACAGTGGCAAGGTCGGACTAGGAGGAGAGGAAGCACCTCAGGCCGGTCACGGCAAGAACGGGCTAATTGGAGAGATTATTGAATAGGGCGATTTTAAACGATCCAGCAACAGATTTAAGGATATAAACCATAATGTCGGAAAGAGAATATACCCATTTACACCTGCATACCCACTACTCTGTTCTCGATGGAGTCTGCCAGGTTCCACCGCTTATCGAACGCAGCAAGGAGCTTGGATTCAAGAGTCTGGCTATAACCGACCACGGCTCAATGTTCGGCTGTATCGATTTCTATAAGACCGCCGAAAAGAGCGGTATCAAGCCGATTCTGGGTTTTGAAGCCTATGTTGCTCCCGGCTCCAGATTTGACAAACAGTCCCAAGGGGTCAAAGACGCCTCCTACCATCTAGTTTTGCTGGCCAAGGATATGCGCGGTTATCTCAATCTCTCCCAACTCTGTACCGCAGGTTACCTGGAGGGCTTCTACTACCGCCCACGTATCGACAAAGAGATCCTGCGCGAACACTCTGAGGGTATTATAGCCCTCTCGGGTTGTCTCTCCGGAGAGATAGCGCGCAACCTGCTCAATGAGCGATATGAAGAAGCTGAACGTGTAGCCATAGAGTACCGCGAGATAATGGGAGAGGATAACTTTTATCTGGAGATCCAGGATAACGGCCTGCCCGAGCAGAAGAAGATTATCGAACCGATGGCAGCCCTCTCTAAGAAACTTGGAATACCGCTCGTTGCAACCTCGGATGTACACTATATCCTGCCGGAGCATGCCAAGGTTCAAGATGTCATGATCTGCATCAATACCGGCAAGAAACTCTCGGATGAATCACGGATGAAGATGGACAGCGAAGACTTTTATCTCAAAAGCGCTGAAGAGATGTACGAGACCTTCAAGGACTACCCCGAAGCTTGCGCCAATACGCTCAAGATCGCCGCCCGCTGCAACTTTGATCTCGAAGAGATCCACAATGACGAGCATGGGCACAGAATCAAATTTCACCTGCCCACCATGAGTTCCCCCAGCGGCGAGAGTGTCGAAGAGTGCTTTGAGAAAGAGTGCCGCAAAGGTCTGGCCTTCCGTTATGGCCTCACTGATGGCAAGCTCCCGGATGAAGTCGAGGCAAGATACCAGAAAGAGAAGAAGGTCATTCTAGAAATGGGATTTCCCAGCTACTTCCTGATGGTGGCGGAGATTGTCCAGTTTGCCAAGGATAACGGCATCCCGGTAGGTCCGGGGCGTGGTTCTGCAGCCGGATCCATCGTCGCCTATGCTATGCTGATTACTGATCTCGACCCCCTCAAGTACGACCTGCTCTTCGAACGTTTCCTCAATGAAGGGCGTAATGAAATGCCTGATATCGATATCGACTTTGATGTAGAGCGGCGTGCAGAGGTGGTGCAATTTATCAAAGACAGATTCGGCCACGATCACTGTTCGCAGATCATCACCTACGGTAAGATCTCAGCCAAAAGTGCGGTCAGAGATGTCGGCCGGGTCATGGACATCCCCCTGCACGAGGTAAACACCATCGCCAAGATGATCCCCGATGGGGTCAAAGCCAAAAACGGCAATACCTCTATTCAGAATGCCATGAAAGAGAACCCCGATCTCAAGGATATCTATGAGAAGGATCCCCAAATTCGTGAGATGCTAGATATGAGCGGAGAACTCGACGGCGTGATCCGGCAGACCGGGATACATGCCGCCGGGGTACTGGTAGCCGACCGCCCCCTTGCCGAATTCTACGGGCCGCTGGCCAAACGCGGCGAGGATATCACCTTCCAGTATGACATGAAGAAGGTCGAGGTTCTCGGCCTCTGTAAAGTCGATGTCCTCGGCCTGGAGACCCTCACCCTGATCCGTAAAGCCCTCGATATCATCCGGCAGTCCACCGGAGATGAGATAGATATCAATAATATTCCGATCGACGACACCAAGACCTTCAAGATGCTGAGTAAAGGCGACTCCAAAGGTGTCTTCCAGTTTGAATCCGACGGTTTTAGAGCCCTGCTTACCAAGATGAAACCGGACAGATTTGAAGACCTCATCGCAGGTGTGGCCATGTACCGCCCTGGGCCTCTGGGGTGTGGCATGGTAGACCGTTATATTGACTGCAAACACAAAAGAGCCGAGCCCAACTATCTCCATCCACTGCTCAAGAACATCCTGGGTGAGACCCATGGCGAGGTTCTATATCAGGAACAGGTTCAGGCTTTGGCGCTACAGCTGGCCCATTTCACCCTCTCCGAGGGTGACCTGATGCGCCGCGCCATGGGTAAAAAGATCAAAGAGATCATGGATGAGTACAAGGGAAAATTCGTAAAGCAGGCACACGATACCGTGGGTGAAGAGATTGCCGCACAGATCTTCGACCAGGTCGAACAGTTTGCCGCTTACGGGTTCAACAAATCGCACTCCGCTTGCTACGCCTATATCGCCTACCAGACCGCCTGGCTCAAGGCTCATTATCCGGTCGAATATATGGCGGCACTACTAACCACCAACCGCGGCAATTCCGACAAGGTCGTCCAGTACTCGGAAGACTCCAAACACCTCGGCATCAAGCTCTTGCCCCCCGACGTCAATGAATCCGGCGCTTACTTCACCGTAACCCCTGATAAAAATATCCGCTACGGTCTCTCGGCGATCAAAGGCGTAGGTGACAAAGCGGTCGAGGCTATGGAAGAGGTACGCCGCAGCGAAGGTGAATTCACCAGTATCTACGACTTCTGCGAACGGGTAGATCTGCACAAACTGAACAAAGGTGCAATTGAAGCTATTATCAAAGCTGGCGGCTTCGACTCCCTACCCGGGCACCGCGCCCAATTGATTGCAGCTCTGGAAGCCGCCATCTCCGCCGGGCAGACCGCGCAGAAGGACAAGAATTCCGGCCAAATGAATCTCTTCGGTGAGTGTGAAGACATACCCGAACCAGAGCTGCCGAATATCCCCGAGTGGGAGGAACAGCTCAAGCTTCAACTGGAAAAAGAAGTACTAGGAATGTATGTATCCAGCCACCCGCTGGCCAAATATGAAACCGCTCTGCGAGTCTTCAGTAACGCCCGGGTAAACCGGCTCAACGACGCCAACGACGGAGCATATGTCACTATCGGCGGAATTATCAGTGCAGTAAATATCCGGCTCGACAAAAAAGAGCGACGCTATGCGCAGCTCATTCTCGATGATCTCGATGCCAGTGTCAGGGTAATGGTCTTCTCCAACCAGTTCGAGGAGTATAAAGATCTCTTGGAAGAGGACAGAGTCGTCTTTATCCAGGGCAAACTGGATCTGAGCCGGGACGAACCAAGCATCCTCTGTGACCAGGTTATCGCTATCGAGAACGCAGTGGACAGATTGGCCGGCAAGGCAATCATCACCCTCCACTCCGATCATTATAACAGTAATACCGAGATCTCCAGCCTCAAGGAGTGTATCACTCGCAACCACGGCAAGATTCCGCTATACTTCAATGTCACCACCCTCAAAGGCAAGCAGCTCACCATCAAGACCCCGCCTGCCTACGGCATCACCCCGAGCGAAGAATTCGCCAAAGAGCTCCGAGATATTCTCGGAGAAGGCAATCTGCACTACACCCCGATGACCCAGAACGGTAACGGCAAAAAGACTACCCGCCGCTTCCAACGCAAATCAGGATAAAGTGCGTCAACCCACGGTTATGCCTTCTTAGCCCAACTGTAGAATGAAGACGCATATTATTCTGCTTATGCAGTGTATGCGTCAAGGTTACGCAAAGTACTGAGAATGTTCTGTCAAACCTGAAATTAATATTGTATTACCCTAAACAGAATTCTATAATAAAGAAGACAGCGTAGAAAGCTGAGAGCAGAAATAAGCTCTCAGTATACAAGAAAGAAGATAATTATGTTCCAAGATACATGGTACTCTCTTATGCGCCGGATTCCAGTTCTAGGCAGAAAAAAGTATTTCTTGGCAGCATCAACTTATCTCACTCCTAAAAAGATTTACAATATACTCAAGTGTGAATATGAAGCAGAAAAGAAGGTGCTGAACCCCAGCGCCTACCCTTACATTGCCATCTTTGACGTTGCCAATATCTGTAATCTCAAATGTCCATACTGTCCCACCGGAGCCGGGCAGGCTAGTGGACACAAACTTGGTTATATGGATATAGAGATTGTGGAACGGGTACTCGATGAAATCGGCGACTATATTGTCATGGCCTACCTCTACCACTGGGGTGAACCGTTATTGAACCCGAATATCGGCAAAATTGTCGAATTATGCCACAAACGCAATATCTTCACCTCCCTCTCTAGCAATTTGAGCCTTGATTGCACCCCGACACTGATGGAACTCTGCGATAACGGCCTGGATCACCTCGACCCCAGTATTGATGGAGCAACCCAGGAGACCTACTCCAAGTACCGCCGCAACGGTGATCTGGCAAAGGTTCTGGAGAATTTAAAATTCATTATTGATTACCGCAGACAGAAGAATCGACTCAACCCGGTTATCGACTGGCAATTCCTTACCTTCAACCACAATCGCCATGAGATAGAAGCCGCAAGAGCCTTGGCCGCACAGCTCGGAATAGACAGATTCTTTACCCGACACGGCTACAGCCCGGAAGACACCCCTGAAGGTCTTACCGGCGACAACAGCAGAGATGCACAGCGCTGCAAACTTCTCTACCGCAGCATAGTCATCAACTCCGACTATTCAATCTCCCCCTGCTGCTATATCTTTAATAGCAAGAATGTCTTTGGCAACGCTAAAACCGCCTCCATCATGGATATCAGACAGAACAAGAGATACGTCATGGCGCGCAAGCTCTTTCGCCTAGACCTCAAATCAACTATCCCGCAAAACCTCGAACATCCCTGTCTGCTATGCAACCGAACCGCAGCAATACAACCAGAGCTATACGCCAGAATGCAGAACCGTCTGGTCAAAGCCGAACCGGCAACCGCAGACGATTTTCACTATAATATCTAATCATTATTCCATTATAACCCTATTATAATATTGACACCAACTCTGACCTTACTACCATTCCGAACCAAAGCTCAAGGCTTAAACTCATACTATCCTTAAACCCTACCAACACGCAGCACCGCAATAAAGCCAATCTCTTATAGCCAGAACACTATTTTTCCCATTTCCAGCTCGAACAACCCACAACCAAACTATTATTTTATCACTAAAAGTAAAATATTAATAATCCACTGAAATACATATAACATACTACAATAAAAATAGTTATATAAGCCTAAAAAAACAAGCCAGTTCTTTTTTAAACTTTATTTAAAAAAGAACTGGCATAATCGCCAACTCCGGTATATAATACCTACACACATAAAGGATACACCATCTACACCTGATCTAAGAGTTACCTGAGAGAAGCAGAAACAAACACAACAAGAATGAACAACACAAAGTTAAAGGTTCTGAGTTTACCTAGACTCAGAACCTTTAACTTTGTAATACTACCCTCACTGCACAACCCACGGGCAATCTCAGGCCAACGGATGCTTCCTGCCCGAAGTCGGTTTCTTGCGCACAGTCTTCTTCACCGGTTTCTTCGCCACCTTTTTGCGTGTTGCTGGCTGATTCAACGGAGCCACCGTTGTCTTACTTGAACGTTCACCCCGCTTCGGGCGGTTACCTCGGGCAGAACGCTCCTCATTCGCAAACTTACTCTGAGTCGAACCCTGCCGCTGTTTCAGTTTACTCCCTCCGCTATAGCGTTTCGGTCTGGCCGGATCAGGTTTACCACTGAGCTTGGCACCGGAGTAATTGCGTTTCAACTGCCCAAGCTTCTCAAGCTTGGCCGCAGACGGATGCTCCATAAGTTCAAATACCCTGGTCAATTCCTCACGGGTCAAACGTCGACACTTGCCCTTGCTAATACCCTTGAGACTAAATGGCCCCACCTCCAGCCGGATAAGCCGCTTCACCTCATGCCCCAGGATAGCAAACAAACGCCGCACCTCCCGGTTCACCCCTTCAGACACACCGATCTTCAGGGTCGTACGCTCCTTACTGCGGCGCGAAATCTTACAGAAAGACGGCTTGACCAGCACCGGCCCGATCCTTATCCCTTTGGCTAGCAGTTCGCTTATCTTTGCATCCTCAATACGCCCCTCCACCGTTACCTCATATACCTTGCGTACCCCTTGGCTCGGATGGGTAAGATAAAAAGAGAGATCACCATCATTAGTCAGGACAATCAACCCTTCGCTATCCCGGTCAAGTCTGCCTGCCGGATAGACACGCTGCGTTATTTCAGAAGGTACCAGATCAAGTACCGTACTCCTACCATATTCATCCTCGGCGGTAGTCGTATACCCTTTGGGCTTGTGCATAAGCAGATAAACCTTATTCTCTTCATGCACCGTCTTGCCGTCGACAGTGATATAATCAGTCTCTGGGTCGACCTTGACCCCAAGTTCATCGACAATCTCACCATTGATCGCTACCCGGCCTTCAAGAATTATCTCTTCCGCTTTCCGGCGTGAAGCTACGCCACAATGCGCTAAAAATTTATGCAACCGTTCCATACTCATAATAACCCTCAATATGTGCAATAATAACCTTACCTACGAATTCTTATCCAACCACCGTACCGCCAGCCGATAAACCTGCTCAAGCCTTTTATGCGAGATGTCCCAACCCTCAAGTTCCTGCCGGATCAACTCTGAATGCTTCTTGCTGATATCCCTGAGCGCATTCCCCACCGACTTCCTGACATACTCACTATCATCCTCCTTGAGTGCCGCCAGCAGCGAGATTGCCGCCTCAGGATACTCCCGGAAGTACTCCCTCCCGGTCCAGATTCGCAACCCCTCGGTAACCGCCCGTCTGACATTCGCCTGCGGATCCGCCAGCCACTCCCGGATTACGGGTAGTGCCTGCTGATACCCGGTCTCGGCGCAATAACGGTCAAAGACCTTGGCTAAAATCTCCTGTACCTGCCAACTGGGATCACAACTTACCTCTTCCCGCAAAAAACATAGTACCTCAACCTCAGTAGCAGCATATGCTCCAAGAATAAATACTGCCAATGCCCGCACCTGATAAGACTCATGGCTAAATAACAGAAACGCCACCCGCCGCGCCTCCTCCGGCGGCAACTCTGCTTCTACCTCAGCCGCAGCAGCCAGTATATCCTTGAAGCCATGCTTAATCTGTTCAACCCGGCTGATCAATACAGCTATATCTATCATAACACTCCAGATTTTACCGGCAAGGGAAAAAATCACTTGCCACTCAGACCCATCTCCTTAGGACACCCCAGTACATGCCACTTAAAAATATATAGAGCCAGTCTGAACTTATGCCGCGACTTAACCGAAAATGGCGCTGCCACCAGATTAAGTAGCATATTCAGGGTATTCTTGCATAACAGACCGGTTAGTAAGATGCCGAAGGTCACACCAGAGCTATGATCCCGAAAGAACTTGTACCGGCTCCGCCAATACTCTATCCGCACCGCCAAAGGTACCTTCTTCGCGGTCTGTCCTTGCAAATGATAAATATCAGCCTCCGGCACCAGATACGACCTCCACCCAGCCTTATAAGCGCGCCAGCACCACTCGGTCTCTTCAATAAAGAAGAAGTACCCCGCGTCATATCGCCCTACCTCACTACACATCTCAGCTCGCGCAAATAACGCCGCCCCAACCAGTGACTCGACCGCCAGCGGCTCTTGGGCTACAAACCGCTTCTGATAATAACGTGAAGGCCAGAGCAGTCGAAGCAGACTCTTATTGCCGAGTTCGGTCGCCAGTGTCGGAAAATTAGCGGCGGTATTCTGCAAAGATCCATCCGCATTCAAGAGTTGCGGGCTGGCAAACCCTGCATCCGGGGTCTTCTCCATAAAATCCAGTACTCGGTCAACACTCCCCGCACACATTAGAGTATCCGAATTTAGCAATAGATAATACCTGCTCTGAACCGCTTCCATCCCGATATTATTGGCTGCAGCAAACCCGAGATTCCTACCATTCTCGACAACAATAACTTCGGGGAAATGCTCCCTAATCGCTTGCACCGAATTATCCACCGACCCGTTGTCCACCACCACCACTCTATATGAATACCGCTCTATTCCACGTGGTAGCGACTCAATACAAGCACAAACCAACTCTACAGTATTATAATTGACGATAACTATTGTCAGATCCAGTTGCTCAGAACTACCCATCACCTATTCAACCCTGTATAATCCCTTGAAAAACTTATTCACTTTATTATAACTATATACACCACGATTAATAGTGTATTCTACTTTATTAGGAGAAACGTTTGCAAAGTATACCATTTCCCGAGCTGCTCGCAACCTTTAACTCAGATCCACACGCTCTTATCGGTAAAATTCCCGGCATCTTCCTGCTCAATAAGGAGAAGGATTGGACCAGCCACGATGTCGTAGCCAAAATGCGCCGGATACTCGGTTTGAAGCGGGTCGGTCACGGCGGCACCCTCGACCCCCTGGCCGAAGGGTTACTCATTATCTTTGCCGGCAACGCAACCAGGCTCTTCGACTGCCTCCAGGATTACTCCAAAGAGTATATTGCCGAATTCAGACTAGGCATCCGTACCGATACCCAGGATATAACCGGCACTATAATCGACCAGGCACCGCCGGAGAATCCCCTTCCTAGCCGTGAAGAAGTAGAAGTAGTACTGGAGCAGTTTCGCGGCAAAATTCTCCAGCTCCCCCCAATGTACAGCGCCCTCAAGGTAAAGGGAAAAAGACTCTACGAGCTGGCCAGAGAAGGCAAGACTATAGAACGTGAACCCCGAGCGGTAGAGACATTCGCCCTCGAACTCCTAGATTTTGCAGGATCTACGGGCAGGATAAAGGTGGATGTCAGCAAAGGGTTCTATATTCGCACCCTCATCGATGATATTGGTGAAAAGCTCGGCTGTTTCGCTACCATGACCACCCTGCTACGCACCCGTATCGGCCCCTTCAGCCTCAAAGACGCCCAGACCCTGGAAGAACTGCAACCGCCAGACGACTGCCAGTCCTAGAAAGATGCCAAAATAATTATAATTTTTGATACACGAATAAACCAGCCGGTAGATTTGCTATCGGCTGGTTTACCTTATCACCCAAAATCTGAAAATTGCCAACGCAATTTTCAGATCTCGCATACTTTTTCTCAACTTTTACCGGAAATAACTCAAGTTTTCACAGCCCCAGCCGTTAATACAGGATAAAGGATGATTATATACTTATAATGGAGAAGACTATGGAGATATCAGCAACCTCACCGCAGTCAATAGCACTGCCCACAGCCAATGCCGCCCTCGCCAGTGCTCCCAGCAGCAGTGGTCAACTTGAAGGGATCACCGGCCTACTCAAAGACTCTGTAGAGATTCAGGGTGACATGGCGCTCAAATTGATCGAGAGCGGCTTGCAGACCCAATTCACTGAACAGAAGATGGCTATCGCCCAGCAGATAATCGATGTCTACGCCTGAACTGGATTCATGTTCGTGCTATGTATTGAATAAATCTAACAACCATGCCTACCAACCAAACCTGTAGTTTATTATTTATACTGCCTGGATCCCACTCCCTCGCTACAACTTTAATGCTGTTTAAAAATTTACTGACTTGAGAATCTCACTCCCCGTACTATACTAATATTCTAACATTATGCTCACCTATCTGGAGTCCAGTCATGCTGTCAAAAAAGATGCTCAAAGCCTCAATCCAATACCTCATTATCACTCTCATATCTTTCCTTATCTTACAATCCATCCTGATACTTATGCACGAGTTTACCCACAGCACCACTGCTTGGCTTCTAGGCTGCAAGCATGACCCGCTGGAAATTGTCTGGGGTAACCCCCTGCTGATGACCGGCTGGGATGAAGGTGTACACTACTCAAAGCTCTTCCCCGTACGCGGTAATATTCTCGAAGCAGTAATCGGTACCATGCCCCTGCTGCTGCATGCAGTACTAATCATCCTAGGGCTGCTACTCCTAAAAACTAAGGGTGTACGCCGACAACGCTGGTCTTTTCATCTAATCTTCTGGTTCATAATTGCGAACCTGATGGAGCTTACCGCGTATATCCTGATGCGCCCGTTTGCCCCAAATGGCGATACCGGCCACTTCAACCGCGGACTGAATATCTCTCCCTGGTTCCTCTTTATTATTGGCACCCTGCTGCTGATCTATACCATCCACTATATCTGTAGCAGAGTCCTCCCCGTTATGTACAGCCTCTTTGCCGGTTCAAACCAGCTATCCCGCTGGCTGATTCTCAGTCTCACCGCCTTTATTATCTTCCTCTGGGGTAGTGGCTTGCGGGTAATATTCTACCTCTATCCCGATCCGCAATGGAAATTCGGTCTGCTTGGCCCTGCCGGTTTTATAATTTTGCTCATTCTCTACCGCCCCCGCGTCAACAGCACCGACACCAACTCTTAGTTACGCCTACGCTCACTGAGGAGGAAGATATCCTTGAGCAGATTGTCATTCTTGGCCTCCAGCCAGCGCTGATCAAAGTTCTTATCCTGAATCACCTGCGCAATCGCTGCTAATGCCTGAAGATGAAAACGCCGCTTATCCCGCGTACCGATAATTACAAAGATAGCTTTTACTTCCCTAGCGTTACCAGTAAAATAAACCCCCTCCCGGCTCCGTACAAGCAACAAGTCGAATAACTCCTCCCCTTCCAGAATAATATGAGGTATCGCCACCGTCGGCACAATCGCCGTACTGCTCGCCTCCTCCCGTTCACACAGCAGCCGGAAAATTTCCTCTTCAGAGATCTTGATCCTACCAGCAAGCGCCGCGGCAACCTGCTTAAACAGAGCCTCCCGCTCCACCTTTCCTTCTAGGTCTAAAACCGCCGCTCTACTCACAACCTCATCAAAATCATCATGCACAATCTCATCCCGATGATGAAGTATACCTTTGAGCTCTGATTCTAAATCATATGAATCAAGCTTTTTATTCCCGACCCGCGCAATCAGATGCACCCAGGCGGACTCAAAATCTGCCCGTTTCTTGCCGTAGAAGAAATACAACAATAACGCAATAGCGACCAATCCCAAACTGATCTTCAAGGTAGTAAGCCCCATATCACTGATAATAAAGCCAAAAGCAATTATGCTCAGAATCTGTAACCACGGATAAAATGGAGCCTTAAAACTTGGCCGATAATTCTGCAACTTACTCTCACGCAGGATAATTATCGCTATATTCGCCAGAATATAGGAGGTCAGAACCACGGTGGAGGCCGCTTTTACCAGTACTTCCAACGGCAAGAACAAGGTCACCGAGATAAAGACCATGGTAAGGAGTAATGCACGCACCGGGGTAGCAAAACGTTTATTGACAACCGCGAAGAAATCCGGGATCAGCTTGTCCCGGCTGAGCGCAATCGGATAGCGCGCGGCCGACATTATACCAGCATTGGCCGTAGTGACAAAGGCAAGCATTGCGGCCAGCGATATTGCGTAGAACCCGAAATCACCGGCAAATACCCTGGCAGCATCTGCAATAGGAGTCAGTGAACTTCTTAGCTGTTCAGCGGGTAATACCCCAACCGTCACCACCAGCAGGAGGACATAGAGTATAGTAATAACCACTACCGCCGTTATCATCCCCAATGGGATATTTCGCTGCGGGTTTACCACCTCTTCAGCCATGCTCGATATTTTAAGTAAGCCGCCGAAAGAGACAAAGACCAAGCCGCTGGTAAGGAGTACCGCCTCCATCCCGTTCGGAACAAACGGATCAAAATTCGCTACCGCAACCTGAGATATTCCGCCTAAAAAATATAGTACCATAAGCACTATCAGCCCGACGACCAGGATAATCTCCAGTCGTACTGCTTCCTTCACCCCCAATATATTAATAATAACAAAGAGGACACACACCACCACTCCGAGTACTGTAGAATCAATCCCTGTCACCAGATGCAGCAGTTCCGCAATACCGAAGATAGCAAAAGCAGTTTTTAGTGAGAGCGCGAACCAGCTCAACACCCCAGAAAGTGTCCCGAGCATCGGCCCCATACTCCGATTTACATAATAATAATCACCGCCGGCTTTGGGCATAGCGGTTGAGAGCTCGACAATATTGAGTACCCCGCAGAGAGCTAGAATACCGGCAATAAAGTACGAGAATACCACCGCAGGTCCCGCACTGGCAAAAGCTATTCCTGGAAGAATAAATATTCCCGAGCTGATCATCGCCCCGGCAGCCAGACTGAATATTCCAATAAATGACAACTCTTTCTTCAGTGTATCACTCATACAGCCCCCTTTTATGCAAAGATTATGTATTTCCCTATTATATCCCAATTACCATTGTTCCCCAACCCTATCATCCCATTCAGCAAAAAAAAAAAAACAGGCTCCCCGAAAAGAGCCTGCAAGACCTTGCGACAACCATCAACAGGATAACAGCATATTATCGATATACAAATCCTCAAAATCCTCATCGAGATTCAATTCAACCACCTCGATCTTACCCGCTATCTCCTCTAGACAGGAGATCGTCTCGACCTTATCAATAGCCACGTAAGCTCCCCCCAAGGAAGTATTTCCCACCAGTTCAACCTGCTCAATACTAATACCCGGCAACAGCCCACAGAGCAACGCCGATTCGATATTCAGATGCATACCAAAACCACCCGCCAGGTATACACGCTCCAGCTCACTGGCCGTCAACTCATACCGGTTAAGCATGGTTTCAATCCCCGCCGCCACCGCCGCCTTGGCCTGAAGGAGTGAAGATATATCCGCTTCGGTAATTGTCGGTGAATCCGCCTCTGCCACTCCGGTAAGGCAGAACTCCATCCCCTCTACTCCAGAGCGTACATACGCGGCATACTCCATAATGAATTTTTCTGTAAATCTCCCAGTCATACTGAGCAGACCCTCACGCACAGCTGAGGCAAAAAAATCAAAGTAAGCAGTACCGCAGATTCCTACCGCTTTCTGTCCATGCCCGATTACATCCAGTTCGACGTCACCTGCACAAAGGTTTATATGACTTACCGCACCATGCGCCGCTCTAGTTCCCGAACTCAGTCCTGCCCCTTCAAACGCCGGACCCGCGGCGGTAGAACATCCTGCAAGGCCTTTACCCGTATTCAAGATCATCTCACCATTGGTGCCGACATCAACTATAAGCGTAGGTTTCTCCGCCTCACTCACCCCGCTTATAAGCGCCCCAGCGAGTACATCCGCGCCCAGATACGCCGATACAGACGGTAACAAAATTACTTCCACGTCTGCATCTATGCCAAAGGCTTCTGCACAGCTCAGTATTCTGGTATGGGTAAAGATCGGGGTAAACGGTGCTACGCCCAGGGTCTCAGGGTTGACTCCCGCGCAAAAATGCTGCATCGTGGTATTACCTGCAATCACAATCTCCTCAATATCAGCAAATTCTAGCTCCCGGCTCGCCAAGGCTTTCAGTATCAGCGGCAGCAAAGTCTCCTGCATTATCACCCCTTTGAGCTTCTCTACCATGTCTTGATTATTCTGGCATAATTTTATCCGGGTAAGTACATTATCACCATACCTGATCTGTTCATTGAAAGCGGTCTCAATCGAGATTATTTCAGCAAGTACCATATCTACCAACATCACCGCAACCGTAGTCGTCCCGACATCTATAGCGATACTGTATTTCTTCTCTCCAGGCTCTTTATCGGTAAAATTCTGAGTACGATCCGAAATAATCTTAAACTCAGAGATAACACTGGATTTCTTTGCAATAACACTCTTCTCAGGAACAGATATGGTCGCAGACTTGGAGGCTGAAAGAGTAAAGAGACATGCATACACTCTCTGCTTAGCGGTAGCTATCTCCCCGTTATGAATATTTACCAGCTCACCTTCCAAAAGATCAATACTGCACCCACCGCATTTTCCAATCTCAGCGCACCTCGTATCAAGCTGCACACCCAATTCGGCCAGGATCTCAGTCAATCTTCTCTTCTCAGAACTGGGCTCAAAGGAAAAAGTAATAGTCATTTTTGTGCCCTCTTCTTCATCTCAACTATCTCCTGCATAACCTCTATAGTCTCATTTACCACCTGCTTGAATGTCCGGTGGCGCACATCCCGCTCCGCAGCCTTGCCCATCCGCTCCCGAACCTCTTTATCCTGGAGTATAGACAGATACTCCACCAATTCATCTACAGCATTATACGAACTGAGGATAAAGCCACTCTCCCCATGCTTGACCAATTCATGCGAGCCATTTTCCGGAGTCGTTATTACCGGCACCCCACACGCCATCGCCTCAACCGTAACCCCGGCACACGGATCATACATAGTAGGGAGTATAGAGACGTCACTGGCGACATAGAGCTTTTCCGGCATCGAATACGCCCCGACAAAGATCATATCCAGCTCATCCAGGCCAAACCCCAACCCACGTTCGGTGAATTCGTCAATATCTCCCTTACCACCGATTATAATTCTGCAGGAGCCCTTATGTCGCTGTTTAATCAGTGCCATAGCCTCTAGAATTGTCTTCAAACCTTTGCGCGGCCAGTTATGTGAGAGGTACGAGATAACAAATTCATCTTCACCGATACTAAAGTCATTACGAGTGCTCTCTCGAAACTTACTAGCGACGGAAATGTTAAAGCGTACATTGTCAATCCCGTTATGCACCACAAAGACCCTGTCAGCAGAGACATTACCGTAAAGTTTTGAATGCTCGCGAATAAGATGCGAATTTGCCATTATCGCAGTGCAATTATTCTTATTGTAGAGTTGATTCTCCAGCCAGAGCTGAGCCGAATGCGTAGGGGTGATAATCCGCTTTAAAAAATTTATCATACGATTGGGAAAACGCAGTGAGAGCCAGTGCTCATGGGCTCCTCCACCCATAAAGTAAAGATCAGCAGGGAAGGCTTGAGTAAGAGCATAGACGATATCGTAATCATTTTTTTTATTCTGAATAATCTTCATGAAATTACGAGCAAAGGAGAGTATCCGCAGCCAACCGGGTTTTTTAAACATTGGCACCGGACACTTACCCGCCTTAGCATTCAGATCTTCCAAAATATTGCCGTAGCAGTCAACCTCATGTCCCTCGGCAATCAGTGCATTTGCAAGATCAACCGCATATCTCTCAGCCCCACCCCCGCTCAGTGTGAACTTTTTATTTACCAGTGCGATCTTCATACACATTCTTTCATAAATAATCGAAAATACCTTTTGAATTATACCTAAATTCATATATTATTTAAATAGTTGAGTAAGATTTTTCTCGTATTATCCTGCTTACTCGCCAAATATTTTCCATAACCATTTTCAGAAACGATCTACTCAGCACGCGTAGTCCAGCCTTATTCATATTAACCATCACTACAAAGGAGAAACAATGCCAGATACCAGCAACAGCAGAGATGAAAAAAAAATCAAACTCCACATCGATCCGGAAATTGAATACAAATACCGTGACTTATTCAATATCCACATCTCTGCAGAGGATGTCGTCCTTGAATTCGGCAATATTCAACGAGGAGTACAAGAACAAGGTGCCATAAAGGACATAATTGTTCTCTCTCCCGCCAATGCCATCAGACTTCAACAAGCGCTAGCACAATCAATTGAGAATATGCAACAGAGAATAAAAGAATTCAACGAGCAGCGCGAGAACAAGAAATAGCATCCCCCCCCCCCTCAGCCAGTAAATATGTACTGGCTGAATTCTCGCGTGAGCAAAGCATGAAAATTGCGTTGACAATTTACGGTATGTCGGAAGTCATTAGGCATAGCGGATAACTCCTCCTACCATATTCTACACTCTCGTATAACGCTTACGAAAATCGTGATCAAACATGCACTGTTTGCGAGGTTGTAAGGGCGAGTAACCCTTACTCAGAGGCCGGGGTCTTGATGCTCATAAAAGATACGGGATAACCCCTAAAAAAAAGATTGTTTTAGCCTTAACGTGCAGGCCTTCGAATTAA
>CAUVYI020000028.1:0-23872 GCA_963556115.3 Planctomycetota bacterium | reverse complement strand
TAATCTCGCTTCTTTGTCGGGGGTATAGCTCAGCTGGGAGAGCACTTGCATGGCATGCAAGGGGTCAGCGGTTCGATCCCGCTTACCTCCACCAATAAAAATGGTGGCGGCGTCGAGAGGCGACGCAGCCAGGACAAAGAGAATACTAGGCTCCCATCGTCTAGTGGTTAGGACACCGCCCTTTCACGGCGGGAACAGGGGTTCGAGTCCCCTTGGAGTGCCAGATTTCCTCATTCTCGTTGAGGATGAATACCGCTGGCAATGATTGCATTGCCAAATACTAGGCTCCATCGTCTAGTGGTTAGGACACCGCCCTTTCACGGCGGGAACAGGGGTTCGAGTCCCCTTGGGAGTGCCAGAATTTCCACGCATGATCACCTTGGCTGCTGAGGCAGCCGGATGATGTGCGTCCCGGCACAGCGATTAACGCTCGCCACGGATGTAGCGTTCCAGTTGCGTAATGATGAATTGCTGCTGCTGGGGGATTTCCCGGGTCAGATCCGTAATGGAGATCAGGCCAGTCAGTTTGCCATCTGTGACGACGGGCAGGTGGCGGAACTGATGCTCTGCCATCATTTCAAGACAGGCTTTGGCACTTTCTGTTTCGCTGACATGAGTCAGTGGCGAAGACATGACATCGCGAACCAGCGTTTCGGCTGGCAGACGATTCATCAGGACGAATTTGCGTGCGCAGTCGCGTTCCGTGATGATGCCAACGGGCTGTTCATTGTCCACAACAACGAGGGCACCGATATGTTTTTCTGCCATGTGTTTCGCCGCGTCCAGTACAGAGGTATCAGACGAGACGGTATGAATGTCATGGTGTTGCTTGGATTGAAGGATTTGTCCTGCCGTCAGCATGTGCGCTCCTGATATGGGGGATGCCTTCAGTGTAGCGCATGAAGGACGTATTGCAAGCGAATCAGGTTGCCAGATCGATTTGCTGCATGGTGTGCGCCTGTCCGTCTTCCGTTAACCACAGGCCGCTTGAACGTACCTGTCCCTGCAGCGCGTTTTGCGCGTTCTTGATGTCAAAGGGTGAGCTGACATTGCCGAGATACAGTGCGCCCACGTCGTTTTCTTTCAAGCTGCGAAGCACATCGTTGCCGTCGGCATCCTTTGTCCAGACTTTCAGTTGCGAATAGACGCTGTCGTTTTCATCGATCCAGTGATTGCCGTCTTCATCGTATACCTGCAATTCATCAAAGCCATTGCCGGTATTGGGGCCGAACAGTTCCGTGCCATTGTTGACGATCCCGTCGCCATTGCGATCCAGCGTCAGAAATCCTGCGCCTTGTACAAAGCTGATGCTGTCTTCCGTGCCATCGGCATCCAGATCGAAGGCAAATTTCTGATCGGTCAATTGCGCGCCTGAACCGAAAAATTCAGGACAAGCGGATCGACCAGGGTCACGTCGCCTTCACGGATGCTGATATGCGTTTCTTCAGAATAGTGATGTTGCATCTGCAGGGCAACGTCAAATGAAATTTCCTGGCCATCGGCGGTATGAATAACGCCGTTGCCGCTGACATTCAGTGTGGCGGATTCCGTATAAGCGGCATGGTAGTCGTATTCAATGCCATAACCCGCACGACCAATGGATGCGGAATTGCTGGCACTGACATCGCCCGTGTTCATGGATGTATCCGATGAGGAAAAATCCGATGTGTCCAGCGTCGAGATTTTTTTGCCGGTTAAGAACTCTATGACGAGTTTGATGAACTGCGTGATGGGATCTTTTTCAACGGCTTTTTCAATGTCGGCAAGAGATTGAATTTCGCTGGAAGCGGTATCGTTGGCCAGCGCGAGCTTGCCTGCCTCGGAAAGACTGACGCGCACGCTGCTGGTGTCTTGTGTCCGGGTGTCACCTTCGAAGTCTGGGCGCGAATTGCCAACCCAGGCACGCAGGGATTCCTGCATTTCAAAGGTGCGGGTTTGTGTGCTGGAAGAAGCCAGCGAAACAGAGGAATCCGTAATGATCATGGCAATACTCCACCCACCGGCACAATGCCGACAAGAAAAAGACAGTTATTGACTGATCAACGGCAGAAAATGATTTTTCTTGAAGCGGTATGACCGAACGTTTTCAAGGTCTGGCGAACGCTTTCAAACGTTGTTCCCATTGCAGCATGTCGCTTTCTTGCTGAAAACGAATAATGAGCGGATCGGCAACATGGCGAAAAAGAAGTTCGAGATTGAACAGTTTGACCTCACGAACCTCCACGACGCCCGGCGCTGCACCCAAAGGACGTGCCGTGGTCGTGGTGTGAAAGCTTCTGGTTTCGATCAGATCACTGAGCGGGTAAAACATGATATTTCCCCTGTTTTGCAGGGCAATGCGCGACTCGCCTCTTTGAAGGCGATGCCTGTACCAGCAAAATGATGACGATGCTCTGGCGAGAAATGCTGACGGGTCAGCCAGTCATCAAAAAGTTTTTGGCTTGAGCTGGCAACCGACTTTCGCTTCTTGCTGGTAACGATGGTGAAAAGCGCGAGGACAACCGTGCCAACGACGAGGGCAAGAACGACGATATTGATCAGTGTATTGCTCATGAGCTGCTTAAAAGGAGAGAGGGAACCCAGCGAGAATAATCACTTTGCCGAGAAAGGCAATCCGGCAAAGGCAAGCTATTGGGCCGCCAAGGGTGACGTCTGTTTTATTGGGTACGTTCCTGTTTCATTTGCTCCAGGCGCTTTGTCTTCCATTCACGTTCGCGCACATCAATGATGGATTGTTCGTAAAAGGTGGCATCCGGCGCCTTGCGTGCAGTGAAAGCTGCTCCATGGCAGCAGGCAGGCTGCCGGACAACTTGTAGGCTTCCGCCAGCGCAAGGTGCATCAGGGCGCGCTTGCCCTGAGCGGAATAGGCCTTGGCCAGTTGTCGCTGCAGTTTGGCATCCGTACGGTATTGCTGCACCTGATCCCGCAAGTAGTTGACGGCGTCATCCGTGCGTTTGTTGACGAGCAGTGCATCGGAATACTGGTAGGTAAAGCCGCGCGACAAGGCAAAGTGCTGACGGGCATAATTGGCTTCCTTGAGGGCTTGCCCGAATTGACGGGAAGCCATGTGGATGTCGATCGACGTGCTCGCAAAAATCGGGTTTCTGGAATACCCTGGCGATCCTTGGCATCGTTGCGTGCCAGATCCAGATAGTGACGTGCCAGTGCGGGGTTGTTGCGCTGCAGTGCGATGATTGCCAGCCCGTAATGCGCAGACATCGTTTGCATCGGCGTTTTGATCGTGAGTTGTTCCTTGAAATAGCGTTCCGCTTCGACCAGGCCCTGAGTTGAATTATCCTGAAGCAGACGGACGCGCGCGCGGATCAGGTGATAGTCGACGCTGTCCGGGCGCTGGTGATAGTGCATGCTGCGGATGCGCGCCTGAATGTCGGCAATCCGCTCCGTGGTCATGGGGTGGGTGCGCAGGTATGCCGGCGTGCTGTCCGAATAAGCGCGCGTGGCGGTTTGCATCCGGTTGAAGAAAATCGTCATGCCGCTGGGGTCATAACCCGATGCACCAAGAATCTGAAAGCCGACGCGATCGCTTCGCGTTCGGCTTCCCGGCTGAAATTCAGTTGACGTTGCACCGTCACGCCCATGCCGCCCATCAGAATGGCTTGTGAGGCGTCAGCGTTGCGGCTTGCCGCCACGACAGCCGCGGCAATGGAGGCAAAGGAATATACCAGTCCTGTTTTTGCTGACCCAGCATGCGCGCAATATGGCGCTGTGCAACGTGGCCGATTTCGTGCGCCATGACCGATGCCAGTTCGGATTCGCTTTGGGTGGCAATGATGAGTCCGGAGTGAACGGCGATGTAGCCGCCGGGCAGCGCAAAGGCGTTGAGGGTGCGGTCACGTACGGCAAAGAATTCGAAATCATTGCCGGTTTCCGTGCGCGCTTGCGGGTACTTGGCCAGCATGCCGCTGCCCAGGCGATTCAGGTAGTCGGAGAGGGGGGCATCGTCGAGATAATCCGGATCCTGACGCACCTTTTGCATGATGCGCTCGCCCAGTTTGCGCTCTGCAAGCGGCGAGAGGTCGCTGCGCTCGGTATCGCCAAGCGTGGGAAGTTCAGACTTGAATTGCGCCCGGGATGGCGGGGTCAGGAACAGCGTGATCAAAAAAACAATAGCCGCAGCCAAGATACTGGCAGACAGACTTGAGGCCCGATGTCATGCATTTCGTGTTCACGTGCTATCATACCTGCTTTCCCCATCATCCTTTATGACGAAACACTTTGTTGCCATGCCTTCATCAAAAAAATCTCTGAACAAAGAAACGAGTGACACGGGCCTGACGCACTTCGATGCAGACGGTCTGGCACATATGGTCGATGTCGGCAGCAAGGATGCCACCCACCGCATCGCGGTGGCCAGCGGCGTCATCCGCATGAAACCGGAAACCCTGGCCGTCATTGCCTCGGGTACGGCCAAAAAGGGCGATGTGCTGGGCGTGGCACGCCTGGCGGCGATCATGGGCGCCAAACGTACCAGCGACCTGATTCCGCTGTGCCATCCCATTCCGCTGACCAGCGTTTCGGTCGATTTCGAGATTCACCAAGCCGATGCCAGCATTACCTGCACGGCATCCGCCGAGACGGTCGGGCAAACGGGCGTGGAGATGGAAGCCCTGACGGCCGTGCAGGTTGGCTTGCTGACCATTTACGACATGTGCAAGGCCATCGACCGTGGCATGACAATCACCGATGTGGGCTTGCGCGAGAAGCAGGGCGGCAAGTCGGGGCACTGGGTTGCACCGTAAATCCGATTCCTGGGGCGTTTTGCGGTGCTCGCTACGTCGTTTTCATCGCATTCACGCTGTCTATGCCGACAACGGCTTCGCCTTCTGCCACACGTAGAGTGATGTTTTCATTCGGGTGAAGTTGCGTCGGTGAACGCACGATTTCTCCCCTTGATTTGTGACGATCGCATAGCCGCGCGCCAGCGTGCGTTGCGGGTTGAGCAATTCCAGTTGGGTTTTCAAGGAGGCAAACGCGTGTTTCGTTGCCGATACCCGCGTGCGTAGCGCATGCATGGCATTGGCGGAAAGCGCCTGCAAGGCAAGACGCTCGCGGGCAATGCGGGCCGAAGGGCGCAGCAGGCGGCGCGAGAGCCGATCCATTTCCTGTCCGGCGTTGTTCACGCGTCGGTGCATGACACGGGTGAATTCATCCGCCAGCCCGTAAAGTTCGCCGAACCAGTCTTCCTGCGCATGCGTTGCCAGTTCGGCCGCGGCCGTGGGCGTGGGGGGCGCGCAAGTCGGCGGTAAAGTCGGCAATGGTGATGTCGGTTTCATGTCCGACGCCGCAAATAATGGGGATGGTCGAAGCCACAATGGCCCGGGCAACCACTTCCTCATTGAATGCCCACAAGTCCTCCAGACTGCCGCCACCGCGGCAGAGCAGCAGCACATCGCATTCGGCCCGGCGCGAAGCGGTGGCAAGGGTTTGCGCGATTTTCTGACCTGCCCCCTCTCCCTGTACCGGTGTCGGGTACACAATCAGCTTCACGTGGGGTGCCCGGCGCGCAAAACTCGTGAGCACGTCATGAAGCGCGGCGGCCTTGGGGCTGGTCACAATGCCAATCGTGCGGGGGAAAACGGGCAGGGCACGCTTGCGCTCAGGCGAGAACAAACCCTCTGCGTTGAGTTTGTCCTTGAGCTTCAGGAAGGCTTCGTAGAGATTGCCGGTGCCCGAGCGTCGGATAGCTTCCACATTCAACTGAAAATCGCCGCGTGGGGTGTACAGGGTCACCAGCGCCCGCACTTCCAGCTTGTCGCCATTTTTTGGGGTAAACCCGACATGCTGGGCGCGCCCCCGAAACATGACGGCGCGCACTTGGGCAGCATCATCTTTGAGGGTGAAATACCAGTGACCGGAGGCCGCGCGGGTGAAATTGGACACTTCGCCGGAAACCCAGGTCAGCGGGAAGTTTCTCTCGAGCAGTCTTGCTGCAGCCTGATTCAGGGCAGAAACGGATATGGCCGACGGGGCGGAAGACGTGTTATCGAGCAAAAAGCCAGTATTCATGCGGGGTTAGAGAAGAAATGTCCACAAGGGCGACATGGTACCTCTAATTGAAGAGATAGATGTATGTGGACGGGCGATTTCATGTAACACGTTGATTTTTAAAGTGAATAAAGATCTTTTTGATAAAAATCAATACGAGATGACAAAAAATTAACTTGTTGGCGCATAAATAATATTTTTGTTCAACAAGTTATCACATATTTGATGTTGATTTTGCCGAAGACATAAAAAAACACCTCCAGACGTGGAGGTGTTTTTGATGCATGGTAATGATTTGCTGATTACTTACAGGAGCCGGGCAGGTATTTGGCCGTAATTGTGCCAGCAGCGCAAGTAAAGCCACCCACCTGTGTGGGGATGTCAGCAGTAGTCAAAGCGGTGCCAGCTGAATCGGTTGGCGTCAAGGTGATTGTTTTGGTGTCAACATCGGCGCTACCGGTACCTTGCATTGTGACTGTGATCACGCCATTAGCGTCGGTAGAAATGCCTGAAACATATTTGGTTGAAGTCGTGCCTTCACCGCAACCCCATCCATCCACGCCAGGAGCAGCACCTGCGTTTGCTGTTTGGTAAATTTCGGCAACAGATGTACGGCATTGGCTCAATGCCAGAATACCTTCAGATACTTTGGCCTTGATGGTGTAGTCCCGATAGGCTGGCAGTGCAACGGCTGCCAGAATACCGATAATCGCCACGACGATCATCAGTTCGATCAAGGTAAAGCCGCGCTGTGCAGCTTGTAGTTTGTGCTTCATGACTTTCATTTTCTCTCCTTCGAAGGAATAACAAAGAACTACCTGCAGCTATATTTGCAGAAACTGTGCCAGAAGGAGAGGCCGCTTATTTAGGCTGTTTGGGCTGAAAAACGGCAGATTTAGCGGGGAGACGAACAAAAATTGGCAGCGCGACTGACATTTTTTGTCTGCGCTGCCAAGGAATGTCTTTGTTTCGATAACCGTAATATTATTGCAGTGAAAACTGCACTTGTGTACCCGATAATTCAATGATGTCACCATCGGCCAGCGGTTGCGGCGATGCGCCGACGGGCTGGGCATTGACCAGTGGTGCAGGGCCTTCCACGTGGGAGATGGCAAAGTCACTGGCGCGCTTCACCACCGCAGCGATTTGGGTGCCGGGGCGGCCGAGCGTCGTGATGTCCTTGGTGATGGGCATGGAAGCACCGGCATTTGTCCCGTTGAGAACGAACAAACTGCCTTTGACATGGCTGCTGGCTGCCGTGGATTGCGAGGCCGCGTGCGACGCATCCAGATACTGGATGGTGAACTTCACCAGTTCGATGGTATCGCCATTTTGCAGAAAGTGCTTCTTGATGGGCTGGCCGTTCACATACGTGCCATTGGTACTGTTCAGGTCTTCCAGAATGCTTTCATTGAGTACGGTGGCAATCACTGCATGTTCGCCACTGATGGAAGGGCTGTCGAGAACAATGTCGTTATAGGGACGACGGCCGATCGTGATGCGATCACGATCCAGCTCCAGTTCACGAATCACTTCGCCATCCAGCGAGACGATGAGTTTTGCATTGGCCATCTTTTTGCTTCTCCCTCTTTGAGTCTTCTTGATTGGCAAGAGACGCGGAGCGAATATCCGTTTACGCTCAGTACATTTTGGCAATATAACAGAGCAAAGTGTTGCAGACTATTATCGAGCGTGCTCTTGTATCGTTCGCAACACAAAATACCGAAAAATGCCGCCGACGATTCCCGGCGGGAGCGAATTATACATAAGGGCAAGAGTTATTTGGAAGATTTCCAGTTTGGGTAATATTTTGCAACGGCGGGGCCATCTGTGCGCAAGGCGTGACAGCTATCCAGCTCGAATGGTTTCTTGTCGCTTTCGCTGTTCTCGATGTTGCGCCGTTTTTCGAAAGGCAGCACCTGCATGGCGGCATCGGGCAGGATCATGGCGAGTTCGTTGATGTGCGCGCACCCGTCTATGCCGGCAAAGCGATCACGAATGGCGTGGCGGAAATCGGCTAAAAGGTTGAGTCCAATGAGTTTTTTGTAGGCAGGCGCGATCGCCTCGCAATGACCGGCAAAAGGAACGCCCTCGAAAATGGCATCCGCTTCAATGATGTTGCCATCCAAATCTACGGTGAGGCGCACCAGCAGATGGTGAATGGGCCGGTTGGCAGGCAGTTTTCCGGTGCGAAGCTGGATATCGTAGGTTTTCACATCCGTCAGGCGCGCTTCAATATCCCACAGGCCGTCGTTGCGGCTATAAAATTCGACGGAAAATTGCCGACGGTGTTTCAGGGTACGCGCAGCGTGTGTGGTGATCATGTGAATCGAAGGCTTGAGAAGTTTGCATTTAGGAAACTATTTTAGCATGTCGGCGTCATGGGAAGAAAGTTGTCAAAAAAAGATAAAAACTGGTGGTGTGACCCACTTGCATCGCATACTGTTTTTATATACAGTACCGCAAAACGACAACCTAAACCAGTCAATCGCATGTATCGACTGGTTTGAAACAAGCCAATTGCCGAGTAATCAGACAAGAGACGCAAAGAGAGAGGCCAGACATGGACGACAAAAAAGCTGCAAACAACCCGGAAAAAGCCAAGGCGCTTGCCGCCGCATTGGCGCAAATTGAAAAGCAGTATGGCAAGGGTTCCGTCATGCGCCTAGATGCAGGCGCGGTCGCCGAAGAAGTCCCCGTCGTATCGACCGGCTCCCTGGGACTGGACGTGGCGCTCGGCGTTGGCGGGTTGCCGCGCGGTCGCGTGATCGAGATTTACGGGCCGGAGTCTTCCGGCAAGACCACGTTGACCTTGCAGGTCATCGCACAAATGCAAAAACAGGGCGGGACGTGTGCTTTCGTCGATGCCGAGCATGCGCTGGATGTGGGCTATGCGCAAAAGCTTGGGGTGAATCTGCACGAGTTGCTGATTTCCCAACCCGATACCGGCGAACAGGCACTGGAAATTACCGACGCCTTGGTGCGTTCCGGTGGCGTGGACCTGATTGTCATCGACTCGGTCGCTGCCTTGACGCCGCGCGCTGAGATTGAAGGCGACATGGGCGATTCTTTGCCGGGCCTGCATGCGCGTCTGATGTCGCAAGCCCTGCGCAAGCTGACGGCCAATATCAATCGTACCAACACCATGGTGATCTTCATTAACCAGATTCGCATGAAGATTGGCGTGATGTTCGGCAATCCGGAAACCACCACGGGCGGCAATGCACTGAAGTTTTATTCTTCCGTGCGTCTCGATATTCGCCGGACGGGCTCCATCAAATCGGCTGATGAAGTCGTGGGGAACGAAACGCGCGTCAAGGTCGTCAAGAACAAGGTGGCGCCGCCGTTCAAGGAAGCGCATTTTGACATTCTTTATGGTGAAGGCACGTCACGCGAAGGCGAGATTCTCGATCTGGGCGCGGATACCAAGGTGGTGGACAAATCCGGTGCCTGGTTCAGCTATAACGGCGAACGTCTGGGTCAAGGCAAGGACAATGCGCGCAATTACCTGAAAGAACATCCGGCACTGGCTTACGAAATCGAGAACAAGGTGCGCGCAGCATTGGGCGTTCGCGAGTTGCCGCCGATGCCTGGGGGAAGTGCTGAGTCGAAAGAAGTCAAAGAGCCGGGTAAAGACGCAAACAAAGAAGCCAAGGCCAAGAAACCCGGCACAGCCGTAGAAGTGTGAGCGCATTTCAGTTACCTTCGCCGCACGGGAAGAAAGGCAAAACAATCAGCCTCAAAGCTCGCGCGTTGCGATATTTGTCTGCGCGTGAGCATAGCCGGGCAGAGCTTGCTCAAAAACTGGGACGCTATGCCGGCGAAGGCGACGATGTTGAGGCTTTGCTGGATGAACTGGAAGCCGCCAAATACCTTTCCAATGAACGTTTTTCCGAGTCATTGATTCACCGGCGCGCTTCCCGTTTCGGGAACAACCGGATTCTTTACGAACTGCAGGAGCATGGCATTGCTGGCGAGACGTTGGCGAACGTGAAGGCGCAGTTGCAGGAAGATGAAACTGAGCGTGCGGTTGACGTGCTGTGCAGGAAGTTCAATGTCGCACCGACTGATGCGAATGAAAAGATCAAGCAAATGCGCTTCTTGCAGCAGCGGGGCTTTTCGCACGCCGCCATTCAGGCGGCAGTGCGTGCGCGCAAGCACCGGGGAAAACGATTAGGACTAGAAAACGGCTTAACGGGCAAGTACGTTCATCTGCCGGTGAAGACGGGTTTTCGGTTGGCCAGAAATGACGCAACCCCTTCGCGATAATCTTCCGAATCCAGCATCGCATAGGCTTCGGCGAATTCTTCAGCGGTGAGTGCCGGCGGTACGGGTGCCAGACGGCGTGCGAGTTTCTTGTTCATGCGCGCGGCAAGGGGGGCGCCTTCCGCGATACGCGCCGCACTAATTTTTGCCTGTTCCAAAGCGTTCTCAGAAATCCTGTGAAGCAAGCCTTTTGCCTTGGCTTCTTCGGCATGAAAGACGCGTCCCTCCAACAAGATCTCCAAAGCGGTGGCGATGCCCACCAGTTGCACCAACCCTTGCATTTCAGAAGGCGCGAGCGCAAAGCCCAGACGTTTGATGGGAATGCCGAAGCGTGCGGAAGGCGCGGCAATGCGCAGATCGCAGGCGCAGGCAATTTCCAGCCCGCCGCCGACGCACACGCCTTCGATGGCTGCAACCGTGGGGTGGATGCAGCTTGTAATGGCTTCCAGCGCGTGACCGACAAGTTCCGTGTGATAAGCGATGCCCTGCTGAGCATTGCTGCGGACTTCCGCAAACTCGGCGATGTTGGCCCCTGCGGCAAAGTTGCCGTCTTCGCCCTGAATAACCACGCAGCGCAGAGACGTATCACGCGATAAGTCTTCGAAGGTGGACGCCAAGTCGCGCCACATGGCAACGTCCAGTGCGTTCAGTTTGCCGGGGTTGGAGAGGGGTGACGGTTGCGATGTCGCCATCGCGGGATTGCAAGATACTGCCCATGATTGATGCCTTATGTAATCCTTATTGAATGCTTTCGTGCGCTTGATGATGGGTACTGCTTGTCTGAGTTTGCTTTTTGTCTCGCTTGTAAGCGTAGAGCATGAGCAGCCCGCCGCAGATGATCATCGGCAGCGAGAGCATTTGCCCGGCAGAGATGTGGAGTTTGCCAAGCGGGACGACATAATCCGGCGTGCGGAAATATTCGGTAAAGAAACGGGCGCAGCCGTACATCATGACACCAAAGCTGACCACTGCCATGCGCGGGCGCGGTTTGCGTGCGTAAATCCACAGGACGATGAAAAGCAGCAAGCCATCGACCAGTGCCTGATAAATCGGGGAGGGATGACGCGGCAGGCCGTCAACATTCGGCCAGATCATGGCCCAGGGCAGGGACGGATCGGCGACGCGCCCCCACAATTCCGCATTGATGAAGTTGCCAATGCGTCCAAAGAAAAAACCCAGCGGCGCGAGCGGGGCGGTGAAGTCCATGATGTCGAACCAGCCCTTGTTATGTTTGCGCCCCCACAGCCCACAGGCAGAAAATGACGCCCAGAAAACCGCCGTGGATGGACATGCCGCATTTCCAGACGGCGACAATTTCAAGGGGGTGCGAAAAATAATAGGAAGGATGGTAAAGGAGGACTTCGCCGAGACGACCGCCGACAATGACGCCGAGTACGGCATAAAACAGAATGTCGTCAATATGTGCCTTGGTCCAGCCGGCTGCCGCAATATGCGGTTGTTTGAGGCGAATGCGTCCCAGCACAAGATACTGGATGAATCCCGCCAGATACATCAAGCCATACCAGTGGATGGAGAGCGGGCCGATCTTGAGCGCGATCGGGTTGGGCATCGGATGAATCAGCATGCAGTTTCCAAAAGCGTTTGCAGTTTTTAGGGCAATGGAAAAGACGATGAAGCGGTTTCGGATTATACTCTACGTCTTGTAAGGTTTTTCTTCAAACAAGTAATTGAATTTGGCGAATTGGTCGGAAAACGGGCCAGGCCGCCTTGACCCGATCAGGAGTGACAACATGCCGCAATACCGTTCCCGGACCTCTACGCATGGCCGCAATATGGCGGGCGCCCGTTCTTTGTGGCGTGCCTGCGGCGCGAAGGAAGGTGATTTCAACAAGCCGATCATTGCCGTCGTGAATTCCTACACGCAGTTCGTGCCGGGCCACGTCCATCTCAAGGATCTGGGACAAATGGTGGCACGCGAAATTGAAGCGGCCGGCGGCATGGCACGTGAGTTCAACACGATTGCGGTGTGCGACGGCATTGCCATGGGGCATAACGGCATGCTGTATTCCCTGCCATCACGCGAACTGGTGGCCGATTCCGTGGAATACATGGTCAACGCCCACTGCGCGGATGCCATGATTTGCATCACCAACTGCGACAAGATCACCCCGGGCATGCTGATGGCGTCCATGCGTCTGAATATCCCGACGATTTTCGTCTCCGGTGGCCCGATGGAAGCGGGCAAGACGCTGGAAGCCTTGCACGGCCGTCCCGAAGGTACGCAAAAGACCATCAAGATCGACTTGATCGACGCCATGATTCAGGCTGGCGATCCGGGTGTGACCGACGACGAAGTCATGGCATTTGAGCGCTCCGCCTGCCCGACCTGCGGCTCCTGCGCGGGCATGTTTACGGCGAACTCCATGAACTGCCTGTGCGAGGCGCTGGGTCTGGCATTGCCGGGCAACGGCACATTGGTGGCGACGCACGCTGATCGCAAGGAGCTTTTCCTGCGTGGCGGGCGCATGATTGTGGAGATGGCAAAGCGCTACTACGAACAAGACGATGCGTCGGTTTTGCCGCGCAGCATTACCAACAAGACGGTGTTCGAGAATGCGATGGCACTTGATGTGTCCATGGGCGGTTCCACCAATACCGTGTTGCATTTGCTGGCGGTTGCGCAAGAAGCGGGTGTGGACTTCACGATGGCCGATATCGACCGCATTTCCCGCAAGGTGCCCTGCCTGTGCAAGGTGGCGCCGATGACGCAGGAATACCATATCGAAGACGTGCACCGTGCCGGCGGCATCACCGCGATTCTGGGTGAACTGGCGCGCGCCGGTTTGCTGGATACCAGTGCAGCGACAGTGCACAGCAAGACGCTGGGCGAAGCGCTGGAGAAAAATGACATCATGACAAGCAAGGATGCGGCGGTGCAGCAATTCTTCAAGGCGGCGCCGGGCGGCGTGCCTTCCATGACGGCGTTTTCGCAAAACAAGCGTTACGAACAACTCGATACGGATCGCGTGGCGGGCTGCATTCGCGACAAGGCGCATGCCTTCTCGCAGGATGGCGGTTTGGCCGTGCTTTACGGCAACATCGCCGAAAAAGGTTGCATCGTGAAAACGGCGGGCGTGGATGAAAGCATCCTCACCTTCACCGGCAAGGCCCGCATTTTTGAAAGCCAGGAAGCGGCAGTCGAGGCGATTCTGGGCGACCAGATCGTCGATGGCGATGTGGTCATCATTCAGTACGAAGGCCCGAAAGGCGGTCCCGGCATGCAGGAAATGCTGTACCCGACCTCTTACCTGAAATCCAAGGGCCTGGGCAAAACCTGCGCGCTGGTAACCGATGGGCGTTTTTCCGGCGGATCATCCGGTCTGGTGATTGGCCACTGTTCGCCCGAAGCGGCATCTGGCGGCGCCATCGGACTGGTCGAAGAAGGCGATCTCATCGATATCGACATTCCGAATCGCACAATCAACCTGCGCGTGACCGATGCCGTACTGGCGGAACGCCGCAAGGCCATGGAAGCCAGGGGCGATCAGGCATGGAAGCCGACCACGCGCCAGCGCGAAGTTTCTCAAGCGCTTCAGGCTTATGCGGCGCTGGCCGCTTCCGCTGATCGTGGGGCGGTACGCGATCTTTCTCAGTTAAAGAGCTAATACTCCTTCCCCCTTTGAGGGGGAGGGTATGAGTCGAGGCAAGAAAATGCGCAATTTTTCTTGTCCATGCCTATACAGGCGAAAAATAGGCTATAATCGCTGACTTTTCCGCTTTCAATATTTATTGGAATTTACACTATGGTCGTTATTCGTTTAGCACGCGGGGGCAGCAAAAAGCGTCCGTTTTACAGCATTGTTGCAGCAGATTCGCGCAGCCGTCGCGATGGTCGCTTCATCGAGCGTCTGGGCTTCTACAATCCGGTAGCTACCGGCAATGCAGAATCCTGCCGTATCGCTCAGGATCGCCTGGCTTACTGGCAAAGCGTCGGCGCACAAATGTCGCCTGCTGTTGCACGTCTGGCAAGCAAGGTTGCCAAAGCCGCTTAATTTGCAAAAAAAAACTGCACAAGGGGTACCTGTCCCCGACGATCTGGTGCCGGTGGGCCATATCACCGGCCCGTTTGGCGTGCAGGGCTGGGTCCGCATCAGACCCTATTCCGCACATGCGGAAGCCATGCTGGAAAGCAAGCGCTGGTGGCTGGACAAGCCCCAACTCTCCGATGTCGAAAAGCAGCAAGCGCGCTGGCAAGGCGAAGAACTTGTCGCGCAGCTTGTCGGTATCGTCGATCGGGATGCTGCAGAATCCCTGAAAGGTGCGGTGGTACAGATTTCCCGCCGCTACTTCCCTCCACTCGAAGAAAATGAATATTACTGGGTCGATTTGATCGGCTTGCCGGTTGAAAACATGCAGGGAGAGCATATGGGCACGGTCAGCGGCATTATGGAGAGCGGCGCCCACCCGATTTTGCGGGTCGATGTGTCCGAAGTGGTTGACCCGGACAGCAAAAAGAAGGAAATGCTCGTGCCTTTCGTCGAGCAATTCGTTAAAACCGTCGATGTGCAGGCAAAACGGGTCCAGGTAGACTGGCAGATCGATTACTGATTTTCACAGCGGCGAGGCGCTTTCCCATGCAATTCGACGTCATCACGCTATTTCCCGAAATGTTCGATGCCATCACGCAAGCGGGCATTACGCGCCGTGCTTTCGAGCAGCAGCGCTGCACGCTTACGCGCTGGAATCCGCGCGATTTTACCGAGGATCGACACCGCACGGTCGATGATCGGCCTTACGGCGGCGGTCCGGGCATGGTGATGATGGTCAAGCCGCTGGAAGATGCCATTGCTGCGGCCAAGACGCGGCAGACAGAAGCAGGCTTGCCCGTGCCGCGAGTGGTGTATTTGTCGCCACAAGGCAAGGCACTCACGCATGCGCGGGTGCTGGACATCGTGCAAGAACCCGGGCTGGTGCTCTTGTGCGGTCGTTACGAGGCCGTTGACCAGCGTTTGCTGGATCATTGCGTGGATGAGGAAATCAGTCTGGGCGATTTTGTGCTTTCAGGCGGCGAAATTCCGGCGATGGCTTTGATGGATGCAGTGATTCGCCAGATTCCCGGCGTGTTGCATGACGATGAATCGGCGCAGCAAGACAGCTTTGTCGATGGTTTGCTGGATTGCCCGCATTACACGCGCCCGGAGAATTACCAGGGTGAAACCGTACCGGAAGTCCTGTTGGGCGGAAATCATGCAGAAATTGCAAGGTGGCGACGCGAGCAGGCACTGGCTGCAACGGCAAAAAAACGCCCGGATTTGATCGAAAAAGCGCGCCTGGACAACAAGTTATCGGCCGCAGATGAAAGCTTTCTCCGCAATTTGTAGTATACTTGCGGTCTTTGCCGGAGCTGATCCGGTGCATTGAGTGCGAACAGACGTTCGCTTGTTTAACCCCATCCTCTGTCGGGCAGTTGTTCGAACGAAAAGAACACACCAGTAAAGCGCCGGCAAGATGGTTTCAGGAGTCAATCATGAATCTGATTCAGCAGCTTGAACAGGAAGAAATTGCCCGTCTGGGTAAAGAAATCCCTGAGTTCGCACCCGGCGATACCGTGGTCGTGAACGTCAATGTCGTGGAAGGTAACCGCAAGCGCGCACAGGCCTACGAAGGCGTTGTGATCGCCAAGAAAAATCGCGGTCTGAATTCCAGCTTTATTGTTCGCAAGATTTCCTCTGGCGAAGGCGTGGAGCGTACGTTCCAGCTTTATTCGCCACTGATCGCCTCGATTCAGGTGAAGCGTCGCGGCGATGTACGTCGTGCCAAGTTGTACTATTTGCGTGAGCGTTCCGGCAAGTCCGCGCGTATCCGCGAAAAACTACCTTCGCGCGTCCAAAAAACGGCAGAATAATTCACATGGTTTGTACTGCATAAAAAAGGGGCGCTTTTCAGCGCCCTTTTTTGCTTGAATCAGGAGAATCCCTTGTCCAAGTTTCCATTTGATCAATCCACGATGAAAATTGACCTCGTCAATGAGGGCAATATCGTGTCACCTGATCGTTTGAATGTAGACTGGATTCGTTCCCGTTTTGCGTCGCCACCTGAATGGCAGCCCGAGTCCCGCGTAGAAAAGCAGCTTCCCACGGCGTTCAATCCGCCGATGCCGGCCTCCGTGCTGGTACCGATCGTGGCGCGAGAGGAAAGCCCCGTCATGTTGCTGACCAAGCGTACCGATCACTTGCACCATCACCCCAGCCAGGTCAGCTTCCCGGGAGGGAGGACGGAAGAAGAAGACGCATCAGAGATAGAAACGGCTTTGCGTGAAACAGAAGAAGAAGTCGGTTTGCATCGTCGTCATGTTGATGTCATCGGACGTCTGCCGGAATACATCACCGGTACAGGTTATCGCGTGACGCCCATCGTTTCGATTGTCACGCCCCCCTTCGATATCAAACCCGATCCGTTTGAAGTGGCTGAAGTGCTGGAGGTGCCATTGGCACACCTGATGGATGCAAAAAACCATCGCTTGCTTACGGCGGAGTTTCCGCGCGGTATAGGTTGGCGTTCGTTTTATGCGATTCCGTACGACAAATACTTTATTTGGGGGGCTACGGCCGGTATGTTGCGCAATTTGTTTCATTTCCTGCGCGCTTGAGAAAATTCAAGAGGCGCGTTTGATTCTAAGGGGCGGGTAGGGTATCTTTGCGTCTGAGCGATTTCAAGGAAAATAGATGGCATTTCTCTCAATTCTTTGCGCCTTACTGATCGAACAGATCAGACCCATGCGGGCGGACAATGTCGTCTACTCAGGGATCAGATCGCTTGCGGCACGCATCGAAGCCGGATTCAATGCGGGTCAGGCGAGAAACGGCCGTTTTGCGTGGTTCATCGTGGTGGTCCTGCTGGCCGTGCCGGTGTACATCATCCACAGGATTGCTGCCAGCATCAATCCCATCGTCGACTTGATCTGGCACATTGTCATTGCGTACTTCACCATCGGCTTTCGTCATTACAGCCATTACTTCACGGCCATCCAGATGGCACTGATTACCGGCGATGACGCACGTGCACGCAGTTTGCTCACCGAATGGACGGGCGTGGATGCCGTCGGTATGGAAGAGTCCGAAGTCATTCGCATTGCCATCGAAAAGGCGCTGGTGACGTCGCATCATAATGTGTTTGGCGCTTTCCTCTGGTTTGTGCTGCCTGTCGGGCCAGCCGGCGCGGTCATTTACCGTGTGGCAGAATATCTGGCGCGCGCATGGAATGAAGAAGAACGGGCCGAAGGCGAAATATTCGGTCGTTTTGCCAAGCAGGCTTTTTATATCGTTGACTGGGTGCCCGTACGCTTGACTGCAGTCGCCTTTGCGATTGTCGGCAATTTTGAAGATGCGATCTATGCGTGGCGAAATTTTGCCAAGCGCTGGACCGACGAAGCCGTCGGCATCATCCTGACGGCTGGCGGCGGCGCACTTGGCGTACGTCTTGGGAATCCGGCGGAGAAGGCGATCAGCTTGCCGCAAGTCGATGTGACGACTGGCGACTATACCAATGTTGACGCGGAAAGCATGCCGGGTGAAGAACCCACGCTACGTTCGCTTCAAAGTACCGTTGGCCTGCTATGGCGAGCGACGCTTTTATGGCTACTCCTCCTGTTGCTATTATCAATCGCCATGTGGATAGGATAAGTCTTCTGCACTGCATTCAGGATCTCGGGTTTGATGAGTGCAGTAAATAAGCAAAAAACATTCGTTCGAAGCCCGAATTGATACCCACTTCAATTATGGTAACAACTACCGCAGCTTTGCACCGTGCCGAACAGGCGCAACTCACCTCTGGTTTAACACCTGAAGAAGGCGAAAAACTGCTCGATGCACTGGCGTTTGTGCGACCGATTTATGCCAACAATACGGTCAAGAGCGGTCAACCCATCATGGAGTTTGTGGAGGGTCTGGTTTCCAACCTGACGGCACTTAATTGCGATGCCCCCACACGCATAGCAGGTCTGCTTTCCGAAGTGCCGGGCATTGATCCGATGGAAGCCGAAGCTATCGAACCCAAGTTTGGCCGGGAAGTCGCCATGCTGGTCAACAGCATCCGGCAGCTGCGCAGTTTGCGCGAACGAACGAGTGCACAGCATGAAGCCACGCGGGGCAAGAATACGGAACAGCAAGCGATTGCGCAGGTGGAAACCTTGCGCAAGATGCTGCTCGCGATGGCCGCGGATATGCGCGTGGTCATGATTCGACTGGCATCGCGTGTGACGACTTTGCACTATTTTGCCGAAAACAAGATTCTTGGCGAGATGGCTGAGCGTTATGCACGCGAAACCATGAACGTGTATGCGCCGCTTGCCAATCGCCTGGGTATCTGGCAACTCAAATGGGAACTCGAAGATTTCTCCTTCCGTTTTCTGGAGCCGGACGAGTATCGTCGCATAGCAAAAATGCTGGAAGAAAAACGCCTCGAACGCGAAGACTTTATTTCACGCTCCATCGTGCGGCTAAAAACCGAACTGGAAAAAGCCGGCATCAAGGCAGAAGTCTCCGGTCGTCCCAAGCATATCTTCAGCATTTGGAACAAATTGCGTGAAAAATCGCTCGACTTTGCCGATCTGCATGACGTGCGCGCCTTTCGCATCATTGTGAATGATGTCGACACCTGTTACGCGGTACTGGGTATTGTGCATGATTTGTGGAACCCCATGCTCGAAGAGTTTGACGATTACATCTCGCGCCCCAAACCCAATGGTTATCAATCGCTGCACACGATCGTTGTGACCGATGAAGGTTTGCCTATCGAGGTGCAGATTCGAACCAAGGAGATGCATCACTTTGCCGAATACGGTGTGGCGGCGCACTGGCGCTACAAGGAAGCCAGCGCAGGCGGTGCCGTGGGCCATGAATACGACGAAAAAATTGCCTGGTTGCGCCAATTGCTTGCATGGCAAACGGATGTGACCGATGGTGTCGACACGCCGGATGAAAAGCGCCAGGAATGGCACAACAAACTCAAGTCCGCCGGTCTGGATGAGCGCATTTACGTGCTCACGCCGCAAGCACGCGTGATTGAATTGCTCAGTGGCGCCACACCGATCGACTTTGCCTACCACTTGCATAGCGATGTCGGTCATCGCTGTCGTGGTGCCAAGGTCGAAGGTGTCATGGTGCCGCTGAACACGCCCCTCAAGAGCGGCCAGACCGTGGAAATCATTACTGCCAAAGGTGCCAATGCCAATGTCGGCCCCTCCCGTGACTGGTTGAGTCCCGGTTACGTGGCCAGTCCCCGTGCGCGCTCAAAAATCCGCGCCTGGTTCAATGCTGTCGACCTGCAGGAAACCATGGCAACGGGGCGCAGTGCGCTGGAAAAAATTCTGCAGCGCGAAGGCAAGACAGCCATCAATCTCGATGACCTGGCAGGACAGCTTGGCTTTTCCAAACTTGAAGATCTGTTTGTGGCCATTGCCAAGGATGCGATCAGTGCACGCGCTATCGAAACCGTCCTGCATGGTGATGCGCCAGAAAAAGAAGTCCCTGACGAAGAACTGCTTGTCACGCGCAAGAGTCGCGCCACCAGTGTCGAGCAAGGTGCCAAGTCGGGCGTGCTCGTTGTCGGCACTGAAGGCTTGCTGACGCAAATGGCCAAATGCTGCAAGCCAGCGCCGCCGGATGCCATCGTCGGCTTTGTCACGCGCGGCAAAGGGGTATCCATTCACCGTGCGGATTGCAAGCATTTTGCTGCCATGCGCAACCGTACACCCGAACGCGTCATTCAGACGACCTGGGGCAAGGCGGCACCGGACACGCTGTATCCCGTCGATATCTTTGTGATGTCCACCGACCGACAAGGCCTGTTGCGCGATATTTCGGAAGTGTTTTCGCGCGAGAAAATCAACGTCATCGGCGTGAACACGCAAAGTTCCAAAGGCACGGCGCGAATGTCCTTTACCGTGGAAATCGGATCGACCGAACAATTGCAGAAGGCGATTAATGTGATACGAGAGGTCAAAGGGGTTCAGGACGCGAAGCGCCATTAAATAAATGGCTGCGCGAGCGATCTGCGGCGTTGCTGCGGTGCTCGCTCCCTCGTCTATCTGCAAGATATGCCTCGGTCGCTGTGCACCACGCGCCTTGCATCTCATCTCGCTCGCCGATTTATTCGAGGAGCCTTTTGCTGCGAACTGGGATATGCGTAACTTTGTTTTTTATGAAAACGGGCTGAAACTTAATTGCACAATGAAGCTTATCTTTTTTGATGAAGTAAAAGAAGAAAGTGAATACCCTTATTACCACATTGGGGGCGTTTGCATTGATGAATCTGATTTGAATTATATTGAGTCAAAAGTTAACCAATTAGCCGAGCGTACCTTTGAGTCGAGTTTGCTGAAAAAGGAAACCGAGTTCCATGCCGCTGAAATATATCACCGCAAAAAAAACTTTAAATCCTGGGCTGATTACTCAAAACGACTAGAGGTACTAAAGAGTCTTCTGGAAATTCTTAGTCTTCCCGAAGCCTGCCTTATCGACATACAAATAAACTGTAGATTACTAAATGAAAAGCAATCCCCGGAAGAGGTTGCATTTATGTTTCTATGCGAACGTGCGAATGATTTTGTAAAGCAAAAAAAGACATTAGGCATGTTAATTGGTGATCGTGAAAATGATCAAATGTCAGAACGATTCTCTACGACATTATCTGGTTATCGAGCAAACAGAACAGAATTTGCTTTTGGGAGGGAGCTAAATCATTTGGTAGACTCCGTTCATTTCACTCATTCACATTTAAGTAGATTTCTGCAGTTAGCCGATGTTTACTCATGGATACTACAGTTCATGAATCGGAATAGAAGTTCACAAGATCCTCGTCATCAGGCTATTTTTAAAATGTTGAAGAGCGAAAAAATTAAATTATTTCCCTCTAAATATAAGGAATGGCCAAAGCCTCAAGTCCTATAATAAGTTATTCGCGTAGCTAAGAATAACTTTCTTTGGTCATTTGCATGATAGCCAGCACCACCAACTTGGATGGCACTGGCATTTGAAAGATTACAGGTATTGAAAAGGCTAATTTGCCAACGCCTTCGTCACCACTTCCTTCACATCCTTTGACAGTTTCTTCGCCGACGCCACGCGTTCCAGCGCGACTTTCATTTTTTCCTGCAGCGCAGGCGTGAACTTGCGCCAGCGGTCCATGCTGCGCGCCAGTCGGGCGGCGACTTGCGGGTTCAGTGCGTTGAGCGCAATGACTTGCTCGGCCCAGTAGGCATAGCCGCTGCCGTCTTGTGCATGGAAGCGTGACGGGTTGGCATTGCAGAAGCCGAAGATCACGCTGCGGGCGCGGTTCGGATTACTGAGCGTGAAGTCCGGATGTGCCATGAGTTGCTTGATGGCGGGCACCGTCGCCGTATGTGCGGAAGCCTGGAGCATGAACCACTTGTCGATAACGAGCGCCTCTTTCCTGAATTCGCGGTAGAAGCGCGACAGTGCCTTGGTTGACAGCTTTTCAGCAGTTTTCGTTTCTCCGTTTGTCAGCGCGGTGAGAGCGGCCATTCTGTCGGTCATGTTGTCGGCTGCATCGAATTGCGTTTGCGCGAGTTCGCAGGCGCTGTCGTCGCCCCAGGCCATCAGATAGGACAGTGCGAGATTTTTCAGACCGCGCTTGCCAGTCGAGGTGGCATCCGGACGGTAAGCGCCGCTCACGACGTTGGCTTCGTAGACATCAAGGAAGTCGCTCTTCAGCGCATTGGCCAGTGCCGTGCGCATGAATTGGCGGGCCGTGTAAATGGCTTGCGGGGTCGACAACATCCATTTGCTCGCCGATGGTTGTTTCGCCTGGCAGGGTCAGTGCGACTTCGCGGAAGGCGGGATCGAGCGACGTATCGTTGAGCGTTTGGCGCAGCGCATCGATGACCATGTCATCAAGTTCCAGCCTTTCGCCTTGTTGCACGGCTTCTGTCAGGGCGAGCAGGCGACGCATCATCAGGCGCTGGCCGGCTTCCCAGCGGTTGAAGTGGTCGCTGTCGTGGGCCATCAGGTGGGCGAGCTCGGCATCGCTGTAATCGATGTCCAGAATGATGGGTGCCGAGAAATTGCGCAGCAGCGAGACAACGGGTTTTTCATAAACATGCTCGAAGGTGAAGCTTTGTTCGGGTTCCGTCAGTTCCAGCATGGTGGTGACGTTCGCGCCAAAAACGAACTTGCCATCGAGATAAAACTGGAGGTCACGTCCGTCGCTGCCAACCAGCCCGACGGCGACCGGAATATGGAAAGGCAGCTTGTTCGGATGATTCGGTGTGGCCGGGCAGGATTGCGACAGCGTGAGCGTGAGGGTTTTGCTGCACGCGTCATAGTTTGTGACCGCCTTGATGCGTGGTGTGCCGGCCTGACTGTACCAGCGTTCGAATTGCGACAGATCGCGACCATTCGCATCGGCCATCGCGGCGCGGAAATCGTCGCAGGTCACCGCCTGGCCGTCGTGACGGGCAAAGTACAGATCCATGCCCTTGCGAAAACCGTCCTTGCCAAGCAGGGTCTGGTACATGCGCACGACTTCTGCGCCTTTTCATAAATCGTGACCGTGTAGAAGTTGTTGATTTCTTCGTAGGCGTCCGGGCGTACCGGGTGCGCCATCGGGCCGGCATCTTCCGGGAACTGAACCTGGCGAAGCATGCGGACATCTTCAATGCGCTTGACCGCACGGCGGACGGCGTGCCGATCATGTCCCCGGAAAATTCCTGATCGCGGAAAACCGTCAGGCCTTCCTTGAGAGACAACTGGAACCAGTCGCGGCAGGTCACGCGATTGCCCGTCCAGTTGTGGAAGTATTCATGCGCGACGACGGATTCGATATTGTTGTAGTCGATGTCGGTGGCAACGCGCGGATTGGCCAGCACGAATTTTGTATTGAAAATGTTCAGTCCCTTGTTTTCCATCGCGCCCATGTTGAAATCGCTCACGGCGACGATCATGAAGCGGTCCAGATCGAGTTCCAGCCCGTAACGCTCTTCATCCCAGCGGATGCTGTGCTTGAGGGATTCCATCGCATGCTGGGTCTTGTCGAGATTTTCCTTTTGGACCCAGACTTGCAGCAGCGCCTTGCGGCCGGATTGCAGGCGCATGGTGTCTTCCTGACAGACGAGCTTGCCGGCGACCAGCGCAAAAAGATAAGCCGGCTTTCTGAACGGGTCTTCCCACTTCGCGAAATGGCGGCCGTCGCCGAGATCGCCTTCGTCAATCAGGTTGCCGTTGGACAGCAGCACCGGATATTGCTTTTTGTCCGCGCGCAGCATCACGGTGAATTTGGCCATCACGTCGGGGCGATCCGGAAAAAAGGTGATTTTGCGGAAGCCTTCTGCTTCGCACTGTGTGAAGAAATTGCCGCTGGAGACGTACAGGCCCATCAGCGACGTATTCTTGTCAGGGCGAATGACCGTTTCAATTTCCAGGGTCACGTCTTCCGGGGTATTGAAAATGCGCAGGTTGCCGTCTTCGATCGCATAATCTTTTTTCCCCAGTTTGCTGCCATTCATACGCAATTGCACCAGTTTGAGGCCGTTGCCGTGCAGGAGAATTTCTTTCGCAGTACTGTCCGGCGCACGCTTTAGCGTCATCCGGTTGGCGACAATGGTGAGAGAGGGATCAAGGTC
>CAUVYI020000027.1:0-30988 GCA_963556115.3 Planctomycetota bacterium | reverse complement strand
ATCCAGAGTCAGATCGGAGTCGCAGAGTCAGAGAGAGGTCGCAGAGAAGGCACGCGAAGAAGCATCCAGACTCAAAGATGAGGCGGAGAAGGCACGACTGGAAGCTGAGCAGATTAAACAGAAGATCGAAGAACTCAGACTGGAAAATGAAGCTAAGGCTCGGCTTGAAGAGCAGAACCGGCAGAATGTTGAACAGGTCTCGGCTGAAGTTGGTAAAGAAAAGGACGAACTTAGCAGTAGACTCAATACCTTAGTGCAGGAACGGGATAAGCTGGCGGATTCTCTCAATAGTTTTGCCGGTGAGGTCGCAAGTAAAGATGAGCTTATCGCCAGACTGCAGGAAGAAATCGATCGACTTAATTATGAGAAAGATCGTCAAATTGCTGGACTCCAAGAGGAGATCAGTAGGCTGAATAATGCTAAAAACGATACTGTTGCCGGACTTCAGGAGCAGATCCGACAATTGAGTCTCGGGATGGAGCAGTTGAAAAGCGAGAATAATGAGTTGCTGCGCCGATATGAAGATAGTGAGAATAAAAAGAATATTTCGGTGCAGGATGCGCAAGAGGCTCTCAGTAATTTCAAGCGTCTTGAAGCTTCAACGTCAGAACTGCGTCAGCGATTGGATGATACCGTTGTAAAGCTGGAGAGTATCTCCCGTGAGCGTGATGCGGCGCTAGAGCGGCAGCATGAACTTCAGAGCCAGACGCAGGCAGTGAGTGATGACTATCAGAAGTTACGTGCTATTGAAGCAGGGTTGCGACGGGAAAAGGCAGAGACAGAGAATTCTGCGAGTGAACTAGCTAAAAAACTTGAAGGCAGTCAGAGTATGATTGCTAACCTCAACAAGGTAGTCGAGTCTTTGGAGACGCGTTGTGAAGAGTTGGAGGCGGGGCAGGCAGCTCTGATTGAGGCCGAGCATGTAGGTATTCAGCGCGAACGTGAAGCCAGAGAAGAGGCTGAACGGGAACTGGAAGGCTTGAGAGCTTCGATGGTGGACATCGCCAGTATTGAGAGCGAACGCGCCAAACTTGAGCAACTGCTCGCTGAGGGTCAGAATCAGGAGGCGGAGTTGGCCAGGGAGAAGGTCGCGGAGCTGGAGGGCGTGATCAGCCACGAACGGGAGAATAATAATAAGTTGCAACAGCAGCTCAACGGCGTCAAGGGGCAGCTTGAGTCCAAGAGTATGGAGTGGAGTACCTTGACCGCCAATAACGAGCGATATGAGCATCAACTTGCGCAGCAGCAGGCAGAGCGGCGCGAACTTGAAGCTGAGCTTCAAGATTATAAAGAACAGAAAACTGAACTACAAAGACTGGTGAACAGCCTGGAGCAGGATAAACAGCGGGCGGCGGCGTTAGAAACAGAGCTTGAGCAGGCGCGGGGTGAGTCCGGTAGTCTGGAGGAATCCCGGGCGAAACTGGAGGCCGAACTGGAGGCGCTACGCGCTGAGTTGGAGCAGGATAAACAGCGGGCGGCGGCGTTAGAAACAGAGCTTGAGCAGACGCGGGGTGAGTCCGGTAGTCTGGAGGAATCCCGGGCGAAACTGGAGGCCGAACTGGAGGCGCTGCGCGTTGAGTTGGAGCAGGATAAACAGCGGGCGGCGGCGTTAGAAACAGAGCTTGAGCAGACGCGGGGTGAGTCCGGTAGCCTGGAGGAATCCCGGGCGAAACTGGAGGCCGAACTGGAGGCGCTACGCGCTGAGTTGGAGCAGGATAAACAGCGGGCGGCGGCGTTAGAAACAGAGCTTGAGCAGGCGCGGGGTGAGTCCGGTAGTCTGGAGGAATCCCGGGCGAAACTGGAGGCCGAACTGGAGGCGCTACGCACTGAGTTGGAGCAGGGACAAAAGGGGGCTGAGCAGTTCAAGCTTGAGGCGGATAGTCTGAATGGTGAGTTCGCCAAAGTTAGAGCTGATTATGAGCGGAATCTGATCAATTCCGACAAACTCAAGCGAGAGTCTGCGCAGGTGAGTACACAACTCGGTAATCTCCGTGCGGATTATGAACGGGTGCAGCAGGAGTCGGAGAAGAGTATTCAGGAACTTACGCTCCAACTCAATACCGAGAAGGAGAATAATCAGAGGTATTTTGATAAAATTGCGAGTCTGGAGGCAAAAATTACCGGGCTTACAGAGGAGAATAACAGTATCAAAGTTGAGAAGCAGGAGATAATGGAGTCGTATACTAACAAGTCAGAAGCGATTCAGGAGCGTCTGAGTGAGACGGAGAACATGCTCAAAGATTGTGAATGGAAGCTGGAGAATGAGATCTCGCTTAAGGATATGGCCTTTGAACGGATAATGGAATTAGGTGTCTTTGAAGATCAGGTTGGAAAGTTGGATCTTGAACTAGCGGCTAAAGAGGATGAACTGAAGAACCTCGGTAAGACTCTGGCTGTACAGCGGGAAGAGATTGCGGCGCTTAAGGAGAGTGAGGCGACACTCAAGGACAGGGTTCAGCTTGAATCCCTGGCGAAGGAGATGAAGACCGACAAGCTGAGTACTGAACTAGAGCAGATGAGGACGGAATACGCCAAACTCAAGGAGAAGACTGAGGCTGATCGGGAGCAGGTGGTTAATAATGCCAGAGAGGTACAGGATAGGCTTAAGGAGGCTCATTCCAAGCTCAAGAATGCCCAGTGGGAGGTTGGTGAATTGGAGAAGAAGAATGCAGCCTTGCACGAGAGGGTGGGCGAACTTGAGGGTGAGCTGGCGCAAGCAGGGGATCTGCATAGTGAATTAGACGACTTCAAGGATATGCTTGATCGAGCGGAGAAGAGGCTTATGCAGCTCAGTAGCGAGAATGATGAGCTGCGGGTAAAGCTTGAAGGTTATTCCGGGATGGCACAGAAGCTCTGTGAGTTGGAGCAGAAGGCTGAACTCGCGGACAAGGTGGCTCTAGAGATAGAGCAATTGAGCCAGGCGCTCAAGGAAGAGCAGATAGAGCATCGGCGACTTGATGTGGAGCTGCACAGAGCGCATGAGCGTGAGAGCCATCTGGAGGAGTTGAAACGGAGTAATAAGGAATTGGGTTGGGAGTTGATGAAAGCGCGCAGCCTTATTGGTGAGTACATGGCTAAAGAAGATGAGAGAGCGCTTGCCGGGGTGGTAGATAGCAGTCAACTTGAGACGCTGCGCCGTGAGCTCAAGGAGAAGGAAGAGGCGATTGCGGAGATAGTCCGGGAGAAGGAGGAATTTGCCAGAAGCCAGCAGCTCAAAGTTGCGGAGTTGACCGAACTCTATGAGAAGGCACAGACCGAGCGGCTCGAGCTCCTTGAGCGCCTGGGACGAAAATAATTATAAATAACATACGGCAAGGCAGTCTCAGGCTTTGCCGTATGTTTATTGGCCAAGAATGTTTTGTCGTATTATAATGCATATGTCTTTGAAAACCTATGGAATGGGGAGCTGCTATGAGTAACACTGAATTCAATGAGAGTCTTGTCCAGGCAGTAAATGAAGTCGTTAGAGATACAGCGGTATTGGCTGAAATTACCGGTTATGTCGCGAATGAGAATTACTGGGAGGTGGCAAAGGGATTGGGCGCTTATTATAATCTTGAAGGTACCTCGGACGCTACTATTATGGCTTGCAGGAGCATAATTACTACGATCAGAGAATTTCAGGGAGAGAAGGCCAGAATCTCTACTGCAACCACAACCGTGGTCTTCGGAACATCTGGTTGGCGTGGAGTGATTGGAGAGGACTTTACCGCAGCGAATGTTGCCAAGGTAGTGGCCGGTATTATCGAGATGATGCGTACGCAGAAGTTTCTAGAGACAAACGGCTACTCTTCGTTTGCTGAGGTACAGAGCAACGGTATTATTGTATTCCGTGACAACCGCTATATGGGGGATGAATTTATTGCTATCGCCAATCGCGAGCTGGCGCGTGCCGGGATTAGGATTTATGTCGCCGGCGAGTGTCCGACCGGGGTGGGTTCGGCGCTCGTGACCGAACTCTCGGCCGCTGGTTCGATAAACTTTACTCCGTCACATAATCCGATGGATTATGCCGGGATCAAGTTCAACCCTGCTGACGGTGGCCCGGCCGGGCCGGAGTTGACTACAATCATTGAAGAAAAAGCCAATGCGTATATGCAAGGTAAAGAATTTACTCCGGCTTCAGCCGAACCCGGTGGCGAGCTATTGGAGACGATAGACGCCAAGAAGATATTTACCGATTTTGTTCTGAATAAGAGCAAGGTCTTCGATCTCAAAGCTCTCCGCGAGTGGCTGCGCGGCAAGAAGGATGAACTGGCGCTGGTAGTTGATTTTATGCATGGTGCGTCACGGGGATATGTTGAAGCAATACTCGGCGCTGAGCTTGAGGCGGAGTTGAGTGCTGCCGGGGCGCTTTGCAAACTGCATACTGATACCGATTACAGCTTTCATGGGGTGAAGCCTGAGCCGAGTGCGGTGAATCAGGCGCCGCTTATCGTCAAACTCAAAGCTATGGGGCGTAGATTATCACTAGCGGTCGCGCTCGATCCAGATGCGGACAGGATACGTTTTGCCGATAGTGAACTCGATGTTGATATGAACCGTTTCGGCGCTATCGCCTATGCCAGCCTTCTCGGTAGAGGGATAGACGGAGGGTTGGCCAGTACGGCTCCGTCGAGCGACTTTGCTTTGGAGATAGCCAAGCGTGAGGGCAAGGAGATATTTGAGATGGCGGTCGGGTTCAAGAATTTCCGTGAACCGCTCAGCCAGGGCAAGGTGATACTCGCCTTTGAAGAATCAGACGGTATCAGCTGCATCGGGCATACCCTCGAGAAGTGTTCAATTGCCGGATTGCTGCTAGCGCTTGAGTCGATGCGTAGCGCTGATAGTAATATCTCGGTGCAGTATGCAGAACTGCGCAAGAAGTATGGATACTTCTATCCGTCCAAGGCTGGAGCCGAGGTAAAGGGTGTGAGTGTGGAGGCGTGGCAGGAGTATAAGGCGGCGGTGGTAGAGGTTTTACAGCACAAACTGTATAAGGTTGGGGATAAGGTGAGTATCGCCGGGGTAGCGAAGGAGGTGGTGGAGATTAATATTATCGACGGGCTCAAGCTTATCTTTGCCGATAAGAGCTGGATTCTGCTCCGTCCGTCCGGTACCGAGCCTAAATTCCGCTATTACTTTGAATTAGCCTCAGCAACACCGTTACCAGATGAGGCGGAACTACTCAAGGCGTATGAGACGGCGGCGGCGGAGATCCTGGCGGCGGCACGGCAGGTAGTAGACCGGGCGTAGCTTGGAGAATCTATAAATTGCGAGAGAATTTTATTCTTTTGAGGATAAGGAATCAGCCGGTAGCTATGCTACCGGCTGATTTATTGGCATAGCTAGAGATTTAGGTGTGGATGGAGGTTGTTTATTCGGTTATTACCCTCAAGCCGCAGATCGGGTAGCTCTGACTGAGGGGGGTAGGCAAAGTCTTGCACGTTGGCCTGAACATTGCGAGAGCAATTTTTTTAGGTCGGCTAAGGATATCAGGTATATTCGGGATAACTTAAACTGCGTATTCAATTATCATCGGAATTCTTGGCTGTGGCTCTGGTTGCTCCTCAATATTACCGTTTTTCTGCCGTATATAGCAGATATTGCTGGAGACCAAAAAAATGTTGACAAGTAATCTTATCGGACTGTATAATAAAAGGTAGAGTTATTGTGCGAAGAGTTATATCCAAGGATGGAGAGATGGAAAATACAACTGCGGTTAACCTACTGTTTGTTGAGTCAGGGCTTGAATGCTCGCATAAGGATTGTAACAAGCCTTGTCGGGTAATCGATACCAAGACCGGAGTGCGCTTCTGTGAAGAGCATGCGCCGGTACTCTGGATTGAGCAGGCCTTTAGAAACGATAAGCGTATAGAGTATGAACGGAAGTCAATCCCCCGAGCTTGTGTACGCTTGTAAACGGTTTGGGCGTTAGGCGTTCACGGATTATTATTGATCGTCAGTTACCGAGAGTTGCTCTTGGTAGCTGATTTTTATAGGCTTGGTTGAGAGAAGGAAGAAGATAATGCAGAGAGTTGTCAGCGGGATGGATCATCCAGCGCTAGTCTTCAAGGAGCTTGAGAAGTGTTGTGAGTGGTACTGTGAGGTATTGGAGTATGAGCTTGTGGCCGAGATTGAGCAGGGGGCAAAGCTGCTCCGGGGAGCGGATGGGGTTTATCTGGAAGCCATTCCGAGTAGGGAAGAGGAGAGACCGGTTCGTGCTTATTTTGCCGAAGGGATTAGCCATCTGGCGCTACGGGTCGGGGATATGGAGGAGGCGGTAGAGGTGCTGACCCGGCGCGGAGTAGTATGGAGTGGTGAGATCATGGAGGCGGTAGGTGGTGGGTTTGTACGGAATTTTCGTGATCCTGAGGGCAATGAACTCCAGATAGTCAGCAGATAGGTTGTAGCTTTTCGGGGGACGCGGCAGGAGAGGTCGAGAGCTTGGGGTTTTGTGACGGAGGGTGAGCAATATTTGACAGTCTGACTGGAGAAAGGAGAAGGGGATGGATAGGCAAGAGGTGCGGGATTGGGAGCATTCGCAACACTCGGATGACTGGCTGAAGAGTAGGCTAAATCTTTGCTGTAAACCTGTAGGTGCGGACGGGATTGAACTCGCCCATGAAATGAACCTGGGGCATGGTACCCTGGTCAGTTGGGGGCTGGACACTTATCTCGGTTCCGGCAGGGAGCGGTTACGCTTTCTTGATATCGGTTGTGGGGGCGGAGCGACACTCCGCGCTTTGCAGGAACGGTACCCAGAGGGGGTATTCTCCGGTATTGATTACTCTGTAGATATGGTTGCGTTGGCACGGGATGAGCTTGGTGACGGGGTTGAGATTAGCCATGGCACTGTGGCGGAACTGCCGTATGCCGCAGCTGCGTTTGATATGATTACCGCGGTTGAGACGGTGTACTTCTGGCCGGATATTGTTGGTTCGTTTGCCGAGGTATACCGAGTGCTGGCTCCAGAGGGGAGATTTCAGATAATCAATGAGATGTATGATGATCCGCAGCACGCGGGGTATACTGCGCGCAACCGGCGTATGGTGCGCCTCTCAGCCTTGCAGCTGTTTGCGCCGGAAACGTTGGAGAACGCTCTATTGGAGGCTGGTTTTAAACAGGTTGAGTATGTGACGTTGCCGGAGAATAATTGGATAACCTATAGCGCGAGCAAGGGCTAGGATATGCTTTGTCCTTGAGATATTTTACTGTAGCGAATTTTGAAGGAACTGGCCTGTAGCGCCGTACGGCGCTGCAGGCCAGTATTATCTTTATACCTCGTGCAAGCAATTATTCCTGCATCCAGACGTCTGTAGGTCCGAAGTCTGAAGTCGGATTCCAGTCCTGCATATTGACTGCTTTGCTGGCAGAACTGGCCTGGACAATGGCCTGCAGCGGGGCGATGATCTCACCGATAATAGTGGTAGTCCAGCGGGAGGCAGAGTAGAGTCCGCGCTCCGGTACATAGATAATATCCTTGTCCTCCAGAGCGATATCGGGTTGTTCACCGTTGATAATCTTGTTGTAGCTTATGGTTATAAGCTTATCGGCATTCTTGCGGATAATCGCTATGTGGTTACGGTCAGCCCGGTATTTGTCCACCCCTCCGGCAGAGGCGATGGCAGACATAAAGCTGGTCTCGGTGGTATACTGGTATACCCGCGGTGAGGTGACAGCTCCGATGATATAGACACTCTCGCTGATATCTGAAAGATAGGAACTGGGGAAGAAGAGGAAGTCATTGGCTTGGACATAGATATTGAACTTCATCTCCCGCTTGAGCAGTAGGCGCTCGAAATCTATCGGTAGAATCTTGCCTTCACGCATGATATAGGAGTTTTTGAGATCTACAACATCATTGGTCTGGGAGTTGTTGTAGGAGAGCAGGTTGGCTCCTGGTATCTGGCTGAGAACCCCGGCAATGGAGAGGCAGTCCAGAAGTTTGGTGTTGTTCTGGATGACATGGCTACCGGGAGATTTTATCGGCCCCATGATATAGATCTGGCTGCCGGAGAAGGTTTTGCCGTTGATATCTACCTTGGGTTGGTAATAATATTTTTCCAGTTCCTTTTCAATCTTGGTTTTGAGCTCTGGATAGGTAAGCCCTGCCGCTTCGACCTCTACCCCATAGAGGTAGCCGAGGGTGCCGTCGGGGCGGACATTGACCAGCTGCTTGCTATCCGGTTCGAATGGAATACTTATCTCCAGCATATCGCCACGGTTGATCCGGTAGATCGGGTTATACGCTTGGCTTAGTCTTGCCAGTTCCTTGTCGAGTTTTGCTTCTGCCTGCGGGCTGGTAACCTTGTCTCGCCCTTCGAATACCTCTACGGCAGGATCGTTGGGTTCGCCTGGAATCTTATAGGTAGATTCTTGATCAGGGTTCTTGGCCGGAAGCTCTTCGAACATCTCTGCACGCACCTTGTCGTCTGCGCTGATATCCTGGGTCTCTATGGTTGCGGCGGTAGTGCCGGAACCATTCTGCTGTAAAGAGGATTGATCCTTGCAGGAGGTCAGGAGAAAGAAACCTAGGAATATGAGTATGACTAGGATAATATTAAGTTTAAGATGTTTTATTAAAAACTGGAATAACGGCATAGTGGGTTACGTCCTGCTAATTATAACTGAAAAAATATGATTACTCTTCAGTCTATCGACTAGGGCGAGCTGGTAACTTTATTATATTTAGATGAAATTTAGCTGCGAGTTCGTAAAAAAAGAGCGGCACAGCTCCAGGCTGTACCGCTTTGTAGAGAATAAATCTTATGTGGTAAGCGTATTAACTCTTGGAACCGATACCTTGAATAGCCCGGAAGAGAATAATACCTATGCTGAGAAAAGCAATAAAGATGATCTTCGGTTCAGGGGCTGAGGCAATATTCGAGATGATAAAGGAGTGGGTCTGACCGTTGATCGTACCCCAGCCAACGATCTGACCAAGATCGTTGATATCGCTGGCGACAGAGAGATTTGACCACTCGCTGCTGTCGGGGAGGAGGTCGTTGAGGTTGAGCATACCGCCCTCTTCCGACCAGAGGAAGGCATTGCCGTTGGAAGTGCCGACAACCAAGCCCTCTTCGTTTATCGCATAGGCCTCCGAAGTGGTGCCTATTCCGACATAACCCAGTTCGACAACCTCGCCGTTACGGTAGACATAGGCCTGGGATTCACCGGTATCGGTTACTGTCCCGTCTGTGGCGACATCCCCGGTCTTGGTACCGACAACCTCGTTGGAGCGGTTGATATCGGTAGCGCTGCCTTGAATGGAGGAGATCAGTTCGGTAGAGTTATTATACATGTTCCAGATATAGGGGGTGCCGAGCTCGGTCTCGCCGATGACATTGCCGCTGGTGTTGATGTCTGAAGCATATTTGATAGACATGTCTCCACCAACTTTGATAGGGTTGTGTCCGCCCCAGATACTGTAGATATAGGTCTGGCTCGCATCCCCTTTTGAAGCCAGGATCTGGCCGTTATCGTTGATATTGTAGGCCATGGTCATTTGCTTGAGCTTGCTCATGTTGCCGTTTGGATTCCAGGAATGCCAGATTCCTGACTCGGTCTTATTTTTCTTGACCGCACCGCCGAGGATGGTACCACTGCTGTCTATAGCTGTGGCGTAGGTGTTTTGGCGGCCCTTCTTGAGGCCGAGCATAGTGCCGTTGCTGGGCCAGTATTCGGTCCAGAGAAAACCCTGTGTGTCGCCGTTGGTATCTACCGAGGTACCTACAACCATACCGGAATTGTTAATAGAACTGGCGTAACTCGCGGTATCATTGCCGACTGTGCCGAGGTCGATAATATCGAAGGTGTAGCCGCGTGCCTGGGCTGAGGAGCTGAAGAGCAGCAGCGTCGTGCAGATCAGGGTGAGCAGCATTATTCTTATTCTGGACATAACTAACTCCTGTAATGTACTTTGGTTAGAACTTATCTCAACTATATTATATACTGTATTTTTACTACTGTCAATCTAAATATTATTTGTTAGAAGTCTATTAGGTGAGGAGATAAAATATTTTGAGGAATTAGGATAATTCCCGGTCTGCTGAATGGGATTAATGCGTAAAATGATACTTAGCGATGAGGAATCTACCGCTATGTATTCGGTTTACTGTAACGTTATGATGAGATAAGGGTAAAAAAAAAATTTTTATATAAAAATAATGTCTTTTGGATTGCTGTCTCCTATAAAATAATGTATAGTCAGACTCTAAGCAATAGGATATTTGTTAGGTTGAAAGTATTGGTATACGGGGTGTTATGGCTGATAAAGAATTTTACTTTACACGTAATACTAAGTTGGCGGTAATTCTGCCGGTTCTTAATTTTGTGGCGATACTGCTGGTGCTTGTCTTCTGTGTATATATCTATAATGATACGTGGGGTGATCAGTATGTGCTCTCGGGTCTGATTGGGGCGTTTTTCCATATCTTCCTTGGAAATTACTTTGGACTATTCAATAAATTTCTCAAGCCGCCAGCTAAGCGAGCTCGTATTAAACTGATTACCTGCTGGGGGATAGCCTTTCTCCTTACACTGTTGGTCACCTTTGTTCTGAAGAATACGGCAGAGCACTCGCGAGTGATCCTAACCCTCTGGCTGGTGTTGACCGCTCTGGCTCTCTATCTGCTTGATTATCTCTGGCATTATCTGATCAAGAAACTCCAGATCTTTTCACGTCGGGAGATAAAGATAGCCATCGCGGGTATGAATAATTCCGCTATAGAACTGGTCAAACAGATTCGCAATGATGAATATGGCCAGGGAATTGTGATTACCGGGATATATGATGACCGGTCAAAGTACAGGCTTCCTGAGCCGCCATTTGTCGAGCCTAAGCTTAAAGGTAATTTTGCGCGTATGTTGCAGGCGGCGCAGCATGGAGAGTTCGATATTCTCTTTATTACCATCTCCTTCAAAGCAGAAGAGAGGGTACGCGAGATACTGAGTGGTTTGAGCAACACTACAGTCTCGGTCTATATTGTACCGGATTCATATGTCTTTGAACTGATCCAGGGAGAGCTCTCCTCATACGGTAAGATCCCGCTCTTGCAGGTATATGAGTCGCCGTTCTTCGGAATTAATACCTTTATCAAGCGGGCTGAGGATCTGGTGGTATCCTCAATTATACTCCTCCTTACTTCGCCCCTGCTGCTGTTGATCGCGTTGCTGGTAAAGCTGACCAGCAAGGGACCGGTTATCTTTGCCCAGAAGCGCTACGGTCTCAACGGTGAGATCGTCAAGGTTTGGAAATTTCGTTCCATGACGGTATGTGAGGATGGAGACAAGGTTCAGCAAGCGCAGGAGGGTGATGCTAGAATTACCCCGCTGGGCAGATTTCTGCGTAAGTCTTCGCTCGATGAATTGCCGCAATTTTTCAATGTTATGCAGGGAACGATGAGTGTAGTTGGGCCGCGCCCGCATGCGGTTGCGCATAATGAAGAGTATAGGACGCTGATTAAGGGGTATATGATGCGGCATAAAGTCAAACCGGGTATTACCGGGCTGGCGCAGGTAAATGGTTATCGGGGTGAGACCAGGGATTTGCAGATGATGGCCAAGAGGGTTGATTATGATGTTGAGTATATCCGCAACTGGGGCTTGATGCTTGATATAGAGATAATTATCAAGACTGTCTTTGTGGTTTTCAGCGGGAAGAACGCCCATTGAGTCGATTGAGAGTGCAATGAGGTTTTGGGTCTGTTTGTGAGGATAGGATAATTATGCAGAGACAGTTTGTTTTACGGTTGCTGGTTGCTCTAAGTCTTTTGGTGGTAGTACTGATCATCGCCGGATGCGGTGGGGTGAGATTCTAAACGGGATTTAGTGCAACAATGGTTTCAGTCTGAATAGTTATTGATCGATTTGACTTGGGGTTGATCCGGGGCGAGTTCGTGTTGTACGGCAAGATGCCGCAGAGATCAGGTATATGCGTTTAAGCTCTTGGGAGGAATGCCTTAGCTCAGCGGGCGGAATGCGTACTGAACCAAGTTTGAGCTGTATGAGGTGTTGGGTCTGTTTATGAGGATAGGATAATTATGCAGAGACAGTTTATTCTACGGTTGCTGGTTGCTCTAAGTCTTTTGGCGGTGGTGCTGATCATCGCTCTGTTTGCGTATTACCACTTTACCGGACGCGGCGGAGCCGGGGCGTACGGAAGCAACCTGAGTAAAGACGAGCTGATGAAAGAGTATCTGGATTACACGGGCAAGGGGGATTTTTTCAAAGCTTTCAAAGCGATAAATGCCGCGAGCCAGAAGGATCCTGAGAATATGCCACTGTTGCAGAAGGCTGCCGAGGCGGCGATATTGGCGAGCAAGAAGAATGAAGCGAATAAGATGTACAGTAAGATCTGGGAGAGTGGTGTACGCGATCCCAAGGTGTTGTTTGCGCTAGTGGCTACCTCAATTCTGCCCAAGTTTGAGCAGCGTAAATGGACTCTGGAGCTGATCGCGCAGATTAAGCAGCAGAGTCTGCGGGAGAAGCTCTATGCACTCTATTATTTTCAACTGGAGGATTATGAAAAGGCAGAGGAGTACTTCGAGTGGTTGCTGGAGCATGATCCGCATCCGGCAATTTACGAGTATTTCGCCCGTAATTATCTCGGTCTGCGGCGACCTGTAGAAGCGATTGCCATACTGGAAGAAGCGAAGAAAAAAGGTTACCTCGGTGACGGTGGGGAGATAATTCTGGCCAATCTCTATGCCGTGCAGGGGAAGATTACTCAGGAAGAGGAACTCTTTAAATGGTATGAACAGAATTATCAGCTCTCGGATTATGTGATCCTTTCGCATGCGATAATCCTCTTTGCCAATAATCAGCCGGAGGCGGCTGAGAAGTATTTTAAGCAGATCGAACATCCGGCACGTCTTAGCCGAACCGAGGTGGTGGCGCCAGAGGAGATTATCACCAAACTCCAGAATGATCCTGAACTTAAAACTCTCTTTGACCGACTGAGTCCTCGAACTCGCGAAGCAGTAACTGCCGATAAGAACGATATTTTTGAAATTTCACTCTTTAGTGAATATCTGGCGCAGGACTTCAACCGGATCGCGGCAGAAGACTCCAAGAATAGTGAGGAGTTTGCCGTGGAGTTGCAGCGTCTGCACAAACTCTTTGCCGCTGAAATCGGTCAGCTTGGTGAGAATAATCTGGCGCATCAGGCGCGCTTGTTCCTGGCTATGATTTATTTTGCCAAACAGGATAAAAGCGGTATTGGGGATCTGTTGGTGCTGGCTTCGGGGAATAACCGGTTCTATGAGGGGGAGAGAAGCTTTTTCAATTATTATTTGGAGCGTTTGGAGAATAAACCAGAGGCACAGGCGTATTTGAGTCAAGCCCAGGAGGTGTTAGGGAAGAATGTGGTTGTGCTTTTGGCGCTGGCAAATGAACAGAGCTTTCTCGGAGATTACCCAGCTGCGATAAAATACTATTCGTTGGCGGCCAAGGAGAATAGGATTGTCGGCAGTGGCAGTTATCTGCTGGAGAATCTGGCACAGGCTTTGGCCGATGATCAGAAGTATTTGGCCTGCTTTGAACTTATACGACGGATGCATAACAAGCGGCAGATCTCCAAGCGTACACTTATGTTGCTGCGGGATGTGGCGTATCCGGCAGGTTTTCCCGAGGTGAGCGACGGAGCGCAGCGGGTACTGGAGAAGAAGTACGGCATGACCGGGGATATTGTACTGGGTAGAGCCGAACTTCGACTTCGCGAGGGTGACGCGCAGGCAGCCCTTGAGGTGTTTGAGCGGCTGCTGGCGCAAGGAATAGAACCGACCTATGAAGCGCGGATCAATAGTGTAATGGCCGAAGCTATGCTCCAGCTCAGGCAATTTGACGGGGTGCTGGATATTGTCGATGAGAAGGGGATTGATGCGACATATAAAGCGCGCGCATTATACGGGTTGGGAAAGCATGAAGAGGCGCTGGAGATCTTTGAAGAGGCTGATACCAATCCGGCCGAGAAGGGGCAGTGGCGGGTAGAATATGGACTGCTCCTGGCTCTCAAAGGTCAAGAAGAAGAGGCGGCTATGCAGTTCGATAAGGCGATTGCGGAGAATCCAGAATTGGTTCGTGCCTATGTCGAACTCGCGTCCCTGCTTCTAAAACATCAGCAGTATCTGCCAGCTAGAGAGTATGCCTCCAAAGCTTTGGAGATTGTCCCGGGGCTGATCCGCCCCAAGCTGGTTATCGCCAATGTCGATATAGTAGGGGGTAATAACGCGGCGGCAGAGATTATGCTCGGTATGGTCTTGGAAAAGTATCCGAATAATCTGGATGCCTTGTTTCTGTTGAGCCGAAGTCTGCAAAATCAGGGTGAGCAGGAGGAGGCGCTACAGACGATCGACCGTTGTCTCCAGCTTAAACCGATGTATCCCTTGTTTCTACAGCAGAAGATAGATATTCTGACAGGAATGAACCGGCTGCAAGAAGCGGTGAAGACGGCGGGACTTGGGATCGAGACCGGTGTCGATACCGCACTATTCGAGCATGCGCAGATAATGCTGCTGTTAGAGGACGGTAAACTGGAGCAGGCGGCAAGTGCTTTGCAGGCGGCTACCGCCATTGCGCAGAGTGATAAAATGATACTGGAGTCACAGCTATTGCAGGCACGGGGAGAGTATAAAAAGGCGATAGACCTGCTTAAACCCTTTGCCACCTCGCCCAAGATTGAGTATCGCGTGCTGGAGCTGATAATTCTTGATCCGGAGCTAAATTCGGATGCTGCCGCCTATGTACGGGAAAATCTCGGGAAATTCAAACTCTCGCCGCAGGCTCTACTCGTACTCGGTATGCAGGCGGAAGCAGAGCAGAAAAATGAATTGGCGGTCTTGATCTATAAGCAGGGACTAAAGGAGTTGCCGACTGAAGAGCATCTATTGAATAACTATATCTGGGTAGCGTTGAAGCTGGAGAAGGTCGATAAAGAGGAGCTACTGGCACAGGCGCTTACGGCAGTCTCGACTTATCCGGATAATCCGTTGATTCTTGATACCGCTACTGCTGCTTTCAACCGGTTCAAGGAGTACGATAAGAGTATCGAGGCGCTCAGGAAGAATCCGTCTCTCTTCCGGCTGGATCCTGGTCTCTACCTGCGTTTGGGTGATGCTTGGCTTGGCAAGGGGGAATTGGTGCAGGCGGAGAAGGCGTATGCCAAGGTGGAGGAGTCTGCGCAGAGTAGCCAGGAGTTAAAAGACGAAGCGGCACAAAGACTCAAAGAGTTGCAGACACCTTGAGATTTCGGAGTTGTTCGGGATTATCAGTGAATAATAGCGACGTCAGGGGTGGATATGCAGAAACAGAAGGGAAGCTTATGGAGAAGGCTTGGACAGGAGCAGTTGCTTCTGACCGTGCTTGGAGCGGGAGTGCTGCTTGTACTCTTTGAGGTCTGGATCAATGATTTGCTGGCTCTGCCTCTGCGGATCGCGTCTACAGCTATATCCGAGGTGTTGGTCTCATTCTGGGGCTATACGGTTATACGGCAGGGAACCAGCTTGGTTGTCGGTACCTTCAGGTTTAATGTCGATACCGCTTGCAGCGGTTCACAGACCTTGCAGATGATGCTGGTAACGGCGATTATACTGGTGGGGGTCTGGGGTGGCTTGCGGCTTAGTCAGCGATTTTTGGCGATTCTTCTGGCTCTGCCGCTGGCGGTGTTGCTCAATGGTTTGCGCGTGGGCGGGTTGATGCTGGTAAGTCTGAGGGCGGGACGGGTGCTGCCGGAGGAGACAGTGGAGCATCAGTTGCTCGGGGTGTTGGCTTTTGCCCTGCTTCTCTTAATTTTCTGGCAGGTTTGTCGCGGAGTGGAGCGGGTATACTGGCTGGTCTGGAGCGAACCGGCGTTGAAATTGTTGCTGGTACTCTTGCTCCTGGGAATTATCTTCTTCCCGTTTGCTTATGATTTATCCAAAAGCTGGGCTGGTAGTGATTGGAACCCGTACAACCGCTATGCTTATATCTTCCCTTTATTGGCATTGCTGCTCGGGTTGCTGACGCGCTGGTTGTTTCCTGGTAGCAGAGTGAGTAGCGGGAGAATAACACTTGTATTAGGTTATCTGCTTGCTGCCCTTGGACTGGTTTGGGCGGTGTTGGCGGTGCGGCTGGGGAGTCTGTCCCTACAGGGAGTAGGGCTGCTGCTGCTATTGTCAGGATATTTGCTTCTGGCTCTTGGTTGGCGCGGCTTTGTCGGTGAATTGCCGCTTCTACTATTGTTGATGTTGGGTTTTCCGCGGGTACCGATGCTGATCAATAATCTGTTCAGCGTCGGGGTGGCGTATGACTGGGCTGTATTGTTCTATGGGCGGTTATTCTTGGCGCTGGTTATTGCCGGAGTATATATACTATTAAAAATGCGGCGGCGTCGCGGGAAGAAGCCGGGGGTAAGGAAGTTACTCCCAGAGTTGCCGGGGCGGGGCGGGAGCTATCTGAGTATGTTACTTCTGCTGGCTGCGGGAGGTGGACTGCTCTGGCAGAATTATCTGCCGGGAGATGCTGTAGCGCAGCGCCCGGAGCAGGGTAGCGTTCTGTTTGTGCCGCTGCAGGTAGGGGGCTGGCAGGGGCGGGAGGTTGGACTCTCTGAGCAGGCGCGGGCTTTTCTAGGTGAAGCTACGGCCTCGTTGACAGTTTATAACAGCGATTATGCTCTGCCGATAGAGTTTTTAGCAACTTTTTCCGGCGGCAATCGGCATAACCTACACTCGCCAGAGTATTGTCTGACCGGGAATGGCTGGAAGATCGTGAGTAAAAAAAGAGCTGATTTTACTGGATTACACGGGCGGAAATACCCGATAACAATTATGGAACTCCGCAATGATGCTGAAATACGCTGGTTTGCGTTCTGGTTTTATGATGGGGTGAAGGTCAATGCCGATTATACTACGATGCTTGGTGAAGATCTCTTCTCCAGGCTTAGCGGTAATAATAGAGAGTGGTCACTATACCGGGTTATTGCTTACCGTGAAGCGGATTTGACCCGATTTTTACAGGAATTGTTCGGAGAGTTGGAGTAATCGGCTCTCTGTAATAAATAAAGAAGGATGGATAGATTATAGATGGCTAGAACGAGTTTTGGCTTTGTCAGACCCCATACAACCGCTCAAGAGCTTCAAGAGGCATATCCTCTCGGCATCGATAACGCTGGTTGTTTTCTCGCTGGTTGCAGTAATTGCAGCGTGGTATACCAAACCGCTGTATGAGGCGAAGGCGTTTGGTCTATATCTCTGAATTTCAAAATTCCAACTTGATGGGTACCAGCGATCAGGCGATACCCAATTATCAATCATACGTGCAGAATCAGATCTATATTATGTACAGCTACGAGGTACTCAAAGATGCTATTCTACGCCTTGGTGATAACGCTAAAATGTGGGACAAGGCCAAGGGTTGGAAGAGTGTGATCTTCTTCTGGAAACGGGGTGGGGGTGAAGATGCAGCGGTGGAAAATCTGAAGAATTCCCTGATTATTGAGCGTATGGAGAAATCCAATATGATCGGTATCTCCCTGCAAGGGGATAAGGCTGAGGGTCTGGCCCGAGACGGTCAATGCGGGTGGCGGATGCGTATCTCTTCCGGGTGCGGGGGGAAGGAATAGAAGGTAAGGATGAAAGGGTAACCAATTTGACGCGCCGTCGGCGTGAACTCTATGCCAGACTCCGTGACCTCTCAGCACAGAAGGCAAAGGTAGCTGAGAGTCTCGGTATTGCCGCTACCGATATGGATGTTGAAGAAGACCCTTTCCGCCAGCAGATAGAGGCTCTGCATATTGCCATTTATGATGCCGGAGTGTCGAATGCTCGACAGCAGGCCGCTTTTGAAGCGCTCAAGAGTACCACGTCATCTTATACCAAGGAAGATCTGGAGAAGATGGCCGATATGGAGGCAGAACAGAATGAACTTTTGAGCAATACTTACTCGGCACTGCTGGAGCAGAGGGTGGCATTGCAGTCGGTAGTGAATAATATGAAGCCGAGCCATCCCAAACGCAAGCGTCTTGAGGATGAACTCAAGATGCGTGAAGAAGAGTATAAGAACCTGCGTAAAAGAATTGTCTCGGACAGCATGGGTAAGATTAAACGTCCAGATCTCGGCCAAACTCGATGAAGCGAGATTTGCCGCGGAAGAGGCCAAGCAGCTGGAGATAGAACTTAAGGGCAAGATGGCCAAGATGCTGGAACGTCTGCAGAAAATATAACACTCTCTATGACGAAGCGGCTAAGATCAAGGTCGAGATGGATCGGGTGAGCGAGCAACTCGTGACCATTGATAATAAACTTGATATGTTCGCGACTGAAGAGAACGCTCCGGGGATGATTGAGATCTCCTCTTATGCACGTTATCCGGAGGTGCCGGATCATAAGAACAGACTCAAGGTCTTTATCGCTATCTTTGTTGTCGGGCTGTTGGTCGGTATTGGCATTCCGTCACTCCTTGATGCTTTCAATCCCTGGGTCATGACTCCGAGTGATGTCTATTTGGCGGTTTAAGAACCCACCCCTCGGTTGTATTTTGGAGCACGGGGATGCGCAGTACCGGGAGTTGGCTCGGGATCAGCTCCGCAGACTGGCGTTGGCGATAAATGCTAAAGCGCGCAAGGATAATCTGTTTACATTTTGAGTTTACCTCGGCTAAAGCGGGGGGCGGTTCATCCGAGCTTTCTTTTTTACTCTGTAATGAATTACTGCATATCGGGGTAAAACCGCTCTTAGTAGAGGCTAATATCTTCAAGCCGGATCTGCGTTACGAAGGGCTTGAATACCCGGGATTTATCGATATCCTTCGTGATAATGTCCCAGTGCGTAAATGTATTATCCCGGCCGATCCCGAGAAATATCTCCCCGATCGGATACGTGCCGGTAATATCAAGGGTGAGAGCCTGCTTCCGACCAAGGCGGACTGGTCGGAACACTATAAGCAGATCAGCGGTGAGTATGATATTGTAATTTATGACACGCCGCCGGTACTCCTCTCGGCTGATGCTGAGATGATGTCGCGGTTCTGCGATGCGACGTTGCTCGTTATTGAGGCGGAAGGGGTGACCTTCTTTGAGATGATCCGGGCTTTGAATGCGGTAAAGCCGATTGCGGAAAATATCGGTATCGTAATGAATCGGGCGGTAGTCTATCCAGAGAGCGGGTATTACAAGGATCTGCTGGAGGAGTATGGTGGTGGAGCCAAGCATAAGAATGGAATTATTTCTCGACTGCTGCTGCGTGAGGGTAGAAAACGTGAGGTGCGTAAACGTGGTGAGTACGGTTTCAGCGAGGTGCCTGATCTTGAAGAGAGTATGATCGCTGAGGAGAAAGCGCTGGCACAGGAAGATTCTACCGCTTTTCAGAAGAAACAGCAGGAGAAGAAAGGCAGTAATGATGAGCCGGAGTCGGTAGAGATAATTGATATTGATGTTTAGTTCTGCAGCGAGCCTAAGAATCGCTCGCGGACTGCCGGGAATAATACGCTAATGGATAATGTCTGGAATTATAATGACACGGTAATTCACCCACTGGGCGCACTGGTGTTTATCACCTGCGCCCTTTCTGTTGTTTGGGCTCAATAAGAAATGGGTGTTTCTGCCGATTTTGATCGTTCTCTGCGATATCTCCAATGCTCAGCGTATAACTATTGCCGGGCTGGATTTTCCTTTTTCACGCTTGCTGGTGATTACGGTGTGGCTGCGGATATTTATCCGGCAGGAGTTGGAAGGGTTCAAATTCTGCAAGGCGGATATGCTCCTGCTGATGTGGCTGATGGCGCGAACCTTTGTTTACGGCCTGCAGTGGGGCGATCGTCAGGCGGTAATATTGCAGCTTGGAAGCGCCTTTACTACCTGCGGTTTTTACTTTATGGCGCGGGTATTCATCCGAGATATCGAAGATATCAAACAATTCGGCAGGCAGCTTGCACTGATTGCTCTACCGACGGCAATATTCTTTGCTATCGAATGGGTGACCGCACGCAATTACTTCTCCATCTTCGGCGGGGTTGAGTTGTTCAGCCGGATACGTGAGGGGCGTCTGCGCTGTACCGGAGCGTTTACTCATCCGTTGATCGCAGGGTACTTCTGGGGAGTGGCGATACCTTTTATGGCGACTCTCTTTGACAGTAAGGGCTGGCACCGTAAAATTGCCTATACCGGTATCAGTAGTGCGTTGATGATTGTGGTCTCAACGGCTTCGAGTACGCCAATACTCGGATTATTCGCCTTTGGGCTGGGTTGGTGCTTCTACTTTATACGCAGTCTTATTCTCTATATTATCCTGGGGACGACACTGACTATCGGGGTGTTGCATATTTATATGCGGGCGCCGGTCTGGCATCTTATCTCCAGAATCAATGTTATTGGCGGGTCTACCGGGGCGCATCGCTACCGTCTGATCAATGCTTTTCTGACCAATGTCTCTGACTGGTTCTTCCTCGGGTACAAATATACCGGGAACTGGGGTTATGGTCTGGATGATGTTACCAATGAATTTATTGTGCAGGGGGTGCGGGGCGGAATCGTTACGCTGGTACTCTTTGTGATTTTCATGGGATATGTCATGGCGCTACTACAGCGGCGTACCCGGCAGGCTAGTGAAGTGTTTAGCGAGCGCTTTGTTACCTGGAATATTTGGGCGGCGCTGTTTATGCAGGGTTGTATCTTCTTCGCGCTGGCGATATTCGGACAGGCTGCGCTTATGTTCTATCTTACGCTGGGTACTGCGGTAAGCTTGAGTCTCTGTGCGGTGGCGGTTCCGGAGAAGCCTGGAGATAAAGCCGGAGGCAAACCGAAATCTTCCTTTACGGAGAAAAAACAGAAGATTAAGCAGCGTCTGGAGGGGGGGGGCTGGATTATGCCGCAGGGGCAGGGCTCAGACAATACGGGAGGATGGATGTGATTCAGTTGTCGGTGGTGGTGGTGAGCTTCAATACCCGGGGTATTCTTCGCGATTGTCTCAACTCTATTTATGCTCACAAGCCTTCTTTCTCATTCGAAGTGATTGTGGTGGATAATGCGTCGCTAGACGGTTCTGCCGAGATGGTGCGGCGCGAGTTTCCGCAGGTAAAGTTAATTCGGAATACTACCAACCGCGGCTTTGCACCGGCCAATAATCAGGGATTTGCTCAGGCACGGGGCAGATACTGGTTGATGCTCAATTCCGATACCCTGGTACGTCGGGATGTGCTGGAGCGTTCGGTCGACTATATGCACGCACACAAAGAGGTGGGAATGTTTGGTTGCCGGGTGCTCAATAAGGATAAGACCATGCAGGAGACCTGCTTTATGTGGCCGTCTCTTCTGAATCTGGCGCTGGTAAGCTCGGGTTTGGCGCGGGTATTTCCAAAATCGGAATTTCTAAACCGGGAACGGATGCGCAGTTGGAAACGGGATAGCGAACGCGAGGTCGAGGTTATTACCGGTTGTTATCTGCTTATTCGCGCCGAGTATGCTGAGAAGGTGGGGTGGCTGGATGAGGACTTTTTCTTTTATGGCGAGGAGACGGACTGGTGTCGGCGCTTCAGGGAAGCTGGGTATAAGGTGATGTTTGCGCCGGTAGGCGAGATTATCCATCTTGGAGGTGCTAGCGGTGAGGCCGGGCATTATTCGCGTAAAATAATGCTGGGGCAGGCTCTGATTCGCCTCCAGCGGAAGCATAACGGTCTGCTGCCGGCATTCCTTGCCTGGTGTTTGCTCGTTTTGGAGTCGGTGATTAAGTCTGTAGGGTTCGGGGTAGCAGGGATATTCAAGAAGCGTTTCCGGCCGGCATGCCGGAAGTATTTCGGGGTTTTGACCCATGCGCTCCAGCTCTGGCCCAAACCAGGAAAGCGGCGGCGTAAACGGGTCTTGGCGCTATCCTCTCCGGGTGGGCACTGGGTACAGCTGCGGCGGCTGGAGCCGGTCTTCAAATATTATGATACCTGGTATGCCTCGACGCGGGATGATTACCGACCGGAGGTTGTCGGTTCGCCGTTTCTGCTCGTGCCGGATGTGAGCCGGTGGCAGAAGTGGTACATTCCAATAGCCTTTGGGCGGATTTTATTTATTTTGTTAAGATTGCGCCCGGATGTGGTGTTCTCTACCGGGGCGCTACCGGGGTTGCTGGCGGTTATTGCCGGGCGTATAGTCGGGGCGCGTTGTATCTGGCTGGACAGTATCGCCAATAGCGAAGAATTGAGTATGAGCGGGAGATATGCTGGCAGGTTTGTCCAGCTCTGGCTCACGCAGTGGGAGCATCTGGCGGCAGAAGAGGGGGCGGTGTCTGGGCCGGAGTATGAAGGGAAGGTATTATGATCTTTGTGGCGGTCGGTACGCAGTTGCCGTTTGATCGGCTGATTGCGGCAGTTGACAGCTGGGCGGAGACAACCGCAACTCAGGTGGTGGCGCAGATCGGCACCGGTGGAGAGTATGTCCCGCAGCATATGCAGGCTACGGCGACGTTACCGGCGGCGAAGTTTGCACAGATTTGCGGTGAGGCTGAGGTTGTGGTTTCACATGCGGGAATGGGTATCATCATGTTGGCGCGGGAGAAGGGGGTGCCGCTTATCGTCATGCCCCGGCGGCAGGAGCTGGGTGAGATCCGTAATCAGCATCAGTTGGCTACGGTGCGGCATTTTGGTGAACTGGATGGCATTTATGTTGCTCAAGATACCGCGGAACTGGCCGTGTTGCTGGCTAATTACGCTCGGCTCGTGGCCTGCCGGGTTGCGAGCCAGCCTGGGGCTGAACTGTTGGCGCGCCTGCGCAGCTTTATTGATGAGGAGGAGTGATGGAAGATTCGGCTTGGGACTTTGACGGGGTACTCTGCTTTGGGCAGGTAGACTGGTGGTATCATAATCGGACGCACTTTGATCTACAGATTATGCGGGAATTCTCCAAGAAGTTTCCGGTACTCTATGTCAATTCGCTGGGGATGAAGATGCCCAAACCCTCTGAAGGCCGGATGTTCTTCACGCGGATAAGCCGGAAGGCCAAGAGCTTTATGCGCGGCATACGGAAGGTGCGGGATAATTTTCATGTCTTCTCGCCGCTGAGTATACCGCTCTTGTCCCGCTCGGCCTTGGGTAAAAGCTTGTTGGTTATGCAGCTCAAGTTGGCACTGAAATACTGCGGTATACGCAGACCACTGATCTGGGTGGGGTGTCCGACCGCGTACGAGGTGCTGGGAGCCATCCCGGGGGTAAAACAGATCTACCAGCGTACTGATCGCTATGAGAATTACGCCGGGGTGGATCCGGAGTATATCGCCCGTATCGACCGTGAGCTCAAAGCTAATTCTGACCTGACGGTATTCTGCTCTACCAAGCTCTTTGAGTTGGAGCGGCAAGGGTGTAAGGACTTTAGCTATATTGAGCATGGCGTGGATTACTCTTACTTCGCCGGAGCAGATGCGGGAAAATTGCCGGCTGAGTTGGAGACGATACCGTCGCCGCGGGCGGTATATGTCGGAGGTATGGATCATGGCGTGTTCGATCCGGATTTCTTTCATGCGTTGGCCAAAGAGCTGCCGGAGTGGAATTTTGTTCTGGTTGGCAGCAGCGCTTTCGGTGACGACTGGTGTGGCGAGCTGCAGAATGTCTATAAACTCGGTAAACGGGATTACTCCGAGGTGGCGGCGTATATGGCGGCGGCCGATGTGCTGATTATGACCTGGTGTCGTAATGACTGGATAGAGGTCTGTAATCCGATCAAACTCAAGGAGTATCTGGCGGTCGGGAAAGGGGTGGTGAGTACGCCCTTCTATGAGCTCAAGCGCTACCGGGAGAATATTCTGGCGGCTTCTACACCCGCGGAGTTTGCCGCGGCGATGGAGCGGTTACGTACCGAACCGCCGGCGCTACAGGTGCAGCGGGCGCGGGTACAAGATATTACCTGGGAGGTGCAGGCAGGGAAGATTCTGGATAGAATAGCAAAGGAGCAGTGATGGGGGCAGCTCAGAGTATTTCAAGTTTTCGCGTCAAGCGCTTTGCGTATATCCATGAACTTATTGAATCTTGCTTTAAGCGGCATGGACGGGTAAGAATTGTCGATCTCGGGGGTACCTGCCAGTATTGGAGCCTACTCTCCGCCGCAGAATTTACTGAAATGAATATTGAACTGACAATAATCAATATTACCGAGGTCGCTCATCAGAATACCAATGACCGGATTGAGTTTATTACTGCTGATGCGTGTGAGCTCAGTCGTTACTCCGATAATTCCTTTGAGCTGGTGCATTCAAATTCGGTTATTGAGCATGTAGGTACCTGGGAAAGAATGCAGGCCTTTGCCGCTGAGGTGCGGCGGCTGGCTCCGGTATATTATATTCAGACTCCGAATTTCTGGTTTCCGCTTGAGCCGCATCATAATATCCCGTTTTTTCATTGGCTGCCCCTGTACTCACAGGTGTGGCTCCTACAGCAGAAGTATGGAATTCAGGATTATGCCGCCGCGCTCCAGCGCTATGAAGGAACTAGAATGCTCTCCAAGCGCGCCTTGTGCAGCTTATTTCCTGACTCTGCGATACAGGAGGAGAAATTTCTCTTTTTGACCAAGTCATTTATGGCGATACGCAGCTAAGACCGGTTATTTTCCGGCGCTCTTCTTTCTGCGGGCGCGTTTGTGCGCAGTTTTTGCATTCTTCTTTACGGCAGGTTCTTGCCGGTCTTCTTTGTGCATGATAAATAGGTAGTTGAAACCGCGGAGGAAGAAGTTCTCCTCGGCGGCGGCTTTGCGGTAATTACCTTGCTCAAGCGTCTTGTTGTGCCGGACTACCGCGATGATATCCACCGGTTCGAAGTAACGCTGCATAATGCAGAATAGTTCAAAGCCGATAGGCATGAATTTCTTTTTTTTATTGATATATGAGTCTGAGACGTAGAGCCCGAGGTAACGGTCTGGTTTTAGGACGCGGTAGAGCTCCCGGATGACATCCTCCATGGCAATATAGTAATCATTGGTCAGGGCGCTCAATTTGCCGATACAGCGCTGGTCGTCCGAATAAGCGATATGGGTAGAGTAGGGTGGATCGACAAAGGCAAAGTCCATGCTCTCGGCTTCCAGCGGGAGCCGACGCGAATCGGTATGGATAATGTCCTCGCGCTGGGGGTTGAGATCGAAGCCGAAGCCTTGGCGTTTGAGATCCCGGGCTACATCCAGGGTCGTGCCGCTACCGCACATCGGGTCAACCACACTCTGCCCCTCCTTGGTGTAACGCTGGAGCAGATTCCAGATAATATAACTCGGGGTCGCCCCTATATAATTGGCATTTCCCTGTATCTCTTCTCCATAATGCTGAGAAGGGTATTCCCAGAGGGTTGATACCTGAATATTTAGTGGTGGTTTCTTATGCCGACTCATCTGGCGAGCCTTTCTGCAAGTTTAGAGAATAAAGCGTGAAAGATCCTCGTTTTCGGTGATATCTGCAAGCTTGTCATCGATAAAGCCAGGGGTGACTGTAAAGGTCTCGCCCTTGCGTTCCGGTGCGTCAAAGGAGACCTCTTCAAAGATCTTCTCCATTACTGTATGCAGACGTCTGGCGCCAATATCATCGGTGGTCTGGTTTACCTTGGCGGTTATCGTCGCAATATGCGCGAGAGATTCAGGGGCGAACTCGACCTTGATGCCCTCGGTCTCCAGCAGCAGTTCGTACTGTTTGGTCAGTGCATTCTTTGGATGAGTGAGGATGCGCTCGAAATCCTCCTTGGTCAAAGACTCCAGCTCTACCCGGATAGGAAATCTCCCCTGAAGCTCGGGGATGAGGTCGGAAGGCTTTTTGCCGTGGAAGGCGCCGGCGGCGATGAAGAGGATGTGGTCGGTCTTGACTGCGCCGAATTTAGTGGAGACGGTGCTGCCTTCCACGATCGGCAGCAGATCGCGCTGTACCCCTTCTCGGCTCACATCCGGTCCGCTCTCCTTGGCTGTACCGATAATTTTGTCTATCTCGTCGATGAAGACCAGACCTTCCTGCTCGGCTCGTTCTATGCCCTGCTTATTGATCTCTTCTTCGTCTATTAATTTCTCCGCCTCTTCCTGGGTGAAGATGCGCAGTGCTTCCTGCACCGGTACTCGGCGTTGCTTCTTCTTGCCCGGCATCAAGCTGGAGATCATATCCTGCATCTCCAGACCCATCATATCATCGCCGCCGATCGCGCCGATTACGCCGGATACCGGTGCTTTTTCCTGAGCGGCTATCTCCACCGGCTTCTCCTCCATATCGCCATTGCGTAGACGATCACGGAGTTTGCCGCGGGTACGCTCCCAGCGTTCACGGGATTTTTTGATTTCTTCCTCGGTACCAGTATGCTCTGGCTCGGGCAGGAGGATGTCAAGTACGCGCTCTTCGGCGTGCATTGCGGCTTCACCCTTTACCCGCTCTATTTCGCGATTTCTGAATTCACCGACCGCGACCTTGACCAGATCGCGTATCATGCTCTCGACATCACGGCCGTGGTAACCGACCTCGGTGTATTTGCTCGCCTCCACCTTGATAAAGGGAGCGTCGACCAGGGTGGCGAGCCTACGGGCTATCTCGGTCTTGCCTACGCCGGTGGGGCCGATCATGAGAATATTTCGTGGCATGATTTCTTTGCGCATTGATTCGTCGATCTGTTTGCGACGCCAACGGTTACGTATAGCGACGGCTACCGCCCGTTTACCCTGATCCTGACCGACAATATATTCATCCAGTTTATTGACTATCTCTTTAGGAGTCAGTGAGTTGCCTGATTTTTTATTGAGCAGCTTGTTGATTATTTCCATTATAAGTACCTTTTCGTGTTAATAGTTTGCTCTGTATGCGTGACCAAACTTATATTCTAGCGGTTGAGCGTAATTTAGCAATAGAGTAATTTGATCTCTAACCCGGGTTTTTTGGTATTTAGCGGTCTGTAAGCCAGAATTTGAGTCGGCCAATATCGGTACTCCCGGTAGTAACTCAATGAAGCCAAGATTTAGACGCAGGTAGAATTGTTCGTGCTGAAGTTGATTTGTAGTTGTAACAAATCAGTTCAAAGATTTAGGCTAAAGAGTGTGGATTAAGGGGTGGGGAAGAAATATTTAGAAGGTATAACTGTTGAGGCAGTCGTTGCAGAAAGCATGCTGACGGTGGTATTTGGCTTCGTCTACCAGGCATTCACGATAGTATAACTCGCGGATATCGATCTCCTGGCAGTCAGCGCCGGATTCCGCGGTATCCACTGCGGCGGTCAAGCGGTATTCTGCGCCGGCATTATTCAAATTATTGATGCTCTCGATAGTCGAACCGTAGTCGCTGGTGTTGCCGATAGTTATTATTATACTGGTGTTTGTAAGTCCGGTAGGCAGTGCAAAGTACTGGAGAGCTTCAGAAAAGCTCTCTTCGCAGGGTGATGAATATGGGGTATAATGATCGTCGGTGGCGCCAAAAGTATTGATCGTATCATCAATGATATCGGAGGTCTCTTCGGCTTGTTCACCATTGCAGATGACACATGCCATACCTTGATTCAGCAACTCCTGGGCGAGTAGTTCAATGTGTTCGACTGAGATCTTACTGACAATATTCAGTAAGGCACTGAAGGGACGTTTTTTGAAAGGGAGTGTTAACGGTTTACCCGCTTCGTAGCGGATGGTGTAGAAGGTCTGATCACCTATTTTGCCCAGTTTGCCCTGATGTGTATTTGAAAAATACAGCTTTTTCAAATCAGGCTGTTCTGTGTCGTCCTCAAAATCCACTTATTTCCCCCAACTGTATATAATAAGCAGCTTTGCGTCCTATAATTATGGACGTAATACTTGCTTCATTCCTCTTCCCAATGCATACTGGATGTACACAACATCTGCAAGGCATATATATTGTGCTTCCCAACAACATCCAAATAAGCGACTCCGTAATTATCTATTTATGGGGCTTGAGGTCAACACTAAAATTGTTTTTTTGCGCCTTTTTTGCTCGTCGGGAGTCGGATAAAACTTTTTAAGTTTGATTAACCTTATGCCCCAATTATTATTAGGGAAAATCAGGATAATTTTCGATAATACTAGAGGTGGTTATGAAAAATATGTATAATCGCGGGAGTAGTCAGAGTATAGAGGTTTGCTGAATATCCGGAGGTAGAATGAAATATAAATTGTATACTGTGGTGCTGTTGCTGGCTCTGCTGCTGGTGGCTTGTGAAGAGATGCCGGAGATACTCCAGGAGGATGTAGTAGTAGATCCACGTTTAATTGCAGGTCCTTACATTATAGAGACCAGCCCGGAGAATGGAGTTGTTGCGTATATGCGCACCAATGTCGATACCATCGCCGGAATTAAGGTCGTAGATTCCAAAGATAGGATGGTGCGCCGCTATGGACGTAGTAGCAAAGAACATAAGCTTGATCTGAGTTCGTTGGTGGATGAGAGTATGCCGTTGCAGAAGTTCCTAGTTTTGATCGATGACTTCAAGAGCTCGCTGTTGACGCTCAGGCATCCGCAACCGACACAGACGACAACCATTGGCTTTCTCGGAGGGGGGCGTGGACGTAAGGAGCTACTCAAACTCGCTGCTGATAAGCTTGCGACCTACTCCCCGGACGCTACCGTATTGACCGGCGCTTCTTTTCCGCTGGATGAACGGATAGCGACCTGGGATGACCTCTTTTTTACCCCGCTTCAGCAGCTAACTCCGAGCAGTCCGCTTATGCTTTTGCCAGAGGATCAGGCTATCTTGCCGGTCGGAGCTGGACGGGGGCAGCCAGTACCGTATTGGAGTCGAAATATCGGTGTGGTACATATAGTATTTCTGGCTATGGACAGTCTTAAGCGCCCTGCAGAACGGGCTCAGACTTTGAGCTGGTTGCAAAACGATCTTGCTGGCAATGCCGAGCGCTTTCGGGTACTCGTTCTTGCTGAGCCGCTCTTTGCCGCGCAGCAGATCTATGCCCGAGCGGTTGAGACTCTGGGGACACTCCTGGAGTCCGGCGGGGTGGATCTGGTGGTGAGCGGCGGCGGCAAGTATTATCAACGTACCCTGCCGATACAGGCCGGCGGGAGTAAACCGGTGCGTTATATCGTTAGCGGTGGCGTAGATACCGCTAAAGGGTTGCCGGTAGGCAGAGAGTATCGGGCGGCGACCGCTGACCGGCCGCATATCGCTGTACTTCGGGCGACAGCGGACTCGCTGGTCTGGGAGGTAGTGGCTCTGGATAACTCCGAGGTTCTGGATGTGGTCAGTATCGATCGGCAAGGGCTGAGTGTGAGTGGTGAGCCGTCGATTGAGAAGATGGATATTCTCTCTGACGCACTCTCGGCGTTGACCCTACAGCGCGAGGTGGTGACTATCGCTACGCAGGCGGCTAAAGCGGTGCGTAATCCTGCGGCGACGCAAAGTATCTCGTTCTTATTAGCCAATGCTTCGGCGCAGAATATCAAGGGCGAACTGGTCTGGGATATCCCGTATGATTCGGCGTATATGGTAGAACCTACTGCGCTTAAGTTTGGTCTTAATAGTGGTTATGAGAGTAAGACTGCGTTCAAGATCAAGCCGCTTACCAAGGGGGCGGATGCAAGTCTGCCGGTACTCAAGGTGAATATTGACGGTATTGGTTCGGCAGCGCAGCCGTTGATCATTGCCAAGCGTAAGTATGCGAATATTCAGCGCTGGCAGGCGCAGGAGCAGGTATTGGTCGACGGAATAATGCGCGAAGAGGGCTGGAAAGCAATCACTCCGCTCACCGGCTTTACTGTACTCGGAACCGAAGCAGAGCCCAAGCAGCCGCTGGAGGTGCGCGTCACCTATAATAACCAGGGTATCTATGTCCTGGCGCGGGCGGCGGCAAATCGTCCGGATCAGATCGTGACCCAGGCGGTCAACCATGATGACCCAGTGCATAGGGATGAGAGTATTGAGATCTTTATTGATCCGGCGAATAATGGGCGTAATTACTTCCAGTTTGCAGTCAATACCCGCGGGGTGACGCTGGATCGTTCAAATACCATGGGGCTTGCTTGGAATCCACGTTGGAGGCGGTAGTAAAGACATATGAATCTTATTATACTGTTGAGGCCTTTATACCGTATCAGGCGCTTGGACTCTACTCGATACCGAATAATGGAGCGAAGTGGGGGCTGAATATCTGTCGCAATGATTATCAGGAGAGTGCGGTGCGGGAGAATCCGTTTGCGTTGGCTAATACTGGTAGTGATGGTAGTGCTGAGGTGCAGATATCTCGGCTTAATATCGGTGAACTCGCTGAGCAGGAGCTCGGGGAGAGTGTCGCGGTGGAAACGGATGAAGCCACAGAAGGCGTAGGAGCTGGGTTTGAGGTGGTGCAATGGGCCGATACTTATGGGGATAATTCCAGGAGCGGTCTGTATGGTGAGATAACCTTCTCGCAGTAGGGAGGACGATCTGCTTGCAATTTAAGGCTAGGTATGAAGGAGGGCGCGATGGTGGAGTTGAATTTTGTCAAGATGCAGGGGGCGGGCAATGATTTTATCTTGATTGATAATCGTCAGGGGCTTATTCCGACTGTCGCCAAGGCCGAGCTGGCAGCAAGACTCTGCCCCAGAGCAGTAGCGGTAGGAGCGGACGGGATGATATTCCTCGAGGATGATCAGGAGTGTGATGCACGTTGGGATTTTTATAATTCTGACGGTTCGCTGGCAGAGATGTGTGGTAATGGGGCGCGTTGCTTTACCCTCTTTGCGCGCGAACTCGGGATTTTTGAAGAGAAATTCACCTTTAGAACCTTGGCGGGAATTATTGATGCTTCCGTTACCGGAAGTGCCAGAGCACGGGTACGGTTGCCGGATGCGCCGCCAATGCGAATATTCAATGCGTTGTATTTTGCCGGGGTGAGCCAGGATGTCTACTCGATCAATACCGGGGTGCCGCATATTGTGGTGCCGGTGGAGGATGTTGAGGACTATTGATGTTAAGAAGTATGGTTCGGCTATTCGGTATCATGATGAATTTGCACCGGCGGGAACCAATGTTAATTTTATTTGTGCCGAGGCAGCGGGAATCAAGATACGTACCTATGAACGTGGGGTCGAGGACGAGACCCTAGCTTGCGGAACCGGTT
>CAUVYI020000026.1:0-105159 GCA_963556115.3 Planctomycetota bacterium | reverse complement strand
CTGCTTCAGTCACGCCATCCCCTTATTTAATCGATAGCAGTAATCCATCCTACTGCCAATAGATGATGTAATATCATTATTCGCTGCCAAAAAGCAGCATACACTCTCTCGGTCAGTCCCGAGCCGCTGATCAGCAATGTATAGCCCGTCATTTCGTTTACGCAATATACCAAGCTCAAGCGCATTGAGAACAAGTCCCTCTAAAGCTGAAAATCCAGTCTGATGATACAGAACCAGCCAGACATTCAAGCAACGCAGACTATACATATTTTTAATAAAACGTGCAATCAAATTTACTCCAACGACCTTTCCTTCACTGTAAATCTCTGAATTCTTACACAGCTGAATCCTCAATACTGAGCGTAGACATACCGGCATACCTCCGGTTGAAACCAATTCAGTCGCAAGATTAACATTAAGATTTGCCCTCGCCTGATTAATTAGCACAAAGGTTACCCCGGTCTGCTTGGCTACTCGCGCTAAACGCCGCAAACCACGGCTAACAAATTCAGACGAAACTTTATCTCTAGCAAAGTCACACTTCGTTCCCAGTTCATCGCCCGCATTACCAAGCTCAGCAGCAGAAACCAGATCAACATTCTCGTCGCCGCCCTCCATTTCAGCAGACGCAGCATTATCCAGCACACCATCTTCAGTAACCACTGCACCGCCCTCCAACTCTGACTCTGGTATAAGTGCAGTCATTGTATCAATTACAACCAGATCAATTGCCCCACCCAATGCCAGAATTTCACACATAGCAAAGAGTTTCTCCGCACTAGTAAGCTGCGAGACCTGGAGTTTGCAGGTTATAACCCCAATATTTCCGGCAAATGTCGGATCAAATTTTCCTTCAGTATCAAGAAGAGCCGCCACTCCTCCCGCAGCCTGCACTCTGGCTATGAAATGCAATCCCAGTGCACTCTTGCCGGTATCAGCCGCACCATATATCTCTAGTAACTCCCCGCGAGGAATACCGCCGCAACCTGTAGCGAGATCAAATCCTCTCAGTCCTGAGGAAATTACCCTGTCCAGACTTAGGCACTTGCTCGTGAAGTGCACACGCATAAAGTTTGGCTTTTTGATAACCGCTCTTGACAAATTCCAAATGCCGATTCAATCTTCCGCCAAATTCTGTATCACTCACCGTTTTTACGCCTCTTTTTCAGCCTCTGCCAATACTCTAAACGCTTGCCAATCTCCTTCTCAAAACCATATTTACCCGGAGTATAAAACTCACTACCCACCAAATTTTCAGGGAAGTACTCCTGCCCGGAGAAGGAGTCAGGACAGTCATGATCATATTGATACCCCTTATTATACCCTAGTTCAGCCATCAGTTTGGTTGGAGCATTACGAATATGGAGTGGAACCGGCTCATTACGCGTATTCTGCACCACCGCGTCCGCCGCCATTATTGCCACCTCTACAGCATTGGATTTAGGTGCAGTTGCAAGGTAAATCACCCCTTGCGTCAAAGCAGTATTCGCCTCAGGCATTCCTAAAAAATGCACCGCTTCCTTTACCGCAACCGTCTGAGGCAAAGCATGAGGATCAGCCATCCCCACATCTTCGCTGGCAATACGAATCAATCTCCTGCAGATATACAGCGGATCGGCTCCTCCCTGCAGCATTCGCGAGAGCCAGTATACCGCCGCCTGCGGATCGGAACCACGAATCGACTTATGCAATGCCGAAATCAGATTATAATGTTCCTCCGCCCCTTTATCATAAGCAAGTGTCCTGCTAGCGATAGCCTCGCGTATAACGTCACAGTCAAGCACCCGTTCACCATTCTCTGCCGCAATCGTTCCACTTACAGCCAGTTCCAGTGCTCCCAGAGCGGTACGAGCATCACCGTTGGCAAAATTTATGAGTAAATCCTGTGCTTCCGGTTCAAGCCTAGGGTTAAAGGCAGCAAGTCCCCGAGCCTTATCCTGCATTGTCAATTCAATAATAGTGGCAATATTGGCGTCAGAAAGCGCTTTGAGAGTATAGGTGCGACAACGCGACAGCAGCGCATTATTGATTGAGAAAGAAGGGTTCTCCGTCGTCGCCCCGATCAGAATTATTGCCCCGCTCTCCACATGAGGCAGGAACGCATCCTGCTGCGACTTATTGAAGCGGTGAATCTCGTCGACAAAGAGTATTGTACGGATACCACTTAGCAGTAATCTCTCCTTAGCTTTTGCCACGATGTCGCGAACATCCTTGACCCCTTGCAAGACCGCCGAAAACGAGACGAAATACTGATTGGTCGTATTAGCAATAACTCTAGCCAGAGTAGTCTTACCACTACCCGGAGGTCCCCAGAAGATCATACTTCCGACATTATCTTCCTCAATTGCCCGACGGATAAGAGTGCCTTCACCTATCAACTCTTCCTGCCCTACGAACTCAGCGAGTGTCTGTGGGCGCATCCTGTCCGCTAACGGCTGTCCCTTGGAAAATAGCCCCATGCTTATACTTACTTTCTGTACTCCAGTACCCGACTTCGCCCATGTCTACGGTCTTTCACCAACCTCACACCTTCCCAAACCGGTGGCTCAATCTTCTGATGCTCAAAGCGAAAGATAATCCTGCCTTCATCCTGTAGGCAACGGCAGACTCCGGCGATAATCTCCAGCACCTTATCCGAACCCTTCCAATCAGGCATATCGACAAAAGGCGGATCGACAAAGATAAGATCAAATTTATCCGTAGTGGTAAGGAGGTAATTTTCCACTCGGCCTTGAATCACCCGAGCCCCCTCCTCCAACCCGGTCTTGACCAGATTATCTTTAATCGTCGCAACCGATCGGCTCTCAAGCTCAACGAAAACACAAGACTCGGCTCCGCGACTGAGTGCCTCGATACCCACCGCTCCACTCCCGGCATAGAGATCGAGCACCCTCGCCCCGCCGACAACCGCGCAGAGCGAATTGAAAATCGCCCCTCGGGTCTTCTCCAGATACGGTCGAGCGCTAACACCCTCCTCTACCTTGAGCGGAATTCCCCGAGCCGTACCAGCAATTACACGCATAAGGCTCCTTCTTAATTTCAACCAACCAATATGATTATAATCTTTCCTTGAATTATAGCAATAATTCCACTATAATTTAATAACCATTTTAATTCTGGTTTTCTACAAGATAATGAGGAGAAATCATAATGTTTAAAAGATGCTTTCAAATTCTTATACTGTTCGCACTTATTACCACCCTCAAGGCTTCAGCGTCAACAGCCTTCGATGCCTTGGTCAAAGCGGTAAATGAGCGGGATTATACTACCGTAAACGGCATGCTCCTAGCCAACACCGATAAATCTCTGCTCAAAGAGCGTGACCGCGCTGGCAGAACAATCCTCCACTATGCTGCCGCCAAAGGCAACACCGATATCCTCAGCCTTATCCTAACCTACGGGCCAGAGATAAATGCCCTGGATAAAGATGGTCAGAGTCCAATCTTCTATGCTGTAAATAAGGCCTATGAGAAGAATACCAAGATGCTGATCGAGTCCGGAGCCAACGTCAATATCGCTAATAATAACAAGTTCACCCCACTTTTACTGGCCGCGCAGAACGGCAAGCCCAAACTGGCTCGCATACTGCTTAATGCCGGAGCTGATGTAAACGCTCGAAGCGTCACCGGAGCCTCGGCGCTACTGTACGCTGCCGCCAGAGGCAATACCGATCTCATTGAGATTCTGCTTCAAAACCGTGCCGATCTCAAAGCTAGGGACAAACTCGGCAATACCGCCATGCATTATGCCGCCAAGAACAACCGGAACAAAGCGGTTAAGTTCTTTCTCCCGCTTATTAACAAACGCAACAATGCCGGACAGACTCCGCTTGACATAGCCTTACTCAATCACGGTTTAAACAGCAACATTGTTACCGAGCTGGTCAAGAATGGTGCAAACACCGGTAAAAAATAACCCCTTCCCCACCTCATAACCTGGCCCCCCAAAAAGGTAAGCCAGGTTATATAGAAAGTCCGAAACAAGCGCTTATGAAGATTAGAGTTCTTATTGACCTGCTAGCCCTCATCATGTTTATGGCTATCGGTGCTTTCTTTGCTTATCACTATCTCAATACGAAACCGCAGACCACAGACCACGAACCGCAAAAGTCAGCTCAGGTTCTCGTCACTGATCAAAGACTGCTAGACCTTGTAAACACCACCCCTCCCGCCAACCCGGCGGACTCCTGGTATCCGCAGCGGCTCTCCAACCGCTGGCAGAGTATCGAAATCTACCAGAGCGGTCTCTTATCCGGCAACGCTAAAACTCTAACCAAGAGAGCCGGCCAAAATTCAGCGCTACAAAATAGTTTTCACTTTATTATTACCAACGGTTATGGCGGGAAAGACGGCAAGGTAATTGTCCAACCAATCTGGCTGACCCAGGAGGCAAGTGTACCGGTACTGGATAACGGCAAAGTACACGCCAACAATCCTGAGGACACCTATAATACGGTCAGTATCTGCCTTATCGGTGATTTCACTTCACAGCCCCCGACCCAGGCGCAAATAGCGAGCCTCAAAGCCCTTATCAATTATCTGCTGGAAGCGACAACAATCAAGAGCTATAACATCCACCTAAACAGCCTGAGTACAGAAGGAGAAGCGCCACTTTATCTGCCACTACCACAGCTAATCAAAACCAGACTGCCAGTAGCCCCATAACGGATTATTCTTGCTTACTCCAACCAGCGCTTGAGCGCTGAGATACTATAATCAAGCAGATAGTCTACCCTGGCTGCAGAGTCAGCCTCAACATAACACCTCAACTCCGGCGCATTACCGCTAGCTCGAAAATGAACAATATCAGAATTTTCAAAGGTCATCCGCATTCCATCGGTAAGATCCATAAAACTCACCTGCCCCAGTTCGGGCAGTATCTGCTCAATCATTTCCTGCCCGGAAGCGACAAGCTCAGCAATCTTCTGACTACTATACTCACTCGGAATCCCCTGAAGCCTGTCACTAGCGCTTATGCGTGAAGGCAACCATTTTATCAGTTCGGATATCGGCAAGCCGAATTTTTTGACCAGACCAAGAATAGATAGCTGAACAATCATGGCATCACGGGTCGGCAGTGGTTCAAGCGTATTTCCAAATATTCTCACCGGTGACATCTGTAAGAAACCGCCATTGGCTTCATAACCGACCACTGCCAGATCCTTATGACGCTGATATAGCTTCTCCAGTACTGCAATCACATATGGCGAACCTATCATTGTCCTCTCAACAATATCAAACTTCTCACAAAGTTCAACTGCAGTATTACTGCTTACCGGAGTAACCACACAATCAGCCCCAAGATAATCAGCAGTAAGAATGCCGGCAATATCACCTCTAAGCCAGTTCCCATATTCATCACTGATCAATGGCCGATCACTATCCCCATCCGTAGAGATAATCGCATCAAGCTTATGCTCTCTGGCAAAGTTCTGCGCCAACGTCACATCCTCTTCTCTAATCGCCTCGGTATCGACCGGTATAAAGGTATCACTGCGCAGTAATGGAAGCACCACCGCCCCAAGACGGGCTAAGACCAGGTTCATAATATCCCGTCCAACCGCAGAATGCTGATAAACCCCGATAGTCATCCCCTTGAGAAAATCAGTAGGAAATACCTGGAGCCAGCGATCAATATACCCAACCCGAGCCCCACTGTCTACCCGTCCCAGAACATCACAAGCATCACGAAACATTCCAGTCTCGTCAAATATATCGGGGATAACCACGACCTGCTCTTTTATTGCCAATTCATCATCCTTGAGAATTTCACCCAGAGCGGTATTATATTTAATCCCATTTCTATCACTAGGAATATGACTTCCCGTCACCATCACCGCCGGTATCATATTCTTTATTCCATACAACGCAACCGCCGGAGACGGAATATCTCCAGAATTTATTACCTCCAGCCCCGCATCCCGGACAGCCCTGGCCACGGCCTGCATAATACGTGGTGTACTGGGTCTAAGATCGCCGGCAATAGCAATAGCGGAAAGGGAGAATGCCGTATACTTTTTAAGCCAGGCGTTACGCAAATACTGAATAAACCCCATAGTATAGGCATAACAGACCATATCGGTCATATCCGCAACCAGCCCCCTCGCCCCACTCGTACCAAATTTTACCATAGAACTCTGCATAAGCTCAGATATCTTTATTCTTGTCTCCATATTCTCTCCACGGGTCAATATAATTAAACTATAATTATGCAAATTTACCCAGGTAAAATCAAGCCAATCATTATTATCAATTTTATCCGTAAATATTCTTTGCAACCCGAATAAAAAACCCGTATATTACATTTGTGATCATTGTTGTGTTACTCTTTTTCTATAAATTTGCTGCTTAGAAAGAATCACAGACTATGAAAAAAACATTTGTTCTGGATACCAACATTCTCTTACACAATCCTGAAGCACTCTCCTTATTCGAAGACAACACAATAGTACTACCCATAACCGTTATCGAAGAACTTGATAAGTTTAAAACCAATAGTGACGAACTCGGACGTAACTCACGTTATGTAATCCGTGAATTGGATCGTCTACGCAAAATTGGCGATCTCAGCCAAGGGGTACGCACTGAGCGTGGTGGCCAGATTATCATCTATCTTGAGAAGAACCTGATCTCCGAAACCGGGCTCAACCGCATAACCGCCGACAATCAGATTATCGGCGTAGCCTATCATCTCTTTCGCAAAAGCAAGGAGACCAACCCTGAAGAAAAAGTTATCTTTGTTTCCAAGGATATCAATTGTCGGGTAAAAGCCTCAGTGCTGGGGATTGAGAGCCAGGACTTTGAGAGTCAGAAGATTAATATTGATGAACTGTACACTGGTCTAACCAATGTAAATGTCAGCAGCGCCGCTATTGACGACCTACATCATGATCACGAGCTAGAGATCGACGCAGATAATCTATATCCCAATGAATTTGTCCTCCTCCACTCTCTTGACGACCCCCAGAAGACCGCCCTGACCCGACATACGTCTTACGGCGTCCTCAAAAAAATCAACGAAAAGCCCACCCGTTGCTATACCATTCGCTCACGGAGTAAAGAACAACAGATGGCTCTAGATCTCCTGCTGGATCCCAGTATCCAACTGGTCACACTAGTAGGTAAAGCCGGTAGCGGCAAGACACTTCTGGCTCTGGCTGCAGGCATGGAGATGGTAATTGAAAACAGCGCCTATGACAAAATCTCAGTATCACGTCCAATCATCCCAATGGGTAAGGATATCGGCTATCTCCCGGGAACCAAGGATGACAAGCTCAATCAATGGATGCAGCCGATCTTTGACAATCTCACTTATCTTCTCAGCAAGAAGGAGAATGAACTCGACTCCCTCGCGGCTCACCGTGAGGTAGATAATTTTATCTCCGCCGGTGACATCGAGCTCGAAGCCCTTACCTATATTCGAGGTCGCTCAATCCCCAGACAATATGTTATTGTAGATGAGGCTCAGAACCTTACGCCACACGAGATCAAGACCATTATCAGTCGTGCCGGCGAAGGCACCAAGATGGTTCTTACCGGCGACCCGCAGCAGATAGACAGCCCATACCTTGACGCCGAGAGTAACGGACTGACTTATGCTGTTGAACGCTTGAAGAACTCCCCACTACATGGTCATATCACCTTAAAACGAAGTGAACGCAGTCCGCTGTCAGAGATTGCCGCCGAACTCCTCTAGTATCCCGCTGCCATTTTTTTTAAAACATATAGAACAACTCGAAAACAGGGTTGTTCTTTTTTTTGGGGCATTGTGCAGTCTTTCCCTCACGCTCAGTATATCAAGTTCACCTTACGCATCATGCCCCCGAATGCCATCATTTATGACTAAAATCTGGTTTAGCAATATCTCTCACAAATGCAGATGAACGCCAAACAAAAGAATAATCCAACCCTAACTTGAATAATACCAATACATATGAGATATTATCTGTGAATTTATATGCGCTCATTATTAGTAGGCTTTTTTAGCAGGAATAGAACAATGAAGATAAACCACAAACTAGTTATATCCCACATTGTACTACTGGCAATTCCCTTAATACTATTATCAGGCATAATTTTCCACCTGCTCTCAGAATTGTCGTCTTCACTAAATTCGTACTCAAGAACCGCTCTCACCGCGAAAGCCAAGAGTTCACTGAATTCTGTCAGCAACCTGAAAGCTAAGCAGCTTCTGGATTATCTCAACTATCAATTGGTAACCTTGGAAACCTTGGCCGCATCCCAAACCGTCAAGGATGCCTTCATTCAGCTAAAATCTTACCACCAAAATTCCACTCAGGACACTGCTAATAAATTCGAGGTTGAGAATAATGATTACAAGAAACTCTGGAATAACCTCTCAACACACTTTGCCCCATATATTGATAAGAATAAATTCAACTGGTATGATGTCTTCATTATCTCTCGCGATCACGGTCATGTTATGTACAGCCAATTCAAAGAACCTGATCTCGGTGAAAATATTGCAACCGGCTACCTCAAGGATGAGGGTCTAGGCAAGATGTATAAAGAGGTAAAAATCTCAGGAAAGACCGAATTTGTCGATTTTTCCCCATATTCGCCATCGCACAACCTACCGGCCGCATTTATGGGAACCCCTATTGTTATCAATGGTGAATTCATCGGTATTCTGGCGATGCAATTTCCTCTGGCTAAAATCAATGCCATCATGCAAGATAACACCGGACTGGGAAAAGCTGGGGAGAGCTACCTGGTTGGAACCGACTATAACCTGCGTTCTGATTCAATCAATCAACCCGAAAAATACTCGGTTGCCGCGACCTTTGCCGATACTAACGATATCGATAATGAACATATTAAGAAGGCAATCTCCGGTGAAGCCAACACCGTTGTCACCTCCAATTATCAAGATGCCGAGAAAAAAGTAATCTCGAATTACCGCCCCTTGAATTTTCTCGGAACCCGCTGGGCACTCATGAGTGAAATGCAAGAACCGGAAGCTATGGCAGCCGCAACACAGATAAGCTCCATCAGTAACGACAAGACACGTACCACGCTGTATGTAACCATCGGTATCACCGCAGCTTTCCTTCTTCTCGGGGTACTTGTAGCCTTACTCGTCGCTTCCAGACTCTCCACCCCGATACAGTTTATTAGTAACTCATTAAAAGAACTGTCAGCTATTATCAGCACTTTATCCCATACATTGAAAAATGATCTTGCCAAAGGCGACTGGAGCAAAACCCTGTCGATACACTGTAGCGAGAAGAATACCAAGGGACTGAAGAGATTCAGCAAATATCAGGACGAGGTTGGTGACGCCTGCCAAGCCGGCCTGCTCATACTGGATAGCACTCTTGACGCTGCGCAGGCCACCAATATCTGTATTGATAACATCAATGAAGTCCTCACCCAGGTTGACACTTCCATAACGGAAATAGCAGTCGGTTCACGGCAGATATCCGCCACCTCGCACTCCCTCTCGTCAAGTGCAACCGAGACTGCCGCCTCACTCGAAGAGATCGGCGCCTCAATGAATGAGATGCAGAGTCAAACAACCTCCAACTCGGAGAATGCTACCGAGGCCAATCAGTATGCCCGTCAGGCAACCAGTGTTGCCCAGATAGGCAAAGATAAAATGGAGCAGATGAATAGCGCCATGCAGCGCATAAACACTAATGCCGAACTCACCAAGGAGGTTATCAGAAAAATTGATGACATTGCCTTCCAGACCAACCTGCTTGCACTCAATGCCGCAGTAGAGGCCGCACGAGCCGGTCAGCACGGCAAAGGTTTCGCTGTCGTAGCAGAGGAAGTTCGCAATCTGGCCGGGCGGAGCGCAGAAGCGGCAAGAGAGACAACCAGACTTATTGAGAATAACAGCAGTGAGATTGAAGCCGGAGTAGAGATCTCCCAACAGACCTCTGAATCTCTTGAAATGATTGTGAAGAATGTCTCCAAGACCTTTGAGATTGTAGTCGACATCAACGAAGCGTCCAACGAACAAGCTCGCGGTATAGCCGAAATAAACGCCGGTCTGGCTCAAATCAGCAGTGCAACCGAGCAGAACACCGCCAATACCGAGGAAACCGCTCAATCTACCGAAGAGATGGCAGAACAGGTCGATAAACTCAGAGACCTTATCAGTACCTTCAGGCTCAAGGGTCAGCATGTCAAAGAAATCACGGTAAAAAAACTCCGCGCTGCTAAATCAGCCGATACCATACTTGAAACAACGGACATTATGCCCCGCCGCCGCATAAGTTCGAACAGTCCGCTTCAACTCAGCAACAGTATCTCCTGACACCATCCGGCTAAAACCAAGACAACCGAGATATCCAGACTCATGCGACAAGCATACACCGAACATGCGCCGCCGATCAATTTCAGCCTAAAGATAATTTAAACCTTAGTAAATGTTTTTCTTGACATTATTCTTATTGTGTGCGATCATTATTATTCATGTTTAATACTATCAATCCAGCCTAAAGGAGCATGCGTGATGAAAGCCACAGAGGGAAAGATTGGCAGAGTATTTATTCTCCGCCTTGAAGAGAATGACAAACTTCCGGATTGTCTAGAAGATTTTGCCCGTGACAATGATATCCATAATGGCTATGTTAACTTTATTGCAGGGATCAAGACCGGCAAGATTGTCACCGGCCCCAAAGACAGTGCGGCTCGGCCGGTAGAGACTATCAATAAGACCATAGATAATACTCATGAAAGTGCAGCGCTAGGCCTACTGGCTCGTGATACCGCCAACAATCCTGTACTGCATATTCACGGATTTTTCGGCCGAGATGGCAACACACTCAGCGGTTGTCTGCGCAATGGAGTAGATGTCTGGGTAACCGGAGAGGCAATACTCTACGAGATCCTTGATGTCACCTGTCTGCGTGAACTTGACCCGGAAACCGGCTTCAGCCTGCTCCAGGTCGGAAAAGATGCCGAACGCGAAGCCAACATGATCCCCCAGCAGACAACTACCAGCAGCCTCGGACGGATCGATCTCAATGACGGCTACAGCCATATCATACACCTCTTCAATTCATCGATCAATTAAGACCAATAATCAACACTTTTATCAAAGATAATGCCAAAGAGTAGAAGCAGTTTCCCTGCCGCTACTCTTTGTTTTAAAAACAATATGCATGTAGTAACTGCGATTTATACCCGAGAGCTCCGCTGCTCAAACATGAGTGAATGAATAAACAGCGCCACAAAGAAGCCGAGCCACAGGCCAAAAATAACATCACTCAAATAATGATCCAGCAGAATGACCCGGCATAGTGCCTGAACTACCGCAAAGACAAGCAACACTATCTGCAACCACCGTGTTTTACAGAGAAATGCCAGAGACGCACAGAGTGCCATAGCCCGTGTCGAATGCCCCGACGGGGTAGAATTATAGAGCCCCTTAGTCTTGAACCACTGCATTCCATATATATGATCCTTGAAATAGGCCTCTGGTCTCGCTCGCCCAAAGATATACTTGAGTACATCCGTGAGAAGTAATGCAACACTAATTGTCAGAGCGACATAGAGTACTCCCCGGGCAAATTCATGTTTGCGCAGAATGAAATATACCACAAATAGACTGAACGCCAAGAGTTGAATATTCAGCCCGCCGACCAGCCAACTGAAACCGAGCACAAAAGGTGATTTGTCCCATTTCAGGGTATTCTTTGCATACTCAGAGATACTTAGGTCAAAGCCAAAATATAATACCAGATATACCCCAATTAAGATGATCAGACTCCAGACAAATAACCTCTTGCTATACTTAATCTCCATGCGATAATCCTTTAATTATAATTTCAAAGCAATAAATAGAGGTCACCTATATTCAAAGTTCACGGTCAGAACTCAGCTCAAAGAACTTATCGCGCGCGGCTTCTGCTTTCTGTAGTGTCAACACCTGAATATCCAATTCATCATTCTCTGCGAGTTCTTTCAACACCTCAGAACGCACATCCTTCACAAACTTATTTATCATATAGATAGCCGCCATCTCATCATATGAATCAATCTTCTCCGCCATCGCTTTAATACCAGCCGGCAAGAATGGGGTAATTAATATCTTGGCTCCATACGCAATCCTGACGTAAGGCTTCTTCACGAGTGGCAACGCTCTAACCCTATACCCCTCTCCCAAGAAACTATTCAACACCTTGACCAGTGAATTATCAACACACATCGTTACCGACTCATTATCTGATAGAGTATAATCTGCAACCAGCTCAAAATTTGTATTATGAAATACTGAAGCGACAACTGGATTATTATAATTCTCTGTATCGAGATAGGTACCGAAAGCTTTTATCAGTGGATACTTTGAAAGATCGAACTTTTTCTCAAAGGGCTTGGGCGCTCCAGATTCGGCGTACAACATATTTATCAGAGTCAGGCAGTATATTGATTGCGGATACTTATACTCTGAATCAGCTCTAAAATCACTCGTTTCATCCCAGAAACAACTATAAACCTGATGCTCCTCGTTATACGCAATCAGTTTCCGACATTCCTGATCAAACACCTCGGGATCAAGTACCTCGGGATTCTTGAGTCGTACCAGACCAATCCGGTAATACTTGCCCCAAAACTGCTCTAGAGAATATACCGCCAAACCTGCCGGCTGCATATGCAAAATCCTGCCACAACCAGACTGGTCATGGAAGAAGACTGCCGCATGTCCATAATCACTGCACGGATCACCAAGTTGGGCAAAGGCTGCCGGTAGAAAACCATTACAACGCCCCAACAGAATATCTCCAGATTGTAACTCTCTATCATTTGCGATTACCGGTCCACTCTCACATACGCCCTCATACTTGCCACATCCTACACCTATCAGCAGCAAAACACCGATAAACATTAAAATGTACCTACACACTCAGACATTCCTCGCAATCTCAAGCTTATGCTTACAATCAATAGATTAATTCAACCATTTCCCAGCTATATCATATTAATTCTTGCAAAAAACACATAAATTCTGCCTGAAGAATACTTATTAAGATAATTAATTTTTTAATATTAGTCAAATATGAAAATTGCATTTAAACCGAAGAAAACGCCATTATAACTGGATCTTTTTTCGAGACTCTTTTAAAAGCGACCGCTTATTCTTAGCCGCCAGTCGCCGTAACCTTGAAGAGTATGTAGCGGCAGTCTTCTTACGTTTTTTTGCTATTTTTAGATTTGTTAAAATCAATTCAAATAGCCGCTTGACCGCCACCTCTTTATTATATGATTGACTCCTACTATCCTCAACTGTCAGACGTAAGATGCCATCCTTAGAGATCCTGTTATGCAATCTACAACGTAGCAAAGATTTGGTTTGCTGTGAAAATAAAGCAGAATTATCAATTGCAAAACATGCACACACCCTGGTTGCAGCCTTATTTACATGCTGTCCTCCCGCACCTCTAGCATGTGAGTACTCAAACCAGATTTCACGTCTCAACCTTAAATCCATTATCTTACCCAAAATCCTGCTAAAAAACCTGATCACCCTTACCCCGATTTATCACCGGATTTATTATACATACTTTAAAAAATATCTACAGAAAATAATAGCACAACCGTGCTGCCCAACAATATTCTCCATTTTTTTTCAGCGAAATAACCCTTTTGTAATTGTACACAAAATTTCAAACAAAAAACAATAAAAAGTTAGAGGGATTAGTTATTTTACGAAATAAATATTATTAGGCGATAAACTCATTCAATGCGTTTACACAAGGAGAATTCGATGAAAATTAAACATAAAATCAGTACACTCGGAGGTATTGCAATATTATCATTAATAGTCCTTTCCGCCTTTTTTGCCTGGGTATTAAACACAATGCTAGCTAGCGGAACAGAGCTTATCTCGGTCTTCAACAAAGTGGACAGCACTATCCCGACAATTGAAAAATCGCGCCAGAGCCTATCCTTGGTACTCAATGCTGACCGAGATGCATACCAGGCCTATGTCGCCCGCTTACAGACTGTAGACACCAATGATCAGGCAAAAATACAAGAAGAAGCTTTGAGTAATGAAGAGAACATCCAGCAAGTACAAGATCGTGCCACAAAAGCTGCAGCCAACTTTCAAGACGAGACAAATGATATTTTCCGTAAATTCAGCGAATCATTCCCAGTCTGGCAAGAAAACAGCAAAGAGTCAATTTCCCTTGCGAAAAAACGTAGCTTGCTACATTCAAACCTTTTAGAGTCAAATAATACTTCTAAACAAGAATTCAATACTATGCGCCCCTACATGGATGAGATTACCGAGATGATTGAACAGGAGGTTACGACCAATCCAGCCAAAAGCCAAGAGCTATTTACCCTGATTGATCTAGTACTCAATGCTGATCGCGATGCATATCAAGCTCAAGGCTTTGAGATGCTGGCTATGACCACCTCCGACCAGAATGCTTTTGCCAACTTTGATCAAGAGAATCAGGCAAATATTGCTCAAGTAGGAGAAAGAATGGGCAAAGCCAGCAAACTCATGAACAAGGAGATGCTGAAAAAATATGCACTGTTTAAGACTCATTATGAACTATGGAAAGAAGCGAGCCGAAATACGATAAATACAAGTAGTGAAATCTTGAAAATCAATAGTACTATTGAAAAAGTTGATAAAGTTACTCTAGAAGAATTCAATAAAACCAGAAATGCTCTGGATGAACTCGGCGAAAAGGCCAATGAGATCGCAACCCGTAGTATAGATTCAACTCAGCAAGAAACTATAAATTTCCAGAATTCTGTCACAAAACTCAAAGATATGATTGAGCAGACTATTATTACCGCAATAATTATTCTGGCCGTATTTTTAGTCACTCTTATTCTCATTGTATATTTTGTAGCCCGGAGCCTTATTACCCCTATCATGGCGGCTATAATAGGAGTGGAAAAAATTGCCACAGGTGACCTTGATATCAACTTCCGGGAGAACAAAGACGAACTGGGACATATGGCAGCATCACTCAATAACATGACCAGTGAACTTCGCCAAAAAGCTGAACTTGCAGAACAAATTGCCAATGGTAATCTCAACCATGAAGTTCATAAATTATCAGACAAAGACCGACTCAGTTTAGCATTTTCAACCATGGTAGAGCGTTTAAATTATGTACTTAATATTGTTAATAATGATATAGTCAAGATATCTGCTATAACCAAAGAGGTCTCAACTGCTAGTAACTCGCTCTCAGACGGGGCGACTCAACAAGCTGCAGCCCTTGAGGAGGTAAAATCATCCATGGTTGAAATTGCCAGCCAAACCTCGATCAATGCCGAAAATTCTTCCCAGGCATGTATCTTTGCTAATATCGTAGCCAAAGCAGCTGAGACAGGCCAGGAACGAATGAATAGTATGCGCAAATCAATGGAGCAGATATCCAATAATGGAGAGTTGACTCGGAAAGTTATAAAGACTATAGATGATATTGCATTCCAAACCAATCTCCTTGCTCTCAATGCTGCAGTTGAAGCCGCGAGAGCCGGCCAGCATGGCAAAGGCTTTGCCGTAGTTGCTGAAGAGGTAAGAAATCTTGCTGCCCGATCTGCCACAGCTGCAGCCGAGACTGCGGAATTGATCGAACGCTCCAATAAAGAGATTATAGAAGGTGTAAACATCTGCGAGTATACTGCAGAAGCTTTGGCCGAAATAACCACCAATGCAGATAATAACAATAAGTTAATTTCTCAGATCTCTCAAGCTTCTGCACAGCAGGCTCAGGCTCTTACTCAGATTAATCTCGGTCTCGATCAGATTGAACAAATTACTCATCAAAACACTTCAAGTGCAGAAGAGACCGCAACTGCGTCAGAGGATATGAATCACCAAGCACAAGAACTTAAAGAACTCTTCTCAATGTTTAAATTGAAAGAAACAACAGAAGCGGAAATAGTAGAAGAAGTTAAAATACGCGCGCTACCCGAGTCAACCGCCTAAACTCTGAAACAAATTACAAGCTGACACAAAAAAAAACTGCCTGCTGGAGACCTGTCCCTGCAGGCAGATGTTATAACACCCGATACCATCAAATACTCAGCATACAGATCTATTCTCCATGAGCATCCAACCACATCAAAACATTCTCTCTCAGAGTATCTCTAGTCTTTCTAAACTTCTCAAGCTTTTCAGCGGCAGTAAGATCGACAGCCGCGGGATCATCAATATCCCAAAACTCATGATCTTGCTGTTTCAAGCCGGGCCAAGAATGCGGGCAGTTCTTCTCTGCATTAGCGCATACCGTAATAAGGTAATTAACCAGTTCTTTTCCTAGATACTCCTTCACATTCTTTGGGTGCTGCTCAGAGATATCGATGCCAATCTCATGCATTACCTCAAGCGCCAGCGGATTGACCTCCGCCGCCGGATTCAATCCCGCACTCTGCACAGTAAACTTTGATGCAACCGCATAATGCCGCAACAGACCTTCAGCCATCTGGCTACGACAAGAGTTTTCCGTACATAAGAACAACACATTCTGCTTATTATCCATAATATTCACCCTCTTTCAGCTTAAGCCCGAAAACATAAATTAACCATATACGAGTATATACAATAACTTCAGTTACTTGCTTTCTACAATCATTATAAATGAATTACTTTTTTTGCCAAATCAAATACTTATTTCTAATGATCTTAACAAGCGAAACAAAGTAATTCTTGCCAATTACAACCTGAACCAATCGGGATCACCCGTCAAACGGATGGTTCCGATTTCGCACTCCTGCGGAGTACTCAACTGACTGAAGCCATGAAAAAACAGGCGCACTCAAAGAGTGCGCCTGAACAGTTAGTTTTAACTACAACCGAGATATCCTACACAACTTGAATAAACTCAGTCAAAATAAATATACAACCTAGTTCATATCGAGTTCAGCAAGCTTTTGATAAAGCTTCTCGCGTAGAGTAACCTGAGTCTGACCAAAATCAAGCAGAGCATTTGAATGATCTGGGTTGATCTTATTGAGACTTCTGAAGCGGTTCTCAGTAAGCGCGAAGTCCTTATAGCTGATAGTAGAAGGCTTACCATCGAGCATAAGTGGGTTCTTACCGGCAGCGATATTGCGTGGGTCAAAACGGTATAATGGCCAGAAACCAGAATCAACCGCCAGTTTCTGCTGAGCCAAACCATTACAATGTGGTGGGTTCATTGGAATACCCTGAGCGATACAGTGGCTGTAACAGATAAGCAAAGATGGTCCGTCATAGCTTTCAGCTTCAAGGAAGGCCTTAACTACCTGATTGTCATTTGCCCCCATCGCACAAGAAGCGACATAGATATTGCCGTAAGTCATAGCGATCATACCCAAGTCTTTCTTTGGCAACTCACGACCATTGGCCGCAAACTTGGCCACCGCACCAGTAGGAGTAGCCTTGGACATCTGACCACCGGTATTTGAGTACACACCAGTATCCATTACCAGAACGTTGACATTCTTACCGCTTGCCAGAACGTGATCCAGACCACCGTAACCGATGTCATACGCCCAGCCATCACCACCAACGATCCAGACACTCTTCTTGACCAGGTAATCCGCGAGAGTATACAGCTGCTTGGCCTTAGCGTCAGCATTACCTTCAAGCTTGGCCTTGACCTCAGCGATACGTGCTCTCTGCGCTTCGATGTCCATCTGGGTAACCTGTTCAGCGCCTAGGATAGCATCCTTGATCTCGTCGCCAAATAGCGGACATTCCTTGAGCAGCTCACCGGCATACTCTTTGAACTTATCTCTGGTAAGGGCGAAACCGAAACCGAACTCTGCATTATCTTCAAAGAGGCTGTTAGACCAGGCTGGACCACGTCCTTCAGCGTCAACAGTGAATGGAGTAGTAGGGAGGTTACCACCGTAAATTGACGAACAACCTGTGGCATTGGCAACGATCATTCTATCGCCGAAGAGCTGAGTAGCAAGCTTATAGTAAGGAGTTTCACCACAACCTGCACAACATCCGCTGAACTCAAACAATGGCTTACGTAGCTGTGAACCCTTTACGGTACCCATGTTGATCTTCTCAAGACTAATCTCAGGAATATCAAGGAAGAACTCAACATTCTTCTTCTCAACCTGACGCATCTCTTCTGTCTTGAAGACCATGTTGATCGCTTTCTTAGCTGGATCTTCCTTGCTCTTGGCAGGACATACATTTACACACTGGCCACAACCGGTACAATCCTCAGAGAAACACTGAACTGTCGCCTTCATACCTTCATACTGCTTGGTCTTGGCAGCAGCAGTCTTGAAGCCTTCAGGCGCTTTAGCCGCGACCTCAGCATCATAGATCTTCATCCGGATCGCCGCGTGTGGACAAACCAAAGAACACTTACCACACTGAATACACAGATCCTCTTCCCAAACCGGAATATCACGAGCAATATTACGTTTCTCATACTGAGTAGTTGCTGATGGGAAGGTACCGTCTACCGGCAACTTGCTAACAGGAATGTCATCACCGCGCTGTGCCATAATCTCGGAAGTTACTTCCTTGATAAAGGCATCATCAGGTGTAGAACCGAGGATTGGAGGACGTACAGTACCGGTTACAGACTTACCAGAGTAATCGACTTCGAAGAGCTCAGCAACCGAACCATCAATAGCATCCCAGTTCTTCTGCACAACTTCATCACCCTTCTTGCCGTAGGCCTTCTTCGCCGCAGCTTTGATCAGCTCGATTGCCTTATCTTTTTCCAGAACACCAGAAATATAGAAGAAACAGGTCTGCATCACGGTATTGATACGTACACCCATACCGGTCTTCTGAGCCACAGTACCTGCATCAATAATATAGAACTTGAGTTCCTTGTTGATGATGTCTTCTTGTACTTCCTTTGGCAGGTGTTCCCAGACCTCATCCTTTGAGTATGGACTATTCAAGAGGAAGGTAGCTCCCTTGACTGCATTCTTGAGCATGTCATACTTTTCAAGGAATGGCCACTGATGACAAGCGATAAAATTCGCCTGACGTACAAGATAAGTACTCATGATCGGATTGCTACCAAAACGCAGGTGTGATACAGTCAACGAGCCGGCCTTCTTGGAGTCATATACAAAGTAACCCTGAGCATAGTTATCAGTATTATCGGCAATGATCTTGATAGAGTTCTTGTTCGCACCGACAGTACCGTCAGAACCCAGACCGTAGAACATACAGCGAGTTACAGAATCTGGTTCGATATCTACCTGGTGGTCATAATCAATACTGGTATTAGTTACATCATCATTGATACCGACGGTGAAGTGATTCTTCGGAGTCGCAGCGTTGAGGTTGTCAAAGACGCCTTTGACCATAGCTGGAGTAAATTCCTTACTTGACAGACCGTAACGACCACCAACCACGATAGGCCAGTTACCACCAAAGAGGCTGCTGTCGTCCTGCATAGCTTCGCCGAAAGCAGTACGAACATCGGTGTAAAGCGGCTCACCGAGTGAACCCGGCTCTTTAGTACGGTCGAGAACGGCAAAGCGGCGCGCGGTCTTTGGAAGAGCCTCAATAAAGTGTTTGGTACTCCATGGACGGTACAGACGTACCTGGAGCAGACCCCATTTTTCGCCACTCTCAGACCAATGAATAACCGCTTCCTTAGCTGTTTCCGCACCAGACCCCATGAGGATGATGATATTTTCAGCATCTTCAGCACCAAAGTAGTCAAAGAGTTTATACTGGCGACCAACCTGTTTAGCAAAGGCGTTCATTGCATCTTCAACAATACCTGGAGTCTTTTCGTAGAATGGATTTGAAGCCTCAAGGCTCTGGAAGTAAACATCAGGGTTCTGAGCAGTACCACGGATAAATGGTCTGTCTGGATTCAGACCACGAGCGCGGTGCGCCAAGACATCCTCATCGTCGATAAGCGCTCTGATATCCTCGCCATCCATTACTTCAATCTTCTGCACTTCGTGTGAAGTACGGAAACCATCAAAGAAATGCAGGAAAGGAACACGCGCCTTCAGGGTAGACATCTGCGCGATCATCGCCATATCATGTGCTTCCTGTACTGAGTTTGACGCCAGCATAGCAAAGCCTGTAGCCCGGCAATCCATAACATCAGCATGGTCACCAAAAATTGATAGAGCATGATTGGCCAGGGAGCGGGCTGAAACATGAAATACTGTACTGGTCAACTCACCTGCAACCTTGTGCATGTTAGGGATCATCAGCAAAAGACCCTGCGATGCGGTGAATGTTGTAGTCATTGCCCCTGCCTGCAGTGCACCGTGAACCGAGCCTGAAGCACCGCCTTCGCTCTGCAATTCGCTTATCAGCGGAATAGTACCCCAGATATTCTTCTTACCTGCAGCAGAAAATGCATCGCTCCATTCACCCATAGGTGAAGATGGTGTGATTGGGTAGATAGCAATCACTTCATTGGTTGCGTGAGCGACACGTGCGACAGCCTCATTGCCGTCCATTGGAATCATTTGACGCGCCATAATACCTCCTCAATTAAATAAAATAAATAGTTACCACGACTATTAAGTAAAAAAAGCACAATATCAATTGCTCAATTCATACTACTTAAAATCAACTTTCAGCGTAAAATAATCAGCAAATTCTTGATAATCCAGATAACTCAATATATATTTTTGCATATAATTTGATTTTTGTCAATAAGTTTATCAATAATCATGCGGGAAAACTAACAGCGAATACAACCATAACCCGTTATTAACAAACAATTAACAATCACCAAAAAAGGCCTAGAGAATAAACGAGAAAAATTTATCGATCTAAACTAGCACTATATTATCAAGTTTAAGAATAATCGGAAAAAGCTCAAAATAATACTATTTAAAGTAGCTCCTATATCGTCATTATCAGCAAATAATAAGAGGCTTATACTGAAAATAATACATTTTCTCAATATAATTGATTTAGTTCCATTATTATCTGTTACTAATTCCTGCTTTCAACAATATACTATATAAAGATATATTACTAGAGAGGAAAAACATGAAACTCAATCTCCAATTTATACGCCATCTTGCGCAGGCAGCGGTACTGATATGCTGGGGTTTTGGTATATATTACCGACTGGATACGCTCGTCTATATCCTCCTTATCTCAGCGCTAATCATAGGAAACTTCTTTTGTGGCTGGGTGTGCCCCTTCGGCAGCGCCCAAGAACTGCTCGGAATAATAGGAAGGCGACTCTTTAAACGCAGGCTTCGGATGCCCCGTCATATCCAGTTATTCCTCAAATTTTCCCGATATATACTCCTATTTCTGATCCTGCTCCGACTTGCCCCGCCATTACTTTATGAAATAAATGGCTATACCAGCTTTTTATTTACTATCTATGACCTTCAGGATAAAATTTTCACCTTAAACCTGCCTGCTCTGCTCATGCTCGGCTACCTGTTGATCGGCATCTTCTTTGACCGCCCATTCTGTAACTATCTCTGCCCTGAGGGCGCAAAATTTGGGATCTTAAGCCTCACCCGCATCTTTACTCTCAAACGCAACCATGAAGTCTGCATAGAGTGCGGCAAATGTGACTTGGTATGTCCCATGCAGATAACAGTCTCACAGCGCGAGCAAGTCCGCGATCCGCAGTGCATCAACTGTCTGGAGTGTGTTTCGACCTGTCCCCGCGCCGGCGCTTTAAAATACGGTTACAGTGGAATTCTCAAAACACTCAGCTCATTTATGCGCAAGATATTCCAGAAGAATTCGGAATAAAAAAAATGCACACACAGTCACTCTGTGTGCGCAAATACTTTTATTTTTTCACTATTTCAAACCAAGAAGCAAACGCTATAGTATCCCTTTTATTATTAACACATCTCATCCCCAGTGACACTTTATTCAACCCTTGCCGCTTATTCATTATGCCCAACATAACCAACTCTCCTCTACCGCTATGCCCTATTTCTTCTCGGTTGCTTGCTTGGCTCTATGGCGCAAAAGCTTCTCCCTGGCATTCATCGCTTTATCGACAGCCCCACTCGCCTGCGCCTCGATAATTTCCTTGGAAAGAATCAGAGTCTTATCCTTGGCACTCTCCAACTCACGTTTGATCTCTTCAATATTAGGAGCAGACTGGATTGAACTGAGTTCCGCCGCTTCCGACTCCTCTTCACTCAGTCCTTTTGTCTTAGCAAAGGTAATCGGATGATACTGATCCAAGTGATGGCGCACAATCTTGCCTTCAGTAGCATAGATAACCTCTTCCGCAATATTGGCCGCCTGATCGGCAATACGCATCAATGACTGCGCAATAAACATAATATGACAACTGCGCTCGATATTTCTCGGTTCATTCGACATTATCTCAACAAGCTGCCTGAAAATCAATCCCATCTCAGACCTGACAATCTGCCGCTCATCAATTATCTTCCAGGCCAAGGTCGAATCACTCTCAAGCAGTGAGTTGATACTCTCACGCGTCATCTCACATACCTGCTCGACCATAGGAATAAAGTCTACCACCTGCGCCAGAATACTCTTCTCGACTATCAAAAACAGAATATGTTCACAAATATGTGTCGACTGATCACCGATACGTTCAAGATCATTATTGATCTTGGCCGCCGACATCACAAAGCGTGATTCTTTCTTATTCAACTTACCACTGTTTATCATGGTCTGGCACTGCATATCTATGCTGAGTTCCATCTCATCAATCTCTTTATCATACTCAATCATATAGCATGCCAGTTCTTTATCCCTATCCAGCAAGCTCATCATCGCAGTAGAGATCGCGTACTCACACATCTCACCCATTGCAACCAAATTACCCTTGAGTTTATCCAGTTCTAATTGCGGCATAAATTATCTTCCTCTGACAGCGGTAAATCTTATTTATCCAATATTACTACTCAGCAAAGAAGAGATAGCAGTGACAATGCCCATGCTCAGCTATCTCTTGTTCATGATAGACACACGGGCAGATAATCTTCTCGTCTGCCGCTTTATCCCCGGTAACCAAGCGACACGGGCAATACCGCTGTCCCTTATTTTCTTCAATCTTGATCATTCCTTTTATAATTCTTTCAAGCATCTCCTGATCAGGATTCAGTTTATACCCTCTTTTACTGGCATACTCAAGAAGATAAGTATAAAAATCACTCTCATTAGGTGAAAAATTCATCACATCTCCGAAATTAACCAGCTCCAATTTCAACTACTGGTACAACCATAATCTCTATTAATATACTATTCACAGCCAACAAATCTGCTGCCTTATCTTCAATCTTACCTAAATCTATGATAACACAGATTGACCAAGATTAAAGCAAAAAATAATCTACCCAAACTAAAATATCAGATGACTGGTTCACTTACGAACCCAAACTTTACATATTATTGTATGCAAAGTTCGAGTAAATACAAGCAACTGCTCTCAAGTCTACTCAGTTTTCACGTTTGGTAAAGACGACCAAGCGCCTCTTCTGAATAGTATTTGGCAGATCATAGCGATAATCGGCGGTCATCTTATAGATACCTTTGAATACCTGCTGCGCATCGGTCACCTCCTGACCGCAGGATGGCCCTTTCATAAAGACAACATCCCCGCCCGGAGCAATAAATGGTTCTACCCGCTTCAGAGTAGCCGGAATTATCTCTACAGCCCGGGTAACAATTGTGGTCGCCTGCAGCGGGGAATCCTCACGCACACTCTTGGGATATATGGTAACATTATTCAGCCCCAGTTCCGCCTTGAGCATCTCCAGAAAACGTACACGCTTACCCCTGCTCTCGGCGAGAATGACCGGCAACTCCGGCCTGCGAATAGCAATTGGCGCTCCCGGAAAACCCGGCCCGGAACCGATATCGAGGAGCGGCCCACGGAGTTCATGGATATCTGCAACAATCGCACAATCGATAAAATGCTTGAGCACTGTCGCCTCAATCCCCATAATCCTGGTCAAATCCAACTCGGCATTCAGCTTACGCAGCAGTAAGTAATACTTCCAGTACTGCTCTAATTCGCGCGCACCAACCTCAAACTCACGCTCCGCAAATAACCGCTGCATATACGCGATTGTCGCTTCTTCCTTCTCATACACCGCATAGTCATACGGCCTCTTACCCCCGGCAAAACCACCCTGGCGATTCTTACTAATATCCTTACCCGTCCTGTTTTTCTTGGTAAAGACCTTCTTCCCGACCTTTTTTTTAGCGGTCTTCTTGGTCGAGACTTTCCGAGCTTTCTTCTTATTTACCTCAAAATCCGAAAGATGCCCCCGGCTTGCCCCGTAACTCGTTCTCTTTGTGGTGGTTTTTTTCTTCGCCATCTAATATTATTCTCCCAAAACCAATATTGTCACTCTATGATAGTATAATTAACTGGAATTACAAGCCAGATTTATAGAATTCCCGTTGCCAAAAGCTAATACACAACTATAATTTTCTATTAACAAGGAGGCAATCGTGAAACAACCAGAGATTATTTATGAAGACAATCACCTGATTGCAGTCAATAAACCCGGCGGCATGCTTACCCAAGGCGACAAGACCTCCGACCGCTCGCTATTTGACTGGACCAAAGAGTACATCAAAGAACGTTATAATAAGCCCGGAGATGTTTACCTCGGACTCCTGCACCGCCTCGACCGCCCGGTATCTGGAGTAGTATGTTTCGCCCGTACCAGCAAGGCCGCCAGCCGTGTTTCCGAACAGTTTCGCCGCAAAATCACCGGCAAAATCTATCACACCATTGTGCACGGAACCCCAAGACGCCATTCAGCCCATCTCAAAAACTGGCTGCTGATCAGCAAAGGAAAAGACTCCCGCAGCAGTAAGATCCTGACCAACCGCCAAGAAGGATCCAAACAAGCAGAACTAAAGTACCGCGTGTTACAGAGTTTCGCCAGCACCTCACTTCTGGAAATAGAACTACTCACCGGGCTCAAACATCAGATACGCGCCCAACTCGCTTTTATCGGCAACCCCATAGTCGGCGATTTCCGCTACGCAGCTGCTGACTCCACCACCAGTATCGCAGACGGTCACGCTATACTCCTGCACGCCTATGAATTACAGCTGATCCATCCTACCCGCCAAGAACCCCTCCGCCTCTTGGCTCCATACCCAGAGTATTTTCCTCATTCCTGACGATCCCATTCTCTCCTGCTCTTTAACTAGGCAAACCTCCCTTTCCTCACCTCTCGCATTATTTTTTTATTATTGTCTGTTACTTTTTCTATCCAACCCGCATTAACCATACAGAAGGCTTCAAGAAGCACAAATATACAGCAATAATAAATTCTACGTAGAAAATTAATTCAAACGATAAAGGAGACATAATGAAAAAAATTATCTTTAGTTCACTGATCATAATTGCCGCAATGAGTCCGATTGTCTTTGCCGCCAGCAATAACCCAACCAACGCCAAGCAAAATATCTACCATTATACCGACAGCAGAACAGCTACAATCGACTGTTCAGGAAGATGTGAATCTTGTTCTGATGAAGACTGCCCCAGACGCAGACGCCCATATCAGGGCAACAATTAATTTCTTTTTTTTTACACTCAAATAGAGACAGGAGTAAGCGATGAAATGGATGGCAGTCTTTCTGGGAATAACAATTTTCATAATTCTAACCGTATCGGTCTTTGCTGCAGATACAGAGAATGAGCTAAGCAACCGTGCAGAGCGTCACAATACTCACAGCAATAATATCAATCGAACCACAACTAATACCAAGAGATCGGTTCAGAACCATAACCAAAATCAGCACATCAGAAAACCGCCCCGTGACGATGAACACCAACGCAATAATAATAATAACCGGGATAATTTCAAATGGCGCAAACCTCCGGAGAACGACGAGCCACCTCGCCAACAGCGCCAACAGCGTCAGACGCGCCATCCAGACAGAGACAACTCCGACAGCTATAATAACGATTCAGAAGAGTAAGCAACTTTTTCTACGTTTATTTTTCAACAACAAGGAGTATAAATATGAACTTAAAACACTTTTCCATGGCTCTCATGCTATGCACAGTTATCATTTCCAGCACCGCCTTTGCCGCTGAAGCGACAGCAAACACCGCCACAGAACAGACAACCCAAACTCTACACCAAAACGGAAAACCTTGTAGAGGAGATAAAGACAGACCCGGCAAGCACCAACACGGCGCTTATCCAGACAAAGGAGGCTTTATCAGGGAGTTCAAAGAGGATGAAGCAAAACTCCTCGACACACTCGACAATCAGGATAAAGCCGAAGCCGCACAGAGCCTGAAAGATTTCTACATCAAAGCTTTCAAAGAGATGCCCAAGCGCAACTGTGAACTCCTCGATAGTCTGGCCAATTCAATAGATAGTCTGACCCTCCCGGCCGCAGCCAAGGAGCAGGTTATTGCGAAGATCAAGAACTATAATACCGAACGTTACCAGAGTATACAGGATGGGGCGATTACCTTTGCCCAGAGCCTTCTGGATCTACCTGCACATAAACGTAATGTAGCACTCACCGAATACAACGAGTATCTTGCTCACTACGTATTTTCTGGCGGTAAAGGCCGTCATCACAATGGCGGGATGAACCGCGGCGGCAGAGATAATATGCACAGGGAACAAGCTGGCACCCCACGACACATGCAAGGTTCACCCCATGGATCAAGACCTGAGATGAATAATGATGGCATGCATAACAGACCAGGCATGGGTATGATGCCGCAAGGCATGATGCAGGGAATGTACTCACAACCAGGCATACTTATCCCTGTCTTTATACAACAGCAACCCAATCCAATGCCTGGATATATGTACGGTAACATGAACCAATGGGTACCAACCCCCCAGTTTATGGGGAACGGCTCCATCTGCCAGACACCACCGAGACCTGAAAGGCCAGAATTTATGGGTCGACGCCCAGGTTTCCGCGGCGGTTATCAAGATAGACCGGAAGACAATGGCTTCAGCCAATGCCCAGACTGCCCACGCCCCAACCGCGATACAGAAGTCCAAGATCAAGATATTGCAGAGTAATTCCCCACACTCTGTAAACCCGGAGGGTACGGATCTAACATCCGTACCCTCCATTTCTATCACTGATTATTCACCAATAAACATGAACTTTCCAACAGAACTACTGCAACCGCGGATCTTCAAGTGTGGCAAAATAATCCTCAATAGTCTGCGCACGGCGAATACGGGTAAAGCTGCCATCCTCATGCAGTAGATACTCTGCCGGCCGGAGCTTAGCATTATAGTTGAAGCCCATAGCATGGCCATGTGCGCCAGCATCACAGATTGCCAGATAATCACCGATAGCAATCTCAGGGAGCTGCCGGTCTACCGCAAACTTATCACAATTCTCACACAGACTTCCTACAATATCATAGGTATGGGTCTTCTCCAGCCCTTCCTTGCCGAGTACTACAATATGGTGATACGCGCCATACATACCCGGACGCATCAGATCCGCCATACTCGCGTCAACACCCTTATAATTCTTATAGATATTCTTCTCATGGAGTACCCGGGTTACCAGATACCCTGCATCCCCGGTTATCATTCTACCCATCTCGGAGAATACCGCTAACTCACTCCCCTGCGACCTGATAATCGCTTCATATTCTTCCTCAATCCCTTGCCCGACAATGCAGAGATCAACCGCCCGCTGCTCAGGCTTATACGGAATACCTATACCCCCACCGATATTGACAAATTCAAATTCAATACCGACCTGCGTGCTTATCGCGACCACAGTTTCAAAGAGAATACGCGCCGTCTCGACAAAATAACTGTCATTGAGTTCGTTGGACGCAACCATAGTATGGAGTCCGAACCTCTTTACGCCCTCAGCCTTTAACAACGTATATGCTGCTATCAGCTGTTCAAAGGTAAGACCATACTTGGCTTCAAGCGGACTACCGATTATCGCATTACCTTCTTTCGCTGCACCGGGATTGAAACGACAGCAGGCTATCTCCGGCAAGACCCCGACATGCTTCTGGTAATACTTAATATGGGTCAAATCATCAAAATTAATTATCGCCCCCAACTCATGGGCTTTAACAAACTCCGCCGCCGGGGTCTCGTTGGAGGTGAACATAATATCGTCACCGGTTATACCTACCGCAGCAGATAAGAGCAATTCTGGGAGTGAACTGCAATCGGCACCTGAGTGCTCTTCGCGCATTATATCGAGAATACGGGTATTCGGACACGCCTTTACCGCGTAGTAATTCTTATACCCCTTGCACCAGGAAAAAGCACTTTGCAACCGACGAATATTACCCCTGATCATCTCTTCTGCATAAATATAAAATGGTTTTTCTCCATTCTCTGCGATAATCTTTTCAACTGTCTCCAGCCCAAACGGGATTTTATCCTTTTCCAGCATTATCCTCTCCTCGGTTTTCAAAACTTCAAGCTTTACATCACAAAAATATTATAAGATTAATTGCCGAACATTCAATATCATCATAAAAAAGAAGATTACTGCAGCGTATATCCAGGCTGCAGTAATCTCCATATAATCTATAAATCCTACTATTATCTTCTTTTGCTGTCTCTTTTGGGTCCACGGCTATTACGCACTGGAGGGGTATACTCCTCGCCCCGCTCTTCAAGAATAACCGCCTTGCGGCTAAGACGAATTTTACCCTGATTGTCAATCTCCAGTACCTTGACCTTGAGTTCATCACCATTATTGACAATACCGTCGATCTCTTTAATAAACTGATCGCTGAGTTCCGAGACATGACACATGCCTTCAATACCCGGCAAGATCTCTACAAAACAACCGAATTCCCTTACGCCGGTTACCGGCCCGGTATAGACTTTGCCAACCTCGGCTACCTGGCAGAGACGCTGAACCTTCTCGACCGCAGCTTTCAGTGCATCACCGTCAGGCGCGCAGATAGTAACTTCAGCAATAGAACCATTCTCTTCGATGTTGATCTCACATCCGGTCTCTTCCTGCATCGCCTTAATAGTCTCACCACCCTTACCAATAATCTTGCCCATAAATTCACTGGAGACATTAATCTTCTCCAGACGTGGAGCATGTTCATTGATCTCAGAACGCGGTTCGGCAATACAATCAGTTATACAGCCAAGAATATGATCCAAGCCGTCGCGTGCCTGCTTGAGTGCTTTCTTCATAGTCTCCTGCGAGATACCGGTTATCTTGATATCCATCTGCAGCGCAGTAATACCCTCTTTAGTTCCACATACTTTAAAATCCATATCACCGTAATGATCCTCGTCTCCAAGAATATCGGTTATGATTACCGGCTCCTCACCCTCATCCTGAATCAGCCCCATAGCTATACCAGCCACAGGCGCTTTAATCGGCACACCAGCATCCATCAGTGCCAGAGTACTGCCGCATACTGTTGCCATTGATGAAGAACCGTTCATCTCCAACACCTCACTCACCGCCCGGCAGGTATAGGCAAACCCTTCATCATGCGGCATAACCGCCTGTAGAGCCCGCTGCGCCAGCATACCGTGTCCGATATCACGACGCCCCGGACCGCGCGGCGGACGCGCCTCACCCACAGAGAATCCCGGTGCCTGATAATGTACATACCACATCTCATCATAAGGTTCATGCAGACCGTCAACCTTCTGCGCATCCAGTGCCGAACCCAGAGTCATAGTGATCAAAGCCTGAGTCTCACCACGGGTAAAGAGCGCAGAACCATGTGTTCTTGGGAGCACACCGATACGGCAGTCGATCGGACGCACGGTAAACAGATCACGACCATCAATTCGATCATTATTTTTGATATAACTGCGTACCGCCTCGGTCTTGACAATTGCTACCGCTTCCTTGACCTCTTCCGCACTAGGGCCACCCTCTTCAGCATCTTCAGCGACCGCAAACTCTTCTACCAGCGCCGTCTTCACCTCACTGAAGGCGGCCGCACGCCCATCCTTATATGGGGTCTTCATTGCTGCAGCAATTCGCTCCAGACCAGCCTCACGTACCGCATCAAGGCATGCAGGCTTCTCCGGCTCGACAAACTCCATCTTTTCCTTACCTGCCTTTGCCACCAGCTCTGAGACTAGCTCACAGATCTGTTTGATTACCTCATGCCCCTGATACAACGCCTCCAGCATAGCCTCTTCTGAGATATTATTCGCTCCGGCTTCAACCATAGTAATAGAGTCCGCAGTACCAGCGATGGTCAAATTGAGATCAGAATTTCTAGACTGCGTCTCGGTAGGATTGATTATAAACTCCCCCTCGACCAAACCGACGCGTACCGCACCTACAGGACCAGCGAACGGCACTCCAGAGAGGCTACAGGCACAGGCAGCACCAATCATACTCAAAATATCACCCGGGTTCTCCATGTCGCTGGAAAGGACGATAGACTGGATAATTACATCGCGGGTAAACCCTTTGGGAAACAACGGACGGATAGGACGGTCTGTAAGGCGCATAGTAAGCGTTTCATGGGTTGACGGTGCTTTTTCACGCTTAAAGAAACCACCGGGAAACTTACCAGCAGCATAGGTCTTCTCACGGTAATCGACCATCAACGGAAAGAAATCTGTCCCTTCGCGCTCCTCACCCAAGGCCATAGCCGAGAGGACAACGGTATCGCCATACTGAACTAAACACGCACCTGCCGCTTGTTTCGCAACCAACCCGGTACTAATCTTGAGTGTTCTACCAGCAATCTCACGTTCAACAATAGTCTCATTAAATCTAATACTTTCCATAAATTCTCCATTTCAAAAAAATAGATTATAACTGTCTGAAACGGGATTACTTGAGATTATCAGTGTTCAATCCATACCTACTACGCGGGTAATAACTATAGATTGAAGACTGAATTCGAGCAATCCCAGCCCACAGCAGTCAAAAATAAGAATATACAATTAATAGGGTCGCCACCAGGCGACCCTCATTTAAATTTAGTCCAACTTAGCACGTAGTTGCAGAGCGGTTACAATATTTGTATAACGCTCATGGCTCTTACTACGCAAATATTTCAGCAATTTATTACGTGAATTAACCATACCAATAAGACCGCGGCGCGAATGATTATCTTTGTGGTGCCCACGAAGGTGTTCTGTAAGATCAGCAATTCGCTTGGTCAGAATAGCAATCTGAACCTCAGGACTGCCTGTATCTCCTTCATTTACCCCAAACTTCTGCATTATTTCTGCTTTTTCTTCAACTGTCAATGACATCTTTTTCTCCTAATTCCGAATATACTCAATATAAAATGCGAATTCAACAAAATTAAAATTAAAATAATGCTAGAATACAAAACTTCTAGCGTACCGAGTAACGCAAGATTATACTGACAGGGAATATTCCGGAGTGTTGACAGATATGACAAAGTTATAACTCAGGCACTAAGAAGTACCATAGCATATTGTTTCCACATCCACCCTCGCCGTATATCAACTGCTTCACTCAGCAGTATTTACAAACATAGTAGATATAAACTCTAATTTATTTCTAAATAATAGCTAAAGCGACCAACAATGCAAGAGAGATATTTAGTTTTTTTACATTTATGTGACCAATACGCCGCAAGACCCTAACAAACAGCTAAACCAACCCCAACTAGGTTTGTGGTAAAGACGGCATATCCCTGCCTACATCTTTGAACAACTCATACAGCCTCCAACATTGGATGAAAATTCTCTGAAGTACTAACGCAGTACAGGTCGCCTATTTGGCGACCTGTACTGTGCTTTAGCTAAATATAAAATCAAGTCAGTGATTTTCAGAAACTAAAAAAGTTCATAGTCATAGCTAATTTTTACCATTGAATAATTCCGTAATTTCTCTATCTCCTTCAGCAGTAGCCTTATTACCGACTATCATGCTATTATCATAACTTCACGCAGTCTGCTCCAAGTCTAAATTATCGCTTTCACGAGGATGCGCCCGGTCGTAGATTTCCTTCATCTCATCGCTGGTTATATGCGTATAGACCTGAGTTGATGAGAGATTTTCATGTCCGAGCAGCTCCTGCACGATCCTCAAATCCGCACCACGCTGCAAGAGATGTGTCGCAAATGAATGGCGGAGCGTATGCGGTGTCACCTCATATGATAATCCGGCTATAGACACATACCCCCCAAGCATCCGCCGAATACTTCTAGTGGTCAATCTACTCCCCCTAAAATTCACAAATACCGCACTCTGATCAAATTTAATATAATCAGGATGCTGATACTTTGCCCTGATATATTCCTCCAAAGCTTCGGTTGCATACCTGCCTATAGGATTTATCCTCTCTTTCATACCTTTGCCGCGAGTACGAATTGTCTGCCTGGAGATATCAATATCCTCATGATTGAGGCCTACCAACTCAAAGGTTCGCAATCCTGCACTATAGAGCAATTCGAGTATCGCCTTATCTCGTACGCCGATAAAGGTTTCCGCTTCAGGTGCTACCAATAAGCGTTCGATATCCTCAACACTCAGAAATACCGGAAGCTTCTTCTCCAGCTTCGGAGTACGAATGCTCTGTGCCGGATTACTCTCGATCCTCCCCCGCTTGAGCAGATATTTATAAAAGCTTCGCAGTGCTGCAGTCTTGCGAGCAATTGTCTGCTTGCTAATTCCACGCTCACTCAAGACCGCCATAAAACTCCGTATCGTACCATGCTCCACCAAATACGGAAAGAGCTCTTGCTCCCCCTGGGAAGAGAGATATTCATAAAACTGCCCGAGATCTACCCCATAATTCCGCACCGTGTGCGCCGAGAGGTTACGCTCAATCTTGATATACTCCAGAAACTCATGAATCGCCATATGGATATCTTCACAATTAACCGACATAATCTTCTCCACCTAAAATGCCATGCACTTATTCCCATACATACCGGTAATCTTTCCGCAGGCAACCAATCAAGCCAAAAAACATTCAACACTACTTTATCGGTCATACACGTCTTTCGGCTCCAGTCAAAAACGAACTTTATCCGGTCAGAGTTGACATATAACATTTGATGGTAAAATCGGAACCACCCGTCAAACGGGTGGTTCGCTCGGGGCTATAAGCCCTTATTACCTGCAACGTCTCAAGACGCTCTGCTTTCATTTCGTTCAAGCTACTAATGCTTTTAACGCGTTGCTACCCCTAAAAGGGGGATTATTATTACTTGCCACCCTTAAAAGGGTCTTCAAACTCTTTCACACTCAATTTATCTAAAGCTATATCTCGACTCTCCTGCTCACGGATATACTTCTTCACCGTAGCTTCATTAAAACCCACCGTACTTACATAATAACCTTCTGCCCAAAAATGCCTGTTACCAAATTTATACTTCAAATTTGCATGCTTATCAAATATCATAAGCGCACTCTTGCCTTTAAGATACCCCATAAATTGAGCCACACTGAACTTTGGCGGAATACTTAACAACAGGTGCACGTGATCGCTCATCATATGCCCCTCTATAATATCAACTCCCTTATAACTGCATAACCGCTGAATTATCTCTTTTATACTCTCGCGATATTGACCATATATTATCTTTCGCCTATACTTAGGACTGAATACTATATGATATTTGCACAACCACTTTGTATGTGATAAACTATTCGACTTATTAGCCATTACACCTTTCCTTTCTAAATAATAGCAGCTTGAACAACTCTATTATATTTTGGAAAGGTGTATCTTTGTATAACGTTTTATTATCCACCCGCATAGCGGGTGGTTTATTGTTTCGCACTCCTGCGGAGTACTCAACTGGCTAAAGCCTACAACCAATACAACCAGGCTGGGTTGAGCAACCCAGCCTGTAAAATCAGCCACAACAGCATAGCATAAATTTAAAAGAAAAGTTTTGGATCAACAATACTCTTCTGTTTAGCCTGCTTCGCACTCGGACTCACCTCCGAAACAGTGCCATTCTTCTGCAACGCCGAGTCGATTCTGGCTGGCGCCACATTCATATTAAATCCAGTATTGTACTTGGCTCGTGCCCCAGTTTTACTGCTACCAGCAGTACTTTGACGTGGTTCAAGTCCTCCTGGCACAGCCAAAGCATCGAGTGATTTCTCTGCCGTTTTATGCGAGAACATGTCTTTCTTCTTAGCCTTGCTCCTGATCTTATTCGGCCTCTTCTTGACCACTCGATATCCCTGAACCACAGTACCGGTTTCATTCTGATACTTACCTATAGAGTATTCAAGATCGACCACAGATACATTATAGGTAGAAACACCTTCCCAATACAATTGCTGAGAACTGGCCAGAGTCTCACGGGCGTTGAGGATATCCAAGTAATCTCCAGCCCCCTCTTCCCACCTTATCGTCTCTTGCTCCAGCACCCTCTCCGCCTGCGCCACATTCTCTTGCTGTGACTTTACCCAATCGATAGAAGAAAAGAGTTTGAGAACCGAACTCTTGACCTCTTCCTTGATCATATCTTCAGTATCTTCAGTAGCAAACTCATAACTATCGAGAATAGCTTTAGCCTGAATAATCTGCCCGCGAATAAGCTGCCCGCCACCGGCCAGCGCATTCCAGCTCAGCTGAAAACCAGCACTCCACGACCAGTCTGTACCACGCTTATCAATTCCATTGCTAGAAGAGCTTGACCACCTATTGGTCTGCCCCCATTTAGCAACTGCCGACACCGATGGAAATAAACCTGAACGCGCCTGAACAATCTGCTCTTTCTGCATTTGCTCCTGTAGCAAGTCTGACTTCAGTTCAGATCTGGCAGCAAGCGCCTGTACAGTAAGCTCATCAGAGGTTCCTGGATCGATCTCCCTAAAATCAAGGGGTGTAACCAGGTTTAGCTCTGTATCCAACGGATAACCGATAAGCCTGAGTACATTCACCCGGTATACATCATAATTACTCTTTGCCTTGATATAATTAGCCTCAGCAATCTTATATTGAACTTCATACTTGAGCACTTCAATCTCTGCTACATCATCCGCCTCATAACGCCTTTGAGTCTTTTCCCAGTACTCCTTAGCGATATCAGCCTGTTCTTTGGTAATTTCAACAAGTTTTCCATGATACAGCGTATAATAATACTGGGTGCGAATAGTACGAATAACTGCTTGGCGCACAGTCTTGATATCCTCACTGACCCAATCTTCGTACATCTTTGACTCACGGATTGCCGAGAATATCGCCCCACCCTGAAAGAGCGGCTGGCTAAGGGTCAGGCCATATAACGAAGTATTCCGCTCCGATAAGGTATCGCGCGCCGGCCGATTATTATAACTATCATACTCAAAGGCTCTACTCTGACTCCAGGTACTACTCGCATCCAGCCCGAGAGAAGGCAGAGCCTGACCGATCGCCGCTATCCGCTTACCCTTGGCTCCCATCTGCTGAGTCAGAGCCTTCTTGAAGGTTGGAGAATAGTTGATCGCCATCATCTGAGCCTGCTCAATGGATAGATTCAGAATCCCGTCCTGCTGTACACCCTGATTATAGGTATAGACGGTACCGTCAACCAGCACATCCACTCCACGATCGGCATCATAATAAATGGTATTATCCACGATCTCAGTACTGCTATCCTCATAGTAGACAGTCGGCAATTTCTTAATAGACTGTTCATCTTCAAGGTTTATTACAACCCCACCGTCGTCAACGGTTACATCTGTCGCCCCGATTTCATCATCTGCAATAGATTGCCCCCCAACAGCCAAAGACAAGCAGGCAAACAATATAAGACTTTTATACTTCAAACTGAACATATAATATCCTTATCATTCTGAGATTAATTATATAAGATTGCTTCAAAACCAATTCCCCAATAAGTCTATTAACAACCAGAATATAAAGCAAATTACAAAACATTACACATTATAACTAATCGTCATTTTTTTTCAACAACCATTACTAATTTTATAAACAATTCTTCCACTTTTTGTTTCAAGCAACTCCGATCAAATACCTATCCTCTTACCTAGTCGGGAGTAACCCTGACAAATCCCGCCCCATATTATATATCGAAAAAATACATCTCAACTCAAACCGTTGATATCACACAACTTTAACCGGAAAAATCACACTCCTGCAACCTTTTTAATTCACCCTCCATTTCTTCCAGCTATCGGCTTTTCAATGGTTTGCCATAATCTCTCTAGCCCGCCCCAAAGTTATCAACATCTTTTCCACAAAACAATCAGTTGCATCCTTCCCGTACATTTCGTAGAATTAAATTATAACCAGCAACCAGTCACATCACTATTGCTATACTGTTTGCCGGTTAAAAATAACGGGGAATTAGGGGAAAGAGTACCGCAATTGAGGTTCAGTCGCATTACCTTTTTAAACCATTAATAGCTTTAACAACCCATTATTTTGCAGATAAGCAAGCTTATTACTTATTTGTACATATTGTCAAATGCTACAAAAAAGCAATTTTTACCGTATAACAACCTAAGCAACAGCAATGAGAACAGGGATTATGAGCGAAACAACTATTCTGGCACAATGGGAAGAAATTCAGGAGGCGCTCCGAGCTGCACTCCCAGAAGCCAGTTATAATACCTGGATCAGCAATCTTGCTGTCGAGAAGATCTCAGCCAATGAGTTCATTCTCGGTGCTGCCAATAAATTTGTAAAACAGTGGATAGAAAAGAACTATCTTACTACTATATCCGAAGCTATTCGCTCCACCCTCAATATTGATCCAAATATAATCATCAAAATCTCGGTTGAAAAATTTCGCGAGCACCGACAGAGCTTACAACAACTTATCGGACAAAACACTGATACAGATTATAATGACACTCTCGCTCTAACCACGAAACCTAAGTCTGAAAAGCTACCTTTATTCAGCCAGAGCCAGCACTCCCTTGACAGTTTTGTTGAGATTCCGCAGAACAGCTTTGCTCTCTCTGCTTTGAAGCAAATACTCAAAAATCCCGGAGAATATACTCCCCTAACCATTTTTTCCGCTCACGGTCTCGGCAAGACGCATTTACTGCACGGGCTATGCAACTCTTTTTCTCAGACCTATCCGAAGAAAAAGATTATCTGCCTAAGCGCGCAGATGTTTGTACAGCAATTCTCTACCTCCATGATCAACAACACTATTGCGCAATTTCGTCAACGCTTCAACGAATCGGATCTGCTGGTAATAGATGATTTTCAGTATATGGGAACCGGCAAAAAAGTTGCTTCACAAAACGAACTTGCAGATACACTCGATAACCTTTGTACCGCGGGCAAACAGGTAATCTTTGCTTCAAGTTCGGCTATCCACGATGTTCCCGGGATCAACTCCATGCTTGCCAGCCGCATCTCATCAGGCTTACAGGTAAGACTGGATCCGCTGACCCCTGAATCCCGGCAAAAACTTCTCAGCAAGCTTGAACCCGGGCTAAACCCCGAGCAGGCGCGTGATATCGCCTCCCGGCTCAATGGAGACATTCGTGAAATTGAAGGCATTATAAAGACTATCCGGGCGGTAAACAAATTCACCGGAACCTCTGCCAATAATCCTGATATCTTACATTCGCTCAATATTTCTCAAAAGCGTACGCTCTTCAATATTTCTGAGATTATCTCGGCGGTATCGGTAGAATTCAATATTCCTATTATTGAGATCAAAGGCAAAAAACGCACAGGTGATATCACCCGTGCGCGAAGGGTCGCCATACATCTCTGCCGCCATCTAACAGACTCCAGCCTTATCGATATCGGACTTGAATTTGGCGGCCGTAAACACCCGACTATTATGAATATCCTCAAGACATCCCCGTTGGAACCGACTCGTCTCAATCTGAATAAACTTGAAAATTTACTCAGATCCCTAGGCAGCAGCCTCACCGTCAACGAACTGCTAAGTCGACAAAAAGAGATCTTCTAGCACAATTATTTTTTTTGCAGCTACAGCATTTATTCTACATGTTGTTTCAATATAATTGATTCTAGCATTACCCACGAAATATTGACAAGTATATTCACCAATAATCACAAACACGCAATTATACAGGCAAATTAATATAATGATAAGATATGATTCCATAATTATTGGCGCAGGTCTATCGGGTCTGGCAGCGGGAATACGCTTGAGTCATTTCGGTAAGAAGGTACTGATTATCGAGGCTCATTCCCGAGCCGGCGGTCTCAACTCCTACTATAACCGTTCAGGATACTCCATAGATGTTGGACTACATGCGATGACCAACTACTGCCCCGCCGGCACCAGAGATGCCCCGCTTACAAAATTACTCCGTCAGCTCCGGATCAAACACAGTGAGCTGCACCTGGCGGAGCAAAGGTATTCAGAGATCATCTTCCCCGACCAAGAGTTGACCTTCACCAATGGCATTACCCGGCTACGCCAGGAGATTGCAGAAAAATTCCCTGATTCACTGACAGGCTTTGACCAGTTACGCACCGAAATAATTAATTTTGATGCTACCGCCATGTCCGATAACTCTGAGAATGCACTGGCTATAGTTAAAAAATATATTAAAGATCCCCAGCTTATAGACATGCTGGTCTGCCCTATTATGTTCTACGGCAATGCCAGAGAGCATGATATGGGATGGGTCGATTTCGCCATAATGTGGGACTCTATCTTCGAGAGCGGTTTCAGCAGACCCGAAAAAGGCATGGAGCATTTTATCAATCTCCTGCTTGATAAGTATATAGCAAACGGTGGAGAAATCCGGTTCAACACTACCGCCCAAAGAATCACCCAACTCTCCCCCACTGAACTGGAGCTAAAACTTGATGATGGCGAGAATTTATCAACCACTCAGATCTACTCAAGCGCCCGTCTAGTCGAGACCTACGCGCTCTGCGGGATAGATCGAAGCGCCGATATGGGCAAGATTGCCTTCAGCGAATTGATTCTCTACCTCGATACGACACCCTTGGATCTCAATCAAGAACAATCAATAATCTTCTTTTCAAAGAATAAGCGTTTTAGCTACCGCCAAGCGGAAGACCTGATCGACCTCACCTCCGGAGTAATCTGTTTTCCCACAAATTTCAATTACACCACTCCACAGCACCCAGGCGCAGTCAGAATATCGGTAAAGTCAAGCTACAATAAATGGAGCAAGCTGAGCAAGAGCGAATACAGGCAAGCCAAGGAAGACGCAAGTAAGCAGCTAATCGACCTGCTTCAAGAGTTTATTCCGGATATCCGCAACCACATTACCTTCTCAGATATGTTCACCCCACTAACCATAACCCGTTACGCCAAACACCGCGGAGGAGCGATATATGGTTCCGCAACCAAGATACGTGATGCCAAGCTCAGCATTGACGGAGTCTACCTCATCGGCACCGACCAGGGTTTTCTCGGAATCACCGGCTCCCTGCTTAGCGGCATAAGTGTCGTGAACCGCTACGGGCTGCACTAAAATGCTCAAGCGTGCCCCTCTCCTCTGGTTCTCCGCCTGCTTCAATTGCGGCATACTTATAAATCACTATCTACCACTTTACATACTTATTCTATTCATTCTACTCAGCACAAGCATAGTTATTCTCTGGAACCACTACTTCAGAACAAATCAACCAAGTTCTACGTCCCCCTCCGACATCGCGCTTTCCGTCACACCCCGCAAAAACCGAATTGGCATTATTCTTATCCTGCTAGGGCTGTTACTGAGTATGCTTGGAGGCCTACGACAGCAGGAAGTAAGCGAACGACTCAACCATCCACCCAAGCTCCTTACCCAAAAGATCTACTCCGCTGAGTTTAAAATTCTTGCCGCCCCTGACGAATTTCTTGCCGGTAATGAACAGGGATTCTGGCAGACCCAAGCGCAGATTATCCGCCTCAACGGCACCCGCCCTGAGCCTGACACCAGAGTGATTCTCCGGGGTAAAGGCGACTGCCGGCTACTCTACGCAGATACCGTAAGCGCTAACCATATTCTAGAAATACCGCCTAAAGGCTCGCGCTTTTCCGGTGATTTCTCCTACGCCGATTTTTTACAGAGCAAGGGGCTCAGTACTACACTCAAAATTCTCGGAGACTACTCTATCACTCACCCAGACACCCCAAGCCTCCGGCGAAGCCTCGAACTATTTCGCGCCCACGCCATTGAAACCACCCTCAAATACAGTACCGCTTCCACATCCGCTTTTCTCGCCGCAACCATATTCGGTTTCCGGGAAAACCTCACCAAGTCGCTGCTAAACTCATTTCGCAGTACCGGTATCGGTCACATACTAGCAATATCCGGACTACACGTCGGTCTGATAATCCTCATAGCCAACTTCATCTGTCTGCGCCTCCGGCTCAGTCCGCGACGTCGAGCATTGATCACCATACTAGTCTGTATAATATTCCTCTTCCTCTCCGGGGGCAGGAGTGCGGTACTCCGCGCCAGCATCATCGCCTTCATCTACCTTGGAGGAATTCTAATCTTCAGAAAGAGTAATTTCCTGAATTCTCTCGGAGCAGCGGCACTGCTTATTCTCCTGCTCAACCCCTTGCAACTCTTTGATCTGGGTTTTCAGCTAAGCTTCATCTCGGTACTATTTATCTCAATCCTCAGTCAAGCCTATCTTCCTTACATACAAGCACTACTCCCGGCTCATAGTCCTCACACCAAGAGTTGGCAATACGCCCTCCGCGCCCTACCATATAGCCTCGCCTCACTTCTAATAGTCACCCTCAGCGCTTGGCTCGGAGTCTTCCCCCTCAGTGCCTTATGCTTTAGCGAGGTATCGCTAATCTCCCTCTTGAGCAATTTGCTGATCATTCCGCTAATGCCACTAGCAATCAGCGGCGGACTGCTCCTACAGTTTTGTCCACTGCTACCAACAGCTATTACGCCCTTATACGAAACTTTCTGTTCCCTGCCCGCAGAGTCCATACTGCAAATCAATAATACTCTAACAGCTTTACCGATAACCTCGCTTGATCTTTTTCCACCAAAGGTCTTACCAATAATTATCTACTACCTACTCTTTCTCCTGATATTTCTTCTACTTCCTAACCGCTCAAAACCGGCCGTACACCTTCGCCATGTATCATACTTCCTGCTACTACTGACCCTCAGTTACATTATCTATTCTGGGCGCAGTGAGTCAAAGCCAGAACAACCTAGTATCGCGCTCCTGCGCAACCGTTACGGTGAAGCTGTAATTATACGCGGACAAAGCTCTAAGCCTAGTGCCACCGGCGAGACCGTCCTGCACCCATACAACATACTCCTACTCCCCGCCAAGGCCTACCCCGCAGCACTGATTGACTATTTATTCTCCGAACATATACACCGCATCGACTACCTGATACTTAGCCGCGCCGACACCGCTGTACCTTCAAAGCTCCAGCAAAAACTCGCTATACAAGAGACCATTTGGCTAAGCGCCAAACGAGGAGCTACCGACATCAACCTCACCCCGGTTCCAGAGGTGCAGATTAATATCACCATGAGTAAATCCGGCAGCAATAAATGGTATAACATTTGCAACCACAGTCTGGATATCCTGCTCACCAACTGGCAGAGTCAGAAACAATATACGGAGTTTACCTCCCTTAAAAAACCGGGGTATGACGCAGAGTATAGGATACTCCGAATTACCGGAAATTCCCCCCTCATCTGTCTCACCCCAACTCCAATCCGTTTACAGCTACGCGACAAAACCATCGCCAACCACCCCGGACGCCAGGAATACGGTATTATTCTTATTACCAAGGATTCGGTGAAAGCCTGGAATGGCAAGAAGTACCTTAATCTATACGAAGGCGAACCAAAAAGCAATTAGAGTCCAAATTACTTAAAAATCCATGTAAGAATACCGCAGCATACGGGAAATCACGATGTAACTCGGGATATGATAAAATCCTGAATCTCTTCAATTGCGCTCTGCGGCGTACTGGCTCCAGCGGTTATACCGATGCAAATATCGGCAAAGCTCTCTTCCTCGAGTTCCGCAGCGGTTTCAATATGCCGCACCCTGCACCCAGCAGCTTCGCCGATCTCAGCCAGACGCCGGGTATTTGCCGAATGTCTCCCACCGACAACAATCAGAAGATCAGACTCCCGTGCCAACTCCCACGTCTCATCCTGACGAATCGCAGTCGCATTACAGATAGAATCAACAATCTCACACTTAGGGTAGGCGGCAGAAAGATACTTGGAAATTTTATTGAAGATCTCTTTACTGAAGGTTGTTTGCGCAATAAATAAAAACTCTGCAGGCAGATTCACTGCCTGAATATCGCTGAGTGAAGCTACTATTATCACCTGCGAACACGCGTAGCCACAGAGACCAATCACCTCGGGATGCTCAGAATCACCGAGTATGACAACCGCCCCCCCCGCCCTGGAGTATTTCTCAATAAGCCCCTGGCTCGATAAGACATGTGGGCAAGTCGCATCAACCACTTCAACACCTCTAGCCTGCAACTGCGCTTTAGTCTCACGGCTAACCCCATGTGCCCGGATCACCACCACTCCTGATTCCGGAAGCTCAGTCGCCACGCATACACCTAGTGCCTCAAGCTCAGCAACTACCTGTTTGTTATGAATCAACTCACCAAGAGTATAAACCTGCCTGGTAGCCACGCGAGCTGTCTCATGTACGATCTCAACCGCCCGACTCACCCCCATACAGAATCCGGCAGTCTTAGCAATACGTATCTTCACTTGAGTACATCTCCTACGCCGGATAGGATATAAGTAGGAGCATAGGCAAAATCCTTAAGATCTTCCCGCGTCGTACATCCAGAGAGAACAAGCACTGTCTCAATCATACTCTCCACCCCAGCAATAATATCTGTGTCCATCCGGTCACCGATGATAACCGTATCTTCACGCTGGACATTGAGAGCATTGATTGCATGGCGCATCATGAGTGGATTAGGTTTGCCAAGGAAGTAGGCCTTCTTCCCGGTTGCCAGTTCGATCGGTGCAATCAACGAACCTGTTGCCGGGGCGAAACCATTCTCTGTCGGGCCGTTCAGATCCGGGTTGCAACCTATCAATTTCGCGCCCTTATTCACCAGATTAACCGCCGTAGTAATGGTATCAAAATTATACCCTAGGCTCTCCCCGACCACTACATAATCCGGATCGATATTATTCATGGTAAATCCAGCCTCATAGAGAGCATTGATCAACCCTGCCTCACCAATAACATAGACACTCCCTTTCTTTTTTTGACTAGCCAGAAAATACGCGGTCGAGAGTGCACTGGTATAAAAATGCTCCGGCTTGACATTTACTCCTAGACGTTTCAATTTATTGGAAAGCTCTTGCGGCGACCGCTCACTAGAGTTGGTCAGAAAGAGATACTTCTTCTCTTCGGCGTCGAGCCACTGTACAAACTCTTTTACCCCATCCAACAACCTATTGCCATGGTACAGCACACCATCCATATCACAGATAAAAGCTTTCTTTGCCCGTAACTCTTCCATGATAAGTCCTCCCTATTAGATGTATTTCAGATAAACTTAACAAACAGATTGATTATTCCATCCATCAACAGCAAAAGTGGCACCCCAACCGTATTGAACAACCCAATAAAAGCGAAATAAGCAATCAGCATCCCGGGGAGAGCCATTGACGGATTCCAGATAACTTTCAGATAGGGCAACAAAGACCCTTTGGGAATAAAGAGGCAAGCTATAGCCGAACCATCGAGCGGCGGCACAGGTATGATATTAAATATAGCTAACACCATATTTAATTGTATGGCCAGACGAAAGACCTCAAAGATCATATTTTGAGGGCTAATATCGGCTCCGGTCTTCTTGAACACAACCAGAGTTATCCCGTAAATAAGCGTAAAAACTGTTGCCAGCAATACATTAGCGACAGGACCGGCAAGCGATACCAGCCCGTACCGTCGCGGATTCTGCTGCGCCCAGAGATAATTCACTGGCACGCTGGCAAACCCCAGTGGCCAACCAAGAGTAAAATAGGTGAGGAGCGGAATAACTACCATACCTATAGGAGTCCTCCTGATATGCGGCAGAGGATTCAAAGAGATATAACATCGCGCAGTACCGTCTCCCAAGCGGCATGATGCCCAAGCATGAGCCGACTCATGCACCACAAAAGAGAATAAAAATACCAAATAGGCTGGCAACAACAACATTAACTTATCTGCATCTATATCAAACATATCACTCCTGATATCTGGCAACAAACAACTTTTCACAACTCAGCATGCCCCGAACTGAACAAAAAGATTAGGCAGTAAACCAAACCGGAAAAGCAACCAAGTTTTATACCTGCTTCCACGCTGGGTGAAAAACGCAAAAGAAACCAACTTACTCCCGACGACACACTTCAAATCATAAAGCATCAGCTCCAAAGTTACAAGCACCTCGTTAATAACTAACATTTTTTTCTTTTCCAACACTACCACCTCTGTATAATAATAGAGTAGAATACTTATTATTGTTCTTTCACCCTCTTAGTCAAGGCTGGAATCCCGGTGTACAAGGTCATCCACAGAATAGTATTACTCCTAATTCTCTCTCTGTTGCTGGGTAGCAGCAGCCTTCCTGCAAAAGAATTGCAAGGACCGACCCCACTGCGAAATAACCCACCTCTTGATCTTTCAAAATTCGTTACTCCCGGAGAAGCGCTTACTTATGTTGCCAGTTGGGCAGGTTTTCCCGCAGGCAGTATCAAGACAAAGGTTTGGAATACTCCAAAAAAAATTGGTTCAACCGAGCTCTACCTCTTTGAGGCAACTATCCAGACCAATGACTTTGTCTCGACCTTCTATCCGGTAAAAAACACCCTGCATAGCTATGCCGAGATTACTACCGGATATAGCCGAATCTTTACCCGCAAGATCAAGGAACAGAACTATCAGGCCAATGACCGGGTAGATTACTACTACGAACACAAAAACGCCCTGGGCGAAATCTCTCCAGAGATAATAATCTCACTTATTCGCAATAACAGCGTTGAGAAGCTTCCTGCCCAGAGCATCCCCGGCTTCCTCTCCGACCCTCTGACCATAGCCTGGCTGATACGCGGTCTGGATTTTTCTAAAATTGGTATGAAAAAATCCATACTGATCAGCGACCGTTTCGGAACGGGCATCATAACCCTTACTCTGATAAGCGAAGAGAAAATAACCATACCCGATCTTGGAGTCTTTGACTCTCTGGTCATCAAACCGGAAGCATCTACCTATGACAGCAATCAAAACCTAATCAAAATTGAGGGAGATGCCAGAATATGGATAGAAAAGAACACTAAAATTATCCTCAGAGCCGAGGCCGAATCCCCCATCGGTCTAGCCAGTGCGGTTCTGCGTACCCATAACCTAGCCGCGTTAGAACGCTACGCAACAAAACCTACAAATGAAGGAGAAAGATGAAATTCCATATCGTTATTCCCGCCAGACTCGAGTCAAGCCGACTCCCTCGCAAGCTACTTCTCAGCGCAAGCGGCTCCCCGCTTATCTGCCATACCGCCAGGCGCGCCTTGAGCATAATCGACTCCTCTCCCGAACTCTTTTCGGGAATAACCATTGCTGCAGACGACCAGGAAATCATTGCTGCCCTAGCTCCTCTAACCCAGGAATATCCCGACCGCATTTGCGCGGTTATGACCGATATCAACCATCAATGCGGTTCAGATCGCATTGCCGAAGCAGTTCAAGTCGCCGGTATCACCGCCGACAGCATCATCAATATCCAGGGGGATGAGCCCGAAATCCCTGTCGCAACAGTCACAGAATTCGCCCGCTTCATCACTACAGTCTCCGACTTCCAGATGGCGACACTGGCCTATCCGCTCACCGACAGCTCCAGTATCTGTAATCCCAATCTGGTAAAAGTAGTTTTAAACCGCCAGAACCGAGCCTTATACTTCTCGCGGGCTCCTATCCCGTACACCCGTGATCTCCCGGAAGGTATACCGACCAAAGCTCTGGGGCATATTGGTATTTATGCCTACAAGCCAGAAACCCTCAAACGCTTTGTCGAACTTGAGCAAACCCCGCTGGAGAAAAGCGAACGGCTAGAACAGCTGCGAGCCTTGGAGAATGCCATTCCAATTGCCGTACAAGTTCTTACTCAACCCCTACCCAAAGGGATTGATACTCAGGCTGACTACCAACATTTTCTAGAACGCCTCATACCAAGAGAATCCTGAATAACAAAAAAACTTGCGTCAAACCCGTACAAGTATATAATAACTTATCTGGATATATCAACTCATCTAGATTGGATTGTAATGTCACACGAAAAGATTTTTTTTTATATTATAACTATAATCTGGGCTTATATTATCGCAATTGCCGGCCCGATATTCCTTCTGGGGCAGGTCAATCCAGACGGTACAGGAGCCGCAGAATATGAGCTTTTCTTCTCGCTCTATTTCTTTTTGAGTACATTCTTCTTAACAGCCCGCTCAGGTATTGAACTCTTTATAATTAATATGTTCTCCACCTTGCTTCTCGGCATTGCCATGAGCTGGATTATAACCAAGATTGCAGTGAAGAAAGAATACCGTGAAGCCAGCAGGAATTCACTACGCCAAGGTCACTGAGCACCAGATGCGCTCCGCTCAGAAGCAGTACAGCTTTTTTTCTATTAATTCAAGGTCAGCCACTATATGAAACCAAACCGAAGTATTCTTCAAACTGCCAAGAGAATTGTCATCAAGGTAGGTTCCAGCCTACTGGCAAATATTAACGGCAAAGGTATCAAACTCGATTTTCTACAGAATTTAGTCGACAGTATCGCCTCAGAACATAAATGGGGACGGGATATCGTCCTGGTCTCCTCAGGAGCCGTTGCCGCCGGCTGTGTCGAACTCGGACTGGATAGCCGTCCTACAACCCTTGCAGAACTCCAAGCGGCGGCGGCGGTAGGACAGAGTACGCTAATACAACTATACAAAGACCTCTTCCGCGCGTATAACATCTGTCCAGCACAGATTCTGCTTACCGTAGACGGTCTCAAGCACCGCCAGCGTTTTCTCAACAGTCGTAATACACTCCGAGAATTAATAAACTTCCGAACAATTCCCATAGTAAATGAGAATGACACTGTCGCAACCCAACAGCTACAGCTCAAGATGGGTGATAATGACGCCCTAGCGGTATCAATTGCTCAACTGGTCGATGCCGACGCAATTATCATTCTATCCGATGTACCGGGACTTTATGACCGCCCACCCTCGGTTGAAGGCGCAAATCTTATCAAACATGTCGCCGAGATTACCCGCGACCACTTCAAGGGAGCCTGCGGTTCCAGCAGTGGGGTCGGCAGCGGCGGTATGTCTAGCAAACTCGGCGCCGCACTTGGAGCCGTTAGCGGCTCCATCCCGCTGGTCATTGCCGACGGGCATATAAAAGGGATAATCAGCCGCATTCTTCGGGGTGAGGAAGTGGGAACCTTCTTTGCTCCCCGTGACAAAAAAACTAGCCTAAAACGACAGTGGATAGCCTTTTCCCGTCCGTCTAACGGGCGGGTAATAATCGACAGTGGTGCTGAAGAGGCTCTGATCAAGCGTAAAAAGAGCCTCCTGCCTGTAGGTATAACCCAGGTCGTAAGCGATTTTGCCGAAGGAGATACCATTAGTATTGACAATCAGGAGGGTATCGAACTTGCCCGGGGCATCAGTAACTACTCCTCAGACGATGCCCGAAAAATAATCGGCAAGAATAGCCTTGAAATTGACACGATCCTGGAACGCACAAGTTTCAAAACCTTTATCCATAAAGACAACCTTGTCATACTCTAAAAGAAATGGAGCATATATTGAATACCGAGTCAACAGAGCATAACCCAGAGTTGAATACCCGAGACCAGTTGATCGCTGAATATCAAGAGGCAATACTCTTCCATCTTAGTTCAAGCGAATATCAGCCCCTCTCCACCAAGGAACTCGCACGTAACCTCGGTATCCCCAAAGGGACCAGCAAGCTCTTCAGAGAGGCTCTTAAAGATCTAAAACACCGACATAAAGCAATGAAAGTACGCGGTAACCGCTGGGTACTCCCCGAATTTGGCGAACATATCAGTGGTACGCTGCGCATCACCCGTAGTGGTTGCGGCTTCCTTATCCCCGATGACAGCAGTAAGGACGATATCTTTATTGGTGAGGAGAACCTGCTCAATGCTCTGGACGGTGACAAGGTTCTGGTGTCTATTGATTCTCCCAAAGGCAAGGGTTACAGACACTACGGAACCGTACAAAAGGTTATAGAGAGAGCCTCTGCCCGCTTTGTGGCAATAATCAGGGGCGATCTTACAGCCGAGGCCGAAGATATTCGAAATCCGTATACCTATATTCTTGAAGAGGTTCCGGAAGCACTCAAACCAGATACCAAGGTAATTCTCCAGACAACGGTCTTCCCGGACAACATCAACGATCCCAAGGGAAAGGTCATCGAAATCCTCGGCCCTGCCGGCGCTCCAGATACCGAAATCGCCGCGATACTGGCAAGCTTCAATGCTCCGGGAGAATTCAGCGACGAGGTCAAGGACGAGGTTTACCGCATGGGCGACTCGGATCCCTTCAGCGACAAGCACAACCGCCTTGATCTAACCGCTAGCATCACCCTCACCATTGATCCTGAGACTGCCCGCGACTTTGACGATGCATTGTCTATTGAGATTACAACGGAAGGGAATTATCGTGTCGGCATACATATTGCCGATGTCTCGCATTTTATAACCCCTGGCAGTATAATTGACTTAGAAGCTCAGGAGCGCTCGACCAGCATCTACCTTCCTGGGCGCGTAATACCGATGCTTCCAGAAGAACTGTCAAATGATCTCTGCTCGCTCAGACCGAATGAAGAAAGGTTTACCAAATCTGTCTTCATCGACTATACTCCCGAAGGCAAGATGCTTGGTTACAAACTGCATCGTAGTGTCATCTGCAGCACCAGACGCATGACCTACCCTGAGGTAAAGCGCCTGCTCAGTGACCAGGTTGCGGCTGAGGAGTTTTCCGATAAACCTATCCTCAAAGTACTGGAGCAATTGAATACACTGGCCAAGACTTTGCGTGAGAAAAGGCTTGAGAACGGGAGTATAGAGCTTAATATGGCGGAATATATCATTCTCTTCAACGAGAATGATGAGGTTGAAGGTATGGAAGAGGTTGAGCATGATTTTTCACACCAGTTGGTAGAAGAGTTTATGCTCGCAGCCAATACCTGCGTCGCCCGCTGGTGCCACGAAAACGGCCTGCCGGTTCTGCACCGTATCCACGAAGCCCCCAAAGAAGAGGCGCAGGAAGAACTTGCAGAGTTTCTCACCAGTTCCGGCTATCCCTTCAAAGCCCCATTACGCCGCGAAAGGCTGCAGGCGATTATCGATGCGGTCAAAGGCAAACCGGAAGAACACTCAATCAACCTGGCAATTCTCAAGAGCTTTCAACAGGCTGTATACGGTTCAAGTTCGAGCATAGGTCACTTTGCCCTGAACTTCCCGCATTATCTACACTTCACCTCCCCTATACGACGTTACCCAGATCTCTATCTGCACCAGATGCTCGACCAAGTATTCGACCCCAACTCGAACAAGATACCGCAGAAGTCCCACCGCCACTTTGAGTTCAATCCAAAAGAACTGGCGCTGCTGGGTAACCACACCTCAAGTATGGAACGCCGAGCCATGAAGATAGAAGAAGGGGTCAAGGATTTCCGCAAGCTTGAGCTTCTCAACAAGAGCCCAGATAAAGAATTCGATGCTATTGTCACCGGGATCCGTAAATTCGGTATCTTTGTCGAAATAAAGGACTATTTTGTTGAGAGCCTTATCCCCCGCCGGATGGTTGAGAATCTGGGCTACACCACCCGTGAAGTAGCCCCCAACCAGAAAAAAAATAAAGTTACAGAGACCCGTGGTTTTCATCTTGGTCAGATGGTGCGTGTCAAACTGACCAAAATAGACTTCAGCACTAGAAGCTGCGAACTGCGTCTCATAAAAATATATAAATAGCACAATAATATTAAGCACTTGCTTAAAACAACCGCAAATCTTATAACCTATTGTCATTAATATAATTAAGTAATATTCCCATTTAATACCTCAGATTATTTTTCTGAGGATATTCTTTTCTATGTGTATGTTTTATTGAATTATTATTTGCTTAAGGACAATCCTGTTGTAAAATACATACACAAAATGTTTTTAAATTTTATCATTATTTTTCATAAGCGATTAATGCTATCTCTAATTCATTTCTAATATTTCTATAATACGCAGCACATACAGGTGTATATTATTTAATGTCTATTTTCAAGTAGTATTTAAGTAAAGGAAATCACCATGAAGAAGATTATCATAGCTATGAAAGATCGGCATCAGAGCCAAAAGCTAGCCATAGTTCTTTCCAGTACATACGATTCGATAATTGTTGACAGCAATTCCAAGCTGCGATCATCTTACTTAAACGATAACCATGAATGCTTTACTGTCATCTTTGAAGACTCCAAAAAAGAGACTGAATTTGCCCTCGAAGTTGAAAATATGCAAAAATCAGGAAATCTTACCTGTCCGGCACTTCAGATTATCCCTCAAAGTTGTGCCACAAAGAGCTCCGAACGCATCCTCGTTCTCAAAAAGCCCTTTGGCAGCAAAGACTTGATCAAGGCAATCAACCAGATCGAAATTCTTGCCAGCACTTCATCGATAGCTATTGCCTAACTGCAAATTTTATTTACAAATGGCACTTACAAAAATTATACAACGGTTGTTCACTAGATCAAATAAAGCTTTCGGCGATGTAGGAGAGGGTATTGCCGAAAAATTTTTAGAGGCTGCGGGATACACCATACTGGCTACCAATTTCACCTGCAAGCAGGGTGAAATTGATATAATTGCCCGTAATGACCAACTTATCAATTTCATCGAGGTCAAGACCCGAAGCTCTACCGATTTTGGACTACCTGAGGAAGCAGTAACGCCTTCGAAGCAGCGACGCATATCCCGGGCAGCCAAGTACTTCCTGCACAAGCATTCCTACCAGAATTACTCCTTCAGAGCCGACATTATAGCAATAATACTGCCTAAATCCGGCACCCCTGAGATCAAACACATCCGTAACGCATTCAGTCTCGACCAATAACCGACGGTAATAAGAGAATACTTGATATTTGCTAAAGGAAAAGTATAATAACTATTTCTTTGTTAGTGACTTCTACCTAATCTGGGGAAATAAATGGCGCACACTTCTTCCTTGTATACTAGACATTATATCTTATTGGTTCTATATTGTGTAATCCTCTTCGGTTATTCGCTGGTCGGTGGGCGTCCACTTACCATGCACGAAGCCCGTCTTCCTCAGACTACCAACGAAATGGTAGCCAGCAGCGACTGGATAGTCCCCCACAGCGGGGATCGTCCCTGGGTGGAGCGTCCTCCTCTTCCGCACTGGATTATGGCCGCAGTTACGGCTCCCTTCGGAAAGATTGATACAACCTGGAAAGCAAGGCTCACCCCAACCCTCATGGGAATTCTGGCGGTTATTCTCCTGGCTAACCTTACTACCCGTTTATTCGGTAGTGCCACAGGCATCCTAGCCGGCTTTATACAAGCCACCTCCTTCGAATTCTTCAGCTACTCCTGGCTCGCAGAGGACGATATATTTCTCTGTGCCCTTATCTATTTTATCATGTATCTATTTGTCACTCTCGAGTTCAGCCCAGATTATAAATGCCGCAAGCATGAAAGTCTGAACTTCTTTGGCTGGAGACCACTACCGGTGCTCCTGCTCTTTATCGCCCTTGGTCTCACCAATATGGCCAAAGGATTGATCTTCGGTACAGTCATGAGCAGTATCCCTATAGCCGGATTTCTGCTATGGAATCTTGATTTCAAGAAGATCCTCCGATATATCTGGCTCTGGGGTTGGCTAATCTTTCTCATCTGCGCCAGTTCCTGGGCAATATATGTAGGTTATACTGTCGACGGTGCCGTAGATGTATGGTATTCAGATCTATTTGGCAGGCTGAATCAGGGCTATCTTCAGCAACCGTGGTATTACTACTTGCGGGAGATGCCGGCGATAACCGCTCCTTGGACAGTCTTCTGCCTTATCGGCATAATAATCTGCTTCAAGCCGGTATTTACCGAGCGCTACTCGGCCATCCGTTTTACCTTCTGCTGGGCCATCCTCCCCCTGGTTATTTTCACTTTTTCACAGAGTAAACACCACCATTATATGCTGCATATCACCGGCGCTTGGGCCATTTATGCTGCCTTGTCCCTACGCTGGGTCTGGGAGTGGATTCTATGTATTCCCAAGCGCTTCAGGAGTCCGCTTGTCGGTATAATCCTCTCCGTGATCCTTACTATACCGCTATGGTTTTTGCATAAACAATTACACGCTTCCGTATTCTGGGTTGGAGTTCTTATAACCGGTATCATTATCTGTAGCACACTGCTATTCTATGGATTCTCCCGCAAACAAGGTACTATCTCATTTGCGGCATTTATCGGAGCAATCCTAGTTATTGCCATGTTTGGCTACACCTTCATTGCGACCCATACCGACCAGACTCTGGACGACACTATCTTTTTACAAGCGGTCAAAGACAAAATCCCTGAAGATGCAATACTCCTGCATAATGCCAATCATCGCGGCGGCATGGATTTCTTCCGGGTTATGTTCTACATACCCGATACTGCCGTACTCATTCATAACGAGAGTTATTTACAGCAAAAGAAATATATCGGCTCTACGGTATATCTTATCGATCGTTCCTCGCAAGAGACGCATCTGCAAAGTTATGGCAAAGTAGTGAAAATCAGTCAGAGTCAACACTCGCGGCGCGAAGCAGAACATGCCGGCAGGCTTACCCTGTTCAAGCTTGAGATCAACCCAGACCTACCCGCCAAGACCTACCTCAAGATTGATGCGATGCAAGCCATGGGTAGGCGCCCTGGACCGCAACTAGATGAATAAACGGAGAACATAATGTATATTTCACGCTATCTCAAACCTGAATACATTCAGTTAGGGATGGTCTGCGGTCATCTGGATGAAATTGACGCCGAAAAAAACTATTCAGCCGAACTCTGGAGACTTAAAAGCGAGGTCATATCCGAACTCACAACCCTCTTCGTCAAGACCGGCGTAATCAGAAACAGCTCTAAGTTTCTGACCGAGATGACCAATTTTGAGAAGAGTTCCAGTAGTGCCAAAGGTGGTGGCATAGCGGTTCTGGATATCAGAAGCATGACCCCCAAGGCTATGGGTATAATTTTTGCTCGCAGTCAGGAAGGTGTCTGGTTCGAAGCACTGGACGGAGAACTGGTACACATCTTCTTCGGTATTGCCTGTCCGTCATATGATACCAAAAAAGCGCAACACTTTTACAAGTGGATTGCTCAGAGTTTTCTGCAGGAAGACTGGCTGCCTTCAGCCCTGCTCTACGCCGAAGACGAACACGAAATTATCGGTATTCTCTCCAGCCTGCAATAAGCGACATATCCTCCCCTGCTAAAAAAAATAGTAACCCAGCAGTTTTTCTGAAAGACAATCAGCTTTTTGCATAATTAACAGGTATAAACACCGGCTTTAACCATATTGGCCTCAAATATTCACACAAAGCACTAATAAGGATATATCCGAATGCTCCAAGAGGAATCCCAACGCAAGGCGTATTTTCAACTGCTGACATGCTTCATTATGCAAGAAAAAAGACCACGCTCCCCAAATACCAATTCACGAGTAAGCCAGAAAACTACGGAAAAGGTTAAATATATGATATCCCATCCGGCTACGGGAAAACGTGAAGCATCTGGTCCAGCAATCCAGCTCTATAGGACTCTCAAGCTCGGGATGACTGAGAGTACAGTCCTCAACCTTAGCAACAAAATTTGTATAGAACGTGGCTATGTACTTATGAGTGATACCTGCAAAAGACTCTATATGCACCTACATAACAACATACAGATCTGGGTGGAATTTGCCCAACCAGACCTTGATAGTGAGCCGCTTGTTACCGCCAAGAGCGAGATCGAACCCAAGAGCACCTGGAAGATCTACCACAATAACACAATCAAGATAACGCCTAAAAGCTAATATTCAGAATAAGAATTTCTCCTAACCCAAAAGAAAAATCGAGTCAAAAACCAAGAGGTGACCGCAATACTGCGGTCACCTCTTTCAATTCAACCCATGTTAATCAGCATTTAAAGCTCGTCATCAAAAACAGCTTCATCGACGGTGAGGAGTTCACCAAACAGGTTATCCTCTTCTTCCATAACCGGTTTACGATATTCAACAGGATCGATTCCCAAGCGTTTCATTTCAGCCTTGACCTCATCTATTTCCCGTCTCCATTTGATACGCCCTTCAAAGCCAATAACATTATTATACATAGTCTGAGCCCGTTTCAGTTCGCGCTGCAATGCTCTGATACGGTCAGAATCACAATCACCATCATGAGTATAATTATTATCTTTTTCCGAGTATATCCGCCCTTTTCTCCAGAGTTGCCCGTAGTGCTTTCTGCAATAACCTTTTGCATGTACAGGATTTTCACAACCTTCTACCACGCATATCTGATTTTTTTGCATCATTCCCCCTTAAAAAAATACTCATTATTCAAAAACAACTCTCAACCAAACCCATAGACAAGTGCTAAAATGACTAATCTAACCCAAGCAAATTCAGACCAATTAATGACATTTTTTGAAAACAGTACAGAACAATTACTCTGAAGAAGTGTCTATCTATAGTTATAATAAACTACAATTTTGAATTGTCAAGTTTGGACTATCTAACAAAACTAATAAAAAAAACAAACAAACACACAAGACATTTACATACAAAGACTTAACTTCAACACCAAATAACTAATTTCCGAAAACTATTGTATATTATCTTGTTTTTATGAAATATTTCTTCAAAATAAGCTGTGGAACAACCATACCGGCAATAATTCCTGCGATTATCAGAAGCTCTTTTGAGTCAGTACTTTTAGCACTAGATACAACTAACAGCGTATTGAACAGAGAAATGCTAATAATACCATCATAATAAAATCCATATATTACCGTAATATTGTTCTTACTTAAAACCTTCACAAGCGGAAAGAGCAAGAACACAATGTTGAGGCTCATTATAGCGATTAGAATAATCTCAAACGAATATAAAAAAGCCACAACCACCGGTAACAACAACAAGAGTAACGACGCGATATAGACGACCCAAACCCCTTCAACCCGAACCTTATTCCGGTTAGGATGATTTGCCTCAACTCTCTCTCCTGTCTTCGCCTCAGGCAGTATCACCCCCAGATTACGCTTGATAAGACTATCACTGAGTTTGCACGCAGCCCCATAGTCACTTTCATGCTCCTTATCAACTTTACCTGGATATACCGAATCAATCTCGGTAGATAATTCCAGAGACTCTCGCTCATAGTCATTATCTTGCTTGGCTTCTTCAGCACTCTCGATAATCACATTGACATTCTTAATTACCCGGAGTAACGCAACATAAATAAAAACAGCGCAAAGGGCGACGAAGACAGTCGGTTCATAAACAATATAAATAAAATTGGCATGAGCGCTCATCCCCAGCAGCATTATCAAGACAAACTGCGCTGCGAAGAACACCGCCTGTAAAACCGGTATATCTCTAATAAGAGTATTAAAGGTTAAGGCAATAAGAATATAGGACGCAGTAATGAAGAAACTTACCAATGATATCGTCATACTCAACATCAAGGCAACGATAAAGAGAGTTGATCCGAGGATAAAGCCCAAGCTCAAGGATATCTTGGAGAAGAGCAGTTTGGATACATTATAATTTTTATCATTATAATCAAACATCTCATTCCAAGCCGCCCCGGCCCAAACAAGTAAGACAGCTGCCCCTGCAGCTTGGGGTAGATATCCGATTCTCCCCCCGCCCAGACCCGAGAATAATACAAAGTAAAACCCAGCAAGCACGGATGATAAGGCAACAAACAGCTCGGGAAATCTGATCAAACGCAATATATTCATCAACACCTCATAACTCAAATACAAGCTCCAAAGACTTAGGAAATATCAATTATATACAAATACAGGCTCCAAAGACTCAGGAAATATTAATTATATAGAAGAATACCAATATTTCCATTGTATTACGGTGCAAAAGAGGTAAAATACTAAAAAATTACTTCTATCATGCTCGTGTTTGCAGCATATTTGTGAACCTATATTCGATAGAGGGAACCAAGAAAATGTACCTGTGCGGTCATGCCGTCATTGAAACGGATTTCTGCCTTGTATACTGCGGTGCCCACCTGGAACACAGCGGTTCCAGAATCTACTGCTCCACGACATGATGGTTTTAGTTTTTACCCGGTTTATCCGGGTTTTTTTATAAAAGGGCTAACACCTGAAATAGCTCTTACATATAATTAATAAATTCAAAATCATTATATTATAAACTATATAGCCGGAGAGATATTGATGAGAAAACAACTTACCCTGCTTCTACCGCTCCTTGCCACCTGTATCATCTCTTTGTCACATGCTGCAGATGACATCCACTACCAGGACATCAAGTCCATAAACAGTATTGTCCCCCAGCAGGGTGCAGGTTACAGCATTGCGTCAAACGTCAAGATTGACGGAGAATATTATACATTCACGATAACACCTGTAGACTCTGCCCAGATCGAGGTTACCGGCATACCAGGGCTGCTAAAGACCCTCTATGAACTCAGTGTTATCGAATGGTACAAAAGCACCCCTCAGGGTAATCAGGTCTGGAAAGGCGCGAAAGACTCGGTCAGCAGCATCGGAAAAGGTGCCAAGTCAATAGTTCTCCATCCTGGCGACTCTGCGGCAGCAATGGGACGTTCGGTAGCCAAAACCGGCCGAGCCATAGGAAGCTTCTTCAAGGGTCTGGTCAAGAAGAAACCGAAGAGCAGTACCGGAGAAGATCTCAATAAAGGTGCAGGGAATTTTATGACCGAGGATGTCGCACGCAAAGCCGCTTATGACCTCCATCTCGATGTCTATTCAGCCAATCCGCTGGTTATTGCATTGCTCAAAGAGGTCAGCAAAAAACAGTGGGCCGGGTCGATTGGAGTCTCTGCCGCCTCCTATATTGCAACACCAGGTCTAAGTTCTCTCGGTACCGTAACCAGTGGTGCACTCACTCCGGGACAGGCCAAAGACGTCACCGAAAAACTTATCCGTGACAATAGTCCCTTGGAACTCAACCGCCAGCTTCTGAAAATTTTTACCGGCAAGTTAGGCTACACCAAAGATTCACCGCCATATACGGCATACCTGGAGTTTCTCAACAACCCCAATTATAACCCGCACCAAAAAGCCTATATAACTCTCTACTGCATGCATCTCAAGGATCTAAAAAATATGCCCCAGGTACTAGAGGTACTGGCAAATTGCAAGAAAGTAGATACTGCAGAGATACTCTTCACGCAACTCCAATTAATGGCGGCACTCGAACAGAACGCCACCAATATAACCTTCCTCAGCTTTGCTACAGCCAATGACCGAATTTATGGTATAACCAAAGCAGGCGATCTCATCGCCATACTCCCCTTCGACTACGCAACCAACAATAAATTCATGCAGAAAGAGCTGGCCAAACTGCCCAAAGTCAAAGGTTCACGGAGTATTTGGCTCATCGGGGATGCAACTCCAAGCTTTATCAAACTGGCCAAAAGCAACGGCATCGACGCCGTATACACCGGTATTCTCAAATTCGGCGCCTTCAGAGTCGGCATAAACAAGAATACCACTCAGCAACAGTAACAACAATATATAAAAGGGAAGGATTTATATTTTAACCATAAATATTAAGGAGATTACTTAATGGAACTGATTCAAATTGCTGCTCAGACCTATACCGAGCAGTTTGGCGGGGAGGCCGAGTTTTGCGGTGTCGCCCCAGGACGCGTAGAAGTACTGGGAAACCACACCGATTACAATGAAGGATTCATTCTTTCAGCCGCAATTGACCGTGAGATTGTCCTCTGCGGGAGCAAAGCTCCCGGCACTACCGGCACAGTCTACGCCACGTCATTTGGCTGCAAAGACTCATTCAACATTGCGGCTCCCAAGCTGCAGCAAGAGAATTTCTGGATCAACTATATCCAAGGTGTGGTGAGCGAATTGAATAAACAGGGAATCAAGCTTGGAGGTTTCAACGCGGTACTAGACGGCAATGTCCCCCTCGGTGCCGGGCTTTCCAGCAGTGCCGCTTTAGAGGTAGCCACCATTTACCTGCTCAAGTCTTTATTCGGGTTCGAGATGGATCCCATCCAAATTGCCCTCACCGCCCAGGCTGCCGAGAATAGCTTTGTCGGCATGAACTGCGGCATTCTTGATCAATTCTCCTCAACCATGGGTAAGCGCGATCACCTAGTATACCTAGATTGCCGGGATCTGCAGCGATATCGCCATATCCCGCTAGGAGCAAATATTGAACTGGTCATAGCCAACACCAAAGCCGAACACTCACTGGTAGACGGTGCCTACAACCGCCTGCGTGAATGTTGCTTTAGTGCTAGCGAATACTTTGCCGAGAAGCTCAGCCCCAAAACTGTCACGCATCTACGGGATGTCAGTGTAGAGGAGATGACGTCCGAGAGTTCCGGTCTTGAACCCGATGTCCTCAGACGCGCCAAGCATATTATTACAGAGAATCAGCGGGTCGTCGATGGGGTTACAGCTCTGGAGAATGGTGATCTGCACAAGATGGGCGAATGCATGAACCAATCGCATATTTCCAGCCGGGATGACTTTGATAATTCCTGCCATGAACTCGACATAATGTACGATTGCGCTGAAGGCATAGACGGCCTTTACGGTCGTCGCCTCTCCGGCGGAGGCTTCGGAGGCTGTACCGTAAATCTGGTCGCAGCGGATCAAGCTGAAACCTTTGCTCAGGAACTAGCGCTACGCTATAAAGAAAAGACTGGTATTGATGCTGAGATGCATATCTGCAAGACTTGGGACGGCGCTCACGTGGTAAGAATGTAAGAAAAAACAGCAACGTAATTTTAATCGCAAACCGTATATTTTAATATCAGTAAAAACATATTTTTTCTGATATTAAAATATAACAGCAGATACTTCGCCATACTCTTTAAATAAGGTATGCACACAACTCATTCCCCAGCAGTTCGAAATTTGCCTGTACCCTAAGGCAATATTCGTACCCACTTTTCTTTTTCAGCACTAGCTTACGCGCGCGGACGGCGCAGAAGTACCTTGTTGCTACTAAAAAACAGAGTGTTTTGCCTTGTAGACAACAATGTCAACAGCAACTATCTCTCCCTGATCACTTGACGAAAAAATCCGACGGGTTATTATAGTGTATATTATTGGCTCAAGTTATCCCTGAGCCCAGCTGAAAACAATGCAGATACTATATTTCTTAAAACCAAGAAAATAAACCTAGGATAGAGTGCATGCCAAACGAAGAACCCAATATCAATTCACGGCTTATCCGTGCCCTTGTCCAGATTGTCCTCATCTTCTCTATTGGCACATTTGGGTTTAATTACTTACTCAAAGATATAACCCTACTTGAGGCGCTCTACCTCACAGTAATGACCCTGACCACTGTAGGTTACGGGGATATTTCGCCATTAAAGGATGCCAATCTCGACGACCGCACCTATGCCCTGATCTTTGCGATTTTCCTTATGATCTTCGGCATGTCGTCCTTCGTCTATGCCGCCGGCATCCTCACCCAATATGTAACTTCGGGTCAACTCCGTAAAAACCAGCGTCTAAAGAACATGCAGAACAGTATTCAAAAATTCAATCATCATTTTATAATTATTGGCGCTAGTGAAACCGGCTGTTACATTGCCGACGAACTCAATTTGCTCAAACGTAGGTACGTGCTTATCGATACCTCTCAGAAGATACTGGACGATTATACAGAAAGAAATCCTTTCGTACACTATATCCGTGGAGACGCCACGGACGAAGATACCCTTATCCGCGCCGGTCTGGCGCGCGCCAAACGCGTCGCTATAACGCTCCCCAGCCCCAAGGACACACTCTTTCTAATAATGACCCTAAAGGAACTCGCAACGAAACATCACTGGAACTTTGAGATTGTCTCCAAGTGCCCAGACGATATTTTTGAAAAGAAGTTCCGTCTCGCCGGAGTAGATCATATTATTAAATCGGATAAGAGTTGCTCAGAACAGATTGTTACCGAGTTATACCGCCCAGCCTCCAAGACCTTTATCGACCGCTTGAGCAGTGACAGTTTGACGGTCGTCCGTATCGATGAGGTTACCATCCAGGAGAAATCGGCGCTTGATAATGTTCTGTTGCAGAACTCCAAGATAAAGGAGAAGACAGGGCTACGCATCTGCGCGGTAAAAGAGTTTATAAATAATAAATGGCATATAAATCCCAATGGTGACTTCCAGCTCAAAGCTGGAGATATTCTAATCTTTGTCGGTTCTTTACAGCGGGCGCAACGGCTCAGAAAGATGGCTGATAATGTATAATAATGACGGAAAATTCATAATCTGCGGCAACACTCAGTACCCGGCCAATATCCTAGACAAACTCTTCAGTAATGACACACTAGAGATCTATACCATCCACAACCGTTTTATCCCAAAACAGAATAACTTTATTCTTCTCTCCAAAGACCAGGAATTGATCAAGACCTGTAACAGCCACTATCCTGACGTCACAATTGTCTATGCTGACGCCTCTGACGATGACATCCTCATCAATAACGGGATCAAGACAGCCAAAGCTATCGTTATCTCCTATGACGACGACCGTGAAAATCTTCTGATCACCCTCTCCACTCGTCAGTTGAATCCGTTCATTAAGATCATCGTAACCTGCTCCATGTTTGAGACCATGCGTCCCAAACTGCTGCGGGCAGGAGCAAATTCTGTCATTTCTCCGAGTACGATCAGCGGAAATAAACTCGCTTCACAGCTGGTACGCCCGACAACGACCGAGTTTCTTGAGTCTTTCCTCCAGCGTGACGATAACCACTTCTGCGCTCAGGAGATCTTCATCAGCCATGCTGATAAAAACAGCGGCGTAACTATCGAACACTCAGAATACGCCCGTATGAACCTGCTCATTCTCGCCATATCCCGAGACGACATCGAAGAAATAACCTATAATCCACCGAATGACTATATCCTCAAAGACGGGGACATCCTACTCGTACTCGGTATACAGGAGAATTTTCAGAAGCTTTCTCCCTACACCCAGTATCATCTCAAAGATCTGGATATGGACACCTCAAACTAAGACTACTCCTTTTCACCATACGCTTCAAGTTTGCGGTACAGAGTCTTGAGTCCTATACCGAGGCTCTTGGCGGCTTTAGTCTTATTACCACCAAGGCGCCGAAGTTCACTTAGGACATACTCCTTTTCAACCTCTTCCAGAGACCGCCCAGAGTCAAATTTTCCTGCCTTGATCTCCGGCGTCACCACAACCTCTTGCGGCGCTTTACCCGTTATCTCTTCAGGTAGCTGTGAGTACTCGATAACATCGCTCGGCGTGCGGACTACCGCACCCTCAATAGCATTCTCCAACTCCCGGATATTCCCCGGCCAGTCATAACCGGTCAACCCCCGTACAAAGCTATCTGCAAACATCTTCTGCGTATTATATCGTGCCGAATACTTGCGTAAAAAATGTTCAGCCAAAAACGGGATATCCTCACGCCGCTCCCGTAGTGGTGGGATTCTAATTTTAACAACATTTATCCGGTAGAACAGATCCTCACGAAACTCCCCGTCTTCGACCATCTTCTTAAGATCTTTATTGGTCGCACAGATAAGTCGAATATTGACCGGCAAGGTCTCATTCCCGCCGACCCGTTCTAACTCCCGTTCCTGTAGTACGCGTAGGAGCTTCACCTGCATATCTAGGGGCATCTCACCTATCTCGTCAAGAAATAGTGTGCCATCATCAGCCATCTCGAAACGCCCTTTCCTGGTCTTCAAAGCCCCGGAAAATGAGCCTTTTTCATGTCCGAAGAGTTCACTCTCTACCAACTCACGCGACAACGCCGCCACATTTACCTTGACGAAAGCATCATTACTTCGTGAAGACAGACCCTGCAGCGCATTGGCGACAAGCTCCTTGCCCGTACCGCTCTCACCCTCAATAAGTACGGTAACATCGGTATGAGCCACCTGTTTGATGAGCTCTTTAACCTGAGTAATAGCCGGAGACTGACCAACAATTGAGACCAAATCCCCTTTCAGCTCAATCTGCCTTTCCAAAGCCACCAAATGCAGAGCATTCTTGACAATAACTCTGAACTTATTGAGATCTATCGGTTTGGTCACATATTCATAAGCGCCGAGCCTAGTTGCATCGATCGCATTCTCGATCGAGCCATGCCCGGTGATCATCACCACCGGCATCTCAGGATAGAGTTTTTTAGACAGCTCTAGTATCTCCAGTCCGGTGCCATCAGGCAGCTTATAATCGGTAAGCACCAGATCAAAGACCGTCTCCTCAATATGGGCACAAGCTCTAACCTTATTCTCCGCCACGACCACCTCATGCCCGGCATCGGTCAACACCTCCTCCAGGGTCTCCCGCGTAGCCTCATGATCATCAATCAGCAGAATACTACAGCTCTTCTTCTTCATTTCAGCCCCCACCCTCTAACTACTCCGCCGCTCTTTATCCCGCTGTAGCAAGGATTTTACCTTTTCCATCCACCCATGATCAGCCGGCGCCAATTCAATAAAACGGTTGAGATGATACAGAGCCTTCTCTCGGCTGGGTTTATCAATCATATAAATATGTCCCAATTGCAAATGCGCTTCATACTGCTGGGAGTCGAGCATTAAGATCTTTAGCAACATATCCTCGGCTCTAGCCACATGACTATCCTTGCGGTAAGCGACAGCCAGATCATACATAGCCGGAATATTCTGCGGATCGTTCTCAATCACCCACTGAAATGAGACAATAGCCAATGGCAAGAGCATCTCGTCCAGTTCACAGAGTCCCTGATAATATCGTGCCGGCACAAACTTGTCATTGAGTTCCCAGGCTTTTCGAAAGAACTTGCGCGCCAGCACCTTCTTTGTCCCCTCGAAGCCATAGTAGTAACATCTGCCGATGTTATAAGCCGCAAGGTAGCTGTCCGGATTTAGCCGGAAAGCCTTGGCCAACTTCTGTACCGCCTCGGGATACTTCTTCTCATACATCAGAGACTGCCCCCAGAGCAACCAGGCATCAGCAAATTTTGCATCAAGCGATACTGCAGCCTCGGCATTCTTCGCGGCGATACCGTAATTCTTCAGATCCGAGTACGACAAACCGATCCAAAAATAACAGTTCGCATTCTCTGGATCCAGCTTGAGCGCACTCTTGAAGCGTGCCAGAGCCCGTGCCTTCTCATTCTGGGCCAGCAGTTGCGCTCCTTCATAGATAAAATTATCCACCTTGTACTGCGTACTTTCGTCAAGTGCGCGTAACGGTAGTGCTGAACAAAGCAGTAGCAGCACGACCACGACTATACAATTCTTATAACAGCTATAAGTCATACCATTCTTCCTATACTACCGATAAACCAATATATCACAAACTAATTATTTTACAGATACCCGCCCAAGAATACAGCAAAAAATTTTAGCGAACAGAAATCAATAAATTCTCAATTACTAACCTGCTTTTTTCGATATAATAGAGTATAATATTTTTTATTTCATCCTAAAATCAATAAATAGGTAGGCCATGCGTATTGCTTTATTCTCCTGGGAGTCTCTGTATGCCATCAAAATTGGCGGTGTCGGAGTCCATGTCTTCAATCTTGCCCGGAGCCTCCAACGGCTCGGCAATGAGGTACATATTTTTACCCGCCAGGGCAGCAAACTCAGCCTGCAGGACATGGTCGAAGGGGTCTATATTCACCGCCTTCCCTGGAATCATGGCGACAACTTTTTCTCTGAGGTAAAGGCCTTCAATAATACCCTGGTCTATTACTTTACCGAGGTCAGCAGCCGCGCGGGAAGATTTGACATCCTTCACTGCCATGACTGGCTCACCTTCGACGCCGGACTTCGTCTACGAGACGAACTCAAACTTATCGCGACCTACCACACCACCGAGTTGGGTCGCTCCGGACACTGGCCAAAGTCCGAGACAGCGCGACGGATCAGCAAAATCGAAAGCACCATGGTTGAACATGCCGGCCGGATCATAGCCGTAAGCTACGAAGTTCGGCGCGAGCTTGAACTCTTATACCAAATACCAGACTGGAAAACAGAGGTCATATACCACGGTATAGATACAGAACGCTCCCTTAATCGCGAAGCACAAGCGCCAACCATTCGCCGTGACCTTGGCCTTGCCGCCAGTGACAAGATTATCCTCTTTGTCGGTAGCTTCAACCATAAAAAAGGCACCGATATCCTGCTCAACACCTGCAAAAATATCCTGGAGCATAACCCTACAGCTGTATATATCTTCTTTGGTAGTGGTGAAATGAGTGCAAGAGTAGAGGAAATGTGCCGTGAATATCCGGGTCGCATCCTCACCCTGAGTGCACTCAAGCCGGAGAAACTTCAAGAGCTATATAAAGAGGCATATATCCTGGTCACCCCTTTCCGCAGTGATCCCTTTGCCGCAGTGACCCTCACCGCTTGGGCAGCCTCAACCCCGGCGGTAAGTCTGAATAAAGGCGCCAGTTCAGAGATAATCTACCATGATGTCAATGGTCTGGTCAGTTCAAAAGATAATTTGAGTCAAGATATACTCGCTCTCCTGGCCGATGAAGAACACGTGAAGTGGCTGGGCAATAATGCCAGGGTAACCATTGAGACAGCCTTCACCTGGGATGAGATAGCCAAGAATACCGAGAAATGCTATCAGCATGCTGACTGATCCTCAACCTCAATCATATAACGATACACCCTAATTTATACCGCAGAGACCGTTATAAGGCATGGACAACATACCGCACTACCCCCCAGACTTCTAAACTCGCCTCCGACGGAAGCACCAGCGGCTTATACCTCGGATTCTCCGCTCGAAGTTCAACCCGATCAGGATAGATCGCCAGACGTTTTACCGTCAACTCTCCGTCAACCACCGCAATCACAATACTCCCATGCTTCGGGGGCAGACTCCTATCGACAATCAGTATATCATCCGGAAAGATGCCGACACCAGTCATTGATTCCCCGGTAGCTCTAGCAAAGAAAGTAGCCGCCGGATTCTTGATCAGATGCTCATTCAGATCCAGCCGCGCCTCAACATAATCATCGGCCGGAGACGGAAACCCAGCCTCAACCTTTGACTGATATAGTGGAGGCCTGCATATCTCAGCCCCTCCCGCAGCTTTCCCCTGTATTATCCTGACCTCCGAGCTACCGTCAGCCCCGGTATCTTCCTCACTCACGCTCCCCCCTTGCCTTCTCTACGATCATCAACACCTCTTCAGCATAGAGATTATCACTGATACCAAGCTTTCTGACCTTCCCTTCATTGAGCACATACCCACATATCAAGACAATACCTACCTTATGGATCCAGGCGAGAAAATCCTGAATTGAAAGACAATGAATATTGGGCGTATCATACCAGTTATAAGGCAACCACCCGGTCTGTGGCATCCTGCCACGCAGTGCCAGATCAAGTCTAACCTGCCAGAAAGCAAAATTCGGAAAGCTGACAATTCCTCTGCGCCCGACTCTGAGCATATCAGAGAGAACCTCGGTAGGATTCATTAAGGTTTGGAGTGTCTCCTCAAGAACGACGTAATCAAATGAAGAATCAGCAAAAGAATTTAAGCCCGAAGCGATATCGGATTGAAATACCGGCACCCCTGTACGCACACACTCCATTACCGCCTGCGGATCACGCTCTATTCCCTGCCCATTAACTTCTTTCATATCCCGCAGTCGTGCCAGCAATTCACCATTGCCACACCCCAAGTCAAGCACTGACGACCCAACCGGTATCTCCTGCTCGATAACCTTATCCTGCCAACGCAAAGGTCTGCCGCTCGCATCGGTCACCGGTTTAGAGCCTGCACCCACACTCCCAAAAAAGTTGATAATATTACCGGAAGCGACATTGAGCAGAGCCGGATCCACCTGTTTTTGCAACATCCCGACCAACTCCAGAAAGGTCGCTTTCTCCCGTTCTTCTATCTCTCTATCCATACACCCCTCCTTACTAAAAACGCGCCATACTCCTTGCCTCAGCGCTTCTTTGCTCCCAGGAAATTTCTGAGCAACGCACTTACCTCCTCCACCTGCACCAAGAACGCATCATGCCCGAAGGTAGAAGGCACATCGATATAGGTAACCGGTTTATTATTCTTACTGAGCGCCAAAGCGAACTCTTTGCATTCGTGCGGCGGATACAGCCAATCTGAGCTGAAGCTCACCACCATCACATTACCCTTAATACGTTTACAAGCCTCTTGCAGATCTCCCTCTCCCCAACACTCAGCCGCATCATAATAATCCATCGCCCTAATTATATACAGATAGCTGTTGGCATCAAAGCGCTGCACAAACTGCTGCCCCTGATAATTCAGGTAACTCTCAACTTCAAATTCAATCCCGAAGCCGAACTGAATCTCCTGACTGCTGCGCAGACGCCTGCCAAACTTCGCATGCATACTCTCATCAGAGAGATACGTAATATGCGCCAGCATCCGCGCTGCAGTAAGCCCCGCCACGGGTGGTTCAGAGTCATAATAATCACCGTTATTAAAATTAGGGTCATTCCGAATCGCATAACTGCCGACCACATTGAAGCCCAAACCTTGCGCTGAAAGCCGGGGAGCTGCAGCAAAGACCACCGTATTCTCCACAAAATCAGGATAGGCCAGAGACCACTCAATAGCCTGCTGCCCACCGAGCGACCCTCCGACAACCGCATAAAGCCGCTCAATTCCCAATTCTTCACAAAAACACTTCTGCAGTCTGACCCAGTCCTGCACCGTCACTACCGGAAACTGCAAGCCGTAAGGTTTACCGGTGTCAGGATTGAGCGATGCCGGACCGGTCGTGCCATAGCAGGAACCTAGGACATTGGTACAAATCACCCGGTACTCCTCGGTATTCATGGCCTTTCCCGGACCGATTACCGCGTCCCACCAGCCCGGTTTATTCTCCCTCCAACGTCGAGGACCAATCGTATTCTTATCCCAGCCCGCCGCATGCGCATCACCAGACAGTGCATGGCAGACAAGTATGACCCTGTCTCCAGCGCCATACTCTTCATATTCTATCTCAATAGGGGCGAGTGATTTACCGCAATCAAGTTGAAAAGGCTTATCAGGTGAAGCGACCGTTATCCGCTTCGCTTCGGTCCAGCCTACAGAATCAACCGCCTCCGGGCCACTATATTTGTCACACTTTCCCATCAATCAGAACCTCTTCCTTCTTCCCTAGGCGGATGCTATCTTCAACGCCTGCTCAAGGTCGGTCTTAATATCCTCGACATCTTCCAGACCAATAGACAACCGGATAAAATCAGGAGTAACCCCGGCAGCACGTAATTCCTCTTCAGACAACTGCTGGTGAGTCGTACTCGCATTATGGGTAACCAAGGTCTTGCTATCGAGCAGATTTGACAGATGCGTAATCATCTTGACATTATCACAGAGTCTCTTACTCGCCTCATACCCGCCTTTAGGCGCAAAACCAACCAGAGCCCCAGGGCCCAATGGGAAGTGTTTTACCGCTAGCTCATAGTCCTGATGCGTTGTTAGTCCAGGGTACTCCACCCAAGCTACCGCCGGATGCGCTGCCAGCCACTCTGCGATTTTACGCGCACTCTCACAGTGACGTTGTGCACGCAAAGGCAGAGTCTCCACTCCAAGCAGAATCTGCTGCGCATTAAAAGGAGAGATACAAGCACCGGTATCCCGGAGTATGCCACAGCGAATTTTGAAGGTCAAAGCAAATCCCGGAAGTACCGCCTGCGCGTGATTCCCGAACACCTCCCAAAAATTATAACCATGATAAGACTCATCCGGCCCATCGATCTCAGGAAATTTCCCGTTATCCCAGGCAAAATCTCCACGTTCAATAACAATCCCCCCTAGACTGGTACCATGCCCCCCAACCATCTTGGTCAGTGAGTTGACCACAATATCCGCCCCTTGCGCAAAGACGTCGGATACCGGCGGCGGGCTAACAGTATTATCGACCACCAACGGCAGATCGTGTTTATGGGCGATTCCAGCCAGACTCTCGATATCCTCGACATTACATTTCGGATTACCCAGAGTCTCACAATAAATAAACCGAGTATTTGCATCAATTGCCGCTTCTACCGCTGCTGAATCTCGGGTATCAACCAAGCGTGTCTCAACTCCAAAGCGGTTGAGAGTCTTGGTAAAGAGGGTAACTGTCCCACCATAGAGATAATTCGACGCCACAATATTCTGACCAGCCGACGCCAGAGTTGCCGCGACATAAAAGATTGCAGCCATTCCCGAGGCTGTACATACCGCCGAAGTCCCTCCATGCATCGCTGCCAGCCGCTTCTCCAAGACATCGGTGGTTGGATTCATCAACCGCGTATAAATATTACCAAGCTCCTTTAGTTCAAAGAGCTTGGCGCCATGCTCACAATCTTTGAAGCCATAAGCCGTAGTCTGATAGATCGGCACAGCCTTGGACATAGTAGCCGGATCAATCGCATATCCAGATTGCACCGCTTGTGTAGCTAAACCTTTATATTCCATATTTATTCTCCTTTATAGCGTAGAGTACTTCGGATCCTCTTCAGATCACATAATCATGTATTACCCCTGAGCGCAATATCCTACCCTTTTGCACCAGCTCCCGAAAGTCCACACTCATATAGACCTCCTCCAATGCTGCTGCCGCCCGATCCCAGAGCGGGACAAATAAGCGATCCTGCCATTTAGCACTATCAATCCCCTCCACCGGGTAGAGTTCTCCCTCGAAGAGTGTCACCACGTCTGCAACCTTGATATTTTCCGGTCGCGCAGCCAACACATAGCCTCCATCCTTACCCCTGCGACTCTCAACCAGACCTGCCGCACGGAGTTCACGCATAATATTTTGCAGGAAAGCTGCCGGAATTTCAAACTCCGCTGCAATAACCGGTATCGTCTTTGGCTGACTGGAAACATTATCCGCCAGCGAATAGATTGCTTTTATCGCATATACTGTCTTCTGAGCCAACCGCATAATCCAAACCTTTCCGATCTCTTTTGTTTGGATTATATACTAGACCTGTTTAATTTTCAAGATAATTATAATTTTTTACGCCATATATTCTCTTTATTCAAACAGCAACATGCATATTATTCAATAAAAACCCAATTACAAAAAAACAGCATGGAAATGTTAGCGATAAAAGCTATAATAAAAGACTGTTATTTATTATTAATAGCGGCAATATACAGCCACGAATAATTTATTAATATTTTTTGCTTTTTGTTATTGACTTATCACGATAAAATCATAATATATAAATCTCACCGCAAGAGGTGAGCTAAGAAAGAAACATAGGAGCGTAGCTCAGTTGGTAGAGCACCGCCTTTTTAAGGCGATGGTCATGGGTTCGAGTCCCCTCGCTCCTACCAATATTTTAATAGAAAAAAACTCGAAATATACAAGTGTTCCTATCGTCTAGCCCGGTCTAGGACACCAGCTTTTCACGCTGGCAACAGGGGTTCGAATCCCCTTAGGAATGCCAAAAACTGAACCTTCCTGCTTGCACGGAAGGTTCTTTTTTTTATAATTAACTCATTTACTAGATCAACCTGCTCTCCACACCCTACCCTGGAAAGAATTACTATGAGTTATCGTTTCTTTATTACCGATGTCTTTGCGGAAAAGAAGTACTCCGGCAACCAACTGGCAACCATTATCCTCGAAGAGACTCCTTCAAGTAAAATTCTTCAACAGATTACTCGCGAATTCAACTTCTCCGAAACAACCTTTGTTCTTGCTCCCAAGCATGGCGCCACACTCTACTCAACCCGAATCTTCACTCCTGAGGAAGAACTGCCTTTTGCCGGCCACCCGACCCTCGGCACCGCCTATCTTCTGCATAAATATTATAATCCTACTGCCACAGAATTGATCCTGGATTTACCTATAGGCAGAATACCGGTTACTACCGGTACTGACCTCCTCTGGATGACCCAGCCCTCAGCCTGCTTTCAGGAAACATATACTATAGAAGAACTCGCAGCACTTCTAGGATTAGCCCAGAACGCAATACGTACCGACCTCCCGATTCAGACTGTAAGCACCGGTCTGCCAACCCTTATCGTCCCCTTGAAGACACTCACCGCACTCAAGACTGCCGCTCCAACTCAGAATAGACTTGAAGACTTTTTCAAGCAGCGCGCTAAGCGCGCCATCTATACTTTCTGTACCGATACCTACTACCCAGAAAATCACTTGAATGCGCGCGCTTTCGTTGGTTGCCTAGGTATAAGCGAAGACCCGGCTACCGGCAGCTCGGCCGGCTGCCTCGCTGCCTATCTGGCCAAGTATACAAATAGGGATATCGACCTCTCGCTGGAACAAGGCTTTGAAATAAAGAGAGAGTCTATAATCAAACTCAAAGTAACCGGCGGAAATATCCGAATTGGCGGGCGAGTTATTGAGGTAGCCAGTGGCAGATTGAATTAAGGCGACCTCTATTAATTGCTTTTAATGAATTGCGCAATAATTATGTAATTCTTAGAGATTGCCATAATACTACCTGCTTATACCAAGCCCGGGTTGCCGCAACTGCAGCAACCCGGGCTTTATACTTCAAGCATTCCTCACATTACAACATTATACCTCAACTGACTACTTCAAGCGCTTTATTACAAAGCGCTTATAACCTCTTCTGAGTCCCTTATATGAACTATGAATTGCTGTCGCAGTAATTCCCAAGCGCAGCTTAACCGACTCTATCAGCGAGACCAGGCTCGGCAAGACAATCAGAGTAAGAAGTGTGGCGAAGATCAGCCCGAACATCATCGCCACCGCCATCGGCTGCCACATCTGCGTCGATTCACTGGCGAACTGCATCCCAAAGCTGTCAGGATGAAAATCCCAACTTATGCCAGTAACCATCGGCATAAAGCCAAGAACTGTTGTAATTGTGGTTAAAATAACCGGTCTGAGCCTGGTCACACACGCCTCTTCTATAGCCTCGCTCAAGGTCATTCCAGTCTCACGCAGCTGCAAGATATACTCGATAAGCACGATAGAATTATTCACCACAACACCGGCCAACGAGATAACCCCCACCCCAGTCATAATAATACCAAACGGCATAGCAAAAGCTCCAAGCCCGAAGAATACTCCGGTAAAAGAGAGCACAACCGAAGTCAAAATAATAAACGGATAGATTACCGAGTTGAACTGCGCCACCAAGACAAAGAAGATCAGAGCAATAGATACTCCACCAGCATAGATCAAGAAATCACTAGCCTCATTCTGTTCTTCATCCTCTCCAGAGAAACGATATGTATAGCCGACCGGCAGGGAGAAATCAGTAGCCTCCAGTTTCTGACTAAGCGCATTACGCACCGCCGCTCCCGAGGTCTTGGTCTCATCAATATCAGCAGAAACCGTAACCACACGCTTGCGATCCTTGCGCTTTATCGTTCCAATACCGTTGGTATAGCTCAAGTTAGTTACAGTAGAGAGCGGCACCATACTCCCTGTCGACGTAGGTATAAAGATCTGCGACAAGGTATCAACCAATTTCCTGCTCTTATCGTCAAAGCGAATCAGAATATCATATTCATCATCTCCATCCCTGAAATCATCTATTTTAATACCATTAATCGCAGTTGTCAGGACATAACCGATCATATTGCTCGACATTCCAAGGAGTGCTGCACGCTTACGATCAATCTCCAATTTCATTGTAGGCTTTGACTGCCCTGCATCATCGCGAATATTATTGGTAAAAGGAATCGTCTGGATAATTTTCTTAAAGCGTTCCGCCTCCATCGCCAACACGTCAAGGTCATCGCCCGAGATCTCCACCTCGACTGCGGCTCCCGTTGGCGGCCCCATCTTCACTTTCTCAAAGGTAAAATCCGCCCCTGTCAGATTCTTCACACGCTCCCAAAGCTTATCTATAGTATTATAACTCTTCTCGGTACGATCTTCCATATCGATAAATTCTATAGTAACCGAATTATCATTGGTAATTGAATTCGCCTTGGTATAGACAAACTCAATATTTGGAATATCGCTGACCGACATATACTTCTTACCTTTTTTATCGATCTGTTCCTTGGGCTTGATCGCCTCCTCAAACTCGACCTGCTCATAATCGGCGTTATAGAAGCGCTTCTCGGCATCCTTGAGTACAGAATCACAGTAATCAAGGCTCGCCCCGGAAGGCATAGTCATTACAAGCTCAATCTGCTCTGGGTCGGTAGACGGAAAAAACTCAACCGGAATATTATAACCGATCCTGTACATCCAAAAAGCTATCGCCAACACCAGAGCCAGCCCCGAACCGAGAAGCACACAGACTCGAGGAAATACCCGCTGCGCCCCGCCGTCATCACGTAAACCCAGCGAACAACGTAAGAGCTTACGATACCCGGCAATAAAGAAATTATCATTCCGGGCATGCTCACCCAGGACTTTATGCATCTTTTTCTTTTTAACCTTCATCAATCCTGCCGCCATCGCCGGATTGATTACTAATGCCACAAAGAGACAACACACCAAAGTAGTAATAACCGTAATTGGAATATAGCGCATAAACTGCCCCATAATCCCATCCCAGAGTGCAAGCGGAAAGTATGCTCCCATTGTGGTCAGTGACGAACCTATAATCGCCCAAGCCACTTCCCCGGTAGCCTTCTTCGCCGCCTCAATCCTTCCCATCCCGCTCTGCATAAACCTGAAGATGTTCTCCACGATTACAATCGCATTATCTACCAACATCCCAAGAGCAATGGTCAGCCCGAAAAGCACCACCATATTGAGAGTAACCCCAATCGCCTTGAGTACGATAAATGATAAGAGCATGGAGAGCGGAATAGAGAGAGAAACCAATATGGAGTTACGAATACCCATAGCAAAACAGACCACCAGCACCACCAGGATCAACCCGGTGATAATATTATTCTCCAGATCCGCCACCTGGTTCTCTACCCGCTCGCCCTTATCCTGCAGGACTATATAGTTCACCCCTTTGGGCCACCCCTGCTGATCTTCCTTTATACCGTCCTTGACTCGCTCAACCAGCTGGACGATATTCTCTCCGCTCTTCTTCTTCACATACAGGTTCACACTGTCAAGCCCATCGATACGCCCGTCAGAATCCAGATCTTTATTCCCATCATCAATCGTTGCGATATCATCGAGATATACTGGCGAACCGTTGGGTGCAGTGGCGACAACAATTTTTCCCGCCTCATCTGCATCTTTAAACTCTCCTTCGATCTTGACCTGAAACTTAGCCTCAGCAGTCCGGATGCTACCCCCGGAAAAATCACTATTCTCGCCGGCAATCAACGCAGCTACATCCGACATATTTACTTTAAAGAGAGCCATACGCATGGGATCAATCTCGATATGAATCTCACGCTCCAGCCCACCACTGATATCGACTTCAAGCACTCCGGGAATTGCCTCCAGACGCTCCTGTAGATCCTCAGCGATCTTGCGTAGTTCTCGCTTATCTGCTCCCTTGATGGCAAAGATATAAAAAGGAGTCTCAGAGAGATTGAGGTCATATACCAGTGGATCATTCTCCAGATCTGTCGGCAGATCAGCCTTAGCACGATCGACCGCGTCCTTGACATCAAACTCAGCCTGATTAATATCCGTTCCGTCGATAAACTCGACATTTATCTCGCTCGAACCCTCAAATGAAGAGGAGGTTATCTCCTTGACATTATCCAACCCCTTAAGCTTATCCTCTATCTTCTTAGTAATCTGCTTCTCAATAATCTCCGCAGAGACCCCGCGATATGAAGTACTGATAAAGATATTCGGAATAATCACCTCCGGCTCAGCCTCCCGCGGCATGAGATTATAGGATATATAACCTGCAATTGCCAGAATTACAGTCATTACATATACAGTTACTCTTTTATCTACGGCAATATTTGAAATTATCATCGTTTTCTTTCGTAAGTTCTTTCCGCACCCTTAATTCTCTTCTCAAAAAAAACAGGTCATGCAGATACTAGAGTGATGAATTATATACCTTGACCACCTCGACCAATTCTCCTTCTTCGAGTTGTCTCTGCCCTTTTATGATTACCCGTTCACCTGCTTTAAGCCCCGAGACCACCTCAACCCTGTCACCATCAATAATACCGGTTTCAATCTCGCGCCTGCGGGCGATTCCATCCTCTTCGACATAGCAGAACATCTTTGTACCGACTGGAATAACTGCAAATAACGGCAAAACCAAAGCGTCCTGTTTTATTCCCCGAACAATATCGCTCTCCACAAACATCCCCGGACGGAGCAGACCGTCCTTATTATCGACCTCAAGCTGAAATTTATAGGCCTGCGCTCCATCAGCCGGGCGGAGTGAGAGAAATACCTTTTTCCCGTCAAATCCTTGCTTTTTCTCCTCAGTGAGATAGACCTTGGCCTCTTCAAGACCTGTTACCTTGAGTACATCTTTCTCGGGAATGAAGATATTGACGCGCACCTTCGAGGTATCGAGAACATCGACAACCGCAGTCCCAGGGGTCACGAGTGCACCGACTTGTATGTAGCGCTGATTAACCACCCCATCAAAAGACGCCTTGATTTCTGTTCGTTCCAAAGCAAGCTCCGCCATATCCAGCCCTGCCTCCGCCGCGAGTGCCGGAGCGACAATTGAGTCATAGACCGATTGCGAGATCACCTTCTTCTTGAAGAGAGTTTCATTTCGTTCCAGATCACTCTTAGCTTTTTCCAGGCTGGACTTCGCCTCCTTGACCGCAGCAATATAATCACGGTTATCAATCCGGGCTATGACATCCCCCTGCTTGACCACATCTCCCTCATCTTTGAGGATCTCGGTAATACGCCCGGTAACCTCGGCTTTGAGGGTAACACTCTCCCAGGAACGAACAACCCCGGGAAGCATGATAGAATCGACAATTTCTGTAGGTGCAGTGGTAATCACCTCAATATTAGTCCGTTCAGCTACCGCATTTTCAGCAATTTCAGCAGTTTGCCGAATCTTCTCCGCCCGTTTTTCTCCGGTTAGTTTGGCAAAGAGCACAATACCTCCCAGAAAGACCAATAACATTACTACAAACGGGAGATTGGAGAATATTGCAGACTTAATTTTTCTACCTTTGTTCGATGTCTCCATCAGAATTCCTTTTCAATAAAACATTTCTGTTCAATTTTAAATTACTCCTTACAGGTTAGTGCTGACATATTCAAAGACCTCGCCTTTTGCCAACATCGCTGTAAGATCGGAGTAAACCGTTTTCGCCGCCTCTTCCTCCAAGGCAAAGTAATCATATTCAGAGGACAATGGTCTCCAGTTCAGCCCATCCAAATAAGTATTCAAACTCAAGCTCAGTGCCCGGTCTCCATCCTGGATAACCAAGGAATCAATGAAACAATCATGGAATTTTCCTTGCAGGTTATCACTCCCCCCTCCCCGCAGCAGCGAACTATACCCGATAGTTATACTGAGCAAGGTAAAGAAGATATCCGCACTACAATGCCCATTGAGCACAAGACATCCGCTGGCAAGCGCCTTGGCTAACAACTGGTCAAAGCGCAGGTATTTTCTTTGCAGCATTTCATCATAGGCCAGCTTAATATCTCTGCTGACTTTATTCCAGATCGATTCAACTCTGGCAATCAGCATTATCTTATGCAGATTCGGATTCAACTTCTTATAAATTCTATCCCCGGAAAAACTGACGATCAAGCGCGCCCTTTCCGGCAAATCCAGATCAACAGCTCGATCAATAATCGACAACCGCTGTTCCGAACTATCCAGAAGAATCTTCATCAGAATATCCTCCTTACAGGAAAAGTGCTTGTACACCGTACCCTTGGCATAATCAATCTTCTTCGCCAACTTATCAATAGTGAACCCTATATACCCTTCATACAACAACATTTTGAATGACGTCTTGAGTATCAATTGTTCCCTATCTTTAAATTCCCTCTCTTTTCTTGATGCAATACTCAACTCTAATCCTCACAATAGCCTATAATTATTATATTCTCTTACCGCATATAATACCGAACACGTGACCATTAGTCAAGATTAAACTCCACGACACCAAACATTTATTAAAACAAAAAAAACTAACTGCATAAACTTGCAAAAACCAAACAAATACGTTAAAATATACAGGGTTAGCTGTAACTCATTTGTAACATGACTTATTTCAAGGGGAGAGGAATGGTTATTCGCTGTCCAAACTGCCGAAAAGTACTTTCAAAGATCGAGATCAAAAATCACAGATGTCCCGCCTGTAATAATGAGATCAAGATAACCTCTACCACCTCAATCCTACGCCATGCTACAACCTCTGTACCGCGGGAAAGCAATAGTGGCTTCTTTTCCGAGAATGACTTACTTGCCCCCAACAAGAGCAAGGTTAAAATAGCTCCAGAACATGCCGAACTCAAAGTCAATACCAATCCTCGCAACTTCGCAATTCTCTTTGATGGCTCAAACATCACCTCAAAAGTTGCGCCCGAAGACTCAATCGACTATGAGATAACCGAAACCATTGGCAGTGGTGGAATGGGAATTATACTCAAAGCCAAACAGAAGGCTATAGGCAGAAACGTAGCTATCAAGCTATCTGAGTCCCAGACCAAAGTCGGTCCATCCAACAGCCAGAAGCTCTGTACTGAAGCCGCAATCACCGGCAGGCTGGAACACCCTAATATTGTTCCCATCTACGATCTAGGGCTCAATGAAGAGAACAGCGTATTCTATGCCATGAAACTGGTAGACGGTACCCCTTGGTGTGACATTATTGACGCCAACTCACTCCAGGAAAACATAGAAATACTTCTCGCCGTCTGCAATGGTGTTGCCTTTGCCCACAGCCAGGGGATTATTCACCGAGATCTCAAACCTGACAATGTCATGCTCGGCAAATATTCTGAGGTACTTATTACCGACTGGGGGTTGGCCGCAGGAGTACGTGAGAATTCTTTTGCGCCTCCCATCCGCTATGAAGACGCTATCGCCGGCACTCCTGCCTATATGGCTCCCGAGATGGCGCTGGGCTATGAGGATCAGATCAACGAGAAGAGTGATATATATCTTCTCGGAGCCATCCTCTTTGAAGTACTTACCGGTCAAGTTCCACATACCGGTGAGAGTATAGTCCAGTGCATTAACAATGCCGGAAATAATGTTATTGAAGAACCATGGGTCAACAGTGAACTCCTAAAGACAGCGATGAAAGCCATGTCAACCAAACAGGAGGACAGATACAGCAGTGTTGATGAGTTCAAAAATGCAATTAAAACCCACTATGAGAGTGTTGAGCTCTCGACCAAAGCCAAGAAAATTTTAGCACAAGGTAAGATCAGCAAGGATTACGGCGAGATCCTCAAAGCGATCCTCTACTTTCAAAATGCGCTGGAGAAGTGGAGCGAAAATGATGAAGCTAAGCGCAACCTTGATTCTGCAGTAACCTTCCTCGCCGATTGCGCTCAAGAACAAGGTGATGAGAAGTTTATCCAGAAGATAGCCTCAATGCTCAGGTAGCATACCTACTCTCTCACTCTGCCTATCATCTAGTTTTAAGCAGAAAACACTCCCACTGTTTTATATTACCCCAAGCTCTCAAATTACACTTTGCAAAATATGCCCTATGCAGACTGCGCACCGAGGTTGTAAGAACACGGAGCCTTTACTCAGAGGTTTGAGAATTTTAATGCCCGTAAAAAGGGACTGCTTAGTTCTCGCCTGCTCGAACACCCAGCATCTAGGGATATGCCCACGACTCATTGCTCACTAGTTTGCAGTTCGCATGCATCCTCTCGGAAAACGCACATGGTTTGAAAATATTACCCTAGTTCATATTTTCAGACATCTAGGTACAAATGGACAGGCTGCAGAAGCAACCTCAGCCAGTAACTGCGTTACCGGCTGTATTATTCGTTTTAGCGAAGCAAAGAAAATTGCGTTGGCAATTTTCGCGGATTAGCGGAAGTCTCAGTCATAACAAATAATATCTAAACAAGTCCCAAGCTCACGCATCACGCTTTGCGAAAATCGTGATCAAACGGACACCGTTTGTAAAAAAGAGTTCTCACCCTTTCGCACCACTTAGTTCAGCAACGATTAATTATTACCAGCCCTTGACTTACCATAGCAATCACATACAATGCAGTCTTTAATAAATACTCATTGCAGACAAGGTTTTTCCTAATAAAGATGAAGACAGATGTAGTAGTAATTGGAGCTGGGCACGCCGGATGTGAAGCTGCACTGGCGGCAGGCAGAATGGGCATTGACGCCTTGGTGGTGACAATGTCGCTGGATACTATCGCCCAAATGTCCTGCAACCCAGCCATCGGTGGACTCGCTAAAGGACAGTTAGTAAAGGAGATTGATGCGCTGGGCGGTGCCATGGGGTTATGCATTGATGCCACCGGCATACAATTTCGCATGCTAAAATCCTCCAAAGGTCCAGCGGTGCGCTCACCACGCGCTCAGGCAGATAAATGGGCATACCAGCACTGGATGAAACACTACCTGGAGTCCGCCCCGAATGTCAGTATCCTCCAAGACCGGGTCACCGACATCCTCACCGCCGGGGAACAGGTTTGCGGTGTACGAACCGCCATCGGACTTGAAATCAGCTGCAATGCTGTGATCGTCTGTACCGGCACCTTCCCACGGGGCAAGACCCACATCGGCGAGCATATTGCTCCCGGCGGGCGCTTCGGCGAACCTGCAGCGGTTGAAATTTCCCAGAGTCTGGAGAACCTGCGACTCCCCCTGCTCCGACTGAAGACCGGCACCTGCCCCCGGGTACGCGCCGGGAGTATCGATTTCTCCAAGATGGAGCTCCAACCCGGCGACGAGCCGCCACAGCCATTCTCTTACCTGACCAAATCCTTAGAACTAGAACAGATACCCTGCTGGGCTACCTGGACTACACCACAGACCCAGAAGATAATCGAGGATATACTCGCCGATGCACCGCTATTTTCCGGACAGATAGAGGGTACGGGGCCGCGCTACTGCCCATCGTTTGAGCTCAAGATTGCCCGTTTCCCTGAGAAAAAGCAGCACCATGTATTTGTTGAACCCGAAGGGCGCAACACCGAAGAAGTCTACCTCAATGGCCTAGCCACCAGTATTAATACCGAGTCACAGGTGAAGATGGTCAGATCTATCCCGGGTCTGGAAGAAGCGGAAATTATGCGTTTTGGTTATGCTGTAGAGTACGATGCCATCTCTCCCAAGGCGCTACGCAATACTCTGGAGACCAAGCTAGTAAAGGGTCTATTCCTTGCCGGGCAGATCAACGGCACCCTCCGGTTATGAAGAAGCTGGGGCACAGGGGATCTACGCCGGGATAAATGCCGCTTTACAAATTATGAAACGCCCCCCCTTTATCTTGGGGCGCGACGAAGCTTATATCGGCGTACTCATAGACGATATTGTAACCCGTGGCACTGATGAACCCTACCGGCTCTTCACCAGCAGAGCCGAATACAGACTTCTATTACGCCAAGACAATGCCGATCTGCGCCTTGGTGCCAGAGCTAGAGAGCTGGGACTGATCAGTGAAGAACGTGCCAACCAGATCCAGACCCTGCAGGCAGAGATCAGCGCAACCCTAAGCCTGCTCCAAAGCACACGCCACGAAGGCAAAACCATTGCCCAGTATTTAAAGAATCCTGATTCAGAATGGGAAACGGTTACGGCTCATGCCCCGGAATTGTTTGGTTCTGTCTCAGCCAGAGCGAGTGAACAAGCTATAATAGAGACACGCTATGCCGGCTATATAGAGCGGCATATGAACCAGATTAAGAAGCTCAAACGCAATCACAACCTGCGCATTCCGGATGGTTTTGACTACTCCAGTATCAGCGGTCTACGCCTTGAAGCCAGAGAGAAACTCAACGATATAGCACCGGAGACTATCGGTCAGGCGTCCAAGATCTCCGGAGTTTCCCCGGCAGATCTCTCATTACTCGCCATCAAAGTTAAACAATACAATGAAGCACAACGCAGTAACCAATAATCAGAATTCTATACCCTTGCGCGCCGGAACGCCCTGCTGATAATAGTGCTTGCGCGGAGCAATATCACTCACCAGATCAGCCATATCCTCCAACTGCGCAGGGATATTTCTACCTGTTAACACTACCTCAAGCCGCGAAGGTTTAAGGGTGAGGATATCAAGTATAGCAGACAACTCAATTACCCCGGCGTGGAGTGCGCCTAGAGCTTCATCAATAACCACCAGGTCATAAGCATCCGAGAGTACCGCCTCGCGTACGCGCTCAATACCCTTACGCCCCAAAGCAAGCTCCTGTGCAAAAGCCTGTGCATCCGCCTTGTCTACCCACTTACCACTACCAAAACGCTCCAAGCGTACCGCCTCCCCCAGCAGCTTTAATCCTGCAATTTCGGCACAATCACGTCCTTTGATGAACTGACCAAAGAAGACCTTCATACCTGCGCCAACAGCTCTGAGCGTCAATCCCAGAGCCGCAGTAGTCTTGCCTTTACCATTTCCCGTATATACCTGAATATAACCTTTTGCCCAATTAGCCATTATATCACCTTTTTTTCTGAATAATTATTTTAAAATCATATGACATAATTATCTACCTTTTCTCGCGAAAATCAACATTTGGCAGAAATATCTCCAGCAACTTTAACCAAAAAAGAAAAACTTTTCTTGAAGATGGACATTCAGTTTTATATTATAAACAAAAAGTAATTAGTATGTTACTGATTACACAAGGAGATTTCAATGAGCACCAAGAGAAGACTCAATGAGACAACCAGCCGCAGAAAGGCTCGTTTAAAAGGCTTCTCTCCCGATGGTGCTGAGGTATTTGTCAGCAATGACGGTGAGGTAAGTATCAGCGGTGGCAACCGCAAAGACTATAATACGCTTGTCCGGGTCGCAAAGACCTATCTGGCAATAATTAAAGAGAACGGTTTTGATATCTCAAATCTCACCCAGAACGAATTCAGCGAGATCAATGCAATTCTCAAGGAATTGAAGGCTAAGAGCAAATCATAATCACCAAATCCTTCAACCAATACCATTTCTACAATAGATGGTATAAGCCAAATATTTTACTTGCCAAAATAAGAATTTCGCGTTATGATAATAATAATTTACTATAGCACAACATTATTATTCAAGCAAAAACTGCATAATAACACGGAGATAAAGATGAAAAAGCTAGTAATACTCGTAATATTCGGCATTGCCCTCCTCTTCAGCGGCTGTAATCAGCAACAGGTCAGCCCCCAGCAGGAGAAAGATTTTATGGCCAAATACCAGAAAGGTACTGTGGTAGTATACTTCTGGGACAAGAGTTGTCGCGCTTGCCTGCTACAGAATACCGAGTTAGAAGCGGCCAAACAATCCATCGACTTCCCTCTTGTTCGCATTATCCCAAATGACGCAACCATAGTCAGATACAATCTGGAGGCCTTCCCAACTATTTTAATCTTCCATAATGGCAAGGTAGCCAAACGTTTTGAAGGAGTGGCCTACCGTAATCAGATCCTTACCGAGATTGAATTTATCAACAAAGAGGTATCCGAATTATAAAAAAGCCGGAATTCCTCTTGACTTATGGGTCAAACTATGTATTTTATAATACTTCAATTTATGAATTATTAAAATTATATTATAATTGATCATAAGGATAAAGGAATTTACCATGGCAAGAAACACTAAAAAAGCAGAACGCGCAGAATTGGCAAAAGCTCGCCGCAAGATTCGTAAGAAGATGAGCGCTCACAAGGCAGCCAAGCATGGCGGCAGTAGCAAAAGCAGTACTCCAAAGAGCCACCCACACCGCCGCACTTCAGCCCTTCGCTAAAGCTGCTTACACAAGCATAGCTTTTAAAGTAAGACCAGTAATGCTACTGGTCTTACTTTCTTTTCCCAAACATCCTTTTAAAGAGCCCTGGCCTGGCACTTTGAATATACTCGACCAACCCGTTACTTCCTTTTGAACTCTCCATATGCTCCATCCTTCTATAACCAGTACCATACAGATCATCGCGATTACGCAGAATATCCAGACTTGCCTCGAATCCCTTTGCCAGAAGAATCTTTGACGCTACCCACTGGCAGAATCCCTCTTCAGTCTCGGTGCTCAGTTTGAATTTGGCATTCTGAGCAACCCAGGCATGCGCCCATTCATGAGCAATAGTCTCATACGCCACCTCAACCGGCAAACCATCCTGTACCAGCAGAACAGCCACACTCCCGTGCTGCTGCATCAACCCCATCTCATTACCATTCATTCCTCTGCCTTCTCGAATAATATCCTCGCATATTTCAAGACCGGCCGGATTCTGTAATTGCAGATGAATATTACTGAATAACAGCGCCTCTACCTCTGACAGAATATTCTTATATTCATCTATTCCGTGAATTGCTCGCGCCTTACACTCAGCGCACATAGCCCACCTGCTACCGTAATCAGCATGATCCTGCGTCGGCGCCGAACAAAATCTACACTTTGGATACTTCTGAACACACGCTGCACAGTACTTCTGCTGTGAGAGTGGAAAGACAATAAACTTTCTCCCGAGGAGCTTCCCGCATACCGCACAGACACGGGGATTTGCCGCACATTGTACACAGAGGGGCTTACCCTTGATCAGATTAGCAGTAGGCTTACCACACTGAATGCACTTTTCTAGGCGCATACATTCTGAGCAAAAGATATCACCATCCTTGAACTTGATATAGTCTTCACTGATCTCTTTCCCGCAAAGCGAACAAAAAACCTTCTCCCCGGCGGTTAGCGCCAGAGAAAAGGTCAAAGCTATAACAAAGGTAATGCAGGCATAAAAGACTTCTGAACGCACTACAGACTACCCAAACTGGATCTTATTTGTTTGCGGAGCACTACCGGGAACAACAATCTTTGAAGCCTCCTGCCGCTGCATCTCACGCGCTTCTTCTACCAACTTATCCATAGCTTTCTGAATCGCCTGCGGGAACTCTTTAGCTGCAGCCTCAAGGGTCTTTGCGTCAAGCCTGGTCTGGAGTGGAATAACCCCCATAGGGCTCATAACACTGGAATGCGCCGAGATAAACTTCTCCCGCGATTCGTCTTCAGAACCGTCACTCTTAATAGGGGTCATTATCTTGAAGGTAGCCGCTTTCATATCAGTAACAGTCTCCTCTTTATAGAGTAAATTAGCATCTACCTCCAACTGCTCATTGAGATCTTTCTTATCAGCGCTCATTGCGTTCCTTTCATTATCAGAAGAATACTTCCAGTCATTTTATCCTTATCCTCTTAATAATCAAGTCATTACTTTTATTAATAAGCCTAGCCCTGTGGAGAAATCGTGCCATACATACAACACAATCCGCCTAATTAATCTCATAATTTTATCTAAGAAGAAGATAATAATATTATTGTAATTGCCAAGGCAATTGTTATAATTATTAATAATAGAGTATTATGTTTGTTTTGCCTGTATTATCGTTATCTTATCACCCACCCTCATAATGTACAAGCATTATGAAAATTATATATGAGGATAATAATAACATGAGAGTATTTACTATTATTTTGAGCTTTGCCGGGCTTGCGCTTCTTACCGGCTGTCAGCAAATTAATCCTACTACCCAAGAAGAAATAAATCAACTCTCACTACAAGTGAACGACTTGAAAGAGACAGTATCCGTCCTCAATGAACAGGTCGAAACCCTCTCGCTTGCGCCAGCAAACAATTCTGTAACCCTCCAACCGAGCAGCCCTTCGTATAGTATAGAGACTTCAGATCCAACTCAACCTATTGTAGAGATTACCGATATTGAGCCAGCCTCCGCACCTGCAGAGCAGAACCTCAAGTCTACCCTGGCCAATCTCTCACAGGGTTTGCCCGGAGCGTCTACAACCAGCAAGTATAAGGGTAAAAAATATATTGTAATATCAGGGGTAAGTGTCTCAGACGTTCAGTTGGCGCTTACTAATGCCGGTTATAACCCTGGTGCCATCGACGGCAAGATTGGTAGCCGCACCATTGGCGCCATCAAGCGGTTTCAACGAGCTGAGAGATTGAAGGTTGACGGGGTGGTCGGCAGACTAACCTGGACACGCCTCTCTTCTCATCTCTAACCTGGCCTGTTCCTGAATAATGCTCAGAATTTTTGGTAACGCCAACACCTGTAAGTCGCCTCAACGCCCAGCAATTGTTACAATCGGAATGTTTGATGGGGTGCACCTCGGTCATATCAGAGTAATTGAGGAGGTGGTCTTATCAGCAAAGGAGCAAGATGCCCTGAGCATGGCCATAACCTTTGATATCCATCCTCGAAAGATTCTGGGTAATGCTCCGGCTATGATCTGCAGCCTTGAACATCGCCTCCAGCTTCTTTCCAACCTGGGTCTTGACGCGGTCTGGATAATTAGTTTTACCAAAGAATTTTCAAAGGTTACAGCCCAAGATTTTACCGAACGCTATCTGCTTGAACGTCTTAATACGCAAATGGTTATTTTAGGTGAGAATGGGAATTACGGTTATCATGGAGAAGGGTCGATTAGTTTTCTGCAAACGAATTATCCGCAGATAAAGGCTGTCTGCATCCCTCGTGTCATCATAGATGGTACACCAGTATCTTCATCACAGATTAGGGAATTCACCAGCACAGGGAACCTTGAAGGAGCTAGGAAGTTACTCGGAAGAGCACCCTCGGTACTCGGTCGAGTAGTAAAAGGAAAGCAACTAGGCAGAACGCTCGGATTTCCTACCATCAATTTGAACCCAGACCACGAATTATTCCCACCCAACGGCGTCTATGCCAGCTTTACCCGTTGTGGGGATTCATATTTTGAGAGTATAACCAACATTGGTATCTGCCCTACGGTCAGTGGCGCCACCCCCGAGCAGCGACATATTGAAAGTCACTTATTCAATTTTAGCGGCAACCTTTACGACCATTCAGCCGAGGTGTTTTTTATACAAAAACTCCGAAATGAGAAGAAATTTGCCAATATTCAGGAGTTGATCAGCCAAATTAACAACGATATTAACCAGGCAAAATCACTGCTTGCGACCAGTACCTGTATTGACCAGCAATCTCAAGGATGAGTATAAACCATGGAAAAGAGCCGAGGAAAAATACTAATAATTGATAAATACCATAATACCCTTGCTCCTCTCATTGGCAAGCTTGAGGACGCAAGCTATGAGGTTATTCTGGCTATTAAAATGAGTGAAGCCCGCGCGGCATTATTTGATAGCGGTCTGAATATTGATTGTGCCATTATCAATGTTATCGAACCGATGCCTGATGATATTTTCCCTGCGATATCCAGTCTGATCCACCCCGAGGATAATCTTACTACCCCACTTCTTATCTACTCCTCAAAGCTCGCGACCAAGACTTCTAGCATCTTTTATGAACTTGGAGTCTTCCAGATCATTGAAAAGCCCTGCAGCAATACCAGTCTTGCCGAGATTATAATTAACCTGATTGAACTAAAAAAACGCAGCTACACCTCCAAACCTCCAATAGACTACTATAACATTCTAATGGCCAACACCCCGGTTGAAATTGCGATTCTCAATGCGACCTATAATATCACCGAATTCAACGACGCATTTGCCGCCGCCCATACCGGTGTAAAACTTGGAGACAATTTCTTTGAAGTCAACTGCAACACCACTGAGCATGAGAGTAGTAACCACCCGGTAATGCTAGCCGCCGAGAGCAAAAGGCCAGAGCGAAACAATGTTGTTATTGTCGACTCCGAACATCAGAAGCACTATAATGTCATAGCCACCCCCGCCCTGAGTGAGACCGGTCAAGTAACCGGAATGCTTGTACAATGTATAGACCAAACCTCTCAAGTAATAATGGAGAAGAAGCTCCGGCGTCAGGTTCAAAACTTTAACCGAATTCTCAAAGAACAGGATCGAACCACCGATTATCTCATAAGCGTCCAGAAAGACCTCCAAAAGAAGAGCTCTGAGTTGGAGAAGCTCTCTATCACCGACTACCTTACCGGCATAAATAACCGCCGCAAGTTCAATGAAGCGATCAAGAGCGAAGCTATACGTGCCTCCCGCTATAACCACCCATTATCACTTCTGCTCATCGATATCGACAATTTCAAATCCGTAAACGACACCTACGGCCACCCATATGGTGACACCGTCCTCAAATCTTTGACCACAGTTCTCAAATTATCTATTCGTGAGACCGATATACTCTCAAGATACGGCGGCGAAGAATTTGCCATTATTCTCCCCGAGACCGAGTATGAGACGGCCAAGATCGTCTCTGAACGCATCAGAAAGAATATTGAAAAACGCCGACTAAATACCATCAACAGCGAGATCTCCGTAACCGTCTCAATCGGACTCTCAACTATCTCTTCCGAGAACATCGACCCGGAACAAATTATCCAGCTCTGTGATGAATGCCTCTACGAAGCAAAAAAGCAGGGAAAGAACCGAACCGAATCAATAAATCTCTCTTAATTCAGACCGAGCTACCACATTCTCAATGCTATACCGCCCTGCCGCACTCTTAGCGACGGTATAATGCCGTGGCATCGCATCTTCCTCGATAATATAGCTCTGTATCATCTCACTATCGGTGGGTACGAGTTCCCCAAGGCAACAAATGACGCTCTTATCAATCCAACACAACTCCCCCTCACCGGATTCAATAACTTTTAATGAAGCAACCACACCGCGTACCAAAGCCATATCATACTCAAGCAAGACCTCCCGCCCCTCAACAGCCATAACCGTCTCACTACATACACCGACAACTTCCAGTGCCTCGGCTTCCAACCCCGATTCCTCTTTAATCTCGCGAAAAGCTGCCTCTACAATTGACTCCCCGGCCTCAACCTTGCCCCCTAGCATTGCCAGATAACCCGTATACGGCTCACGTTTTCGCCTAATAAGCAGTACCTTATCCCCACACTCGACATAGCATAATACAACCAGCATCCTAATCCTCCAGCACCTCAATCTCCTTTGGGATTATACCGATACCACGCAAAGCCTTAACCCCATAATCCAGCGCGTCGTACAATATGCGTTTTTCCTCCGGATCCTCCTCCTGACATATCTGCTCATAGATATCCTTAACAAACAAACTCTCCGCCGTAGCCGCCTTACTCTGCGCCTGTACAAGCAACTGTTCAATATCATAGCCCAGTTGCAGTTCAGCAAAATAACCGACAGCCGCATAATACTCTCCCGGAGGCAACAAAAGCTCAACCCTGAACTCAGTCTTCTTGGTACCGCTAAAATTGAAACGCACAATATCCTGCTTTCCGACATCATTCTGTGCCGCAGTCTCCCGAGCTAATGCCAATAACTCAGCATTACTCTGTACATTCTCACAATACACCTTGAGATCGAAGATTCGACGTTTATCGAGCATATAACGTTCCAAATTTTCAACTCCTGAAGGCGTAACTTCACCAATAAGGATGCAACCGTTTTTAGCTCTAAACTCCGCCGCAAAGGGGCGTCCGGAGTACGCCGCCTTTATCATCCCGTCCCCGCTCTCAATTGCGGAATAACTGTGATAATGCCCAAGGGCGGTATATGAAAAATTCTGTGCCAGTAACTCTGCCGCCGTAAAGGGAGCCGTCACTTTCATTTTCTCTTCAAAGGTAAACTGGGTACGCGCTCCGTGATGAAGCAGAATGGTTATAGGCGCAGGATCGCGGGGAATCTTCTGTGCCAAGCGGTGCTCGGTTATTGTACTATTGCCGGTAAAAGCCCTCGCCGTCACCGAGACATCGCTCCGATCTGGTAAATATACCGATTGATACTCCTTCCCTGAAAAGATATATACATTCTCTGGAATGGGTTCAAGACCGCGGTGCATTCGTTCATACTCAGAGTAAGGGCTAGCTCCAGAGATATAATCATGGTTGCCCGGCAAGATAAATACATAAGGCAAACACGCAAATAGCGCGAATACCCGGTTGACAAGCTCTGCACTTACCGCATCCCGATCAAAGAGATCACCCGCCACCAGAAGTACTTCCGCTTGATATCTTGCAAAAATTGCTGGAAGTTCCTCCAGCTCGCTGAGTAACTCCTCTTCACGTTGAAGACGAAATTCCGAAGTTGTAGAAAAACACCTCGGCAGCACTCTGGCGCCGAGGTGAAGATCACTTATCTGCACAAACTTCAAGGAATTGACCATACAGTATCCTTAAACATACACTTAGTGATATTTCTTGGTTTAACGCGCAATCCCAGCCAGACTACGCCGATGCATCGCATCCTCGGTAGACTCACGAGATATCCTTGTCGCAATAAGACCATCTTTGCCGGTAGCCAGAAGTTCCGATTTTCCAGTATCCAGCGCCAGCACTACCTCTTTATACATGGAAGCAAAACCTAGATCATCGCTATGCGGCAACTCGAATGTCTCCTCCTTACCGTGAACAAAGATAGACTTCTGATTTCTATCGTAGCGGATTACCCCTTCGGTACCGATAAGTTCATAAATAAATTCGTTTACCGGTTCATTTGCTGTATGACAGTATGAGAAACTTATCTCAATCATCGTATGTGCGCCATTGGCATGTTCCATATGCACCCAGGTATGATCCGGCGCTTCGTAATCCTCAACCCAGGCACCGAAACCATTGAAGCTTACAATTTCCGAGCCCAACCACCAACGTGCCAGATCAATCTGATGGGTACCGCAGTCAACCATCGGGCCACCTTCAAACATCCGACCTTCACGCCTACGATTTATACCATACTCTCCAGTATCATCATCATTACGGTACTTACCGTGGCAATTCCAATTAAAGATCAGCCGAACAGTCCCCACATAACCTATCGCCCCGGCCTTGATAAGGTCGCGTATCTTCTGCGCAACCGGAGAAAAAACGTACGACCAAACCGACATATAACTTCAAGCCGGCCTTTTCAACCATATCGATCATCTTCTGCGCTTCTTCCTCAGTCATGGCCAGAGGCTTTTCACAGAGTACATTCTTACCATACTTACACGCCGCTTCACAATTTTCCACATGATACGGGGCTGGAGAAGTAATACTGGCGATATGAAAATCCTGCTGCATAAACTCATCTATATCAGTAAAGCATATAGCTGGATCAATACCATATTTATTCTGCACCTTCTCCAACTTCTTCGGGTTAGGGTCAAAGAGGGCTCCCAGCTCTATCCCCTCAGTCTCTAAAATCGCCGGAATATGCCTGAATGTAGCTACAATACCACAGCCCATGATACCAACTTTATACATAATTTATCTCCTAAATTCTTATCAGGATTCTAAGGGCTAGAACCATCATGATAAGCAAACATAACCCTGTAAAGTACTAGCCAAAGAGTACATTCTCCATAGTATACATCCCCGGCTCTTTACCGCATATCCACTTGGCAGCTCTTATCGCTCCGGCCGCCAAAACGTCTCGGGTCTGTGCCCGGTGCGAGAGTTCAATAATCTCCAGAGCACTTCCAAAATAAATACTGTGGTCTCCTACCACAGACCCCAGGCGCAACGCATGCATACCGATTTCCCGCCTACTCCGTTTACCTGGTCTACCGGATCTGCCGTGAACAAGATCAGTATCCACATTACGCCCAGTAGCTTCACAAATACTCTTAGCCAGAGCCAGAGCCGTACCGCTAGGCGCATCAACCTTCTGATTATGGTGGGCTTCCGTTATCTCAATATCAAAATCCTCTCCAAGAGCCTTTGCCACTTCTGCGGCCACCTTCAGCAGCAGATTTACCCCCAGCGAGTAATTTGAAGCCTGAATAATCGGTATATACTTAGACGCCTCCAGTACCTGCGCCTCTTGCTCCTTACTCATCCCGGTAGTACCGATAACCATGGCAAGCTTACGCTCAACCGCCTCCGGCAAACGCTTCTCCGTTCCTTCCGGCAGTGAAAAATCAACCATAACATCGGCTTGAACCTCCAGACATTTCGTCAACCGCACCTCTGTACCTGCGAGTTCAGGCTCAATCTGCGTTACAGATTGTCCGATCATCGGATGCTGTGGATAATCTATAGCTCCAGCCAGTTCCAACTCATCCTCATTTGAAGTCAGAACCATAAGCCTTCTACCCATCCTGCCTGCGGCACCACTGATTACTACTTTTTTTCGCATGTTATCCACCCTTGATCTGAAGTCAACAATTATCTATTCACATTCTTTCTGATAGCGTCAATTATCTGAGCCAGGTTGTTCGCTACGGCTACCGGACGGTTTCCGAACTCACTGGTAGCGATACCATAACCTCCATATTGCTTCTTGAGTTCAGCCTCCGAATAACTGTGATAGGCCACCGTCGCATGCGGATCTTTGAGCTGATGCCCGGTCAAGACACAAGCTACAGTTGCATCACGATCAATTATCCCTTCCTCAACCAGCATTTTGGTACCTGCCACACTCGCCGCACTCGCTGGCTCACACCCTAGTCCTTCCCGCGCCACCCAGGCTTTAGCATCGATAATCTGCTGATCACTCACTGCACGCACCACGCCGTCGGTAGCCGCAAGCGCCCGCAGACACTTCTTAAGATTCACTGGCCGATTGATCTCAATAGCTGAAGCGATAGTGTTTGCCCGTTCATTATTCCGGTCTAGCTGCCTATAGTATTCACGAATAATATTCTGATCCACACTACCACCATTCCAGGCCAAACGACGTTTATTGACTAAATTATTGAGGGTAGGCGCGCCAGTAGAATTGATCACCGCAATACGCGGCAATTTAGAGATAAAGCCCAGCTTGTGCAGTTCGATAAAGGCCTTGCCAAAAGCACTGCTGTTTCCCAGGTTTCCTCCGGGTACAACGATCCAATCCGGAACCTGCCAGCCAAGCCCTTCAAGCACACGGAACATAATCGTCTTCTGCCCTTCAAGCCGGAATGGATTTACAGAGTTAACGAGATAGATCCCTTCTTGGGGACAGACCTCCTGCACCCGCGCCATGGCATCATCAAAATCGCCCTTGATCAACAGGGTCAACGCCCCATAATCGAGCGCCTGCGAGAGTTTGCCGTAAGCTACCTTACCGTCGCCGATAAAAATTATACCCTGCATCGAACCACTGGCCGCAGCAAAAGCGGCCATACTTGCCGAGGTATTCCCGGTTGAGGCACAAGCCGCCACCTTGGCACCAACCATGCGGGCATGGGTAAAGGCTCCAGCCATCCCGTTATCCTTGAAGGAGCCGGAAGGATTCAAGCCTTCATACTGTAGAAAGAGATTCTTTACCCCGGTATAGTCTGATACTGTGGGAGAAGGTCGGAGCTGGGTATGTCCCTCACCGATACTGGCCCATTTATCCTGCGACGCAAAAGGCATGAGCTTGGCGAATCTCCACACTCCACTCACCCCTCCCAGCCCGTTCGCTGGAAGCTGAAAGCTTCCGATATCCTCAAGTTTAGCCGGCAACTCCACCCTGTCCCACTCATACTCAACATCGAGTAATTCGCCGCATGCCGGGCATTTTGGTAAAATCTGCATTATATCATAAGTAGCTTGACATATAGGATTTATACATTTTTGATAAGCAACTTGAGTTGTCAACCTCTTTCTCCTTAAAGCAATAATATGGCGCTGCTGCGCCGGCCGTGCACGTAATATAATATTAGGAAAATAAAGTACGCGAGACTTTCCCGTTAGGACGCATACAAAATCGGAACTAACGAGGAATGAGTCGTGTGCATACCTTATCAGTATAAAAATATTTTTACTGCTTAATAAAATAACACCAAAATCGCAAAGGTTTAAAGAAAACCTGAAACAAATAATATAATAATAACTATAAATACTTAACACTATATATGTTACTGCGTTTCAGTAACATATATCGATACCTCTCTAATTGTATGCTATCGCCCACCAAAGTCAAGCGCTATACGGTATTTTAGCATATAATCCCCAAGGTAATAACCGCGTCTACTCTCGCCGCCGTTTCCAGTCATGCAGAGCAATCTGCCCGCAGTTGAAGACATTCTGAAAAATAATATAACAAACCGGGCCGATTGCCGCCACCGGGCTGAGAAAGGTAATACCAATCCACACCGAAAAGATAGTATTCTTCTGCCCGAGTACCTGTCCGCACTCACGGATATACTCCTTACCCCCCAGCAGATACCCTATACCAAAATTTAGTGCACAGACGATAAGGATCACCCACCCCGTCTTCATGACAGCCGCGAGTGGGATCTCATACTCAATAATAAAATGGCGCGCCTCAGCGCAAGCGAGTACTATCGCCAAAGCCCAAATATATAGACTGAGAAACTTCAAACGGAGTGCAGTGGAAAATAATCTACCACCGATCTTTCTGATTCCAATTGCAAGCAAGAGCGGGGTAAAGACGGTAATAGCAATACTGGAGACGGTATGATACACCCCAATATCACCGTCATACTCGGCAATTAACGGCAAGCCGAGGGGTAGTGCCACCGCCATCACCACATTCGTGAGCAACACCCCCATAGCTGCAAAACTGACGTGTTTATGCAAAAACTCAATAACCACCGGCACCGCAACCCCAGTCGGAGTGGCGGCAACCAGAAATGCCGCCTGCGAGATATCATCCCCCAGAAAACGTGTCAACAGATATACCGGAAGCGGAATAAGCAGATTGGCCGCGACCACATAGAATAACTCCTTGGTGACTATCTTGCGCTCAAAGCTCAACCCCAGAAACCCAAAGAAGAGCAGGAACATCACCAGTGACCGTATCAGCCAAGAGATAGCACTCAACACCGGAAAAGACAGGCCGAGCGCAATTGCAATAAGGATAATAACCGTCTTCACACCGACTCCTTGATAATTTCCTCCAGTCAGCGCTACTTCTTGCGCTGCTGTAGATCATAGACAAACATCTGCAACGCATTGTAGATATTCTGAAAGATAATATATGCTACCGGGGCAATAACCGAGAGGGGATTAAAAAAGGTCAAGCCGACCCATACCGCAAACATAGTATTCTTCTGCCCGAGCGCCTGACTACTCTCGCGCGCAAACTTCTTCCCCCCGACCAGATAGCCGACACCAAAATTAACAATACAAATACCCACCGTTACCAGGCCGATACTGATCAAAAATTCATTGGCAACATTATTCTCAATTATAAACTCTCGTGCTGTTGCACAAGCGAACGCAATAGCAAAAAGCCAGACGTACAAGGCCAGCCGCTGCGTCCATACCGCCGCTCTATACACAATACCCCCTATCCAACGTAGAAGTAATGCCAATAAGAGTGGCACAATAATAGTTGTCAGCACCGATATAACTATGGTATACTCGCTATCCTCACCCCCAGCCTCTACCGATGTCGCCACCAGCGGTATCGCTAGCGGCAGGGTCAGAATTGTCAACAGATTTGTCGCCACTACCGCCAGTGCCACAAAATCAGTCCGCTTGCGAATAAAACCAATAATAATAGGAGAAGCTATCGCCGCCGGTGCCGAAGCGATCAGAAATGCCGCCTCAGCCTCCTGCTCTCCCACTAGCCGAGCCAGAAAATATATCGGTAGCGGAATCAACAGATTTGCAGCCAGGACATAGATGATCTCCCTGGAGAACATATCCCGTTCAAACTTAACCGTAAGAAATCCCATAGTCAGCATTATCATAACCAGACTACGAATACACCCCGAGTAATGCCCCAGCTCAGGAAAACTCAACCCTACGATAACCGCTACACAGAGTAATAGTGATTTCACCGTTCCCCCCCCCACACACACGCAAAAAAGACAAAAGGGTACAATCATCATCTACCGACAACGATCATACCCCAGAATAACAGCTAAATCGCCAATACCAGCCGACTGTAATACTACGCTTTTCGCGCCAACTGCTTACGTCTAGTCTCACTCAGTATGCGCTTACGCATACGCAGATTATCCGGGGTAACCTCGAGCAATTCATCCTCCTCGATATACTCCAAAGCCGCCTCAAGCGAGAAGATCTTTGCTGGCGCTATCTCCATATTCTTATCACTGCCCGCAGAGCGGACATTGGTAATCTTCTTAGCCTTACAGACATTTACCACCAGGTCATTATCCTTGCAATGCTCACCTACAATCATACCTTCATAGACACTGGTTCCCGGATCGATAAAGAAGGTTCCACGCTGCTGGAGCGAATCGATAGCATACGGCGTGCTCGGTCCCTTGTCCGAACTGATCAGCACACCCTGCGGCCGCCGCGGCACCTCGCCCTTGAACTCTTCATACCCTCTGATGACATGATTCATAATCGCCTCACCCTTGGTCGCATTCAACAGGCGCGTACGCATTCCGATCAAGCCGCGACTAGGAATAGACATCACCATATGCAGACGCGTTCCGCGCATCTCGGTCTTCTCCAGCACCGCCTTACGGTTACCGGTAATCTCCATCACCTTACCCGCTGACTCCTCAGGCACATCTACCGTCAGCTCCTCGATCGGCTCAAACTTCTTGCCGTCCTCTTCGTGGAAGATAACATGAGGCTTACCCACGGCAAATTCATACCCTTCACGCCGCATATTCTCAATCAAGATACCGAGATGAAGCAGACCACGCCCAGAGACGTGAAAGCACTCTCCGACAGTCTGCACCTTGAGTGCTATATTACTTAAGAGTTCGCGTTTCAGCCGCGCATCCAAGTGCCGACTGGTTACATACTTACCCTCAAGTCCAGAGAACGGCGAATCATTAGCGCGAAACTCCATCGTCAGAGTCGGTTCATCAATGGCCACGGCCTCCATCTGTTCCTGCTCATTAAAATCACAGATCGTATCATAGATATCTACCTCAGGAGCCCCGGTAATGATCGCGATATCACCTGCATCAACCCGCTTGACCTCTCGCTTACCAATACCTTCATAGACCCGTAGCGACTCAACTCTAACCTTCTCCACCTTGCCGTCACCCTTGATGAGCGCGACCTCTTCTTTCTCGACCACACTACCTCTGAAGACCCTGCCAATAGCAATTCGGCCGACATACTCGCTATACTCGATAGCAGCAACCTGCATCTGAAAAGACGCCGTACGGTCAACCCGTGGCGCCGGGATACTCTCCAGAACCTCATCTAAAAGCGGCAGACAATTATCCGACTCGTCCTCAAGCTCACGCTTGGCAAAACCAGAACGCCCTGAAGCATAGATTACCGGAAAATCCAACTGCTCTTCATTGGCTTCGAGTTCGACAAAGAGATCAAACACCTCGTCCAAGACCTCCTCCGCCCGCTCTTCAGGCCTGTCAATCTTATTGATAACCACCAGCACCTTCAGCCCCGTCGCCAGAGCCTTCTTCAGTACAAACCTCGTTTGTGGCATCGGTCCTTCAAAGGCGTCCACCAGGAGCAGCGCTCCGTCCGACATCTTGAGTACACGCTCCACCTCCCCGCCAAAATCTGCGTGTCCAGGGGTATCAATTATATTAATCTTTGTACCTTTATACTCGATCGAAGCATTCTTGGAGAATATGGTAATTCCCCGCTCCCGCTCGATATCATTCGAGTCCATTACACACTCAGCGACCTCCTGATTCTCCCTGAAGACATCTGTCTGCCGCAGCAGAGCATCTACCAGGGTCGTTTTGCCATGGTCAACGTGGGCAATAATCGCAATATTGCGTAAACCATCAATACATTCTAATTCCAAATTTTTCTCCACTATAATTAAATACTCAATAAAATTAACTTTTAAAGATTATACGCAAAACTAGCCCGCCAACAATATGAAAACAAATAATCAGCATTTCTCCATAAAAACAAAGAGGTTTGCAGAAGCCAACATTTGTCATGAGCACCCTGCAAACCATCATCAAATTATTGACCAGCCACCAGAATATTACTAACCCTAGCTTAGCTAAGCCTACCAGCACCCCGAGAATTCTCCCCCTACTCCCCTGCGAAAAAATACTCCTCCAGCATCAAACACAAAGAGTGATATATCGGTAGATGCAGTTCCTGCACCTTATACGTTTCAGTCTCAGGGACATGAATCGCCACACTGGCAAGCTCCGAGAGTCGACTCTTTTTTGCGCCGGTCAAAGCAATACGTGCAATTCCTCGCGCCGCCGCCACCTCAAAAGCATAGCAGACATTCTTCGCCTTACCCGAAGTACTTATTCCTACCAGGACATCCCCCTCTACACCCAGCCCCTGAATCAACTGTGCATAACAGAATTCACCATTGACATCATTGAGAAACGCACTATTAAGTCCAGCAAAACTTCCCAGCGGTATAGCCGGTAAAGCCTGCTGCAAACCAGACGCCAACTCGGGTGAGAGTCCCTCTTTATCCGCTGCCGAGAGTTCTCGCCGTTTGACAAATCCCTTGAGTAGTTCGCTACTCCAATGCTCTGTATCGGCCGCACTCCCGCCATTACCGCAAAGCAAGAGTTTTCCACCAGCATTATACATATCTCGCAGCAGACAATAAGCCTCCACCACACTCTGCTTACATACTTCAAGTTGGGGATAACGCCGTATTAGATCATTCAATAATTCTTGCATAGAGAAAACCATACCGCCTTTCAAATTATACCGGTGATAACAACCCCAGAGACACCCAACATTCTGTCTATTGCTGTAGACTTCGCGCTACTCCTGCCAACTCCTTCTTTAGCACCTCGGGCGGGATCGCTTCACCCTTCCCATCCAGAACCTTGAGCCTCGGATTCTGCTCCATTATCCTCCCAAAAAAGAATTGATCTTTAGCAAACGCTGGCAGTGGCGGCTTACTTATATTGGTCTGCAGATCCAATATATACTTTGTCGAAGCGGTCTTCTTCGTCTTGGCCGGCGCATTGGGGTTGAGCGGATTGACCTTCTTCACCTGTTTCTGGGTCTTGATCTTCCAAGGGATAACCCCGCCTACCTCTATCCACATATCCACGACCTCATCCCGTTCTTTGCCCTTGCCACTTATCGCTTTGAGCAGAAAATGATAACTTCTGCTGCCATCGACGAATTCCTCGAGCCTGCCCGCGATATCATAATAATCCCTAAGCTCCCTACCGGTAGCCACATCCGCCCCAATCAACAACGCCGCAATATTGATATCCTTGCTCCCTGCTTGCTTCATATCTATCTGCTCCGCCTCACGCATACCACTCCCATCGGCAGACTTGACGTCCCAGAGAAATATCCCGTCTATCAGAATAATCGCATACTCATCCTCTTTAGTATTATCTCCAATACGTCCCTTATCCACAAAGAGGAGTTTATCTGGCATCTGCGCATATACCATAGCCTCAGTTCCCTTGGACTTCTTAAAGATACCGCCAGACTTCTCAGTTATCACCTTGGCCTGCATCCGCTCAATTCGTTTCTGCGTAGAAAAGATCTGGTCGAATGCTTGATCCACCTCGACTGGCGTAAGATCCTTCTTGCTTACCATCTTCTTATCATACCCAGTATCCTCCACCGCCAGCGTACTAGCCTGTACGAAAGACATAAGCAACAAGAGAGCAACCAGGTTTGACAAATATTTCTTTAGCATTATTATATCCTCAACACTGAATAATTGTATAGTTCATTCCAATTAAATTAATCCACATCATATTGCTTCATGCAGTCGGACGCTTACAAATCAACGCCCAGACCACAAACGCTACTCCGACCCCAAAAGGCACCAATGACAGATACTGCCCCATAGTCAGTTCCTGCGCTTGCACCAGATCTGTCTGATACTCTTTGAAAAATTCGACAAAAAACCGAAGGAGAAAATAAAGAGTCAGAAATACGCCGATCAGCAGACCTAACGGACGTTTCTCCCTGCCCCAACGCTGATCAATCAGCAGCAATACCCCAAGCACCAGCAGCCCCATTACAAACTCGTAGAGTTGCGACGGGTGGCGGAGTACTGCCCCTCGGTCATAATACATAAACCGCACTCCCCAAGGCAGATCGGTCTCACGCCCGACAATGCCAGAATTCATGAAATTCCCCAGCCGCACCCCGGCTGCGCCGATAGCCGCACTGAAAGTAAATCGATCCAGCATCTCGATAAAACGCAGTTTATAGATCAGCGAATACAGGAGTAACGCCAGAATAATCCCCACCGTCGCCCCATGCGACGCCAGTCCACCCTGCCAGAAATAGAGTATCGATAATGGCTCACGACTATAAATATGCCAGTCATAGAAGAAGCAATGCCCCAAACGCGCGCCGATTATCGTCCCGGCCACCCCAAAGAGCAGAAAATTATCTACAAGCTTCAGCTCATACCCGCCACGACGCATCTGCCAACGCCAGAAGAGAAAGGCTATTACCAGCGTAAGCGCAAATATCACCCCGTAATACCTTATCTGGAGTGAACCGATATGCAACAGTACCGGGTGAATATCATGTACAAAACCTGTCGTACTATCCACGCTCAACCGCCCTCCCTAGTTTCTGGTTCTGAGTTATCCCTATCCGCTTCCACTCCAGAGCCAAAAACAGTCTCTTCATCTCTGCCTTCAACACTTGAAGCCAGAACTTCGTCATCGCTGCTCGACTCAAGCGCCTCGTCCTCAATCTCGGTAGCGGAATCAGCATCCGCGCCAACGACCACTTCGGGTTTGGGAAGCTCGACCTTGGTAAGACGGCGTAGTTCTGCCGCCATAGGAAGTACATCAAGAGATGCCAACCCGAACTCCCGCAAAAATAAATCGGTAGTACCGTACAGCAAGGGATACCCGAGAACATCCATCCTCTTTCCCACCGGTTTGATACTGCCCCGCTCCATGAGCTGACGCATTACCTGTCCACAGCCGACTCCGCGTACCGCTTCGACTTCAGCCCTGGTTACCGGCTGCTTATAAGCAATAATAGCCAGAGTATCGAGCGCTGCCGGACTCAGCTTCTTCTCTTTCTCCTCTTTTACCGCCCGTTTACCGTAAAGCACCTGGACATTGCGCGCAAACTCCGCCCGAGTCAGCATCTGAAATTTCTCTGCGACCTCGACAATTTCAAAAGCGCGCTCAGCTTGCAGATACTCCTCCTGCAACTGCTCTATTGCTTCTCTTACCGCCTCGCGCCGAATACGCGATCCCGCTGCACGAGCAATTTTATCAATCCCCACCGGTTCGTCCGCAGCAAAGAGAATAGCTTCCACAACCTGCCGAAGCGGGAGTTGAAACCCTGCCTCTTCCTCAAGCTCTTCCTCTTCCCCTGCCTCAGCGTTTGCAGCCTCATCCTCCAACACGCCTTCCTCTTGAACCGATACTTCCGCCTCAGGCTCTTCACGGCACGACGACAATTCTTCACCAGAAGCAGAGTTTTCCTCCGTACTGTATAGTTCAGCGACCTCCTGCGCTTCAGATTCTGAGACAGAATTATCTACTATCAACCCATCAGCCGCCTCAGCCGCCATCGCTGAATCTTGATTCTCAGCAAGCTCATCCTCAGCTTTTTTCATGCACCAATTCACCTGAATAAGAGAAAAAAATAAAATACAGAAAAATCTCCATCATATCATCCACAGGATTTTACACTTTTACCTGCCGCTGTCAACTCGAATCGTAAAACAGAACTTGAAACCGATATTAAATTATGTAAAATCTTTTGAGCTAAACAATAATAAACTCAAGTCTATTGTGTTTAGAAAGTATTTCTGCATTATGATATTAATAAAATCCCCAAGCGCAAGGAAAATTAATGGAAGCCTTCGACACTGGCAAAAAAGACATCGCCTATGAGAACAAGCTCCGTCCCAGGGTTTTTGCCGACTTCCCTGGGCAAAATCAGATCAAGGACAACCTTGAAATATATATTCAGGCGGCGCAGAAACGTCAGGAACCACTTGATCATATCCTCTTTTCAGGACCTCCTGGACTGGGCAAAACCACCCTTGCCGGTATTATCAGCGCTGAGATGGACACGGAGATGCGCGTCACCTCCGGGCCGGCTCTGGAGCGGCCTGCAGACCTGGCCGGGCTACTTACCAGCCTTCAGGAAGGTGATATTCTCTTTATTGATGAGATCCACCGCCTCTCCGCCATTGTAGAAGAATACCTTTATTCTGCCATGGAAGATTGGGCGATTGACGTCGTAATGGAATCCGGCCTTTACGCCAAGAGCGTACACCTCAGTATTCCGCGCTTCACCCTGATCGGAGCCACCACCCGCGCGGGGCTACTCACCGCCCCCTTCCGCGCCAGATTCGGCATTCAGGAGCGGCTTGAATACTACTCGCCCGAACACCTGACCCATATCCTCCAACGTTCGGCTTCGATTCTCAATATCGGTATCGAGGATTCCGGTGCGCTGGAGATTGCCCGGCGCTGTCGTGGTACCCCACGCATCGCAAATAGATTTCTTTCCCGGGTAAGAGATGTTGCAGATGTCAAAGGGAATGGTATAATAACCAGAGAGTTCGCCTGCATGGGGCTGACAATGCTCGGAGTAGACGCAAACGGTCTTACTGAGATGGATCGAAAATACCTCGGCTGCCTCTACAAGCACAATGGCGGCCCGGTCGGATTGAAGACTATCGCCATGAGTGTCGGCGAAGAAGACGACACCTTGGAAAATGTCTACGAACCATATTTAATAAGAGAGGGCTATGTGAGCAAGACACCTCAAGGGCGCAGGCTCGCTCCCAAAGGTGAACTTGCAGCCAGTCAATACAGCAATGAGGGTGCATAAATGGACAGAAAGTTTCAGGATTTCGACAAGAATGCTGCGGAGTGGAATGTTTCACAACATCGTATCAAACGGAGTGAGACCATCTCCGAACACATCCGCGATAAGATTAGACTCGATAAGAACACTACCGACATGCTCGACTTCGGCTGCGGCAACGGTCACCTCGCCTTTATTCTCAGTCATTATGTCAGAAGCGTTACCGGAGTAGATGGCTCGGAGCAGATGATATGTCTGCTCAAAAACCGTATTGCCGAGAGTAAACTACTCAATATCGAAGCACTACAGCTTGATATCGAACATGAAGTACACACCCTCAACCACCGGCAATTCGATCTGATAACCAGTTCAATGGTACTGCATCATCTTGCAGACCCATCCAAGGTTATCGCCGAACTCAAGCACCTGCTCAAGGCAGACGGAGTTATCTGTCTTATAGACCTCGACACCGAGAACGGCTCTTTTCATGACAACGACCCGTTCATTCCCCATCACGGATTTGAGCGCGAAGCGATAAAGACGATGTTAGAGGGTCTCGGGTTCTTCTCAATCACCCTCCACACGCCGCTGACTATTAACAAAACCGGTTCAGATGGTATCACCCGAGATTTCCCACTCTTCATGGCTATCGGCAGCAACAACCCTCCCACCCGAGATGAACTCAACCGCAGGGGAGAGCTTGCACCATGATTTTAAAGTATATCCTGCGCCTCATCGTCCTAGGAATAGCCATTGCTCTGCTGCTCTTTGCCGGCTGCAAAGAGAAGCCGAGTTCAGAGCAGCTCAAGCTCGCAATGTACCCCGAAAGAATTGAGGGTGAAGCCGATATACGTGTACTGGTACTCGAGTCCAAGGGCAGCGTTGATCTCATAGTTACCGGCCCCTACCGCTTAAAAGTAAAGGAACTGAGCGGCAAGGTTCAGACTGGCGGCGGTAATACTGCTGTAAGTATCAAGGCCAGCACCATTGCCAATGGCATCAAGCTCGGAATAAACAGCTACGAAGAAGCCGAGATTATCCCCATCGGTAATACCAAACTCAAACTACGCTACATTGATGTTCACGCTCAACTTGTAACCAAGGAATTCCCCGGCAGCTTCATACTCAGCCGCGCCAAGAGCGGTGAATTAATGGTCGTAACCAAACTACCGATGGAGCGATATCTGATCGGGGTACTGCCGAGTGAGATGCCCCTATCATTTCCGCCGGAAGCACTCAAGGCACAGGCGGTAGCTGCACGCACCTACGCCCTCTACCAACTCAAAGCGCGGGGCAAACAGCCATACGATGTCTACGCCGATGTACGAAGCCAAATGTGGGATCCGACCAAAGAGGCCGATCCCCGTTCCCGTTTAGCAGTGAATACCACTCAAGGTCTCATCGTCACCGACAACTACCGCTTATTCCCGGCGTACTTCCACAGCGATTGTGGAGGAGAGACCGCCAAGGCCAAGTATATCTTTGCCGACAGCGATATAATCCCCTTATCCGGCAAGGAATGTCCACATGCAGCGGAGAGTTATAAATGGCGTTTCAGCATCAATAAGGATGCTCTCTCCACCCGCATGAGTCGTGGCGGAGTAAGCACTGGACGCATCATGCGTCTGGAATTACTCGATGAGAACAAACGTCAGCTCCAGACAATCGGCAGAGTATACTATGTCAAACTGGTAATGGACAACGGGGTAACCCAGATAGTCCCAGCCAACACCTTCAGAATAGCCCTCGGCGCCGGCAAAAAAGAGCTGGCCAGCACATACTTCAATGTCTCTACCGACAGTACAGGCAAGAATCTTATCTTTGAAGGCAGAGGCTTCGGACATGGCGTTGGCATGTGCCAGCATGGAGCCATGTATCTGGCCAATGAGGGTGAAGACTTCAATGAAATATTGAATTTCTACTATCCCGGTTCAACTATTATAAAGGTCTGGTAATGCGTATAACTGAAATCAATCTATTCCAAGTATCTATCCCTTTTCGTTTTCCTTTCAAACATGCCGGTGCCGAGAGAACCCACGCCGACAATATAATTGTCGAGGTCAAAACCGAGAAAGGCGCCGTAGGTTATGGAGAAGCCATCCCCCGGGACTACCTAACCGGTGAGACTCTAGACAGTGTCTGGAAAGATATCACCGAATTGTGGCAAGAGAAGATCATGGGTATCGAGTTCAACTTTTCCCGCCCATACACGAACAATTGCTGCCGCTATACCGTGAAGCCAGCCGTCTGCGTAAGACCGCCTCCTATGGTGCGCTTGATATTGCAATTCACAGTGCCGCAGCCTATACCCGGGCGCTGACTATCTCCGAACTTATCGGCTGTGATTATGCTCAACCCCTGCTTACCGCCCCGCTCGGTGGCAGCTCCCTCGAGTCAATCAAGAAAAGATCCATGCTCTTCAGGTTTCTCCGTTTCAAAGATTTCAAACTCAAGACCGGTATGGGCGATGATATTGCCAAGGTCAAGCAGGCACGGAAGATTATCGGCAAGAAAAACTCCCTGCGCGTAGACAGTAATCAAGGATGGACGCTGGAGGAAGCGGTAGAATTAATCCCGCAGCTCTCGGAGCTGGGAGTCAATATCTTCGAAGAACCGGTTGCCGACATCAATGAACTCGCAATTCTCAACAAAACCATGGATGCAGAGTTCATGGCAGACGAATCGGTCTGCACCTACGAAGACGGACAACGCCTCATCAAGCTGGGTGCCGCAGGTATCTGGAATCTGCGCCTCGGCAAGAACGGCGGTTTTACCGGTATGATCGAGATGGTAAAACTTGCCGAAGCCAACAACATCAAACTCAGCCTCGGCGTGCTTGTCGGCGAGACCTCTGTCCTCTCCGAGGCATCTCTTGCTATCGCTGGACTGACCGATTTTCTCTATACCGAATACGGTTTCAGCAAGATACTGCTGAAGAAGGATCCATTCATCAACGCTACCCCCGGTTATTTCGGCAGAGCCAAGGTCTCCTTAGATCGTTGCGGACTCGGCCTAGTATTTCTACGCAAGAGTTTCAAGGCGTACAAGAAGCGCGAGACCAGCCTGAGCAACGGAGTTTACAGCCCACCGAAGTACCGAAAGAAAAGCTTCCTCACCGAGATGACATTCTTTCGAAAATAATCCCGAGCAAATCCTCTTTGCTGAGTTCTGTCTTAAGCGGGATACGTTGACAGGGAAACTTCCGAAACCAGGTACACTGGCTTTTAGCCAGGTGCCGGGTATTCTTCTTCAAGTTCTCCACCGCCACCTCCAAACTCTCCTGCCCGGCAAAATACGGGAAGAATTCCTTATACCCGACCGCCTGTAGCGGAGTCCTGGCAAGTTGCGCACGCCGCTTATAGACATCTTCCGCCTCAGAGAGCAAGCCTTTCTCCAACATTATGTCAACCCGCTGTCCAATACGCTTATAGAGTAATTCACGCTCCCAGTCAAGCATCAACATCTTGAAGTTGTAGCGAAGCTCACCCTGAAAATTCCCTCCTCCAGAATGAAACCCGCTCCACTGATTCCGGCTCTTACTCACCGGTTCCCCAGTGAGAGTAATGACCTCCAGCGCCCGTATCACCCGGCGCAGATCGTTGGGATGATACTTTTCAGCCGATACCGGATCAAGCTCTACCAACCGTTGATATAACGCCTCATTACCCTGCTCCCGGGCAAAGGTCTGCAACTCCTCCCGCAGTCCCAGATCCCGCGGTGGCGCATCGAATATTCCTTCCAGCAGACCTTTATAATACAGCGCCGTACCCCCTGAAAGGAGTGGGCGGTGGCCTCTGGCAATAATATCACTAATTGCCGTATCCGCTGCTGCAACATACATACCCACTGAAAAGTCCGCAAACTCCGGTTCGACCAGATCCAGACAATGATGCCGCCACCGCCTCCCGCATCTCTTGACTCGCTTTGGCCGTGCCTATATCCAGTCCCCGATAGATCTTCATCGAGTCTACAGAGACAATTTCAGCATCCAATCTCGGTGCCAGAGCGAATGATGCCGACTCCTTACCAGAGGCGGTCGGCCCCAGCATGATCAAGACCTCTTTCTTCTCAGTCATTAGATAAAACCATTCTCGGTGAGAAATTCTGATCTATCCCGCTCCCGCCTGCTTGCGCCGCAGTCGCAGTACCACCGCCCAGCACGCTCAACTGCCGATCAATATACCGCGCCAAGACGTCAACCTCAAGATTGACCTCACTCCCTACCTGAAGATACTGTAAACGCGTCGAGGATACCGTAAGTGGAATAAGACTCACCGAGAAGGTATCGGCGAATACCGCCGCTATTGTCAGTGAGATACCGTCAATGGTAATCGACCCTTTCTCGGCAAACATGGCCTTCAACCCTTCCGGCATGGTAAAATGCCAGTATTGCGCCGTCCCCACCGGCTTGATCTGCGCCACTCGCCCCACTGCATCGACATGCCCCAGCACCAGATGCCCGTCTATACTGTCGCCGACCCTAAGTGCCGGTTCAAGGTTTACCATCTCCCCTGTTACCAGTCTCCCGAGTGTCGAACGTTGCACTGTCTCTTCAACGCGCAGAAGGTAGCAACACCATGGCGATACTGCGTTACGGTCTGGCATACACCATTAATTGCAATTGATGCACCTATCTCGGGTTCTATTTT
>CAUVYI020000025.1:0-317086 GCA_963556115.3 Planctomycetota bacterium | reverse complement strand
CAAGCGGCAACCGCTCGGTCTCGAGCAAATGCGGCAGTGCCGATGTGTTGGAGAGTCTTGGGGTCAATCTCGACCTTGATCCGGAGATAGTCGAAGAAGCAGTCAACGAGATCGGTATCGGTTTTCTCTTCGCCCCCAAGTACCACGGCGCCATGAAATACGCTGCCCCGGTACGTAAGGGACTGGGCGTCCGGAGTATCTTCAATCTTCTGGGTCCCCTTACCAACCCGGCCGGTGCGTCAAACATCCTTCTCGGAGTCTACGCCCCTGAGCTTACCGAAATGTTTGCTCAGGCGCTCAAACTCCTCGGAGCCAGACACGCGCTGATCGTTCACGGCCATGACAGTATGGACGAGATCACCGTCACTACCCGCACCCGCGTTACCGAGCTCAACAATAATACGCTAAAGACTTACGAGATAGATCCTGAGGACTTCTTCGATCAGTGTTGCGAGCTTGATGAACTAAGAGGTGGTGACAGCGCGGAGAATGCTGCCATTGTCAACGGCATCTTTAACGGCAGTATCCGCGGCGGCAAGCGCAATATTATCCTCCTCAACAGCGCCGCAGCCTTACTCGCTGCCGACAAGGTGGACAACCTCCGTGAAGGCATCAAGCTCGCTGAGGAGTCAATCGATTCCGGTCGCGCCGCCGCCAAACTCGCCGCCTTAGTCAAATTTACGCAGGAGAACTAATGTCAGATTTTCTAGAAAAAATCCTCGAATGCAAACGCAGCGAGATTGCCGAGCATAAAAGCGTAGTAAGCGAGATCGCACTCCGCGTTGCCTGTGGCGACCGAGAAGATTATCGCTCCTTCTATAATGCGCTACAGAATGACGGGATAAATATTATTGCCGAGATTAAACGCGCCTCACCGAGTAAAGGGGATATTCAGCCAGATCTAGTCCCTGCTGAGATGGCCAGCCTCTACGCCGAAGGCGGAGCCGCCGCTATCTCAGTCCTTACCGAGAAAGACTTCTTCAAGGGATCGCTGGAGGATCTTCGCGCCGCTCGCGCCGCCTGTAACCTTCCGGTTCTGCGCAAAGATTTTATAATAGATCCATATCAGGTGTATGAAGCGAGTGCCAACCACGCTGACGCGATTCTACTCATCGCCAGAATTCTAGACAAAGAGCTCCTCGCCGATCTCATTGCTCTTACTCAGGCGCTGGCTATCGACGCCCTTGTAGAGATACACTCCGAGGACGACCTGGAGAAGATCGAAGGCAGCGGAGCACGGATAATCGGCATCAACAACCGCGATCTAAGCTCTTTCACTACCGATTTGGACAACGCCTTGAAGCTGGCGACAAAGCTCCGCGAGGATCAGCTAATCGTAGCTGCCAGCGGCATCTTCTCCTACGCTGATATTGCCCTCTACCCTAAAGATAAGATACATTCATTTCTGGTGGGAGAAAGTATTGTCCGCGCAAGTGACCGGGTAGAATTTCTTAAAAGCTTGAGAGGGTTATAAGTATGCACACTTCACTGGAAGTAAAGATCTGCGGTCTAACGACTCCGGATCAGGCAGTTGCTGTCGCCGCAGCCGGAGCCGACGCCATCGGTCTGGTCTTCTACCCGCCGAGTCCACGCCATGTCAGTATCAGTCAGGCGCGGGAGATCGTTGCGGCAATTGGCGACGAATGCTGTACCTGCGGGATATTTGTCGACATGCCGCTGGAGCGGGTACTGCAAATTATTGAGAGAACCGGTATCGACCTGCTCCAGTTACACGGGAATGAATCGGAGGCCTACATCCAGAATCTCCACTCCAGTGGCAAGAGAATAATTAAAGTTCTCAAGAATGAGAGCTTTGCTAAAGACATAAAGGGCTACTCGGCCGACGCGTACCTGCTGGAGCTGGGTAAAGGAGCTCTACCCGGCGGAAATTTCCAGAGCTGGCACTGGCAACAAGCCAAAGAATTCGGACTCAAACACCCGTACATTCTCGCCGGAGGTATCAGCAAGGATAATGTCCGACAAGCTATCGCTGAAGGCAACCCGCAAGCTTTGGATCTAAGCTCAGCGGTTTGAGAGCAGCCCCGGAATCAAGGATATAAATAAAGTACAAGAGATTATTGATATTATACATTCAGTTGGAACAGCGCCACACGCGGAAAGGATATTTTCATGAGTTCAGCAGCAGACTACTCTTATCCGGATAGTACCGGGCACTTCGGTAAATATGGAGGAAGATTTGTAGGAGAGACCTTGATCCCGGCGATTCTGGAGGTCGAGGAGGCGTATAACCGCTATATCAAAGATGAGCATAGTCCTTTTCACAGTGAGTTCAAGGCTTTGCTCAAGCATTATGTAGGCAGACCCACCCCCACTTACTTTGCCGCCAGGCTGAGCGAGGTCATCGGCGGCGCCAGGATCTACCTCAAACGTGAAGACCTCAACCATTCCGGCGCCCACAAGATCAACAATACCGTAGGTCAATGCCTACTTGCCAAACTGATGGGCAAGAAGAAGGTTATCGCCGAGACCGGAGCGGGTCAGCACGGGGTGGCAACCGCCACGGTGGCAGCGCTGATGAACCTAGAGTGCAAGGTCTTCATGGGTAAAGAGGATGTCAGACGCCAGGCGCCAAATGTCGCCAGGATGCACCTGCTGGGAGCCGAGGTTATCAGTGTCGAATCCGGCTCGGCCACCCTCAAGGATGCCATGAACGAGGCGATGCGTTACTGGTCGGAGGTTGTTGAAGACACCTTTTATGTCATCGGTACCGTTGCTGGGCCACACCCCTACCCGGTCATGGTCAGAGAGTTCCAGAAGATCATCGGAGAAGAAGCGATTACCCAGATGGCAGAATTGACTGAGCGGCAGCCGAATGCCGTTATAGCCGCCGTCGGTGGCGGGAGTAACGCCATCGGTATCTTCTACCCGTATATCAAATACCCGGAGGTCGAGCTTATCGGCGTAGAAGCCGCAGGACTCGGTATCGAGACCGGCAAGCACGCTGCCCCGCTCTGCCACGGCAGTATCGGAGTCCTCCATGGAGCCAAGTCATACCTGCTCCAGGACAAGTACGGCCAGATCACCGAAGCACATTCCATCTCCGCCGGTCTGGACTACCCCGGAGTCGGCCCTGAGCACTCCCTGCTCAAGGATCTCAAACGCGCCCGCTACGCCTCGATAACCGACAGCGAAGCGTTGAAAGCCTTCAAACAACTCTCACTGTACGAAGGTATCATCCCGGCTCTGGAGAGTTCACACGCTCTGGCTCAGGGCATCAAGGAAGCCCAAAAGCGCAGCCCGGAAGAGATTATTCTTATAAACCTTTCAGGCCGGGGCGACAAAGACCTCGACCATGCAACCGCCGCCCTAGAAGCGCTAGAAGGAGGAGCAGATGAATAGACTGGAGCAGACATTTACCAAGGTGCGGGAGGAGTCGAACTCAGCCCTTGTCGGCTTTATTACCGCGGGTGACCCTGATACCGGCAAGTCCCTGAAGATAATTCGCGCCATGCTCGACAGCGGAGTGGATATTCTGGAGCTCGGTATCGCCTTCTCCGACCCCACCGCTGACGGCGCGGCAATACAGCGCTCATCACAGCGGGCGCTTGCAGCGGGGATTACCCTCCAGCAGAGTCTGGAGCTGGTGCGAGAGCTGCGCCGGGACTACTCGCAACCGATAATCATCTTCAGTTATTACAACCCGATCCTCGCCTACGGCCTGGAAAAATTCTCCCGAGATACCCTGGCTGCTGGTGCCGATGGGGTACTCATTGTAGATCTGCCCCCGGAAGAACGGGGTGAGATTGAAGGCAAGTTCAGTAAAGATCTCGCCCGCATCCGGCTCATTGCTCCAACCACACCTCTAAGCCGTGTCGGCTATATCCTTGAAGATGCCTCCGGTTTTGCCTATGTCATCTCCAAAACCGGAATTACCGGTACCGGTGAGATCAATACCAACGCCGTAGAACAACATATAGCCGAGCTGCGCCAGGTCTGTGACCTCCCGCTCTGTGTCGGCTTTGGCATCTCCACCCCGGAGCAAACGGCGGCAGTAGCGGGTTACGCCGAAGGTGTGGTTATCGGCAGTGCTTTTGAAAGAATAATTGAAGATAATTTGAATAATCCAGAGTTAATAACTATAATGAAAGAAAGGGTCTCATCGATCAAAGAAGCGATGAGCAAAACAAAAAAATGAATAAATTACGACTAGCCAGTAAAACCAGTCCCGAACAGAAGACTATAATTGATGTTAATGGTGTAAAAATTGGCGAAGAACTCACTATTATCGCCGGCCCGTGCAGCGTCGAGACCGAGAAACAGGTCGTCAGTACCGCGCTGGCGATCAAAGAGGCCGGAGCCAACATTCTTCGTGGCGGTGCGTTCAAACCCCGTACCTCGCCCTACGACTTCCAAGGTCTGGGGCTGGCCGGGCTCAAACTCCTCAAGAAGGCCGGTCAAGAATCGGGCTTACCGATCATCACCGAGGTCATCGACCCCCGAGATGTCTCCTGGGTCTGTGAGTACGCCGACATCATCCAGATCGGCGCACGCAATATGCAGAACTTCTCCCTCCTACAGGAGGTAGGCAGAGCTCCCAAACCAGTTCTACTCAAACGTGGCATGCACTCAACCCTATCGGAGTGGCTCAACTGCGCCGAGTATATTCTGAGTGAAGGCAACCCGAACGTGATGCTCTGTGAACGTGGTATCCGCACCTTCGAGACCCATACCCGCAACACCCTGGATCTCAGCGCCATACCGTCAGTACAGAGTATCGCTCATCTACCAGTAATTGTCGATCCTTCCCATGCTACGGGTCGACGGGATCTGGTAGAGCCGATGTCGCTGGCCGCCATTGCCGCCGGAGCCGACGGTCTATTGATAGAGGTGCATATCTGCCCGGACGAAGCCCGCTGTGACGGCGCGCAATCTCTAACCCCTGAGTTCTTCGCCACTCTGGTCAAAAAGTTAAAGCTCATGGATAAATGCATGAAAGAGATACAAGCCTTAAATCCTCAGGAGTAAATACTGCAAAATTTCGCGTCTTGCCTAACTTATAACTTATTAATGTGAAAGGAACAGAATGAAAGACGAATCAATCAACCTAGATACCGTACGGCGCAAGATTGATCAAATCGATAACAACATCCTCCAGCTCCTGCAAAAACGTATGGAGGTAGCCCGTATCTCCACCGTCTTCAAAAAGAACGTTGAGGATACCGGGCGTGAAGCAGCAATCATCAAAAATCTTACCGAGCGCGAGAATGCGCTGCTCAAAGCCGAGTTTATCGAGGACATCTATAAACTCATGTTCAATGAAAGCAAACGCATCCAGAAGGAGACCTCGACCCTCGCTGCCTTCCAGGGTGAGCACGGCGCCTATAGCGAACTGGCCTGCCGCCACTGGGACAAGTCCCTCGCCCCCATGCCCTGCGAGGAATTCGCCGATATCTTCAAAGGTGTTGAAGAAGGAGTTTACGACTACGGTATCGTACCGGTAGAGAATACCCTCGGCGGTATGGTTGGACAGGTAAATGGCCTCATGCTCTACTCCGATCTCTTCATCGTCGGTGCTATCAAGACCCCGATTCATCACTGCCTACTAGTCACTCCGGGTACGGATCATCGCAGCATCCGCCGCTCCTACTCCCATCCACAGGCACTCTCACAGTGCCGGGAGTTCCTCAAGCGCCAGAATCTGGAACCCATGCGCTTCTTCGACACCGCAGGAGCAGCCAAGATGCTCGCTGAGACCAACCCCGCCTCGTCCTGCGCCATCGCCAGTTCATTAGCCGCAAGTTACTACAACCTCGAGATTGTCAAAGAGAATATCGAAGACCTGGATACCAATCAGACCCGCTTCCTGGTTCTGGCCAAAGAACCGGCTCCAGGTACAGGCAACAAGTGTTCAATAACCTTTGCCACCGATGACCGTGCCGGGCAGCTCTACCACGTCCTGCAGTTATTCGCCAATAAGAACATCAACCTCACCCGTATCGACTCAGTTCCGGATCAACCGGGTGAATTCGCTTTCTTCCTCGACTTTGAGGGTAACCTCAAGAGTCCAGAGGTACAGGAGGTTCTGGATCAGGTAGAAGAGGCTACAGCCAAATACCGCTTCCTCGGCTGTTACGAGGAAAGGAGCCTGGTATGAGAATCTTCATTCTAGGTGCCGGCAAGATGGGAGCCTGGCTTACTGAGGAATTCTGCCTTGATCACGAGGTAGCCGTCTATGACCAGGATCTCTCTCGCCTGAAGTTCTTCTTTGAAACCAGACGTCTCTCCAAACTCGAAGAAGTCAGCGACTTCAAACCCGAACTAGCCATCAACTGCGCCAGCATCCAGCGTACCCGCGGAGCTTTCGAAGCTATGATCCCGCATCTACCTGAAGACTGCATCCTTGCCGATATCAAATCGGTAAAGGGTGATCTACCTGAGTATTACGCCAGCAAGGGACATCCCTTTGTCTCGCTACATCCGATGTTCGGCCCCACTTTCGCCAATCTACGTGACCTTTCCAATCAGAACGGCATTATCATCTCCGAATCCTGCCAGTTCGGCAAGGACTTCTTCCGTGAGGTCTTTACCGAGCTCAAGCTCAATATCTTCGAACTCTCCTTCAAGGAGCATGATGAGATGATGGCATACAGTCTGTCGATTCCTTTTGCATCATCGATGGTCTTTGCCGCCTGCATGGATCGGCTCGAAGCTCCTGGAACCACCTTCAGCAAACACCTCAATATCGCCGAAGGGCTGCTCTCCGAGGATGACAGACTAATAGCTGAGATCATGTTCAACGATCAAACCCTCAAACAGATCGATAAGATCAACAATAAACTGAACTATCTCAGACATATAATCAAAGGTCGAGACTTTGAAGAGATGACCAGCTTCATCAATGATCTACGCCAAAATATTAACCAATAATAGCCTCAATTATAGCATTAAATTATAAACACGGCGGCAGCGGGCTTGAACCCGCTGCCGCTAAATTTATCCTAGCCCAAAGCATAATCAACGCTGTAATTTATTATTAATGGCGGTAAGCAGATCATGAATTTTATCCAGCTTCTGCTCAACCTTAGCGACTCTATCCTCCACCTCCTCGGTATTATCTTCGACCAGCGCGTCAATAAATGTGGCATTGAAAATCGACAGGCCAATCATCCCTCCCGAGAGAAGAAAACCGATAAAGTAACAGCGGATAAAGAATACCCAGCCGGTCGTATTATAATACGGTATCTTCAAAAGTTCCCGCGGAATCTCAAACCAGCCGGTAATGGCGAAGACCCTGAACATTGAGTAAGCACTGAGGAGCGGATTGCCAAACATCTGCGGTGCATGATCCCCGAAAATCATCGTACTGAACAGAGCCGAAATAAAGAGGAGTATAGCCATACCTACCGCCACTCCGATAGAAGAGCGAAAGGCACGCTTGAGTCCCTGCACAAACTTGGCACTCTTGGGAATAACCGAGAATATCTTGAGCAGCCGGATAAAACGTACCAGCCTGAGCGTCAACACTGCACTCACCCCTCCCACATCCACAAACGGCATCAGCAGTACCGGCAGTGAGAGTATTACCAAGGCGAAATCTATCTTGTTCCAGGGCACCACAATATACTCCCGCCATCCGAAGCGGTATGACTTTGAGATCACCTCAGCAATAAAGATAATCACACAGAATATCTCCAGCCAGATGATATACCGCTCATGTCCTACTGCTATCGACGGAAATTCTGAGAGCGTAATCACCACTGCATTCAATACAATGACCAGAAATACCAGCTTGGAGACACCACTGACAGTATCTGAGAAAAGAAAATTCTTCATACCTTCATCCTGAAGACATAGGCTCAACAATCCATACCCACAATCAATCTATTTATCGGTCTACCCTCAAAATAAATCCAGTCAGACACAAAAAAAGTGCAGAGCCCCCATAAAAGGACTCTGCACCTATAGGGATAATCCCCAAAGCAACTACTAACCGCGGATATACAGCATTTCATTATATGTTGGTAGAGGCCAGAGATCTGCATCAACAATCTCTTCAAGGCTATCAGCAGCAGCACGTGCCTGAGCCATAGTTGCCAGGATCTTATCACGCGCCCCTTCAGCCATACACTTAGCACACTCAGCACCTTCAACCTCTTCAATCGCAGCGCTCAAAGCTTCGAGTCCACCCTGCAGTTCAGAGATAAGGAGGTTGATCTTCTCCAGACGAGCCAGGAATACAGTTCCGTCAACACCAACTTCCTTGACTGCGGTCACAGACGCAGCAAGACGCGCGGCATACTCCATAACCGCTGGCATGATAGTCCGGTTACCCATAGTCAGCGCGGTACGCCCTTCGATAAGGATATTCTGGGCATAGGTATCAAGAAGAATTTCATAACGTGCAGCAAGTTCGGTGTTGCTCAGTACTGCATGCTTGGCAAATACGTCCTTGACCGCAGCCTCTTCCATGCACTTGTAAGCATCTGGAGAGTTCTTTAAATTAGGCAGGCCTCTCTTTTCAGCTTCAATCGGCCATTCCTTAGAATAGTTATCACCATTGAAGATAACCCGACCATGCTCTTTAAAGATCTTCTTACAGATCTCCTGCGCCGCAGCGTTAACGTCACTTGCCGCTTCGAGTTCATCAGCGATATCGCAGAGAGTATCAGATACAATAGTATTAAGAACAAAGTTTGGACCACTGGTATTGATGAGTGAACCAGCCATGCGGAACTCAAACTTATTACCAGTGAAAGCGAATGGAGAAGTACGGTTTCTATCGGTAGCGTCCTTTGGTAGAGGTGGCAACGTGCTTACACCAAGCATCATTGGCTTACCATCATTACCTTCAAGCTTAGTATCCTTGGCAATAGACTCTACAACCTTATTGAGCTGATCACCGAGGAAAATACTGATAATCGCTGGAGGTGCTTCATGTCCACCGAGACGGCAGTCATTACTTGAAGTTGCCACACTGGCTCTGAGCAGAGGCGCATAAACATCTACAGCCTTGATAATAGCCGCCAGTAAAACGAGGAACTGTGCGTTATCTTCTGGGTTATCCCCTGGTTCAAGGAGATTTACGCCATCATTGGTCATAATCGCCCAGTTATTATGCTTACCTGAACCATTCATATTATGGAATGGCTTCTCATGCAGCAGACAGTAGAGGCCATGACGACGCGCAACCTTCTGCATCACCTCCATAGTAAGCTGATTGTGATCGGTAGCGACGTTGAGAGTAGCGTAGATTGGAGCCAATTCGTACTGTGCAGGTGCCACTTCGTTATGCTGAGTCTTAGCGGATACGCCGAGTTTCCAGAGTTCAGCATTCAACTCGGTCATATAGCTTGCCACTCTCTCCTCGATAGAACCGAAGTAGTGATCGCAGAGATCCTGCCCCTTTGATGGCTGCGCGCCGTAGAGGGTACGGCCACAAATCATGAGGTCAAGGCGCTGTTCAACATAGGCTTCATCAACGAGGAAATACTCCTGTTCAGCACCAAGGGTAGCGATGATACGCTTACTCTTCTTGTTACCCATTGCTTTGAGAACGCGCATTGCCTGTAGAGAAAGAGCATCCATAGAGCGCAATAGCGGAGTCTTCTTATCGAGTACATCGCCGGTATAGCTGACAAAAGCGCAAGGAATGAAGAGTGTGGTATTATCCCCGTCATGCTTGATAAATACCGGGCTGGTGCAGTCCCAGGCAGTATAGCCACGTGCTTCAAAAGTTGCACGAATACCACCACTTGGAAAACTTGACGCATCAGGTTCACCCTGGATAAGTTGCTTACCAGAGAACTCCATAATGATTGAGCCGTCAGATGAAAGACTGATAAAGCTGTCATGCTTCTCAGCAGTAACCCCGGTCATTGGCTGGAACCAGTGGCAGTAATGAGTTGCCCCCTTCTCAATTGCCCAATCCTTCATTGCATTAGCGACCACATCAGCTATTGTTGAATCAAGCTCATGTGATTCATCAATAGTCTTGGCCAGCTTCTTGTAGACATTCTTTGGCAGACGTTCACGCATAACTTCGTCGTTGAAGACATACTCACCAAAGAGATCAGTAACATTTTTGATGCTCATTAAAAATTCTCCTATAAAATCAGTACTAAATGAAACCATATTCATTTATAACAATATATTCACCTAGAATTAATTATTAAACTATATTAAATAATTGTTGGATTGTGTAGATAGCAGCCCCAAATATTTTCTACTCACAGGTCAATTTATATCACAAAGTGGTCAAATATCCAAGAAGCTTTATAAAATTATTTCGTGCTCCCATCCCATTCCACCTCAACAACCACATTTACACACATCGGCGCACAGTATACTTTTTTGTATTAAATTTTGCCTTAAATCATTACAGGCGACCCTGAAGCCAATCAGAGTCGCCAGTAAATCCGAATTCAGCGAGAGTTAACCGATCGCTTCTTCGCCTTTTTCACCGGTTCTAATACGGACACACTCTTCCAGATTGGTAACAAAGATCTTACCGTCACCGATATTACCAGTACGTGCACCTTCGACAATAGCATTAATCGTCTTCTCCACAAATGCTGCATTTACCGCAATTTCCAGACGGATTTTTTTAAGGAGGTTTACCTCTATATCAACACCACGGTACGACTCGTGGTAACCGCCCTGCTGTCCACAGCCCAGAGCATTGGTAATCGACATCTTCATTACATCAGCAGCATAGAGCTTCTGCTTGACATCATTCAATCTTTCAGGTTGAATATACGCTGTAATTAATTTCATAACTATTCCTTTCGTTGAGTATGAGCCAACCGAATATCAAACCTCTATTCTGTGGTCTTCAGCCCGGTCTTTTCAAGTCTATTCATTATAATTAAGTATTATACCAACTAATGTATTAAATCGAAAGCGACATCCTGGTGACTTGTATTATTGTGTAGTGTAGGTTGGAGGCCGCTTTCGACGAGGACACATTAAATATTATTGAAGATCTGGAACCCGCTGTAAGCTTCATTACCATGCTCAGCCAGATCCATACCCTTGAGCTCTTCCTCACGATTGGTACGTAGACCGATAGTAGCCTTGAGAATATTGAAGAGTATCATACCGGTACCAAACGCCCAGACAAACATCACAGCCACACCGATCAACTGCACCCCGATAAGATCGGCGAAAGATGATTCATTGTGGAAGAAGCAGAGGCCGATAGTACCCCAGGCTCCACAGATACCGTGAACACTTACTGCACCTACAGGGTCATCTATCTTCAGCACCTTATCGATGAACTCTACCGCAACGACGACCAGTACCCCTGCTACCAGACCAATAACGATCGCCCCACCGAAGGTAACACAATCACAACCAGCAGTTATCGCCACCAGACCGGCCAGCACACCATTGAGACTCATCGAGACATCTGGTTTGCCAAATCTTACCCAACCGGCGAGCATCGCTGCAATCGCACCTGCAGCCGCAGAGAGGTTGGTAGTAACTGCGATATAACCGATATCGCCATTACCTGTAGTAGTAGAACCTGGGTTGAACCCGAACCAGCCGAACCAAAGAATGAACACACCAAGTGCAGCCAGCGGAATGTTATGCCCAGGGATAGCCTTGCTCTTACCGTCTGGACCATACTTACCAGTACGCGCACCCAGAGTTATCGCACCAGCCAGAGCAATCCACGCCCCACAACTATGCACCACGGTAGAGCCGGCAAAGTCGAGGAAGCCCATATCCCACATAAAGCCATTTGCAAAACCATTCTCACCACCGCCAAAGAGTCCTCCCCAGAACCAGTGACCACTGATCGGATAGATCAGACCGCAGATAAAGATACTGTAAACGAGATAACTCACGAATTTTGTACGCTCTGCCATCGCCCCGGAGACGATAGTAGCGGCAGTACCGGCAAAGACACACTGAAATATAAAGAAGGTCCAGTTCAGATCAGATCCATTGGAAAAATCAGCAGAAAACAGATTAGAACCACCACCAATCCAGTTACTGCCAACACCGAACATCAAGCCAAAACCGATAACCCACCAGGCAATTGTTCCGATCGAGAAATCCATCAGGTTTTTCATAATAATATTACAGGCATTCTTCGCCCGGGTGAAACCCGCCTCAACCAGTGCGAAACCTGGCTGCATAAAGAATACCAAAAACGCTGCAACAGCGGTCCAGACGATATTCAAGTTGGTCTGAACATCTGCCGCAGTCGGTTCATCTGCAGCAAAAGCACTTCCTCCAAAAGCCAGCACGCCTGCAAGCGCAAGCATCCCCAGCTTCACACCTACTTTTCTGTTTTCTTCAAACATTACCATTCTCCTTTGACCAATTCCGAACAGAAAGCAAAATAAAATACAAAACTAATAAAAGCAACTTACAAAAAAATAAAAGCAATAGATGTTCCAGTTTTGTCGCAAACACACCCATCACCATACAAATCATTAATAATCAAGCATTTAAAATTTTGACAAAATATAACCACTCAAAAAGATTTATTCTTTGTAAATATTTTTTATACATTTTTGTATATTACACACCGTTCTACCTTACTTTTTTGTAACTCTAATTTAAAGTAAACCAGGCTTGGATATTGCCAATAGAGTTTGTTTATATATTTTTCACTCCAACCTAACTCAATTTAACAATTATTATTATGTAAAAGCGCCTGCCTTTTCTTCTCTTAAAAGGGAGGCGCCAACTTTATATTTCAAGATAACAATTAATATATCAACATGTTACAACATAATTAAATTCAAACAACTTCAAACAAGTTATATCCCAAACAAAGTACCAGCATATTTAAGTAAAATTTAGCCATCCATCTTTGAGCCTAAGCGCAAACAAAAGTTACAATTTTGTACCTGTGACCATTTTGTCAGCAACCCCGGGCTTGTTTAAAGACTTCAATATTCAAATCGACAAATGCCGGCTTCACCGATTTCCGAATTGCCTCAAACCATAATTCCTCTGTAAACTCCAAACCATTGGACAAAGCTCCCATCACCGCCACATTTGCCGCCCGGGTATTGCCAGCGCTCTCGGCTATACTCACAGCTTCAACCACACAGAGATTAGAAAACACCCTATTGAGTCGCTGCAGAACATCTTGCGGATACTCGGCGACTCCAGAGCTAACCGTAACCGGCACCACCTGCTGTGAACTGATTACCGCAAGTCCCCCCGGCTGCAGATAATGCGCCGCCCGCAACCCCTCAATCTGCTCGAGTGATGCCAATGCCACCGCGGTACCCTCTTCAATCAGCGGGCTATGCACTCTCCGGCCGTAACGCACCTGCGCCATCACCGAACCGCCACGCTGCGCCATACCATGTACTTCATTGGTCTTCACGTCATAACCTGCAAGCATAGCAGTCTGCGCCAATATCTCACTCGCCAGCAGGATTCCCTGCCCGCCAACACCTACAAGAACCACACTTGTTGTATCTCTCATTTTATATCACACTCCATTTTTTCAGATCAATCATTATTCATTCCAGCCTAAAATACTGACTTTTCACCCGCTGCATCCCCGATTGCGCCCTTAGGACAGACCTGAGCACAGAGGCCACAGCCCCAACAGAGTAACGGATTGATAACCGGTTTCGCCCCAGCCTTAGCCTCAATTGCCGGACACCCAATCTTCAGACATGCCTTACAGTTTACACATTGATCTGGATTTATCGCCTGCTTCGGTCCAATTAACTTCTTCGCATAGAGCGGACAGACAGCCTTCGCCACAATGAGCGAAGCCTCATTAGAATTCAGTTCTTCTTTGAGTATACTATCCATCTCCTGCAGATTATACGGATTAGCTGTACGCACCCGTTTATAGCCACATGCCGTTGCTATCGCCTCAATTGAAAGCTGCTGCGTCTCTTCTCCTTCCAGGGTTTTACCGGTACCGGGATGATCCTGATGCCCCGTCATAGCAGTTATCCGATTATCAACCACTATCGTAGTAGCACTACCCTTATTATAAGCGGTATTGACTATACCAGTCATGCCGGAGTGGAAGAAGGTAGAATCACCGAGAATACCCACACAGTACTTCTTTTCTCCGACCTTCTGCATACCATGAGCCATCGGTATCGAACCACCCATACAAAGAATCGAGTCGAGGCTGGAGAGCGGCGGCAAGGTACCCAGGCTATAACAACCGATATCTCCCATAACCGCCACCTCATATTTCTTAAGAGCGGTAAAAGTTCCGCGGTGCGGACATCCCGGACAGAGTACCGGCGGACGCGGCGGCAGATCAGCACTCTCCGCCACCGGAGTCGGGAGTACCGCCTTCTGCCCCTCCAGTCTAGCTCTGACTTCTCTAATTCTACCCGGAGTATGCTCTCCAATCCCCGGCACAATATCTCTTCCCCGGCATTTTATCCCCCAAACCCGAACCTGATTCTCAATCAAACTATCCAGTTCTTCCACTACGAGCAGTTCCTCGACACTCCGAGCAAAGTCCTTGATCTTATCTTCGGGCAGAGGGTAGGACAGACCGAGTTTGAGAATACTTACGTCACCAAACACCTCTTTAACATACTGATAAGTTGCGCTGGAAGTAATAATTCCAAGCTCCTTGCTCCCTGTTTCGACCCGATTTAGCGGGCTGTTCTCTACCTCAGCAATCAGCCTGTACAGCCGCTGCTCCACCTTTACCCGCATCTTCCGCGCCCAAGCCGGGATAGCCACATAACGTGGGGGATCCTTCTTGAAACCAACCTCCCGCGGGCTCTCAACCCGCTCCAGGAGTTCTACCAGTGAGCGTGAGTGCGAGATTCGGGTACAGGTTCGAAGGATCACCGGGGTCTCATACTTCTCTGAGAGTTCCAGCCCAATCTTGACAAAATCCTTAGCCTCCTGTGAATCAGCCGGTTCCAGTACTGGTATCTTGGCGAACGGCCCCCAATTCCTGGAATCCTGTTCATTCTGAGATGAATGCATCCCCGGGTCATCGGCCACCACGATAAGTAGCCCCCCAACCGCCCCACTCATGGCAAAGGTCATAAGCGGATCAGCCGCCACATTTAGCCCCACATGCTTCATGGTCACAATAGCCCTGGCTCCGGCAAAACTCGCCCCAACCCCAACCTCCAAAGCGACCTTCTCATTCGGCGTCCACTCACAATGCAGATCCTCTTTGTACTGTACAATATTCTCAAGAATCTCGGTGGAAGGAGTTCCGGGGTAGCCTGCCGCCAGTTTTACCCCAGCCTCCCACGCTCCGCGCGCGATTGCCTGATTTCCCGATAATAATTCTTTCAACTTCATCTCCTTTTCACTACTAGCACTACCCTACCTACCGAGCCCGCCCCGCCCCGGAGACTCCGGAGCCGGGCGGGCTCGAACCAATCTTCAAAATTTGTATTATTCCTTATCTTTTATCTGCCCGGTAATATCCTCAAACTCCTCACCCTTACCCAGATCGATAATCTGAAGTACTCCTTTGCTGAAGTCTATCTTACTGCCGTCAACCTTCTTTAGATTAATATCAGAATAAACATCGACATAAAATGCAAACTCATTCAAATTCTTATACACCTCATACTCCGTATGATCGCTCCGCACCTTCCCGTCATCCATAGAACACCTGACCATACCCTCGACCAAATAAAAATCCTTGAGCAGACGCATCAGCTTGTTCATACCTTCAGCACCAGTAGCAAAAGGCTTGACCGCATCCAAGGTATAAGCCACCCGGATAAAACGCGAAGGCGGGGTCGCATCCCCCGGCAGCCCGACCATACCGCTACCATCGCCAAAAGAATTGAGCTCAAGTGCCCCGAGCTTCCGTCCCTGGATATCCTCCGGTGTAAGCTTGACATAAGTACAGAGATTAGTCAGATGCCAGTCGAAGCTGGGCGAATTGGTAAAGGCCCCTACCGGATTCTTATAGGTTGCAACCCCTTTGTCCGAATACTCAATCACCAGCGAATCACCATTTTTATCTACAAAAAGAAAATGCAGCGGCAATACGATTTTTAAGTCCTTATTCACGGTATTCACCAGAACCACATCCCTAAAATGCTCCTCAATCTCCTTTACATTCTTGAAATTACTGAGCACCCAGGCCACAAACTGCTCTGGCGCAATAGCTTTTCCCGCATACTTCGGGGAATAATCCTCAAACTTGGCGTAACCTGGAAAATAAAAGTCTCCCCCCTGTAACCCCTGATCATTCAACCCGTCGGTGAGAAGATCATTATTGAAAAAATTCATCCCGATGATATTGTACTTCACCTCCCACTCAGCCCCACCCTCGCCGGCAGGGGTTACGCCGGTATACTTATAACCCTTGGGTATAGCGATTACCTTTGAGTCCATCTCCGCTGCAAATTCAAGGGTTCTGGCATAGACCACACTCCCGTCCTCGGCCTGAGCAAACATCCCGGTACAAGCCTCGACCTCAGGAGTAATCAGAGTACAAGTAAACAACAATAACACTGCCAGCGCCCAGATAAATCTTTTCATAATATCCTCCTGATAAAAATAGACTGACTCCGCTCAGCAAACAGGTATAATTACTCTCTATACTACCGGCCGCATCTTTACCCCTTTACTGCTTACATACTCTTTTATACCACTACAGGTATAATCACCGTAATGCACCATACTGGCAATGAGGGCGGCATCAGCTCTACCCTCACTCAGTACGTCCACGATATGGTCACAGGTTCCCCCACCGCCACTGGCGATAACCGGAATCGACACCGCCTCACTGATCAGCCGGGTAAGGGTCAATTCGTACCCTTCCTTGGTTCCGTCCGCATCGATAGAATTGAGACAGATCTCCCCGGCTCCCAACTCCTCGGCTCGGCACGCCCACTCCAGCGCATCAAGCCCCATCGGCTTGCGCCCGCCCTGAATAACAATCTCATACCCAGACGGAATACCTGCACTGACTGCCACCTTCTTGACATCCATCCCAAGCACGACACACTGCTTACCAAAGGCTCTAGCCCCTTCACTGATTATCTCAGGATTCTTCACCGCCAGTGAATTTACCGAGACCTTCTCGGCTCCAGCCAGAAGCGCCCGGCGCATATCCTCCACCCCGCGAATGCCTCCGCCGACAGAGAACGGGATAAAGATATTCTTCGCCACATCCTCGACCATCTCAATATCAATCGGCCTGGCTTCGGCGGAAGCGGTGATATCATAAAACACCAGTTCATCCACCCCATCCTCATAATACTGTCTGGCCAACTCCACCGGATCACCAATATCCACATTGCCCTTGAATTTAATCCCCTTGGTAACCTTCTTATCCCTGACATCCAGGCAGACAATCAATCGTTTACTGAGCATATTTTTCTTCCGTTTTTAGCAAAATTCTACAATTATAATCCGCAACGCCAATCGCACCCCGTCCCTTTCCAGCACTACCACTCCAGAAAATTACTGAGTAGCTTGAGTCCGACCTTGCCGCTCTTCTCCGGGTGAAACTGCGTCGCCACCAGATTATCCCGTGCCACTGCCGAGGTAAAGACCTTGCCACTGTACTCGGTACTCCCGGCGAGTATCTCCGGGGCATTACCCTCAACATAATATGAATGCACAAAGTAAAACTCAGAAGCTGTAGGTATATCCTTAAAAACCGGATGTCCTCCGGTAAAGGCGACTGCATTCCAGCCCATATGCGGTATCTTCACCCGGTCAGCGGCCGGAAACTCAAAGTGCTCAACCCTGCCGGAAAATACCCCGAGACACTCAACTCCACCATCCTCCCGACTCTCTTCAAAGAGGAGCTGCATCCCGACACAGATAGCCAGTACCTTCTTCTTGCGCGCCAGCGCTTCCAACAGAGCCTTATCCAATCCGAGTCGACAGAGGTTTGCCATACAACTCCCTGCCGCCCCCACCCCGGGAAAGACCACCTTCTCAGCTGCAGCTATCACCTGCGGATCCTGGGTCACAACACACTCAGCCCCAACAAACTTGAACGCATACTCAACACTGCGCAGGTTTCCCGCTTCATAATCAATAATTGCAATCACTCTATCTACTCCTCCGCCCATGAAAAGGCTCTCAACTCCATAATAAACCCCCGACACTCAACCCGAACCAGGGAGAACGGCACTTCAGACGAATGCCAGGTTTCAATAACCCCATTCTCATAATTCCAGAGATCATGAATCGTATTGACCTTCCGGTTATCCATATCCTGCAGGACAACAATCTCCTCAGTACTCTCTTTATAACTGGTTGACCTATTGATTTTTGGTAACAGACGCAGTAGTGGGAAGTCACGTCTGGAAATGGATATGCGCTTACCGATACCATCAATTTTATAATCAAAATCCAGCATCTCCCCGGCGACTCCATACAGCTTGATAAAGCAACTGAAGCCTAGCATCTCACCAGGACTCTCCTCAACCGTCACCTTATACTCGACCCAGCACCCTACCCGGATATTGGCTGTGTCCAGAGCCTCTTTCTCCACCGCTCCTCCCCGGAGCATAGTTAGAGACAACCCAAAAGCGAAAAGTATGACTATACGATATATATATCTCATAATCTTTATAGGATACATAGATTTTTCATCCCGTCAATATCCTGTAGCGTCTGATTATTATATACTATCTTTCCGGTCAAGTCTGCCCATAATTACTAATTATTAAAAAAACCTGCCTCCACTTGCATATTATGCACAATAAACTACAATACAGTTACTAAATTATCTATAAACATTAACCAGCAGACAAAGGAAATAAAGCATGGGTTCACTTCTCATTGAGAACGCACACATCATAGATCCCTCACAGAATTTAGAACTTCAAACAGGCAGCATTCTAATTGAGGACGGAATAATCTCATACTGCGGAGCCGCTTCGGAGGCTCCCGCCGCCGGCAGCGCCGAGTGCTATGATGCCGGAGGCAAGGTTGTCTGCCCAGGGCTGATCGATATTCACGTACATCTGCGCGAACCCGGAATGGAAGAGGAAGAGACCATCGCTACCGGTTCCGCTGCAGCCGTAGCCGGAGGGTTTACCAGCATCTGCTGTATGCCCAATACCACCCCGACGCTGGATTCTGAAGCTCTGATGCACTTTATCCGCCGCGAATCGAAGAAGATCGGTAAAGCCGAGATCTTCCCCGTTGGCGCAATCACCGCCGGCAGAAAAGGTGAAGAACTCTCCGAGATGGACAGCATGATCAAAGGTGGCGCAGTAGCTTTCAGTGATGACGGTACGGCTGTAGCCAATTCCAATGTACTCAAGCAAGCCATGACCTACGCCAAGATGCTCGGCAAACCAATTATGGAGCATTGTGAAGAACCTTCCTTATCCGCCGGAGGTATCATGAATGAAGGGTATGTCTCCACCTCCCTCGGACTCAAAGGTATTCCGGCGGAAGCTGAGGAGATCATAGTATCGCGCGATATCCTCCTAGCCAAGCTTACCGGAGTAGCCCTGCACCTGCAACACATATCTACGCGAGGAGCAATCAAAATTATCCGCGACGCCAAAGCCGAAGGAATCGCGCTGACCGCCGAAGTCTGCCCGCACCATCTAACCCTTACCGAAGAAGAACTCCGAAGCTTCAACCCGGTCTTTAAGGTCGCACCGCCGTTAAGGAGTCAGGAAGATGTAGATGCCTGTATTGCAGCTCTGGCAGATGGAACGCTCGACTGTATCGCCTCTGATCATGCACCGCATCTGGCAGAGGAGAAGGAAGTAGAGTTAGCCAACGCACCATGTGGCCTTATCGGTCTGGAGACTACTATCGGCGTGCTGCTTACCGAGCTGGTGCACTCCGGGAAGCTCCCACTCATACGAATGCTGGAAGCTCTGACCTGTATCCCGGCAAAGATTATCGACATCGACCGAGGCAGCCTGCAAAAAGGCTCAATCGGGAATGTCACGGTAATTGATCTGGAGAAGAAGTGGGTCGTAGATGCTGAGAATTTTGCCTCAAAGTCCAGCAACTGTCCTTGGAATGGCCGCGAACTTACCGGACGGGCGGTATGCACCATCGTCAAGGGTGAGATTGTCTACCGGATCGACTGAGCTTCAAATTCCAATAGTACGCAGGAGAAGAGATGAAAATACAGATAACCGAAAGACTATCACTCAATGAGGATGAGAACTGGAGAATCTACCTACACAGTTTCTATAACCTTATCCAAGTACTCTTTACCGAGTTCAACATCCTCAAGCAATTAATCGGCGCCTCAGATAATATTGAACACGCTATGGATCAGATTCAGGCGCTCAAAGAAGCACTGACCGATCCCCAGAAGACCCTAAGTTCATTTACGGAACTCACCAATTTTAAAACCAGAATATTCAAGAACATCGACACAGCGGTGATGAATGCGGGCGACCTGGATCAATTCCATCTCAGTCAACTGGAACAGTCACTCCTGAGTCTGGATCGGGTAGTGAAAATCACCGAGGAAAAGACCAAGGAGTTTCTCAAACTTTTTTCCTATAAAGGAGCCTGGGTCGAGTTCAACAACGAAGTACTGACCGACAAACTCAAGGATGTTCTGCTAACCATGGCACTGCACTCCAAAGGCAGATACGGGGTCTGCTTCAGTAAGGAGGAGCAGCACGAGAATGACTTCCTCTTCTTGCTCAATATTGACACCGAACATAAATCAATCATGCTGCCGGCGCTGTTCCCGGACACAATCCGCGATTTAGTCGCCAATGCCAAAAAGTACAGCACCCCTGGCGACACCATAACCTGCCGCTTACAAAAACGCGAAGATGTACTGACCCTTACTGTTCATGATAATGGTAGAGGCATACCCGCGGAAGAGATAAAGAATGTAATCAAATTGGGTTACCGCGCCACCAATGTCGACCCCCAGAAGATATTAGGGCAAGGCTTTGGACTTACCAAAGCCTATATACTCACCCTGGAGAATGACGGCAAGATGTGGATCGATTCGGAAGAAGGAAGATACACCGAGATAACTATCGAGATCCCAGTCCCAGTTCCATCATTGACCAAGAGTTCATAAGCTGCACTCAAGCCTCCCCTAAAACCAGCAATTATGCGCAGGGTAAACAAGGATATACCTTGCTCTCAGCTTTGACGGCTCGCGGCAAATCGCTTGACTCCCTGCCAGAGAATCAAAGCCAGCGCCGCGAAGACTATCGTCATTATCCCAAACATCACTACCGGGCTCGCCACCTCCCACTCTATAGAGGCCAGACTCATACAAATGGCACCGATAAAGAACTGATAAAACACCATAAATGAAGCGGCAGAACCAATATCCTTATCGACAAAACCAAGCACCAGACTATTACTAACCGGACGGCTTAGCCCGGTCCAGAAGGCGATCGCGGCCGCACATCCCAGGTAGACATAATACGTACTCATGCCCCAGAATAATATCCCCACTCCGGCAGCGACAACCCCCAGCAAGCAAAAGGAGATCACTCGGATATCGCTGATAAGATTATTGATCCGAGTAAAGGTGTACGCCCCGATAACCGAACTGAAAGCGGTAAGCGCAAAGAAGAGGCTGAACTCTGAGTTCGAGCGCGAAAAGATAACTATATAGAGAATCGGCGAGAAGGAGACATTCCCGTAGAACGGCCCGGAGAGCAGCCCCAGAGTCAAGGTCGTCAGGATATACCCCTTGTTCTGAAAGAGCACCAGATAGCGCCCCAGCAGTCGGTATACCGGCTGAGTTGAGAGTTTCTTGTTCGTCTCAGTATAGCGCAACGTCAGGATAAAGACCACCACCCCCGAGACGCTCTGGCAGAAGAAGATCACCCGCCAATCCGCAAACCAGAGGATCAGCGAACCTAAAGACGGCGCAATAATCGGAGCCAGCGAGAGCATAATACTGATATACGCCAGCGCAATCTTACGCCGAGAACCGTTGAATCTATCCCGGCAGATAGCCATCGCCATCGCTGAAGGCGCCGCGGCGCCAAAACCTTGGATGATTCTAAATACGATAAGAGTATACGGTCCCTGAGCCAGTGCACAGAGCAGACTGCCAAGAATAAATCCCAACAATCCGATAAAGAGAACCGGGCGCCGACCGTAACGATCCGAGCAAGATCCAGATAAAAGCAGACCGAGGCTAAAACTGGCAAACCAGAGCGTCAAGGTCAACCCGACAAGTTCCGAAGACGCGTTCCACCCTTTTGCGATCTGCGGAATAGCTGCCAGATACATATCGGTCGAGAGTGGAGGGACAGCCGCCAGCGCAGCAAGAAAAGCAATATACCAAACACTCTGCCTACGCATGTACCAACCCTTCCCTTGAATCGCTCTTCTTCTTCACTCCTCACCTGCGCCCATAAAGATATAATTGGCATACCCCTCAGGATTCTGTAGATACATAAGCAGCTGTCGGCGCCCCAGTACTTCTCCTTCCAACTCAGCTAGTTCCTCAGCCGAACGGTAACGAGCATCAATTACATGCTCCTCATTCTCACGCACCGCCAGTTCGCCCCCGACCACCACACACTCAAACTGATGGCAGAGGAGGTGTAAATTCCACGCCGGTTCAATCCTCTCGATAAGCCCGAGATAACGCTCGACCTCAACTACCAGCCCCGTCTCCTCCTCCGTCTCGCGGACAACCGTCTCCCTGAGGGTCTCGCCCCGATTCTGCCCCCCCCCCGGAATTCCATATTTATGCCGACCTTCATAGTCATTGGTTACCGTCAACAGTCTACCCTGCGCATCACGGATCAACGCAAACGCTCCATTGATCACCTTCTCTGGATCTGAACGCCGAATCTTCTTGACCAGATTGGTAGTACTCAGACCCTTGACAAAGGGAATAAACTCAATCCTCCCCCCTCCCGCCTCAACCGCAGTCCGTTCATTCTGATCAAGGGTCTCCAGCGTATAGTCCTCACCCTTGACATAGACATCCGGCTGGAGTACAGCGAGCAAGCGGTCACAACGCTTATCAGCAAATATAAGGACATGATCTACCGCCTCCAGCCCGGCCAGAAGTTCCGCACGGTACTCCTCGGACACAAAAGGACGCTCAGGATTCTTCAGGGTCTTTACCGAAATATCAGCATTGAGTCCGACAATCAAGATATCACCATAGGCTTTAGCCAGACGCAGACTCTGCAAATGTCCCGCGTGGAGCAGATCAAAACACCCATTGGTCCAGACCACCCGCTTACTATCCCGGCGGTACTGGGCTCGAAGTTCAGCCAACTCCTCTAAAGTACAGATCTTCCCCATAATCTCCTCAACGTTTCTTTGTGGCACCAAATCAAAATTCCATGTTGATTCTAACGTTACTAAACGCCATTTTCCAACATCAACCATACTCTATAGCACTATGATAATATGGGATCACCGTAAAGAGTCCGGCAAGAATGGGCTCAATCAGCTCCGGCATTGAATAGTGCTGCCCGGTAAGTTCACTTAAACTCGTCACTCCGCCCTCACTCGCCGTTATTCCGCATGGCACTATATGCTTTTTAAAGAGCTCAAGATCAGGCTGCACATTAAAGGCAAAACCGTGCCAACTAATCCACCTGCTCACGGCAATTCCCACGGCGCAGAGCTTGTCCCAGCCCACCCAAACCCCGGTCAAACCTTCACGCCGAGAAGCTTCAATACCGTACGCCGCCAGAGTCTGAATAACCCCGGCCTCCAGCAGCCGCATGTATTTATGCAGATCGCGGGCAAAGCGTTCAAGATGCAGTAGCGGATAGACCGTCCACTGCCCGGTTCCGTGATAGGTTATATCGCCACCTCTGGGGACTTTGAAAAAATCTATATTCTCAGCCTGCAACTCCGCTTCCGAGCTTAAAAGACAACTCCCGTCGCCACTACGCCCCAGCGTAATTACCGGCCGGTGTTCGCAGAAGAGGATGACATCCTCACGCTCAGGATCTGTCTTCAGCTCCCGCAGCTTCTCAGCTTGGAGCTGGAGTCCGTCACTATAACTGATATCCCGATATACCTCAACCCGACACGGATACTTCGACTCACTCTGCATCAATCTTGTAACTCCGGTATCTCCAGAGAAATGCTCTTCTTGCGCAGAACATTATTCTCACTCGTCAACTCGCTTAACTCACTGCGCAACTTACGGTTCTCCTCCTGCGTACTTTGAATAAGCGCGATATAACGCTGCCGCTCTTCCTGGAATGATTTATCCTGATTTATAATACTCTCCTGCGACTTCTCCAGTTGCACCCGCAGTGACTCAAGATCGGCATACAACAAGCCATATAGACCGACAAGCAAGAGTACCAGCACCGCCGGAAGCCAGGCCGGAAGTCGCCAGTTCCACCGTGTCTTACGCCTTGCCGGACCAGACTCAACAACCTTTTCATACCCCTCAAAACTCGGCTCCGCTACCGGCGTAGCAGACGCCATCTGTGGGAACTCCTGTTGCGTCTGCTCCTGCAGCCCAATTTCCGGCATAAGCTCTTCCGACTCATCATAAATCGCTGAATCATACTCCAGTTCACTGCCCTGAGCTTCAATGGGCTCTGTAAATTCCTCAGTTCGCTCAAAGATATTGAGCTGCTGCTGCACCTTTACCCCCGGCTCAACCTCCTGCTGCTCGCTAGGGGCAGTATTCTTCATAATAAAATTTGTATCGGTATTGAACTCACTGTTCTGCTCTTCAGCGTTCTGCTCCTCATCCCGCGGCGAATCTTCTTCGCCGGCAACAGCCACAGCGTCATCCCCCTGCTCCTCCGTTTCAGCCCCGGGCAACTCCAGACTCTCCAACTCAGCTTCACCCTGCGAGGTATTGAGGGTCAAAGACATTTTGGAAGCGATCACCTCATTTTCATCGGAACGCAACGGATTGGAGAGTTCCATCCCCGGCAGCAGTACCTCCATCAACGGTGCCTTCTCACACTCCTCACAGGTTATCAATTTCGATGCCTCAATATGCATCGGCGGAGTCGTGGCACCACAATTTGGACAACGCAAAACTGCCGGCTGCATGGTTATCAGCCCGGATCTGCACTTCTTGCACCGATATAGTTTCCCCAGAGTCACACTCTTGACTCTATGCACCGCATCACATTCCGGGCAGACAAGCCTAATAACCTCTGTCATAATACTATTCTTCACTCTTAATTATATAACAATCAATAAATATAAGCAGACATCCAAATTAACCGGATCTAAGTCATAACCCGCACTGCTCGGCACACAAGCCTACGAATTATCTGTATATTGTGTTATTTGCCTAGAAGAAGGCAAGGCTTTTTTCAGTAAAAGTTGAAAAATCCTTGATTTCACTTTAGATTAATCAATAATATATTCTGGTAAGATTATTGAACTGATCCGAATACCCGGCAAACATTAAACGCGCCGCTTTTGCAACCCAAGGTCTCTAGTAACTACTGATGAAGAAAAAGTTTATAGGTTTTATACTTCTCTACCTTCTGCTCGCCACAGCACTTGTAGCCGAGGAGCAGCATACCAATCCTACCTTGGACGGGGTTACCCGGTGCTGGGATAATTTTGTCAGCGCCTTGCGTCAGGGGAATATGCCCGAAGCCTACGCCCTCCTCGCCCTAGAATCACGCAACGCTGTGAACTACCGTGACTTCTGCGTCGAATGGCATCCTATCGGTATCAAATACAACACCATCCTATCCAACCCCAGTTACTCAAACTTCTCCATTTTCGGCAACCTCGCCACCATCAAGATCAGTCTGGATCCAGCGTTAAAGCTGGACAAGCAGGACTATATACGCATCATTCTAGAGAAGGACGAGAACGGCTGGTGGGTGGTAGATGAAAAGCTGCATGAAAAAGCTATTCAGCGCGCCTCAATAACCGGAGTCATGAAGGATATTGCCAGAGAATCAAAGGTTCTACACCTGGCTTTTCAGACCGGTAAAGGTAATTTCGAAGCTATCGAAAAGGAGCTGCCCCGGATCTTCGCCTCCGAAAGGGGTCGACTCGCTCTACGCAACTACAGCTTCAAGCTTGACCTGCTCCGCGATGGGATGCTCCGCGCTATTCCCCACACCCAAGGAGAACTCGGCTACCAGATAACCCCGGACGGGTTACTGAGTACCTTCACCCCGGGGCGTAATGACAACATAACCGCTGAAGAATTAGCGAATCAACGCACTCAGGAGAAAGAGCGGGAACGCCAACGCTATAAACAAGTCGAAGCTCAGAGGCTCGCCCGAATCAACAGAGAGGCTGAGCTAGCTGCCAACTCTACTCCCACCCCGCTTCCCGAACCTCAAGCAATTTCCAAAGCTGCCGACCTTCCAGACCTGCCCCCGGAATTTCCTAAGGATTTCACTCGGCTCAAGGATGACACTGTGAATGAAACGAATTCGACCCCACGCCTGAACTTCCTGAGCTCTGCAGACGAATTCGACCTACCCGAGGCCGAGATGTTGAGTAAGACGCTCAACCGCCGACCTGTAGACGCGACCCCAGGAGCCGCACCCCGGCAAAACCGAGATACAAATAACTCGCCACAGACTCTGGCCGCAGATGCAACCGAGATATATACCAATTCCGTCGAACTGAATAACGCAGCACTGCTGACCGAACTTGAATTAATGATGGAAGAGTTTCATACAGCCGAGCTTGAGCCGAGCGGAGGCACCAATGAATAAGCGTTACTCAAAGTCTGTCCTCCTGCTCACCCTAATCTTTACTGCACTTGCCGCAATTATTCCCCTGCTGCCAGCACTCCAGGCAGCAGACTTCCAGCTAAGCAACCCGGGTATTGAACTGCGCCGCTTACAGATCTGCGAACAATGCTCCGAACCGCTGGTGGTTACCTCCATCGCCCCCGGTGCAGCAGTCCGCTGCCCCAAATGTCAACGGGTACAACGTCGTCTGCCCGACTCCGAACTACAGGTAAAGGTCTATCAGATCTGCCCCTCCTGCTCCCAGCGCCTGGATGTCTCTGGGCTAAAGCCGCACGAGGCCTTCCGCTGCGGCGCCTGCGGCTTTGAACAACGGGTTCTGCCCGAGGCGGTCTACCTCTCTCCAAGCACTGCCGGCACCGGGCGAATCCCGGCGGAGAAGACAATCTCTCCGTCAGCACGCATCCTGCCCGAAGCCGAGCGACAGATACCTGAAGCCATAGTTCCCGGACTTAATGCTCCAGAAGGTGCGCTAGAGTCTGATTTTGAACTGGAACTCAAACTTGATAACTCCTCTGACACTCCCCGCACCCCGGATAATTCAGACACCCCGACATCCCAGGATACTAACGACTCAAGTTCAGAAGAGCCACCCCGTGATACTAGTGGCGCCTTCCTTGATCTTCCTGAGATTGACAATGATATAGAGGGCAACATCAGTATTCTGGTAAATGCCGAACCCCTCTATGAATCAACGATAATGCGGCGGATTGTCGCCAAGATCGAGCAGCATCAGAGTGAACGGGGAACACCGATAACGGCTACCGAGAAGGTAAGGCTATATCAGAGTATGCGCCAGGAAGCGGAGAAAGAGCTTATCGACGAGGTTCTCATCAGACAGGAAGCCATAAGAGACGGCATCATCCCAGCTACGACTACGGAAGAGCTCCCCCTCTCTCAGTTCCGCGACCAACTACTGACCCGCCACACCCCTGCTCCTTATACACCCAGCACCGCAGAGCTCCAACAATATTACCGGGATCATCGCGCCGACTACGCCTACCCGAACAACTATATTCTCGATGCTATTGTCATCTTCAACGACCGCAGCGGCAAGCGCGATAGCCGCAGTAGCAGCATTATTGCCAACGAGATCAAGGCCAGACTGAATAAAGGGGTGGACTTCACCCTCCTAGCTACCCGTTACTCAGAGGGTCCGTTCCATAAGGAGGGCGGCAGGATAAGACGGGTTCAGAGCCAATATATTTCTGAGAATTTCCTGATCAGGCCTTTACGCAGAGCCGGAAGATCGTTACAATCAGGAGAGATGTTCGGACCTATCAGCCTACCCTCCTGCAAGCTCTTCATCCAGATTGCAGAAGAGAAGCCGGGGCGAGTAAAGGCCTTCGCTACCGTCCGCAAGGAGATAGAGGAGTCGCTAACCCGCCAGAGCCGAGAGGAGGCATTTAACCAATGGCTTGCAAGTATCAGAAAAGCCGCAGTTATAGAGTATAAAAAATGAAGAAGATAACCTGTATTATATCCCTGGCGGTAGTCTTGATTATCAGCAGTGTCATCGGCTGCGCCGACCCCACCGACGGCATGGGCGGCGGTTCTGCCAACATTACCCGTGAAGCTGTCGAATACTACCTTGCCGAGGAGCAACTCAATAGCCCAGGGGTAGCTATCGCGGTCACCACGGCCGTCAATAACGGTGAAATATACAAGGAATTAATCAAGGATGAGCGGAATAAAGGAACCACACTCCGTGCCTGGATAGACTCGCAGGATCAGGAGAAATTCTGTATAACCTACTACCGGGATATGGTCTGCCCAAAGTGCAAGGGTACGGGAATAATGGCGCTACCAACCAAGATACAGGATGCGATCCAATCCAAGGTAAAGAGTACCAATATCGCCATCACCTGCAACCAGTGCCACGGTACAGGCTACCTCAAAAAGCAGCTGCAAAAGAAGTGCTGGATTCTCGGTGTAGCCGATTACAAGGATCCGCAGGCGGCTATCGCGCGCGAAGAAGCCAATAGCCTCCAGACCGCCCCACCGGATACTCAACAATATATTGACCAGCTCGCCAGTACCGACCCCCGAACCAGACTGGACGCCTGTATCTGGCTCAACGATAACTATATCCGCCCTGGGATGCCCCTTACCGAGATCATCCCGATTCTGGATCGTGCCCGTTTTGTCTCGCCGATAAAAGACAATAGTCTACTCCGTAAAATTATGGGTAAGGCCACCGGACAGCACGAGTATACGGTCTACCAATTCTGGGCAGGCAAAGGTTCGACAGAACTGCATAACCAGGCCTATTACCGCATCTATGTCGACTCAAGTGCCGGCGAAGTTCTCAGAACCAGCTTTGCATCCGAACAATCGGTCAATCAGAGGAAACGCTGATGATCGGAATATTCAAGAGGCTGATAGCATGGTTTCTTGAAAAGATAGCCGGCAAAATCCCCGATCCGCCCAAGCCGACGCAGGAAGGTTATTTCCAAGGCAGCAATGAAGAGACCCTCCAAAGCGAACTCAAGAAGGTGCTGCTACGTTCCGCGACCGCACTCAGAAAGAAGAAGGAGAAGCCTGAGCCTGCGCTTGACGAAAATGGCAATCCGCTCGAAACTACAGAGCAGGATAAAGCTATTAGTGAACAGCTTATAGACTTTCTCCTAAGCTGCAAAGAACGGATACTCGCCATTCCCCGCTGGGTAAAGCTCATCGTCATCGCTACCATACCGGTATGCCTGGTCTATATTATCCTTTACATCATTCTGGTCTCCCCCCCGGACACCAACATCGAAGAGGAGTTCAGATACAGTAAAGGCAAACCACTGGTGCGCATCGGCTATATCAAGGAGTGGCCGACCTCGACGGTCATTACCAGCCTCCTCTCTGAAGCGCTGGATACCAACCTCAATGTCGATATCACCACCAAAGACATATCACAGAACAATCTCAAGGATCTCTGGCAGCTTATGGTAACCAACCGTGCCGATATCACACCGTCGGTTTGGCTCCCAAATACGCATGCCGCCTTTATCATTGATGCTGGCGACGAGGTAGTCGATCTCGGCGTTTGGCTCTCCGGAGCACGTCTTGGGCTGGTCGTGCCTGATTATATGGGGATAAACTCGATAGAAGAACTTTCGCGCAGAGAGGAAGGCGGCATCATCTATGGTATAGACCCATCCTCCAAGCTGCACCACATGACCGAACGCGCCATAGAATTATACGGTCTGAAAAATTACCGGATAATCGCCAAGAATGACAAATACATGGTCAAGCGTCTGGAAGAAGCCATCAAAAACAAGGAGGATATAATTGTTGCCGCCTGGACTCCACACTGGATCTTCGGCGAGTGGAAGATCAGAATGCTGGATGACCCCTTAAAAGTCTTCGGCTCCTCCGAAGAGATCCATATCTACGCAACCGCCAACTTCAAGCAGAACTTCCCGGACATCTGCAGTTTTCTAGCCAACATTGAACTCGACCTACAGGAATTTTCAGACCTGCTCGCCAGTGCCAGGCGCCTGAACAGCTCAGCTGCCGCCACCAATCGCTGGTTACTCAAGAACCAGCGATTGGTACTTGATTGGGATCTCACTGAAGAATAAGCCAGACCCAGTATTTTAATGATACGTAACCATATCGGAGTACAGTACAATGCGTAAAACACTGAAAATCGGAGTCACCACCCGTGTCGCCAATGCTGCAGGCTACAATGAACCACGCGACTGCCTCGCCCAGGACTGGGCGGACTTCTTCAACCGGATTCTACCTGAAGCCACCTGGATGATGCTACCCAATATCGGTAGTAGTATCACTGAATACGTTGCGGACTGGGGGTTAGAAGCGATTATCCTCAGTGGCGGCAACGATCTCAATGAGGTCGCAATCCGTGAAGAGACCGAAGCCGCCCTCATCAATTATGCCCAACATAACGCCCTGCCTCTGCTGGGGGTATGCCGGGGTCTGCAACTACTCTGCAGTTATTATGGCGGCTCACTCACCCGTGCTACAGAAGCGGAACATCCGATCAGCACCCATAAGGTCGAGTATCAGGAATCTCCTTTCGCTCTACAGCTCCCGGAGATTACCGAGGTAAATTCCTATCATAACTGGTTGGTCAAGAGCTGTGGTAGTCTGCAAAGCTTTATTACCGACCAAGACGGCAATATTGAAGGGGTATACAGTAAGACCGGCCGACTTATCGGACTGGGCTGGCATCCGGAACGAATATCGCCTTCAGCCAACTTTGATAAAGCCCTTATTCGCCAATTATTCCTGGAGGAACAGAAATGAAATCACCGTTAGAAGCTATAATCCTTGCCGCCGGACGCGGTTCGCGCCTCAATGAGATGACTGCTAGTCAACCCAAATGCCTGACCGAGATCGCCGGTCACAGCCTGCTTGAATGGCAGATAATGACACTCAAAGACGCAGGAATAAAACGGATCAGCGTCATTCGGGGATACCTCAAGGAGACCCTCACCCCAGCGGCTCTCGCCCTGGATTTCAAGACCATAGACAATGACATTTGGGCAGAGACCAATATGGTCTCGACCCTGACCTGCGCAAATAAGCTGCTCGACGCCTCTACCTGCATCATCTCCTACTCGGATATCCTGTACGCCCCAGAACATGTCAAAGCCCTACTCGTAAATACCGAGGATATCGCCATAAGCTATGATACCGAATGGGAAAAACTCTGGCGCCTGCGCATGGAGAACCCACTCTCCGATGCCGAGACCTTTATCCAGAAGGATGGCCTACTCACCGAGATCGGCCAGAAGACTACAGACATCAGCAAAATTCAAGGGCAGTATATGGGGCTTATCAAAATCACCCCCCAGCGGCTGGGAACAGATTCATAACTATCTAAAGGGGCTGGAAACAGCAAAGGTTGCAAAACTGGATATGACCTCACTCCTCTCGGCTCTACTGGAGCAGGGTGTACGAATCGGCGCTACCGCCATCTCAGGCAACTGGCTTGAGGTAGATACGGTTGAGGACTACCAGGCTTACTGCCAACGCCTCAAAACTCCCGGCTGGAGCCACGATTGGCGCTGACTCAGAGACTTCGGGAAAACCGGTAACAGGTATCACATTAAATAATATTTATTATGTCTTCGCAACAATCTGCAGCGACATACTTTTATATATAAAGGCATGCACATAACTCACTTCTCACCGGTTCGGAATTGACCTGTATACTAACAGAAAAATCATGCGCGCTTATTATATTTACTTCCTAACGCGCGCACGGCGCAGAAGCGCCGTGCCGCATATCTTGACTACCGAAAACGACTCGAAATGCGCAAAATAATCAACCTCCCAGAATTGTAATGACCTCCTGCAACAGCAGTTCTTCCTGACCGTTGCGGTGCTTTGCCGCCTCCTGTAGACGGGGTAAAGCACGTTTGTCTCCCAACGCACCTAGCGCCCGAACCGCCTGTAGGCGTACAGCCTCATTATCATCCCGTAGCAGATCCAGCAGTGCCCGTAACGCACCTGCATCCCCAAGTTTACCTAACGCCCGGATCGCCTCCAAGCGATACTCAAGCCGCTGAGGCTCAGAATTACGTGCATCCTTGAGCAGTGGCACCAGCCCGCCGGAACGGGTCAATTCAGCAAAGACCAGCGCTGCCTCGGCTCTGATCACAGGATCAATATCCCCTTGCGGCCCCATCATCTCGGCAATATTAGCCGCAGCAGGTTCCGCCGCTATACGCTTCAAAGCATACAATGCCTGTAGTCTCACCCCGGCATCTACACTCTTGAGCGCACTTATAAATAACGGCATATACTTCCCGCCAAATTCACTCAACGCCTCAATCGCCCGCGCCTGCACCTGTGGATCAGGATTCACCGCCAACCCGGATAACGCCTTGTCGGTATCGGTATATCCCATCGCCGTCAAGGCAATCCAGGCTTCCACCTCCAGCCGCGCCCGCCCCGAGAACGCCAACCGCTCAATCTCTTTCGACTTACCCTCTGGGGCGATAGCCGCCAGTGCTTGGCAAACTGCACATAAAATTTCCGTATTCTCACTATGCCCAGCTATTTGAATAAGCGCCAGCACCGCTTCCTGCGTATTAGCAAACTTGAGAACCGTCACCGCGGCTTCAAGTACGGTAGCATCCTCGGATACCAGTACCAATGCGCTTATCCGCCTGACCAGATCCGGGTCTAACTCTTCAGATTTATACCGCGCCCGTTTATAAGCGCCGTAGAGTACGGCCAGCGTCACCAGATTACTTGGGTCGCTACCAAGGCGCGCCAACAGATACTGCTGGGGCAGACGGGAATAGAGAACAGCCAGAGCTCTAGCCGCTGCCCCTTGCAAAAATACATCCTTATGGGTCAGCGCCGTTATCAGTGCCGTTTCAGACTGAGCACCACCACTGGCGCCGAGAATCTCCGCCGCCAGCTGGCGTTCAATTGTCTGCTCACTAGCAAGCAAAGCGATAAAGTCCGCTTCCACTTCCCCGCCTCGACTGACAATCCGTTCTATTGCTTGCCTACGCTCCAGCTCACTTCGCCCCGCCAGGTCACAGGACACTGCAAAATCCGCACGCAACTGCGGGTCATCCAAGCCATAGCCACCTACCGACAAGAACATACAGCCCAGCACTACCAGCCATAATTTAAAGTACAAATCAATCCTCCGGGGGGAGGGGCAGTATTCGTCCCGACTCCTCATCCAACCATAATATGCGCCAAACGACTAAACCTCTTGCTCTCCGTTTTCGGCGACAGGAGAACCACCAAGCTTCTGAGCACAGTGTGGACAAGCCGACTTCTCATTACTCTCCGGCTCACGGCAGCTATTCTCAACCTTTGAAGCCGTCGCCTCAGAGCAACAATCAACTTCGACCTTGGCTTTAACGCCACCATCATCTGTAGCCACACCATGTTCATGATCGGCTTCGCAACATGAATCCACCACCTCAATCCTACCTCCTGAGAAGAGTGAGAGCAGACGCTTACGATAAACCGCCCAGAGTTGCACCGCGACAAAGATCACCACCAGAATGATATCAAGCAGCGAACTGTGTTCATGCTCATGGACATGCTCTGCCGCTGCCGGTATACCCATGCCGTCCCAGAGCAGATCCAGCGCAATCCCTCCGGCAAGTGCTCCGACAAAGATACTCAGCAACATAATAATGGTAGGACGTTTACCGATCATCCGCCAGAGTATAGCCAACGTCGCCGCATTGGTGACCGGACCGGCAACCAGAAAGACAAAAGCCGCCCCCGGACTCGCTCCCAACGCCATAAATCCCAGAGCCAGCGGAATAGAGGCGGTGGCACAGACATAGAGCGGAATACCAATCACCAGCATTAACAACATCGTGCCAATACCGCTACCAAGAAACTGCTCGACAAGTCTGGCATCAATAAGTGCCGCGATCAGACTCGCTACCAACACCCCGATTAACAGGGGTTTACCGAGATCCCTGGGAATAGTAATAAAGCCGTAACGCAATATTCGCAGCAGGACATTACCCTGCGGCTTATTGAGCTCTTCACAGTCACAATCGGCGGTTCCATGTATACTGCACTCACCTTCTTTAGCGACATACTCTTCATCCTTACCCCCGAAGATATTGACCATTATCCCTGAGAACATTCCTAATATCACCGACATAGCGGCACGATATATAGCAAATACCGGTCCCAGCAAGGCCCATGACGCCATGATCGAATCAACCCCAGTAGTAGGCGTAGAGATTAGAAACGAGGCAACCGCACCTCTACCAGCTCCTCCCTTACGTAGTGAGGCGGTAACCGGTATGACGCTACAGGAGCATAACGGCAGCGGCATACCGAAGAGCGCAGCCTTCAGGATTGAGGCAAACCTGTTACCTCCAAGGTGTTTATGAATAGTGTCGGGAGTAACCAGTACCGATAACATCCCAGCCAGCAAATATCCCAGCAAGAGAAATGGCGCCATCTCTGCAAGCACATTCCAAAATGCTTGGAAGAATAATTCTAGTATTTCATTCATAGACCACTCCAATCATCTTTGATAATTTACTGATTAACTAATAAACTTAGTAGCACAATGTATAATTGGATATCAAAAAAATTCGCAAATCATTCTGCAGCAAAGATAATGCTGAGATAATCCCCCCCGCGCTGTACCTGTAGCTGCACCGTATCACCAGCACAAAGACCTGAGAAATATCTAGAAACAAGATTTATCGCCTGAACCCGTACCGGCCGATTATCGATAGCCACAATCTTATCGCCTTTACGCAGTCCGGCCTTCTCAGCCGAGGTACCCGCAAAGACCATAGAGAGTTCAGGATACTGGTCACCGGTTTTAGGTCTGGCAAGGACAAATGCCTGCTTCCAGGGGCGCAGTGCCGCCAATTCAAAGAGCAACTCGTTCTCGCTGCCATCAGCACGGCGTACCCGCGCCTGCATGGTAGTACCGGCCGGATAAGAGCCCTGAATACTATTCAACCTGGCAACATTGGTCACATCCTGCCCCATCAATTGCAAAATAATATCACCTTCCCGGAAACCTGCCGCAGCCGCATCGGTACCGGGGTTGACCGACACTACCTCGACTCTCCCCCCAACCTCAGCCAGTTCAAAACCTGAGATCCTACCGTGGAAGACATTTCCCCCTTCCGCCGCCTGCAGAAAAGGCAGCCAGATTTCAATCTGTGCCGACGGAATCGCATACCCCATCCCTGTATTGCCTCTGAGTCCCATATGTGTCTGAGTCATCCCGTTTATCCCAATGAGTTCTCCTGCCATATTGAGTAGAGGTCCGCCAGAATTTCCCTGGTTTATCGGTGCATCGACCACAATCGCATCATTATACCCCTTGCGAAACTGATGCACCGCCGAGATCACCCCTGCACTGAGCGACGGGATCTTGTCATTCTGCCCCAGAGAGAAGGGATTACCTATTGCCAGACACTGCTCACCAACCTGCAGCCTGTTAGAATCTCCGAGTTTATAGGTTGGAAGACCGTTTACATGTTCAATCTTCAGGAGTGCCAGATCGCCGCGCTTATCCCTGCCGACTACCTCTGCCGTGAACTGCCGACCATCAGCCAATGCTACTCCGTAATGTCCGCTGGTACCCACCACATGGTTATTAGTAATAATATACCCATCACTGGAGATAATCGCCCCGCTCCCGCCAGCAATAAAAACAAAAGCTTCCCGAGCTTTGACCGCAAGCTCAGGAAGCAGATTATCTTGGGCTTTACCCCAGACGGTAACCCCCAGGAGTAAACACAGAAATACTCGTATATTTTGCCAGACTTTCAATTTAACTGTCATTCCTCGCCATTGCAATTCTACCGGTACGCATAGTTTCAACAATCCCATAAGGTCTGAGCATATTCAGGAACCTCTCAAGCCTTCCTTCTTCACCGGTTATCTCGATAATCACCCCGCTATTGGTCATATCCACAATCTTGGCTCTGAAGACATTAACAATCTCAATCACCTCACTCCGGTTCGACTGATTAGTCTTAACCTTGACCAGCATCAAATCACGGATAACCGAGGTCGTTTCTTCAAAATCCTGAACCTTGATCGTATCCACCAGCTTACTGAGCTGCTTACGTACCTGCTCAAGAATAGCATCATCCCCCGGCACCACCACGGTCATACGGCTGACATCAGGATCTTCGGTCTGCCCAACCGCCAATGACTCTATATTGAATCCTCTAGCACTGAACAATCCAGATACTCTAGCCAGTACTCCGGGTTTATTACGCACCAATGCAGAAATAATATGCCTCATCTCAAACTCTCCTTATATCGCTATCCATAGATTATAACCTGTATTGCCGCACCCATTCACAATCTGACAAACAGACATTACTCGCGCACCCCCTCCGGAAATACTCATATCCCGCTCAACCTTCCTTACTGACCGCCGCTTTGAGAAAGAAGAGCGCCAACACCGCCACATACGGCTCTTTTTTGTCGATTCCCAACTGTTTGATCACCTCCGGCAGTGATAGTCCAGCTCTGGTTCTCTCCATCGCCTGTCTAGCCAACTTTACATTGGCGACAAAGCCCTCGATATTACCGCCGACAAACTTGATCTCCTCTATACCTTTGATATTCTTGATAGCCTCGACAATCTGACTATCCGGAACATTCTTCTGCTGATCAGTATGAACCGCCATCGCCAAGCGCATGATATGGGTCATCTCTTCCTGCGAGATCACCGGTTCACCCGGACTGTTCAGATCCACCCCGGCATTTTTGGCCGCATTAGTACCCATAACTTCAATAATCATATCGGTAATGCCCTTGGCCATAGTCGGATCCAACCCCTGGGTCACCAGATTATTGAGCGCATCATCGATAGCCACACGCTGCTCAATCACCGGGGTTACCTCCTGCGTACAGATGATCGTAACATTCATCAGACTCTGCGCATCCTCCGTACCTATCCCTTTGGCCTGGAGCAGTGCCTGCACCTCTTCAGGAGTTTTTCCGTCTATCAGCGCAACAAGAATATCCTTACAGACCGCCACAATATCAACATCTTCTTCCTCACTCATTTATTTCTTTCTTTCGCCAATGTAATCAGCCAACAACCTGAGCATCAGCGCCTCTGCGCCAAAATCCTTGAGAGCACTTTTCGACTCATTTATCGCATTCTTCGCCAGTTCTCCCGCTCGCTCTACACCAAAAAGTGTTACATACGTCGCTTTGCCGTCCCGCGCATCCTTTCCCGTACTCTTTCCGAGTTCCTGCGGGGTCGACTGTACATCTAGAATATCATCGGTAATCTGAAAAGCAAGTCCCAAATGCCTGCCGTACTCACCAAGTTTATCCACCACCGTGCCCTCAGCTCCTACCACTACCGCCCCGATCTGGCACGCCGCTGCAATCAGCGCTCCGGTCTTACGTCTATGGATATCCTCAAGATTCTCCACATCAAGTACCTTATTCTCAGCCTCCAGATCGAGAATCTGCCCGCCAACCATCCCCAGATGCCCTGCCGCGCGCGCCAGTATCTTCACCGACTTGAGTACCTTTTTCGGACGGTATTTGCTGGCCAGAACCTCAAAGGAGAGCGTCAAAAGTGCATCCCCGACCAGAATTGCCGTAGCTTCGTCATAAGCTTTATGAGTAGTCAGCTTGCCGCGGCGCAACTCATCATCATCCATCGCTGGCAGATCATCATGTACCAAGCTGTAAGCATGAATCAACTCCAGAGCCACCGCCGCTGGCAACAGATCCTCATCACTGCAACCGAAACCGCTGCACATCAGCACCAGTAGCGCCCGCAGTCGCTTACCGCCACCTAAAACGCTATAACGCATCGCCTCATGCAGCACATATGGGGGCACATCCACCTTCGGTAATGCCGACTCCAGAGCAGCATTAATTCTCGGGACATTCTGCTCAACAAACCTGTCCAATCGTTCCATGTCTTCCCCTCAATAACATCCAACCGCGTTTTAGACGCAATCTTACTCATCATCTTCGGCAAAATCCGCCAGTACAAATGTATCCTTTGATTCCTCCAGCAGTAACTTTACCTTCTCTTCCGCACCCTTGACCAGTTCAACACACTGACGCAGACCGCTAATCCCTTCTGCATAGAGTTTGAGCGCTTCTTCAAGTTCGATATCCGAACTCTCCAAATTATCTATAATACCCTCGGTCTGTGCAAGTATTTCCTCAAAAGTCTTTTCTTTCTTTTTAGCCACCCTCTACTCCTCAATCGCTTTCACCTCTGAATAAACCACTCCTGCCGCCAGATTTGTCTTTATCTCGCTACCCGGCTCCAGCTCCGCACTGCTCTTGACCACCTTATTATCCAGCGTACGGGTAACACTGTAGCCCCGCTGCAGAATCGCTAACGGACTCAACCCTTCCAAACGCGCAGCCAGCAAGGTGAGCCGATTCCGTTTCGGCTCAACCAAGATCTTACCCAGTCCCATGACCTTCTCGACCAGATAATCAATACTCTGCTTATCACGTACCACCAGGCTCTGCGGCACCTTCCACCCGTTCCTGCCCGCCAGCAACCGCACCCGACTCTTCGCCCTCTCCAACTTTCCAATCAAAGCATTGACCAACCGGTGCTGAAGGTAATCCACCCGGCGGCGCTTCTCCCTCACATCCGGCACCCCTATTTCAGCTGCCTCCGATGGCGTTGCGGCTCGTACATCGGCGACCAAATCACATATCGAAACATCAACCTCATGTCCCACCGCACTTATAACCGGTGTCGTACAGGCAAAGACCTCCCGCACCACCCGTTCATCATTGAAAGGCGTAAGATCCTCGAGTGAACCGCCACCCCGTCCAATAATTATCAGTTCACACCCACCCCAACTTTCAAGTCGCTGTAGAGCCGCGACAATCTCCAGCGGTGCCTGCTCTCCCTGCACCACACATGGACTGACAATCAGTTGCACGCTCGGCATCCGTTTACGCGCCACCTTGATAATATCACGTACCGCCGCCCCACTCGCACTGGTCACAATCCCCACAACCTTCGGTACTTTCGGCAGCTCCCGTTTGTGTTCAGGGTTGAACAGTCCTTCTTCTCGCAAACGCCGTACCATCACCTCAAACTCGACTCGCAGTTCACCCTCGCCAGCTCTATGCAACTGCGTACCCACAAGCTGATAGCGCCCGCGCGGTTCATACAGGGTAATACCACCCTTAACCTCTACTTTATCCCCTTCCTGCGGCATAACAGCAAGCTTAGCCACCGTGCTCCGCCAGATAACTACATCAATGATACTCCGGTTATCCTTGAGAGTCAGATAAAGATGCCCAGAAGGAGGACGCGAGATAGAACCCACCTCACCCTCGACGAGTACCGAAGCAAACTCACCTTCAAGCATTCCCTTGATCCGCCGCGTCAACTGTGAGACGGTAAGCCCACGCGATCCGCTGAGCTCCGAACTACCGCCATCCTCCCTAAACGCTGCCGTAAACCCTTTCCGCATTGCCCGCGCCTCACCTTTCAAATCCCAGCAGTCTACCTTGATCGGTCAACAGATAGATCATGGACTCACCGCCGCAGAGCAACCGCGCCCCGGTATGCATCTGATAACTCCAGAGCGGTTTAGAGTCATAAGCCGGATAAGCATAGAGCGTACACTCCCGGTCACCCTCGTTACCCGCAACAAAATACACCCTGCCCGCTCTGAGCAACGGCTCGCCCCGGAGTACTCCCGAATACGGGTATTCAGCAACCTTCTCCCCGTTGGCTACTTGATAAACTCGAATCATACCCGCCCCATACTCAAGTATTACCGAATCCCCAGCTACAATCTTCTTCACGCCCTGCGCCTCTACCCGCCATATTTCCCGCAATTCCGGCTCAGCTTGCAGATCCAGCTGGAATATCCGCCCCTGTACATAGAGATACTCTTCTCCCGCAGTATGAAGCAAGGCCACGTTGGTACTCTCCAGCCGGGAACCGGGCTCAAGTTCGATAGTAAAATCCCGCACCAGATCACCATTCTCCATAATTAGCTTGACCGCACCGGACTCACCGACAAGGAGATAATACCAGTCCACCCTTCCGGCAAAGACCAGCGGTTCATGTATACTCTTATATAAAGTCGTAAGCAATGGATTATACGTCCAGATCCTTGCCCCGTCCGCCACCGCCAGAAGTTCTAGCGGCGGAATTCCCGCCGGATTCTTTCCGGTAAAATACCGTGTCTGTAGTACTCCGACCCCGTCATAATTGCCGAGTTCCAGATCTAGCAAGGTCGCAAAGAGGACATCCCCTTCAGCCGAATAACTCAACGGTCTACAGACATACCCGCTCCCCTCCGCCAGCGACACAACATAGACCCGACCATCACTGAGAATACCTGCCCACTCACCGCGCGCAAAGAGGCGCAAACCAACACTCTTCGCCTCCGGCTCATGCCCGGCAAGTTCTCCCACCCCCAGCTTACCCTGCCCAGTATCAACCAACATGTACTCAGTCCGTGACGCAAGAAGCAAGAGATTACTCTGCGCCAGGACTTCAGCTTGTTCCACAATAAAATCACAGGTCAACGGCAGATCCACCAGCGGCAGCTTATTGAGCACAAAGAGCTGCACCGCAGTAAGCGGATACGGCATCGGGCTCTGCTCCCGAGCCGTCTGCTCCAGCCCCAAGGTATACCCGCGGTGCTGAATAAATACCGGTGCCTCAGGATTTACCGGTATCTCCCAGAGCCCGTCCCCACGCCGCTTTGCCCCAGTCAGACTCAACTCCACCGGAGTCGAGGTCCCGGCGATCTCAGCCCGTACCCGGCTGGGAACGGTCAAGTCGCGCACCCCCTGGGGGTAATCCTGAGCAAAAACATAGGAGAAACGGCGCAAAAGCTCAGAATAAGCTTTAAAGCGTACTTCAGGTGCGGCGGCGGTATCAGCAAGGGTTTGAATATACCCGTTTACCTCCCGTTCCCGCTCGGCGCGTTCCTGAGTCCATTCAGCGTATATCTTCTCAGCCTCAAGCCGACGGGACGGTTCAATATCCTCACTCGCACTGAACTCAAGAAATTTAGCGGCCAACGGCGCGGTATGCTCCAACTCCCACGCTTCTAACGCCTGATCAAAGGCGACATTGTTTTTATAAAACTCGTCGATAAAACCCTGCGCCAGCTCCTCGATGCGCGCAAGCTGGTTACGGTACTCACTACTCTGCATGAAAGCAAACGGCGGGGCATTATCCTTGAGTACCTTGAGCGCCTCCCCACTTATCTCGACCTTCCCGAGCAGACTTGCCGACTCCAAGAGCGAACCGATACCTCTAGACTCAAGCACCGCCGAGTACATCCGGCTGCGATAATAATAATTTATCCCGGCCAGAACCAAGAGCAGCAGAATAAATCCGCCCACAACCACCAGAATCCGCCAACCCCGGCCAAAACTCTGAAAATCAGCCCCCGTCTTATAATAATCCCTACTCTTCAGCGCGATATACTCCGCCCCTTCTTCCTGATTAGTTATCGGCGAATATTCTTCATTCTCCGAAGTACCTGCCGCAAAGTCTTGAGCTGTGTCCACAGTTTCAGCGAAATCTTCCACAGAGAGAAGCTGCACAGGAGAGAATTCTGCAAGACCCGCCCCGCTAATAGTCTGCTCCTGAAACTCGACTTCAAACGCCTCACTCTCCGGTATTTCAATCCGCTGCTCCTTGCCCTTACCCTCCATCAGAGCCAGAATTTCAGCCTCGGTAAGGAGCAAGATATCACTACTCCCCACCTCAGCCACAGCCATATCCACTATTTTCAGCCCTTCTTCGTACTCACCCGCCCCGGCAAGACGGAGCGCATAATTCCGCCAAATCCTTCCAGCCTCTTCATCCCGTCCGGTTCGGACGCAGAGCCGCGCGAGATCATCCTGCACCTTGAAGTTCCCCGGCTGTAGTCCCGCCGCCTTACGGAGTACCACCAAAGCCTCCCCCAGCCTGCTCTCCTGGAAATAATAATGTGCCAAGGTAGAGTAAAGTCCTGCCGCATCCTTGGCATGCGCTGTCTTGACATAGAGTTCGGCTAGCGCCAGCATAACCTCAAGATTACTCTCCTGCGCAGCTAGTACATAAAGGTACAGGCTTATAGCATCATCATACCTTCCCGCCGCTACCACCGCCTCACACCGCGGCAACACCTCCTCAGCCGAGAGTACCCGTAAATACCCATCATAATGTAGTTTACGAGCTACACTGAGGACTTTTTCCCGGGGTTTGGCCAAGGTTGTAGCGATACTCCGTACGGTTCGACTCCCATCGGCAAGGCGCAGAACATCCTCCTGCAGCTCGGTAAAGGCATCGGCAAAGAGCATCCCCTGACGCATCTCGCCCGCCCCGAGCACTACTTGCAGACTGATATTGGCTCCACCTCTTACCATCTCAAAATACTCCAAATCCACTCAATCAACCATAACCCAGCCACAGGACACCCCCTGAACACTAACCTACGCAACCCTCAGGCCGCCCCAAACCATTACAGCTAATTTTATGGCTTAGACAGCAAGATACAAGATAAATAATACAGCAATTAAAAAAGACGGACCTCCTGAGTGAAGTCCGTCTTGAAGAGTAGACATAGCTGCCAACGCTTAGATTTTATCATCCTGCTTGAGAGAGAGATTAGCCTCCTGTAGACGCTTCTTGATCTCATTGAGCGATACCCGACCGAAGTTTTTGGCGGACGCCAGCTCGTTCTCAGACTTCTCGCACAACTCTCCGATAGTCTTAATCCCCATACGATCCATACACTTGCGACTACGTACAGAGAGTTCCAGTTCATCAATGGGCTTACTGAGGATCTCCTCTTTCTGCTTACTGGATGAACGGTTGAAGGCCGCACGGGTTGCCGCGTCCTCACGGAGCATACCCAGACGCAGATTCTTCGATACCAGCATATCCCTAATCTCACGGAGACTAGTCTCCCCAAAATTCTTATACGCCAACATCTCACTTTCAGTACGTTTGACCAGATCGCCCAATGACCGGATATTCATCTTGGCCAGACAGTTTCTACTACGGACAGAGAGCTCAAAATCAGTAACCGGCACGCGCAGAATAGCCTCTAGTTTCTCAGACTGCTTGGTCTCTTCCGGCGAGTAATACATGCTGATAGAGGCCTCAGCAGACTCCAGCAACATCTTGGCACGCTTATTACGCGGATCATTGGCCAGAATCATCTCACAGCAGTGGATAGCCTCTTCAAAGTTGAGGTTGTCCTCATACAGCGAAGCAAGGTTCAAGAAAGCGTTGGAGAAAGCGTTCTCAGAACCCGGGCCTATACGCCGATAATACTCAATTGCACCTTGGTCGTCACCGCGCAGATCAAGCAACTTAGCCAGATAGAACAAGGTTTCGCAATGTTCATCATCCAACTCCAACGCATTTTCATAAGCCTCAATAGCAAGTTCGTAATCACCAAAATGCTCGTAACAACGCCCTTTACAGTAGAAAAGATCGGCCTTGTCCCCGAATTCACGCTCAAGCTTCTCAATATCGACCATCACCTCGTCATACTCCCCGAGTTTGATCTTGACACTGAGCTTACTAAGCGCACACGCACTCTCGGTTCCCGCAATATTGATCGCTTTGTCATAATGATTAAGCGCCTCGGCAAGATCGCCTTCCTTCTCCAGAATCTCCCCAAGAATCAAGAGTGAGATATAATTTTTAGGATCCTTCTGCGCATGGCTTTCCGCCATCTCATTATTACCCAAAACCCAGTAGATCGCCGCCACCCTAGTATCACGATCCGGCAAATCCAGATTCTTGACCTCATCGATTAGAGCATTCGCCTCATCCTTCACACTCAAATACTGCCTGATCTGGTGCCCCAGATCCCTTATAAAGTCCATATCCAACTGCTCTGCCAGCAGAATACCTCTGATATCAATATCATTAGCGTTAGTTGCGCTCATAATTCATGTATCTCCACAAGGTTCATTACAACAAATATATATAAAAAATAATAATAATCAGCAGAAACGCCTACTTTTCTATGGTCAAAACTACCTTCTAAATGCAGATTTCACAGCGGCAAAATATTATCAAGCCCATTTCTGCCAAACCCATAGTAAAAGCCAAGCCAAGCCATAACTCAAAACCATATAAATAGTTACAGTGCAAGGACACTCTGTATCCTTGCACTCAGCGCTATAACATTAATAATTATATGATTTTTTACCCCCAAAGCAAGACCTTGCCCCGTCCTACTTCCCAGCAACGATGTAACAGACCCAACCCTGGCAATTCTCCGTCTCAGTCGTCAGTACAAAATTCCCATCTCCGGCATTCTCCTCTTCATCCCAGCCTTCCCAGTAGACCCCGATATCTCTGAAACCTACCTCAACCAGAATATCCTGTATTTCAGCCAAGGTCCAGAGCCGCCATTCATAAGCAAATGCCTGTTCAATAACCGACTCATCCGGGAACTTAAAATGAATATAATTCAACGCGCGCGACGAGATCGGATTAAACTTATACTGATTCCAGACATAGGTAAAGCCGTCACACTCCTTCTCCTCCTCGCATACGTCTATCGACTCGGTACCGCCGTAAGCATCAAGGAAGAAGAGTCCATTCTTTTTCAACGACTTATATGCATTCTTGAAATACGCTTTAAGCTCTTTGCGAGTTAGGAAGAGAAAATAGGAGAAGTTCATAGCCAACACTACATCGACCTTGGGCTCGGAAACGTTGAGAACATTATCCCGAATAATCTCCAACCGCTCCTCACTCCCGTCCAGACGTGGCAGGATATTCTTCTTCCCCCATTCCAGAACCTCCTTGTCCAGATCGACCGCCACCGCAGTATTCTTCTTACTTCTGGAAACAAACTCTACCGCTGCCGCAAAGGAGCCGCAGAAGTCCTCTTTGAGCTTCTTGGGTCTCTTGCCAACCCGCTCCTTATAAATTTCATAGACAAAATCTATATCCGCCTCAACACACTGCACCGCCTCAATGTAAAGCTTATACTTATCTGCTGTTTCTGCAATCTTAGTAGCCATTTCTGCACTCCAACCCTGAGAGATTCCATTCACCAAACTATAACGCCGCCTCTACCAAAGCCTCAACCCTACCGGCAATACCGCCTGCTTCTGAGAGAATATTGCGTACCTCTTCCTTGCGCTGCTGCACCACAGTCTCATCCTGCATCCATTTTAGATTGATCATGACGTTGTATCTCGCCGCTTTCATACCGGCAAACAGCCCCTGCACCGCCACCCCGGCATCGGTTATGAGGTTACTGTTACCCTTCTGCGCCAGCGGCGGTATCAAACGCAGCGCCTCAAGCGAAAGGCGCATAATATCCATGGGCGGCTGCATCGCCCCCTGCAAGCAGAGTTGCATAGCTGCGGTACGCTCCTGCTTCTCCTGCTCGGTCTCGCGGGGCATGGCATAGACATCGTTGAACTTGAGAAAGGCTTCAACGTCCCGGTCTACACACCCCAAAAGTTCCCCGCGTATTCGCGCCAACTCCCCGAGAATCGCCACAACCTCACCCTCAAACTCGGCATACTTCTTTCTGCCCCGGGTAAAGTTCCCGACCATCTCGCCCATAGCCGCCCCCAGAGCCGCGATCACCCCGCTCACACTGCCACCACCCGGCACCTCTTGACCCGATGCCGCAACCTCCAGATAATCTCTAATCGTCTTCTCCGCAAACATAATCGACTCTCCTCACCTTGAACAGTACGGACCAAAACTCATCCCAAGAGTATAAGTTCTCATTACTTTTTGTCAAGAAAGTTGCATATACAATAAAATTACCCCTTGAACACCAGCAAATTCATAATCCCATTACTGCCCATATTCTTCCCAGGATGCATTAACCAACCAACCTTTTGCGTATTATTCCATAAACCTCTTTACAGATTCCTTATAATTGTTAAAATTAACGCTCTGGAACAATTACAAAGGTATTACAGATAGCACTGAATATCATACAACAACCATTATAATAGTGATTGGAAAAAAAGTGGACACAGAATGCAAACATTTCTGCGGTGTTGCCGGGGTATACGGTATTCAAGATGCCGCATCTATCACTTGGCTGATGCTCCATGCCCTCCAGCATCGCGGTCAGGAGTCGGCAGGTATTGTTGCTAGTGACGGGGTCAAGATCAGATCCCATAAAAGTATGGGGCTATTAGCGCAAGCCGTTCCGACCAGCAAGCTGAATAATCTTCCCGGACACGTCTCAATCGGTCATGTACGCTACTCAACGACCGGTTCTTCCAAGCCGCAGAATATTCACCCGCTGGTAGTAGAGTATTCTGATGGCCTGATAGCCCTTGCCCATAACGGCAATCTAGTAAACGCCAGAACTCTCCGCGATGAATACGAGGCTTACGGTTCAATCTTTCAAACCAGTACCGATAGTGAGGTACTGGTTCATTTATTGGCCAAACCCAGCCACCTCCACAAGAAGAACAGCCTCGGTCACTGCCTCAACCATATCAAAGGGGCATACTGCTTTGTATTTCTTAAAGAGGATGAATTGATTGCCGCGCGTGATCCCCAGGGATTCCGTCCGCTCTGCCTAGGTTCACTCGATACCGGTTATGTCGTTGCGAGCGAGTCTGTCGCCTTCGACCTTATCGGCGCCAAGTTTATCCGCTCCATCGAACCCGGCGAGATGATCACGATCAACAAACACGGCATAAAATCCGAGTTTTTTGCTCCCAAGGAGGAGATCAAGCCGGCACACTGCATCTTCGAACATATTTACTTCGCCCGCCCGGATAGCTTTATCTTCGGTGACAATGTCCACCAGGTACGTTACCGTCTGGGTGAAAGGATGGCTGAAGAACATCCCGCCGAGGCCGATATCGTCGCCGCGATTCCCGACAGCGGTTACAGCGCCGCCATGGGCTACGCCAAGAAGGCGGGTCTACCGATGGATCGAGCCTTTATTCGTAACCACTATGTGGGTAGAACCTTCCTCGATCCGGTGCAGAAACAGCGGGTCAAATCTGTAAACATGAAACACAATGTTGTCAAAGAGGTAGTCAAAGGCAAACGCGTAATCCTGATTGACGACTCCCTTATCCGCGGCACCACAACCACTAATCTGGTACGTACGGTCAAACAAGCCGGAGCCAAGGAGGTACATTTGCGCATCTCCTGCCCGCCCAATATCTACCCTTGCTTCTACGGCATCGACTTTCCTACCCGCCGCGAGTTACTGGCTGCAAACCACACTATCAAAGAGATGGAAGAGATGCTGGATGTTGATTCTCTGCGTTACATCTCGCTTGAAGGGATGCTGGATTGCGTTACTTACGACAACGACAGATTCTGCTGTGCCTGCTTCGACGGCAACTACCCGGTCAAAGTTATAGACCAGATGGAGGACAAATTCAGTATGGATCTACTCGAAGGCGCCGACGAATACGACGACCATCTTCAGCATAACATCACGAAAGGATAACTGCGCTATGTCAGACAAGGGCATAACCTATAAGGATGCCGGGGTTGATATTGATACCGGCAATGAACTTGCAGCCAAATATACTGAGCTGATGGAGAGTACCTTCGGCAGCGGTGTAGTACGCAATGACGGCGGCTTCGGCGGCCTCTTCAGTCTCAAAGGACTGAGCGGCCAGTGCGATTTTTTCTCCCGCTTTATGGATGAGCCGATTCTCGTAGCCGGCGCCGACGGGGTCGGCACCAAACTCAAGCTCGCCTTCATGCTCAAGAAGCACGACACCGTGGGTATTGATCTGGTCGCCATGAGTGTCAATGATGTACTTGTACAGGGCGCCCAACCCCTGTTCTTTCTCGACTATATCGGCACCGGCCGCTGTGACAAAGATACCATGCTCGGCCTGGTCACCGGAGTCGCCGAAGGTTGTCGCCAGAGCGGCTGCGCCCTCCTCGGCGGTGAGACCGCTGAGATGCCCGGCTTCTACCCGGAAGGCGAATATGATCTGGCAGGTTTTGCTGTGGGTATTGTCGAGAGAGCAGCCTTACTCGACGGCAGCCAGGTAGCCAGCGGAGATGTCATCCTCGGCCTCGCCTCCAGCGGTCTGCACAGCAACGGTTTCTCCCTGGCTCGCAAAGCCCTCTTCGAAGTCGGCGGTTACAGTATCGACAGCACCCTGCCGGAGCTCGAAAAACCACTCGGCGAGACCCTGCTTGAACCGACCAGAATCTATGTCAAACCGGTCATGAAGGCTCTGGAACTCGGCAGCGAGACCCCGCTACACGGACTGGTACACATTACCGGCGGCGGCATCACCGAAAACACTCCGCGCATCCTGCCCGCAGACTGTAACGCTGAGATAAAACTCGGTAGCTGGGATATTCCTCCGATCTTCAAGGTTATTCAAGCTGCCGGCAATATTGCCGAAGAAGAGATGTACCGTGTCTTCAACATGGGTATCGGCATGTTGGTAATCTGTCCACAAGCAAGTGCTGAAAAGATCAGCGCCACCCTCCAGGCTAATGGCGAGGCGGCTAGAATCATCGGCAGAGTCACCCCTGGTAACGGCGAAGTAAGCTTTGTCTAGGCACAGCGACCCTATCCATTTGTACAACTGTAATCTTTAGTACTCCCAGAAAATTGTTCAAAACAAGTAATACAGCCAGTAACACAGTTACTGGCTGAGGCTGCATCTCGCAGCCCGTTCAGCTCCAGCTGAACGTTTAGCATACCTTTTTCAAAGGTATGTCGAAGACGTTGCATAAGCCACGACTGAGAGTATAATCATAGGCAGCTGAGGAAGATGGAGCTAAAACCGCTCTGCATAAAAAGCCCAGACTTCAGAGAGTCTAAAAACTTACCCCGAAGACCAAGACGGTTCAACCCTAAGAGCAGGTTTTTCCTGTCCTACCCAGCCCATACCCCAAAAAAATATATCCAAATAGACTCTATCCCCTAACCATATTTTTTAGTGATTTTTTATTTAATACACTAATCCGTGTTAACCAAACTCCTTATCGAATTAACACCTTTTATTGCAACAGATTATCCCCATTTCTATACACAGCCGCCTTAATTTCAACCAAACACAACCCACACAATCCCCAACAGTAAGTATAAAATATATTGACATAAGTGTAAATATATGATAATATATCCGCATTGAGTATGAGCTTGATAGCAGTCTTTAATCAAGCTATATTTCATGGCAGAGATTCATGTTGGACACTTTCACACATCAATTCCACAACTCAAGAGCAAAACAAGTTTATCTGATGTGTACAAGTTTTCACAATACTGAAATCACAGATTAGAGAGAGAGAATTGTTGAAATGAATGTAAAATTAATGGAGATTGACCACTCAATCATTATTGCTATTGGGATTGCCGATGAGTTTAATTTAGAACCTACCGCATTTTTGGAGATTGCCGCCTTTCATGACGCTGAACACGGAAGAACTGAGGAAGCTATTCGCGAAATTTTTTCTCAAGCCAGAAAGGTTGGTCTACAGTGGCACAATATCCAGCATATAATGAAGTATATCCAGCTTGGACAACGCTGCCAGAACCAGCAGATGCTGGGAGTTCTAGAGATAGTGCGCAATTCAATGTTACTTGCCGATTATTTCCAAATCGGTTGCCTGGAGGCGCTACGCCTGCTCAGCCTCTTCAGTCGGCATCACCCAATCAAGGTACGGCTGGAGTTCACCAAGGCTTATAACCGAAAATTCAAGTCTGAATTAAAATGGTCAGAGATTTACCGGCTGATCATGACCGACAAGCAGGAAAAGGAAGAAGCAATCAAGATCCTGCACAGCCAATTTATCTGAGTACCGCCGTCCTGGTTGCCTCTACAACAAACAACCAGGCCAAGGAGAATTCATTCAAACCCAGATTTAAAAATTAATTTTTATCCCTGCGAGGAAACCGATATTGAAACCTTTATGCCAGACTCGCTGATCATACCGCCCGTAGATAGATACGTTATCCTTGAGTAAAGCCGTTATCCCGATCCCCCAGTAGGCGCGATTCTGCGCCATGGCATTCATCTCGGTCGTATACGCCTGCGCGCCGATTGAAGCCGAGGTTACGGTATTACGTTCACCACCGGTATCTAGGAATTCATGCTCCCAGCCGCCCCAGACCTCGGGCAGAAAACTCAGCTTATCCGACACCTTGATCAGTTTACCCAGTTTTATCCCAACATCCTGCACCAGTGAATTGGAGGTATAGCTGCAATAGGTCACATTCGCCGCGTCCGCTCCCGTCTCGGTATACTGCGGATCATTGAACAGGGTATACGTAAGCGCATACTCAGGGATAAAATTAATCCCAAACGGCAGATTAAAATTATACCCTATGGTTCCATTTACATTGAAATCAAGCCCGATACGCTCACCCTTGGCAACACTCCCGTCCCAGATATTACGGTTGGACTCGATCATATGAACCCCCATGGTTGGTGAGAAATCGACAAAGAAGCTGTCCCAGTTGAATGATGAATAAGCCCCTATGCGCAGCGCATTATCTTTGCTGTCACCACTGTTCCAGTTGATAGTTGTTTTATTATAACTGTAACCCAACAAGGCACCAACACGCAGCTCTTTGGCAATAGCGTAATCAAAACCAACCAACGTACCCGCATTCCAGAAGCTGTAACCAATATCATTACCGATAGTCCCCTGCTCCCCAAAACCGCCGAAACCGTTCGCCCACACCGTCACCTTCTTATATTCGGTGGTATCCACCCCCGAGGTAAACCCCGACTCATACGCTACCTCCAGCTCAGACGCATCAGCCATATTATCCAGTGCCGAGGTCGCACCGCTTCCGCCGAATGACGAAGCCATCCCCTGCGCAATATTGCCCGAGCGGAAATTGACCATCTGGTTCTCAACCGAGCTGGTCGCCGCGGTAATCGCCATGAGCGAACTCTGGGTCGACGGTGCTGTCGCCCCTTCACCGATGGTCTGCGCCACCGCCCGTGCCATCTCATTACTGGGCAATGCCGTAAGTTTACTTACATAGTCCTGACCCTTCTGCGGCAGATTGGCCTGGTTGTTCACCATATCTTGCGCCGCTCGACCCGCTTCATTTGAGCCGCCACCCTGCTTGACCTTATCTTCCGCCGCACCTGAAGACCCATTTGCTCCAGAACCAGCCGCCTGCACCAGAATATCCACATTGTTTCCATCCAGCTTTACCGTATAAATCCGTACATCATCCTCGGTATTCAGGATATCCCCATCCGCCAGAGTAATACTCCCCCCGGCGAGAAGATTGGTATCAAGCACATCTTCATAGGTCAAGCCGACAATACCGTTTAAAGCAAATATCTGCTCAACCTTATTACCGTCCTTACTAACCGTCAGATTGGTCGCACCATCAATCTGGGCATAACTGCCAAGAGCAGCCACATCGTCTACCCCGGCATCTGCGCCAAAGTCAAGGGTAATCTTGGTGTTGCCGGCAGTCATATCAATCCCTGCCCCTGCCCTGGCGACTGCTCCTGTTGCCACCGCGATATTCAGGGTTCCACTGTTATTAATCCCATTAAAAGTCATAGTTCCGGCATTAATATTGATTGTACCGGTATCACCTCCGGCAATATTCAAGCTCGCCAACGTCAGATTTTTGTCCGACTCCTGATTCAAGATTCCGGAAAGATTGGTTATGTTAAAGGTAGTATCCGCCGTCGCTTCAAAACTCAGCGTACCGGCAATATTAGCCGTAGTCACAGTATCGAGCGCATCACTACCCGCAAGCGTTCCAGTACCGGCACTCACACTCAGGGTTGCAATCGCCTGAGTACCTCCCGTCGCATTATTCACAAACTTCCCGCCATTAGCCAGATCCAGCACCCCGTCGATGGTAACGTCGGTACCGGAGTGCGTATGCGTCCCCCGAGAGATTATAAGTCGAACCACCACCCACCTTCACCGCACCGCTGGTAGTAATTGCCTGCGTAACATTAAGGGTTGCTTTTCCGTCTATAGTAACAAGCGTAGCCGTCTTTGCTCCTCCCGAACCATCATTACCATCTGGAACAGTTGTATTGCCATCAAAACACTTACCACCGACAAAGAGATTGGCCAGAGTATTGGTAGCACCGTTGAATGTTATCGTCCCTCCGGCGATAAAGACATCCCAGTTACCTCCAATAGTTTCCCCCATAGGCATCCCTATACACCAGGATATCACCATTCAGGGTTATTTCTGCATTCTCATCAGCAGCCGCGTAATTTGCCTTGCCGCTACCGTCATCGGCAAAGCCAAAGGTCAGATAGGACGTTGAGGACACTATCTTTCACGCTATTAATAATCCCACCATTCAAGGTAGCTCCATCCAAGATATTGAAGGTATTGCTATACCCGGAGTCATAACACGCTACCGATTCTATCACATACGAATCCTCTGCCCCCGTCGCTGTCAGCGTTCCGCTGATATTTGTAACATTTCCCCCTTCAGCGTTATACACGCAACTGGCATGTAGACCCACTTGACCGAGACCGTACCACGTACGTAAGTTATATTGCCATTACTACCCAAGGGAAGCGATAGCTTTATCATAGTTTCCAGTAGTACTGACACTACCGGTAGGACTCAATTGTTATATCACACTCCTCATACGCCCCTGAGCCCATAAGCATCAGTTGTCTGAATCTGTCCGCTGACCTTTATAATACAGTTATCTTCGGTATAGATACCATCCGCATTTGATCCTCCAGTAGTGATACTAGCCATTTCTCCCCCCCAGAATTATCACATTGTTATCCCCAGCATTAATACCACTACCAAAATAGCCGGTAATGCGTATCGATAATACCATCAACGAACACGATATTATTATCTTCCACGCATACCCCGTTGGAATGCTTACCATTGGTACTGATACTACTCCCGTCCTTCACCTCAACCACATTTGATGCACCACTATAGATACCATAACTGAGAGATCCGCCCCCCGGCCAACCCGGTTTTATTACCATCACTAGAAGTACCGTAAACCTTGATTGCCGAAGAGTAAGCGTTGCTACTGGAATTATTAACACTGTTACCGGTTGTAGTCAATTCCGCCCCATCGAGCAGGGTAACCGTATTGCCGCCTTGCCCCCGATGGTACTCCCCCTGATACAAGACTCATCGTCACCATTAACCGTCACCGAGCCGTCTCCTGGTAACCTCGATACTCTGCCCCGACTCCCACATCCTGCTGAGTCGTCAGGTCAGAAGTAACATTTACATCAGCAGCCCTACTAACTCCAACTGCACCCATCCAGATAAGAAATCACTGCCATAACCCATATGCCAGAAAATCTCTTAATCATAGTTACCCAACATAATCCCCCCCCTGCCTCCAATATCAACCATAATCCCAAAACCAGCTTCAACCTGCAACCTGCTCACTGGTAAAAAAATAAACGAGCATTCCATTTTTCATCAAGTTTAAAAAAAGAACCTCATTACCCCCCTACACCACTTACACCCCAAGTTGACCCAAGACATACTCTAAGGCCAACCTCAACTATTAGACTCACCTCACTATGTGAGATTAATAAAATATTATTATATCAATCAAACACCACGACTATAAATCAGAAAAATTAATTCTGTCAATATCTCATTAACATTTTTTTTTGTTAATAAGCCGCACCTTGATATAAAACACAGTCATGATAGCACCTTAAACATAAGCAAATACTTATAATTTCTGACATTTTTCAGACTATTAAGAACATAAGTCAAGGTCAAACTACATGTTTCTGCCAAAAAACATCCAAAGATATCACAAAAAATACTCTTCTTGTAATATTTCAATCTATTAAAAACAACCAGCAATATATACCTGTTATTTTTTTCTGTCAATCCCACCATCACCATAAAATAAATCACACAATATTGCAACACATAGTATAACATATTACTGTCAATATAGTTAAACAAGCAAAGGCTTGCGCCTAACAATTGCTTTTTTATTATATTTCTAAAACACACCTAATCCGTAACTAACAAAAAAAAACCACCTTCGTTATCATGTTACCGACCACTGTCTTGTGCTATAAGCGGCCAACAAATTTCACCAACCACACTTATAATGCTATAATATACTAAAAATCAGGTATTTTAGGCTCCGCTGCTCCCAGGCAACGATTATGCAGCATACTCAAATTTTTTAAGGCAATCTCTATAAATTGCTGTTGCTGAATTACGTAATAACTTGGAACTCTCTTACATAAATTAATCAGTAAGCTCCTGAATCAGCTATATCCCCCCCCCCAAAAAAAAATGGCTCCTACGCCAAAGCGTAAAAAGCCAAAATCAAACTCTTTTTTTTTACCGACAAATACTATAATAGACCACAACAGCCCTTATGGTTTGAGGTGTGCACTACTCCTGGCAAACGCCGCAACCTCCTGGTGCGCCTTGCTCGGCACGGTATAGATTCCCGCACCATTGATACACCCTCCCTCACAGGTCATCACCTCGACCAGATTTCCCTCCCTTGCACCCTGGCCAAGTGCAGTACTTTTTGAGCTGTTTTTAACCCTTCATGTGAGAGCCCGTTCACCAGTACCGTCTCAACCTCCTCAGGCTTCTCCGCTACCGCCTTGACCTGCCCCGGCCACCCCCACCAACCAGCGCAAAACCACGCCCCTTCACTATAGGCCACCCCTTCGGTATCTGCCTCCTCCACTACCGCCGTCTCAATCTTAAGCGCCTCAAACATCGCCCCCCACCTCTTCAAAGGTAAGAACATAATCAACGCAGGAATCCTGCACCCCCTCATGCCGTTTAGCCACACACGGCCCGATGAAGACATTAATCGCTTCAGGGTATTCACGACGCATCTCTCTCGGCAATATAATGCATCGGAGTAGGAGTATGGGATATATACGGCACCAGTTGCGGAATATGCTTATGCGCTGCCTCGACATAAGCCGGACAGCATGAGGGTAGTCATAAAGTCCTCGCCATTCTTTAGTACCCGCTCAGCAAACTCCGCCGCCTCATGCTGGCAGGGTCTCATCCGCCCCACTCGCCACCTCGACCACCCGGTCAAACCCCAATTTCTTGAGCCCCCCGGCAATACTGCGCATCCCGCCGGAGTACTGCCCTGCAATCGCCGGCGCACACATTGCAATCACCTCTTTCGGACTCTCAAAAGCCTCGAGCACATCGATAATCTGCGACTTCTCCATAATTGCGCTCCGAACGGGCAAGCACGCATACACCTTCCGCACGAGGTACACTTGGAAAAATCAATCTCCTGCTTACCCGTATCATTGTTCCGCTTGATAGCATCCACCGGGCAAGCCTCCTCACACAGGCCTACCGGCACCCTGACCACAGCATGGTACGGACATACCTCTTTACACTTTCCACAGTTAATACACTGATTCGGATCGATACGTGCCTGATGGTTTGGTCACGGTAATACAACTCTTAGGGCAATTGGAGACACATGGACGCGCAGATACAGCCTCGGCAGAGTTCACTGATCACATACTGCGGCCCGAATACAACTCTCACAGGGCGATATCGAGTACGGTCAGCACATCCGGTTCAATCACCCTCCCGCGCCCGTGCTTCCTCAGCATAATGCGAAATCCGCAGGAAAATCAATCACTAACACTCTGCAAACCAATGCCCAAGGCGGCAATACACCGATGTTTGATCACCTCGCGATCCTTATAGATGCAGCACCGGTAATTATCCTCCTGGTACTCCTTGGGAAAGAGCTTATAGGGAATCCTATCGAAAACCTCAGGATTACACCCGTCACAATATGCTCTTACCACTTCAGACATCACCTTACGACGCAGATTGGTCGCATGGTTTACATGATCTTTTATTGACATAATCTCTCCACGGTCAAACACCTGCAGCCGAAGCTGCCGGACAAATTGAAAAAGACAACAAACACTGGTAAAACACTGCTCAATCACCATACCTCACTATACCAGTATGCTCCATTTTTGCAAGCCATATAATTTGTAACCGCAACAAAAAAAAGTACTCCCCACTACGAGGAGTACTCAAAATTTGCTTCACAGTTTAAGAACTCATTACCACTTGAATTCTTCCCACTTTGAGATCTTGCTCTTATCCAGAGTCTGAATAATTGTACCATCTGCAAAACGTACCGGCTTACCACCGCTATTCATTACCTCTTCGCTGTAAATTCTTGTACCAATGTATTCACAGTACTCAGTACTACAACGATCACACTCCGGTGCGTTTGGTTTATCCTGACAAGTGCTAGGAGCAGAACAAGTGCTGCTGCAGCCACCTGCAACCAGAACACCTAGACCAAGAACTGTAGCTAGTAGAAATCTCTTCATTCCTCATTCCTCCAAAATATAAAATCACAAATTAGACTCTATTACAAATTTGATCCCCAACTAAGTAAAAACACCCCTAATACGATACTACCAGTAACTTCAAAGTCAGACTCAACAATAACCGAATAAGACCCAATCGCCGATACTAATATCGCATTATAGTTACTTCCTATAATATCAAAACCTTAATACTTTAACAAGCTTTATAATTCTTTTTTTTCATTTATTTTCCACCTCCACCGCCCCTGCTTTTCCGCATATTCACTATAACATATTTATACCAAGCGTATTAGGCTGTCCATAATTTACTACAAATCCCCAACCTATATTTAACCTAGCACACAGTTCTGGCAGGTTAGACCGTAATATACTACTCCTGCCCGGCATTTTCACCCGTCTAATTTGAAGAAAAATCCACTCAAATCACTTTACATGGACAGCTGTATTCCGATAATAATTAGAAAAACAGGCTTTATCTGCAAACCCGTACCGACAAGAGGACACCATGCTGCGAATCGATATACTCACCATCTTCCCGGAGATGCTCACCGAGACCTTCAACTCCGGAATTCTCCGGATTGCTCAGGAGAAAGGGCTTATCGAGGTTTTCTCGCATAATATCCGTGACTATACCACCAACAAACACGGCAAGACCGCATGACCGTCCTTTCGGCGGTGGCCCGGGTATGGTCATGACCGTCCCAACCGGTAGTCTCAGCCGTCAGAGCCGTAATCCAGATGTCTACAGCCACCGCACCGCCTGATCTTCCCCGGTCCTGACGGCAAAACGTTTCGACCAGCGTCACGCCCATGAATTCAGCACCGCCGAGCGGCTGATATTTGTCTGTGGACGCTACGAAGGCTTCGACCAGCGGATCTTCGATATTCTCAACCCCGAGGTCTACAGCATCGGCGACTACGTACTCACCGGCGGCGAACTCGCCGCCGCGGTTATGACCGATGCCGCCTCCCGGCTGATTCCCGGAGCTCTCGGCAAGATAGAGAGTGCCCACGACGAATCCTTCAGCCTCAACGATAACGGCAAACAGCTCCTTGACTACCCGCACTATACTCAACCTGCCGAGTATGAAGGACTGACTGTACCCGAGGTACTCCGCGGCGGCAACCATAAACTAATCCATGAATGGCGCCTAGCTGCCGCCCGGCACAAGACCGCAGAGATCCGCCCTGATCTGCTGGATTGACCCCTTCTCAAAAAAAGTCAGCACAGCCTCACGGCCTGCAACTAACCGCCGTGCTTATCGGCTTATTTTTTTACACCCCCGCAACACACTATTTACCCATTTCCCATACTCAAGCCACAAGATATAGTACTCAAACCGGACTATCCCGGCATTCATCAACTTTAACCGTATATTTTTGCTGGATTTATATTGAATTATATGATAAAAATATAGATGATATACAACATATTAGAATAATAGGGGTTATGTCTACAGACTATGCATTCGCCAAAGACCAAAATTCAACAAGTAATATCCAGGTTTTCCGTCATCATTGCCGGTTTCATCTGGATTTCCGCCGCAAGTTTTGCGGCGCAGTATTCTACGGAACCTCAGGAACGGAATATCGCGCCGGAACGTGATTACACCCGCGAGGCAGTGACCTTTCCGGCCAGTACGCGTACCAAGAGCGCAACCGTAGTGGATACAACCAAGGAGAATTCTAAGCCCAAGACCAAGGCTCTAACCAACGGCATACTCCCGATGATCGTAATGGGAGCGATAGTACTGGGAATATTCCTCTGGCTAAGTCTGAATGTGATCAAGAAGTTCTTCCCCGGAGGCAAGAAGCTCTTTGCCAGTCCGGCACTGGAGGTTCTCGGACGCACTCATTTCGACTCGCAAAAGTACCTGGCACTGGTCAGGGTCGGAACCAGGGTGGTTATTGTTGGGGTTACTCCGAACGGCTTCGATCAGATAAGTGAGATTACCGACCCCGAAGAGGTTACCGAGGTACTGTCGGCGGCCAAGCCCAAGACCAGTAATGGCCAGAACCTCTTCTACAAGATGTTTCAAAAACAGGTACTCAATCATAACCCGGCACCCAAACCGGAGGAGAAGACAGAGCAACGTCCGCTCAACTCTGATCCCGGTGCAGACACTGCCGTTACGGCAAACATCGGCGAACCCGAGATTATTCAGCGCCAGCAGCGCATAAAACAGATACGTGATCTTGAAGTATGAGAGCATACAACCATTGACTACAGAGATTTGATTATGACCAGAGTTGTTGATATAACAGAACCCAAACCTACTGCCCCACGGAGCAGTAATGTTTTTTTTGTTATTAAAAAATCAACTTTTATCGGATTTTTATTCCTGCTCCTTACCCTGACCCTCTCTGTCTCCGCTGTAGCCGTGGCCGCCGATCTACCTCCTGCCCAGAGTTCAGGGCCGGGGCCGGGTGATGTTACCGGTCCGCAGCCGATTCCCGAAGGGGTACAGGATCTCTCCTTCCTGCCAACAATTGAGGACGGTTCACTTACTGCCGCCAAAACCCCGGCTCAGGTAGCCTCGGTTTTACAGATCGTCATGCTCCTGACCCTGATCGGCCTGGCTCCAGGTATCCTGATGGTCACAACTTGCTTCCTGCGGATAATGATCGTTATGAGCTTTCTGCGTAAAGCTCTCGGAACTCAGACCATGCCGCCGGACAAAGTTCTTGTCGGACTCTCCCTGGTTCTCTCAATATTTATCATGGCTCCAACCTGGGAGAAGGCCTGGGACGAAGGAATGGCGCCATATTTTGATGATGCGATCGATCCGGCAACCGGTGAACGTATGACCCAGACCGAGATGATGGAGCGTTCACTCTCCCCAGTTCGACAGTTCATGTTCTCCTGTCTCACCGCCAATGAGGGTGAAGAGGAGGTCAGATTCTTTATGGGCGTCTCAGGACATCAGGTCAAAAGCAAAGATGGCGGTGTCTACTGGATAGGCGAGAACAACCGTCATGTTGAGGAATTTACCGAACTCCAGCTCGCCGACATTCCCACCTTGGTTCTTATCCCATCCTTTGTAACCTCGGAATTGAAACGGGCGTTCTGGATGGGTTTTCTGCTTTACCTGCCATTTCTGATCCTGGACATGGTTATCGCTTCGGTACTGATGAGTATGGGTATGATGATGCTGCCGCCGGCGATGGTAAGTATGCCGTTCAAGCTGATCCTCTTTATTCTGGTAGACGGCTGGCGCCTACTGATGGAGGCGTTGGTTACCAGTTTTCCGCCGGATATGCTGGCGTTTATCAAGGTTATTTCATAAGACACAGAGTAGTAGTGAGTAAGATATATAGTTTTCATGCACGTCACAATTAGGGGGAGGTAATAATATGGTTCCAACCGTTCAGGGCATTATCGATATAGCTCAGCACACAATGTTTACCGCAGTGCTGCTCTCAATGCCGGTGCTGCTGACATCGCTGGTTGTCGGGGTCTTTATCAGTCTGATCCAGACCGTCACCAGTGTCCAGGAGATGACCATCACCTTTGTCCCAAAGTTAATGGCGGTCATGGGCGTAACCCTGCTCGCACTCTCTTGGATGATACAGCTTTTGACCGAGTACACCGAGGATCTCTGGGCGCATATGTCGCTGCTAGCCGGCGGGTGAAGCCTGAGGCGAGGTTGAGACGCCCCTGCATTAATTAATAAGAAAGAGACAGAGATGGAATTTGGCGAATTTGTACAACTTGATCAAACCTTGATGGGATACTTTGTATTCGGTCTGGTTTTAGTGCGTATGGGGGCAATGGTCATGAGTTCGCAATTCTTCTCCTCAATGCAGATTCCGGTTCGCTACAAGGCGGTTATAGCCGTCTTCCTGACCTTTATGGTATACCCCACAGCCAGGACGACCTGGCACTGGGATCAAAATACCATACTCAACGCCTCAGACATCGCATTTCTGGTATGTCAGGAGATGCTTGTCGGTGTAGCCATAGGGTTTTTTATCCAATATCATTATTGGAGCTGTTGAGTTAGCAGGCCAACTCTGCGGGCAGCAGATAGGCTTCTCCATGTCAACAGTAATGGACCCCCTAAGCGATCTAAGTGTATCGCTGGTCGGTTACTTATGGGGTCAGATAGCCGGACTGGTCTTTTTGATCCTCAATCTCCATCTGTATATCATCTGGCTGCTTGACAGAAGTTATGAGGTTATTGGGCTGGGCGATCTGCTCTTTCCACAATTTCTGCTCGCCTGCCCTCGAAGGTTCCGAGCTCCAGATAGGATTGATGTTCAAGTCAACCATGCAGGTAGCGATGCCGGTCATAGCTATCACTCTCATCATCAGTGTGATAATCGGCTTTGTCACCCGCACCATGCCGCAAATGAACATCATGGTCTTCGGAATGCCGCTACGGGTCACCCTCGGTCTGATCTCGATAATGCTACTAATCCCCGGTGTCTGCACTGCCTTTGCCGGCTCGGGCGAAGGTCATATCTTGGTTTGACAATACCGGAGACGGCATCTGGCATGAAATGCTGGAATTACTAGCACAGACCGTAGCACAGATGGGGGCCAGAACAGCCCTTGACCGCTGGGAGTTATTGATTTTACGCTGCTACAAGGTAGCAGTTATTATTGTATTAATGGCACGGATTTAATTGTTTTTAAGAGAGTATTATGGCTGACGGACGCTGACGACAAGACAGAAGAACCAACCTCCAAGCGCCTTACCGATGCGCGCAATGAGGGTCAGGTTGGTAAGAGCCAGGACTTGAGTGCCTCGGTCATTCTTCTGGGTGGGGTAATCAGCCTCTGGTACCTCGCACCCCTGGATCGAAGAGACCGTCGGTTCTGCCATTATCCGAATTATCGCTGAGTACCTGCCCAACACGCTGGCACCAGAAGCGCAGGATGTAGATGTATACCTGATGACCGCGCTACAATTCTGTGCTTACGCAGTCAGCCCGTTTTTAATACTGGTGGTACTCTTCGCTATAATCGTAAATGTATATATGGTAGGTCTGCATATATCCTGGGATGCTATCAAGTTCAAGTTGGAAGCGCTCAACCCGATAAATGGCGTCAAGCAGCTCTTCAGCGCCAAGAAGCTGATCATGCTGCTGATGAATATAGCCAAGATTATACTTATTATGGTCATAGCCTATGACTTTATATCCGGAATTTACGGTGATTCAATAGTACTATATTTTTTAGATACCCGTGCCTGTCTCAAGTATGTCCTGGAGAATGTCTGGGAGATTGCCTTCCGCCTAGCGCTGATTCTCTTCATACTTGGCATCATCGACTATATCTATCAGAAATGGAAGCACAAGGATTCGCTGAAGATGAGTAAACAGGAGGTCAAGGACGAGCACAAGAATGCCGAAGGTGACCCAAAGATGAAGGGTAAACGATTGCAGAAGATGTACGAGTTGGCCAAACAGCGTATGATGCAGGAGGTACCCAATGCTGAGGTCGTCGTCAGAAACCCGACTCACTACGCGGTAGCACTCAAGTATAAACCGGATATGAACGCCCCCGAGGTTGTCGCCAAGGGTAAGAATAACATAGCCATGAAGATTATAGAACAGGCCAAAGCGGCGAATGTACCGGTTTGGCAAGAGCCTTGGCTGGCACGTCAATTATACCAGCTTGAGCTAGGTGACGCGGTACCGCCCGAGCTCTTCCAAGCGGTTGCGGATATTCTCGCTCACGTTCTGGATGAAAACAAACGCGCCGCCTTCAAAAACCGGAAACCACCAGCGGCCTAGTATAAAACAACTTAATTTACTATAATAAAATAATATGAGGGATAGCAGATAATGGCAGAAGCGGCAGTAGATCTAAGGAGCAGAGTAATCGGCTTGCTGAGTAACTTCAGCAATGTCAAACAGTCGATCATACCTTTCTTCCTGATCGGCACTCTGGTCATCATTATCTACCCGATGCCACTGTTTCTAATGGACTTCCTTCTCGGTATAAATATCGCCCTCGGCCTCATGGTGCTGCTGGCGTGTGTCTATATCGAGAAGCCCAATGATATGACCTGTTTCCCGTCGCTGCTGCTGATACTAACCCTCTACAAACTCGCGCTGAATGTCGCCACCACCCGACTCATCCTGACCAATGCCCCAACGGATCAGGATCATGCCGCCGGTGAGATCGTCTACTCCTTCGGTAATTTCGTAACCGGCTCCACCGGTGAGACCTTCGGTTTTATTGTGGGTATTGTTATTTTCATTATCCTAGTCGTCATCCAATTTATCGTCCTCACCAAAGGTATGACCCGTATCGCCGAGGTTGCAGCTAGATTTACCCTTGATGCCATGCCAGGACAACAGATGGCCATCGACGCCGATCTCAACGCCGGTATTATCACCGAGGACGAAGCCAGAGAGAAGCGAGACGAGATCAGACAGATGGCCGATTTCTACGGAGCAATGGATGGTGCTGCCAAGTTTGTACGTGGTGATACGGTAGCGGGTCTGATCATCACCGGAGTAAATATCGGCGCCGGTCTGGTTATCGGTGTTGCCATCGGCGGCATGAGTTTTTTGGAAGCCGGTCAGGTCTTCACCAAGCTGACTATCGGCGACGGTCTGGTGGGTCAGGTACCGTCGCTGCTCATCAGTATCGCCTCCGGTATCTTGGTCACCCGTGGTAACCGGCGTGACGACTTTGGCGGTCAAATCATCGATCAGCTCCTCAACCACCGTAAAGCCTTGGGTATCTGTAGCCTCCTGATCGGCGCAGTAGCGCTCACCGGTTTATTAGGGCTAACCCCTTTCCCATTCGTCCCCTTTATGAGTATCTCAGTCGCCGCCGGTATCTGGTGGTGGCGACTCGGTAAGGGTCCGGCCAAGAGCAAGAAGCAGATAGAGGCAGAAGAAGCCGCCGCCGCAGAAGAAGCCGCCAAGTCAGAGCCGAAAGAAGAAAAAGTTGAAGACTTCCTGCGTATTGATCCGATGGAGTTGGAGGTAGGTTACGGGCTGGTACCCCTGGTGGACATGTCCCAATCCGAGTCGGGTGGGGGCGGACTACTCAACCGGGTATCGATGATCAGACAACAGATGGCGCAGGAGCTTGGTATTATCGTACCCCCCATCAGAATCCGAGACAATATGGATCTGCAACCCAACGAGTACGCCATCAAGATTCAAGGCAACCCGGTTACCAAGGCGATCATCGAACCGGACAAATATCTGGCGATGGATGTCGGCGCCACCACCGACAAGATACGCGGCATAGACACGGTCGAACCGGCCTTTGGCATGCCGGCAGTCTGGATCAACGAGAGCCAGCGGGAGAAGGCCGAACAGATGGGCTACGCCGTGGTCGATGCCGAGACCGTGGTCGCCACCCATCTCACCGAGGTTATCCGCAGCCGTTCTCACGAGTTGCTTACCAGCGAGGAGGTACGCCGGCTTCTGGACAATGTCAAGGAGAGTATGCCGAATCTGGTGCAAGCGGTTACGCCGGAACCCCTCTCACCCTTCGATATTCAGAAGGTTCTGGCCAATCTGCTGCGTGAACGGGTATCTATCCGCAACCTCCCTGCCTTCTTGGAGGTCATGGCTGAGATCGGCAGACGTACCCGTGATCCAGAGATTATCACTGCTCACTGTCGTAACAAGATATCCAGGCAGATCTGCAATGATTACGCCGAAAACAATATTCTCCATGTGGTCATGCTTGATCCAGCTCTGGAGGATACTATTGCCAAGCGGATAGAGCACAGCGACGCCGGCTCCTTCCTCACCCTCCGTCCAGACGCCCAGAAGAAGATCATCGACGGTATTGCCGAACAGGTACAGCTCCAGCTACAGAATGGCCACTCGGCGCTGCTCATCACCAGCCCGCAGATACGGATGCAGGTCAAACGCATGACCGAGAACGCCCTGTCAACCCTCGCGGTTATCTCTTACAACGAGGTGCTCCCGGAGTTCAAGGTAGAGAGTGTCGGCATGGTAAAGGCAAATTTATAGACGCGGCATAGTATAACAAATTAGTGAAAGGTCAAAAAGAGAAGAGCGATAATGTCAAGTAGCCAACATAGAACATTTCAAGGCAAGGATGTACAGGAAGTAATCAGCAAGGTCAAAGCTGCCCTTGGTGAGAATGCCTGCATTATCGAGAAACGGATCAGAAAGAACCGAAACTTCTTCAAACTTGGCGGCGGCGAAGAGATAGTAGAAATTGTTGCCAGCGCCGCACCTAGTATTCTCAATGAGGTTACCCCACGCTACCGCCGACCTCAGACCGCAAGCTCAACCTCACCTACGGAGAATGACTACTCCGATACCCCGGTTCTACCTCGGCGTCCCAAGACCCCGTTTGAAATGTACCGTGAAGCTTCGCAAGCGTCTCCTGCCGCCTGCGCCTCAGGCGAGCCAACGCCAGTACACGACCAAGGAACAGCCCCGTTAAGAGCTACAGCCCATACTCCCCGTCCAACCCAGGAACTAAGCGCGGATTATGCCAACAGTGTCACCGAACAATTAATGGCACAGATGCGCCAAGAGATACTCCGGCTTACCAGTATCCAGGCACGCGGTGCCATCCCCGAGGTCGGCGAAGCATTACTGGACAGCTATCAATCGCTGGTGGAGAATGAGGTCAATGCCAACGAAGCGCGTGCCATTGTTGAAAAACTCCAGCGAGATATGCCCTTCAACGCCCTTGAACGCGACAGCATAATGGAGCATATCGCCGCGGAGATATCCAAGTATATCCATGTCGCGCCGCCGACAAGTTATAACCGTCTCAACAACCGTCCGACAGTAATTGCCATCGTCGGCCCCAACGGCGGCGGCAAGACCACGACTCTGACCAAGATCGCCTTTGATGCTATGATCGGACAAAAAAAGAACGTAGGACTGATCACCGAGGATCTAAACCGTCCCGGTGCTGAGTCACAACTACGTGCCATGACGACTATCATGCAACTCCCGCTGGTCACGGCCAACACCCCGGCTGCCATGGCCGATCAAATACACAATCTGGCCGACAAGGATCTTATTCTGATCGATACCGGCGGTATTCCGCATAAGGAACATAACAGAATTCTAGAACTCAAGGAGATTCTCCGGGTCGCCAATGTCGATGAGACCCATCTGCTACTGCCGGTGTCGATGACTGAGCGCACAGCGATGGCGGTAATCGAGAGTTATCAGGCGCTCAACTTCAACCGGATAATCTTCAGCAAGATTGACGCCTCGGCCGCTTTTGGCATGATTCTCAATGTCGCCAGTAAGATTAATACAGATATTTCATATATAACCTCCGGCTCGACCTGCGCCAACGGGCTATATCCGGCAGACCGCCATGCTATTGGCCGTCTTATCGCCGAATCCCGAACAAGCGCAATAACTGCCGATTTGACTACGGAAACTGAATAGTAGAAAGGAGTAAAAAATGGTTGTCAGAAGACTTGCTGCATTCTTCGCGCTTATAGCCTTTGTTATATTTGCCACTACCTGGATCATCCGCAAACTCCTCGGTCTCTCTACTTCCGATGTAGTATCGATGTTCAGCCAGGGGCTAGTAATAATCTTCGGCTACTTTTTTGTGGGTATGATCCTCTCCAAGATGGGGATATCACTGATACGGGAATTTCTCGATGAAAAAGAGAATGAAGAAGAGGATAAGCGTGAACGCGCCAGATCGCTCTATCTCAACGCCATATCGACCACCCCAAATGCTGATAGCACCGAAGATATAGAGGATTTATAATTTACTTAGAAACACGAGGTACTTATTCACTACTTTTTAAACAGGGAGAACAACAATGAGACACAGTGAATACTACGGCCCGCCATCAACCTTGACTGAAGATGATGTCGCCGAACTCTGGCAAGACTTTGTCACCGAGAATCAGCAGCATGTCCGTGATGCTTTGATTGAGTACTACATGCCCCAAGTCTACCAGACCGCCGAGCGTATGGCGGCAAAGCTGCCGGATCATGTAAATATCAACGACCTTATCGGCTGGGGTACGCTCGGACTGATTGATGCGATCAACCGTTTCGATCCCAATCGCGAGATAAAATTCTCCACCTACTGTAGCTCGCGCATATCCGGACAGATAATTGATGAGCTACGCCGACTGGACTGGATCCCCAGGTTGGTCAGAGTACGCGTCCACCAATTGGAGAAGACCCGTGACGCCCTCAGTTCCCGTCTCGGGCGTATTCCCGATGATGAGGAGATCGCCCGGGAGATGGAGATGGATATGGAGCAATATGAAGACTTTATCAAGGATACCCGGGTAAAGAACATCGTATCGCTCAACCGTAAGTGGGATGAGGATGATGACGGCGAACTGGGACAGATAGAGATGCTCCCAGATACGACCGCCACCAATCCTCTCACCGAGCTGCAGCGCGCGGAGATAAAGGAGATTGCCATCAAAGGACTCAATGAAAAGCAGAAGCAGGTACTGGTGATGTACTACTTCGACAATCTGAATCTCAAGGATATCGGCGAGATCCTCGAATTATCTGAGAGCCGGGTCAGTCAGATCCACGCCCAGATACTGGAGTTTCTCAAAGAGAAGTTCTCCGAGCGTCATCTGACCCATGTACAATAGGAATATTTCCATTTTTTGTAAAAAAACTTGCATAAGTCCTGTTTTGTGGTGTATAATATAGTAGCGGGTATAATTGTAACAAGATAGAAGGATTAGCAATTATATCTGACATCGAATACTGAGATTACAGTTTATTTGGTTTCACGATTTTCTTGAGGTGAGATATGACTTCGATTGTTCTGGGTGATCAGGCTATGAAAGCCAGCTATATCAGCCAAATACAGGATAGAGCGGTAGATATTGAGCGTTCCAGCGCTCAAGCGCACACCGCATTCAACGAAGAATTCGCCCGCAAGGCCGAGGAGGTGGTAAAACAGACCGAATCCGCCGACAATCATGGCATCCGTGAAGACGAAGAGAAGCAGGAACAACAGCAAGAGCAGCGAAGGCGTCACCGCCGCCGACCTGAGGAGCCTGATCAGGATGAGATACTTGAGGACTGGCCGATGGGTCCGGATAACGACGGGCACCCACACCACCTCAACATTATTGCCTAATCCCTTCTTTCCATATTATCCCTAGAGAAGACGTTCATCTCCCTGTGAACATCTTCTCTTCTTCTTTTATCACCTCTAGATTATCCCAGAAGTCATACCAATAACATGATTACAATATTTAATTTGAATTTTACTGCTAGTATACATATTATAAGATTACTTAAGTCTGAGTTAAAGACATCAACAGGAGTAGATAGATTATGAGCGAACAAGAAGAAAAGAGACCACTCAAAATGTACCCTGGCGTAAGCCTTGGCAGCACCCCCAGACGAGGCATGTCCAAAATAACGGTATTCCTGCTGATACTGATCGTAATCGCCGGAGCCTCTGCTGGAGGTTACTGGATCAACCGCGAATTTATTGCTAAAGAGAGCGAAATTCCGGAGATAGTAGAAATTGTTGAATCAGAACCTGAACCCGTTAAGGTCAAGATAGAGGACGCGTCCCAACCAGCAGAATTAGACCTTACCTTCACTACCGCTGAAGCGACAGCTACTGCAACCGCCAACGCTGAAGCTAATGATTTAGATCTGGAGAATATAGACTTAACCACTACTACCGCAGATGTCGCAGATGATGATCTGGGGCTGGAGGAGCTGCTAACTGAAGACACCGCGACAACCACTCCAACGTCTGAACCGGAAACAACCGCCACTCCCCCAGCAAATACGAATATTATCGATCAGACCATAACCACCGTAAGTGACACGGTCAACAATCTGGGGCAGAGTGTAGCCGCAACGGTCAACAATTTTGCCGGTACCCCAAGCACTCCAGAAGACATTGTCAAAGAGATCAAAGCTGCAGATGCTCTGAGCGCCAAGCAGGATTATAACGCAGCACTGACCAAGCTCACCAGACTTGCGGAACTCCCTGCCGCCACTCTCGGCAAATTCACCCCTGACATTTACTACCGCCTGGGTTTGGCCAACAGATATGCCAAGAATGAGGATGCCGCCCAGAGCGCCTGGAAAAAAGCCTACACCGAATATCCAGATACCATCTCCGGTAGGCTCTCAGCTCTGGCACTTGCCGACACCTGGTACTACTGGTATGTCCAGTCGAATCAGGATCTAAGCAAATGGGAGTCGATCCGCGATGCTTACTCGACAGCTATCGGCATGGACGGGGCACGCTTCCTGCCCGCTGCAACCGAGGCCAGTATCGCTCAAAAGCTGAACTATCTCAATGAGACCCTGATCTTCAACCCCAAGGTCAAGGTAAACGGTGCAGTATTCCATAATGTCGAACCAGGGGAATACATCAGCACTATCGCCCGTAATTACGGACTCGGCACCTGGACCTCAATAACCGAGATCAACCAAGTAGACCCGAAGAACCTCAAGGTAGGCATGACCCTCAAAATTGTCCCGGGACGCCTCTTTATCCTGGTGGATCAGCAGCGTATGACCCTCTCGTGGTATTTGGACGGCAAATTTATCAAGCGTTACCGGTGTGCTACCGGCGCTGCCGGCAGTGAGACCCCGGTCGGTCATTACGAGGTCTTCAAGATGGATGTAGAGCCAAACTGGACAGACCCCAAGACCGGCAAGGTCTATAAATACGGTGAACCTGGACACGCTATCGGCAGTCGCTGGCTGGCACTACGCGGCGGGAGCAAATCCGGACTAGGCATACACGGCACCATCGACCCGGACAGTATCGGCAGCAAGGCCTCAAACGGCTGTATTCGCCTCCTCAATCAGGATGTGGAGGAGCTTTACGGCTTCGCCAGTGTTGATAATAACAACGAGACCGAGGTACTGGTTATCGACTGACGCCCGAACCGGCAGTCGCAAGAATATATCACTAATCCACAGAAATTGTCCACCCCATCTTCATACGCAGCTGAAAATGGGTAACCCTGTCGCGAGCAAAGCAACGGCTGAGGTTGCATCTCGCAACCCGTTCAATTGCCACCTGATATCTAGAGATATAAACTGGCGTAATATTTTCAGATCATGGGTGTTTTAGCTTAAAATGAAAAACACATTGGTGATTTCCCCTACTTTTACTCACATCCCCATCAAATTTTAAAAAAGCCCCCCCCCCGCGCCCTTTTTCACACCTACACACAGCCTATAACAACTTGCAAATAAAGCTCTTACAACAACAACCACCCACAGCTAAACAAACCCCAAAAAACCATCAATTTATTGACAAAATTTAATTGCTTTAGCGCAGACTTTTAATAAAATTTTCTCACCTATTTTCAGGAGAAAAAAATGAACACTATGAACACCATCCAGCAGAACTGCATCATCCCCAGTGCCGCCTTCTCGGTTCCCACAAAATTTATCAAGCGCTACTGCCAACTGCCAGAGTATATTCCACAGGTAGGCGATCTGGTATACGGTGAGATCTCCTCACTCGGCTTTCACAAGAGCATAGAGAGTATCTCAGCCCGTATTCATACAATTCACGACCACACCCGCGCCATCTTTGTCTTTGGCAACCGTTATGCTCCCGATCATTACGAGGGGCTCGTCCCGAATGAAACGCTGGAGGAGGTCGACATGCTGGCACGCAGCGGTATTATCGGCAAAGTAGAGGCAGTCAACGAGCTGATCGCTAACCCAACCCGGGTTCGACTTCTGGGCTATATTTGTACAAGTAACGGCGAAGTAGTAAACACCAGAGACTTCAAATTAATAAATCCCCGTCAAAGCGAACTCAGACAACCCCGCTCCAAGATCATCCTCAGTATCGGTGCTGCGATGAACTCAGGCAAGAGCTACGCCGCATCCGCCTGCTGCTATGCGCTATCCTCAGCCAACAAGGCGGTACGCGCCGCCAAAGTCACCGGCACAGCCAGCCTCAAGGATATACTGCTCATGCAGGACTGCGGCGCCAAACATGTCGTGGACTTCACCTCCTTCGGCTACCCCTCGACCTACATGCTCTCTGAAGAGGAATTACTCAACATCTTCAAACAGATCGACGCCAAATATGGAAATAATCCGAAGAACTACCTGGTAATTGAGTTTGCCGACGGTATCTTCCAGCGTGAGACCTCAATGCTCCTGCGCAACTCTGAAGTTCTGGAACGTCTACACCGCATAGTCTTCTGTGCCAGCGATGCCGCAGGGGTTGCGGGCGGGTTGAATATTCTCAAAGATAGTTTCAATATAGTCCCTCACGCCATCTCCGGTCTCTGTTCAAGCTCACCGCTAGCGATCCGGGAGATAACCTCCTTCACCGATATTCCAATTCTTAAGAGTATGGAGAAGGATTACCTCTCAATCTACCGGCTGATCCGCTAAATATTATACCCGAGCCAACGCGCCACCAACATACTGAAGGGCACCCAAATGCGCGGGTACCCTTCAAAAAATTAGCAACAATCAGACTTCGTCTAGAACCGTATAAATTGCAGTTTAGAACCAGTTTGTCTGGGTCGAATAATTCGGTGCAGCGGTCGGTCCAAACCAGGCAACCGGCTCCTCAATAACCGGCACAACCTTCCTCGCCGGAGGTGTACCGATGATGACCGGCAGACTTGCCCCGGCCGCGGTCGGCACCACCGGCACCCCGTAGGAAGCAGCATATCCGTTGGGGGTATTCATCAACACCGCCTCAGCAACTAGCGGTACAGTAGACTTAACCGGGATAAGCTGTTTCTTAACTACCGGACCGGTCGGGGTGTACTCAGTAGCGTAGACCTCTTCATAACTGGTTACAATCTGCGTCGCCAGCGGCACCGTCGGTATAGCAACCTCAGCGACATACCCATTGGCGCAATCGCTACAGGCAGCCTGTCTGGAGGTGCACGCTTCACATACCGCCTGCCCCGCTCCCACCCCGATACCACTCGTCATATTTGGATCTGAATAATAATTATTGGTATTGCCGCATCCGCTTATCAACATAGTCAGAGCCAACAGTCCCCCTGCAATGGCTAATTTCATTCTCATTCCCCCAATGTTTTCTAAATTATAAAAGAGTATCCAACCGGAGATTCCCTCCCGGACATCATATTATACGGTGCAGCTTGCGAACTCCTTGACCAAATTAAAACAATATTCTTCGGAAAAGTTCAGATATTCATCCACCACTGCCCAGCCGAGCGATCTTTCATTAATTTTTTGTCCAACACGTTTTATGGTAGTAATCGCGACCTTCGGTTCATATAATTAATGAATATGGAGCGAAGGAAGCAATTCTTTTTTATACACAATATTAGCAGCAGCATTAAGCATTAAATACGTGTCATTATATTTATTCAGCAAATAAAGATAATCGCGAAAGGATAGATACTAATATGCGAAATAGAATACTGGCTATAATACTTGGACTTGTTGCCTGTACCTTCAGTGCTTACGCCAATAAGACCGAAGCCAGACCCGAACAGTCCAAACCCGCTATCAAGCTTGAACAACCAACCCCTCCCGCCAAAACCGCCCCTAACGCCCAGAAGGAACTCCCACTGGCCAAGACCCCGCAAGGCTGGACCGACTCGCTAAAAAAGGCTCTAACCCAGGCCAGAGCCGAGAATAAATATATCATGGCTCTCTTCACCGGTAGCGACTGGTGTCATTACTGCACCTTACTGGATGAAGAGGTCTTCAACACCAAGGAATTCAAAGACTGGGCTGAGGACAATGTGGTCAAGCTCTATCTGGATTTTCCACAGGAGCATCGACTACCCCCAAACATCGCCAACCAGAATATCGCCCTGCTCAAACGACTGGGCATTGCCGGCTACCCCACCGTACTCTTCTTCACCCCACAAGGTCAACCCCTTACCAATATGGGTTACGTCCCGGGCGGCGGCGCCAACTGGGTAAAACAGGTGGAATTACTTCTCCCGAAGACCCTCAAGACCGAAAGCTCTCTGACCGAAGCCATCAGTGACAGCGCCGTCAAGAACATCCCCTTGCTTCTTGCCATCTACGACAGTAAGAGTTCGTCCTCGGCTCTCGCCAAGGAGAATATAGATCAGGTACTCTCAACTCCCGCTCTGGCTCTGCCCTCAGGCAAAGAGATAATTTTAGCCAAACTGGACTATCAGAACCTAAATTCCAAGGAGAAAGCACTGCTCAAGAATGTATCCAGCAGTGACCAATACCCTAAATACATTCTGCTCAATTCCAATCGTGAAGCCCTCTTCTCCAGCGCTGTAGCAGGTGTGAAACCAGCTGAGATAGCCGACAAGGTCGCAACCTTTATCCATAAACCGCCATATGACGGCAAATGGATTCAGGACTACTCAGAGGGTCTCAAACTGGCCAGACTCTACAACAAACCCCTTCTCTTGTTCTTCACCGGCAGCGACTGGTGCGGCTATTGCGAGGAGATGCAGAAGAATATCTTCCAGACTGCAGAGTTTGCCGAGAAGGCCAAGGATTATATTCTGGTAGAGCTCGACTATCCGCGTGAGACCGAACTTCCGGAGAATATCCGTATGCAGAACGAGGTAATTCTAGATGCCTTCAATATTCAGGGTTTTCCCACAGTTGTCGTCGAAAAGAGTAACGGCATGCCTATCGGGGGTGTCGGCTATAGCCAGGATATCACCGAATTCTTTAAGGCAATTGAGAAATCACTCAACAACTCATAAAAACAGTATACAGCAACAGCATTCCTGTACGCACGCGGATGACAGCCGGGTGCGTACAGTTTTATTCTAGTTTTTTCAATTGACAAATTTTGCGAAATACGGCATATTTAACCAGTGTATTCATACTTAAAATGTCCAGATTATAGCCAACAGGAGATACCATGAACATGCTTGATGACTCAGGCCTTAGCATCGACCCGAAAATCGGCGCAAGTAGTAAACCCATCCTTATTTCGCTCGGAGTACTCCAGATAATCTTCGGTATTATCGCCCTGAGTATTCCATGGGCTGCGAGCAAGGCGATTGCCGAAGTCATTGCCATACTCTTTATCATTACCGGTTTTTGTACAGTTCTTCCAGACCCTGTACGGACATTTCGGCAATAAGATGAAGTACGTCACCGGCATTCTGGTTGCACTGCTGTACGTTATCGCCGGCTGCTTTTTGATTATCAACCCGGACAGAGCAGTAGTCACCCTGACCTTCGTCATCGGCTGGCTCTTCATCATCAAAGGTATCTTTGTCTTTGGCGGCGCCTTCAAATCAGAGAAGAACCGGGGCTGGATTATCTTCAACGCGGTTATCTCGTTGATTCTCGGTATCCTTATTCTCAATGATATTCAGCAAGGTGCCCTCTGGATCATCGGTTTGCTGGTAGGTATCAATCTGATTATTACCGGCTGGACAGCACTATTCTTAGGTCTGAGCATCTCCAAGGACTAGCACTATCAAGCATTCTGCTTCAAGCAGGAAGCAGGATAAATCAAGAGCAAATTACAGTACTTTCACAGCGTGACGGGATTATACCCCGTCACGTTTTATTGATACATCCCCGGACCAATATTCACTACGGTTTTCAGACGCATCCTCAATTACCAATTGCCCATTATCCCCAAACCCTACTAAACGTCCACAGACAATATTACCAGCATTATCCAGTTCAATCTCTTTTCCCAATCTCCAAGCGATCAACTCCCAATATGGTCGTATCCGGGGGAATCCCCCTTCCTGCCAGATCCCGAGTGAGCTAGAGATATAAGGCAGAAGTTCACGTAATGCCACCGCGGGATCAAGCTCCTCCCCCAGCTCTATTTTCAAGGAAGTAGCCGGTTTCGCAATACTCCCGGCGCGCTGAGCACTCATATTCAGATTGAGCCCCACCCCAACGATAATATACTCCTGCCCCGCATAACTTGCTTGCTCCGAGAGGATACCGCAGATCTTTCTATCCTGCACCAAAACATCATTGGGCCACTTCCCTTCAGCTACAACCCCTTTACTAATCAAGTAATTACACACTCCCAAGCCTGTCGCTAAAGGTATGGTGGCGATCTTAGGAAAAGCCTCAGCCGTCGCAAGCAACAACGAAAAGGTTAGATTCTCTCCTTTTACCGTCTGCCATACCCTCTCAAATCGCCCCCTGCCAGCATACTGCTCCCGCGCCGCCAGTATATACCCACTAGGATGAAGATTACCCGCAGCGATACGCCGCTTCAACTCTTTATTGGTTGAATCTATCGACTCAACCCAGACCGGTTCATGCAACAACATAGCTCGATTTACTCCTGTAACCAATGATAACAAATGCTAGATACAGAGACATAATTTCAACTCTCACCCACAGCATTCCCGCTATTTTAAGTTCAACCTGAATATAACCATAAATACAATTCTATTCAAAATTTATGTACGAATTTCTATGTTTGGCCAACATACGCGAACAAACACACAAGCCAGAATATATTACAAAATTGTGCTTTTATCACTATAAAATATTGCCTTTACATTAGGAAAACAATTGCGTAATTTCTTAAAATGCCTGAGGATTAAGAGCTTAAAAATTCAGTAATATTTTACTGGGATTAAAAAAGATTACTCTTTTCAATAAATAAGTATTGATTAATTAAAGCAATCTGATAATATTGTAGTGATTTGCGCCACTGAACGCTATAGGGTTCATATTTCAGAACAATAATTATTTTTTTAAACAATTTTGAAAGTTCCAGCCGATAGCGATAATACAAAAATTTATTAAATTAGCATAAATTTTTATGATTTGTAGTTATTTAGCAGACAATGAAGAAAGGTATTATTATGGACGTTGTAATGACGCAAGGCCTTGAATTACTGGTTCTAGGTATGGGCGGTGTATTCCTATTCCTCTTGATATTGGTAATTCTGATGAACATTTCCGCTGGCTATTTCAAGAAGAATGCCCACCTTTTCCAAGAGGAAGAACCGGCTAAGAAGCCTACTGCAGCTGCGAGCAGTGCCAATGAAGAAGTAGCAGTTGCAATTGCTGCGATGACCGCTCACAGTAAGTAGTGAGCTCTTTTTTTGGCGTAATTGAACGCCAACGACGACTAGTGAGTTTAATTACAATTTTTAACATATAAGTTATTTTTTTTTACTATTATTATCAGGAGAGTAATCGTGGCAAAAAAACTCGTCAAATTCATGTGTACAGCATTTAGAGACGGTTTCCAGTCCGTTTATGGTGCGCGTGTATTTACCAAGGATTTCATGCCGGCAGTAGCTGCGGCCAAGGACGCAGGTATCGACTGGTTCGAAGCAGGTGGTGGCGCACGTTTCCAGTCACTGTACTTCTACAGTAACGAATGTGCTTTCGAGATGATGGATGAATTCCGCAAGCAAGCCGGTCCGGATGCGAACCTCCAGACTCTGGCGCGTGGTATAAACGTTGTAGGTCTGGATTCTCAGCCCCGCGACATTATCAAGCTCCACGCCAAGCTTTTCGCCAAACACGGTATTACCACTATCCGTAACTTCGACGCCCTCAACGATGCCAACAATCTTATCGATTCCGGTAAGGCAATCGTTGAAGCCGGCCTGAAGCACCAGATCTGTGTCACCCTTATGGAACTCCCTCCCGGATGTTCTGGCGCTCACGATGTAGCCTTCTACATGAAGACCCTCAAGGATATCAAGGACGCTGATATTCCATTTGACAGCCTTTGCTTCAAGGACGCTTCAGGTACTGCCGTACCAAGCAAGGTATACGAGACCATCAAGGCCGCTCGTGAATTCCTCGGTAAGGATGTTCACATCCAGTTCCATTCACATGAGACTGCAGGTATCTGTGTAGCCGGTTACAAGGCGGCTCTAGATGCTGGTGCCGACGGTATCGACCTCTCCATGACTCCGGCTTCAGGCGGAACCTGCCAGGTAGATATCCTCACCATGTGGCACGCTCTGCGAGGCAGTGAATATGATCTGGGTATCGACCCAGAGAAGATTCGTCACGCTGAAGATGTCTTCAAGGACTGCATGAAGGAATACCCTGACAAACCGGAAGCCAAAGCGGTTGAGCCACTCATTCCATGGTCACCAATGCCAGGTGGTGCTCTTACAGCCAATACCGAGATGCTCCGTGACAATGGTCTGATGGATCGTTATGACGACTGTCTGATCGCTATGAGTGAAGTAGTACGCAAGGGTGGGTTCGGAACTTCAGTTACCCCAGTATCACAGTTCTACTTCCAGCAGGCCTTCAACAACGTAATGTTCGGCCCTTGGGAGAAGATCGCCGAAGGTTACGGCAAGATGGTGCTCGGCTACTTCGGTAAGACCCCGGTTGCGCCTGATGCAGCGGTTATCAAGCTCGCCAGTGAACAGCTCGGACTAAATCCTACAACCGAGATGCCGGTAGATATCAACGACAAGGATCCTAACAAGGGTATAGACGCAGCCAAGAAGATGCTCAGCGACGCCGGAATTACCGATATGTCTGATGAGAACATCTTTATTGCGGCAGCTTGTAAGGAAAAGGGTATCGCCTACCTCAAGGGCGAAGCCACTATCGGTGTACGTAAGATCAGCAAGAAGGCAGACAGTGGTGCAGCTCCAACTACAGGTGGCGGAGACGGTGGTTACACCGTATCGGTCAACGGCAAGAAGTACGAGGTTGTAGTTGAAGGTGGCAAAGCTACAGTCAACGGCAAATCTTATGATATCAACGTAACCGAAGGTGTCAGCGGTGCCGGTGCGGCACCTGCAGCCAGCGGTGAAGGCGCCGAGATCAAGGCTCCAATGCCAGGTGCAGTTATCCGTATCACCGCAGCCGCCGGTTCAGTCGTCGAAGAAGGTGAAGAGATTCTGGTTATTGAGGCGATGAAGATGGAGACACCAATCAAGGCAACGGTTGCAGGTACAATCACTGCGATTAATGTCGGTGCTGGTGACAAGATTGTTGCCGGTCAGGTTCTTGCTACTATCGGTTAGTATTCGAGTCCGCTGTTAAGGACTACGTACAAAGTTTGCTTCTTCTGCTCTGGATTCTGGAGCAGAAGAAGATTCCAAAGACGTAGTCGGATTTAATTAATGACAAAGGAGTTTTACTTAAAATGAATAATAGTAAAAAGTCCCAGCCGGCTCTACTTGTTCTTCTGACAATCATGCTGATCTCATTCTTTGCCGGTGCCCTCAGCACCTCGGCGAATGCCAGTGACGCAGCAACAGAAGAAAAGACCGAAGGCAAAGGGATTTACCAGAGCACAGGTATCTATGGTTTCTTCAATGGTAACGAAGTTGCCGCCGAGAAGGCTAGCGGCCGTGCTCAGAAAAACGTTGAAGATATTATCACCTTCAAGGAGAGCCTAGATGGCGAGACCACCCTTGATAAGGCGGCACATGCGATGAATGTTATTACCAACTCTCATCACGACGCCCAGAAGGAAGGCATCTTCCCGATCGGTATCGGTCAGTTCATCATGATCCTCGTAGGTCTATTGCTGATATATCTGGCTATTGCCAAGGGCTTTGAGCCCCTGCTGCTGCTGCCTATCGGTTTTGGAGGAATACTTGCGAATATTCCTCTCGCCGGTATTGCCGAACCTGGTTTTGGCAGCATGGGTGACGGCTTTTTGTACATCCTGTACAACACCGGTGTTACCAACGGTCTCTTCCCGCTGATCATCTTTATGGGTGTCGGCGCCATGACCGACTTTGGTCCACTAATTGCTAACCCCAAGACCGCACTCCTCGGTGCTGCGGCACAGTTCGGTATCTTCACCACCCTTATCGGAGCGCTCTTACTCGGCTTCAGCCCAACTGAAGCTGCGTCTATCGGTATTATCGGTGGTGCTGACGGTCCAACCTCCATCTTCGTAGCCAGCCAGCTCGCTCCACACCTACTCGGTGCGATCGCGGTAGCGGCCTACTCCTACATGGCTCTGGTTCCGATCATCCAGCCACCGATTATGAACGCTCTGATACCTGAGGCTGACAAAAAGATCGAGATGAAACAGCTCCGCCATGTATCACGGGTCGAGAAGATTATCTTCCCGCTCATCGTGCTGGCACTCTGTATCCTGCTGCTGCCTGATGCCTGCCCACTTATTGGTGCGCTGATGTTCGGCAATCTCTGTAAAGAGAGTGGGGTGGTTGACCGTATCGCCAACTGCATGCAGAACGAGCTTATCAACATCGTAACTATCATGCTCGGGCTCTCAGTCGGTTCAAAGCTCTCTGCCGAGAAGTTCCTGAATGCTGATACCATCTTCATCCTGATTCTAGGTCTTATCGCTTTCAGCTTCGGTACTGCTGCAGGTGTTCTGATGGCCAGAATCATGAAGAAGTTCAGCAAGGATCCGCTCAACCCACTTATCGGCGCAGCCGGGGTTTCGGCGGTACCGATGGCGGCGCGTGTGGTCAACGGTGTCGGGCTCAAGTACAACCCGCACAACTTCCTGCTGATGCATGCGATGGGGCCGAATGTAGCCGGGGTTATCGGCTCAGCCGTGGCCGCGGGCATACTTCTTTCGCAGCTTCGTTAACCTTTAAAAAAAGGGAGAAGCTATTTGCTTCTTCCTTTTTTTTGGAATAAGTTCAAAAGTAATTTACCCAGAAGTTTTAGTAGTAATAAGTTCCAGAAGGCAGGTTTTATCTCTCTCTGGTATGATTCTTTAAAAAGTCGCACAGACCTCACTGAATATACCCAAGGCATTGTTGCATAGTTCCCTGCTCAGACTGAGTATTATTGACTATACCGTATGGTAATTGTTTTTTTTCACACTTTTTTAGGAGATTTAAACGATGGCAAGTCTATCAACTTACGAGTACTACCGCGATGATCTTTCAAAGATCCCACCACTTCGTGCAATTGCTGAAACACTTCTTGCAAGTGACAAAGTACGCGAAGTAACCTGCGCTGAAGCTTATGAACTGGCTCAGCTCCAGGGAGACGTAGCAGTCTCTGATATGCTGATCTACCCACCAGCCGCAGAACGTCTTGGTCTGCCCAAGGGTGCCAAGCTGCTCAATAACTGCCATGGTAGAATCATTGGTCGTACCGCAACAGCTCGCCGTTTCTTCAACAAACTTGATGCTGCTGGTAAGGAAAAGGTTCTCAAGGACTGCCGTGAAGCAGTATCTGATCTACAGCTCCGCGGTGATCTTATCAAGGCTGAAGCAATTGTCGGTCTCGACCCAGACCTGATGATCAAGGCTACTATCATCGGTGATGCCAAGACCGATGCGGTAAATATCTTCAGCTGGCTCTGCAACTTCACTCCTTTTGCTGAACTTGCAGATGTCTACGCTACAAGCAAGAAGCTGCCAATCCTCGATATTATTGTTATCGGTGACAACCTCTGGAGAACCTCCGATACCTTCTATGAAAACATCGGTAACTCCATGCTTGCACTTGTTGACGAGACTGCCAATGTTATCTACAACCTCGGTATGCGCTACTTCGGCGAACGCAAGAAGGGTACTCTTACTCTGGCTTGGACCAGCGGCATGAAGGTTGGTATGGCTGCTTGCCACGGCGGTATCAAGGAATTTGATTTCAGCGCTTGTGAAGACGAAAACATCGCCAAGCTTGGCAAGAGATCTATTGCCTTCTTCGGACTTTCAGGTACCGGCAAGTCCTCACACACCAACAGCCTGGACAATGCCGGCACTATGCCTAAGGGCACTACCAAGGTTGTGCTGCACGATGACGCTTTCCAGATCGACGCAGAAGAGATGTGCTGCCGTGTTTGGGAGCCAAGCCTCTTCGATAAGACCGACCAGAGAGGTCTTGATCACCCAGAGTGGAAGTATGCTATCTCAGTACAGAACACCGGTATGATCAATGAAGCAGGCATGAAGAAGATGATCGGCCTTGAAGTACGTAACGCCAATGGTCGTGCGATCTATGACCGCGATATGGTAGGCGATTACGTCAACAAGTGTGGCTTCCCACAGGCTCTCGTCTGGTTGATGAAGGACACCTGTCTGCCACCAGTTCTCAAGTTCACCGACATCAACCTTGCTGTAGCCATGGGTGCAGCTCTTATTACCAAGCGTAACCGCGCTGAGAACGTAACCGAAGAGGAGCTCAAGAAGCTTGCCTTCATTCCATACGCCAACCCATTCCGTGTTTACCCGCTTTATAAGGACGTGAACGCCTTCAGCAAGGTATTCGAGAACGGCGCTGAGTGCTTCTGCTTCAACAGTGGCGGCATGTGGGGCTCAAGCGATACCGATCTGCGCGACGTCAAGCTCAGCACTTCACTGACTCTGCAGACAGCTATCTCTATCGGTCAGCTTGAGTGGGAAGACTGGGATCTGCTTGCTGGTGCCCAGATTCCTACCAAGGAGAGCATAGAGAAGATCCTCCCAGGATTCTACGAAAAATACAGCACCGATACTGTAGAGAACCGCGATGAATACATCAGCACCCTCAAGGATCGCTTCCAGCAGCGTCGGGACTTCCTCGCTGGTGCCGATCAGCTTGCCGGACAACCTGAGATGCTCAAGGCTCTGTCTGAAGCAATGACTGTAAAGGCTTAGTCTTCACTTATTCTAAGTCTATGCGACATTTAGTATTGAGCCTTCCCATCGGGAAGGCTCATTATCTTTCTAGACACTTAAGCTGTATACTTCAAGCTTGTTATCGCCCCAGTTACTCCTCGTCAAACGGAATAATATTTTCCATAATCTGTTCAGACGGGGTTCGCGGTAGAATTATCACAAACTCACTCCCCGCCCCCTTTACACTATTCACCTCAATATAACCGCCATACTTCTCGATCAAGAGCTGGAGGGTATTGAGCCCCAATCCGGTAATCGTACTGAACTCATCCTCATTACTACCGCTATTCAAAGTCACAAAGAACTCATCCGATTGATCTCTACCGATACCGCAACCGGTATCAAGCACACTTATCATTATCGAATCATAATCCATAAAAGTAGCGATAGTCAGTACCTTCTCCACCGCATTCACCATTGATTGTTTGGAGGTAAGTATTAGACTGATGATCAGATGCATCAGATCAAGCGGACTGCAGACAACACTCGGAATACCAGGATTAAGCTCTTCCTCAATCTGAATTCCAACGTTTGAAAAATCTACCCTAACCATACCGATAATATCCTGGATAAGCTTATTGATCGATACCAAGCCTACATGCTCTTCAGTCCCCGGGTTGAGTGCTAACAGGTTATCCGAGATATTTATAGAAGCTTGAAGCCGTTGCCGTATACCCTCCAGCGACTCCAGAGTACGCGTTGAACCCGGGTCAACCTCGGCTTGCAAGCATTCAATATCTGTCAACACCCCCTTATTAACCGAATTAATACTTCCGACCAGCGTAGAAGCAAGTTCGCCTACAGACGCCACCTTTTCGGCTTCAAAGAGACGAGTCTGGCTCAGCATTTTATCATTATTATCCTGAAACACCCCGTTAATCCCGCAGATTATATCATTATCCAGCACCGTACTCGCCATCATGGTTATCCAGCAGTACTTACCTCCCGACATACGCAGACGTAATTCTAAAGAGATAAACTCCGTATCGCCGTTGAGTAAAGCAGAAACTTGATTATGCCAGTCCTTATAATCAGCCGGATGAATCAGTGACTTCATCTCGATCAGAGTAAGATTATTCGGGTCTCCTCCATACTCAAGTTTGTCAAAGAGGGTCTTATCAATATCAAAGCGATCAAAGAAGAGATCATACTCAAACGATGCCGCCCCGGATACCTCAAGCGCCAGGTTGAGCCGCTTCTGGCTCCGTTTGAGTGCAGTTACGGTCTTGGTTATTGCCTCCTCAGCCTTTTGTTTTTCAAGGAGTACTCCAAATTGAAATGCAGTTATCTCGATAACATCCTCAGTCTCTTCATCCCATTTATCCATTATGTCAAAGCAAGCCAGCAGCAGCAGTCCCCATTTTAGCCCCTGACATTTAATCTCAATCGCGTAAAAACCGACAATTTCAGCTAGCGCTAGCTTACACTCCTGCTCTTGGAGAAAGGCCAGTTTCTCCGCCGGAATGAAGATGACCTTATCCTGCTCCATAGATCTCTCTAGGAGCTTAGCATCAATCGTAATCTCAAAGACCGCATCCTCTGCATTATCCACAATCCCATCAATAGCACTCCAGAAGTTAGTAATCCGATAAAATTCCGCATCATAGCCATCATTATACCCCATGCTCTCTGCACTGACTGTCTGCGCCAGTATAACCGCGTCAACCTGGGCGCCTCGGCCAAATTCAGTAAGTGCACTATTTAAAGCCTTATTAAAATCCTGGGAACTCTCCAAAATCTTCTGCGTACCAAAGGTAAGTGCATAGAGTAATCTGTCTCTAACTAAGAGTGCATTCATCACCCGATTCTGCTCAGAAACATCCCGCAACACGCAGAGTACGGTATCAAACTTGCTGCAACTGCTCATAATAACCTCGCAATTCAGCGCATTCCCCTTTTTAGTTATCAACTGCACTTCAAAACATATCTTACTCTCTGCCGCTCTGATCCGCTCACCAACCTCGTCAAAATAAACGACAGTAGGCTCCGGGAAGAAATGAGTCAAATCCCTACCCTCAACCTGTTCGACCGTATACCCGACCAAGCGGGCGAACTCCTGATTACAGGTAACAATCTTACCCTTGCTCTTACGGATGAACAACGCTTCCGCCGCGCTAAGCATAGCAGATGCGATCAACTCATTCTGCTCTGAATCTGAAGATCGTTTGCGCATACAGTAATGAAGCAACAGGATGACGGCACCTACCCCACACAAGATAATGAAGATAGAATAAATGATTAGTAACTCTATAGGAAGGTTGCTCAAAAGATTCATATATTGGGTATATCCTGTTTTTCCGATAATATCACATATTTTATAGCCGCCTACAAAAAAACGCAATCATTAAGATAGATATTAATATTTTAATATATTGTCACGGCCGGTTTTGGTCGATATACGGGTAAAGTGGAGATTACAACCAAGCCGAAAGGAATGAGTTATGAAGAGATTAGTATTACTGGGGCTTATTGCTATCCTGTCGCTGAGTGCGGCTGCAGCAACCATTGACACCCCGACCGAGATCAGAGCTGAAGTCAGTAATGAATTCGAAGCTGCCATTGCTCCAGAGATACTCAAGGCGCAACAGAATCTGGCCGAGGTAAAGCGACGCTTCTTAAAAGGCCTGAAGAGTGGCCAGACCCTCTACCTAACCGTAAGAATAGCCGACAAATACGGCCATGTCGAGCAGGTTTATATTCGCACCTACCTCTGGAAAGATGCCGAGGTAATGGGGCAGATAACCAACAACCTGTATAGCGTCAGCGGCTACAGAAAGGGTCAGAGCCTGACCTTTGATGAGAGCGACATCCTTGATTGGACCTTGATCGATACCGATGGCAAAGAGTACGGCAACTACCTGGGGCGTTTTGCTAAAGCCTGGATAGCCGAACGGGAGAAGGCTGGAGTCGACAACTAATATGGCAAAGAATGACAAAGAAGCGGTAGAGAAGTATCACGACCGCGTAGCAGGCATCTATGACACCATTTATGACGGCAACCCCTACTGGGAGGTGGTCTTCGAGATTACCTGGCGGCACATGCTCAAGTTCTTACCGCGTGATCTCTCAGCCAGATGTCTGGACGTCGGCTGTGGTACTGGGCGCTGGGGCATGCGTATTCTCAAGAGTGGCTATCAATGTGATTTTCTGGATATCTCCCAGAAGATGCTCGACCAGGTCGGCAAGAAGCTCTCAAAAATGGATAACCTGAACTACGAACCTGCTCTCTATCACACCTCCATCGCCTCGATGCCGCTGCTTGCAGACGCGAGCTATGACTATATCGTCGGACAAGGCGACCCGCTCGGCAGTGCCGGTAAACCCGAACGCACCCTCAAAGAACTCTGTCGAATTCTCCGCCCCGGCGGCATCATACTTATGTCGGTGGATAATATCTATGGCGGCATGTTTCATTACCTCAAGGAGAACGATATCGACGGTCTGGAGAGTTTTATCAAGAACGGCAGAACCAACTGGGTAACCGATGAGAGTAAAGAGCAGTATGAAGTAACCGCGTTTACCCCGAAGAAGATCAGAAGCATGTGCGAAGCCAGAGGGCTGGAAGTCCTCTCGATCATCGGCAAGACCGCCCTGCCCCTGCGGCGCTTCCAGAGCTGCCTCAAAGACCGGAAGAATCGCGAGAAGCTGGTCAAGCTTGAAGAGAAGCTGAATTCGGTAGAAGCGATGCTCGGCAATGCCGCCCATCTCGAATTCGCCGCCAAAAAACTCTAACTACGCATAAGACACTGCCACAAAGCAGAGCGCTTACAGGTGCAGGCCGCTGATTCAGCTACAGCATACTGCTTAGTACGCAGCCAACCCGCGCCAACTCGCTCCCACAAGCAATTACCCCTTCAGTATCACTAAGAACATTGAGTTTTCCCCATGCAATTCACTTATTATCAAAAAAAATATAATTTTTCCAAATATATTTACTTAAACACAAAAAATAGTATCATATAAACAACTTGTTATAATAATACACGGCTATAGAAGATTGGTTTTGTTGAATGAATGGTTTCAATACATGTACTTATGGTGATTGTGCTACATGTTATAAAAACGTAAGCAGTTGCAAAAGTCAAGCATATGATTTTGATTCACTTTTTAATGCTATAACTATTATTGTCGATCGCAACAATGAACAAGACTATGATTATATGAATAATATTTTAAGTCAAAAAGATCCAACTTTTACATTATGGGAAAAAAGTAAAGCCTTTTTAGGACTTCATTACCCCCAACTTTACCAAGATGCCAATTTTTCGACCTGCTATTATTTTGGTTTTTTTTTACAAAGAAAAGATGAAGATATTTATAACCTAAAATATGGAAATGGCTTAAAACTATCACTTTCACAAGAAGATATGCTAAAACGAATTACTGAGAATTCATTGTGTTCTCCATATGTCTGTTATGAGAAAAGGGAAGAGCACCATAAAACGAGTTCACCCTCGACAGTAAAATGTAAATATTTCCCTGAGCCTAATAAAAGAGGCTGTAATATAAAACAATATAAATTTTATCTTCAAGATCTTGTAACAATTAATTACAACGATATAAGAGGCATTATTTATCCAGACTTTAAAGTTTATCCTGATTCACATGTTCCTGCTTCAAAAACTAAATTTGACACCCTAATTATGACTCTAAAGTCATTTGCAAATAAGAATAACATCTGCTTAACACCCTATGAGGTAAGAGGCGGCAAGCGAATTGCTGATGAATTTAAGTTCGCCTCATGTCAAGCATCACATAAAATTTAGGCCAATAAGTTCATGACTATCAATTTAACCTTAAAGTACTATTTATGGGAACCTCCAGTCGTCGAAGGCTGGCTTCCATTAATATTTTATACCTCTGAACCTAATACTAACGATGATACTCTATATTACGGCCACAATCGTCACGATAAGACAACTTATAACGAAGAATTTTCCAACAAAATTACTTATAACATAATTGATGTAAGTGCCGAAAATTTCTTAATATCCGAAGATAAATATGTCTGGCTCAACCCTGATGGTGAAGTTTTCATAGCTTCAGCAGAAAACCCAATAGCTGATACAGGCAAAACTCTTATTTCTTCAAACCATAAACATGAAAGTAAGATTTATGCTATTATTAATGATATCAGACATTATTTAGTAAAAGATAATGCCACCTCAGTAGAGTCACTCGTTGAAGAATTATCCAAGATTTGCTCCAATGTAAAGGGGCAGTTTGGGTCATATTTAATTAGTCTTTCTAATTACTCCAACAGCCTTTTTCGTAACGGCTATGACGTTGAGTACAAGTGGCGGATATATTTTTTAAAAAAAGCTTTTGATTATCATTGTGAAAGCGAAAATTCTAATATTTGGATACGATATTTATTTGCCTTGGCTGACTATCAACCGGATTCCGCAACCGCATCAATATATCGGGATGAAGCGATAATCGACACTTTCGCAAGAGCAGCAAATGACAAAGTGCTAATTCAAAATTCTGAACCTGGAAGTGGACTTGAAAAATTAGTATTCAGCCTTGGAGATTTCCTTAAAAAATCTAAAGATTATGAGCTATCAATCAAAGCTTTTGAATATATGGTAGATTTTAATCCTGAAAATTATGCTAGTTATTTATATCTTGGAGAGAACTATCAACGAATCGGTTTGTATGCAAAAGCTCTTGAAAATTATCAGAAGCACTCAAAATACAAAAAGAAGAGTTATTATTACTGTGGGGAAGTCTGTCGAGAAGATAAAAAATATACTAAAGCGATAAGTTATTATAAGAAATTTCTTAAAAGTGCTCAAAGCGATGATGATAGGTTTGAAAATGATAACGACCCTATCAAATTTCATCGGGCAACTCTACATGGACTTGGTACAGCCCAAAGAGAATACGCAAAGAGTTTACCCTTGGAAGAGAAAAAGAAAAGAGATAGGTATCTAAATCTCTCCTGCGCTTCATATACAAAAGCGATTAATCAGGATGATGCTGATGGGGTTGAACAGTACAAGTATTTTGCAGTCTTACACACCGGTCTGGCTATGACCTATCTTGCCCAAGAAAATTATGAAGACGCCGAAAACGAACTAACTAAAGTATTGGACAAACATCCTGACTTTATTGGCGCATTAACGTTGATCATAAACTGTTACTATAAGCAAAAAGATTTTGTAAAAACAATAGAAGCAGCAATAAATTTGCATAAGCATGAAAATTATTGCTTCAATATCTATGTCGAATACTGGCTTGCTGAATCCTATTGGGCGCTTAATAAACCCGACGAAGCAAACAATGTATATAATGAAATTCAAAATCAAATTGATAAAAATAAACGTGAATTCTCAACTTCTCAGATTGACTATATTCGCAGACGTTTTGAAAATATACAAAAAGAATTGAATAAAACAAATGGGGATAATAAAAATTCTTCTGAAATTTCCAATAAACCTGAAGTCGAATTTGGTAAAGACTTATTCAATAAGAAAGACTATAGAAAAGCATTAGAGCAATTTCTTCTTGCTTTACCAGAAATGTCGGATAGTTACACCTGTAATTCGTATATTGCTCAGTGTTATTATTATTTAAAAGAATATACCAATGCGCTAGAATTCGCTATAAATAGCCTCAAGATAGAGAATGACAATCATTATATGCTATCATTATCTGGAGAACTATATATAAATTTATATAAAGATAACTATAAAGATATTTACTTAGAAGGAGCAGAAGAAAGCTTTACTAGGCTAAGAAATTTGAGTATAGAAAAATATTGGAAGTTTTCATATAAATTAGCACAGACTGGACTGGCAAAAGTATATACCCTCAGAGGCAATATTCCTGCTGCAATTTGTAATTATAAGAGTGTTCTAGATATTGATTCCCAAGACATTATTGCAATATTTGGCCTAGCGCGTTCATATGAAGCCCTGGAAGAATTTGACCTCGCCTTAGAATACTATGATAAGATTAAAATAATAAATCCTTCTGACAGATACGTTGAGACTGCTGAACTCTCACTCAAAATAAAGAGATTATTTAATTCTAATGCTACAGATATACATGCTAAAATTACAGCATTAATTAACACTGTAACCGACGAACCAATTACACGTCATGAGTGGTTCTTATCTCATATTAAAGGAATGGCACTATTAAAACTAAATAAATTCCCAGACGCTATCAAAATATTCAAATATGGAATAACAAATTGCCCAGAGTTCTTTGGTAAAGAATTCTTTGAAACCGGTCTCTATTTATGTGAAGTAAGAAAGTACTGGATGGAATATAGCCGTATAAGTAATAATATAATTCCTGAATACAACATTACCAAAGAAATTCTGGCACTAATATGGCACAATGAAGTATGGCCAAATGAATACCATAATGAGTTCATCCAAGTCCTTACCCGACTTCCCGATAGTTTTAAGGAAAAGAATTATACCATAATCGACTCACTTATTTCTAATCTTGAAAGCAAAGAGGTTTCATTCAAATCAATTTCAATAAAACTGAAAAAACTAATTAATAATTTTGAATATCCTATTATTCCAAACGAGACAGAAGCAACACCCAGTGAGTTTGCAAGAGATACGGAAGATACCACTGAGAATAATATCAATGTTGATATGCAACTGAATGACATGCCAGACATAGAATTGAACCTTGAGTTAAATCAAAGTACTTTTCTATTCAATAAGTTTGTTGGTTCAAAAGAACTTAACATAATTTAATCCATAGATAAGTTACGATATTCCAATAGGTGACAAGCATAAAAGCATCCATAAATCTCTAACCCTAAATTCAGAAAAATGGTATAGCAATTCGCTCTCGATTTATAAGCCACAAAAAATAGCTACTTTGATGCTTGCTGAGTACAAGAGGAAAGTGATCTTGGCGCGCACAACAAGCATACAGTCCTTGAGCTGATCTACATCGGCTAGGGCGAGCCCGTCCGCCTCCGGCTTAAGTCCCATTACGCCCAGAAGGATTTCTGGAAGCTGTTTCACAGCCGCTGGAATCTGCACGACTGGCGGGCTGACACCGAGCCGCAAAGCCGCCCGCGTATTCTTTTTCTGACTGATCGGAATATTCTGGCAGATCAGGCATTCAACTCATTCTCTGCCTTCCCCGACGATGCATTGGTTCGCATCGCGCCGGATGAAATCCGTAAGAAAAAGCGTGTACCGAAGAATGGCAGTATCTTCTTTACCATCTTCCAGACCTTTATGAGTAGCAGTGATGCTGAGGACAAGCCTGCGCCGTATTTCGGGGAGTATCCGCAGGACTACTTTGATCTCATTATTATCGATGAATGCCACCGCGGCGGGGCGAATGATGAGAGCACGTGGCGTGGAATACTCGAGTATTTCTCTCCCGCGGTTCAACTCGGTCTTACCGCTACTCCCAAACGCCTCGACAATGCTGACACCTATAAATACTTCGGCGAGCCGGTCTATATCTATTCCTTGAAGGATGGTATCAATGATGGCTTCCTTACCCCATTCAGAGTCAAACAGATAGCGACAACCCTTGATAATTATATCCATACCCCTGATGACATAGTCTTAGAAGGTGAAATTGAAGATGGGCGTTTATACGAAGAGAAGGATTTCAACCGAATTATCGAGATTAAACTGCGAGAAAAGAAACGTGTTGCTATCTTCCTCTCCATGATTGATCAGAGGCAGAAGACTCTGGTATTTTGTGAGAATCAACAACATGCACTTCTTGTACGTGATTATATCAACCAACTATCTGAATCCAAGAACCCTAATTACTGCCACCGGGTAACTGCAGATGAGGGCGAACTAGGTAATAAACATCTAAGAAATTTTCAGGATAATGACAAAACGATTCCAACTATCCTGACCACCTCAAAAAAACTAGCTACTGGAGTCGATGCCAGAAATATCCGTAATATTGTCTTGATGCGTAACATCAACTCAATCATTGAATTCAAGCAAATTATTGGACGTGGGACACGACTTTTCGCTGGGAAAGATTATTTCACCATCTATGATTTTGTAAAAGCGCATCATCATTTCTGTGATCCCGAGTGGGACGGAGAACCTGTTGAGCCTGACCTTAAACCAGCTCCCAAGCCTCGCCCACCCGCTGATTTTGAGCCTCCTAGTGAACCGGAAGATCCTCAAGCTGGCAAAGAGAAAAAGGCAAAAATCAAAGTCAAACTTGCCGACGGCAAAGAGCGTAATATTCAACATATGAGTTGTACAACCTTTTGGCATCCAAATGGCACACCCATGTCTGCACAGCAGTTTATGGAGGCACTATTTGGGAAGCTACCCTCTTTCTTTAGTAACGAAGAAGAGCTAAGAAATATCTGGAGTCAGCCAGACACCAGAAAGAAATTGCTTGAAGGGTTAGCGGAACAAGGTTTTGGCAGTGTTCAACTCTCTGAGATGCAGCATATTATCGAAGCAGATAACAGTGATCTTTTTGATGTTCTCGCCTACATTGCCTATGCCATGCCTCCTATAACTCGTGAGGAAAGAGCGCAAAGAGCCAAAGTACATATAAGCGAAGCATTCAATAATAAGCAGCAGGCATTTCTTCATTTTGTTCTTAATCATTACGTTCAGACAGGTGTCAGCGAACTTGCTCAAGATAAGCTCAAACCTTTATTATGGATGAGATATAATAAATCATCACATGATGCATTTGCTGATTTAGGAGAACCAGAAGAAGTTAGAACCATGTTTATAGGTTTTCAAAAATTCTTATATGAACAACGAGCTATGTGATCACATGAATAATCTACACGACATTTCCTACAGCATGATAAAGAAATGTACATAACCGCAGGAGCATAACGCAGCAAAATTATTCGAAGAAATCAATCGTCTCCTGTTTGAGACAGACCGACTCAACCAGGGTGTCCCGGTGAACTAAAAATATAAAGCTTATACCTGCAAAACCACTCCCAGCAAAAGGCGGTACAGGGCAGAGCAAGCCGGTTCTCCACCCTATACCTTTTGTATGTGGGAAAGACTTACTTAGCACTTACACAGATATCCAAAATCTGTAGACCTTCTGGGTGTTCATTGGGATTATTCAGGTACATCTCATAGCTCGGTCTGCTCATATCAATTTCTAGATTATTCTCGCTCAGCCACTGCACAACCCATTCCCAGGTCAACCCATACTCTTCAGGCTTGCTTATCTCAGCATGCAGCACCACATACTTTCCACCCGGCAGAATCTTTATTCCCACCTCGCCTTCGCCTACAGTGCCCTCAGGCACCTCCAAACAGAGTTCAAGCCTCAACTCCTCAGGCGGAGTCGTCTGTGGATCATCCTGATAACTTGCAGAGAATTTAGCTCCAGCATCAAGGAGTCCTTGAGGACCCGCCCAAGCACAGAGTTTCCCGAAAAGCTCTTCAAAGATCGCCACATTACCCATATAATTACCTACATATGACACATAAGCTACATTTCTCGGTTCCAGCTCACAGACCTCCGGTACGCCATAACTCATAACCCTACTCCTTTTTCTCAAAAGCCCCAACCCAGACAACTGTTTTTTACATCAGTAATACACCACCATAATACAGATAAAATATACAGATTCAAGCAAAATAATATATTTTATTTAGTTTTTTTTACTGCACAAAAAAACACCATACTAGGTATGGTGTTCAGTTTTGGAGTGTAAGGCGCAGGGGGTTGTGCGCCTTATTATTTTGACCGTGGAGAGGAAGGAGTTCGGCAGTTTCCTGCCTTTTACTACGTTCTAGTAATCAAAGATGTTATACTCCGAGTACTGAAACTGCACATCTACAGCTCTCGAGAGTGTACCATCATTGCGCGCGAAAGTGCTCTGCTGGGTAACTTTATTACCTGCATTCTCTTCTGATATATCTTCGTATCCGAGGTCGATCGAACTTACCCCCGCCACCTCCAGAGTACGAATTTCATCACTATCAGACTTTCCGTCGCCATTGAGGTCATTCCAGACCTTCAATTCTTTATAAACTTCATCCTGGCTATCTATTACGCCGTCATTATTATCATCATATTCTGCCAGTGCCGCAAAGCCGTTATCAGCGCCAAACTGATCGCCGAATAGTTCTTTACCACTTGTGCAGTAACCATCACCATTACTATCAAGAAAGAGCAAGGCATCATCTCCCTGGACAAACCCGGTCTGCACCTCACTGCCATCACCCTTGATATCATAGATCACACCGTCTTCAACCGAACGCAAATCAAGCCCATCGCCGTTCATATCGAGAACAATTGGATCGATAAATTTAAGAAAAACACTTATTTTGACATACTTCCCTTCAAACTCGATCATATCCCCGCCGTTCTCGAATAAATCCTCTTCAGCGCAAGTATCTACCGAATATTGTTCGATCTTCTGCATCTTTACTTCCATGCTGAGTGAGCCGAATACACTCTCAGCGCCAAAGGTATCCACCTCCATATTGATTGCCGTCACCGCACTGGAGACAAACGTACTACTCATGGCCGAACTCTGACTGATCGACGCCAGAATATTCTGAACCTCAGCCTGTACGCCAAAGAGCTCACTAACCGCACCCGCCGTACTTTCCGGTTGATCCTTACTCATATCAAGCAAATAGTCGATAAGCGTCTTTTGCACATCATTCTCATCTGATAGCCACTGTTCCAGCATCGCAAAGGATGAAGTAAACGACAGCGAAGATTCAAAATATCCTTGAATATTTGAGATTAAGGCACTGGTATTAGCTTTGAAAGTATAGTTGGCTTGCTCCTGATAACTCCGGGAGAATGATTTCAGGGCTGATGACTCAGTAAGCTGCACAGACTTGGAGAAAAACTCCATCTTGGCAGATTGCCGAATCATAACATTTGAAAGCATATTTTTGAAGAAGTCACTACTGTTTGAATTCTCAGTAGTATTAGAATTTGTTGTTGAATTGTTGACACCGGTGGTAGAGTTATCATTGCTTACATACATGAGAATTCCTTCATCCAAGTAAACCGCAGTCAAACACCTGCAGGAAACCAAGAAAAATTCATCCATGACCAAAATTGTAAGCATCCTTGCTTGATACTCTTATTAGCGGACGCAAACAACTTGACTTTAGCCTCAAAAGCAAAAAATAATACGATATTACCACCACATAACCTTGAAATGACGGACTAATTCAAATTATATTCTCAAAAAAAAGTGGCAGAATACTACTCTGCCACCTCTTTTTTAAAGCTCATTCCTAAGGTTTTCTTCCTGAAATGCTCTATCTTCTCCTGCGGATACTCCCTCCACGCCCTCTCTTCCATCTCCAGCAACCTGGCTTTTAATTCACTAGCCATCCTCTCCTGCTCAGCACGTTTCTGTGAACGTTTAAGATCTTTACGCGGAATTATCGCCTCGCCGATATAAATCCGCAGAGGATACGGACGGAGCAACTCAATACCCGGACTGCGCGGCCAGCAAAAGAACGCTCCCATTACGTAGATCGGCTGAATTGGTGCGTTCGCCCGCACCGCCAGCATCCCCACTCCGGCCTGAACCTCCTTGAATTTCCCGGTATCGCTGCGGGTACCTTCCGGAAAAATCACGACTGCTCTATCTTCCTTGAGCTTCTCGCCGAAAGCTTTGAGCGCACCTTTACTACTGCCTCCATCCTCAACCCGCATCACCGGAAACGCAAAGACACTCCGTATAAACCAGCTGAAATACTTATTCGTAAAGAGAGTTGAGCGCGCCATAAACGCCAGCGGACGCTTCTTATAGGTACACCCTAAGAGGAGTGGATCAAGATAACTTGTATGGTTTGAAGCTACCACCACCGGACCATTATTGACCAGATTCTCCTCACCGTAGTACTCTATCGACCCGCTCCAGCGAAAGATTCGGCGCAGCCAGAATTTGAATGAATTATATAATCCAACTCCCATACCTTCTCCCTACCTGTCAAAATAATGCGGCCGAATCAGTAGCCTAATTCTGACCGTAATAATACCCATAACCCAACCACTGTCAAGCCTGCGTCACCGGCTTATTCGCGCTCTCCATGCTGCGATTCAAGCGCCGGCGCAAACTGATCAAGCTCCTCCAGGAAGGTTCCCGTTCCCTTCACCACCGCCCGGAGGGGATCGTCCGGAATATGTACCGGAATTCCCCTGGTCTCCTTGGTGATCAGTTTATCCAATCCTCGCAATAGCGCTCCGCCCCCGGCGAGAAAGACCCCTCGGGTATAGATATCCCCAGCCAGATCCGGCGGCGCACCTTCCAGCGTATTGAGTACAGAATTTACAATCGCATCTACCGGCTCTTTTATCGCTTCACGTATCTCTTCACTACGTACGGTTATCGAACGGGGCAAGCCCTTTACCTGATCACGCCCCATCACCTCGGTAGTAAGCTCTTCATCAAGTTTATATGCACTTCCAACCTCTATCTTTATCCGTTCCGCCGTGGATTCACCGACAACCAGGTTATGCTGGCGTTTCATATAACTGATAATAGCTTCATCCAGCTTATCCCCAGCCACTCTGAGGCTCTCAAAATTGACCATCCCCATCATCGAGATAATAGCCACCTCGGTAGTTCCTCCGCCGATATCCACAATCATATTGCCAACCGGATCGGCGATCGGCATTCCTACTCCGATCGCCGCAGCGACCGGTTCTTCAATCAAATAGACCTTGCGCGCCCCAGCACGTTCTGCCGAGATAGTCACCGCTTTCTTCTCAACCTCAGTAATCCCACTCGGTACCGAGACCACCACCCTTGGACGCACCCATTTATGATGGTTATGCACCCGGCAGATAAAGTATCTGAGCATAGCTTCGGTAATTTCAAAGTCAGCAATAACCCCATCTTTGAGTGGACGCACCGCAACAATATTACCCGGGGTACGCCCTACCATCATCTTAGCTCTAGTACCGACCGCCTGCCCGTCATTGAGTACAATATTCGTACCCTTCCAGACCGCCACCACCGATGGTTCGCAGAGCACAACACCCTCACCCTTGACAAAGACCAAGGTATTGCAGGTTCCAAGGTCGATACCCATATCCCTGCTGAACAGCCCAAATATTCTATCAAATAATATCATCAGTTATAACCACTCATTATTATTGTAATATAACCACTCAAAAACTGCTCAGACATTAATAAGCCGAGGCCTGCACCAATTCCGCCGTATCCCCGGAGTGCAACCCGCCGAGTACCGGACTGATCACCTCACAGGTACTCGTCACCGCATGCACCTGCGCCACCCGGACATCGGTAACATGCTTACCCTCCCTCCAGATCGCAAAGCGGTTCCCCTCAGAGATTCCACCATTACTCCGCCCCATACTTATAAAAACCTTCTTACTCCTAGGATTATAGGTAAGCACCTCAGCAACTGTCTTACTGGTCTCACTGTTCAGGGTGTCACTATTGCGCACCAGTTCGACAATACCCTTCTCGTCCAGAGCCTCCTTACTTAGCTGGGGCAACAACTTCTCTTCCGGCAGAACCACCCCGACCGCACTAGCGTCTTCCGATGCAGACTCGGCTAATCTACCTGACTTCGGCTCAACCGCCTGCACCAGATCGCGTTCAACCTTGCCCTCTGCCACCTCCTGCTGCTGATTCTTTTTTACCGCGGCGTAGAGCAGTTTCCTGAGGTTGGTCGCCTTCTGCTGAATATCATCATTCTGTTTCTTAAGGCGTTCTATCTGGAAATAGGCCCAATCAATGCTCTCAGCCGTCTCCTCGATCTTTACCGAGGCACGTTCAAGCTGGTAGGACAGTTCACGTTCACGCCCGGCAATAGCGCTCTTGGCCTCAATCTCCGCCCGATATTTGTAGAGAATCTTTACCGAGTAGGCACCGAAGAATATCGCCGCGGAGAAAGCCACCCACGCAAAGAACACCAATGCTCCCGGTCTTTCGACAAGAGAGAAGTGCTTATTTTCAACCATCAACCTAAGTCCTTATCATGCAGATGCTAATAATATAAATTATATCCATTCACCGTATTATCGGTTTTAAGTAAAATTATATCCAGAAAAAATATTTTACCGCCCTTTCTGTATCATCCTGCCTAACAGCTTTACGCATAGAATTTTACATTAATTGCCCAAGTAAATCAATACACCATAATTCTTATCGGACATTACCTCTGGTAATCAATTACGTTCCGCACTGCGATTATTTCAAATAAAACTAAGAATAATAGTTTACAGCAATGATTTTCATACTTTTGATGATAGGAATAAACCAGCCGGTAGCAAAGCTACCGGCTGTATCATCAATCTTATCACACAAGGGAAATCACGTTAGTGATTTCCAATATCCTAATCCACATAGAAAATTGCAGAGCAATTTTCCTCCCACTTCACTCAACCTCAACTTTAATCGTATCGAGGGTTCGCTGAATTCGCGCCAACACCTCAGACTTACCGATCAAATACAGTGTCTCACCAATACCAGGACTAACGGTAGAGCCGGTACAGGCTACCCTGAGTGGCTGCGCCACCAGCCCCATCATCAGTTCATGCTCCTCGGCAAAGCGGTTGAGCTCAACCTCTATAACCTCAGATTTCCACTCTTCAATACCTGCCAGAAATTCACTTAAACGCTTGAGCATCTGTAGCCCCTGCCCCTCATTCTTGAGCAGATTCTTCTTGACCGCCTTAGAATCATACTCATACTCCGCACTGAAAAAATACGCAGTATTTCTGAAAAAATCTGCAAGCTGCGTAATCCGCTCCCGCTGAGTTCCAGCGAGGATCTCAAACCACTCCTCACCCCGGGACTGAATATCCAGTCCTGCTCGCTCGGCCTCGACGCGCAGCATAGTGACAAAAGCCGGAAACTCCAACTGTTGAAGGTACTGCTGATTCATCCAAGCAAGCTTCTTGAGATCGAACTGCGCCGGCGAAGCATTTACCCGTTCCAGGGTAAAGACCGCTGCCATCTCCTCCTTGGTCATAATCTCCCGGTCATCACCCGGCGCCCAGCCGCAGAGCGCCAAAAAGTTGAATAGCGCCTCCGGCAGAAAACCCTTCTCCTTGAAATCACCCACGTACGCATCCCCGTCACGCTTGGAGTACGGCTTGCCCTTGGCATTGACGATCATCGGGAAATGACCGTAGGCCGGAGGAGTAAGCCCAAGAGCTTTATAAATGAAGAGATGCCGGTAAGTATTCTCCACGTGGTCGTTACCGCGGAGGATATGGGTAATCTCCTGAGTCGCATCATCAATCACATTAGCTATATGAAATACCGGGCTACCGTCACTACGGACTATAACGAGATTCCGCAGCGAATCCACCGGCTTCTCACACCTACCAAGCACCATATCCTCAAAGAAGACATAACGCCGTTTGAAGCGTACGGCAACAACCGTTCCCCCAGCGAGCGCAGCCAGCGGCAGTACCTCTGAACCCAGTTTGCTCCGCACCTCCTCGGCCGCCACCTCCGAGCCATCCTCAAGTATCAGTCGCGCCTCAGCGAGTGTCTCCCAGTTAACCGGCGTTTTATAGGTCTCACCACTCTTGGGCGAGGTTACAGTATGGAGTATCGTCTCCCGGTCGGCTACCAGTTCTCCACCCTTCCACTTGATCTCAGCCTCTTCCCGCGGCTCGCTGACAAATGCCGGGTCAAAGAGCTCGCTGCAGATCCGCAGATATACCGGCTCACCCTCTCCCGCCTTTACCGCCAAGCCGCTCGCCAGGAGCTTCTCCGCCGCCTCTTTATGGGTCTGAGCCGCAGCGGTCTGGTAAAAAGGCTCACCTTCATACTCCAACCCGAGCCACTTAAGCGCCCCGAACATCTTCTCAATAGCTTCGGGCGTAGAGCGCTGCAGATCGGTATCCTCCACCCGGATAACAAACTCTCCGCCCACACTCCGGGCATAGAGCCAGTTGAATATTGCCACACGAATATTACCAATATGAACATTGCCAGTAGGGCTCGGCGCAAACCTTGTACGAATCAACTTACTTCTCCATTTCTATTTATTAAACCCAGCTCAACTTAATTAAGCATAATTACTCAAAATACAATTATAGCAAAAGTAGCAGCAGCTATCCAGGCAAACTCATACCTCACCTCCCCCTACTCCTAATGACAGACCGCCGCAACACGGTTCCTATGCTCCACTCAGAGCGAATCAACAAACCGCTGCGCCCCAGCAAACATCTCGTTAGCAAACTCTTTACTCAGCCCCGCCCCAGCGATAACCTTGTAGGCATACTCTTTTTCAACCATCTGTGAATGGGAGTGCGAATCCGAGCCAAAGATCAGTTCCGCTCCGTATTTGAGTGCCAATGCCGCCACATGTCCGTTGCAGAGCGCGTGCCCAGGTTTGGCGGTAATCTCCAGTCGTACCCCCCGTTCCGCCGCCAGCGCCACCTCCTCCGGAGTTATCAGTCCCGGATGCGCCAGGATATCAACACCAGCCTCAATCGCTGCGCGATTGGTTCCGGGCTGCACCGCCTCGGCAATGGTCTCTCCATGCACGATAACGACCTCAGCTCCGAGCGAACGGGCAAGCGCGGTTCCTTCAGCTATGTGCGCCGGACGAACGTGCGTCAACTCGACCCCGGCCACAACTCGCAAATTACCGAGTTCATTCTCCTTCTTCGCCGCCGCGATGAGTATCGGCAGGGTAAGCGGAATAGTCGCCAGATCCACATGATCGGCAAACCCCAGAACCTTATACCCGGCGATCTCGGCCCAGCGAATATGCTCTGCCGGACAGAGCTCTCCATCAGAGAGAAATGTATGCGTATGCAGATCAATCATTATTCTATTCCTTAAATTATAAGTATGTGCTGAAACTGCTACCAACGACAAGTATATTGACAAAGAGAGGAATATCAATAATATTATATTGTTGGTAAGACAAACTGGAAACATATTGGCTATATTCATTCCTTCCAGACTCCGTAGTAACCAATCCGGAAGGACTCACATATTGCCGGTCGAATCAGTACAGGAAGTACTCCCGCGAATATACGCAAACCGGGGCTCAAGCTTAAAGTAATCAGCATAATACGGCTTGTTCTTCCTGCACTCATCCTTCGACCTGGACTGAACAGGATAGCGCATGCCTCAGAACTGCAGAATATCGGTCTTGATACCGGTATATAACACCGCCCCCTTCCTTGAAACAGCCATCAATTCCATTCTTACTCAAACCTTCAAGGATATCGAGGTAATAGCTGTCGACGACTGCTCCAGCGACGATTCTTTCCAGATTTTGCAGCTCCTGGCCAAACGAGATCAGCGCCTGCGAGTCTTCAAAAACGCCGCCAACCTCCAAATCGCCAAGACTCTGAACTTCGCCCTGCAGGAATGCAGCCCGAGTTCCAAGTATATCGCCCGGATGGACAGTGATGATATCGCCCTGCCCCAGCGCCTAGAGCGGCAGTATGCTTATATGGAGTCCAACCCACAGATCGACATCAGCGGGAGTTATATCGAACTCTTTGGTTCCAGAGAGTTGATCCTGAAGAATCCGACCACCCATGCAGGAATTGTCGAGTACATGCGCCGTGGTATTCTACCGCTGGCACATCCTACCGTAATTATACGCCGCGCCTTTATCGAACAGCACCATCTGCGTTACCGTCTAGCCTTCTGCGATGATTATGAACTCTGGATACGCTGTCTGCTCCGCTATAACGCCACCTTCGGCAACCTCCCGGAGATCCTCCTCAAATACCGCCAGCACCAGACCCAGCTGACCAGTAAGCACAATAAGCTCTTCTGCGAGCGTACCCGGCTCCTCCAACGCCAACTGACTAAACGTCTCCCCTGGTCACAGCGCTTCAAGTACGGCCTCATCCAGCTCAAAGACGCCATCTGTAGCCGCTTACGCAGCTAACGTCCCAGCCGGAAAAATTCTCCAACTATAATCTTCCTTTAAGCTCGGTTTACTGCTCCTGCTGCAGATTCGGCGCCGCGTCATACCGCGGAAAGGTCACGGTAAACCTACAGCCGCACGGTTCAATATTCTCAACATTAATCCTCCCATTATGCCGCTGCACTAAATTATAGACAATAGACAGGCCAAGACCATGATTACTCCCGGTAGACTTCTTGGATGAATTGAACGGCAGGAAGACGTCAGCCGGATTATCAAAGGGGATACCGCTCCCGTTATCCTCGATAGCCAGCACCACCGTATCCTCGGTACTGCTCAGGATCACACTGATAACCCCGTTCTCGGAGAGTGCCTCAAAGCTGTTATTCACCAGATTAAGCAGAACCTGCCGGATCTCCGCCCGGGAGGCATTTATCAGCATCTCCCGTCCCGGTTCATTCCAGTGGATACTGACCCGGCGCTTATCCGCCTCAAACCGGAGCAAGTTTACCAGATGACTCACCGATTCACAGATATCAAAGACCTCGCTCTCCACCCCGTCCCGCCCGGAGAAAGCCTTCAAATTATTGGTTATACGGTGGATCTCCTGCACCTCTTCCCGGATCTGTTTGATCGCTTGGGTCGGATCCGCGCCCACCACCTCCGAAGCAAGATAACTGGCATAATTCTCAATTATACCGAGCGGATTATTAATCTCATGCGAGACCCCTGCCGCCAAAAGCCCCAGAGCCGAGAGATTGGCCGAGAGATTGGCTTGTTCACGGATACCCTCCTCCGAGGTCACATCTTCCAGAATAATAATTCTACCGCCTTCAGGCGAATCATCACTAATATACTGGATCCGAATATTGAAGACATACGCCGTACCGAAAAGGTTTACCGGATGCACCGCATTGATGCTCTCTCCGCCCGCGCTATGCTCGCGCAAGAGTTCCCCAAACCTGGTCAATCCCAACCGAGCAAAGACCGTATAAAGGCTGAGCTTATCCCGGAACTGCTCATGCAAGAAGTTCTTGGCAACCAGATTGGAATAAACCACATAATCATTCTTATCGATCATCAGAATCGGCAGAGGCAGTTTCTGCAGCATCGCGTCCATATAATAAAGCATATCATGAAACGAGGTCTCCTTCATTACGCTTGAATCCTCATCATCCGAGAGATGCGCGTAACAGAGTTCGATCAGATTGTTCCGCACCAACCCGGTCGTAACCTCGGTAAAGATGATCTTTCCCTGCCGGAAGATGCTCAGCCTATCTGCCAGCCAACTCACCACGTCGAGCTTGTGCGTAACCCAGAGAATGGCGTTCCCTTTATCTGCATGCTCGCGGAGCAGTCCAGTCAGCTTCTTGAGAACCCGTGGCGCCAGATTCTCCAATGCCTGATCCAGAATCAGCACCCGAGGATTCCGATAAAGTCGGCGCAGAATACTCAGCACCACCTTGTCACTGACACTCAAGGTATACGCCCGGTCATAGACCGGCAGATCGATATCCACCGCCTTGAGCCAGGCCTCGGCCTTGCGGAGCATACTCGCTTCGGTAGTAAAGATTCTGCCCCAACCCTGTTGCGTACCGAGTACCAGATTCTCCCCAACGGTAAGCTGCTCATATATCGCCGGACTCTTCCACACCACCTCCAGTGACTCCTGCCGGTTCTTCTTCTCAATATAAATCACCCCGTGATCATTCTCAATATTACGCGAAATCAACTGGCAGAACAGGGTTTTGCCCTCACCGTGATTACCGATCAACGCATGAATCTCACCCGCATACAGTTCAAAGTTAATCCGATCTATAGCGATTACATCCTTGATGTAATGGGTCAGTGATTTAGTATAGAGCAGAGGTTTGCCTGGCATTTATTTTATCCCATACTTTTCAATCTTATTATACAGGGTCTTCCGGCTTATCCCCAACTGCTGCGCCGCCGCCGAGCGGTTATTCCCGGTGGACTGGAGAGCATCGAGAATCAGAAGACGTTCAGAAGAACGAAGATTACCACTGATCAGCGTATTTGTCGCGATACTCACCCGCTGCGGCAGGTTCAACTGCTCAGCCTCTATCACCTCTTTATCACTGAGTGCCAGGGTCACCCGGATCAAGTTCCGTAGTTCCCTGACATTCCCGTCCCAGTCATACTCCTGCATCTTCTCCAGCGCCAGCGGCGAGAGGCTCCGGCTCTCGCCTTCTCCCTGAAACTCCCGGATAAAGGTCGCCGCCAGTACCGGAATATCTTCTTTACGTTCACGCAGCGGAGGCAGATGAATTGTCGAAGCATTGAGCCGATACATCAAATCCTCCCGAAATAGCCCTTCTTCAATCAACAGGTTGAGATCCTTATTGGTAGAGGCGATAAAGCGAACATCGACCTCGACTTGAGCCGTACCGCCGATACGCCGAATCTCACCGTACTGAATCGCACGGAGTATCTTGGCCTGAGTCGAGAGCGCCATATCCCCGATCTCATCAAGATGCAGAGAGCCCCCACATGCCTGCTCAAATACCCCGGTATGCGCGTTTACCGCACCGGTAAAGGCTCCCTTCTCATGCCCGAAGAGTTCACTGTCCAAGAGGTGCTCGGGCAGAGCCGAGCAATTGAGCTTGATCAAAGATCGCTCCTTGCGGTTGGAATTCTCATGAATCATATCCGCAATCAACTCCTTACCGGTACCACTCTCTCCGGTAATCAATATCGGGATATCGGTCACCGCCAGCTTGCAAGCCTTCTGACAGATATCGAGCATCTTCTGACTCTGAGTTATCAGCCCCCCCCGTTTGACACTGATAATCTCCTTGAGTTCACGGTTCTCATTCTTGAGCTTGCTCATCTCCAACGCATTATTGATCGTACTGAGCAGCTTTTCAAACTGCAAGGGTTTCTCCAGAAAGTCAAATGCACCGAGCTTGATCGCCTTGACCGCCGACTCAAGCGTACCATAACCGGTTATCATTATTATCGGAATAGTCGCATCAACCTTCTTGATCTCCTCAAGCAGATCCAGCCCGCTCTCCTCCCGCAGCGCCAGATCCAGCAGAATAATATCCGGACGCTCACCGCGTACCGCTGCTAGAGCCTCCTCCGAGTTACTCGCCGCCGTACTGACAAAACCCTCCTTCTTCAGATTCAGCTCCAGACTCTTATATATTTTAAAGTTATCATCTACCACCAATATTCTATTCATACTTGCAGACCACATATACCTTCTAAAACATTAAAAATGCCAACTTCCAACTCGACTTACACACACTGTATAAAAACTACTCACAAAAATCCGAGTGTATAATTACTATACACTAGATCACTCAGCTATGCAAGAAGAGTCGCCGACAAAAAATATAAATACTGCCAGGCTGCATTATATGACTACAGACCCTCAATTACTCACCAGCAATCCAGTAATATTTTCCTCTTACCGTTACCAACCGCAAAAATCCTACAAAAACCTCGAATAATAGTTTGAACTCCAACCCTTAGCTACTGTAATGGCCTCTACCTACGACCGATATCGAGACATTTGCCCAAACAACACACAACATGTATACTTTTTACTCACATTCGCACCCAGAGTGTATACAAACTACACAGATTCACAGTTATAAACATTATTTATCAACACTACCCTACAGCTTTAACAGTTCCAACATATTAACCTAACAGAAATTACAATTTATCTTAATTTTATCAGCGATTATTCTTTAGCTGGCATGGCTATTGCTAAATTATCAAGCAGCTTAGCTCAGGTAATTTCCCTCGGTTTAATCGGGCAGAAGGAAGCTCCAAGAATGATTAAAAAATCTTTACTGGCTCTATTCCTTATCTACGCAGTCGGGATTAATACAGCTGTCTGCGCTGCTAAGCCCAGGATTGCCGCGATCATGAAGTCTAGCGAGTCTGAGTACTGGCAGATAGTAATGGATGGAGCCAAGGTTGCAGGTGAGGAGTTGGGAGTCGATCTCTCGATACAGGGACCGGTAGCCGAGAGCGATATCGCCAAGCAGATCGCCATGGTGGAGAATGCTATATCCAGAAATCCCGATGCCATCGTCCTCGCCCCTTCAGCCTCGGATCCGCTGGTACCGGTCATTGAAAAGGCAGCTGCAGCCGGCATACCGATGATCCTCATCGACAGCGGGGCGAATACCGACAAATATGTCTCCTTTCTCTCTTCTGACAATGAGAAGATCGGCGTACTGGCAGCGGAAGAGATGGCGGCGGCACTCAAGAAAAAATACGGCAAAGCCGCAGGGAAGATTGCCTGCATCACCTTTCTGAGCGGCGCCAGCTCACTTGAACTGCGCAAAAAAGGCTTTGATGAGACCATACAGGAGAAGTACCCAGAGATTGAGATAGTAGATTTCCGTGACGCTCAGGGCAAGATAGGTATCGCCATCAATATTGCTCAGGATTACCTGACCCGGTATAAGGATCTAAAAGGCATATTTGCCAGCAACCAGCCTACTGGTGATGAGATGGTTCGCGCTCTAGATATCGCGAATAACAACAAACTAGCCGTAATCGTCGTCGATGCCGGCCCCAATGAGGTCTGGGGGGTGGAGAATGGATTTGTCGATGCGATGATTGTACAGAAGCCCTGGCTGATGGGTTATATGGGTGTCGAATATGCTCTCAAGGCAATCAAGGGTGAGACGCTCCCGAAGTTTGTCAATACCGGCATAGTCAGTATTACCCGGGAGATGATTGAACAAGGCCTCGCTGAGGAGTATATCGATCCCGTAGCGTTTCATGATAAAGAGTAACAAGAGCAGTTCTCCAGCGGGAATAAGGGGCAACAGGTATACAGAAATGACTGAGCAGAACAATGCGCTTATTGAACTGACTGACATACATAAAGAATACCCCGGGGTCAGTGCCCTGAATGGTGCCAGCCTGAAACTCCAGGCCGGTGAAGCAAAGGCACTGATTGGTGAGAACGGAGCCGGCAAGAGCACTTTGATCGGTATTCTCACCGGAGCCACCGAAGCAAGCAGCGGCCACATAAAGGTGGCAGGCAGGATTATTTCACGGATGACCCCGATTCTCAGTGAAGATCTCGGCATCACCTGCGTCTACCAGACCGCGATGGTGGCAATGCACCTGAGCGTCGCCGAGAATATCTGGCTCGGCAGAATACCTAACTTTTTGGGGATCATAAATTACCGCCAGATTTACCGCCAGACCGACGAGCTACTGGAAGAACTGGGCTATACAGGCATTATTGATCCCAGAACCAGAGTAAGCGAACTCAGCCCCTCGCAGCGCTGCCTGGTCGCAATAGCTCGGGCTATAGCCCGCAATACCCGGGTGGTCATCTTTGATGAACCTACCGCCATACTCGCCGAGCAGGAGGTGGCACAGTTATTCCGCTCTATTCATCTGCTCAAGGAGCGCGGCATAGCTATTATTTATATCTCGCACCGACTGGAAGAGATATTTGAAATCTGTGATAACGTCACCGTTCTGCGTGACGGACAGAATATAGGCGAGAAACAGCTGGCGACGTGCAGCGAGCGTGAGCTTATCAATATGATGATCGGGCGCAAACTGGCTTCCGAACACTACTGCCAGCGCGAACTAGGCACGGAGATACTTGTGGCCGAAGAATTGAGCAACGGTAATATTCAAGACTGCTCACTGACCTTGCGCCGCTCGGAGATCGTCGGGATCTACGGGCTTATCGGCTCAGGGAGATCCGCCCTGATGCGCGCCATCTTCGGTGCCGACCGGATAACCAGCGGCCGTATCAGCCTAGACGGACACAGAGCCGACTATAACAATCCACGTCGGAGTATTGAGTGCGGCATGAGTCTGCTACCACAGGACAGACGGCACGAAGGCCTGTCGCTGCAGCAATCGGTAAGGGATAATATAAATCTGGCAGTCTACGAGCAGAACAGTACGGGAGGGATAATCAATACCCTTCTTGAGCGCAATACGGCTCAGGATTTTATCTCCAGGCTCCAGATCAAGACCCCGGACATGCACCAGAAAGTACTGTATTTATCCGGAGGCAACCAGCAGAAATGTATACTCAGCAAATGGCTGGCGCGCCAGTCAAAGGTATTTCTGCTTGATGAGCCGACCAACGGTATTGATGTCGGTTCCAAAGAAGAGATTTACCGCTTGATCAACCGACTGGCAACCGACGGCAGCGGCATACTCTGTGTCAGTTCGTATCTGCCGGAGTTACTCGGAATCTGTGACCGGATTCTAGTAATGTCAGCCGGAAGAATTGTAGCAGAAGCACAAAGAGGCGCAGAGAATTTCACGCAAGAGGCTCTACTCACCTACGCCCTGAAACCGGCACTATAGCGATTATTTGAGTAACCTTGAAATCGATAAGAATTTATAGAAGTTATAATAGGAAGTCTAGCTCAATGCAAACTAGAGGGATTATCAGCAAGAGGAGTTCGTCTATCTTTACAACCGAGGTGGTTGTACTGATCATCACCGCCATCCTCTGGGTCATACTGAGCATTCAGAACCCGACCTTCTTCACCCTGACCAATATCACCAATCTCTCCAATCAAATGGTGATCAACGGGGTAATCGCGATCGGGGTTCTATTTCCGATTATTACCGGCGGTATAGATCTCTCACTCGGCAGTATTGTAGGAATCTCAAATGTAGTTATGGCGATGATGATCTCGACCAAGCTCGGCTACAATTATTCAGTAACCGTAGCCATCATCACCGTACTCCTGCTTTCCTGCACTCTGGGGTTGACCAATGGCGTACTGATCTTTGATCTGAAATTGCCGCCATTCATTGCCACTCTGGGTATGATGATCATACTCCGCGGTACTGCTCTGTTGGTAAGCGAAGGGCGCTCAATATACAATCTCCCTAGGAGTATTAGTAACTTTGCCAACTCTGATTTACTGGGCATACCGAATTTGTTTCTGATACTTGTGGCCACGGTGCTAATTTTCACCTTTGTTATCAAGTACACCACCTTTGGCAGGTATATTTATGCCATCGGGAGCAACGAAGAAGCGGCACGGCTCTCTGGGATCAATACCCGGCTGGTCATCTACGGAGTATACGCGATAGACGGATTTCTTGCCGGGCTGGGCGGGGTCATCACCACGATGCGCACCTGGGGCGGCAATCCGAATTCCGGCTCAATGCTTGAACTGGATGCAATTGCTGCGGCAGTTCTTGGCGGAGCCAGCCTCTCTGGCGCAGAAGGCTCACCGCTGGGTGCCTTTGTCGGCACCCTCTTTGTCTGGACGGTATACAACGGCTGCAACCTAATGGCGATAGACTCCAACGTCACCAAGGTTCTGGTCGGGGCAATTCTGATTATTACCGTAGCCATTGACCGCTACCGTAAGAAGAATCAGAGCAGTCTGTAATTATTGCATTTTTACTTGCATAATATTTACAGAAAAATAACAAATGCGGTTTTTATACATATTGCACGTTGCGGTTGGAATAATTTCCAAACAACGCTTAAATTTTTTAGTAATTTTAAAATCAAACACAAAGGAGATCAGCTAAGAGACGTATTATCAAGGGCAAACAAGCACCATAGCATTTATCAAGGTTTGACAATCTTTGGCCACGCAGCCAGAGATATGGGTGTTTTAGAGCTACAATATTAGACTGCAAAACAAAATAATGTCGTTTTAATCCATAAATTTGCAGTTTTTATCTATAGCCTAATACAGGGTTATGAAGTATAGTAAAGTTATAATTACTTCATTTCAGCGACAAGTTAATTCTGCGCGTTTGAGCAACATTTACGTTCTGCGCCGAAAATTAGTCAAAATACACGCGTCAACCACAAGCATCAAGCTAGAGTTTTTTTTAGGCCTGCAGAGTTCAAGGATCCATTGAGGTACAGCTTATCGGCGGTACCAGAACAAGTCCTTATCTGCGCCTTGCATTGTTTGTTTACTGATCATAACTGCGTTTTCATGACTGGTAGCATTGAACAAGCAGCACTTCCTTGTGTGCTTATTATATATTTCAGCAACATGTTTATTTGGTTATTTTTGTTTTTATTGCTAGGCAGATAGAAAAGTATTATGAATAAAACAATCCTTTCTATGAAAAGCATTGACAAACGTTTTGCCGGAGTGCATGCACTCAAAGAGGTCAATTTCGAACTACGCGAAGGCGAGGTACACGCGTTGGTCGGTGAGAACGGTGCAGGTAAGTCAACCTTGATGAAGATTCTTACCGGCATCCATGAAAAAGACTCGGGCGAAATGTTGATCGATGGCAGACTTTTCAATCCAACCAACCCCAAAGATGCGCTACGTTGGGGTGTCGGTATCATCCACCAGGAACTCAATATGATGGAGCACCTCACGGTCGCTCAGAACATCTATATTGGTCGGGAATCAATGGCTGCAAATGGGATCCTCCTCGACGACAAAGCTCAGAATCAGCGCGCTGCCGATCTCTTCAAACATCTGAATATGGATATCAATCCTAAGGAGAAGCTCGCCAATCTCACCGTTGGCAAGCAGCAGATGGTCGAGATCGCCAAGGCGGTATCGCACAACCTGAAGATTCTCATCCTTGACGAACCGACCGCCGCCCTGACCGACAAGGAGATCAACGAACTCTTCGCCATCATGCGTGACCTTGCGTCAAAAGGCGTTGCCATGGTATACATCTCTCACCGTATGGATGAGATCGGCGAGATTACCGACCGCATCACGGTCATGCGTGACGGTGCCAATGCCGGCAATGGCAACACCAAGGATCTTACCAAAGAAGACATCATCCACATGATGGTCGGCCGGGTAATCTACGAAGAACCCAAGACCGTGTCACATGTCCAGCCGGATGCCGATATTGTCCTGGAAGTGGAGAACCTCTCTGCGGGCAAGATGGTCAAAGATGTCAGCTTCAAACTCAAGCGCAGCGAGATTCTCGGCTTTGCCGGGCTGATGGGAGCCGGCCGCACCGAGACCGCCCGTGCTATATTCGGGGCAGACCCGTATGAACGCGGCAATATCAGGATCAACGGCAAGCCGGTCGAGATCCTCACCCCGATGGATGCGATAAAATACGGCATGGGCTATCTCTCTGAGGACAGAAAGCGCTACGGTCTGGCGATCAACCTCAGTGTGCTTGATAACTCGATAATGACAGCCTACGAAAAATTCGAAAAATCAATATTTGTCAATTACAGCAAGGCGCGCAAAGTTGCGCAGGAGTATGTCGAAAAGCTCAACACCAAGACACCATCCATTAACCAGCTGATCAAGAACCTCTCCGGGGGCAATCAGCAGAAAGTGGTTATCGCCAAATGGCTTATCCGAAACAGTGACATCCTTATCTTTGACGAGCCTACCCGGGGTATCGATGTCGGTGCCAAGAGTGAGATCTATCACTTGATGAATGAGCTAGTAAAAGAAGGCAAATCAATTATTATGATTTCCTCTGAATTACCGGAGGTTCTACGTATGAGTGACCGGATCATAGTAATGTGTGAAGGTCGTATAACTGGAGAATTGAACATCGAGGATGCTAGTCAGGAAAAGATTATGCACCTAGCTACATTAAGGGGAAATAAATGAGCGCAAACAGTGACGTAAATTTCGACATATCACAGGGCAGTATAGACTGGCAGAAATTCTTAGCTCCTGCCGCCCTGGTTCTGATTATAGTCTTCTTTTCCATATTCGGTAATAATTTCAGAAGCTACAGAACACTTGTAAATATTCTAGATTCATCATATTACATCGGCTTTATGGCTATCGGCATGACCTTTGTAATTATTACCGGAGGTATAGACCTCTCGGTAGGTACGGTAATGATGTGTGCCGCGATAACCGGAGGTACAGCCTATAAGACCTGGGGCTGGCCGATCTGGGCAGCGCTGCTGCTGATTATAGTTGTAGCAACAATCTTCGGGCTCTTCAATGGTATATTGATCTCCCGCCTCTCGCTACCGCCGTTCATCGCCACCATGGGTACCATGATGATCTCGCTGGGTGTCGGTTCCATCGTCTCCAACGTACGTAGTGCCACCTTCCCCACCCGTTCCTCACCTGACGGCTGGTTCAAAGACTTATTCAAATTTATATCAGAGAATAGAACGCCGATACCCACGGGTGCGATCATTCTCTTCGGCATGGCGATAATTGCCTATATTGTCCTGACCAAGACCAAGCTCGGACGGTATATCTTCGCTATCGGTAGTAACAAGGAAGCAGCCCGCCTCTCCGGTATCAACGTCAAGAAATGGGAGATGATGGCCTATGTTATCAGCGGTTTCAGTGCAGGTATCGGTGGTATTGCCTTTGCTGCTGTTTACACTACAGTAATGCCGGCTCAGGGTGCAGGTTTCGAACTCTATGCGATTGCCGGTGCGGTTATTGGTGGTACTTCACTCGCTGGTGGTTCCGGTACTATCTTCGGTACCATGATCGGTGTCTATATCATGAGTGTACTGCGTACGGGTCTGCCGCTTATGGATCTGCAGTCACACTGGCAGACATTCTTCACTGGTGTTGTTGTAATCCTTGCGGTTCTCCTCGACGTCTACCGTAACAAGAGAGCCTCTACTGTCCGAGTACTGGGTAAAGCCGCAGAGTTCAAGCTCAGAGAGAGCCAGCGTATCATGAAACGCAAGGCCGAGGGCGCGCCAGCTGCCGAGATCGCCAGACTCAAGGCCGAACTGAACAAAGCCTACGCCGAACTCAAGGAACAGGAGAAGCGCGATAAAGCTGAAGCCAAAGCGCGTGAGCTAGAGTCACAACGCCAGTTCGAGCAGGAACACCGCAACGATAAAGAGTAAGCCACGACCTAACTAAAGCGTTACCGTAGTTAAATAGTATTCAAATTAGCAAAGAGAAGTTATACTAATTATAATAATACATAATTTATACGTTTGTGTGGCCCGTTTGGGCAGGGTAAGTTTCGTATCATTTTGATAATAGGGAAGCAAATTATGAATCTAAGAAAAAGTCTTTCAATTGTATTGGGCGCAGTGCTAGCACTAACCTTTGCAGTAACCCCAGATCTATCAGCGGATGAGCCATATATCGCTGTCGTATCCAAGGGTGAGCAGCACGACTTCTGGCAGCAGGTAAAGCTTGGTGCTCAGAAGGCGGCAAAAGATTACGGTGCAGAAATCACCTTCGAAGGACCTCCATCTGAGAGTGACGTTCAGATCCAGGTTGAGATGCTCAACAACGCCATGGCCAAAAATCCTGTAGCCATCGCTCTTGCCGCACTGGACACTACAGCGGTTATCGACCAGCTCCAGCAGTGCCTGGACGACAAAATTCCAGTAATCGGTTTCGACTCAGGTGTGCCAAATGCTCCAAAGGGTTCTATCTACGCCAATGCTTCAACTAACAACTTCAACGCAGCCGGCCTCGGTGCCAAGATGATGTTCAACCAGATCAAGGACAAGATTGCAGCCGCTACCGATGATAAACCGGTTACAATCGTCGTTCTGAACCAGGACGCTTCAGGTGAGTCTCTCCTCAGTCGCGGTAAGGGCTTCAGAGACACTATGATCGACCTCATCGTCAACGAGACTCCATTGACTGCTGCTGACATCAAAGTTGAAGGTAACCCAGCTTACGTTGATCCAAAGAACCCACAGAGCGGCAAGAAAGTTATTATCGACATGGTAGTTCCTGCTTCTGCTTCAGCTACAGACTCTACTGCTACAGCTTCAGCGGAGCTCAACAAGGTTGAATCAGACAACATCCTCGGTATCTTCTGCTCAAACGAAGCTACAGTAAAGGGTCTGCTCGCCGCTACTAACGATGGTGAAGATCTCGGTTATAACTACAAGGATCTGGTTGTTATCGGTTTTGATGCTGGTGCCGGTCAGAAGAATGCCGTACGTGAAGGTTACTTCCTCGGTTCTATCACTCAGGATCCATTCCAGATCGGTTACAAGGCTGTTGAACTCGCTTACAAGGCTCAGAAGGGCGAGTCTGTAGCAGATGTTGATACTGGCGCCAAGTTCTACAATAAGGACAACATGGACAACGCTGACATCAAGGGTCTGCTCTACGACTGATTTCAGAGATATTCCACAATACACCAAACCAAAAGGAGCCTGGGTGCAGCTACTGCCTCAGGCTCTCTTTATTTTCTGTCGCCCAAACTGAGTATCTATAGAAGCGCTTCAGCGCCACTAACAATATTTACCAAACAACCGATAATAGACAAAAGGAAATGATAAATTATTTGACATAAAATTACTAATGAGATAAGATTAATAGTATATGATAGTCAATGATCGAGCACATACAATCGTTTAAAAAAACAAAAAAGCTTCAACCGGCTAATACTTATCAAGTCAAGGAGAGAATCAATGCTTAACCGGAGTATCAAACACCTGTATCTACCGCTACTTGCTGTACTTGTAGCTTTACTTAGTTCACCGCTATACGCTCAGGAGAGCGAGAATATCAAGGTGGCAAAGGCCTTATCCAATGCTTACGCCGAGATTGCTGCCGTCAGTAAGCCCACAGTAGTTGCCTTACGTACAGTTAAGGAGGTAAATCTTGAAGAGAGTATGCCTCAGCTACCGCCCAACGCTCCCGACCAACTCAAGGAGTTCTTCAAACAGTTCCGCGGGGATGACTCCGCTCCCCACTCCCAGAAAGCACAGGGTATGGGCAGCGGTGTAATTATTGATGCCAAGGGTACGATCATCACCAATAATCATGTCATTGATGACGCTACGGAGATTGAAGTCGTGCTTGAAGACGGCACCAAACTCCAGGGAGAGATTGTCGGAGCCGACCCTAAAACCGACCTGGCTATAGTCAAGATCAGCAATCCGGATAATCAGAAGTTCAAGTTCGCCCCTCTTGGCGACTCAGCCAAGATGCGAGTAGGGAATATCGTTATCGCCATCGGCGCCCCTTTTGGGCTGGAGCAGAGCGTAACCGCCGGTATTATCTCCGCCACCAACCGCAGCCAGCTCGGCGGCAGACTGAGCGAGATCGTCTACAAGGACTTCTTCCAGACCGACGCCACCATCAATATGGGTAACTCTGGAGGCCCACTCTTCAACCTTGATGGCGAGGTCATCGGCATCAACTCAGCCATCTCCTCAGCTTCCGGCGGCTCAGACGGGGTCGGTTTCTCCATTCCGATCAATATGGCCAAAGAGATCATTACCGAGCTAGAAGATACCGGTAGTGTAACCCGTGGTTACCTCGGTGTCGCCATCCGCGACTTCACGCCCGAGATGGGTGAGGCTATCTCCGGTGTCGATTCCGGCGTACTGGTAATGCAGCCCTACCCCGGCACCCCAGCCTACAACGGCGGCATGCAGATGGGTGATATCATGCTTGATTACAACGGTACCCCACTCAAATCCGCCCAGCAGCTACAGAACCTGGTAGCCCACACCAAAGTCGGCACAACAGTCGATATTACCGTCCTCCGTGGCGGCGCCAAGAAAAACCTCAAGATCACCATAGCCAAGCAACCTAAGAAGATGGGCATGCCGGAGGAAAAGGAGGAACAGAAAGCCAAATCTCCCACCGCCTCTGAATATACTAGTTATAAGCTTGGTCTTACTGTTGTTCCTCTTAGCCAGGCTACTCCTGAGGAACAGGAAGCGTACAAAGGCATGAACGGGGTGCTAATCCGCAAGGTCGCCTTCGGCAGTGAAGCCTTCGACAAGGGTCTAGCCGCCGGTATCCTCATCAAGCTGGTAAACCAGAACATAGTCGAGAATATCACCGACTTCAAGAGTATCGACAAGAATCTCGCATACGACAAGCCGGTGCTGCTGCAATTCTTCATCGGCAAGAATCCGGGGGTACTCACCCTCAAGACCAATAGCGAAGAGGAAGCCGAAGTACTGAAGAAAGCCGACGCCAAGGAACAGGCCAAGGCAGATAAATAATCTACACTTGAAAGACATTGTTTTTCACTACCGACAACTAAAAGGTGTTTGGGGTCATCTCCCCAAACACCTTTTAGTTGTACTACTCGCCCTTACAACCTCAGTGCACAGCCCACACAGAGCTGATTTTCGCAAGCGTATTAGGGGAGCGCGTGGGACTTATTCGAAGGTATTAACTCCCCCCCCCTCTAAAAGCCCCATAAACCACCCCAGCCGCCGCCTTCCGACAAATAAGCCATTGCTCGCTATATTTCATCTTCCCACTAGCATAGCGACCGCAAAACCGTCTATTACCTGGCCACAAACCGAGCTTACACGGTAGTCTATTCCAAATAGGCCTGCCCCTCCCACGCCCAACGAAAATTTCTGAAAAACTGTTAAAAATTCTATTAGTAACATATTGACAGACCAGCACCTTATCAGTACTATAGTGAAACATTTGGAATATTGCCCCTTAGTCTAACGGCAGGACAGAGGATTCTGGTTCCTTTAGTCGGGGTTCGAATCCCTGAGGGGCAACCAAACTATAGAACGCACTGGTTCAAGCCAGTGCGTTCTTTCTTTTATACCAACCACTGAAGTAACCCCCTGAAACGATACCGATAAATTGTATAATATTGCTGGTATTATTTTCAGGAAAGGAATATCATGAAGGGTAAGAAGACATCAACAGAACAAGCGATCAGAATTCTCAGGGAAGTAGAAGTGCTTAAAGGGCAAGGACAAGGTCTTCAAGAAGCATGTCGTAAACTAAATATCACTCAATATACTTATTATAAATGGCAAAAAGAGTATGGCAAGATGAGTCCAGATAAGGCAAGGAAGCTTAAGGCGCTAGAGAAAGAAAATGCTCAGCTTAAAAAGCTTGTCGCCAACCTTTCTTTGGATAATGCAATTCTCAAGGAAGCAGCTGAGGGAAACTTCTAAGCCCGGCGAAGCGACGCAAGGTTATAAATCACGTTCAGGAAAAACTTAAGGTGTCGCAAAGGCAGGCATGCAAAGTACTTGGTCAATCTGGATCTACTCAACGTAGAAAACTGATTGTTAAAGATGATGAAGAATCAATTACCAAGAGAATTACTGAATTAGCCTGTAAATATGGCCGTTATGGCTATCGTATGATAACCGGAATGCTTCGTAATGAAGGTTTGCAGTGACCTAGAAATGGTAGGGTTATTAAGATATTAACAATCATCGATGAGTTCAGCAGGGAAAACTTAGAACTTAAAGTTGAACGCAAGTTAAAATCAAATGATGTGATTGATGCGCTCAATGAATTGTTTTTAGAAAGAGGTGTGTCGGATCATATTCGCAGAGATAATGGTTCAGAGTTTATTGCTGAGGAATTACGTAAGTGGTTAAATACTCTTAATGTTAAGCCACTATATATAGAACCAGGGAGTCCTTGGAAAAATGGTTTTGTAGAAAGCTTTCACAGTCGTTTCAGGGATGAGTTATTAAATCAAGAGTTATTTGATACATTACGGGAAGCGCAGGTGGTTATAAGTGATTGGCGCAAAGAATATAATACTATTAGACCGCATAGCTCTCTTGGTTATAAGCCACCAGCACCAGAAGTACGGGATATATCCGCCAAGAGAGAAGTCGATTATCATTGCAACTCCTCCGCAACTACGCTGCTACATACTTGCAATGATATCAAAATAATTGTAAACTAAGTGGTATAGTTATAGGGGGCAGACCACTACACTTCATATTATATTTGTCAAGTAATGCATGGGATAAGTCGCTTGAATACAAAATTCCTCGGTCACTATGATGTAAAATATCTTCACTTGGCGACCTAGATTCTACCCCATTCTTTAATGCATTACAAGCTAATCAATAATTAACAGTGTCACTTACTTTTATATTTATAAATCTCAGAAAACCTTACTGGCTCTATTCGCCAAAGAATGATTATGCACCCTTGCTATCTAATAAGTTACTGAAGTAATGACAGGACATTACTACTCTTAGGACTTGAGTGCATCTTTAATACCTAATCTTAAATACGAACAGTATAGACTCGCAACTCTTGCGCAACACTTCGATTTACTATACCCCTCTTGCTTTACATATCAAGGTGTTAATGTAGCTTCATAATGACATGTATATACTTTTGTATATTATACTAAGAAACGACTTTTATACTTTTGATTAAACAAAAGCATAAAAGAATAAATCCATAATTTACTAAAAACCATCATCAAAGACAAACATATCCGTAAGTATTCAAAACACATATGTAATAAAACCATTACAACATTGTTGTGATTAATGTGTAATTTCTAGAATAAAACCCAAACAAAACAATAGATTTTATTTTTCAAAAAAATTAAGAAAACATCAGCATTACTTTGTTATGGTAAAAATGTAACGATATACTATAAAATATTTTGTAGTTTTTTTGCTTAAAGTTAAAAGCACCTTCGTCACTATTTATAATCATATAATCTAATCAAATAATAAAATCAAATCATACACTGGCATGATAATTGATATATATACTTTCAGGACAGCAAGCACTAATTTTGCTATATTTTGCCACAAATATGTATTTTTCGACTTGTTGTTGATTTTCGTACATATATTTTTGGTAGTAAATATTTTAGGAGAATTGTTATGCGGTTAACACCAAGAGAAATTGAGAAACTCATGCTACATACTGCTGGAAAACTTGCAAAAGAACGATTGGGAAAAGGTATAAAACTCAATTATGTTGAAACTATTGCATACATTTCATCAGAAATAATGGAACTCGCTAGAGAAGGAAAAACAGTCAAAGATGTTACTGAAGCAGGACGCAAAATGCTCACACGGGTTGACGTCATGGATGGAATTGCTGAAATGGTTACCGAGGTTCAAATCGAGGCTACCTTTGATGACGGAACGAAACTTGTTACAGTACATGAGCCAATATGCTAATCCTTAATAAAATTTTTTAATGTCTAATATTAATATCAAATTTAGGAGTTTAAGATGATACCAGGTGAAACAATAATAAATAACAAAATAATAGAACTCAATAAGGGATTAGCAACAAAGGAAATTGAAATTACTAATAGCGGTGATCGACCAATTCAAGTAGGTTCACATATACACTTTTTTGAAGTTAATAAATTCTTGAAATTTAACCGTGAACAAGCTTATGGCTATCGATTGGACATTGCGTCTGGTACCTCAGTTCGCATTGAAGTCGGTGAGAAGAAAAAAGTACAACTTGTTGCTTTGGCAGGAAATAAAATTGCCAAAGGTATTAACAACCTTTGCGATGCTCAGATAAACGATACAACCTTGGCCTCATCACTAAACAAAGCAAAGTTAAAAGGATTTCTTTAATCATATGATTTTAAAACTCAAACCAGAGTTTTAAGCAGTCACATAATTTATTATTATAATTTTATTATTATAGAATCAACTTTTTTTAGGAGACAGTAATGAGCATAAAAATATCCGGTGAAGAATATAGCTCCATGTATGGTCCAACAACCGGAGATAAAGTTCGACTAGCCGATACAGATTTATTTATCGAAGTTGAAAAAGACTATACTGTATATGGCGATGAAATGAAATTCGGGGGCGGCAAGACAATCCGTGACGGGATGGGTCAAAATACAGAAATTACTAGTGAAGAAGGAGCTCTTGATTTATTGCTGACGAATGCATTAATTTTAGACTACTGGGGAATTATTAAAGCAGATATAGGTATCAAAGACGGCAAAATTGCTGGTATAGGCAAAGCTGGTAATCCAGATATAATGTCAGGCGTAACCCCGGGCATGGTCGTTGGTGTTGGAACTGAAGTACTTAGCGCAGAAAATATGATTGTAACAGCTGGTGGAGTTGATACGCATGTTCACTATATTTGCCCCCAACAGGTAGAGACCTCACTATTTTCAGGCATAACCACCATGATAGGTGGTGGAGATGGACCAGCTGAGGGTACACTAGCAACGACCTGCACCCCAGGCAAATTTAATATCCACAGAATGCTACAAGCTGTTGAAGAGTTCCCCATGAATTTCGGATTTTTTGGCAAAGCCAACTGCACCAGCAAAGCACCTCTGATTGAACAAATAAAAGCTGGAGCAATGGGGCTCAAACTGCATGAAGACTGGGGAACGACCCCTTCAACAATCAATACTAGTCTAAAAGTTGCGGATGATTATGATGTTCAAATCACGATTCATACTGACACACTAAATGAAGCAGGTTTCTTTGAAAGCACAAGGGATGCGATAGCAGGCAGGACTATACACACATACCATACAGAAGGAGCTGGTGGCGGGCACGCTCCAGATATTATTAAAGCAGCAGGATTGCCTAACGTTCTTCCTTCATCTACCAGTCCAACCATGCCATTTACGAAAAATACTATTGACGAACATCTTGATATGATTATTGTCTGTCATCACCTTGACCCAAAGCTTAAAGAAGATGTAGCATTTGCTGAGTCACGTATCCGTTATGGCACAATTGCTGCAGAAGATGTTTTGCATGACATGGGAGCTATATCAATACTTAATTCTGATTCTCAAGCAATGGGGCGTCCAGCCGAAGTTATTACCCGAGCATGGCAAACAGCGGATAAAATGAAAAAACAGCGAGGTCAACTACCAGAAGCATCTGGCGAAGATAACGATAATTTTCGAGCAAAACGTTACGTTGCAAAATATACAATTAATCCAGCAATCGCACATGGTGTTTCCAAGCATGTTGGTTCTATAGAAGCTGGTAAAATTGCAGACCTAGTCGTATGGAAGCCACAATTTTTTGGTGTGAAAACAGATATCGTAATTAAAGGAGGATTTATAATTGCTGCTAAAATGGGGGATGCCAATGCATCAATTCCAACTCCACAGCCGGTACTTAACCGCAAAATGTGGGGGGCATATGGAAAAGCTCGCTCTAACAGTTGTGTAACATTTGTTTCCAAAGAAGCTCATAAGGATAATATTAAAGAAAAGCTTGGACTCGAAAAAATGGTTTTGGCTGTCTGTGGATGTCGTAATATTGGCAAAAAAGAAATGATTCACAACTGTGCGACTCCTCGTATTGAAGTCGATCCAAAGACCTATCAAGTGAAAGCTGATGGAGTAGTCATTGAATGTGAACCGAGTAAATCTTTACCACTTACTCAGCGTTATTATCTTTTTTAAAATAACTATAAATGTGTGATTCTAGACTGACTTCCAATATGGGAAGATTTTTAAACCCATTGAGTCTATGAATCACATATAATAATATTGATAACAGTGCAGTGACCTAGAAATAGTAGACACCTGAATGACTAATTGTTATAATCATTTCAGGAGAAAACTATCATGGCAAACTTAAGACGTTATTCACAGGAATTTAAGGAATAAGCAGTAAAACTGGTAACTAAAAATGGGTATTCAATTTCTGAAGCAGCTAGGCAAGTGAGCATCCCCAAGACTACTCTCAGGCAATGGGTTAATAAGGTAAAGAAAACAGATGTTATAGGAGTTGAATCTTTACCTGATATTCCTGATGCAGCTGATGAGAATAGACGTCTTCGTAAAGAGGTGTTAAGATTAAAGGAAGAAAATGAAATCTTAAAAAAAGCGACAGCGTTCTTTGCAAAAGAGAGCCTGTGAAGTTCGCTTGGATTCATACTCATAGAGCAGAATATCCAATTATGAGTATGTGCATGGTTCTCAAAGTAAGCAGGAGTGGATATTATAAGTATTTGAACAGAAAACCTTCTTCTTGTGAGGAAAAGAGAAAGTCTATTGCCTTTCATGCAAGGTATTTCATAAGCGTTCTAAGGCTATATATGGGTACAGAAAGGTTTATGAAGATTTCAAAGCAGAGCTACCTGAGTTTCCTTGCTAACATGAAACTGTTCGTAAGATAGTGCATAAAAATAGGCTATTTGCTTGTATTAGAAGACGACACAGATACCCTAAGCTGGATAAATCAAATGTATTTGAATTTCCTAAGAACAAATTGAATAGAAGCTTTAAAACACCGCTTAAGAATCTTAAATGGACAGGAGATATTACTTACATTAGAACAGCTGAAGGCTGGATTTATCTTGCAGTAGTCATGGACTTGTATTCACGAAAAATCATTGGCTGGTCAGTGAGTACTAATGTAAATTCTGAACTTGCATGCACAGCCTTAAAGAATGCAATCAAGGAGCGCAATCACTCAGGGTATTTACTTGTATGATTCATAGACATCATTTCACTTTTTTAATGCATGTTTTTTTAACAAAATGCTATTTCTGCGATATTCTATTTCTGTATTAAATTTGATTGAGACTTCTTCTTGCAAAGGAGTCTCATACATCAATTCAATGTACTTTTCAACTGGAGTTTTACCGTTTAGACTGCTGTGGGGACGCTCCCAATTGTAGTAATGCTGCCATTCTGCTAAGGGTAGATCAAGACTTTCTATGCTGTATTTTGTTAAATCAATGGTTGAATAGAATTCTTCAATATCAGTTTTTTGAGATCTTTCTACTTTACCATTAAGATGAGGTGATGCAGGGCGAATAGGTCTAAGTTTAATCCCCCAATCCAACAGCAGGTCTTGAACTTTATAAGCAAGAAATTCTCGTCCTCTATCAGTCTGAATTCTTTGAATTGGAAAACACATCTCTTCAACTACTTTTTCAATAAAGTCAAGAGTATTGGCAGCTGTTCTACGAGAATAGACTCTTAAGACTCTGTAGCGAGTACAATCATCTATAGCAGTATATTGATAAAAATTTGGAGCAAGTTTCATTGTATCCATTTGAACTCTAGCTCCAGGAATTTTCAAGGCATATCGATTAAATTTTTTCTTTCTCGTATATCGCTTCAATGGAGAAACATTATTTCTAACTAAAACTTTGTGAATTGTTGCTAAAGAGAGCTTAATACTATGCAACCTTAATAGTTCGCTCTGAATTCTCCTCGCCCCGATATTTCTTGAATCTCTTAGTGCTAATATTAACTTTCTACATTTTCAGTTACCTTAGTCGCAGGAGAATAGTGAAGTTTTCTGCTCAAGGTGCAAAGCCCTTTAACACCATTTGATTGATATCTATTTACCCATTTTCTAAGAGTCGGTCTGGAAATTCCACAACGATTACAAACAAGTCCTGAGTTTTGAGTTTCAAAATACATTTTGACCCATTTCAATCGTGATTTAATAGTATTGTCCATAGCAACTCCTTTATCAATATATTATTCAATTTTATTGAAATGATGTCTATGAATCACACAATTTATCACCAGCCCCACGGCTCAACCCTCACCAATAACAGCAGCCCAAAAGCGGAAAGCTTCACAAGGGCCTTACTCCACTGTAACACACCGACTAGCGAAGGACAACTCCTACTGAGCAACCTCTATACCAATACCCAATCCCGCCCTTATCTTTTCGGAGTTGGATCAACATATCGAATACCTCGAAAAATTGGCGGAGGAGGTCAACCAACGTCAAAGCACCTCACATATTCTCTATTCTGTATTGCGATATATCACGAACATACTATATAACAAACTAGTCTATAATAACTCCCATATCTTCTTCAATAGTTGATGTTCGAGTAACTTCAATTTTTTCACTAGTCCTAGTTACTGTGCTATCAGTATTATCTGAAAGCACATACTTATCCTCAGATTGTTTCACAGAACTATCACTACATCCCGCTAGCAATAATAAACCTATCAAAGCGACGCAGTATTTTGTCATCATTAACTCCATTCTATCTATTTATCATATGCTAATGTATTAATCTACTTTTATACCATCTATACTATTTCGAAAAGGGGTTAACGGCCTACTTTCCTTTCGCATCAAGACCTCACCAACAGTAACATACGGCATATTTTCCTTTACCTCTATTCGGCAAACAGCGCTGTTATTCTCTACTCGTTCAACCTTAATAACAACAGCTCTACAATCATTTGCCAAATCACTATTATCAGCTTTTTCAAGTATATCACCTGGCCTTAAGCCCATATTTCTACCAGCATTTATCCTAAAGCTTTCACCAGATATAATTTTTATTACCTGTATTTCAAAGAGATCATATTCAAGTTTTTCAACAACTTTTTGCGCCAGCTTATCAGCAAGCTCAATTATAGATTCACTGGTTTGCGAAGTAGAATAGTCTGCAGCTACCGGATTATTAGCATTTTCCGCATTAAAGTTTTTCTCAACTACGATATTTCCATCAATATCGTTATTATGACTCTTTATACTTATATTAAGCTTGGTTGAAGTTGACTGATCCTGAATAACTACTTCTGGCAAAGTTTGTTTCTGAGTCTTCAAAATCTCAAACAATACCCGAGATGATACAGTATCACTGAATACAACCGTTCTGGTTGAAGTATCAATCAATTCAATACCCAATACTGCTTTTAACTCTCGAATATGTTCTTTACCCCTTTGCTTCATGAGCAGTTTGTTTTCTTTTACAACATAATCATCAAGCGAAAGCACAAGCAAATATTTAGCTCCTCGTACTCTACCAAGCTTTGCAGCGTTTTTACCAGTGATGCCATGTTTTACAACGCGTTTAATTTCATTATCCAGTTCATCTTCTACAGTATGTTTGAGCTCTACCAATTCGAACCTGCCTGAAGCTACAATAGCCCTTCGTATAGAAGACACAACGCTATTTACAAATCTCTCGGGAACAGTTTTTACTACACATACATTATTAGATAATGCCAGCGTAACATTACGTTCATGTGCTTTATTGCTTATAGCAGTTTCTTGGAGCTTTGCTGAAACACTGGCTTCATCTAACCCGGAATATGTATCACTAAGCAAGCTATCGCTACTAAAATCAATTTCCTCTGCCCAAACCGGAATTGCTAAAATACCCAGCACTATGAATATAAGATATTTATTGACTGAAAACATAAGACATCCCATCTATTTCAATATCCAACTGCCGTAGAAAGCTTATATTATTCAATAACAACGCCACCTTCCTCAGTAATCACAATCTCCAGGTTGCTAATTACCTCGTGTTCTTCATCCTGGGTTTCGTCATTATCTGAGATATCACTAATAAGTCCAACCCCAGTCTCTATAAACTCATCGACCTTTGTTTTCGCCTTAAAGTCCATCACTGCGTCATAAGTTACAACTCCATATGTATCTTTTTCCGCACTCAGTGATTCCGATAGATCAACCACCAGCTTCTTCATCTTGACTCTACACTTTACGGTTACCCTTCGCGGTTCAAATGTATAGTCATACAGAGTTGCTCCCTTGATAACACCTTCAACACAGTTTCTGATTTTATCTGACTTAACGACCATATCTTTCACCGTAGTTTCAGAATTTATTTTAACTCCGAGAATTCTTTGTGCCATCTTCTTATATGCATCAATTTCAGCTGCTCGCAATGCCTGAATCTCTTGAACACCTTCTGTCCCTGCAATAGCGCCACTTCCCCAAACTACAATTTTCTTACTACTTGTCTCTTCAGTAATCTTAACTGATTTCTCCAAATATGCTTCACACCCATCACAATTTGCACTGACAGTCTTCTTGATCTTCTTCAGTACTTCTTTCCAGGTTATCTCAAGCTCAACCTGGCATATTCCTTCTGGATAATAGTGCCACTCTTTCTCTCTCATCCCCGTTAGAATGTGATCCATTTCTGCCTTGACATTTGAATTTTCCCTTATCATGTCATATACAGTCTGATCCGCACTGACTTTAACCCCATACAATTTCTCAATCATCTTTCGCATTGCGTCAGCACGTGCCACTCTCTCTGCCTGCATTACAGCTTTGATATCACTATTCATCCAAATCTCAGGTTTCTTCGCTTCATCTATCCTCTTGATCTCCGAAGCATAAGAATTTATAACCACAGTTAATGCAATAACAACAAATAATCCAAACAACCTTTTCATTCTCTTCTCCATATTATTTAAATATACTAAAACCAACCATCATCGAGCTTAATTATAGTCTCCCCCTCAAGGATACTCTCAATATCTATATCAACTTCAGCTTGCTCCGATAAATATTTTTGGAGTTCATCTCGTGTCATATCAGAATAAAAATCAATATGTGCGATCCCTGAACTCATAGACCGCAGAACAAATCTCTGCTCACCGCCGGCTTTACTTAAAGCACTCTCCAGCTTACCGACTTTCTCATAATCAGCTTCCTTCAAGACAATATGCATACTGTAGCTATTATTGCTCCAATGAACCAGCATCTGCCCCATAAGGGCTCTTCCGATGCGTAAGCCAATTCTTTTTATTGACTTCATAATTTCATCATACTCACCCTGCACTGGTAAAGGCTCGGTAGTGAACGACTCTTCAATTACAGCCAGAGTTTTATTGTTTGAGGTCTGTATTACCTCAACATGTGGTGCAAAAGTATACGACACCGTATCCACACCACTGAGCTTTCTTTTCTCGATAACAATCCTCAAACTACCGACGACAATTATATCAACTCCATATTCGTTTCCCGCAGCAATGATAGCCTTCAATTCAGAATCATTTTCAGCACCAGACTTCAACTCAATTTCCAACCTGCTGCTCTCTCCAGCCTTATCCCGTGCAGAAGCATTAAACAGCCTAGCAAGGCTCCCCCCATCATACTTTCTGTCCTCAGAAAGATACTTAATATCCATCTCAGGTGTAATCTTCATAAAGTACAATTGTAGACCACCCAGAAACGCTTCACGAAAAAAAGTATATGGCTTTACATTCGGCAGCTCAGTATTACCAGTCCCTCCAATTTCAGCAAGAAGCAATATGCCGACTCGTGGCATCCCAACCTCACGCAAAGTCTTTTCAATCGCCATAAAATCAGCATTAAGATTTTCTGTAAGAATGTCTGCGGTCATCTCAACAAATATTTTGCCATCTTTAATCCAACTCTCACCCCATTTAACATTTGTAAGAACCCCAATACTCCTGGTCATGACAACATCAGAGACGAGCAGCATATTCCTAGTCTCTGTAGAACTTGAGATATAATTCTTCCCTGCCCGCTCAAGAGCTCTTCTCTTTGCTTCGCTTTTAGCAAGAATAAGCGCGGCCTCTGTTGTAAGCCCATTCAACCACGAACTCCCAACAACGGTTACTGTCGTCGTGCCTTCAGCGGCGGAGAGTCTTCCCCCAATACTCACAACTAACGCAACTATCAACAATAACATGTATATTTTTAGATGAACCTTCAACATCAGCCTACCAATCATAGTATCAAACACCATATCTCTTGTAAAACGCCAACTTTCAATCAATATAAAACCATTATCCTTGCACAATGACCAGAGAGAAAACACTAATTCTCTAATCAATACGCATAGCGTAACTCATCTACCTTCTTTATCGATCTTTCATGACCTTGCGCTGCAGCAAGTTTATACCACTCAACTGCTGTCTTATAATCAAATACCACACCCAAATCACCATGCTCATATATAGCGCCCATACGCCATTGAGCATACTTATCGCCACCTTCAGCAGCTTTTCTAAACCACTCAAGAGCTTTAACTGGATCTCGCGATATTCCCATTCCTTTTTCATACATTAATGCCAGCCAGTACATACCGTCAACACTACCAAGCTCAGCAGCTTTCCTGAAATAACCCGCAGCCTTGAATGGATCTTCCATACCATATTCATCATCCCGATAAATTAAGCCAAGACGGTTATATGAATATACAAAGTCTCTCTCTGCTGATACTTTATAATACTCAATTGCCTTCGCAATATCTCTCTCTACCCCGTCACCTTCTAAGTATATATTTCCAAGTTGCGCAGTTGCTTGTAGTTCCCCAGCAGCACTAGCTTTTTTAAATAAGTCAACAGCCATTTCTTTATCAACATCTGTTCCCATCCCCTCATAATACATCATTGCCAAATTATACATGGCAACAGGATTATTATTATCCGCAGCTAATTTGTACCATTTAAGAGCTTTGCTGAAATCTACTTCTCCCAAAACACCTTCACTATATATATACCCCAAATCACTCTGTGCATTGACAATACCACCTTCTGCCGCAGACTCAATCAAGGCAAAACCTTTGCTGATATCTTTATCAACACCTTCTCCTTCAATATATGCCGACCCCAGAAAATACTTTGAAAAAGCGAAACCCTGCTCCGCAGCAAGTGCAAAATACTCAACAGCCTTTTGTATATCAGGTTCTCCCGCACGTCCAAAGTAATAAATCAACCCTGCGTTATGATACCCCTCAGCCTTAGATTTATCTCCCGCTTTAAGGTACCATTTCAATGCCTCGGCATAATTTTTCTCTACACCGTAACCATTCTCATAAATATTTCCCAGCACAACCATTGCTTCACCATCATGAAGTGCCGCAGCTTTTTTGGATAAGCGCATAGCTTCTTCATAATTACGATATGGATCTTTAATAAATATCGCTGCAAGCCGAGTTATTGCATCAACCATTCCCTTATCCGCAGCCAACTGGTAATACTCAAGAGCTTTTTGCATATCGATATCCTGACCCAAGCCATACTCATTCATATGCCCCAGGTTATAATATGCTTCACGAAGTCCCAGATGCGCCGCTCGGTTATACCATACTCTGGCTTTTGCATAATCTTGTTCTACCCCTTTACCAAAAAAATACGCATTTCCTATTCCGAACATTGCTTTGTCAGAATTTAACTCAACCCCTTTATAATACCACTCCAATGCCTTTGCATAATCTTTAGGAACTCCCAAGCCCTCGAAGTATATTCCTGCCAGCTCATTGATCGCATCAAGATCGCCTTTTTCCGCAGCCAAGGTTAAGAGCCTAATACCTTCTACCTGATCAAGCGTCACACCCAACCCAGTAAGATATTGAACTCCCAATTTAAACAGTGCATGGGTATCGCCGGCGGCAATAGCTCTTTTATACCAATTACACGCTTCTTCTTTATCTCTCGCTACCCCATTGCCGAGAAAATACAACTCCCCAAGCATTGTCATCGCCGGCGCATAATCTTCACGTGCCAAACGAAAGAGAATTTCGACTGCTTGCGCGTAGTTCATCTCTGCATTTTCCTGCACCGCTTTAGCAAAAAGTTCCTGTGTATTCCCTGCTTCCAAACCATACAGTGCGGACTCATCAACATCTATTCTCTGCCCGAATGCAATCTGCTCTTCCAGTGTGAGCTTTGCATTATACTTACTATCTGCTCCAAACAGCATAGCCGCTCTAATACGCATCAAGATCATTTTACCGGCTTTCGTCGCACTCTTCTCTGCAACGATCTTCTGCGCCTCTTTTTTATCTATGGCCTCACCCACAGCAGTGATTAGCGGTGTGCTGGCAATTTTTACCGGAAATAGCCCAGAATCCAAATCCCATAATGTAATTGAGCATGCTCCTGTTGACCTGAATTGACCGTCAATCTGAGTTGTATTTCCTAAATCAATTTTACCTAGAGCAAAGTACCTTGGATGCGGTGAGAGTGATTTTATATCTTTCTGAATGAATGCAATTCCCTTCTCAATTTCACCGCTCTTATATTTTCCTGAAGCATCAACATACCCGGCAAAGCTTCTCTCCAACTCAGCAATATACCCTTCCATCCTTGCACTATCTTGAATATATGGGATAAGCGCTCCAAGAGAGTATATTTTAATACCAGAGTCTATAAGGTTCGCCGAGATGTTCGCAACCAGTTCAGTAGGATCAACAGTTTTTGTAGTAAATTCAGTCTGCCTTTGCGTAGTCTCAACTCTCTGTGTTGTTGAACCTGCACCTTCTTGCTTTTCATTAAAGGTATCTGAAGTTACGACCTTTTGAAAGTCTATCTGCATATCAGAAGTACGGGAAAGAAAGAGTACTGTCATACCCACGTCATTGATATCAGCAATGTCCTGCTGCAGGTTATCTTCAATAAAACCCTCTACGGCATTAATATCAACTACTACTTCAGCCCTAACCCCCAACTCCGCATCCGACAAGTTCTTCTCAATGATCGTAATTCTCCGGAAAAACTCTGGATATTTCTCTAAAATTATCTTATCAGAACCAACCCGTTCCCACACACTCCTGAGTATTGCTTTATCATCACCGCGTAGCGCATCCAGCAGTGCTTTTCTGCAAAGCTCAGACTTGGCGATACTGTAAGCTCCAGCAATACCGGCAGTATCCGTCTCTACGGACACAACAACGGAAGTTGTATACGTATCTTGCGAATATGCAACTCTTCCTGCAAACAAAGAGAGCACAATAGTTATTAAAACATACTCTAGTACCTGTAAATTCCGCATAACACTCCCCGAGTTTTAATAGAAATACTTGAGTTCTTCAGCTTTCTGTTTTGCCTCTGCATCACCCTGCTCTGCGGCAAGCTTATACCAGTAAACAGCTTGCTTATAGCTTATATGCTGATCCACTCCACCTTCTTCAAAGATTTTCCCCATCATTTTCTGTGCAGGAGCATATCCGGCTTCAGCAGCTTTAAGGTAATATTCATATGCTTTCTGCTTATTTCGAACCTTATAATCCCCTCCATTGTACAACCTTGCCAGCAGGAACGTTCCCTCCAAACTCCCTATAGCGTCAGCCTTAGTATAATACTCCTGTGCCTTATACACATCTCTTGACACCTGCTCACCCGTATCAAACATCAATCCGAGCTGTATATATGCATTTGCATCACCGAGTTCACCGGCTTTTTCAAAATAACGCACAGCTTCATACGCATCTTCTTTCAAGCCTTCTCCATCTCGATACAGGATTGCTAGCGCAGTATATCCTCCCGCTTCGCCAAGTTCTGCAGCTTTGGAGAATGCTTCAAATGCCAGCTCAAGATCCTTATTCACACCATTTCCGAACTTATACATATTACCCAAATTAAGATATGCTTTAGGAAAATCTTTTTTCGCAGATTTTTTATACCACTCTACTGCTGCTGCATAGTCTTGCTCTACCCCCAGGCCTTTTGAATACATATTTCCAACAAACCACTGTCCTTGCGGATCACCATTGTCAGCAGCTTTTCTATACCACTTTAACGCCTCAGCGTAATCAATATCTACACCCACACCGTCATAATAAAAATTACCAAGTTCAACTTGAGCTTGAGCATTACCAAGTTCATCAGCCGTTTTTAACCAGTCCATTGCTGTTTTATAATCAATATCGACACCTTCACCACGAACATAGAATATTGCTATACGCCACATCGCCTCACTAGAATCATAGCCTGCAGCTCTTTTGTACCAGACCAGAGCCTGAGCAAGATCCTTATCCACTCCTAAACCACACTCGTAACAACCTCCCAGAGCAAATAACGCTTCGGGTTGATGTGGTTTAGCAGCCTCTTTCAATAGCCGAAAAGCTTTATTAACATTTTTTTCAACCCCGAATCCTCCCAGATACATATTCGCAAGACGTACAGTCGCCGGAATGAATTCCATTTCATAAGCTTGCTGATAATATTCAACCGCCTTATTATTATTCTGCTCAACGCCCATGCCATTTTCATACAACATACCCAGGGCTACAATAGCTTCCGCACACCCTAAATGTCCGGCTAGTTCATATCTTTTTATAGCCTCTTCTTTGCTCTCAACCACCCCTTGACCTAAAAAGTACATCACACCCATACTAAAAATTGCCTCAGGGTAGAGCATTTTCTCAGCCTCCCTGTAACACTTCAAGGCTTCGGAATAATCCCTCGCGACCCCGATACCGCTATAATACATTTTACCAAGCTCACAGATTGCTTTGGGATTCCCTTTATCTGCTGCCAATCTGAGAAGACGCAAACCCTCGCTATAGTCTCTCGGCACCCCATGACCTGCAAAATATAATTTAGACAACCCAAATTCTGAATCAGAGTTACCTCTACTTACCCCCTTCTTATACCACTTTACCGCTTCATCAAAGTCTTCTTCAACCCCTCTACCAAAGTAGTACATTTCTGCCAGTGAGTTATACGCTTTTACATACCCTTCACCCGCCAATCTAAGGAAAATTACTAAAGCTTCGGGGTAATTTCCCGCAACATACGCCTCATAACCAACTTGATGCTGATCTTCAATACTGCCAGAAAGTCCGTTAGCGAGTTTTGATTCATCAATATCAATCAAGTGCTTCTCTGCAACCAAAGTCACAAATTCTTCACCAGCAGGACTGTTTTTTCTCACACTTGCCTGCTCAAGCATTGCGCTGCGTATCCTATCTAAAATCTGATTACCACACTTAGTTGCCGCCTCTTCAGCCGCTTTCTTCAGCGCCTCTTTCTTCTCTGGCGTCGCAGCAACGGCAGTAATTATTGGAGTTGTTGCAATAGTCACGGGAAACATCCCTGCATTCAAGTTCCATAATGTCATACTACACTTTGCAACCGCCCGATATAACTTCTGTTCGGCATCATAAGTAACATTACCAATATCAATTTTACCCAGAGCAAAATACTGCGGATGCGGCTGCATAGCGCTGATCTCTCTCTGCACAAAGGCTACATTTTTATCTATATCACCACTTTTGTATACCCCATTTGCATCCACATAACCGATATAACTCTCCTTCAAGTCATTCAAATATGACTCAAAGTCAGCACTATTTGCAACATACGGCAGCAGAGCTTCTAAACTATATAGCTGGATCCCGGAATCTGTCAAGCGTGAGGTTATATTGGTAAGAATTTCTGTAGAATCTATAGACCGCGTGGTAAACTAGCTCTCACGCTTTATGCTCTTACTCTTATTGATAATAACTTCAGAGTCAGTAGCATCATCCAGGACGATATCATCCTGGATAACATTTTCACTGTAGTTAATCTCTTTATCCGATGAGCGCGCAAGAAACAGCACGGTCAAACCTACATCATTAATATTATCAATTACGCTGGCTGTTGCTTGATTGATAAGAGAATACAGACCAGACCGGTCAACCACAACCTTTGCTTTTACCTGCAACACGCCATCTTGCTGCTTTTTATCTAGGAGAATTATCTCTTTAAAGTACTTATGCGGTCTCTCAAAGACAACCGGCTCCACCCCAAGCATCTTCCAGTTCCGGCGCACAATCTGATTCTCTTCACCCCGCATTGAATCAACAAGCGCTTTTCTACACAGTTTAACTTTAGCAATTTCATACGCTTGTTCTTAATCAACCTCTGACGTAATTGGGACTGAAGTATTTACTGTGTACTCCAGCAACTCTACTGCATTTGCCTGTACCACCAAAAGACATATTACTATTAGCAACTTCCCCACAATATTCACAAATTCTCCTCGACAACCTATGCACTTTTTACCATAAAACAATAGAGCATAATTAATAACAAAACATACTATTTCATAATAATATAATCCTAATTAATTGTCAAGAAAACATAGCAAATTATTATTAGTAATAAATAGTTGCACAACTTAATTTCACTCATACATATGATTATTTTTAGACTCAAACGATTGCTCCGATCGTCGACGACTTTATGCCAAGATTAATCTATACAGAATTAGTACTCTGCTTGAATGCGTCTCCGCTTTATGCTGGTGCCTTAAATTGTGCTGTTCGCATGCATCTTGCTCAATTTGCTGCTATTACTTGTCACTTAACTTGAAATAAAATACTTAGCCTCCCCCTCCCCCACTCATCACCATTTTCCAATGTCCAATAATCTTCAACTACCGCATCAGGAGTACTATTTCTAACCATATACGCTTTATCATATTTACTTCTATTGGGGATGTCCTCTGTTCCGACTAACTGACACACAAACTTCTCAAATACAGTATGTACACTACTGCGAACGAGGCGCCTAGCAGTAAAACCAATATCCCGTTTATACTCATATAAAAACCCACTTAGCGTAGGCATAAAAAACAAACCACATTTCTTATGATACGCATTAATCTCAAAAAATCAAAGGAAAAATATCTGCTCGATTAATCTCAATAACTTACTGTCTCTAGTTCAATTTTGTATAATATCAGCAAATTCACAAAGACTTACAACTTTATTTAATGTCCACACAACAGCTTATAAATATGCTACAATAAAAAATGAGTTATCCATTAACCAGAATGAATAACTCACAAAAAAATGTACTAATTACTATTTAATTTGAAACGCTTTTCCCCAGAATAGCCTACTGTCTTATGTACTTTTTAAACTAGGTATTACTATCTCTAAACCATTATCCCGCTTTGTTCCCACTCTTATCCTAGGTTAAGACTTAAGCTTAGCCACAGCAGCATGTTCAATATCAAGCCCGCCGACGTATCTTTGCATAAAGGTATCAAAGCCGGCAATACCATCTGTTTCAGGTTTGACCATTACCTTCTCAACATCAGCGAATACCTTTGTCTCCAAGTACTCGGACAAATCAGCAAAATCATTCAACATAAACTGTGCCAGCAAGGCAATGCCCCACGCCCCGCCTTCTGATGCCGTTGCCATGGTTGTTACTGGAGCATTTGTAGCTCTTGCCATTATAACATCGCCGACACCTGCAGTCTTGAATAAGCCTCCATGCCCCAGCATTTCGTCAATCTCTACACCTTCATTCTCAAAGAGGATTTTTAAGCCTATATTCAAGGCTCCGAGCGATGTACATAAATTTGTCAGCATAAAGTTAGCCAAATTAAACTTACTATCAGCATTTCTGACAAATAGAGGTCTACCTTCTTCAAATCCTGTACTATGCTCACCCGACAAGTATGGATATGCCAGTAGCCCGCCACAATCCTTATCACCTTCCAGGGCTTTTCGATAGAGCTTTCCAAAGAGTTCATCAGCATCAGGTTTTACCCCAAACTCAGCTAAAACTTCCCCAAATAAATTAACCCAGGCATTTAAATCTGAGGTACAGTTATTACAGTGAACCATAGCTACTAAATCACCACTCGGTGTGGTTACTTCATCAATCTCGCTATAAACCTTGGACAAGCCTTTTTCCAGTACAATCATGGCAAATACTGAGGTTCCGGCCGACACATTAGCGGTTCTCTTCTTTACGCTGTTTGTCGCAACCATTCCTGTTCCAGCATCGCCTTCTGGTGGGCAGAAAGGTATTCCAGCCTCTAATTTACCACTGACATCAAGCAGCTTTGCTCCTTCTGGGGTCAGATGTCCTGCATCTTCTCCAGCCACCAAGACCTTGGGGAATATGTCTGTGAGAGTTATACCGGTTAGTTCTTTGAACTGCTCTACCATTCTTCCGTTATATGATTTAGTCTCTAAATCGATAGGGAACATACCTGATGCTTCACCCACCCCTATGACCTTCTCCCCGGTCAGACGGTAGTGTACATAACTTGCAAGGGTCGACAAAAAGTCGATCTTACTTACATGCTCTTCTCCATTTAAAATTGCCTGCCTTAGATGTGCGACTGTCCACCTCTGTGGAATAGGATAGCCAAACAATTCAGTAAGCTCTTTACTTGCCGCACCTTGCAGGTTATTTCGCCAGGTCCTAAATGGAACCAAGAGCTTATCTTCGTTGTCAAAAGCCATATACCCATGCATCATGCCACTAAAACCAATTGCCCCAACTGTGGTAAAGTCACAAGAGTATTTTTTCTCTATATTATCTCTTAATTCAGAATAAGCGGCCTGTATACCTTCCCAGATCTCATCAATCGCATAAGTCCAGATATTATCGACCAGTTTATTCTCCCACCCATAGCCACCAGTAGCTAAGGTACTCCCATTTTCATCGATTAAAACAGATTTAATCCTAGTTGAACCAAGTTCAATACCTATGCTGCATTTTTTGAAATCCATAATTTTCCTCTTCCATTTGCCACAGATATTTAATCGTATATTAACATTTTTCCTCTAAAATTGATTATCGATATTTCTACTGGCGTAGCAAGAATATTTAAACAATATTTAAAAAACAATAAATCGTTCTACTCTTTAGCTTAATACCTTGTTGTAAAGCTCTTTGTGTATTATGATCTGCCCCAATAGTGATACCTTTTAAGAGCATACAATATTCTCTTGCGTTTAGCAAGGACGAAGTGTCATTACGAGAATAAAATATCTGAATCATTCTTACTCAGACTCTTGTGCTATTCTGTAGGAGAAAAGATCCCTGAGGGTGCTGAAGACGGTTAAATTTATCTCCCACCCGCCGGCGCTCTATAATAAATACTGCTTATAAATGCTGTCGAACTCTTCCAGTGATAATAATTCATCCCGCAATCCTGCACTAATGCGGCATCTCTGATTTGCATTGCGACTTTCGCCGTATTTCCAGTGTTTGAGCAATATAAATTCAATATCTTCATTATGTTCTCCGCTCAACTATAACTTATGAACTCTAAAAATTGTTGCATACAAAACAGGTATAACCACCAGTGTAAGAATAGTTGCAAAAGTCAGCCCTCCCATAATCGTTACCGCCATTGGAGAGAAAAATGCATCCCACAGCAGTGGAGCCATTCCGAGTACTGTAGTAAATGCGGCCATGGTTACCGGTCTTACCCGGCTTACAGCCGAATCAATGATTGCCTGGTATTGGTCTTTTCCTTGAGCAAGCTCGAGGTTAATCTGATCCAGCAGGACGATCTCATTCTTAATCAACATCCCGAATAAACTGAGAAATCCCAGCATCGCCATAAAGCCAAAAGCTTTATCCGCAATAATCATCGCAGGAGCCACTCCGACAATAATCAGTGGCAAGCCCAGAAAAATAAGCAATGGGTGTTTAATAGAATTAAAAAGAATAACCGAAATTAAAAACATAGAAATAAAGGCAAGAGGAAAGTTTGACATCAATTTTGCATTGGCTTCATTCGCTGCCTCATGCTCACCGCCCCACTCGAGTTCATAGCCATCCGGTTTGGTTATCGCTTCTATTTTGGGTTTAAGCTGTTGGAACAGTGACTCTGTTGTTCCGCTTTCCGGTTTACATAAAACCGAGAGGGTGCGCTGCCGGTTTAAGCGGCGAATAACCGGATCTTCCCATTTAATAGCCAATCCTTTTATTGCCTGTTCAAGCGGCAACCATTTTGAAATCCCTGATGCCCAGACCTGAATGTCATTTATCATTTCTATACTCTTTCTCTCATCTTCTGGCGAACGTACAATTATAGGGAGCAAGTCCGTGCCTTGTCGATACGTTCCTACAGTCGACCCATTGAAGTTCATTGCCGTTGATTGTGCAATTTCAGTCCTGGTTATACCGATACTCTGCGCTCTTGAGCGTGCTAACTCCATTGTTTCAATCTGCACCTGATCTCCCCAGTCAGTCCTTATTGTTCGGGCATTAGGCTCCTGCTGCATAACTGACTTTATCGCTGTTGCCAGCTCACGCAGAACAGGAATTTCATATCCCGTTATACGTGCCTCCACCATTCCGCCCCCTGGACCGAGTTTGAATGAATCCGCCGTCGCAACAATCTCTCTGCAATTCTGCTCAATATATGCCATAACCTCTTTTGCCAATTTTGGGATTTCTCTAAAATCACTCACATCGACAAGCAGCATACCATAGGCTTGCTCAGGCATTTCTGGACTATACGTTAAGAGAAAACGTAATGAACCGGCCCCAATGAAACTCGTAACATTCTCCACCCCAGCAAGTGCCAAGATATACTCCTGTATCTTTTGCATCTCAGCCTCAGTATAGTCAATGTGCGTTCCTTGCGGAAACCATAAGTCAACCGTAAATTGATTCCGGTTCATGTCAGGCATAAAATCCTGTTTTACTTGCGAAAATGCAGCCATGGCGCAAACAAGAACTACCCCAACCAGTGACAGAGTTATTTTCCTATGACAAATACACCAGGAGATCAAATTACGGTAATAGCCAAATAGCCGATGAGTATAAGCTTCTTGTTTAATTTCAGTATTAGGTGACAGAAATGTAATACACAGATACGGCGTAACCGTAATCGCAAACAACCAACTCAACCCCAGGGAAAGACAGATTACTTGGAACAAACTGATAAGCCATTCGCCGGTCATATCTTTCGACAGTGAGATCGCCGCAAATGCCAGAATAGCAATACCGGTTGCGCCCAACAGTGGCCACATAGTCTCATGTACGGTCTCTGCGGCAGCTTCGGTTTTATTTACGCCTTCATTAATTTTTATGACAATTCCTTCGGCTACTACGATTGCATTATCAACCAGCATTCCCAGCGCAATAATCAGCGCTCCAAGTGATATACGCTGCAAGGTTATATCCATGGCATACATACATAAAATAGTAGTCATGATCGTAAGCAACAGAATAACGCCGATTATAATACCTTCACGCATACCCATAAATATTACCAGCAATAGTATTACAATAAGGATTGCTGACAACAGATTCAAGACGAAACCATTAACAGCTTCGCGTACCGTATCGCCTTGATGCGCAATTGGTATTATTTCAATACCCGCCGGGATTTGAGAACGCAGCTTGAATAACTTAGCATTTATAGAATCGCCCATAGCCATGACATTCCCCCCTGAAACAGTTGAAATACCCAGGCCGATAGCGTACTTCCCGTTGCGTTTAAGTATTTTTTCAGCAGGTTCAATAAAACCGAATTTAACCTCTGCGATATCTTTCAGCAGAAACAACTTTCCGTTGCTGCCCTCAATCAACTGCTCACCAAGATCAGCAATATCAGCATAATCCCCCAAAACCCGCAGATGGATATTTTTACTGGCTACCTTTGATTCTCCAGCATATGCAACCATATTCTGATTTGTTACTGCACTAAAAATAGAACTCGGCTGAATACCAAGCTGCGTAAGTTTAGCTCGATCTATCTCTATATATATTGCTTCCTCGGGTAACCCCCAAAAATCAATTTTCCCCACATCTTCACACAACAATAATTCCTTGCGTAAATCTTCTGCAATATCCTTGAGGGTATGTTTTGAGTAGCCTTCACCGGTTATGGCGAAAAATACTCCATACACATCACCGAAATCATCATTTACATACGGCTCCATACATCCCGCAGGAAGCTTTCCCGCTGCATCTTTTATCTTTCTGCGCAACTCATCCCAAACTTGCGGCAAGGTATTTTTAGCATAAACTTCCTGCATCTCAGCAAATATGATTGACACCCCGCTGCGGGATATGGAGCGAACCTCTTTCAGCTGTTTCAGCTGCTGAATTGCAGTTTCAAGTTGATCGGTCACCTCCTGTTCGACTTCAAGGGCAGTCGCTCCTGGATAATATGTAAATATCACCGCTTCCTTAATCGTAAACTCAGGATCTTCAAGACGCCCGATTTTCAAATACGCAACTATCCCGCCAAGAATCAAAAAGATGCTGAATAGCACTGTAACCGTTTTGTATTTAATAGCATAGCGTGCAGGGTTCATCCATTTAGTCCTTTTCTTCCAGCAAGCATAGGACGAACCTGCAATAACTCTGTGAGTGCATGAACACCTGAAATTGCTATATGCTCCCCGTCATTAATACCACCGACAATAACCGCAGTTCCTCCTAACAGTTTTTCAACAACAACCTCTGATTTTTGGGGATGGCCGCCTGCTTCAGGAATCACCCAGACAAAACTCTTATTATGCCCATCACTCCAGACCGCCTCAACCGGGATTTGATGCCTAATCTGCTCAATTGTAGCACCGGCTGTGGCAAGACTATCCCATTCCATGACAACAGTTGCAGTCATACCCGGCAATATTGTAAGATCCTGTGGGGGATATATTGAAATTACAGCATCATACGTTCTAGTATAGGAATCAGGTTGCATGCGGTATTCCGACAATTCAGCTTTGAACCACCTACTGTCGTCAACATCAAATTGTACTTGGATATTTCTCAGTGCCTTAAAGCCGTCATGCGCAATAAAGTGTTCGGGCAATTGAATAACGACCTCTTCCCGGCTTATGTCCTGAAGCGAAATTATCACCTGATGTTCTGAGATTCGCTGATAGTTTTCAACCTTCCTGGCCGCAATAACCCCACTAAAGGGGGCAACAAGCACGGAGTCATCCAGGTTTTTTCGACACACATCCATTTTTGCCTGCGCAATCTGCCAGTCAGCTTTTGCCTTGTCATACTCTGATTTGGAGATTATATTCTTTTCTCTCAAGACTTCAGCACGCTTGTATATCCTCTGTGCATCTTCATACACCACCTTGCTTGCCGTGTAATTATTCTGCAATTCGCGTGAGTCAATCTTTGCAATAACATCACCTTGCGCAACCACAGAACCTTCCTGAGCATTGAGTTCAACAAGTACTCCCGCCACATCAAAAGCGAGCTCAACTCTACGTGCAGCCTGAACCCTGCCGGGGAAATTCCTGGTAACTGTCGCTTTACTTGACACAGCAACAACTGTTGGCACCGGACGCAGATAATTATTATCTGAGTCGAGTTCATTTGCCGAAGTATTCTCCGCCGAGGTTGACATAATTAATACGCCAGCCACCACTATCCCCAAACCGCCCACAATCATCGCAATAAATTTTTTACTCATAAGAATTCTCCTACTCCGCAATGGTTTAGATACTAAACCATTGCTATAAAAAAAACCTACTCTTCAAGTCTTTTATCCATAACATGTTCAAGCCGTGACAGCATAGAGATAAAGTCAGCCAAACGCGCATCAGGAAACTCATTCAGCCCGCTAAGTAATTTATCCAGATCCCGTCCATGCAGTCTTTCATGTGCAGCATAAGCCTCCCAGCCAAGTTTTGTCAGTGATAATTCATATTCTTTATTGGTCTGAGGGGATACCGTCTTGGTAACAAATCCCTTCGCCACCAACCGGCTGACCATTTGTGATGCAGCCCCTTTGGTAACCCCAAAGTGCTTACCGACATCGGTAACAATAATTTTTTTAGCCTCGCCGATGGCCTGAATTGTATGTATTTCTTTAGTGGTCAATTCGAACCCGTTAGCAAGGACTATTGGTTGTTTTTCAATCCGTGAAAACTTATTCAGCAGGCGTAATAATTGCTGAATAACATTTTTAGCGGATTGGTTATCTTGTTTAGTCATAGCGTTAGTATAGAACCTAAACCATAAATGTCAAGCATTTTATTCCCTATAATTTAAAGCGAACGCCCACACATCAATTTTAAGGATATTTATGACTACTAGCAACTACCGACTGTACGCATTTTCCAGCCCTGCACTATACACCAATAGACTTGAACTCAAATCACTTGCTAAAATTGCTCAAACAGCTATAATTGTTCGAAGTTAATTATTAAAACAACTACCAGACTCAGGGTAAAGCTGGCAAGAGTCGACAACATTCTCCACCGGTTAACCAGACTCCAACATGAAAGGATAACCCATGACAGGTCACACCGTAGTCCTTGGGGCTTCCCCCAAAGCCGACAGATACTCAAACAAGGCTGTAGCCCTGCTGCACGCCCATAACATCCCGGTTACCCCTATCCACCCTACAGCGCCTGAGATCAACGGTATTCCCTGCCTCTCCAGCCTGAACGAGGTAAAACAGCCGGTTGATACCATCACCCTTTATGTCAACGCCGAACGCTCGACCAAACTCCAGGACGAGATCATCGCTTGCGCTCCGCGCCGAATTATTATGAATCCAGGCACCGAGAACCCACTCCTGGAAGAAACCGCGCAACAAGCCGGGATCAGCGTCCAGCACGCCTGCACCCTGGTTCTGCTCAACACCGACCAATGGGACAAGGCTTACTAGTATCTCCAACCATACCCCGTAACCGAAAAAAGCGAACCTCCAATCAACCGGGTGGTTCGCTCAAAATTACAGAATCAGAATACCTTACCTACGCTGCAACCTCTTAAATACTACCAACTCTCAGAGCTATAATTCCAGTAGTGATTAGATTACTATAAGTTATTGTTAGAACCTACTTCACTTAAGTCTACTTATCAACCATTCCTGCAGCCACTTGGCTAATAATCACTGAGCGTTTTACTAGCTCAACTCACGCCTACAACATGAGCCTATATATATTCTCTACATCCTGTTGCTGCAAGGATACAAAACCGCCAAGCTCACCGGTTTTTACATCACCATGACACGCGATACGTGCAAGCTCTGCAATATCGCTCTCTTTAGCGCCGAGCTCAGCAAAGTTCTTGGGCATACCGATAGCACTTAAGAAGTTGCGCAGCGCTGCTACCCCCTGCTGCGCCGTATTTTCTGGGTTATCAAAGTCCAACTGGCAGCCCCATACCCGAACCGCCGCCTGCGCAAACCGATTTACATCGTGCTGCAGATTATAGGTAAATACCGCCGGCATCACGACCGCAAGCCCAGCCCCATGCGCACAATCATACATCGCACTTAATTCATGCTCTATATCATGGCTTGTCCAATCCTGTTCCCTGCCGACACCGCAGGAATTATTATGCGCCATCATCCCCGCCCACATGATATTGGCTCGTGCTTCATAGTTATTCGGATCAGCAATAACCCGTGGGCCTTCATGCACCATGGTCAGAAGTAAAGCTTCAAGCAGGCGATCAGTCACTTCAACCTCTTTGGAGTTGGTCAGATAGCGCTCGTACAGATGCGCCATGATATCGGTAATCCCGCACGCCGTCTGGTACGGCGAAAGGGTCTGGGTCAACGCGGGATTCAGTATAGAAAACTTTGGTCTCAAAGCTTCTCCACTCGTTGCTCTTTTATACATACCGTCTTCTTTTGTAATGACCGAACCAGACGACCCTTCACTGCCTGCCGCGGCAATGGTAAGAATAGTACCAATAGGTAGAGCTTCAGTGACAGTCCCACCCTGATAAAAATCCCAAAAATCTCCTGCATACGGCACACCAGCGGCAATCGCCTTGGCCGAGTCGATCGTACTCCCCCCACCCACAGCCAGGATAAAGTCTACCTTCTCCTGGCGGCAGAGCTCTATCCCGGTATAGACCAGACCACTACGGGGATTGGGGCAGACTCCTCCAAGTTCAACATAAGTAATACTCTCTGCGTCCAATGATTTCTTGACGCGGTCTAACAGACCGGACTTAACAACCGAGCCGCCGCCATAGTGGAGCAGGACCTTCGTACCCCCAAACTTTTTAGTATATTTACCTGCCTCCGTCTCAGTATCTTTACCAAAAACAAAGTAAGTCGGCGCATAAAACGTAAAATTATCCATTTATATCAATCCTTGCTTTAAATTAATGGTGGTTACAAGTAAATTATCCAGGCTACTTATAATTATCCCAAGAAATTTCTTGTAGCATACGGCCATTCAACATCTTTCCAGTACGCAGCTATTGTGGTAATAGAGCTACCGTTCAAAGGCGAAATACAGCGCCGACCACAATCATGACTGTTGTCTGGTAGGCGCCATCACTATTTCACGGATACAGACATTCTGTGGCTGTTCCATTGTATACAGGACTGCTCTGGCAACATCGTCAGCGGCAATTGCTCCGCCGATAGAACTTCTCCATTCATTATAACCGGTTTTAATCTCCTCGGAGGTAGTATGAGTTATAAGCTCTGACTCAGCAGCCCCTGGACAGATACTGATCACTCTGACATTATCATCGGCGACCTCTTCCCGCACACATTCACTGAGCCCTGATACTGCAAATTTAGTCCCACAATACGCAGCATGATTAGGAAATGCCTTCTTTCCCGCGACAGAACTGATATTAATAATAGTCCCGCTTTTACGTGCTTTCATTGGAGCGAGGACAATCTGCATACCTCCGAGCAAGGCCAACACATTCACCTCAAACATTTTCTTCCATTCAACCGGATCCTGTGCATCGATCTGCCCCAGCAGCATCATTCCCGCATTATTTATCATACACTCAACCGGACCGAATTTTTCTTCCGCTCTCTTCACTGCAGACTCAAAAGCCTCACGCTCTGTAACATCTACCTTTTCGCAGATACAATTCGGCAAATTCAACGCCTCCAGTTTTTCAAGCCTTCTTGCCACCAGCAGAAGCGGATAGCCCGCCTCACTGAACCGTCTGGCTATAGCTTCGCCAATACCTGAACTTGCCCCAGTAACCACAACTAGTTTTTTCATAACCAACCCTTTCATGCAATATTAACAAAATGAGCACTCCCTCCATTACCCCAACTCCTCAGTGCTCAAAAATCTAATAGACACTTACAGGATACTACTATCAGACAATACAAACAAGGCACATTCATCCATTTTTATTGCCTATTTCTACCTCCAATATTGCTATAAATCAATAAATACCTATATTTAGTAGATAATTACTTGTAATTGAAGGAAATATCAACATGCAGCAACTCCCGGAATACCTAAAAAAATTAACCGAGAAATACGCTTCTGCCAAAAATCAGGGTTTTACTCCGACGAACCTGAAGCGCATCCGCTTTTTCTGGACAGACCGCTCCACCCCCAGAGTACCATTATTATATGATGCAGGCATTGTAATTATTCTGCAAGGGCACAAAATCGGCTACCTGAATGAACGCACCTTTCATTATAACGCCAACAACTATCTTATTGTCAGCATGTCTATTCCTTTTGAATGCGAGTCCATCGCTTCACCAGAAAAACCTCTTATCGGCATGGCACTTGATATTGATCTGGCAGAGCTTCATGAGTTGACCGCCTTGATTGCCGAGGAAAATAATATACCGTACAAATGCCAGCAGACCAGAAACATCAGAGGTGTGGAACCGGCAGCGATGAGCACAGAATTGCATAACACGGTAAAACGACTGATCTCCTGTCTGGATTCCACTTTAGACTGCAAGGTTCTCGGCAAATCCCTTATCAGAGAGATCATCTTCCGCATACTGCTCAGTGACCACGGGGCACCGCTCTATGCCCTCACCCAGCATAACACCTATTACACCAGTATCGCCAAAGCAATTGCGTACATCCGTAACAACTATCACGAGACGGTCATCATTGATGAACTTGCTGAATATACCGGTATGAGCCTGTCGCTCTTTCACCGTGCCTTCAAGGAAGTCACCGGTTGCAGCCCACTGCAATATGCCAAAAAGATAAAGCTGACTCAGGCGAAATACTGTATTATCCACGAAAATATGACTGCCAGCATGGCGGCAAGTTCGGTCGGCTACGAAAGCCCCTCCCAGTTCAGCCGAGAATTCAAACGCTACTTCGGTGTTTCCCCAAAAAATGCCCTGAAGAGCAACTGCTGATATTAATTCCCGGTAGCATATTACTCAGTAGCACCGGTCGTCAAACGGGTGGAATATTGTTCCGCGCTATTGCCAAACTATCAACCAACTAAAACCAGCGCCACCAGCACCGGTTTGCGAAGCGCTCTTGCATTTACTATACCCGCGGCTATAATACAAACTTTACCGCAACTAACATTTACTTGCTTATATACCGCGCAGCCGGTATTTATAGACCCAACACAAGCTCAGCGAGAAACTGCAGCCCTGTATTATTAATGTGTAACACAACCCGGATGAGTTTTAATATTGAGAGGATAAAAATGCAGATTTGGATCGATGGCGACGCCTGCCCCGCTGAGGTCAAACAGATACTGTATGCGGCTGCAGCCCGCTGCAACCTACCACTGATAATTGTAGCCAACTCCTATCTGCCAACCCCCGAGAACAAGCTTATCACCCTCAAATTGGTTCCGGCCGGAGCCGATGTGGCCGACGATCACATCGCCGCGAACGTTGGCGCCGGCGACCTGGTAATTACCGCCGACATTCCGCTGGCCGCGCGCATTGTGGAGCAGGGTGCGGTTGCGCTCGAACCCCGGGGCGAATTACTGACCGCAGAGAATGTTGAGAGCAAACTATCCATCCGAGATTTTATGCACGAATTACGGGCAAACGGTATCGATACCGGCGGCCCGGCGAGTTACAGTTCCAAAGACAGACAGAACTTTGCCAATGCCCTGGATCGCTTTCTCAGTAAACGCTTACGCAGCTAAACCTAGCACAGTTTTTTCCTTCGATCCGAATAAACAGCCCCCCCCTCCACCGACCGTTCAAGAATACCCAACGTATTCCCCGCATCCGGGACAAATAGTATTACGACTCGCACTCATCCCATACACAAATCTGAAAAGCCCCTCCCCATCACCCAAAACATCAGACCCCAGAAATATAATTTCCGCTATTTTTTAAGATTTTATTTGACTAAAATTAAAACTAGAGTAAACTTCTGGTATAAAGTTCCATTAATTACTTTGAAATAGAACTTAGTTCCAGAAATATAACCAAGGAAAATAATGTCCAACAATACCTGCAATACACGCATAAGATCCTTATATAATACCTTTTCCAAGAAGGAAAAGACCATCGCCGACTATATCCTCAAGAACCCGGAACTGATCACCAAGATGCCGATCAACCAGCTAGCCGAGGAATTACAGGTAGGCAAGGCCAGTATTATCCGGTTCTGCAACAAGCTGGATTTCAACGGTTATAAAGACTTAAAAATCATTCTGGCACGGGAGACCCCGGCAGAAAAAAAACTAATATACACCAATACCAGTAACTCTCAGGAGAACCTGATTGACGAAGTTACTGCAGAGAATATGGCCACACTTCAGATCAGCAGACAAAAGCTTGTAACGAGTGACCTAATCTCTGCGGTAGACCTACTGATAAGCGCTGAGAAACTACTGATACTGGCGAGCGGCTTCTCCGCCTTGCTCGGCGAGATAGCCAAATATAAAATCATGAAACTCGGTCTCAACTGTGAGTTGTGTTCAGACTACCAGTTCCAGTGCTTTTCTGTTGCCAACCTCCCGGCAAGCGGAGTGATCCTGCTTATAGATCTCTCTGGTAGGTTGGGTGAACTCAAGCCGCTAATCACGCTGGCAAAATCCAGGAATATCAAAATAATCGCGATCGTCAACTATGAAAAATCCGAGATAACCGATATCGCCGACATTATAATTCTCACCGAAGCTACAGAATCGCCGCTCAAAGACGGTGAAATAACCACAATGCTTTCACAGCTCAATATAGTTGACGTACTCTACACCATGATGGCGCAAAAAGACAATGAAGCACAAGTAAAACGCATAGAACTCTTTGAGGAATTAATCATCAATCAGCAATCGAAAAAATAACCAGGTAGTACCACAACCAAACCGGTAATATCACCTGATCTCATAAAATACCATGACTGTATGTGTATTAAGGGATACTACGTCTTAATATACAGGCATAACAAATAACACGGACAAACGCCATATTATCTAGCAACCACTATGCACAACAGTTAAATACTGTTAATTATACTGCCATAATACTATAGCGAAAGGAAAACCATGTATACACCAACCGCCACGCCCAAGCTCTTAGAGACAGTCCAAACCAGCCCTACCTCGGTCTGGAATGACAGCTGTTCTATCTCGGAACTCGAGTACTCCATCAAAAAAGGCTCCACCGGTGCCACCACCAACCCCTCAATTGTCGGTCAAGTACTACAGCAAGAGTTTCACCTCTGGGAGGATCACATCAAACAAATCATCGTTGACAATCCTACCGCAACCGAGGTAGATATTGCCTGGAAGGTAAACGAAGCGATGGCAATAAAAGGTGCTGAGATGCTTCTACCGGTATTTAAAAAGACCGGCGGCAAGGCCGGACGCATGAGCATCCAGACCAACGCCCAGTACTACCGCAATCCGAAGCTGATGGCTGAGCAGTCTGTCTACTTTAATACGCTTGCACAAAACATGCAAGTCAAGATGCCGGTAACCGCCGCCGGAGTCGCTGCAATTGAAGAAGCGACCTACCAGGGTGTAAATGTAAATGCCACCGTCTGCTTCTCCACCGCACAGTCTCTCGCCGTTGCCGAAGCGGTAGAACGCGGATTGAACCGGCGTGAAGCCGATGGCAAGCCTATCGACGACATGACTCCGGTCTGCACCATCATGGTTGGGCGTGTTGACGACTGGCTGAAAGTCGTACAGAAAAAAGCGAATATTGCCATCACGCCAGGGGCTTTAGACTGGGCTGGTGTAGCAGTATTCAAGAATGCCTACAAGATTTACCAGCAGCGCGGTTACCGTACCCGCCTCCTCTCTGCCGCCTATAGAAATCATCTACATTGGAGTGAATTTATCGGTGGTGATGTGGTTCTGACTATTCCGTATAAATGGCAGGTACGTTTCAATAATTCAGATGTCGAGGTCAAACCGAGAATGGACAATCCGGTCAACCCTGATATCATTGCTGAATTACAAGCCAAAATGCCTGAATTCACCAAAGCATTTGCTGCAGACGGCATGGCCGTGGAAGATTTTGCTAATTACGGTGCGACCGCCCGTACTCTCCGTGGCTTCCTGGATGCATACGCCGGACTGATAGCCATAATCCGCGACGTAATGATTCCAAATCCAGATGTATAAATTGTAGTGATATTCAACAATTACTCTAACCCCAACAAAGGCAAATTATGTTATCCAAAAGATCTTCACAGGCGCTGCAACAAGGATTGAATCCCATCTGCAGGGAGAATGGGCCAGAGCCGAACATGATGATGGATATAGATTTACTCTATCTTGCGGCCGGAACCACCTATACCGTCTTTAGTGCCGACAAAGAATGTGCGGTTCTCCTGCTTGAAGGCGAGGTCGATATCTCCTATGAAGGCAAAGAAATACAGGCACAGCGCAGCAGTGTATTTGATGAAAAACCTTACTGCCTGCATGTCTGCAAAGGTATTAGTATCACGCTCAAAGCCTTGAACAATAGCGAACTGGTTCTACAGCAAACGGAAAATCCCTCTACCTTTGACAGCAAACTCTATACTCCCGAGATCATAACCGAGGAGATCCTCGGCGCAGGTGCAATGCAGGGCATGGCTCGACGAAAATTACGCAATATTTTCGACTACAACAATGCTCCATACTCCAATATGGTAATGGGCGAACTGATCAATGCTCCGGGAAGATGGTCTAGTTACCCGCCGCACGGCCACCCTCAACCCGAAGTTTATATTTACCGCTTCACGCGTAAACAAGGCTTCGGTACGGGATATATTGGCGATGATGCCTACAAAGTAACACATAACAGCGCCTTACTAATCCCAGGCGGGCCGACCCACCCCCAGAACGCAGCACCAGGATACGGCATGTATTACTGCTGGATGATTCGCCACCTCCCGGGAGATCCTTGGACTTCACGTATCGACGACCCGGCTCATACCTGGCTGCATGATCCGGCGGCAGCTATCTGGGAAGGTCTGGCCGATTAAACCGAATATATAAAAACAGAACACAAAACAGAACACAAAACAGAACACAAAACAGAACACAAAACAGAACACAAAACAGAACACAAAACAGAACACAAAACAGAACACAAAACAGAACACAAAACAGAACACAAAACAGAACACAAAACAGAACACAAAACAGAACACAAAACAGAACACAAAACAGAACAAATTTTGAGACAACAGCAGTCAAGTTCTTACGGACTTGGGTAAAAATGAAAGGAACACAATGAAATACGGTGTAATAAACAACTGGATCAACGGCCAGTTTGTCGAATGCGACAGACCGCGCGTCGATGTAGTAAGTCCGATTACGGGCGAAATTATTGCTCAGACAGTTAATAGCGGGATGGAAGAGGTGGAACTTGCCGCCAGGGCAGCAACTGCAGCTCAAAAATCTTGGAGCAAATTGAGCCTGAAGAAGCGTTCAGAAGTAATGTATAATTACCGCGATCTGCTAAATACCAAATATCGCGACGAGCTCGCAGAGCTCAATCATATCGAGAATGGCAAGACCATGGCCGAAGCTCAGGCAGGCGTCAGTAAGGGGGTAGAGCTCGTAGAGGTCGCTTGCGCCGCTCCAGCCTTCATGACTGGCGAGACCGAAGAGGTAAGCCGCGGGGTCACCTGCCGCACAGAGTACCGCCCTACTGGTGTCGTCGCCAGCATTACCCCCTTCAACTTCCCGGTTATGATCACACACTGGACAGCCCCCATGGCGCTGATCTGCGGGAACGCAATTATCATGAAGCCGGCCAACAGCACCCCGATGAGTTGCGCCAAGTGTGCAGAAATCTTCAAGGAAGCCGGCCTTCCTGATGGTCTGTTCAATGTTATTAACGGTGAGAAGGATGCAGTCACCAGCATCTGTGATAACAAGCTTATCGACGCTATTACCTTTGTCGGTTCGACCCCGGTTGCCAAGATTGTCTACGAACGAGCTGCTAAATCCCTGAAGAAAGTTCTGGCTCTGGGTGGCGCCAAAAACTTCCTTATCCTGATGCCCGATGCTCATCCCGAGATGGCCGCCAGTGATATTGTTGCCTCCTTCAGCGGTATGGCTGGACAACGCTGTATGGCCGCTTCAGTCCTTGTCTGCGTTGGCGACTGTGACCACCTGCTCAAGCGCATCATAGAGATTGCGCAAAAACAAATAATCGGCACTGACATTCCGCCTATTCACTCCGTTCAGAGTGCGACAAAGATCCGCGACTATCTGGAGAATGCGACCAAGGCCGGTGCCAAGCTCCTGCTCGACGGCCGCCAAGCTGAATGCAAAGGCGCTCCTGCAGAATTCTGCGTCGGCTCATCAATTATTGACTGGCGCGGCAAGGAAGAGCTGATGCCTGAAGGAGAGATCTTCGGGCCGACGCTGGAGGTATTAGCGGCCAAGAACCTGAACGCCGCCCTCGAACTGCATAAGAACAACCCGTACGGCAACGCCGGCGCCATATTCACCCAGTCCGGTGCGATTGCCGAAGCAGCTATCCGCGAGATGGAATCCGGAATGTTGGGGGTAAACATAGGAGTCCCTGTACCACGCGACCCCTTCTCTTTCGGCGGTCTGAAGGATTCAAAATTCGGTAACGGTGACATTACCGCCAAGTACTCTTATAAATTCTTTACCAATACTGTCAAGGTCACTACCAAGTGGAACCCTGAAGATAAAGTTGACTGGATGAGTTAATAGACCAACACACAACAGAAATCCCTCTACTTTATCACCATAGATTAAGGCACTACTGCATAAAACAGTAGTGCCTTAATTCTTACAACCTAAAAGCGGATTCATCAACTAAGCGGTACTTGTATTTATGGGGATTTCATTTCCATACCCCTATACAGGGGATTACTCATCCCCTGTACCCCGAGGTGCGCAGCCGCACAGGCATTTTGCGCAAGCGAATAGCTTAAGAAACTCTCAGTCAATTAGTACAACGTTAAATTAATAATATCTTTATATTACAGTATAGAATAAAACTGAAAAAAATAATTACACTCGTTTGTAATAAGAACATTGTATGAATTGTCAAGTAACCGTAAATCAGCGGTTAATTGAGGGTTCTATTTAGTACAATAATGACAAAAGGTACCGCTTTAATGTAATAAGCCCAAAAAAAAAACAGAGCTTCTACAGCCCTGCAACTTGCTCAATAATAAACTCAAACACATAAATCTCTGCACCTTATACAGCGCTATAACTTCATAGTGAGTCTTCAAAGAACTTATCCGCAAGTACATACTGCCGCCGATAATTGCTCCCTCAGCCCCAGCTTGAAGTACTCTATACGCACATCTTTTTCCATTCCCAACAGTGATAGGTCATGCAATATGCTCAAGATCTGCTCTTTAAAATAATCTCCGCCAGCAACATACTCACCCTGAATAATAATTAGTCCCGGATCACAGACCTGGATAATATTATTGATACCGATGGCAAAATAATAAGCACTCTTACTGACAATGCTCTGATAATACTTGTCGCCAGCAGCAGCAGAAGCCTACAGCATAGTTTGAAAACTAATCCTGCAATCATCACCATTCGAATTTTCAACCTCTTGCGCCCTGGTTTTATCCTGTTGCAGGCGGAACAGAATCCGCCGCGGTGCGATCGAAGCTTCCAGACACCCCCTGCCGCCACAGCAACACTTCTCTGCATTCTCCGTGGTATCAACACTCATATAGCCTATCTCCCCGGAGAGACTCCCCACACCACGGTATAACCGGCCAGCAAAAACAATGCTACCGTTTACCCCTTCGAATTCACTGCTGATAATACAAAATTTTCCATATTAGACGGCATATTCATAACTTCACAATATGCATGAGAATGTACACAATTATCAACGTAAATAGTCATAGTCTTGGGAAACAAGTCTATAAGCTTATCTTTGAGCCGAATATTCGTACCCCAATACGAGTAATGCAAACAATACGATTGACAACTACGCAAGCACTCTTCCGATTTCTCAACAAGCAATATATCAAAGTCAACGGCTAAGAGATTCAATATGGCTAAGGAATTACCGAAAATCCTCTTCAATGGGTTGATAATAGCTATTATAATTTACTTTAGATACAGTTCAAAGATACGCGAAAACAAACAGAAAAAGAGGTACGCAAGCAACAGCTAAATGGCATTTTCTAGCTAAACACGATACAGACAAATACACAATAACCACAATACAGGATCACCCTTCAAAGTCTGTTGCTTCCAATTCATCAATCGCCTGCTCCAGACGTTTAATATCAACCAGACAGACATCAGCATACTTATTATCCACAGGAATATTCGGACATTCGATATAAGTAGTCATGGTATTCTGCAACATGCCCTGCGTTATCATCGTCGGATCATAAGTAAATACTGTGCGCCCGTTCTGATGCAGAATTTCCGTGCTACTACATTTGATTATTTTACAACGATCAGAAAAATACATATAATGTAATGACTGCGAGCCCCATTCATCCACGGCAAATTTCACCTCCGCCGCAGTCTGTATCTTTTCGGCAAAGCTCAGCCTCTCCCAATAAATTCGCTCGAATCCTCGCCGCGTCAGATACGCCGCAACCTCATCGACATTCGCAATAAATCTATTAGACATACAGGTGCCAGAAGTGGGCGAACGCAGACTGAAGACCTTGCGCTGGGGTTCGATGCCACCCAGTCCCATGCACTTTACCAGTGTACGACCATACTCTCGCTTATTGATAGTATACGGAGAATTGGGTAGAGTTACATGTGCTTCCTTGAAGGCCAACTGATGATACGGTTGCGCCTCAAAAACCCGACTCCGGTCGATACCGAGATAGGTATAGGCGTCTTGCAGATAGTCTAACTGTGAGTAATGCGAGGTATAAATCAGATCGATATCCAAGCCTTCATAACCCACTGCAGTCAGAATATTCTGCCCCAGGACATGACCGAACACGGTAAAAATCTGCGTTGTCACCCCAACGCGGGAGTTAATAAACTGCGGTGCTGGTATCAGTTCGTTCGCCTTCAGGAGTGACTCCGCATCAATCATCAGATGGTTGGGGTACGGTTTTTTACTTGACCAAAGCGACTCTTCAATAATCTTATTATCCGGGGTAATCATGGTTCCACCCAAGCCCATCACCCGTAAATTCTCGATAGATACGACATATGTGGTAGTAGAGGTAGTATTCTTAAACTCAACTGAAACCGTAGAATTAGGAAGGAGATCGAAACGTATGTGCTTCCCGTAGTAATCACCGTAATCCAATGGCGCAGCCGGATATTCTTGATGCAGCTTGACCGCATACCCCCTTGACTGATCAGCGATAATATCCCTTATTGAGACCACCTCACGCGGCGCCGGCATCAAGGCGAAATTCAGTTGTTTGCAACAGTCCACATAAGCTTCCGCCATCTTTATATTCTTCCTTCTAGACCCACAAAAATGATGATAGTAATAAACAACTCTTCTATTCAGGAGAGTACGACCTCAAGTATAAAGAGACACGCTAGAGCTAATAGTTGCGAACAAACACTTAAAAGCCGCAGTAACAATAAATCTATTCATTCACCCTGATTACTTTGGCCGGAGTGCCGACCGCAACCGCATTATCTGGGATATCACTGATCACCGTCGCCCCTGCCCCGATTATGGCATTCTCGCCAATTATTACCCGAGGTAGTACCGCAGCTCCGGTGCCGATGAAGGCGTTCTTCTTAACCTGTATACAGCCGGCCAATGTCGCCCCCGGAGCGATCTGCACCCCAGATTCAAGGACACACTCATGATCCACACTCGCCTTGGTATTGACCGTGACAAAATCACCCAGTATCACCCGCGCACAGATAGTAGCATGAGCCAGAATTTGCGCTCCTCTTCCGAGTACCGCATTCGCCGCCACATACGCCCGGGGATGAATCAATGTCGCTGGCTTCAAACCGAAAGCAAGGAGCTCCTCGCCTATCTCCAATCTAGTTTTATTATCCCCAATTGCCGGAGCAAAGGAAACCTCCCGGATATCTGTCTGCCGGCTAGCCCAAGCGGTCAATCCGTTCTTCCCGTAATATATTTTTACGTCTTTAAACGGTGAAGCCGACTCCCGATCATTATCAAATACGGCAGTCAGTCTGAAATTAAGAGGAACCAGAAACTCCTCCAAGACGATGGCCTGCCCCCTCGCCCCCCAGAAGACAATCTCCTTCACTGTTGACATTAGTTCTCACTCCCACTATATTCGGGATTAACCGGCAAATATACACCTCCCCTAGCCACTCAGCAAACCTGCAACTTACTACAGACAGCTCCTGACCTCCTGCACAACTCGCTGGCAATCCTCCTCCGTCAATTCATAATAACTGGGTAAGTTGATCCCCCGCGGCGCCAGATCCCGTGCAACGGTATTACTTAAACACGGAGTATACATCGGAAAATTACTTACCGGATAAAACAACGGCCGAATCGCCACCCCTCTGGCATTCACTACGTCAATCAGCGCATTACGCTTCTCATAGGTCATCTGCCAACTTTTACCGAATATTATAGTAGGCTGCCAATATGAATTTAAGCACCCTTGCGGCTCTGGATTGAGCATAATATCCGCCAACGACACCAGAAGTTCCCGATAACAATCGAAGATCCGGCGCTTACTGGCAATCAGCTCCTCAGCCCGTTCAAACTGTGCCAGACCGAGAGCCGCCTGCAGATTCGACATCTTATACTTCAATCCAATCTCATCGACCCAGTAATGAATATGCTTCTGTGGTCTCCTCCCCTGACTTTCAATGATTGAAATTCGCTCGCGATAATCTTCACGGTTGGAGAGTAGCGCCCCGCCCTCTCCTGCGGTCAGGGTCTTGGTTCCATGCATAGAGAACACCCCGAAATCGCCGATGGATCCTGCCTTACGCCCTTTATACTCCGACCCGACAGCCTCTGCCGCGTCTTCAATAACCGGGATCCCATACTCCCGGCCAATCTCCATAATTTCATCCATGGCACAGAGATTACCGTAGAGATGAACCACGATTATCGCCTTGGTGCGCTCGGTAATACTCGCTCGGATCTTGTCCGGGTCGATACACCAGCTTTCAGGCAGAGAATCAACAAAAACCGGCGTCGCTCCCAACCAGGATACCGGCACCACACTCCCCATCCAGGTCAGATCAGGTACAATCACCTCATCTCCCGTCTTTACGCCGAGAGCCTGTAGTACAATATGTAGCGCCCCGTGGCAACTTGAGGTCAGCCAGACCTCGGAAACCGCAAAATACTCCTGCAATCGCTCCTTGAAACGGATCAAATAATCATAGCACTGCTCGCCCCAGCCATTGGCCACAGCGTCATTGACATATCCTATCTCCAACTCGGTTATTGAAGGTTTAGCCGCAAGTATCTTCTTCATATTCATATCATCTCCTATACCCACGGATCACGTATTGCAGTTCATAACGCAGGATTTCAAGGGTAATTTAAAAGCAAACCCCGGCAAAGCCACTATCGCTGCACATCTCCCATGCTTCGTCCTTAGTCGAAATATCTGAAACTGGCAGAGGCAGCTCGATATTGAAAGCAGGATCCAGAATATTCAATCCACCTTCATACTCTGGGCTATAAAATTCCGTAGTCAGGTAGACAAACTCCACATTATCAGTCAATGCCTGAAAACCATGTGCATAACCCTCTGGAATAACCAGCATATTCATCTTCGCGGCCGACAATTCCACCCCCTGGCTCTGCAGAAAGGTCGGAGAATCACGACGAATATCCACCATTACATCATACACCGCGCCCTTGATACAGCGCACCAGCTTCATCTCGGCTCGCGGCGGCTTCTGAAAATGCAGTCCTCTGACCGCACCCTGCTTAACAGTTGCCGAGAAATTCACATTGACAATTGCCCGCTCATCCATTACCGCGCGCAACTCCTCAGCACAGAACCAACGCGCAAAGCACCCCCGATGATCCTCAAATGCCCGGGTAAAAACTTCATAGGTACCAGACAAGGTTAATGGCTTCAACTCTAATGGCATTACAGCAACCTCCCTTTAGGATTCATTGACTCCACACAAAATCTACACAGCCAATCAGCGTATCAAATCAGTTTTGCCAGTTCTGTCTCTTATTAAATAACCAAGGCTACAGGGTGTTGACCTCCCAACGGCAACATTCTTGGCAGACCGGCTTGCCCCGAGCCAGACGCACTTCGATCTCCTCAATATTCAGCTCAAGGAAATCTCCGAGTACAAATCTTGGGTCATTATACGGTGCAGAACAGCAGGTCATAACCTGACCGAGTGAATTAATTACCAGTCGCTGGGCTATCCAACAGCAACTATAATCGACAATCTCCTTGGGTGCCTTCAGGCGCTCAAGCCGAATTGCACCAAGACAAAGCCATTCATCAACCCGGTGCTGATACTCTGAAGACACCTTTCCCTGAATATACCCTAGCTTCTGTTCCCAGTCATTGATATAGGCATACGGAGTACGAAAGCCGATATTCAGACTCTCGGCAAACTCCTTACCGCGTGGCAGTTCAGTCTCATTGAAGGTATAATGATGCATATCGATATAGATATCACTCTCCGGTTCAAACCCACGTATCTGAGTTACCAGACCCCTGATATTCTTCTTGACCAGTTCAAAATCCAACCGATGAATCCGGTCGTAGCTCCCCTGCGAGAAGCCCGGCATGGAGAAACGTAGATACGCCAGACGGCTGGCCATCTCGGCCGTGAAATCCTGAGTAACCCCTGCATTAGTACTGATCCCGTAGGTCATCCCTGGATAACGGCAGATTTCACTGATAAGTAGTTCAAACTCAGGATGCAGCAGCGGCTCGCCCCAGTTATACAGATTAAGCTGAATTCCCCCGAACTCCCGGTAGATCTTCGCTAAGACCTCCCTGAACAAGCCTACCTCCATAAACCCAGTGCTGGTATGGGTCTTATTCCCGGTACAACAGAAATAGCACTTGGCATTACAGACCCCGGCTATCTCCAGAAAGATAAAATGCCTGAACATCTTCCAATTACTCTTATTTACCGCTTCTTTCTCCGACATAAATCTTCGCACAATCCTTGATTAGGTTATTCTGTAAGCAGTACCGATCCACCATACTAATAACATCAGCCAGCTGCTGCGGCACCTCCCCCTTGCCGCGCAGACCTCCAAGATTACGCACCACCAGGCTATTGGGGCACTCCTCTATCTGTAGACAAGAAAACCAGGTATTCAACTCGGGTAAGAGGTCTTCAAAATTAGAAGAATTATCATGGGGCGACTGCCCGGCGGTCTCCGTCTTATCGGCATGGTTGATATGCTCACACAGAAGCTCTTGAATATAATCTGCAAACGCCGGCTCTGAACGAAAATTATCATACAAATCGTCCTGATACCAGTTACCGGTTATCGAGAGCAACCCACGGATGAGTCCGATCAAGCACATCTCCCTCTCGGTATAGGGATTTTTTACCGGCTCCGAGCAGATAACGCCCCCGCGCAAGGATAACCGAGAGACCAGAAGCGGCAAAAGGTTGTTCAGTTCCTCGGCCGAAAAATGATGCAAAACTCCTCGAATAAATATCAAATCAAACTCACCCAATTCGGGATACTCATCAAGCAACCCAGCATAATACTCAAGGCTTCCAGCGATAGCTCCAGCCCTGTCCCGAGTCTCCAATGCATAAGCTACCGATTCAGCCGAGATATCAATACCCGTAACCACATAACCCTGCCGCGCCAATTCCAACGTATACAACCCATGCCCACAGCCAAAATCCAGAATTGTTCGGCACTCGGGGAAATGCCGTTTGATCAGCTCCAACATAGCCTGAAACTGAGTATAATAAGCGATTTTCATAAAATATGAATCACGATAGGGCGATTGGTAGAAATATTCACAATGCTGCTCAAGCGCAAAATCCGGAATAAACTTCGCCTCACGCCGTGCTTTGTTCTTCTCATCAAACGCCTGCGCTTCATCAATATAGTCAGACTTCTCCATATACTACCTTATTCTTCTTTCCAGGACGGCGAAAAATCCGCACCACTCTGTAAAAACGCACTCAATTGATTCCAGTTAGCTACCGCAGACTGATAACAATTCCGGCAATTCAGCGACATCTTACTCTGATCATTGACCACTCGCCGATGCGCCTTAAACGCCTCGGCATTCCACATCTCTGTAAAGTCAGTAAAATCTGTTATGGCAAAGAACTTCTGCGCCGTCGACATGCACGGCCGAACATCCCCGTCCGACCCGACAAATAAATCCCTCCAAGCCGTATAGCAGGGTTTATGCCAAGCATCTCCGGCACTGTCTTCCCCGGGTAGGTGCGGGAGTTTTAGATCTATCCCCAACTCCCCAGCTCTCCGGCTCGCCGCCGCAAAGACCTCTATCAACCGCTCTTTCTCCTCAAAGAGTATCTCCGTTTCCATAGCCGGACCAAAAGCAGTAAGATAGACTACCTTGAGTTCCTCCAGCCCCACCTCAGCCGTCAATTCTATTATCGGAATCAATTCATCTAAATTCGAACGCATAGCGGTAAAGACAAAATTAATATACGGAAAGAGCGTCCCGGCGCGCTTCTTCTCCCCCACAATCCGGCGCAGATTTGTTAATACCTGCATAAAATCCATCCCCCGGCGAATCGCGTTATTCTTCTCAGAGGAAGCCGCATCAATACTTACCGCGATAAGATCCACTTCATTGGAGAATAGCGCGTGAAAGAGCTCGCCCAGTCTCACGCCATTGGTGCAAAAATACTTCCGTAAGCCATAGCGTTTCGCCCATTCCAAAAAAGTTACGAACTCTGGATGCACAGTCGGCTCTCCCCAGCCCATAAGTGTAACTTCTTCAATCTGTTCAAGCACCGGAGTAAATAGTTCCAACCACTCCAGCCGGAAGTAATTTGGGTTAAATTCCGCATTATTTCGCCCGCACATCACGCAGTTCAAATTACAATCATTGGTCAGTTCAAATACCAACCGTTGCGGTAGAGAAGTTAACGTTGTCTTGCCTTCCCGGGCTTCGGTGATATTCAGTAGCGTATTCTGCTCACGTAGCGGGGTAACGCTCCGTGTCCGTTTTAGATCAAGGGTCTTCGCCCGTATCACCGCCATAACTTACTCCCAAACCTTCCAAGGTGCATCCCCTTGCCAGAGTTGCTCAAGCACGTTCTTGTCCCGCACCGTATCCATACAGCGCCAAAAACCTTCATGCCGGAAGCCCTTAACCTGGCTTGAACTCGCCAATTTCTCCAGTGGAGCCCACTCAAACGGCATCTCATCACCGATCTGTAAATACTCGAATATCTCTGGTTGACACACCATAAACCCGCCGTTTATCCACTGCTCCCCCTGAGTCGGCTTCTCTAGAAAGCGGTTGATATCATTACTCTCACGCTCCAAGTCAACTACACCATACCTACCTTCAGGCCGAACCACGGTCATGGTCAGTATCTTATTCTGCTCCCGGTGATACCTCTGTAGCGCCGCAATATCAATATCCGCGACTCCATCCCCATACGTCAGCATAAAGGGTTCATCCTGTAAATATGCCTTGGCCTGCCGCAGTCTGCCACCGGTCTGCGTCTCTTGGCCGGTATCCAGCAAGGTCACCCGCCACGGCTCGCTGGTATTGTTATGCACCTCGATTGAGTTAGACTTCAGATCTATGGTCAAATCACTCTGATGCAAAAAATAATTGGCAAAATACTCCTTGATGACATAGCCTTTGTAGCCGAGCAGAATCACAAAATCATGTATCCCGTAGTGGGAGTATATCTTCATGATATGCCAAATAATCGGCTTACCGCCTATCTCCACCATCGGCTTAGGGATAGTCTGCGTCTCCTCACCGAGACGTGTGCCGTACCCGCCAGCAAATATCACCGCCTGCATACCTCGACCTCCCTGCTCAATTTGTATTCAAAAAGTACCCCGTCTCAAAGCCGACAAGCCGCACGACAACCTTTTCTCATACGTTATTCTCGCCAACTGCCGACTCAAAACTCAAAGACTCAAGCCTTATTCCCAGTTTCACTTCAATCTCAGCGCCTACTGTCACGCCCACTAATAATAAGCCAAAATATTCATCAATTATAAGCGTAAACTTATCCTATACTTAAGATATATACATTTCGATTAGCATAATCAAGATAATTATTCAATACACGTTTACGAATTACACATTCTCCACTCCCAACAAAAAAAACCAAACCAGTAACCCCCACCCCATCTCACCGTAACCATCCGTCACGCAACTGCACTTTCGCTAAACTCTTCAGCTTAACCCGAATTATACCCACCAAACGCTATTTCCGCCAAAGATGAAATTAAACAGCCTGCCAACCAAACCGCTAAAGATCATATTGCGTTTTTCCTCAACCGAGGAGCTCGTCAGATTTTTTTTTAAGCCAGTCGTTCTCGATTTTCAAACGACCAATTTGCTCATACAGTTTTGCCTTTTAATCTTCATCTTTAACAACTTTTTTCTTACGCTTATCTGAGAAAATATCGGGAAGTCCCTCAAGCATGGATTTCTTCCATTGCCTGATCTGGTTGGGGTGAGCCTCAAATTTTGCAGCCAGCTCTGCAAAAGACCGATCACCTTTAATCGCTTGCAAAGCAACTTTTGCTTTAAAATCAGCCGTAAAACTCTTTCTCATGGATAATTCCTTTCTCTATTTAATACTATCGGAAAAATCCACCTTATTCAACTGTACAGTTTCTTTAGACCATTATAAACATTGCCTTGTATGCGATATGCCAATTCTCTTCTTCATATATTTCTTCCAGTATCTTGTATGAATTTTTCGCGTCTTCTAAATAGTAATAAATATCAATTAATAATTCATTTATTTTTTTTATAACTATTGGTTTATTCGCAATATGCGATTCCAAACATTTTTTACGAATTGTATTTAAATTATCAATAAACATTTTAGGACACATTGTTGTTTTTGCAGCAGAACTTAATTTATTTATTAATAATAAATTTGCACCAATATCATTAGTAATAAAATTAAAGTATATTAGGCGGGTCAATATATCAAATTTTGATAAACAGTTGTAAATTTTCTTATCTAAAGAGCTTTTATAATAATCTTTCCACAATTTATTTGCGACTGTAATGCTTGAAAAATTTGAATCATTCTTATGAAAGAGTGTAGAAATTGACGAATGTTTAAGCAATAATTGAGAATTAATAATTTCGATTAACTGTAATTCAATCAGTTCTTGAACTATATATTCTGGATTATTATTTGCAAATAAATCTTCTGGATAAAAATGATTCTCATATATTATAAACTCTTCAACTGCTCCCCAATGAGAAACAACAAGCGCTAAAATATGTTTTTGAAATATATTTAATGAGAGGATATTATCTTTTGTTGGATTTGCATGTTTGTCGTTTTTTATAATAGAGTAATATTGAGAATCTCCTTTAACTTTCACAAGGTAATCTTCGAAAATTCTTAAGTTTCCTTTATCGTTTTTATATAATTGTTTCAATAAAATCACAGTTTGATTATCATTTATTCCTGTTGCTTTACCTAATTCGCTAGGATCTAATGGTGGTAAATCATATTCTTCAATAGGTATATTTTTGGCTTTAATATTTACCTTAATATCATCCCATTCCCAAATACCTATACTATTTTTCTGCGTATACTCCAATAGAAAAAATATTTTCGGGTTGCTCTCAAGTATTTTTAATAAGATATCAAAACTATATTGATCAATTGACTGTATGTTTTCAATTATTATAATTCCATTAATTTCTCTAAATACATACCCAATATACTCAATATATATTGTTGAAATATCAAATGAATTGTCATTATTAAAGTATCCAGAACGTTTTATCGCTTCTTTTCCAAATGAAGTAAGTTTCACAAAATTAAAAATATCCTCTAATAGAGCTTTCCCAAGCGTTTTTGATAAGTTATCTTGGTTTACGTTAAGGTATTCCTCTATTGAATTAAAGCTATTTGATTCTATAGCATAATTGTTTAGTGATTTTGCAATATATTCAATAAATGATACTGCTCCTTGATGAATTTGACTGCTTCTAACCGTTGTAATGCGAACAACAACTTTATCTTTTACGCGTGAATTTGTAACATCATGTGTAAAACTTGATTTTCCCCACCCTGAAGGAGCTTTTATACCTAAAACATAAGTATTACCATCCCAATTTTGTATAAGAGAGTTTACGAATTGAGTATCATTATTTCTGTTGGTGTAGTTTAATAATGTCATAATTCTTTGTTATCACGGATTGTTCTCTAAAGATCTCCGTAATACAGCCCGGTGATTGGCTTTCTGCAAGTGTTCTTTCAACTGATGTGAAGAGACATGGGTATAGATCTCGGTAATAGCAATACTGCTGTGTCCGAGCAAGCTCTGTACATACCGTAAATTCACCCTGGCTTCGATAATATGTGTAGCTGTGGTATGGCGGATCATATGGGGGGGTAATACGCCGGCTAATCCCAGCCAGTTTTGTTAACTCATGCAGCCGCCTGCGGACTAAATCCGGGTTCAAGGCCACACCTGAATTAGAGATTAAAAGAGGAGACGAACTCTCATACGGCAGACGCTCCTTCAAGTATGACCTGAGCAACTGCACCAACTCCTGATCTACGATAAAGACAACCCGTTCCCGGCTCCCCTTTCCCTTGATCTTGAGCCTCCCGCTCCCCTCATCCCAGTCACAAATCCTAATACCGCATAGCTCACTTATTCTTAGCCCAGTAGCGTATAATATTTCCAGCCCGAGCCATACACTGATATCTGTTCGCCAGCCCCTCTCGTTTGCCAGATTCTGCGCCGAAAGCAAAATCTGCAGTATCTCAGAGCTCTGTAAATTCCGCGGTAACTGCTTGGGAATAGCTATTGACAATTTGAATTCTGAAAACGGACTGCGCTTGATAAACTTATTCTGGCGCAACCAACTGAATATTGCCCGCAGCGCTGCAAAACGCCTCTTGATAGTCTTCGGTGCTTTGCCCGAACTATGCATAAAAATCTGCCACTTACTCAACACCTTATCAGTGATAACCCGGCTCTTCTTCTGACCCGCGTATAACCACTGCATAAATGAACTAGCATCCCCGGTATAAGCCCGCAGAGTATTCTCCGACATCCCGGTCTGTGACTGAAAACCAAAGAATTCATCAAACAACTTCGTCAATTCTGATTTATCCATCTTTATGCGCCTTTCTTGCATTAAACGAAAAATCAAAATTATATTAATTCTACCCTCAAGTGACAGCAAAATTTCGCCAATCGACAAATTATTATAATATTCCCCACCGTTATACACTCCTACTTTACAATATAGCTCCACTACACACTACCGCTATTAATAATCTCTTAGGGTTAAAAAACAGCTCAAAAGTCACTGCAAATACTGCAAAAATATCCTTACCGGATCATTATCACCTTACATTGTCTTTTCTCAAAAACCCAGATAAACCATCCTTACAATGCTTACAACAAAAAAATACTCAAGCCTGCGCGTACACAAGCCTGAGCATTTATTTTTGCGTTGTTATGAATAATCTTCTTGCGACAGTCAAAAATGTCAGTAACTCTTAACACCGCTTGAGTACCCCGGGAAAGAAGTTATTGCAACGGATTTTCCGCCCCTTTTCTTATGAACAGGGGTATCTGCGCCAGCGGCGCTGCAACCTGAACTTCCGCCCCCCCCTCTGTCTCCTCACCAGTCCAGGCGTTTATCCAATTTACGCCTTCAGGCAAATACACACTACGCGCTACCGCATTAATCTCCTCAACCGGCGCCACCAGATAATCCGGCCCGAACATAAACTCATTCTCGATGTTCCAAGCCGCTTTATCCTCAGGATAATCATAAAACAGCGGCCGCATCAGCGGCGTACCGTCAAGCGCACACCGCTTGAATAGCTCACTAATATACGGACGTAATTTTTCGCGTAACTCCAGATATTTCGTAATAATCTCGTAGCTCTCGGCACCAAAACTCCAGACTTCATTATCATCCCCCGACCCTAGCAGAATCTTACTACTGCTTGAAATCCTGACTCCATGCAACCTGAATAACGGACAGAACACTCCGTACTGAAACCACCTTACGACTAATTCCCGAAACTCTGGATCATCAATTTTACCCCCAGTGAATCCACCAATATCTGTCGTCCACCACGGGATTCCGCTCAGCGACATATTCAACCCTGACCTTATCTGCCGCTTTAACGAGCCGAACGACGAAGGAATGTCCCCACTCCACACCGCTGCGCCATAACGCTGACTACCCGCCCAAGCCGACCGACACAGGTTTATCGGGTTTTCTAGTCCTGCTTTCTGCATATTTTCATACATTCCCATCTCATGCAAAAACGGATAGGCATTGGCAATAGCAACCCCCGGCCCCTGATATAACGCCATTTCTTCGGTTTTGCCGTGAATTGTCTCCGGCTCGCACGCATCCAACCAGTAGCACTGAATCTTACGATCAAAATAATTCTGCTTCACCTGCGCCCAATAATAATCTCGCGCCTCAGGATTTGTCGGATCATAAAAATACACATACTGTTCAGGATCAATTCCCACTTCCGCAAAAGGAAAAAGAAAGAGATTACCATCCCTACCCCGGGTAAGAAATCCCCGGTCGCGCATCTCAGCAAAATTCCTGCTCTTGGTGCTCACTGTTGGCCACACTGAGACCATTACCTTGATTCCCAGATTCTCAAGTTCCTCCACCATCCCCTCTGGATCCGGCCAGTACTTGGGGTCAAAATCCCAATCCCCCTGAGCCGACCAGTGAAAATAGTCAATAACAATTACCGATATCGGCAACCCGCGCTGCTTATACTCCCGCGCAATACTTAGTAGCTCCTCCTGAGATTTATAGCGTAGTTTACACTGCCAGAACCCCGTAGCCCACTCCGGAATATTTCCCGGAACGCCTGTAGCCTGCATATAATTTCCGAGTATCACTTGAGGCGTATCTCCCAGCGTAATCCAGTAATCAAGCTGATAGGCGGCCTTAGCCTCCCATACTGTCGACTCTACCGACGAGGTAAAGCGTCCGATTCCTGGATTATTCCATAAGAAACCATAGCCGTTGCTTGAAAGCATAAATGGAATTGTCACATCCCGGTTGCGCTGCCTAAGTTCAAGCATACAGCCTTTTTGGTTGAGAATACGATTATGATGCTGCCCCAAGCCAAATATTTTCTCTTCTCTGTCCGACTTAAACCGCACAAACAGTTCGTGTAAACCCTCAGCGGTAGGATAAATTTTTCTGGCAGCCTCATTCAGCTTGGTCTGAAAGAGATACTCTTCCAGTACCACCTTCCCGGTCTCAGTATTATAAAACACTATCCTGCCATTATGCTTATTGGTATTATCCTCTGCCGGTATGTTAAAATCAATTGTCGCCTTGAGCTTGCCGTTGACAATTTCAGCAAGATCATTCTTTATTTGTATACTATCCGCCTTCTTCTTACTAGGCGTAAGTAAGGCTTGAGGAATAGCATCGTCATCCTTGAGCGCACTCCCCAAGGCTGCACGAATTCTAAACGAATCCTCGCCCCAAGCATCAATACGCAGATTCTGAGCACGATAACTAAAAAACAACGTGCCATTACTCTCTAAAAAAACACCCATATAACTCTCCTCTGCAATCAGCAACAAATACAAATCTCACCGCTGTATTCCCAAACTTTGCCTTAACTTCCCTTGCCCATTATTTTCATGAGCAGCTTTCGCCTGACTTACTATGACAACTAGAAAATGAATACACTATAAACTTCACGTCTGATTTGAATTTGTCTGATTATACTAGTAGCGATTCTTACCCTTGTTAAACCTGTGGCTTATCAGTGACAGAATAATTATCAGACCATAGAAAAACTGCGTATAGAATCCGGTAAGCCCCAACGAGATGATACCAGTCTCCAGAAAGCTTATCACTGCCGCGCCGATAAACGCCCCGGTGATCGTCCCCACACCACCCCACGTAGGAGTACCTCCGACAAAGACCGCCGCCAGGACAAAGAGCATAAAACCGTCCCCGGTTGTCGGATAGAACGAAATACTCACCAGATTCACCAGTACTCCGGCAAGCGCGCAGGCAATACCGACAAAGACAAAAGACATTATCTTGACATTATCCACATTAATACCCATTTCACGCGAACTGTCCTTATTATCCCCGATGCATTTGATCTGTGCCCCAAAGCTATGCCGATTGAAGAGCACCCAGCAAAACGCAGCAAAGACTACCGCCCATAACATCTGTGCCGGAAAGACATCACCGATACGCCCGGTAAAGATCCTGCCAAATAATGTCTGATCGGTTCCGGTAAGATCGATACCATGCCCTTGTACCCCGATATTAATCAAACCGCGATACAGAAAGTTCATGCCCAGAGTAGTTACCAGTGCCGACAGCTTCAGTTTCGTAACTAGCAAGCCATTGAGCGCACCAGCAGCGACGCCAACCAGCAAAGCCAGCAAAAAACAGACAAATAAATTCACCCCGTTATTTGCTGCCAGCGCAAATATCCACGCCGTCAACCCCACTACCGACGGAAACGAAAGATCAATTTCGCCCGAAGTCACCACAAATACCAGCGCCAGCGCTAAAAATATATATGCCGGCATCATCACAAATACAGCCATATAGATTGATGAATTCAAAAATACTGTCGGTTTGCCAATAATAAAGATTAAAAATAAGACAATTGCAAATCCGAACGATGAAAACGCAGTTTTGTTCTCAGCTATAAAAATATTCAACGGCTTCTGCATTATTTTTTCCCTCTCATAATTCTCTCTGTCACTCCTGTATGAGCCAGATTCTGCATTCTATCGATCAACTCAGTCGCGGTAACCTCATCCCGCGTACACTCAAAAGCAACAGTCCCCCTATCCATGACCACAAACCTATCACAGATTTTATGTGCGTGATAAATATTATGCGTAATAAAGATACAGGATAAGCCCTCACTCTTGATATGCTCAATAAGTCTGAACACCTTAGCGCACTCTGTAAGTGAGAGTGCGGTTGTCGGTTCATCCAGCAGCACCAGCTTCGCTTTGAAATACAACGCCCTGGCAATAGCCACGCCCTGGCGTTCTCCACCGGAGAGCGTCTGTACCGGTGAGTACTCCCGAATAAGCTTTGAGGTAAACCCTATCTCATTGATCAGCCGTGTGGTCTCTGCTCGCTGTTTTTTAACATCGATAAAACCAAATCGATTCTTAATCTCTCTTCCCATAAAGATATTCGCGTTCACACTCTGCTGACCTGCCAGTGCTCTATCTTGATATACCGTTTCAATACCGATGTCATGCGCAATATTGACGTTCCAATCATCCATCTTCTTCTCACCGAAGTATATCTCTCCCTCATCCGGAGCATGTACTCCAGAGATTACCCGAATCGTAGTACTCTTTCCTGCACCGTTATCTCCCAGAAACCCCAACACCTCTCCCTCATTGACATGAAACGAAACATCTGAAATCGCATTCACCCTGCCAAATGATTTCTTTATCTTCTTAAGTTCTAGTACTTTCATATATCATTCCATTCATTAAAATCAATACATCCTCAATGCTCAATTATCAGAGCAGGATACTCAAACATATTATTATTGCTGAAAAAAACTGATTAGGGTTCAACCCCAAACTTCTCTAACAACGCATATGCTTCATCTTCATACTTTTTATCAACATCATGAAAGATAGCGACAATGCCTGCTGTTGAACCTATCTGATCTGCTATTATTTCGACCGACTCAAAGGTCTTACTATCGATCTGTGAACCATAAAACTGGAGTATCTTTCCAGAATCATGTATCTTCTTGTATACTTCAGGCCACTCTAGGCAATCCGGCGCCCCCGCCCCCGGCACCCACTGAATTCCCCTCAACTTCTCGATTGACAGAAGCGAATCAAGGTGTGCAAGCTGACCCGCTCCATCGAGATGATAAAACGGATTATCGAGAAAGTCTATGAGCAGTGACAATTCAGGTTTGATAAACTCTTCAAACATATCAGGACTGAGCATGTAACAAAAATCCGATTGGAGTATATAGTATGACTGCTGTGAATATATCGGCGTTACACAGGTATACCCTTGCACCTTATCTTCCTGAGCAATGTTATTCAGGTACATAAACATCTCTTTCCAAGCATCAACTACCTGAAATGATGCCGCCTTCACCTCATCCGGACAATCATAGAGATCAAGCAGGAGCTCTGATGATGGTCTGAAAGCAGAGAGAATATCATACACGCCGCCAATATCTGTCATCCCGACCACAACCTTGCCCTGCCAGCGTTTCTTTGCCGCCCGTGTCACCTCAGCAACAATTTTAAGCCACTTGTTTTCCGGATCAAACTTGAACTCATACTCCTCAATCTCTTTTGCTTCCTGCGCTACAAACCAAGCCGTTTCAGACTCTGGCGCCGGTACAATATCACATCCTAAAAATGCAGCGCCTACTCCAGCTCCATAGTTCGGAAAATCCTGTGGAAATGCATCCCCCAGATAACGTTTGGTTGAAAAGTTATAATCCCAGCTATCGATTATATCAGCAACCGTAGCTTCTGCTGGATAATTACAGGTAAAAAGGTCATACGCATACTTGGGTTTAGCTCTATTTGACTCATGATTGCAGGTGGTTATAGCAATGACCGGTCTGTCCAGAGTCCTTTCCCATAATTTCTCATATACCCCCTTGACCCGCGCCCACTTTGCATCAGAAAAGTGTATGGAATCAAGATTCAAACAATCAACATCATCTACACTACTCATAATACATCTCCACAAGAATTCATTATTATAAAAATAGACTTATCGCAAGCCCATATTTGCCAGACCCTCAACCTCAGAATAATTATCCACATCAACAAAGCCCGCCCCCGTATCCACCACCAGTGGTGCCAGCTGATACTTCACCTGCAGACACAAGCTCAATATGGAAAGATAGCCATGAATAAATGGCTGCTGATCAGAGGTCAACTGAACATAGCCATCATTGAACGCTTTCATAACCTCTGAGCTGGTATCAAAACCAATGCAGAAGATATCCCCTGGTCGTTTATTTATTGCGCGCATATACACCGGCACCGCCCCAAGCAGCTGCCCTCCGGGAAATACAATAAGCTTGGTGTCTGGGTTTGACAGAACAGCTCCGGTAATCGGCGCAATCGCCACACTCGGGTCAGAAGCCCAGTTATCCTCAACACTAATACGTACTACGTTATAACCAGCCTCCTCAAAACAAGCGGCGGCTCCCTCTTCCCGGTAATACCGCCCCGGTTGTCCAAAGGCACCGAAGACGATTATGGTCTTACCCTCAGGGATATCCAGCTTAGCCAGCGCTTCCGTTGCCAGATCACGCCCCTGCTTGGTCAAATCCAGAACCCCGATATACCCCCCACCTTGTTCCGAGCGTACCTTCTTCACATCAGCAGTAATCCACATCATCTTGATCCCGGCATCACGCGCGCTCTTGGCCACCTCCATATTCCCAGCATCGCCAGCAATCCCGACCATTACGATACCATCCGGCTTGGCCGCGACCGCTTCCCTGAACTGTGAGGTAATCTTCTCAATGCTCCAACCCGAGAAGACATACTCCACCTCACACCCGGTATCTAGCTGCGCCTGCTGTGCTCCCCGGTAAATTATTGAAGCGAACTTATCCCCGGGATCTCCACCGACAAACATCCTAATCTTGATCCCCTTGGCCCAGTCTTTCTCTGGCTGCCATTTTTCCTCAGCTTGCGCTGTACTGCCAAGTAGCAGCAGCGCACACACATACAACATCACAATCAGCACAGACAATTTCTCTCTCATAGCTCTCCTCCAAATCCATATATAATCGTTTATATAACCCTCTAATAAAAAAGGGAACACAACATTCAATACAAACACTTGTAAATCACAGCAAATTCCTGTAAGATAGGTAAAATGGTTAATATTTTATCTAATCGATTATACAAATATACAGTAGTATATCTCATGTACTTTGTTATGCAACTTTTTTAAGTATATTTTTTTTACTAACATATATACCGTTAACTCAGAGTCATTTACAACCATATGATACTGGTCAGGGGTCTAACAAATGGTAACCATGAAAGATGTCGCCAAACATGCGGGAGTATCCACCTACACCGTCTCAAATGTGATTAACAATTTATCATATATTAAAAAAGAGACCAAGGAGAAGGTACTCGAAGCGATCAAGGAGTTGAATTATAAACCAAACTACGCCGGTCAGCTTTTGCGCACCAAGGACAACCGCAATATCTCGGTATCACTCCCGTTACTCACTGGCAGCAGAACCGGCAACGCTTTTTTTAACCAAATTCTATTGGCACTCTATGTCGAACTGAATATGAACAACTATAACCTTGTCCTCAGCTTCTCGGATAATAATCCCCAGACCGACATCCTGAATTTCTCAAAATACAATAATAATATGATCGCCGGCATGATCTGCACCTTCACCCTCTCCGATATCGAATTTTTGAATAACCTGAACTACCCGATTATTGCCTTAGATCATAAGCCCGAGGAGTTTGCTTGTGATTATATCTCAACCGACAATAAGCAGATAACTGAACAAGCCGTACAATACTTGATCACCAGCGGCTACACAAAAATTGGCTATATCGGTGCCAACTACTCCAGCGAATATCAGAGCAATCACTTCGAAAGATTACAGGGTTACCTCGACGCCTTGGAGAAGAACCACCTCGCCCAGAAAGCAGAGTACATTCATTCTATAAATCTTGGATTAAATGACGATGTGGCAGAAGGTTACAGAGCTGCTGAGTGTATCTGCAAGACCGGGGTGAATGCAGTTATCATTGACAACGCCTACTCTGCTATCGGCTTTTACAAGTATATCAACGAGACAAAACTGCGTATTCCGCAAGATGTAGCAATCATTGCCTTTGATGACTATGAGTGGCAGGAGATCAGTGATCCGCCATTATCGGTTATCCGGCAACCGACAGCCGAGATTGGCCAGAAGGCGGTTGAGCTCCTGCTGTCTCGTATCGATAATCCCGACAAGGAATATGAACATATCATCCTGCCGAGTTCACTTATTATTCGTGATTCGGTCTAAATCCTAAGCGGTAGTGCCCAGCTATACTCAGCCGAGATTACACTCAGCCTAAAGCTCTACACCAGCATCCCCCCCCCCCGGATAATCACTGGCCATACCATATTCGAGGGGGTAGAGCAAATTACTCTGCCCTACCCCCTTCAACACAACAATCACCCAACCAAGACCGACCGCGCCCGCCACTTACTTCTGCTTGGCAGTCTTTGCTTCTACCTCTTTTGCTTGACGCTTATAATACATAATCGCCGCCCGACCGAGAATATACGCTGTCGCCCCGCCAGCAACACCACTGGTAGCATAGTTTATAATTCCCGTTTCTTCAACAGTACCACCGCGATTCGCCCCTGAGCCGGTCAGGATCAACGCTGGCACCGTTGCCGCGATAACCGCAAGAATCTCCGGTATCCGCTCTTGCGCATCAATATCTTTACCGTATATCAGCGCAATTTTAAGAATAAGCGAGACATGCATCCGCGAGATAATAATTGTCCGCCCGGCAATTCCGATCAACCGTAGCGTACTATTTCCCGCAGACAATCCAGACTGAACTTTCGCCAGTACTCCGGCGGTAAAGGAGAGAGCCGCCTGCGCCTGTACCAGGCGTGCAGCAAGCTTATCCGGGGAGTCTTTTGGGTACTTACGTTTGATCCTGCCGACCATATGCCGGCAATGACACTTTCTCAGCCCCATGAAGAAGAACATGAATTCTTCGAAGAACAAACCCTGCTTTTCCTTATCATTCTCCATAATTATTTCCATTACGCCAATCTACGACAATCACGAGTACTGGGCGGGAGGGCGGTTATAGGCCTCTCTCCGCCAGTATATCCTCGATATTATCCTTGAGCTCTGCCAGCTTCTCATCGCTCATATCCTTGAGTGTATCGGCACCGTTTCCCAGCTTACCTGCTTGCCCCGCGCCCTTCTGAGCCTGCTTGGCTAGATACATTACCAGTAATGCCGCCCCGGTTCCCACCAGTACCCCTTTGAGTATTCCATCAGTTGACATAACTATCCTTTCGCTTGAATCTCTGCCTATTTGGTCTCTGTTGTCTTCTCGGCGCGGACATCCTCAACCTGCTCTTTCAGCTCTTCAAATCCACAGGTAACCGCGTCCCAAGTGCTTACCGCACCAGAGATAAGCGCCTTACGTACTACCGGCTGTCCGAGTACCACCGCGATACCAGCTCCGACCAGTAAACCCTTGATATAATTTGCATCGGTAAAGTCAAACCAACTCTTGAGTCTGCTCTTCTCAACCACCGGCGCTGCAACCGGAACCTGAGCGGAATAATCCACTACCGGATATTCTGTCGCGTACTGATTATAATACTGGTTATAATACTGATAATTCTGGGGCAGACTGGCCTGCTGCTGCACCTGCTGATAATAATACTCAGGGTTGTTTGCATACGCCTGCTGCTGGTAGTAGTACTCAGGGTTATTTCCAGATGCCTGTTGCTGATAGTAATCCATAATCTCTCCTTACACTATAACTATTATTGGTTAATCAATATATACAACCTGAGCTTCTTCTTCTCTGACTGTTGTTTCTTCAAAATTTTTCTCAATTTCAGGAAATTTCAAAAGGCGTGATGAATTGAGGAGTATTCCCAAGGTATGCGCTATATGGAGCATACCAGCCATTACCGGATTAATATACCCCAGCGCCGCCATCACCGCCCCAATGATATTCGTCCCCGTTGCCAACACAAAGTTCTGATTAATCACCTCCCGTGTCTGCTGACTAAGTACCCGCAGGCCACAAAGATCACTGAGGCCGTCATTGATCAAAACGATATCTGCAGCCTCCAACGCCACATCTGTACCCCCGATCCCCAGTGCTATTCCCACATCCGCGCTCACCAGCGCCAGACCATCATTGATACCGTCTCCGATCATCACAACCTCTAACCCTTCGTCTTTGAGCTTACGGATAATCTGATCCTTCTGATCCGGGAGCAAAGTATGATGACAGACATCAAAGCCATAACGCTCGGCAATATACTCTGCAGCATACTTACTGTCACCGGTCAGCATATGCATATGCTCCACACCAAGATTTCGCAGCCGATTCATCGTTTCGGTCAATTCCGGACGCAGACAGTTCTCAAAGCCGAGTATTCCCGCCACCTGGACATTTCGCGCTACATAAGTAACCATCATACCGTGTTTGGCCAGTTCATCGCCATCACCCTTAAAGGGTGTAACAATAACCCCGGACTCCAGCATATACAAGTAACTGCCGATAAAGATCTCATCGCCATCAACCTGCGCTCTGATCCCTTTACCATGCACAAAATCACATTCCTGATGCGCCACCGGTTTTATACGGTGCTTCTTGGCTTCATGCCGAATAGCCTTGGCCAGCGGATGCTGATTATGCAACTCTGCTGAGAGCGCCATCTCCAGTACCTGGGTCGCAGTAAAATCATTATAGGTCAAAATCTTGGTCAATTCCGGTTCATGCGAAGTCAGAGTACCAGTCTTGTCAAAACAATAGACATTGGTCTGCGCAACCTTCTCCAGATACCGCCCTCCCTTGATAAGTATGCCCTTGCGTGCTGCTGCGCGCAGCGCAGCGGTAATCGCGGAAGAGGCTGCAAGTACGGTCGCGCACGGACAAGCCATCACCAGCATCACCGTCAAAGCCCTGGCAATACTCCCGGTCAGAAGGATCGTAAGTCCGGTAGAGACCAGACCGATATTGACCAGCGTATGCGCCAGTTTATCGGCGAGAAGCTCGATCGGAGCACGATTCTCCAGATTATCCTCTACCTGCCTGAGGATATAGGAGAGATAGGTATCATCACCAACCGCACTCACCTCCGCCTGAACAAGCCCCTCTTCAAGCATTGTCCCCGAAAGGATCTTATCACCGACAGTCTTACTGATGTGCAGGCCGTTTCCAGTAATTGCCGCCTCATTTACTAGCGCATTCCCATGTACAACCACTGCATCAACCGGTATCTTCTCCCCAGTATGGAGTACGATAATCTCACCCGGCTGCAGCGTCGACACCGGCACCGCCACCTCTACCCCATCCTTGAGAATAAAGACATCCTTGGTTGCCACCTCCAGAATATTCTGGATAGACCGCCGTGACTTCTCGGTTATTTTTTCGGTCAAAAATTCTGCACCCTCAGTGATCAGGATTATCTCCAACGCCGTGAGTGCTTCGCCCATAAACACAGCGAGCAAACAGCTTCCACCGAGAAAAGTATACAGATTAATCCGTTTCTCTCTGGCGGTATCCTTGAGTGCCTTGGATATAAGCGGCAAGGTCAATAGGGCTACAGCAATCCCAAGAGGACTGAAGAAGGTCTCAGCCAGAGTTATGTTTAGTAGCCGCTTACAGACAAAGACAACCGCCGACACTGCCGCCGCCGCGCCAAAACGCCAAGGACGCATCTGTCTGGAATCGATCCCCTGGTTAGCCTCCCGTTCAGTATCCAGAGAACACTCTGGACAATGCTTGCTCTGCAAAGTCCCGAGAATCTTTGCCATCTCGGTTAAAAGAAACTCGCTATCTACTTTATCCGGCTCATATACCAATACCGTACTACAGCACAGCATATTCTCCCGCACTTCAATTACGCCTGGAAGCGATATGCATTTATTCTTCCACTCTTGCTGCATCCGTGTCCGTTTATGTAACGCCCCGACCTTTACCCGGAGTCTTCCCGGCAACTGGTGCCGTACCTTTATTGCCTCTTTATACCGTTGTGACTTCAACATACGTCGCTTTCTGATTATTTAAATGTATTCTTACTGATCCTCGCACCGTCTTCAAGCAGATTCCTTCCTCTTGCAAATTACCGTTATTGTCCGGATACAACTCGCTGACATGCTCCAGCCCTTCAAGAACTATCTTTTCACCGCTCGCAATCCCCAGCCCTCTGAGGAAAGCAGAGAATTTTCTACCTCCAACCAGATCAGTAATTGTAAAATCCGTCTCCACCCGGGCTGAGGAGAACTGCTGCACTTGTCCCTCTTCATGACTGCCGAGTATTCTAGCCGCAGTTGCCTCACTCAGTTTTATACGTTCTCGGTTATTGATCCGCACCACATACTCCATCGGTGGCAAACGCCGCATCAGCCTGATCTTGGCGCCAGGCTGTATTCCCAGTTTTCGTAGAGCGTTCTGCAGCCAGCAACCTCCCTTGATATCCTTTACCGCCGCCGTATCTTCAAAGCGGATATCACTAAGAGTCTTGGTACCACTATTAACATTTAGAGTAACCTTACTGGTCAGACCACCTCCCAGTACAACCGACCCAGATGGTCCCTTTATGCGTAAGGATGGTGGATTAGTCGGCACGTGCTTGTGGCACTCTGAGCCGACACGAAGTCCAACCCTATTCAATTCACGTTCAATTTCTGCATCTGTAATTGCAACTATACGTAGTAGCTGCTCAAACGGAGCATCACTCAGATTCATATTCTTCTCCGTCTCCTGATAATTGTTTGATTAATTTCTCTGTCTTCCGGCTGACCCTCGCCCCATTGAGCACATAGATGAGCGAACCTACGGTTGAACCATTATGAATCAGAGCCGCAGTCAGTGGTGAAACCTTGCCCAGAGTTGACAGCAGTAGTGTCACCGTATTAATACCGATGGAAGTTTTCATTCCGGTACTGATCTTTTCTTGGGAATTACGTGCGAGTCCATAGGCATATACCAGTGAGAGCAGTTCATCACGGAGCAGGACAATCTCCGCGGCTTCCCTGGCGATATCCGAACCCGCTGCCATAGAGACCCCAACATCCGCTGCCACCAACGCCGGTGCATCATTTACCCCATCACCGATAAATGCAACCGAATATCCTTCATTTTGCAAGTTGGCAACAACCTCAGCCTTATCCTGCGGCTTTAATTCCCAGCGCACCTCAACTCCAAGTTTTGTCGCAATCGCTTTGGCGGTAATCTCGTTATCGCCCGTCAGCATTATCATTCGTTCAACCCCAAGTTCTCTGAAGAATCTAAGGCAGAGTTCACTCTCCTCCCTAAGGGTATCGCTCAGCGCGATAATTCCGATCAATTTATCATCGCTAGCGACATAGAGAATGGTATTTCCCTCAAGCCTGAGTCTGTCTGCCTGCTCATCCGCCACCGAGCAATCAACCAACTCATCATCATTGATGAAATGCCTACTTCCTACCCGAATCAAGCTCTCGTCCACATACGCCGACACCCCATGCGCCACTACAAAGTCAACCTCGCTAGTATGCGGAATATTTATCTTACGCTCACGGGCTGCAGCAACCACGGCTCTAGCTATCGGATGAGTATAATGCTCCTCAGCCGCAGCGGCAATTGAGAGAACGCTCTCCGGAGTATAATCACAAAAACCGATAATATCCGAGATACTAAACATACCTGTAGTCACCGTACCGGTCTTATCAAAGACCAGTGCATCAATCTTACCCAGTCCTTCGAGGGCGGATGCACCGCGTACCAATACCCCATGCTGCGCTATTGCATACATCGCCGCTTTCTGCGCAGTAGGGCATATCAACTTCATGGCACAGGAGTAGTCTACGGCAAATACCGCTGCCGTCCGGCTGAGATTTCGAGTCAACAGAAATACCGCCGCTCCAGTAGCAAAACTTACAGGCACCAGATTATCCGCAAGTTTCTCAGCGTTATGCTGTGCTTCGGACTTAGTTACCAGTGACTCCTTGATGAAACTGCTAATTCGAGCGGTTGACACCTCCGAACCTACAGTCTGCACCTCGATTTTAAGACGTCCTTCAATTACAACACTCCCTGCATAGACGGTGTCACCAATCACCGGTGCCACCGGTACACTCTCACCTGTAACCGAAGCTTGATTGACCGTAGCCTGTCCGGAGACAACTACCCCGTCCACCGCGATCAACTCGCCGGAGCCGACGACGACCATATCCCCCAGATGCAACTCACTGAAGGGGATCTCACGTTCAATACCTTCCTGCTCAATCCACACCGTCTCAGCCGAAGGCTGGAGCAAGGTCTTCAAGAGTTTGGTAGAACGGTAACGCACCGACTTCTCCAGATACTCACCCACGTCCAGCATCAACCGGGTAGCAGCGGTGGTGAAATAACGTCGCTGGAGTGTCAATACCGAGAGCGTAACCGCATCCAACACCTCAACCCGCAGACCTTCTGTTATGAGAGTATCCGCACCCCGAATCAAAAACGGCAGATTCATTGCCCAGGTATAGACCGGTTTGAGTGTCGGCGGCAATATTCCTCCGAGTAGGGTCAGCCCAGCCGAGATAAACAGCCCGAGAACATCGGGAGGATTCTCCCGCTCTACCGGTCCAGCAAAGACCTCCTCCGGCAGATCACAGAGTCTAAGAAGTATCAATTTTCGCGCTTTTGCAGCATACTCATACTTTATTACCAGTGAACCCAATCGGCGATTAAAACGAATATAAACAATATCCGCGATCTTGCTCAGTGCCGCCTCCAAGATCTCTTCCTGCAAACCCGGGGTACGCAGAAAACTACTGCGTACCCGGAGTCTACCTGGAATATCATGCGCCAGAATAAGCTCACAGTCATTATGAGAGAATATTTGCATAATCCTATCCAGATTCTAAAGTCTTACTCTTCTTCCTTTACCTCTTCACACTTGGCACCTTCACCTTTGGGCAGAATCTTATTCAGCATGTATCCTGCTCCAACCCCTACTCCGGCAAAGAGAGCCAGAGAGAGCAGCCCTTTAGTTCCGCTCAAACCTGCAGCCATAGCACCGGCAAAAGACGATGCTCCACAAATAGCGGAATCACGCGCTGCGGCCTTGGCTACTCCGGCGATTCGACCTTCGCTGTTCTTTTCAGTCTGGTAGATACCGCGGGCTGTTCCGGCAACCGCACCCACAACTGCCCCGGTAATCCCGGCGTTGAGCGCTTGCTGCGTAGAGTTATAATTCATGGTCTGATAATTTACCGGATAACTCACCGGAGCTGTCTGATAATAATAATTCATAGTAGTCCTTTCCTTTATTCTGCAACAGAAGCTTCTTCTTTTGCACCGTCAAACATTGATCCAATTACCGCTCCAAAACCATCACGTACCGACTCATTGGTAAAGATAAAACCAGCAGCCGCTCCAACAATAGCGCCTTTCCAGAAATCTCCAGGTGCCTGCTCAACAATCTGCGCAATCTGCGGCAGATCAGGTGTCTTGCCATTAGCCATATCGGTAAACATCTCCAGATACTGACCATACCTGTTCATATCACCGAGTGCCAATTGCTGTGATCCACCGTCTGAAGCCGCACCGGTTTGCGCCGAATAATTCATATTCTGAACCATATTCCCGTTCTGCGCCTGCACCTCACCACTCACCTGTGGCTGCATACCGCCATACATCTGCGGCTGACCTAGCATTGTACCCTGTGGCTGCATACCGCCATACATCTGAGGCTGACCCAGCATTGTACCCTGTGGCTGCATACCGCCATACATCTGTGGCTGACCTTGCATCATGCTCTGTGGCTGCATACCGCCATACATCTGTGGCTGACCTTGCATCATACTCTGTGGCTGCATACCACCATACATCTGTGGCTGACCTTGCATCATGCCCTGTGGTTGCATACCGCTCTGCATCTGTGGCTGACCTTGCATCATGCTCTGTGGCTGCATACCGCTCTGCATCTGTGGCTGACCTTGCATCATGCTCTGTGGCTGCATACCACCATACATCTGTGGCTGCATACCACCATACATCTGTGGCTGCATACCACCATACATCTGTGGCTGACCTTGCATCATGCTCTGTGGCTGCATACCGCCATACATCTGCGGCTGACCTTGCATCATGCTCTGTGGCTGCATACCGCTCTGCATCTGTGGCTGACCTTGCATCATGCTCTGTGGCTTGCCACTTCCTTCTTCACCACTATGACTTACACCGCCAGGAATTCCCGAGCCTTCAGGGCCTTCCGGATGGAGTGGTTCATGTGGAGCCATACCGCTCCCCTGATACTGCATCGAGCCTACTCCCTGCCCCAGCATACCATCCGCCCCCATCATACCCGGCATTCCTGACTTAGCCTGAGAACTACCGCCTTCAGACTTAGTGGATTCAGCCGTACAAGAACTACTCTCCATATCAATCTCCTTATTCTTGATACCTGCAAATAACGTACAATTGACTATAACTCAGTCTCAGACCCTCCAAACATCTTTTGGCAACTTCGCGGGAGTAAAGACCAATTCTGCGGTCGTCTGCTCCTTTATCTGCCGACTCAACCGCTGCAATACTTCGGGCAGGTCTCGATCCTTTACCGCCATAATTTCCTCGGCATACCCCAACAGATAGCGTATAACCTCCCGCATAAAAGTCTGAACCTTTTGTGAATCTGTCTTATTTGTGTCATACTTGATGAGCAGGCTCCCCGAGACATTATTGATCTTAATTTCAAACACCGCCGGAATCTCTTGAATTATTGCTTTGAGATGATCGGCAAGGGGGAGCATATCCCTAGTCAGACGTTTAAGAACCTTTATTCCAAACCTGACTCTTCCGGGCATTTCATGGAGGAGTACCGGCCTGGTCTCTAACTCCACAACCTTCTTCTTAATCTTTGAAAATATCATTATTCCATCTTCTATATCTTGCTAAACACTTTTAAACACTCAAAAGATATGAGTACCTGCCTGATAAATCAGCACCGCTAATATAAATGAGCCAAGCATACTGGCCACACAGGTAAAGATCGCCCACGGCCAGGAAGACTCTCGCGCCATGACCACAATAGTTACAAAACACGGACAATACAGCAACATAAAGATGAATACACTGACTATCGCCGGCATGGTCCAGGTCGGATCCGCACGCATACGCTGAATAAAGTCCATATCTTCACCCTCTGCCACCGCATCCGGATCAGCTTCACCGAGCGAGTAAGCCGTCGACAGGGTCGAGACGATCACCTCCTTGGCCGCGACTCCAGCAAAGAGCGCGATATTAACCCGCCAGTTAAATCCTGCATACTGCGTAACCGTCTCCATTCCGGTACCGATTCTACCCGCTACCGAATGACGCAACTCCTCCTCCGCTCGCTTCGCCTCTATCGCCGCAGACTGCTTTGCCAACCCAGCCCCACTATAATGAGTCGAGAGTTCCTGAATCTGTTGATCAAATTTCTTCTCCTCGTCTGCCGGCAACTGCGGGAAGGTCATTGCCACCCAGATAAGCACCGAGATGGCAAAGATAACCGTCCCCGCCTTCTTGACATACTGCCATACCCGTTCCAAAGTATGCACCGCCACGCCATAAAATGTCGGCATACGATATGGCGGCAACTCCATAATAAACGGTGTCGCTTCCCCGGTAATTACAGTCTTACGCAGTAACAGGCTCACGAGGAGTGCCGCAACCCAGCTCAAGAGCGTCAAGAGCAGCATCACGGTATCGGCATGCTTAGGGAAGAACGCGGCACTAAGCACTAGAAAAGCAGTAATTTTTGCACCGCAGACAAAGTAAGGCGCGGTAAAGATAGTAGCCAGTCGTTCATTCTTACTCCTAAGGGTTCGCGCCGTCATCACTCCGGGTACAGCACAGCCTCCTGGTATACCGCCGGAGAGAATAAAGGGCATAACCGACGCTCCATGCAACCCAAAGGTACGCAAAACCCGGTCAAACATATATGCCACCCGCGACATATACCCCAGATCCTCCAGAAATACCAGCATTGCAAACATGATAAGAATCAACGGCGCAAAGCCCATTACCGCTCCCACACCCTCGATAATCCCGCTCACTACCAAGCTTCTCATCAATCCTTCAGGAATAAAGCGAACCGCCAGATCGGCAAACCAACCAAATAGATCTTCAACCCAGCCTTGCGGTATCGCCCCGACATTGAAGGTTACATAAAACATCAGATAGAGAATACCCACCATAATCAACGGACCGAGAAACCGCTGAGTCAGCACCATATCCACCTTGTCGGAGACATCGTAGCTGATCTTTGATTTACGGTCGACAACATCGCTTAAGAGCGCATTGATGTATCCATAACGGTAATCTGCGATAATTGCTTCCGGGTAAGAGTCGAGAGCTTTCTGGATATGCTCCTTGATCTTCTCGACCTTACTGAGGAATTCTGCATGCAGATTACCTGCCGCCTCCCCATGCTTGAGTACGGCCGAATCCTCCTCGAGATATTTGAGCGCTGTCCACCGTGCGGGGTAACGTTCAGTCAGGAAATTATGCTTTTCAATCTCACTGCTCATCTCATCCAGAAGTACATCAAGCTCATTACCGTAAGAAATCTGCAACGGCTCATGTTTCTCCTGCTCCCGGGACTCAAAGATATTGACCACCTCCTGCATGAGTTCCGTTTTGCCTACTCCGCGCTTGGCAATACACTCCACCACCGGCGTATTCATAAGCAGGCTCAGCTTCTTCGAGTCAATATGCACCCCGGATTTTCTCGCCGCGTCCATCATATTAAGCCCGACGACTACCGGTATCCCCAGTTCCATCAACTGCACCGTCAAGTATAGACTACGCTCAATAGCGGTAGCATCGAGCATACAGAGGATTACATCAGGACGCTCATTGATAATTACATCCCTGGCGACAACTTCTTCCAAGGAATACGAGCTCAACGAATAAGTTCCTGGCAGATCGGTAATCTTGATATCATACTGCGCCGTCTGAAAGACCCCTTCCATACGATCCACAGTAATTCCCGGATAGTTTCCTACCCGCGCTGTAGCCCCGGTAAGCACATTGAACATAGTTGATTTACCACAATTAGGCTGCCCAGAGAGCGCAACCTTTATCACTCCTCTTCCCTGACCGCTTTTCATCCAACTCTTCCTTAAATTCAAGCATCCATACAATCTAATACAACACTAATATTAATTCACCCAAGAAACAAACTTAAAGCCATCTAACCCACAGCCTAAAAAAAAAGCTCCCAGCCCATACTTACACGCTCTGGCAGAAGACATAATCCGCCTCACTATTACGCAAAGTAAGGGTAAAGCCTTTTAAACGTATTGCCACCGGATCATAGAGCGGAGCGCGTCCAACTACTGTAAACTCGGTACCCGGAATAATTCCCATATCCCTAATTCTTCTTCCGAGTTCGCCTTTTGCCGCTACCGCCGTCACCACTCCAGCCTGATTGCTATTCATATCACGCATATTTATCTGCATCATAATCCTCCTATCGGAACAATTGTCTGTTGAAAACTTTATCTTTTCGATATAATTAAGTTTTACTCGTTTAACTTTCTTACGACTATAATAACTCTTGTTTTTTTTTCAACATAAAAATTATTTTATACCGCCAAATAATCCGACCTCATCATTTGGTGCTAACGTTATAGCACATTTTCACAAGACACCAGTACCTCACTACCAGCAGCATTATAGCGTAAAACGCAGCGAGTATCGATCCGCCAAATGCAATGAACTTCGCCAATCAGCATATTATTTTTTATGCGTAATTTCTCAGAAACTATCATCGTCAAACTCAAGACGGTTACTGACATTAGACAATTATCGCTTCCCCCTCCCCAAAAAAAAAGCCACTGCTCAATAAGCAGTGGCAGAGAATGATCACACCCCAAAATAATACCGCGCAGTATTACGCAAAAAGCACCCAACCCTTATGTAACTCAGGTAAATACAACTACTTAAATCTTAACCAAGAACATCGCTATGGTAAAGGAGAGATCCTGGCGCGGATTAGGCACAATCCCTTCAAGTTCAAAATCAACGCTAATGGTTGTCGCCCCTTTATAATGTGAGATAAAGTAGTTGGAACCGACCACAACTGAAGGCGTACTAATCTTGTCAAACTTATACTCGGTCACCGAGAGTACCGCCTTGGTCTGCCCGGCAATAATATTACAGATCTCACACAGACCGTCCAGCACATTGTTATCCAGTTCGGTCATCTCCTCCGCCAGCATCTTACTGGCCAGGAACATTGCCCCTTCTTCCGAGGTATTGATCATTATAGAGCCGTTACAGTTTCCGGCGCAGCCGATAATTGCCGTAACCTCCCGGGTACAGGTAAACCTTCTGCTTGCTCCAACCGGCACCGGTTTGAGTCCGGCCATAGCCAACCCATCACGCGCCGATTTGACCAGAACCCCTACAAGCTTTTCATCAATTCTTAATAGCTTCATTATCAACCCTTGCTAACCGAATAATCAGTCGAAACAAATATAACGCAAACAAACACACTCAAGGATACCCAGCTTTAAATCCAGGTCAAGAGAAAAAAAACTATATAATTACGTAATATACCGTAAGTTATACATAAAGGGTGCAGATTTGATCCCTACCCCCTTTTTTAGCCATATAGAGCGCTTCATCCCCCATTCTGATCACTGAGTTAGTGGTCATGTCCTTCTTGCCGTCATAAGTAAAAAGACCCACACTGACAGTAATATACTCAGCTATCTCTGAACCGATATGCTTTATTCTCGCCTCACGCACATTATCAACTATGCGCTGCCCCACAATCTCCCCAGACTCTGAGCCGACGTTATACAGCAGCACCACGAATTCCTCCCCACCAAACCGAAAGACACTGTCACTCTGACGCAGCACCGAATGATTGATGATCTCCGACACTTCTACCAAGCTCTGATCCCCCTGAATATGCCCGTACATATCGTTATAATTCTTGAAAAAATCAATATCGATCACCAGTATACTGAGTGGGCATTCATCCCGTCTAGAGAGTGCCATCAGCACCTTCAACTGTTCATTGAGAAATTTTTTATTATACAGCCCAGTTAGAGTATCGATACGCATCAGCTGTAGCAGCTCTTCGTTCTTCTCTTCCAAAAGTTGGTGCTCATGCTTGTAGCGATCGGTCATATACACCACCACTCCCATACCGAGCATCAGCGCCAACGGCGTAATAATGATATAATATAAGACCAAATCCCCTTCTATCGGCATAATTACCAGGTAATTATGAGCATAATACTCATGCCCCATTACCCCGATCATAAAAAGCGCCACCACCGGATTGATAATAAACCGCTGCAACCTGGTCGCCACCACATTCAATGCAAATAGTATCGTAACGATATAAAATACCGAGATCATAGCGACACAACCATATACCAACGCCCATACCGGCAGGAGGACAAAGGTCGTGCCGTACACCATTAAAGCTCGAGCCAGCCGCTCATATCGTTCATGTAAGGCAAGTTCGGCAAAGACAATGGTAAGAATCAGAATACTACCCCAAAATAATACAATCTCCATTCTGGCGGCAAGAATGATATATAAAATCATAGTAATCGCTGCCTCAACCCCGACCAGGAGGTTGAGCAGAACCATCACATTTACCCCAAAACTATGCTTCTTGACGAACCTGATATACTCAAAGATTCTAATTTTCACTTCCTCCTAAAGCCGTCACCCAAACCTGTCCACCCTACCTCAGAGTCGCGCAGAGCTATCTTTCCAAGTACAATTCAATATATTACTTTAGTGAATTTTAACAAAATTGGCAACTACTATCTTGTAATAAAATTTAGTTCAAGACAATGAATTCATTCTTTTGCCTAGGGCTTCTTGCACCCTTTACGGGCATCAAGCCTGCACCCCTCGCAAACGCTGTGCGTTTGATCACATTTACGTGAGTACTTATTTAACTGCTTTGTAAATAATATGTTATTATGTTTAATAGAGCCTATGGTTAAAAAATATACAATAAAAACTAAGTGATTAGCGCGTAAAAATTACGAAACATAATAATTCTTATCACTCTTTTAAATATAAAATATTAAAATTACTATACTCCTATACAGGCACTACTAAGCACCAACCCTTTCCTCAAAACTCAAACAAAAATAATTACCACTACCTGCAACAATACACTGATTTCCATTTGCTTTAAACCAGATAATCCTCTATCATAAACCTATACTTGAACTGGAGAGAAACCATGCGCCCCTGCCGCGTAATCGTCAATGACAAGATGCAAAAAGACTATATCTATATCCTTACTGAACCAGAGGGCGAGTCTTTCGCCGCTGACTTTTCCCCAGAGCTTACCCCCCAAGAGATGCTCGAACTCGGCGTCTTCGGCGGTAAATATCTTACAGATTGCCGCGAAGAGTTCCCCCAAAGCTGGTTTATTAACGCCAAACTCAGCCCCTCCAGGCACAACCCGGAGCTCAACTATTTCAAAGTCAGAGCCTCCCAACCCCTCTCCGTCTGGCAACGGAAAGACTGGATATATCCGGAGGATCCCCGCGGCTGGTTTCAATGGTACTGCCGATATTATCTGGGTAGACGCTGCCGTGATGACACCAGACAGATACAACGCTGGCGCGCCATGCGCCGCCACATCGCCCAAATCAAAAAGAACTGCCCACCCCTAGAGCTTACCTGTCGTCCCCGCCAACGCCAAGCACTACTCCACTGGTCATATGACAGCAGAAATATCTAAACATTCCAACCACGCCCCCTATCTTAAAAACGTCTATTATCAGCCCCCTCAAGCCCTATCACCGCTTCCAACAGTAACAATCTGCCCTACACCATATAATCTTTATATATTTACACTGCGTGCATAAAATAATACAACTTTAACCAGATAATATCAATAATAAACACCCGTGTATCTCAACTTCTAACGTCCTCCTCCTCACCGCCAAAGCCCTACCCAATATCACACTATATCAATAAAATTGATACACTTACAACAATAAAACCTCACTCGCCCCTCTAGTCAACGATATTTTACACACGCCAACAATCAGGTGAATATTTTGTTATTATCATTTGCTAGATATATTTTGGATTCAAGCGCATAACAATAATCACTATTATTTAAAAAAATAATTTGTACTAAGCCAAGAATAGTGTTATGCTAAACTAACAAGCATGCTAGTAATCATAGCATAATAATATCCCACAACCGGGAGAGAGACGAGTTAGGTATGGAAAAAACAGCTAAAAACACCGGCTTGATTCTGCAAAATATTATTCTTGCCCTAATTTACTGGGGCTTATCCTACCTGAATTATCTACTACTCAAGGATATAGGGCTTCTCCCCATGCCGGTTTGGCCTGCAGCCGGTATTGCCTTTGCAGCCTCCTACTATTATGGACTAAAGATCACCCCCGGCCTCGCTCTAGGCGCCTTTCTCGCCAATTATCTAACTCTGGGCAGCTCCTGGGAATTTGCCCTCGGTATCTCGGTAATGAACAGCCTTGCACCACAACTCACCGCCTGGCTGATGCACCGGATTATCGAGGCTAATAAACCTTTAAAGAGCTATTATACTGTCCTGCTCTGCTTCTTCCTGGCTCTAATTATTACCCCGCTGCTTACTGCTCTTGGCGGCATAGGAACTAAATACCTGCTCGGTCTGGTAGACGCAGCAAACTTTGCCCCAGGCTTCTTTAAATGGACCCTGGCGCATTCCATCGGCACCATTATCTTTGCCCCACCGGTCTTTATCTATCTCTTCAACCTGCCTCAGAACTACAACAAGCTCAATCTCCCTCAGCCAGAGAGTTCAGAGCTCAAATACATACCGCTGGAGAATGCTATTTTACTCTCGATTTACTTCTGGGTTGCAGATTCATTCTTTGGCATACTCTGGTTTCCGTGCGAGGGTTATACCCTGGCGGACTACTTCTTCCCTCTGAACGACATTCATGATATCTGCATGCGAACATTTGTCGTCCTCGCCTTCATGCTGGCTGGGATAGCGGTCAGCAAGATCATCAGCATCCTTCTCAACCAGCAGCAGGACGCCCTAAATACCGCAAATAATCTCAGAACGACCCTCAATGCCATTGGTGACGGCGTTATCTCCACCGATATCAACGGGATCATAACCCGGATAAACCCTGTTGCCTGTACGATTACCGGCTGGGAAGCTGGGGAAGCTATTGACCGTGATATCAATCAGGTGCTAACCCTTAAGACCGAGGACGAGAAAGAAGATCTACCCAATCCTGTACAAAAGGTCATTGAAACCAAAGAGACCCACCGACTCAAACGCGGTTCCTCACTGATATCCCGGCTGGAAAAGAAGTATCTGGTCTCAATCTCTGCCTCACCCATCACTTCAGACTCCCGTCTACTCAAAGGAGTCGTACTCGTCCTCAAAGATATAACCGAGGAGATTGAGATTGAAAGGCGCCTCAAACACAGCCAACGCATGGAAGCGATCGGTCAATTGGCCGGCGGTGTAGCTCATGACTTCAATAACATGCTTGGAGGCATAATCGGATTCTCCGAACTTCTTGCCAAGAATGTTGCTGGTGATGAAGAGTCCGTCAGCTACGTCAATATGATTATCGACACCTCGGAGAAAGCCGCAACCCTAACCCGCAAGCTTCTCGCCTTTGCCCGCAAAACTAATGTCCCATTTTCCAACGCCAATATTCACACCATCATCAGGGATTCCGTAGAACTACTCAAGCGCAGTATTGACAAACGGTTAGAGATATACACAGAATTGACTGCTTCCAGGCACGGTGTCTACGGTAGCCCTTCGCAACTACAGAACATCTTTATCAACCTAGGAATAAATGCCGCAAACGCCATCAGCAATGAAGGCAAGCTGATAATTACCAGCCGGGATGTCAATCTCGACAGCGAGTACTGCCGACGGGTTCACCCGGAGCTCAACTCTGGGAATTTTATTGAAATCAAGGTAACCGATACCGGCTGTGGAATTCCGGCGAGAAATCTGGAGAACATCTTCGAACCTTTCTTCACCACACACAAAGACGGCAAGGGTACCGGTCTGGGATTATCAGCAGTATACGGCACTATTCAGCAGCATAAGGGAAGTATCACGGTATCGAGCATTGAGGGCGCAGGTACAACCTTTACCTTATTCCTGCCCGCCAGCGAATATGAAACCAGTCAGAAGGATGAAGACGAAGAGGAAGTATCTCCCAGTCAAGGTCACATTCTAATTATCGATGACGAATATATCATGCGCGTCACAGCAGCACGAATTCTTGAAGAAGCAGGGTTCTGCGCCAGCATTGCCGACGGCGGCAAGGAAGGTCTGAGGCTCTTCCGGCAGCACCCGGAGCGCTTCCAGCTAGTAATCCTCGATATGATCATGCCGGAGATGAATGGCCGTGAATGCTTCAAAGAGCTCCAAAAGATAGATCCAGAGGTACAGGTAATCCTCGCTTCAGGATTCACCGAGGATGAGATTATAAACGAAATGCTCAGCGACGGCCTGTTCAGCTTTATCTCCAAGCCCTACCGGAGCAAAGAACTCCTCCAGATCGTTAGAGAAGCTATCTACAGCCAATAGAGTTGAGACTGATTCACCCTAGCCTTAAAAAAGGAAAATTGCCTAAGCAATTCCCCTAATCTTAGCCTACAATTCTAATAATTCTAGGAACACCCGAATTATCCCGCGTACCTGCCTCACTTCGGTTCACCCTGCGGCCAGATAAGCTTGTGCAGTTGGAGCATGAAGCGTGCCGGCAGATCGTCATAGAGCATCCATTCCGCCAACAGCGCTGGCTCTATCTCACTCCCAGGGCCGGTAAGCGGACTGAGGAGTACCGCTGCCTTCCCGTCCAGACCATGCTTCTCAATCAACTCCCGGGCATACTCATAGTCATTCCGATCCGCAATAACAAACTTCACCTCATCCTCCGGGCGCAAGTTTTGCAAGTTATACCAGTTCATATATCGGCTCATCCCGGAGCTCGGACACTTGACATCCATAATCCGCACTATCGGGGGTGGCAATACCGAAATATCCTTGGCGCCATTGGTTTCAACGATCACCTCATATCCGGCCGAGGAGAAATACATGCTGAGCTTCGCAGTATTCTTCTGCAAGAGCGGCTCACCACCAGTAATGCAGATCTGCCTCGCACCCAGCATCTCGACCTCATCCGCGATCTCCTTGAAGTTCATGGTCTTACCCGAACTAGCATTCGTTGCCTCCAGCGTATCACACCACTGACAGCGCATATCGCACCCCGCCAGACGGATAAAGGCGGTAACCAACCCCGACCTGCTCCCCTCACCCTGTAGCGAACGGAAGATCTCATAAATATTGAGTGTCAACTCATCATCCAATTTGACCATGAATCACCCTGCAACCCCATTACTTAAAGCCATTAAAGCCAGTCTATTCTATGTCCAAAACTCAATTTAAAAGTATTGACACAGCCACTTCTGCGCGCCCGCGCCCAAAGCCGTGGTTGGCAACACATAATGCCCTAATAAAAAAAAAACGCGCTAAATTTCCCGCCAGGACATCTACCCCTTCCTAATTGGTGCGGAAGGAGTCGTGGCGTATCTCCTTATAAACAAGAATGTCGCTACAAATTCCTGCGAAAATAAAACAACCGTAAAACAAAGCTATTTGCCACTATTCCCATAATTTCCGGTAAAACCCATAGCATTACCCAAAATACAACCATTAACATAGCTACTATTTATACTCTTGGTTGTTCAATACCGCCTACAGATATAGTAAACAAACACCAGCAGTAACCGATATCCAATCCCGTTTATGCTCCTGATTATACAAATTCATATACATCAGACAAAGAAAAATCCTGCTGTATACGTAAATACAGCAGGATAAAACTCTACCCTAAAGCGCCGGAAGAAGTAGCTTAGCCCTTGAGAGCCAGGTTACGTGTACCGCGAGGCGCCTTCTGAATCTTTCCAGCCTGAATACAACCAGTACAGACAGTCATCTTCTTCGGACCACCATTCACCAAAGCCCGCACAGTCTGAAGGTTGGGCTTGAAGGTACGATTAGTCTTACCAGAGATCTTCGCACCAGAACCACCCTTCTTCTTCTTTGCACCACGCCGGGCATACTTGACACCGAAAGTGGTCTTTTTACCACATATTTCACAGATATTAGCCATTTCCAAACTCCTTGAATTGCACTTGCTCACGCAAGAGCCTGAATCCTTGATTACACAGGCTGGAGTAGCATTCAAGACCTACCATACCCGGTAACTATATAGTAATAAAAATCAAACCAAAACTTAATTAAGGTTTATTATTATCCTGCAAAAACGCTAAAAGTCAATACCTTTTACAGAAATACCTGTAAAAGAATATTTTTTTTGCACCCTGCAGACTACCGCCTATTTATACCGCTCATCAATAAAGTTAATGCTATAATCATTATTCACAAAGTGATGATTCGCAATAAGTTTACGGTGGAAAGGAATCGTAGTTTTGATACCCTCGACAAAGAACTCACTCAACGCCAGTTCAGCTCGGGCAATAACATCCGCCCTATCCTTACCCTTGACAATAAGCTTGCCAATCATTGAATCATAGTTCGGCGGAATTCTATAACCCGAGTAAGCAAAGGTATCTACGCGAATATTCTCCCCGATCGGCGGCACAAAGAGCTCGATCTTGCCAGGAAAAGGCGCAAAGTGCCGATCTGGATCCTCGGCATTGATACGAAACTCCATGACATGGCCAGAGAACTTGATATCCTTCTGCCGCCAACGGAGCCTCTCCCCGGAGGCGATACGCAACTGCTCCTCGACCAGATCCAACCCGGTCAGCATCTCGGTAACCGGATGCTCAACCTGAATACGGGTATTCATCTCCATAAAGAAGAATTCACCGTTTTCATAGAGGAATTCGATGGTTCCGACATTCTGATACCCGCTCAACTTGACCAGGCTAACCGCCGCCTGCCCCATACGTTTGCGCACATCATTATTGATCACCGGTGAGGGAGACTCTTCAAGTATCTTCTGCTGACGCCGCTGCATAGTACAGTCACGCTCACCCAGGTGAATAATATTCCCATGCTCATCAGCCACTATCTGCACCTCAACATGCCGCGGATTTTCAAGGAACTTCTCGATGTAGAGATCCCCGTTACCGAAAGCCGCCTCGGCCTCGGCACGAGCCTGCTGCATTCCGCTCTGTAGCGAAGCATCATTATGTGCAATCCTGATACCGCGCCCGCCGCCTCCGGCCGTCGCCTTAATAATCACCGGATAGCCGATCTTGCGTGCCAGGTTACGCCCCTCTTCATCACTGGCAAGTACCCCTTCACTACCCTCAAGTATGGGCACCCCGGCCTGCTTGGCCAGCTCTCTAGCCCCGGCTTTATCGGCCATCTTGGCCATCGCCTCCGAACTCGGGCCGATAAACTTGATATCCAATGAATTACAGACATCGGCAAAATGCCCATTCTCGGAGAGAAAGCCGAATCCAGGATGGATAGCATCAACGTCAGTTATCTCCGCTGCCGAGATCAAACTCGGAATATTTAGATAGCTCCGCGCCGAATCGGCCGGGCCGATACAAACAGCAGCATCAGCAAGGCGCACATGCAAGGAGTCCCGGTCAACTTCGGAGAAGACCGCCACCGTCTCAATCCCCATGCGCTTACAGGTTCTGATTATTCGTACCGCAATCTCACCACGGTTTGCAATTAGAATTCTTGAAAACATAAAAAGACTCACCTTCTAAATCTGATTACCCTGGGATTGACTATTCTTTAACAAGGAAGAGTGGCTGACCATACTCCACCGGCTCACCGTTCTTGACCAAGATCTTCTCGATAGTACCCGAGATCTCAGCCTTAACCTCATTCATAATCTTCATGGCTTCAACGATACAGACGACAGTATCCACTCCGACAGAGTCACCGACAGCGACAAACGCATCTGCCTCAGGTGAAGGTGCAATATAGAAGGTACCGACGATAGGGCTTGGAATCGGGGTCAGACCGCTTGTATCATCCGCGGGTACTGCCGGAACTCCGGCAGAAGCAGGCATGGCAACCGGCATATTAGGCGCAACCATTGCCGGGGTGGCAACGAAATTCGAACCGGGCTTTTTCAGTTTGATCTTGAGATCGGCCTCCTCCAACTCTACCTCGACCAGATCATTCTCATTCATAATTTCAACGAGTTTACTGATAATTTCTATACTCATTTCGTTCGCTACCTTTCCCATAAGAAAATCACCTACACCTACATACATATAGTCACAGACAACCGAATTACCCATACCTTCTACAAACCTGAAAATCACTCGCCACGCCCAGAGCACCAGCTCCCGCTACTACTCAGCAGCTTGAGCACCGGCACAGCTCTAGCCCGAGTCCAATTTTTCATAGGTATTCTACGGAGAATCGCATTTAAAAAAGCCTCTAGCTCTTTTTTTGCAGTTGTTGATTATATCCATATCGTTGTTGATTCCAATGGGTTTCTCGATAAATTCTCTCACCCGACCACTACCGATTCAATATCCTTCTCCAAGGTACTCAGGACACGCGCCCGGGTCTTCTCCACGACAACCATATCCTCAATACGGATCCCGCCCTCACCCGGAAAATACAATCCCGGCTCGACCGTCACCACCGCCCCAAGCGGGATCTTGCCCACCGCCTTGAGCGATACCCGCGGCGCTTCATGCACCTCCATTCCGACCCCATGCCCCAGCGAGTGAATAAAGTACTTCTCCACCTCCGCCCCGGTAAATACCGCCCGCGCCGCCTTCTCAATCTCCTGTATCTCCCTGCCTGCTCGGAAAGAGACGATACCTGCCTGCTGCGCCGCGAGTACTATCTCATACCGCTCGCGCCAGAGCGGTGCAATCGCACCGCAAAATAATGTCCGGGTCAGGTCCGAGCAATATCCGTCTATCACCCCTCCGAAGTCGAGCAGAAGGATAGAACCTTCCCTGAGCACCCGTTCACCGGCATGAGCATGCGGCAGGCTGGAATTCGCCCCTTCCGCAACAATAGTCTCAAAGGCCAACTGCTCTGCCCCTGCTCTATACATCCGGTACTCAAATTCAAGTTTGAGCTCACGCTCGCTCATTCCAGCTTTGATAACCCCTTTAAACTCCCTAAACGCCTTCTCGATCACCGCCAGCGACTTGGTGATCATCTCTATCTCCCACTCGCTCTTCTGCTCGCGGACACTCGCCACCAGACTATCTATCGGCGCAGTCTCCAATCCTCCCCCCAGCAGCTTCTTATACCAGTTCACCTTGAGATCATTATCCGAGACCCCCAACTTGACCTTGCCCTGCTGCGGCAGCAAGGTCAGAGCAAAGCTGGCTGGATGCTCCTTCCATTTGAGAATTTCATATCCATAGGTAGTCTTCTCCGCCTCTTCGACATACCGGCCGTCGGTAAGCAAATATTTATGCGTACGGGTAATAAGCAGTACCGAGTCATCCCCAGTAAAGCCACTGAAATACCGCACATCACTCTTACGTGTAAGCAGAGCTCCGCTCAACCCGCTGACCGCGAGCAGCTCCAGCAATCGTTTTACCCTCACCCCAACCTCAGCCGCAAGCTTGACCATCATCCCCCTCCCGTTGCAGAAAGCCCCAGAATGCCGGTTACCCGGTAATTACTCATCTCCAATCATACCCCAGAGAACCCCGATGGTCAACCATGAATCCTGAATACTCGCCCAAATCGGCATAATCAGCATTCTCCAGCCAGTAATGCCCTGCGCTAATACATATAATCAGGCACAAAAAAACACAAGGCCGAAAATCCGACCTTGTGCCATACAGAGAAGTAGTATCTTATTACCGGCTATACCAGCTTGGAAATTGTACTGCCATTGATCAGCGCTTCGATTGCGGTAGCCCCAGTACCATTGACTTTATCAGTCAACCCGGCCTGATTTAGATACTCCTGAATCTGCTCACTATACTCAGTAGTGAGGAAATCAAAAGCGTTATTACTATCATCATCATCTACATTATTACTGCTATCCATCAGGTCGATCAGAGTCTGCTGAGTCTGATTTAAAATTGAGTTGACCTGAACCATAGTCTCAAGCGAGCCGTACTTATTATCCAGCTCCTGCATCATAGCCTCTCTACTGGCTTCCATCTCCTCAGCTGTAACCTCGCCGTCACCATCGGTATCCATGCTCTCGAACATCGCAGCCAGATCTTCAGAAGACATCTTAAGACTTTCTGGCGCAGCATCATTCATTGCGGTAAACTCATCAATATTTAGCGCACCGTTACCGTCAGTATCACTCTTATCGATCAGATCCTGCGGATTACCCTCTGGCTTCTTGGGAGGAGTCATTGCTCCCAGGCTATAAACCGACGAACTCCCTGAAATCCCACCAATACTCATGATATCTCCTTTTTACTTTGAGTTATAATACTCATCAATGATACAAAAACAAATTATACCCTATTAACCCTTATTACCGTCCCAAGTCTTTAATTCAATCCCCATTAAATTTAAGCACACCAAAGCAAGAACAAATAGCATGCCAAAAACCATGCCAAAGCCATTTCACACATAACCTATTACATCATAAGCCCTTAATTAAATAATCTCATCTTCAACCTTGAGCGTTGACGCCGCAAAAATAGCCTTAAGGCAGAATGTTCCGGAAAAACCTGCCTCAATCTCTACCGGATTACCGGAAATTGCCGCTATTTATTAGAAAATTCAATTATTACCCTATCTAACCAGAGTTTCACTTGAATATAATATTAAAATCAGAATAATAGCAGAGTCATAAAATAGAATGTTGTAAGCATTTTTTAATTAAGACCGAAAGGAAAGACATGCCAGTAATCCAACCATTTGCCGGATGGCGTTATGACCCTGCACAGGCAGACTATGCCCGCGTCGCGATGCCACCATATGATGTAGTCAATGAAGAATACCAGAACGAACTCTACAGACGTGACCCTAAAAACTCTGTACGGATTATCTATGGCAAAGTCTTCGCTACAGACTCGGAAGGCGACAACCGTTACAGTCGCGCCGCAACCCACCTCGATCAGTGGCGCGAAGAGGGACTGCTGATTCAAGACAAACCGGCGTTATACCTCTATGATCAGGAATTCAGCGCCGAGGGTCTCACCTACCAGCGCCACGGTTTCTTTGCCCGGGTTCTGCTCTCTGAGTGGGGGGAAGCCGGAGTATTCCCGCATGAGAAGACCCTCTCCGGCCCCAAAGAAGATAGACTGAACCTGATGAAGGCGGTCAAAGGCAACCCCGGACCGGTATTCGGCCTGCTCAGCGACCCTGACGACACTATCAGTGCAGAGCTCTCCAAACTATATAATGAATACCCACTCGCCGACTTTGTCGGTGATGATAAGGTACGCAACCGCTTCTGGGTACTTGACGATCCTGAACGTACCGGCAACTTCTGCAATCTCTGCTCCCAAGGGCAAATTTTCATCGCTGATGGGCATCACCGTTATGAGACCGCCCTCAACTACCGCAACGCCGTACGCGAAGCGATGAAAGCTGCCGGACAGACCCCGCCAGCTCTGGGCGAACTGGACTCTGATTACCTAATGATGTTCATTGTTCCCGACAGCGATCCAGGTCTGGTCATCTGGCCTACCCACCGCCTGGTCTACGGGGTTGACGACGAAGCGGTCGCCAATCTCCTCTCCACCCTGACCGTCAACTTCGAGGTCAGCAAGAAGAGCGATCAAGCGACCCTTATCAACGCTATCGAGAACAACCCGACCCCAGCCTTCGGCTTTCTACTCAATGACGACATGTACTTCCTCAGCCTCAAGCATCCCGGTATCATGAGCAACCGTGCCGAGGGCAAATGTGCTGCCTGGCAGGAGCTGGATGTATCGGTTCTACACCTGCTCATACTCGAAGATCTGCTCGGTATCGATGAGGGCAAACTCCTGCGCAAGGAGAATATCATCTACTCCAAGGACGCCAATGAAGCAATCAGCATCTGCCAAAACCACGAAAAGGGTGTACAATGCGGCTTCCTGATGCGTTCAACCACTATGGAACAGGTAAAGAACGTAAGCTACGCCGGTGAGGTAATGCCACAGAAGAGCACCTACTTCTTCCCCAAAGTGCTATCAGGAATGGTGTTCAATCTCTTCTCCTGAACCGTAGAATAAAGACTATAAGCTAGTACCGACCGGTACTAGCTTATTTGATCTAAATAAGAATATTGACACCACTATACCGGGATCCGTAGAGAACTAGTAATGAATTATCCGTATCTAAGCCGCCTACTCTCCTGCATACTCCTGCTGCTCACCCTCTGCGGTTGCAGTACAGTATCCTCTATACGCCCGATGAATTCACTGCGCTCCATCCTCCACCTAACCCTGAGTTCCGAGGGCTGTATCGGCAGCGAAGAGTTCGAGCATACCCTCGACATCTACACCGACTCTACCGTAACCAGGAATAATGAACTCACCATTCTTAATAGCGGAAACGAGTACTTTCCAGCACTACTCAACGCAATAGACGACGCCTGTTCCTACATTAATATCAGCATGTACGACTTTTCTCTGGATAATACCGGCACCGAGATCCTGGAACACCTGGTCGCGGCAGCAGAGCGCGGAGTATGTGTCCGCGTCACCTACGACCACTTCGGCTGTGATACTGAGCGCGAAGATTTTGCCCCGCTTATTGCCGCCGGGGGCAAGGTACTCACCTTCAATCCCCTCAAGAGCTGGACCTTCCTGCGGATGAACAACCGCAATCACCGCAAACTGGTAGTCATCGACGGTAACAAGGCCTTCCTCTCCGGGATAAACTTTGCAGATAATTATAATGGTGACGGTTTCAACAGCTGGCACGACTCGGGCATACTGCTTAGCGGTCCCGCCTGCTACGAGGTAGACAAGGTCTTCGCGCAGAGCTGGAACCAAGCCGGAAGCAACTGGCTAGGAATGAACCTCCCGATTGTAGGTTCCAACCCCGTGAAATTTGCCATCGACCTGCCTTTCAAAAAGCTCTTCGGCAGTCTCTACGTCCCGGAGGATAATACCGCGCCAAGCTTTGCTGACGTTGATATGCGGATTGTCGAGCAGTCCCCGGAATACCTCGACAGCAACCTGATCAACCTCTTCGTTATCGCAATCAATGCGGCTCAAGAATCGGTCTATATCGTCACTCCCTATTTCCTCCCGCCTACGCTTATTCAACGTGCCATATTCGAAGCTGCGCAACGAGGAGTTGACGTACGCATCCTCACCCAGGAAGAGACAGACCTCGAAACTTTCAACACCCTCTCCAAGGGCGAATTCTACCCTTATAAAAAACAGGGAGTACGTATCTGGGGCTGGAACAAATCGATCCTGCACAACAAATTCACTATTATCGACGGAAAATTTCTGATCGGCGGGAGTACCAACCTGGACTCACGCTCTCTGATCATGAACTATGAGGTTTCCTTCTGCACCGAAGACAACGCAGTAATCGAGGCCTACACTGCTACCTTCTTCAAAGATCTGAACCTCTCGCTCGAATACTCCCTAGAAGACACCAAAGCCATGCATACCGATAAGACCTTCCTCTTCGCCCCTATCCGCGGCCAGCTCTAAACTACAAGCGCAGCACAACTCAAAGCGGCAGCACAAGCCACCACCTATTTCTGCCCAGTGTTACTCGGCATCACATACTTATTCCCGTAGTACACCACCATGATAATACTGAGGATAATCACACAGAACCCGGTAATTTCATAATAATTCGGCAATTTTGCCCATAAGAAATACTCCAGCAGCCCCGCCCAGATAACCCCGGTAAAGGAGAGCGGACTTACCAGCCTAGACGGTGCGTTTACCACCGCCAGAATAATCAGGGATTGAAACGCAGTTCCGAAGATTGCCACCAAACCCAGCATCAGCCAGGCATAACCGGTCTGCGGTAAGTTCCAACAGAAGAGCGAGACAATACCGGTAATAACCATTGAGAACAAATAATAGTAAAAAAGAATCTGATGTGAAGTATTCTTTTTACTCAGAATACGTATCTCCAAGGTCGATACCGCTGAGCAGAACCCGCCGAAGAGCGCGATCAATTCCCCAGCCTTGGCCGAGACATCACCGCTAGGATGGAGTACGATTACCACCCCGATAAACCCTACTACAATCCCGATATAGATCAGAAGATGCGTCTTTACCCGGTAGAAGATCCGCGCCAGTATAGGGATAAAGAGCGGCGCCGTACTCCAGAGCAGCAGCACCGTAACCAGTGACGCCGTCTGCACCGCCACAAAGAGGCAGACCACAGCCAGCAACGAGCCGGCAATTCTCAACCCATAATGCACCGGCTGCTCAATCCGCAGCGTAAACTCCTTATCTCGGATAATCCAAGGCAGAATGCAGAGAAAGCTGAAGACAAAACGGAAGAAGACCACTACCGACATCGAGACCGAATCCCCCAATTCCTTTACCGCCGCATTCATACAGGCCAGAGCCGCCGCCGCCAGAATCGAGAAGAGTATTCCCAGCGCCAAATTATTCTTACTCATAGATTCGCTCATATTTGGTATCATCCTTTATTATTATGTAATTATACTCCCGGCATCCCAGAATATTCACCGAACATACGCCACCCCACTATTTTTGTCAAGGGATATTTAAATGGTCAGATAAATCAGCCCTCAGCAATGCTGAGGGCTGATTTATCCCTATAACCAAACAAGGAAAATCGCTTACGCAATTTCCCTTACCTTTGTAGAAAATGATTATTAAATTTACCCTGTACTGCTCAATTGAGAATTCCTTAAGCTAACCGCTTGCGTAAATGCCTCTGCGGCTCTGCCCCTCAAGGTACAGGGGGCTTGAGGATAAAATCCCCATGAAAAAATAGATATCGTTTAGCTTGATGAGCCTCATTTTTCAAGTTTATAGATATGCGCTCTGACATCCGGTACACTCTTGAACTTCCCGAGTTTATGCAGAAACTCAGCCGTAGTCTGCAAGCTGTTGATCTCCTCGTCGGTAAGGCGTACCTCCCACACCATCTTATTGAAGACACTCTCCTCCAACTCGACCGGCGCCCCGGTCACCGCCGCCGTCTCCTTGGCCGCAGTCTTGAAGTCAGACTTGATCTCGGCTATTGCCTTCGCAGTACCCTTGAGTATAACCTCTAGCGCCTCGGGATTATTCTCGGCAAATTTTCGGGAAGCGACAAAGAGGAGCGGATAGTTATTGCCCAACCCGGTAAGTTCGGTCAGGAGTACCGCCCCCTTTACCTTATTGAGCGCCAGGGTCGGAGTCGGAGCCGAAGCGGCGAAGGCATCAATCGCCCCGCTCGCCAGCGCTTCTACCAGATCCTTCTGTGGCATATTGACCAGGGTCAGCTCGCTCGGATCGATATTATGCTTTTGAAGATAGAGATACACCCCACCATGCGTACTCGAACCGAACTGCACCCCGAGCTTCTTACCCTTGAGGTCTTCAGGCTTACTGATCCCTGTATCTCCCCGGGTTACCAGCGAGTGCATCCGTTCACCACCGCTGAAAGCCGGTAGTATAACCACATCCCGCTTACTCTCCAGGCAGATAAGTGTAGGTACATCGCCCATCGCCGCAATATCCGCCGCACCGCTCACCAGCGCCTCCGCCGCCGCAATCCCGGAACTTAGCCCAAGCTTGACCTCTTCAACCTTGACCTTATCCGAATCATAATACCCCTTCTGCGCAGCCAGAAAGAGCGGTGAATAATACCCTTTGGAGGTATAGGCCAAGCGACACACCTCCTTTCCATCTTTCTGCTTATTGCTACGCGCCAGATGAATCGCCAGAACCGGCACCACAATCGCCGCTAATACTATGATATAAATCAGTGTACTCTTCTTCATCATCAATCCTTATTATAAAGTTGGTGAAAAATCTTTTTCTGCATCCAAGGCGACAGTACAGAGCCGCCCCGATAATTTTTTACTCAATTGCAATATACTCTGCTCACCGCGACTGCGCGGTCTAGCCAGCCCGATTACCTCAAGCTCTGCCATACCGGCCTGCTCCCCCAGGAGAAGTACCCTATCCGCCAGATACACCGCTTCACTCAGAGCATGAGTAACAAAGACAATAGTCAGCCCAAACTCCTCCCAGAGACTGAGCAGCATATCCTGGAGCCGGCTCCGGGTCGAAGTATCAAGAGCGGTAAAAGGTTCATCCAGCAGCAGTAATTTAGGGCGGAGTATAAGCGAACGCGCCAGAGCCACACGCTGACGCATCCCGCCGGATAAGGTCGCGGGGTACGCGTCGAGAAAATCACCCAGCCCCAATCTCAGCAGTACCTCCCGTGCTTCAGCGCGCGCCTGTTCTTTACTGAGCCCACGACAACGCAATCCGTAAGCCACATTATCGAGTGCGGTATACCACGGGAATACCGCATGATCCTGAAAGACCACGATCCGCTCCGGACCGGGAGCTGTTACCGGCACCTGATCGACAATAATCTCACCCACACTCGGCCGGATAAACCCGGCAAGCAGTTCGATCAAGGTCGACTTCCCGCAGCCGCTCGCGCCGACCACCGCCAGAAATTCCCCCCGGTATATCTCCAGATCGAAATCGGCAAATACCGTATGCGCTCCCTGTCCCCACCCCCCAGGGTAGATCATCCCTAATTTTCGAATCTCAACCAGCACCTCAGATTCCATGAGCAGTCCCCCAGCGCCGCACCGTCATCTTCTCCAGCGGCAAGAGCACCAGCCGCTCGGTAGCCAACCCCAGACAGGCGATAATAATAATACAGATAAAGGCCGAGACATAATCCATAGTCCAACGCGACTGAATAATAGCGTACCCCAGCCCATCTCCCGAGCCGACAATCATCTCCGCCGCCACCAGCACCCTCCAGGCCGCGCCCATAGCGATGCGCAACCCACTAATCAAATGCGCCATCGCCCCGGGCAGAAAGACGGTCAGAAATAGCCGTCCCGCCCCGGCACCACACATCCGCGCCGCATAGACATACTTCCGGTCAACACTGCGTACCCCCATAATACCCGAGATCGCCACCGCCGGAAAGGTAGTTATCGCAATCATAAATATTGTTGCGGTATTATTCAGACCAAAGATCAGAATCGCCACCGGAATCCAAGCCAACCCCGGTATCAGCTGCAAGACCTCAATCAGCGGCAGAGTCAAGCGGCGCAGCATCTCCCACCAACCCGCCGTCAACGCATAGGCCAGCCCGAGCAGCACCCCAATACCAAATCCCTGACCCCAGCGCAAAAAACTCACACTCAAATGCCGGTAGATACTATGCCCCAGAAAGCTTCCGCCGCCGAGCAACTCCCAGAGATTGAGTAAACACTCATACGGTGTCGGAAAGGGCACCCCCCGTACCGCCTCTACCAGCCAGGCCACCAACATCCACCCCAGCAGTGCCAAAACCACGGATCCAAGCGACCAAAGTGCCGACGGCTTCAGTACCTGCTGATAGCGCTTTAGCTCACCGCCACTCCTCTCTTCACCCTGCATACTCATATTTCCCGCACCGTAAGCTCGCTCTCCTGTAACAGGCGGCGCGCTGTCAGAATATCAAAATTCCGCCACGCCTCATGGCTTGACTCGGTAGCGCGCGGATTCGCCGCTTCTTCGACGATTAACGTATTACACCCTGCCCGGAGTGCCCCCGGAACATACGGATGCACACAGAGATGCTTGCCGCCGTCAGGATACAGTAATCTGGTTGCCGCCGCTACCCGGCATAGATACCCCGGTGCCACCTGTCCAAAACTTGCCAATGGCGTACCTAGAACCGGTACCCGCGCCATAACCCCGGTACCACTCGCACCCAGGCTCCGCGCCCGCAGCGCCTCAGTAATGATCTCCTCTGCCGTATGCTCCGGACCAATCGGCTCCACCAGATACTGCAGCTCCATCCCTGCTCTACGTACGGCATTGATGGTAGCCAGCCGCATCTCCGGCGAGTGTCTGGTATCCACCCCTTCGCGCAAGCGTAGAACATGGTAGGCCGTATCAAAGCCTGCCGCCCGTAATTCCCGTACCCGTACCCCATCGGACTCACCAGTATTGATTACCAGATGTACCTCCGTCCCGATCCGCTCCCGCACCTGCTGAGCCAGAGTCACCAGCCTCCCGGTGCTGTAACGCTGGGTAGTCCTGAGTACAACAAAATCCGCCCCAGCCTGCGCCAGTCTCTCCGCCCGCCGGATAATCTCAGAGTCAGGCATCACCTCTGTTTGCGTATATACATCCCACCGCGCCGCATGGCTGCAGAAAGCACACCCCATCTCACACGGCGTACTGTCAATCCCTATCGCCGCCCAGATATAACCCCGCCCCTGCGCCAGCTCCCGCGTCAGCTTATCCGCCTGCGCCAGCAGCGGCGCTACAACCTTATCACTTACCGCCGGGTCAAGCAACAACTCCAGATCACTCAAGGCAATATCCTGCGGCAAAAACTCACTAATCTCAGCTGTCAATTCCATCCTTACCCTCCTGCTTACACTTGCATCCGCCCTTGTCCGCAGCATTCGCAATACCGTCAGCAGCCACAAGATTCAAGAGCGAATCCAACTGCCTTCTGAATATGCTCAGACTCTCCGCCCAACGCTCGATACAACTCCTGCCGTCAGTGGTCAGAGTAAAGCAACGCCGCGCCGCGCCACTCTCGCCCAGACTCCACTCCCCAGCTATAAGCCCTTCCTCCTCCATCTGCTTGAGCAATTTATACACCCCGCTCGTATCCGGCGCCGAGGTCGCAAATAGCTCCAGCTCCCCCAAGCGCTGCACCAAGGAATACCCATGCGCACTCCCTCCGGCCAACAGAGCCAGAATAGCAGGGCGCAACAATCGCGGCAGATTCTTGCCGGAACACACACACTGGTCTAAGTCCATTACTAGATCTCCTCCAGTAGTCCAGTATATGTAGTTCATTACTCTTGTCAATATAAATAATAATTTTAACATATTTAACCTGGCACCCAGCCTGCGCCATGAAAAAAAAGAGCAGCCCGCAGGCTACTCTCAATAATATAATACTAACAATATACAGCAATCAGCCTTCGAATTCGCGGCACACCGACACCAGACCAAGTCAGTCAAACCCTTCTGCGGCTACGCGGCAAGCAGTAACCCCTGCCGCAATCTTCAAAGTCAACTCTGACTACCGCTGTACCACTGCAAACTTGAGCATGAATTCCTCGACCTCACCCGGCTTGAGCATTTTGAACTTACCCTCCTTGAGTGCCACCGCCCGCCCCAGCACACTGCAGTTACAAGGTTCAATACCGAGAGAATGGGTACCGCACCCCGGCATATACCATTCAGTCAACTCCGGCAAAGTAGATATATCCCAGCTCATGTCAAGCTCAAGTCCGGTACAAGCGGCACCGAGAGGAAACTCTGGATTATAGATCTTTGCCGTAACCATATTATCAACCGCCTCAAAATCACTATTTAGATATACCTGTTCCGCAAAGCCCACCTGCGGTTCACGCCAGAGGGCGGGAGCAGGTTCTAATCCAGGCTCGCGCGGTGTCGACACCCGTGCCGGCAGCTTGATCTCGGTCTTCTCACCAAGCAGCGGAAAACCAAAATTACAGTGATAGAGCAGCATAAACGGCACCTCCTCCGCCCCCATGTTCTCCACCGTATCCTCAACCTTTACCTCATTACTGCCCATCCTGGTGGTAATCTTCCGTTTGAGGGCGATATAATGGCCAAACATCTTATGCTCCTCAACAATACCCGAGATGGTAATATAGCACTCGTCATCAACCCACTCACTTACCGCGCTCACCTCACGCGCCGGAATATTATGCGCCTCCCCATGGAGCTGGTAGCGCACTCCCTGATCCTCTGATACAGCACCAACATTACTGAACCCGCAGGTCACCACTAACCCGCTGCTGCTGGAATTGAGCCAGGCATAATCCTCAGCCTTATTGAATGCCGGATGTACCACCCCGTTGACATTATGCCAGGTAAGTGCCGTACCGCAGAATTCAGCCCCCACAATATCCAGACACTTACTCGGTGAGACCCAGAACCTCAGCCCCGCCCCGGTGTTCACCTCGATTATCTCACTCCCCGCCTCAAAGCCCTCGGCGAGCGTATAACGTCTGATTCCTCCCAGCTGCCCCAGACGCCCCACCCGCTTAAAGATATCCTGCTTACTGAACTCTCTGTCTCCAATCTTCATTCTTTTCTCCTCAATAAAATTTTATCCGGCACCGCGGTTCCGACACCGGCAATGATCTGTCTCATATACAGGTTATACACTTCTAAAACTATTAATCAACCTATAATTCTATCTGCAAAATTAAAGATGTACACCCCAGAATCACAGACTGCGATGTACATTTTTGGATTGTTGTTTTGCAGTCTCTCTCGTCAATTTAATCAGCGGTACTTATTCAGTTCCTGCACCTCGGCAAACATCGCCGCAATATTCTCCACCGGGGTTAGAGCCTGGACGTTATGCACCGGATTGAAGACAAAGCCGCCACCTTTGCCCAGAATCTCACAATTCTTCCTGACCTGCGCTCTGACCTCCGTAGCGCTGGAGAAGGGAAGAACCTTCTGCGTATCCACACCCCCACCCCAGAATATCGCCCTATCCCCGTACTTCTCCTTGAGCCGTGCCGGATCCATTCCAGCCGCCGATATCTGAACCGGATTCAGAATATCAAACCCCACCTCCAACAATGGATCAATGAGCGAGTCGATAGCACCGCACGAATGCTTGAAGACCTTCCACTCGGTATTCTGGTGGATCCAGTCATTCATCATCCGATAATTCGGCGCCCATAAAGATCAAAACAACTAGCCGACCGGCGTATTATCAGTTCTTTTCACGCTTGGAGTAGAGGAACAAGACCACAAGTATCACCATCCCGTAGACTATTTTTCTCCCCCCTTCACCCGCTTTAAGGCATATCATCAGACTGTTTATAGTCGTCAGAATCACCGCTCCGGCCACCGCCCCGATATAACTCCCATTTCCCCCGGCCAGAGTTATCCCCCCGATCACCGCCGCCGCCACACTCGGCATGATATACGCCGAACCGAGATCAAGGTACGAGGTTCCAGTATACCCCAGAAGGCAGATACCGGCAAAGGCTGCAATCATCCCGCTGAAACCATAGGTAAAAAAGCGCACCCAGAGCGTACGTATCCCGCAGAGCTCGGCGGTAATCTCATTCTCACCCACGCCATACAAGATCTTACCAATACGCATTCTCTCCAGAACCAGAAGTGCAACCAGAGTAATCACCAACCAGAGTAGGAGTATATTGGGAATACTCAAAGTACGCCCCGTACCCAACAGGGTCAGTAGCGAGCAGGCCTTACCCTTGGGCTGCCCCTGGGTATAGATCAACGCTATTCCCTGCACCACACTCCCCATCGCCAGGGTCATCACCAGCGGCGGTATCTTAAAGAATGCTACGCCACCGCCATTCACCAGACCGAGCAGAAAACCTACCCCCAGCACGACGAACAGCGTCAAAAACAGATTCTGATTCTCCCCGCCGAGCATCTGACTGGCAATAACCGTCGCCAACGAGATAAAACTACCCACCGAGAGATCAATACCCTCGCCGCCACAGAGGATGACGATTGTCTGCGCCAGTACCACAATACCCAGAAATGATGAAAGGCTCAAAATATTAATAATATGCTGAAAGTGCAGAAACCCCGGATTTATCACCCCACCCACAAAGAATAGCGCCACAGCAATAAGATACGCGAACAGAACTTTGTTTTCCTTCAGCCGCCCCAGTCTCATCCATACTCCTGCATTCTGCTTTATTTCCATTTTCATCACTCTCCCCTCAGACTCATTCGCTTCAGATTAGGGATTACCGCAACCATAAGCGCTATAATAATAATACTTCCCTTGATAAATTCCTGATAGAGCGAGGGAATATCGGCAAAGAAGACCACATTATCCAGAAACCCGAAGACCAAAGCTCCCAGGATCGCTCCGGCCATCCTGCCTTTTCCGCCGCAGAAAGCGATTCCACCGATACTCACCGCCGCTATCGAAGGCAAAGTAAAGGGATTACCGATAGAAGCATCTCCCGACGCCGCCTGGCAGGTCACTACAATCGCCGCCAACGCGGTAAAGATACCGCTAAGAACAAAGCCTTGCAGACGAATTTTATTCACATTTATACCGCTGGCCTCACTAGCTGGCGCATTTCCGCCAACGGCATAGAGATGCCTGAAGAATGGCCGTTTGGCTACCACAAACCAGAGTAAACACGCAAAGACCACGATCAAAAACGGCACAGGCAAGGAGAATACCGCCTGCTTATACAACCGGTAAAAAAACGGCGGAATATAGCCTCCCGGCTGCGGCATAATAAGTAGCGAGATCCCGAACCAGACCGAAGCCGTAGCAAAAGTTGCAACCATCGACGGCAGGTTGAGAATTCCTATAACCAGCCCGTTGACCACTCCGGTTCCCACGCCGATGAGTACGGCATACCCCAGAGCTCCCGCCACACTCAGCCCGGTGTCTTGCATCACCACCGCCAGAACCACATTGATCAGAGTAATACTTGCTCCGATGGAGAGATCGATATACCCCATAAGTATGACGATCGCCTGCGCCATAGCCGCCAGAATAAGCGGCGTAAAAGAGGAGATATTGATTCTAAAAGACATATACGAGAAGAAGCGCGGCTGCAAGACCATATTAATTATCACCAGTATAAACAACACAATAATTACTGGTGTCAGCGTACTCCCTTTAAGGAGTGCACCAATTTGTTTATTACTCATTCTATTCATTCATGCATCCCTTCATATGCAGACCATGCGTTACTAGCACCTCATCCGTCAAATCCTCGTTAATCAAATCTTGGACGATACTACCCTCAAACATCACCACTATCCGATCACAAATTTCCAGCAGTTCCTGGTTATCACTGGCAAACAACAGTACCGAGGTTCCCTGCTCCGCCAACTCCTTGACCACCCGGTACATCTCCTCTTTCGCCGGCACATCCACCCCTTTAGCCGGATCGCACAAGAGCAACACCTTCGGACTCAGCGCCAACCACTTCCCTAGAACCACCTTCTGCTGATTGCCCCCACTGAGTTCACTCACCTTCTGCCCTTTATCCCTGGCTTTGACCGAGAGCTTCTGCATAACCGCTTGCGCTTCCTTACCCATATACTCCCGGTTGAGCACGCCCTTGAGCCTGCCAATACCAAGCTGCGTGAAGACCACATTATCCTGGAGCGAATGCTGCATGAAGAGCCCTTCAAGATTCCGGTCACCCGGCACCAATACAATTCCCTCCCGGATGGCATCACGGGTATGCCGCAGGCGCAGCGGCGCAGAATTCAGGGTTATCTGCTCATAGCTAGCCGGAAGGAATCCCGATAAAGCCAATAACAACTCTTCCTGTCCCTGCCCCTGCAATCCCGATACTCCGAGAATCTCCCCGGTATGTATCCCGAAGTTAATGTCTGAGAGCTTCCCCGGCAGGTTGAGCCCTTTCACCTCGAGTTGGAGTCCAGCCACCGATCTGTCCAGACCACAGATACGCTTCTCAACGTGCTTGGGTTCATGCCCGATCATGTGCGAGATGATTTTATCCTCATCCTTGGCTTCTACCTCAAAATTGAGCGAAGCTACGCTCTCCCCGTTACGAAAGATAGTCACGTAATCACAGATCTCAAATACCTCCTGCATCCGGTGAGAGATAAAGATCATCCCGATATGTTCCTTGAACTGCTGCAACACCGCAAAGAGCTTCTTGACCTCTTCCTGCTCCAGCGCCGAGGTCGGTTCATCGAGAATCAGTATCTCTGGATTACGATAGAGAGCTTTGACAATCTCTACCAACTGTTTTTCAGCCGGCGCTAAACTCTTCACCCTACTCTTGGGGTTTATCTGCGGCGAGAACTTGTGCAGTAGCTCACAGGTCTTGGCGTAGGAAGTCGCATTATCCAGAAATCCACCAGACGCATGATCCTCTATACCCAGGCAGATATTCTGCCAAACTGTGAGTTCAGGTATGAGGCTGAGGTGCTGATGTATCATCGCGATGCGTTTCTCCGCCGCCTGCACCGGATTCTGAAAATGAATCTCCTCACCCTTATAATAGAGGTGTCCCGCAGTCGGGTGATAGATCCCGGTCAATATCTTGGAGATGGTTGATTTTCCCGAACCGTTCGCACCGAGCAAACCGCAAATCTTCCCTTTAAAAATCTGGATATTACCGCTGGTCAGAGCCTGGACGCCCCCAAAGTTTTTTACAATATCTCTAGCTTCCAACAGCACAGGACAATCAGAGAACATATATCTACTCCTGAAATTCTATAAAAAAAGCGGAGTCAAGACCTCGGCTCCGCTGAGATTAAGCTTATTTTTTGAAGAGGTTGTCACTCTCATCCTCGGTCAACCACTCATCAATAAAGTAGCTGTCGGGTTGGTCTTTATTCGCCTCATAGTACTTATCAAGGTTCTTATTGGTCACATGATCCTTGACGTTGTAATAATAGAAACCGTCATTCACTACCCCGTCTTTGAACTCCTTACCCTGGAGCATCCGTACCGCAATACCTAGAGCGGTAGCACCGATTCCAGGAGGGTTGTTCTGCCCGTATGAATCAAAATTCTGCGAATCTTTGAGCTCTTTCCACTTCTTGACATAGCCCATCATCAACTCGCCGGTAACGACAGGAACCTCTCTATTGGCCGCGAGGAATGCATTCACGGTTCCCAGCGCCATACCATCCTGCGTCAAGACCCCGTCAATTTTTGGGTAAGAAGAGAGCAGATTCGACACCACCTGCTGCGCACTCGCCTGATCCCAGTTACCGTTTACCTCAGCCAGGACATTGATCTCTGGATATTTCTGCAACACCTTGTGCATACCCTTGAGCCGATTGACATTGGCTGGATGTCCAGCAATACCGCTGACCAGGATAATATCGCCCTTGCCGCCAAGCTGCTGACAGAACCACTCCGCCAGATTCTCACCCCATTTGACCTGATCAATCACCACATTGAGTGCATACGGATTATTGACCGGCGCATCAAAAGCAATTACCGGTATACCCATAGCCTGAGCCTCTTCAATAATCGGATTGAGCGCAGTCTCCGAATTCGGATCGATCATCAACAGATCAATATTCATCATCAACAACTTCTCAATCTGGCTTATTTGCGCATTGACGTCAACCCCGGCATTCTGCACATAGATCTTCTTGATTAGCCCTTTGGCTTTATACTCGTCGGCCAACTTCTCAATCGAATCAATCATCTGAGTACGCCAGCCATTTCCAATATATCCATTACTAACCCCAATGACATAATCTCCCGTCTTCTCCTGTGCATAGAGCATCTGCGGTATCAGAGTACAGGCCAACAAAATGACCAGAACAGCTACTTTTCTCATGCTTTCTCCTTATAATTTGACAAAACAACCCACACCTATATCTACGCCTAGATATATTTAATATCTTGCATAACAGCGAATACCTAAACTGTTATGCAAGGATCAACCTATTAACTGATTATGCTTGCAGGCTACCCGCCCTAGCAGCCGACTTTCTTCAGGGTGTCATCGACAAATTTCTTGGCGCGCGGCACATCTGTTTCATCAAGATGCTCGATGATAATCGGAATATTGGGGTAGAGCTTGGAGAGTCGCTTGAAATATAGCTCATAATTGAGTGAACCGGTTCCCGGTGCCGGGAGTTCGACCGCGCCCGCACCACGGAAGGAATGTGCCTCAGAAGCATCAAGATCCGCATGCTTCTCAGCAGAGTTCTCCGCTCGCTTACAGTCCTTGGCGTGAGCAATCTTTATCCTATGCCCAACGGCGTCAAAAATTTTATTGAGGGTCAGATCCATATAATCGATATTTGCATCGTCAAAGTAATTTGTCGGATCCATCAGCAGCCCCATAGCCGGATGATTAATCTCACTGAAGAGACGATTTACCTCATCAATAGAGCCGATAACATTATTGACATAATTCTCCACCAGAAATACCGCGCCGTGGTCATACGCTTCCTGTACCAATTCCTCGATAACCTTTACACATTCCTCATAACCTTCCTCGGTCTTGTTCTTCGGATGATGCACCCAGTCACTCTCGGTATTATAAGTACCGGTCTCGGAGATCACATACGGCGTACCCAGATACTGCGCATGGCGGATAATCTCCTTGAGATAGCCAACCCGTCTCTTGCGTTCTTCGGGATCGGGATGAATAATATTGGTATAACCCGAGATACAACAGATTGGAAGATTGGCATCTCTGAACGCATCACGCACGGTGAGACACTTCTCTTTGGTAATATTGCCGGCTGAAAAGTCCATATCCTTGAAGGCCAGATCAAGCTGAACCGTCTGAAAACCGTTGTCCTTGACACACTTGATAGTTTCAGACAGGGTGTATGGAAAATATCCGTTAAAAATACCTACTGCTAACATGTTCTTTCTCCTCTATTATAAGAAACCAACCACTAGTGTTAATGCCCAAACTCTGCACTGGGCTTATTCCGCTCCCAAATATGCCCAGCGCTCTGCCTCACCCACTAAATACCGCTTAGAATCTCCTCCAGAGTAACCGTACGCTCCCCTTTGATCGAAAGGTAAGCCGCATCGACAGCTGCCAACGTCTTGAGATTGTCCTGACCGTTTATCTCCGGTTCCTGATCTGTCTCCACCGCCCGCAGCAGTTGCGCCATAGTTCCGGCGAATGCATCCGGGAACCAGACCTTATCCCAGCCCGGAGTTATCCAGCAGCGAGGAAACTGCCGAGAGGTAAAGCTCAGAGTGCTTGGCTCCAGTACCGGATACTTCGGCCAGAAGATCTTTCCCTGCGCCACCCCGTCCAAACCTTCCACCCGCCACTTGATATAGTAATCCTGCTCCACCTCGTCATCGCGCGGTCCCGCCCAGACATCGTCGAGCGTAGTAGCCATGAAGTCATCGGCATACTTGAAGGTCACTTGGCTAACGCCGTCGATATGCGTAAAGTTTGTACGTGGATCTTTACGGGTAACCGCCGTAATCTTCTCCGGATCACCGAAGAGATAGCGGAAGATATCCAGATGATGAATACCCATATTCAGAATCTCAATACGGTCATACTTCTTGAGAAACTCCTGCCAGTGCGGTATCGCCCGCATCTCAATCGTCGCCAGTACCGGTTCACCCAAATACTTGCGCTCCAGGATAGTCTTCAACGCTCGCATTGACGGATCATAGCGCATATTGGAGTTCACTCCGAGTTTGATCCCGGCATCAGCGCAGAGGCGAACAATCTCAGCCGCTTCCTGGATATTCATCGCCAAGGGCTTCTGCGCTTGAATTCCCTTGATATGACTCTTCTCTTTGATTATTTCTTTGATTATATCAAGCTGGCAATCAGGGGGTACGGCAATATCAATTATCTCGATCTCAGGATCCTGGATCAGCTCCTGCCAGGTCTTATAGACCTTGGGAATACCGCGTTCCGCGGCCACACTCTCAGCAGTCGCATAGTTCAGATCACTTATCGCCACCGGATTGAACCCGGCAGCCTTGTACGCTACCAGATGGCAGTCCTTCATAATAAAACCCGCACCAATACACCCGATACGAAAATCCTTATTATTTGGTAATTCAGGATCAACGCCTAAGTCAAGGTTCATATCGATGTTCGACATTATCACTACCTCCTTTTTTTGAAATTATAGAACCAATTACAATCAATCTCCAAAAATCATTTGTTCAATATTCTACCCAACAACGCTAATTAATACGATACCGGTGAACACCCAAAAAGAAGTGAGCCACAACCAGATGGCTACAGCCAAAATAATGACACAAAAGCCCCGCTTGAGGACGGCTCGCCCTCAACTGAAACCCCTACCGGCATTATTTATGTATTTAGAAAAGAATTGAATTCAGCCACTCAAGCTGAAAAGATGGGAGTACCACATACGCTCTGGCGATCCGACACAAAATACTAACCCGCTCCGAAATATCTCGAATCGCCTCTCTTCTCTCTCGCCTCTCTCTCTTTTCTCTCTGCTCTCTCCGGGTGTTTTTTGGTAGTAGCCACCCTCTACCCATAACTTGGCACAAACCTCTCTGGTATTCGCTAAAGCTTCCTGCCCAGCTTGCGCAAAAATCAACAACAAGGACAGACCTTCACCAGATCCACTTACCGCAGCGCCCATATTCGCTATAAGGTATTGCCCTCGATAAACTCTGTTGGTACCAACTGATACGCTTTATCCCGGTTCATTATCTGCTGGGCAATCAACACTCCCATCCGATAAAAGTCAATACTCACCGTGGAGATACCGCCCTCAACCAGTTTCTTGAGCGGCGTAGAATTATACGAGAGTAATCCTAGATCCCGCCCAAATTTATACTTCGCATCCCGCGCATAAGTAATAATCGTCACCAGATCCGGATCTTCGATTACAAAATATGCATTCCCTTTGGCTATTTTATTCGCGGTCAGCTTTTTAATACAGCTATGCTTGATGCCATTCTCCTGACAAAAGCGTTTAAAACCACGCTTGACCCCGGCCGGGATAAAGCAATCATCTGGCGCACAGAGGACAAACTCTTTGTACTGCATTATCTTCTGCCGGGCACAATTTAAAGCCTTAGTAAGCTCATGATCGTGATCCTGCGCAATCACCGTCGCACCAGCCCCGGCATACTCGGTACAGACATCAGCAACGAGCAACTTACTCTGATCCAACTGCTTGATTACCTGTTCAACCTTCTTGCTCGGAAATGACATAAGCACATAGTACTCATACTTTCCATAGTTGTTCATCAAGAACTCTTCAAAGTGATCCTCATCGCGGTTACTATAATACACCTGCAATACCGACGAACCGGAATTAATTGAGGTAAAGGTATCGAATATCCCTTTGTAAATATCTTCTTTGTATGAGTTCCAGATATCAAACATGATAAATACATTGAGATCATCATTATACTTATCATTGGCAATCGCATACCCCTTACTCCGGGTCTTCTCGATTATCCCTTTTTCGCGCATGATTTCATAGGCTTTACAGACCGTATCCCGCGAGATAGAATACTGTGCACACATATCCCGCACCGACGGCAACCTGTCGCCATTATGCAGCTTGTTGTTACGAATCGCCCCGACAACCGCATCAACAATCTGTTTAAACTTGGTCTCTACCGAATTGGTTTCGAACAACTCCAACAATTCAAAGATTGATTCTGACATTTAATACACCTTCACCCAAAGCTAATTCCATATTCAAGCTAATCTCCAAATACAGAATTATACCAGGCTTTATCCGGCAGACAACCTTTAAATTACACACAAACTATCTGCAACCTGCTTTCACCGCAGATTTTCCCCGTGCTAAAACCTATGGCGATCTATATTAATTGCTTTTGATGAATTACGCCGTAATTTTATAATCAGCTGGTATTACTAGATGCAGTGAATATCGAGAATATTTACGACGGCTAGTGGTTCAGCAGGGTACAAAAGAACAAGTAAGTCGCAAATATGTAGTTATTAGAGGTTGCCATATATGTGAGTTACATCATGCATAAATAATCACCCGCACGCTACCGAACAACACTACCTCGGCCACCAGCCGGTTTGCGCCAATCTTCAAAAGCAACACTACGCCTACAAAAAAACCGTAGCTGCCGGTACAGCCATAGAACAGCAGGAACACCGACCCACTAGTCAATAATTCAACCCTCATGCAAAGATGCGTTATAACTCCAACCACACCCAACAGCTTACCCCTAGCCGAACAGGACTGTCCTGCTTTGTCCTGACTTAATTTTACTACATAATAATGCTTAGTCAAATTTTTCCAGAATTATTATTTTCCTCCTTCCCGCCTGCCCACAAAGTTTTTTTATCCTAATTTCAGCCTAGACATCTCGGCGACACTTTAAACATTATCATGTTATACGACAAGCAGTTAGCACCAACATCGGTAACATTCAAAATCCAGTACCACCTCGGCTCGCAGCGATACTTCCAGTAATCATCCCGCCTCTCACGCCACTCCCAATACTTATAAATTCTTTAAAAATATCAGAACAGAGCAGCACCGAACACACCTCTGTTCTACTCAGCAAACAGTATGTCTAGATTACTTCTTCAAACACCAATAACAAAAGAACGGCACTGCGACAAGAGCAGTGCCGAGATATACAAAAAATATGGCTGATCACCTTAAGGGATACCTTTTACCATTAGCGTAATAAATTGAACCCTCAAATAACCGGTGAATTATGGTTAGCCTGACAATTCCTACAATATTCTTATTACAGACGCGTATAATTATTATCAGTTTTTTCCATATTGTAAATGGAAAGAGATTATTAAATTTACGCTGTACTAATTAATTGAGAATTCCTTAAGCTAACCGCTTGCACAAATGCCTGGGCGGCTACGCACCTCAGGGAACAGGGGATAAGTAATACCCTGTTCAGGGGTTTGGGGATGAAATCCACATGAAAAAAGTACCTTTTAGCCAGATGAGCCGAAAACATCCATCGCAACAGATTATTTGTAAATATCACTCTCCAAGTGATAACCGTCCGCAATAACCGTCTCACGCATATTCTCTTTAGTAACCGGGATTACATCAATAAAGAGCGCAGGCACATCGGAATAACCGTTATCGATAATAGTATCGGCAATTATATTCTCTCCCTTGGCCAGCTTTACAGCCAGCTCCGCCGCTTTCTTGGCCAGCTCGGCAATTGGCTTGTACACAGTCATAGCCTGCGTACCGTTGACAATCCGCTGACACGCGACCTCATCGGCATCGAGTCCGGTGACAATCACCTTACCCGCAAGCCCAGCCTCCTTGAGCGCCTGGATCGCCCCGCCCGCGGTTCCATCGTTTGAAACCAATACCCCGGCAAAGTCCTTGGTCTTGGTAAGCGCCGCATTCATAATCTTCTTGGCGTTGGCCGGCGCCCATTCAAGCACCCAGTCTTCATGCACCACCTCAATAGCACCGCTGTCGATATACGGCTGGAGTATATTGTCTTGCCCTTGCTTGAACATCTTGGAGTTATAGTCTGTCGGCGCCCCATACAGGCGGACAATCCGCCCCTTGCCGCCGATAGCGTCAACCAGGAATTTTGCCTGCTCCTCCCCGACCTTGACATTATCAAAAGTCAGATAGAGCTCGACCTCAGCATTGCTGATCAAGCGATCATACGAGATCACCGGAATATCTGCCTTATCCGCCAGCTCCACCCCCTTGGCCATCGCCTCACAGTCATGCGGTACAATCACCAGACAATCGACCTTATTCGCAATCAACGACCGGATATCCATTATCTGCCGGGTATCATCACTATTGGCAACATTGACTATCACTCTTGCACCGAGTTTCTCCGCCTCCTGCACAAAGATATCCCGATCCTTCTTCCAGTGCTCCTCAGCCAAGGTATCGAGCGAGAGACCGATCAACACCTCCTCGGCCGATACGGCTGAGACAGAAAACAACACGACGAGAATCAAAATGCTCCTGATTACAATTTTCATCCATTATCTCCCTATAACATTGTCTATAACAACCTACTCAAATTCTAATACCAGTATTATTTTTGTAAAGTTTGGATTCCACTATTTCAGTGTGAGTAGTTTAATTTATAAAAAACCACCAACCGCTTGGCAAGTGCAGAATACGCTCAACTACAGCGACTGCCCATAAACACCACCACTCGTTTTTTCTTTGCAAAAAAACTGGTACAATCTATAATATTCCCTAATCAGAAGAACCATTTTGCCCGGTGCTGAACGCTAGTAACCATATTTTCCTGATTTTCGTATTATGCTGGGTACGCTATAGCTACTCACCGCCGAGTTCGCTGCGTCAGATACTTTACCCCATAAAATAACGAAACTCAAAATTCAAGCTCCGGATAAAACCTTATACCTTGACTTGCGGTAACGGCCGGTTACCTAGTCCCTTGCGGCAAACCTTGTACATTAACAAAGATAAAAACTTTTACTTATGAAACCAGCGGAAGAACGAGATGAATATCCCTCAGCATACGCCCGATGATAATGAGCGAAAAAATAACGCTACTCCCCTTCCCAAGAGTACCGACCTTACCGTCCTCAGCTGCAACACTTGCGGTATAAATGTCTTCCTGAGTACGAGTAAAGAATACCTGCTCTGCCCGTACTGCAACCAGCCCTTCAATACCGCCACCCAGAGCCGTACTATTGCCGATGAATTTGATCAGGAGATTATCCTCCCGGCGCGAGAACGCGCAGGCAGCCTCTACAATTCACCCCGGGGATTGTCAAAGAACATTATCACCCTGATCTATATCGCTCTGCTTGTTGCCGCCGCCCTGATGCAGATTCAAAGTGTCGACGAGTATATCTTTCAACCGCTGCTGATTACTCTGTATTCGGTAGCCATCATGATCTTCGTACTCTCAAGGTTTATTATCGCCACCCGTTACCAGCCGCCGCAAGAGTCAGAGCACAGACCGACACTATCGGTCTTCGTCCCCTGCATGAATGAAGAGAGGGTAATCCGTCAGACTATCGAGCAGATATTCGCCGCCGAGTATCCGGATGAGAGGCTGGAGGTCATCTGTGTCAATGACGGCTCTGCCGACAACACCCTGGAGGAGATGCTCAACACCCTGACCCGCCACCCCAACCTTATTGTCATCGACTTCCCTCAGAACAAAGGTCTCTGCCACGGCTGGGCGGTCAGCACCCTGCTGGCCACTGGCGAGATCATGGTCTGTGTCGACTCGGACACCTTCATCGTCCCCGGCTCATTGGATAAACTGGTTCAGGGATTCGCCGACCCCGAGGTGGGAGGCGTCAGCGGCCACTGTGATATCGAGAACGCGCAACAGAATCTGCTTACCCGGATGCAGGATGTGCGCTACTTCTTTTCATACAATATAATGAAAGCGGCCGAGAGCGTATCCGGTACCGTCAGCTGCCTGCCGGGCTGTTTCAGTGCCTACCGCCGGGTCTGCGTCCTGCGTATTCTGGACGAATGGCTGAATTCCAAGGTCATGGGCGTCAGCGGCAACTACGCTGACGACCGAAGTCTGACCAATCTGATCCTCAAGGACTACAAGATCATCTACGACAACCGCGCCCTGGCAACGACCATCGCCCCGGAAGGCTGGAGCATATATGTCAGACAGCAGGCGCGCTGGAACCGCTCCTATCTGCGGGAGGTTTTCAAGGCGAGTAAATGGATCTGGCGCAAACGTCCCGGTGCCGCCCTCGCCTGGTACGCCATGATGCTGCTCCCGCTTATCGAACCCCTGGTAATGCTTACCGCACTGCTGATCTTCCCGCTGGTAAACTATCTGCAGGACGGAATCTTCGACGGTCCCTGGTCATACCTGCTCGGCCTGGCGACCATTACCGGCGCCTGGAGCTTGGATTACTACTCCTGTACCGGCAGAAAGAGTTGGTGGACAGGTTTTTTATATACTTTGTCGTATATGTTCTTCTTCAGCTGGCAAGTATACTGGGCGCTGCTAACCCTGACGACCCGCAAATGGGGGACGCGCAGTGCCGCCAGCGAGACCGAGACCAAACCTGAACCGAATAATAAGCTCGACCCCGCTCTACAGACCGCCCAAATCCTCCCGGGCTGGACAGAGCCGGTGGCGCAGGCGAAATCAAAGTACCGCCGAAACTGGTGTGTTACGCTTATCACCCTTTGCGCCCTGCTTGTTATTCTGATCCCCGGAATAATCTATTACGGCAAGATGCTGCACACCCCCGAACCAGATCGCATCTGGAGCCTGAGTGATTTCTGGAAAGAGACCACCGAAGGAACAGTCGCCAAGCTGACCACCCCGACAGCGATGACACTAAAGAACCTCGCAGCAGCGGAAAAAGGTGGCGCGGGTAAGTATCAGACCACGTACAACCGCTTCAAACTCGGCCTCGGCCGGATAGAACTCCCAATAGTCCATCGTAACACCCCTGCCGATGTCTCCCTCTTCTTTGCAAGATGCGATAAATACGTCGCAGACGGCGGGAAAAAAGCCGCCCTCGGGCTGGCGCAAGGTTACCTGACCTTCCTCTATCTTACCCAGATTGATCAGACCCCACTGCACAACCGTAAAGAGGTGGAAGCGTTCGACCGGGTAATAGCCGAGCTCGGCCCCTCCGGCTGGCTCTCCACCTGCGTGCAGGAGAGCCGATTCATTCTCGACCCTGCCAGCGGCTATTTCCAGCTCGATCTCGAACCTGGCGATATCCCCGGCGGCAAGTGGATCGACAATGGTCGCGGCTTCTGGAAGTACTGCAGCTTCCTCACTACAGTCAGCCGTCAGGCGACAATCCAGGGCGACCCGGACAAACAAAATATCCCGCTCGATTCACCCGAGTACCGCCCTGACCTCAACGTCTTCTGCTGCTCAGCGCTACTCAAAGCCTACTACGACGCCGGCACCTGGAAAGCGCTTACCGAGAACAGCTATTACTTCCCGATCCATGATAAAATCGGGAGTTTCCTCGCCAGGTATACCCTCAACCCGGAGAACACCCGTACGCTTACGATAGCGGTACCAAACTGCGCGACCGAAGCCTACACCATCAAATCCTCGCAGATACTCCTGCAAATCTTCGCTTGGTGCTTCAACCGCGGCCGCTTTACCGATACCGAGATCTGGGAGAGACCGGAATGGACCTTCTACCTCACCACCTACATCAAGAATAATAATCAGGGCAAGAAGGCTATCGAAGATGAGATCAAATACGTCCCGTACACGCCGGCCGAACACGACTGGGCCTACCCCTGGGGGGCGCGCTATATCTACCAAATACCGGTCATCGCCGGAGCGCTCAACCAGAACGCGGCTACAAACACCGCCCTGCATTATAACCCTGAGCTGAACTTACAAGATATGCTCGACTACCTTGAGTTGCTCAAGCCACTCTACCCAGAAGCTGCGCTGAACGCCGGACGACGTCGAGCCACAGAGCTGATGCAGAATAAAACCTTCAAGTACGACTCCAAAGAATTCTTCACCGTATTCTATGAGATCACCAGCGCTATTATTGAAGCGACAAAAGCATAAAATTTTGTAACATTTATTATACTAACCAGATAATTCAGACACCACGGTCATCCGCAGTGTCTGAATTTTCCGCCTATCATCACATGACTGCAGTGAGCTAGAGCTATACCTCAGAATATATTGCGTTAGCCCTTTAACGCGTCCATGGCTTCAGCCTGAGTTGCATATAAGGATAACTGTTCGGTCACATGTATACGGTCCATTATCATCTTAACCTGCGCGGAGATATGAATAATCGCCATTCTGCCCCCGGCGCGGATAAAGTCCCGGTTCAAGCTGCAAAAGACCCCGTAAGCAATACTTGGCGGATCTTTGAGAAGTTCACAATCAAGAATCAAATACCTGATTTCTGCCGCAATAAACCTGTTATTGAAGTACTCCCGTGCTTCAAGGTAATCATTCTGCGTTAAATCATCCGCCATGGTGACAACAGCAATATCGTTTATAAACTCTTCCTGAAGCTGTCTCATTTGCTTGTTCCCCTATCTTTAATTGCAACTCGACTCATGGCTTTCTCAACAGCAGAGACAATTCTATCATCATCAAACGGCTTTACGACAAAATCAGAGACTCCGAGTCGCATCGCTTCAAGCATCGAATCACGCTGATCAACAGCCGTAATCATAATCACCCGTACATCCGTGGATGTTTCCCGGATAATTTTAAGCGCCTGCAACCCGTCCATGTCCGGCATTACAATATCCATGGTTATAAGGTCTGGCTTCAAGATGTTATAGCTATTTATAGCTTCCGCCCCATTCTGTGCCTCACCAGCGATATTGAAACCCAAGGGTTCCAAAGCTTCGCGAATCAATTTTCTCATAAATAACGCATCGTCGACTATCAAAACACTACTCATGACGAGCTCCTTCCATACAAGTTAAAGCCGTACCTTGAATATTCCAAACCATATCTTAGTTCACCTATCCACTCAGTAATACTACCTGCAGGAAAGTTAACAAAATACCGCAGACCCAAACCCACTACAACCAACTACCTCACTTTATTACAGCGCCACTATCCGCACCGAACGCAAATTACAACCGCCGCTGCTTCATAAAAATACTATTCCGCTTCCGCTATAGCCAAAAGACTCTCAAGACAGGTCATACGCAAAAGATCAATAGTCACAGGATTAGCTGTAGATATCTTGACACTATCCGCCACTTCTCCTAAAAATGTCTGTGCTGCGGCGAGAAAACCAAGAAATTCTGCCGAGGTAATGCTAGCTTCAGGGCTCAGCTTGAGCAGAATCTTTTTCTTCCCGTTACGTACTGCAGCACGTATTCTAGCAGCCAGACCTTCAGCCTTGGTGCGATCGATTTCACTCTCAATCTCAATTATCAACATATCAGCGCCAGACGGCGTATTAAGTTCATCTTGCATCTTCCACACTCCAACCTATGGACAATCAAAAAACACTACCCGCGCACTAATCCATACTCAATAAACAGCCTTGCACTCTACAAACTGCACAAGCAGCATCCCTTCTCTCCTCAAACTCAGATTATCTGTGTCCGGTTCATAAAATCCTGAATACTATACTCCCTGGTCGCAGGATTGAACACAACCTTTCTGCCCGCTGCCCCCCCGACATCAGAAGCGATTATCGGTATCGCATAATGTCCAAGATAATTGGTAACCGCCAGAACATTACTGGAGCCGATGTCGCTGCTCTTCTTATCAAAGGTATTGGCAAACATACACGCTCCCCCGGCGAATTTTGCTTTGAGCCGCTTGCGCTGTGCTCCGTGTTCCTGTAGAGCCGAGAGCAAGCACGCCACAGCGCAATCTGCATATTTCCCAGGCAAATTCGAAGCTTCATGCTGGGCGGATTCGGGAAGGACTATATGCGCCATACCCGCTATTTTCTCGACTTCATCATACAGCACCAGTCCAACGCAACTACCCAGAACCGTTTCCAGTTTATTTGGGGATCTAGTCAACGCAACCTGTCCGATCAAGACTTTTATCACGCGCCCGTTTATTTCACTCATGACTTTAAACCTTCTGCTAACGATTTCAATGAATCAGGGCTAGGTAAATGCACAAAGAGAATCTGTATATTTTCCTCAGCACAACTGAAAAGAGTTGAAAATACCACCATATCATCTTTACATTCCGCACACTCTATCAGTAAGTCGGCCAGAATCGCCCCGGACAAGTCAAAAGCATACAGCGGCGCATTGGGCAGACACTTACGATTCAAATGACTGGTCATACAATTCATAAATGATGAAATCGTAATATTCCCCGTCTCTTCAAGCATCGAACGCTCCATTTCCGTGAACACCAGTGGTTCTACCTTCTCCACCTTACTCCCTAAGAGCAGCACCAAGCGCCGCGCATCCTCGCGGCGGAACATCAGAACCGCATTCCCGCTAACCTGCCCACTGATCCTACTCAATAACGCCACTCCCAGCATGTCTTCCTCGCCAAAATGCTGCGTAATACTTTGCAGCGATTCTTCCGCCACACCGTTGCGTGATATATGCACCTTTTTGCCTAAGAATATCGAGAGCGCGTCACAAGCATTTTCAGCTCCGCGATGGGCAATAATTTCCAGCTCTGACAACAACATATCTGACAACATCAAGTTTCTCCTGAAAATATCCTTAACCGACCCCCAATGCTCTCTCTTTAGCCAGCCCGCAGATAGCCAAGACATCAAGAATAAGAGCAATCCCACCGTCACCCAGAACAGTTGCGCCAGAGATACCTTTAGTCTCTTTAAACTCCTGCGACAACGCTTTAACCACAACCTCTTCCTTACCCAGAACCTTATCTACCATAACCGCTATTGTCTCGCCTACATTCCGCGTTATAACCGCACGTATAGATTTCTCGGAATTCGCCAGTGCATCAACATCCATTACCGAGCAGAGATCAACCAGAGCAATAGCGTCATTGCGCAGCTGAATCATCCTCCCTTTGCCATGCACTTCAAAGATATTCTCAGGCGCAAACTCCACAATTTCCTTTACCGACTCGAGCGAGAACACATACTTGGTCTTTCCTATACGCACCAGCAATCCTTCAATCATTGCCAGAGTCAGCGGCAGACGTATAGTAAAGGCGGCGCCCTTACCCGCTTCTGACTCAATATCAATCTGCCCCTTGAGCTCTTTGATCTTACTCCGAACAATATCCATGCCAACCCCACGCCCGCTGATATTGGTTATCTTTTCCGCCGTAGAGAACCCCGGCTGAAAGATAAGCTGGAAGATCTCTTTCTGACTCATCTGAGGGGAATTCTCTTCGGTAACAATGCCGTTCATTACCGCCTTCTGTAGAATCCGTGCTTCATCCAGACCTCTCCCGTCATCGGTAATCCGTATACAGATCTGGCTCCCTTCATGATACGCCTCCAGCTGCACGGTTCCCTGCTCGCTCTTACCGGCGGCGATCCGCTCTTCAGGCGACTCAAGACCGTGATCAACACTATTACGGATCAAGTGTGTCAGCGGATCGGTCAGTTCATCAATCAATTTTTTATCCAGTTCCGTACCCTCACCCGACAGCACCAGGCGCGCCTTGCGGTTACGCTCCTTACCCACGTCCCTGACCAGTCGCTGAAAACGCTGAAACAACGGCCCAATAGGCACCATCCGCGCCTGCATAACACAATTCTGCAGCGAACTTGTATGGCGATGAAGCTCGAGTGAGGTATCACGGAGTAACGTTGCCGATTCCTGTGCAGCCACGAGTTCTTGCATACTGTTTTCAAGCCTACGAAGCCGATCGACTGATATATGCCCGGATCCATTACCGTTACTGAAATTTCGGTCTGCACCCTGCTGTTCTTTCCAGATCAAGGTCTCAATTGCCCGCAGATCAAGCGCATGCAAGTGCTTTTCCAAGGTGTCGGTAAGTTGGGTGACTCGTGCCTTACTAATGACCAGTTCCCCGGCAATATTCATCATCTGATCCAGTCTCGCAGTATCGACCCGAACGGTATCCACCATACTCCCGGCGATCACCTGCGAACTCTCCGCCGCTCGCTGCTCTCCTGCAACCAGCTCTGATTTTCCAGATTTTACACCGATAGGCTCAATATATATAGCTTCAACCATATCAACATTGAGGCAAGCACGCAAAGATTCCGCATCCCGGGCGTAGACAACGATAATCTGTAGCGGTGGCGGCGCATCAATTCCCTGCTCCAGTTCTCTGACCGACGGATCAGAGAATATTATCTCCGCAGAATCATTGAGTTCACGCAGAATCATCCCATAGCGCAAGTCCGCCAGACTAACCTCCGGAAATAAGGTTATCTGAACCAAATAGATATTACTATGCTCTCCGGCCATTAGGCGGGCATCTTCGATAATCTTGTCGGAGAAACGCCACTTTACCAGTATACCATTCTTTTCAACCTCGGGAAAAGCGAAGAGCTGTTCGGTGAGGGCTTGATCAAACTTATCAGAACTTGGCGCTGTATACTCATCATGTTGAATGCGGTTCAAGCACTCTTGGAGAAAATCTTTGGCAAGAAACATTACTTCAAATACCTTGCCTGAGGGGGTCGTACCTAAAGAGCGATACTGCTCAAGCAGGGATTCACTGTTATGGGCAATGCGCGACATCGCATTCAAACCCATGTTCGCAGAAGATCCTTTAATTCTATGCAACAATCTGAACATCTCATGGAGGTAACAGGTTGACTCCGGTTCTTTCTCAAACGTAACCAATATCGCATCAAGTTGATCAAGTTCTTCACTCGTCTCGTTAAGCCAGAGCGACAGGTGCTTACGCATATCATTCTTTGGTTGCAACGTCGCTATAGGTTGCCCGATATCGATAACCGCCGCTTGCTGGAAGTGAATTATTTCTGGCTGCAAGCCTGTCTCCAGAATCTCCCAAGCATCAAATGCCGGAAGGGGCAAACCGCTTATAGCCTGACTCAGAGTTAACTCTGAGAAGACCAGCATACCGACATCATAGGAGAATGTATGCAGCGGCTCCCAGATACTATTATTCGCGGTCAGCGGGATAACGCTCTGAATGTGCAAATTTTGCTTGAGAGCACGGTATATTGCCGTCGGATCCTGTTTACGCCGAAATATCTCGTTGAGCTCAATAAATACCGCATATAGATGCTTTCCCATCCCCTGTTGAATCAGCCCTTCCAGCACATCATCAAGCGACAACCGCCCCTGCATCCAGACGGGGATTTCTCCCAGCTCCTGTTCAGAGTCCTGTGCCTGCTCCTGCCCAGAGTCATCTGTCTCCAATACAGAATTGAGTTGCGCAACCACCTCGGTAATCTCAATCGCTTCCTGATCGTCGGTCAAGAGTACAGCCAGCAAGGAACTTATCGTATCGAACGCCACGAAGAGCGCATCCACCACACTCGGCTTGAACTGGAGTTTTTTATGCCGCACATTATCCAGCACTGTTTCCAGGCTATGGGTTATTTTTGCAATATCCTTAAAATCCAGAAAGCCTGCAGCTCCTTTTATTGAATGTGCAGCTCTGAACATCTCATCCACCAGATTCTCATCAATATTTCCGCTCTCCGCAACGAGCAACTTCTCATTGAGAATCACCAGACACTGTCCAGCCTCATCAACAAAATTTGCAATAACTTCCATCTCAGGTTGTTCAACACTCATCGTTCTATCTTTCTGTAAACAGTGGGAAAGATCTGCTCATACTGATTCTGACAGGCGGGGAGAATCTCCGACCCCCCGAGAAACAAATATCCTCTATTCTTAATACGTGCGGAAATATTGGAAATTACCCGAAGTTTACTGGCATCATCAAAATATATCATTACATTACGCAGAAAGACCATATCATATTTATGCCCCGAGGACGGCGTTTGCAAGTTATGAACTGAAAAATCCACCACCTTCCGAATACTATCGGCTACGCGGTAATGTTTATCATCTACCGGCGTAAAGTACTTCTTAAGGCATAGCGAAGTGACTTTCTGCAAGGAGTATTCGCCATACACCCCTGCTTTAGCCTGTTTCAACACCTCTTCATTGATATCTGTAGCCTCAACGCTTATACGCCAGCCAGCGGTAGAAGCCAGACAATCGCTGAGCAGAATAGCTAGAGAATATGGCTCTTCCCCGGTTGACGAGGCAGCACTCCAGACTCTGAACATACTACCCTTGGAGCTCGTCTGCTGCCAGCTCGGCACGAGTTTGGAGACAATGTAATCCCAGTGCTGCTTATGCCGGAAGAAATACGTTTCATTGGTTGTGAGCGCATTGATACACTCCTGAAATTCAGCAGCGTGTCGCTTCTCACAAATATACTCATAATACTCGCGGAAACTGCTCAGACACACTGAATTCAGACGTTTACGCAGCCTATTCTGCACCAACGAGTGCTTATTCTCAGCGAGTGAAATCCCGGCATGTCTGTACATAAGTTCTTTATACAGCCTGAACTCGGAAGGGGTCAATTCCACATCATATATCTGTAGGTGATTTTGCATACAAGCTTCTCCAAAACGAATTCACTTAATATACATACAAACTTCGTACCAATCAGTTAATAAGGGTAATAGCGTATTTTTAGCGCAAAATATTGCTATAAACCTATTTCATCAGCACCAGTTGGCACCAATATTTTGGCAGTTTTGATATGTCAAGTATACGAAATACCGAGTGCGGCCGCATTCAAGATGTTACTCCCGCCGAGAGTGGTATGCTTCAACCTCGATCCAAGATCTCACTCAGACAATCAAAATCAAGTTCTTCCGCCGCCTTTTCCAGTAACGAACTCACCACCGGATAATCCCGCTGTATACGCTTAGCAATCGCCTTGAGTTCTGTTACATCCAGCGTCAAGACGATATTCTCCAGCTCCTGCACCATCTCTTCGGGCAAACGCTCAGGCTCAGGGATCTGGCGCTGGATACACTCGCTTTCAGCAGGCTTTGCCTCTAAGTTTTTTTGCGGGGTAACATCCGAGCCATACAGCGCCTGCGCAATCTTTTCCGAAAATTCCGACTGCTTGTAGGGTTTGCCTAAAAACGCTTTAACCCCTTTGTCCAGAATAGCCTGAGCCTCACCATTGATACTATAGCCAGATACCAAGACTACACGGATATCCGGATTAATCTTCTGCATTGCTAGAAACGCATCATGCCCCCCCATCTCCGGCATCATCATATCCATAAGCACCAGGTCAATATCCCGCCACGCCGTCTCATAATAAGTTACTGCGTCTCTGCCATTGACACAGGTTTGAACCGTATACCCAAGCTCCTGCAGCATATCGCTCGCGAGACTTCGCAGCATCTCCTCATCATCCACAACTAGAATACGCTCATGCTTCTGAGAATGAAAGATTGTAGACTTCGGAATATGCACCTCATCAGTTGCTGAAAGCGGAAAGTAAATATTAAAGGTTGTTCCATGGCCAGGTTCACTATAAATTTCAATTGCCCCGCCATGGTTCTTGACCGTACCATAAACGCTGGCCAGCCCAAGTCCTGATCCTTTATCCTCTGATTTGGTGGTAAAGAATGGTTCAAACGCCCGCGTCCTGATCGTTTCAGTCATCCCGGTTCCGGTATCGGTAACGGCAATACGTATATAAGCCCCAAGCTCCATCTTATAACCATGCCGACGGATAAATTCTCTGTCAAGATTTATAAATGAAGTTTCGAAACACAACTTTCCCCCTTCCGGCATGGCATCACGGGCATTGATGCCCAGATTGAGGATTGCACTGTGAATCTGCGTCGGATCGCCGCTAATGACCGCTTTTGGCGTGGCCAGCTTCAGCAATATGTGGATACGCTTGTCAATGCTCCGTTCCAACATATTAGCCACATCGCTAATCATGCTATTGACATCAATGGGTATGGACAGATTCTTCCCTTTACGTCCAAAGGCAAGGAGTTTGGCGGTCATTTCCGCAGCCCGAGTCGACGCTTTTATAATATTGGACGCATAATGACACGCATCCTGATCCTTCAGTTTTTTCTCCAGCATCTCGGCATACCCGAGAATACCGGACAGCTGATTGTTAAAATCATGCGCAATACCACCGGCAAGATGCCCGATAGCATCGAGCTTCTCCAGATGATGCATCTGCTCTTCGAGTTGATGCTGTTCACTCCTGTCTTCAAACATGGCTACAATCTGCTTAGATGGCAGACGGAAGACACGATTCTCAACCCATAACTTAATACGTTTATCCTCATATTCTTTGAACGGGAGTAACTCAGATTTACCGGTAGCATAAACACTCTGTAGACAAGCGAGCAGCCCGAAATCCCGCGCCTGCGGAAAGGTCTCGGTAATGCGCCTGCCTACCACAGCCGCAAGCGACATCTGGCAATACTTCTGCCCTGCTTCATTCATATCCACAAAGACAAAATCCTCGCCATCATCCACCGCTTCATAAATAGCAACCCCTAAATTCATCTGCTGAAAGAGGCTGCGGAACTGCTCTTCGCTATCTTTTAGCGCCGCCTCTGCCTGCTTCTTCTCGGTTATATCGGTGCTTATACCACAAAGCCCCAACGGGTTGCCATTATCATCGACCACCTGCTGCGTACGGCAATCAAGGATAAAGGCCTTGCCATCAGCATCATAATTGACAATCTCCCCCGCCACTTACCTTCGGTTCGCGTTTTCAGAATTATCTCTTCCTGGGTTGCACCCCGGAAGGAGTTTTCACCGTAAGTATGTATAGACTTTCCGACGATCTCCTCGCGTGTCTTTCCAAGCATCTTACAAGTCGCGTTATTCACATAGGTAACAATCCCCTCCAGGTCGGTAGCAGTAATAATATCAGCAATCTGATCCAGGATATTGGCCTGAAAGTCCAAATCTTTTTCGATCTGTTTCTTCTCGCTGATATCAGCATGTGTACCGATGAAACGCAAGGGTTTCCCGTCAGGCGTTTTTTCCAGAATCTTACCCCGATCCAAAATCCAAACCCAATGCCCGTCTTTGTGGCGCATACGGTGTTCATTAATATATGAATCCGTCTCATCGTTAAAATACCGCTCTAAATCTTTATAACAATTCCCAATATCAGCGGGATGAACCCGCGAAGCCCACTCTGCAAGGGAATCGCCGATCTCCTCATCAGTATACCCCAGCATTGCTTTCCATTCATGGCTAAAGAAGATTCTATCCGTCTGCACATTCCAGTCCCAAACACCGTATTTCATCCCTTCAACCGCGAATGACCAGCGTACCTCACTTTCACGAAACACCTCTTCCTCTTTGATTCGTGCCTCCTCTACGTCAAAGGAATTGAACGCCCTGGCAATCGACTCAGCAATAGAACTAAATACGGATTTTTCCTCCTCGGTAGCTGCATAATCAACTGAAATCGAAGCACTCAAGACACCAAAGATCTTACCTTCATGCTTCAAGCCAATAATCAAAGGGACACCCCCATCATCACAATAAATATGCGCCAAGGGACAGCTTCTGCAAAGCCCCCGATCTTGCATCACAACTACCTCGTCGCCTGCAACAGCCTGCTGGCAGCACACCATTAGCTCCCCACCAATAAATTTATCACGTATCACCGGGAACAAGTCACGCATTCCCGCTTCCGAAGAGTCCAGCAGCGTATAGTTTTCAGTAAAAGTTATAATCCAGGCATTAGAATATACCTGTTTTGCGGTAAGACAATTACAGATTTTCTCAAGGAGTGCATGCTTCTCATGAGTATGTATAATGAAATGATTGACCTTCCGTAACGCCTCCAGAATCTGTACCAAACGCTCAGCATTTGTACTGGCAAGAGCTCTGTCTTCAGGTCTGTCAGAAGATTTATTAGACATAGAATTACCCTACTCCCTTTCATTAATCACACGCTGCAATTAGTCCTCAACTATAGGTAACCTCTAATAATTACAGACCACTCACTCCATTTTATATCAATAATAAAAATAGCCCACAAAATAAATCCATCCCTCACTCAGTCTTATCTTACAACTAACATATTACCGACTACACTAAAGTACTTTCAGCATTCAATTCAGATTACAGAGTCTGCAAGGTTGCTGCAGACTCTGCAAAGTCATACAAAATTACTCATGATAGAGCGCGCCACTGCTTGCCACTACCTGCGGACTGGGCAAAGGTTTAGAATTCAGATTGATCTTAACCGGTGTTTCCGCCACTTCCTTTTTTACCGAAGTTGCAGTTACACTACTGGCAAGATAACTGCCATTTTCCAAAGAAAGTTTGAACTTATCGACCAGTCCCTGCATCTTCTGCGCCTGAGCTGAGAGTTCCTCGGCACTAGCAGCCATCTCTTCCGCTGAAGAACTATTCTCTTCCGTGATGGCACTGATACCGTCGATAGCCTTACTTACCTGGGTAGCGGTCTCTGCCTGTTCCTGCGTGCTGGCCGAGATCTCAGACATACTGTTAGAGGTCTGCTGAATACCGCTTACAATTGATTTCAACGAATTTCCCACCTCTTCGCTCAACTTACTTCCCTGATCCACCCGCTTGCTCGATTCTTCAATCAACTGAGTTATCTCCCCCGCCGCCTGGCTGGAACGTTCCGCAAGCTTGCGCACTTCATCTGCGACAACGGCAAACCCTAGTCCATGTTCACCAGCACTAGCCGCTTCTATCGCCGCATTCAAGGCCAGCAGATTGGTCTGATTAGCTATCTGACTGATAACATCGATAATCTTGCTGATCTGTGAACTTGACTCGTTTATCAGCCCCATCCCCTCTATAGACTGACTTACCGTACCATTGCCCCGTTCCGCAACGCCGTTGGTCTCAATGCTAACCTCATTGGCAACGCGGGCATTCTCCGCCGCCTGCTGAATCATTGCAGAGAGCTCCTCCATGCTGGCTGAGATCTCCTCAACCGAACTCGCCTGACTCTGCGCCCCGGTAGAGATATTCTGCGCCGAAGCCGCAAGCTCTTCACCGCTGGCCGCAGTCGCATCGGCGGCATCACGAATCTCCGAAATCACCTGGTTCAACTGCGCACTCATATCGTTGAGGGCATTCGCCATATCCAGGAACTCATCCTTGGTGGTTACTGTCGCCTTTACCGTCAAATCTCCCGCCGCCAGCATCTTGAGTGGGGTTACAATCGCCTGCGCCCCCTGGCTGATATTACGCGCCAGCACCAGACTGATTACAACCGCGCAGACAAATGCCAGTATTCCCACTACTAGCATCACCGTATTGACCATATCCTTGTCAATTATCGCCTGCTCTTCAACTCCAGCTACATACTTATATACACCGTCACGGACATCGCGCGAAGCCTGCATCGCCGCGGCAGCCGCTTCCCGCTGCTGCTCCTGAGATTTCCGCTGTCTCAGGTTTATACTGCGAAAAGTCATCACCTTATCGTTATAACTTGCCAGCTCTTTCTTAATACTCTGTAGTGCCTTGCGTACCTCCTGCGCCTTGAATATTTGCAGACAGTTTTCAACCTGAGCAGTGCAGAGTTCGATCTCCGCCAACCACTCCTGCGCAATCGCATCCTGCTCCTCCGGGGTCACCGCTAATTGATACTTCTGAGCCGCTAGGCGTACCCGGTTGAAGGAATTTCGCACCTCTTGCGCCGCATTCAACTTACCGAGCAACTGATAGTCCACCTTGCCTTCCTGCTGACTCCGTTCGATATATTGGTTCTCATAATCAAGCATCAGCTTGATCTCTTTCAGAATACTCTCCCCCGCCTGCTCGCGAATCGTCCCGGCCTCCGTCTTCTCCTGCTCAGCCACCCACCAATCATCAGATACCGTCTTATACTGCTCAATCGCCGTTACAATATCCGCCGCCATCTTCTTATTCTCTTCCGAATTCATCAGACCAGCCGCATCTTCCGCCTTCTCCTTGATATTATCTATCTCGGTATTCATAACCTCATTGTAACTCTTATCCTTATAGATAATCAAGCGTAGCGCCGCCGACTGCGCATCACCTGTATCTACCAGCGCCCGATTGACATCATCCACAACCTGCATCTGATGAGCAATTGATTCCATATTATTTACAGTCTGACCTATACCCATGAAGCCCACCGCCGCCACCACAATCAAGAAGACTACCACAACCAGAAAACCAATCATCAACTTTGTTCCTAAGCGCATTTTATTCCTCCTTGTAACGGATTAATCAAGATTTACCCAAACCACCGACTTCTGACTACCGGCTTAGCTCAGCTTACATTTGCTTCAGCGCCAGCGTTTCATGCACCGTAAGTACCTTCTCAATATCGAGCATCATAATCATACGCTCTGCGACCTTACCCACACCGGTGAGATACTCTCCGGCAAGACCGGCAATGGTATCCGGCGGTTCCTGAATATCAGCGTTGGGAATCTTCATCACCTGTGACACTGAATCAACGATCAGACCGATAATCCGCTTCTCCATACGTGAGACAATTATTCTTGTCTCTTCATTGATTTCGATATTGGGCAAGCCGAAGCGTTTACGCAGATCCAACACCGGAACCACATCCCCACGCAGATTGATAATGCCCTCAATATAATCCGGCATCTGCGGAACTCTGGTTATTCCTTCCACCAGGATGATCTCCTTGACCTTGAGTATTTCAATGGCGTATTCTTCTTTAGCCAGCGAAAATGACACAACCTGAGTAAAGGAGTTCATCGTCTGCTGCAACTGATTCTCTACCACACTTGTCTGCTCAACCATATTTTTACCTCCTGTCTCATAATCTAAAATCCTGCATAAAATTTTAGCTGCTTGTCCACTAATCGACCCCAAATTACCGTAATTTTATAGTTTGACATATGAATCGTTGAGTCGGCCTGATTTTGCATTATGATCAATGAATTTAACCAGCAGGGCGATATTCCCTTTTTTACTGAAGGCCACCTCATCCATCCGCTCATGCACTATCTTCAGCCCAAACCCGCCGTCACGTTTACCCTGAGCTTCGCGCTCCTCCTGCTGCGCCGAAATATCCGAAATATCCAGGAATTTATGCGGATCAAAACCTGACCCCTCATCCTCCACCCGGATCATAATTTTAGTGGGAAGCAGCACTGTACTCAGGCGCACCCGCAGATCGGGGTTGTGTCGATTCCCCCATTCGATCGCATTATTTGCCATCTCCCGAATACAGTAAATAACATCATCCAGAATATTCCGCGGAATGGGCTGATTTGACAGAGCCGTTAGATAGCGGCTCAATAACTCTTCACAAGTCGGCGAGGAGGAGATAATACAGTCAATCCATTCATCAGATAACATCTCGACTTCGATTGGCTCCCCCCCCTGTGCGAATTTAGTTTTGATATCGGGGGCAACTGCTTTAGCGTTATGCAAAGCCAGAAGCGTAATATCATCGGAGAACGCTCTATACGCTTCAGACTCGATAGCCGTGTCCAGCACCGTAACCAGCAGCGACTTTGAGTTCAGCGAATTCTCAGCCTTACCCAGTTGTTTAAGCGGTTTTTTTAATGAAAGCGCAAGACGTTCCGGATTTGAAGTTACCCCATCGGTATACAGAACCAGGGATTCTCCTGGAGCCAGGACGGTGGTGCGCATCTCCCAGCGCTGAGCTTTCTTAAGCCCGAGCGCCGGCCCGCAAGCCGCCTGCGGTATTCTGATATTTCCGCTTTCCGTCACAAATATTGGGGGAAGATGTCCGGCGGAAGCATAGGTCAGTTCGCTGCTATCTTCAAAGTATATTCCACAAAACGCCGTAACCAGAAACTCTTCCGGGAGAATCTCCTGCAGCATCCGATCAGCCCGTAGCAGAATCTCACCCGGATCAAGCCCTTCTTTCAACGCCCCAAACCAGGCTTTAAAGGCAGAACAGGCAAAAGCAGCGGTAAGCCCATGCCCAGCTACATCGGCAAGAAAGAGCAATGAGGTCTTCCGCCCATATTGGCGTACATCGACGTAATCACCACCAACCCCGGACATATTAATCTGCTTGATATGCATGTCCGAATGTTCCAGCCAATCATATGACTTGGGAAGCAATCGGCGATACAGATTGCGCAGAAACATCCGTTCCCGGATATCCTGTTCATGGCGCTGACACTCCCGATTGTATTCATTTTGCGTATGGATAAGCTGCCCGCGCGTATGCCGCTTTTCAGCGATCTGGTTGACGACATGCTCCAGCTCACGGAGTGATATCGGCTTATTCAGAAAAGCACAGGCGCCGCGACGAATTGCAGATTTTGCATTCATTGCCTCAGAAAAAGCGGTAAGCAGAATAACATCGACATCAGGATAACGACTCTTTACCATATCGAGTAGCTGCGTGCCGTTCTTCCCCGGCATGCAGACATCGGTAATCACCAAATCAATCTCACCCCAGGAATCCTCAATCTGAGTAAGCGCCGGTTGGGTTGCCGCAGCAGTAACTACACTGAAACCGCAATTGCTCAAAAATTCATCGAGCATTGAGACAATCAAAGGCTCATCATCCACGACCAGTATCTTCATGTCACAAATTCTCCAATACAGAACCTTACACACCAGCCACAGTTGCAGAATGAGTTGCAACTCCAGCCCAGAATAAATTATATATTACAATAAGTGTTCCATATGCAAGATGCAGATAATCTGCTTAATTTCGGCAAAAATATCCCGACAAGAATTAAGTTGGCACCAAATTATCGGTATGGTGGTACGCATAAGGGATGGGGTAGCACGGAGAGATACTAGAAAGAAGCTGATTCTTTCAGATCATATTTGCGAATCCGCCAACGGATTGCATCGTAGCTGATGCCCAGCAGAGCGGCGGCTTTACGCCGGTTCCAGCCGGACTTTTCCAGAGCTTGCCGGGTCAGAGCAACTTCTGTATTTTCTGCGCCCGCTATCTCCGGGGGTACTGCCTCCGCGGTACAAGCAGGCTTACTACCAACTACCTCCTGCTGACAAGCAAAGGAGATATGCTGGCGCTCAATACGTCTTCCACCCGACATAATGCAGGCGCGTTCGATCATATTGCTGAGCTCGCGGGCATTTCCCGGATAATGATAAGCCTCCAGGGCACTGCAAGCGTCGGGTGAAAGCGCCGGTGCCGTCATTCCCATCTGCACAACAAACTGCTGTAAAAAGTAGAATGCAAGAGGGATTATATCCTCCCGGCGTTCGCGTAGAGGCGGAATATGCAATGAGAAGGCATTGAGCCGGAAGAAGAGATCACGCCGAAATCTTCCGGCGGCAACGTCGCCAAGGAGCGAGCGGTTGGTTGCAGCGACCACGGCTACATTTACCCCGATATCTTTGGTACTCCCCACCCGTCGAACCTTTCTGGTCTCAAGCACGCGTAGCAGTTTGGCCTGGGTAAGCGGGGTCAGATCACCTACTTCATCCAGGAATAACGTACCGCCATCCGCCCGCTCGAATGATCCCTGCCGCGCCTTTGTCGCTCCGGTAAAGGCTCCTTTTTCATGTCCGAATAATTCACTCTCCACCAGATTTTCCGGGAGTGCCGGGCAGTTTTCAGCAACAAACGGCGCATTCCCGCCATGGCGCAACCGATGAAACAACTTCGCGGCGACCTCTTTTCCCGCTCCGGTCTCCCCTGTAATCAACAGGCTTTGACACGGTGACGCCGCAACCATACTGATAAGCCGTTGTACCTCACGCGTACCCGCACTCTCGCCGATCATCCCTGCCCCGCCGGGAACTTCGGTCTTGGCGTTTTTACCTTTAGTACTCTCCACTGTACCGGACTTAATACGTCTACAGCGCTCCAGTACCGCTTCCAACTGCCGAAAGTCAACCGGCTTTTTTAGAAAATCAGTTGCACCGAGTCGGAGTGCATCAATAGCAAGCTCCATCGTTCCATGCCCGCTGATCATGACCACTACAACATCAGGAATTTCATTACGCACAATACGCAGAAGATCAATACCATTCATCTCCGGCATCTTGATATCCAGAAGCACAATATCCGGATGTTCCCGCCGAATCATCTCCAGACCCTCAACCGGATTGGCACAATCCGCTACCGCATACTTCAAGCGAGCAATAAAGTCACAGATTTGCTCACGAAAACCTGCTTCATCATCAAGCACAAAAACTTTAGGGCGCTCCGGCTGCATCTTATTCATTCATCCCCATCCTTCTTTACATACACGGGCAACCAGATATAAAATATACAACCTAGGGGTAAATCGATATCTACATCTATACGCCCCCCCATAGCTTCCACAATTGACTTTGCCGACGCCAACCCCAAACCGGTACCTGAATCTGGATCCTTGGTCGTAAAAAATGGTTCAAACAGATGCTCATGCACCTCTGACGAGATACCTTCTCCAGAATCTTGAATACCAATTCGCGCCATGGCGCCAGTCTCCGTCTGCTCAACGCTCAACGATATTTCGACATACTTCCGGTTAGCACTAGTGTCCGCCTCCACCCGTTCAATAGCATCGCGCGCATTATATAAAATTACCAGCAACGCCTCCTCAAGTGAAAACGGATTTCCCTGCGCCCATAGCTCTTCAGACATGTAGCCCATATTCAAATCAATTCCGCGCGAAGCCAACTGCGCCCGCACCAGACTCAAAGCCGACTCAATAACTACAGGGATACTGAATATACAGTTATCATCCGTATCGGCATGTCGAGATAAAGAACGCACATGCTCAATAAGCTTTGACATTCTTTCGGTCTGTTCGATGATGCGGGTCATCCGGGTCATCAATTCATTGTCATCGATCGGCCAGCCGCGTTCTTTTCCAATAAGAATATTCTCCGCGGCACCCCGAATAATAGCCAGAGGCTGATTAAATTCATGAGCCATTCCTCCAGCCATCTCACCAATTGAGCGAAGGCGATTATTACGAATTGCAATTCTCTGCTGCGACTCCACCTGTTTTTCAAGCCGACGTTTCTCGGTAAAATCAGCACCGACACTGATTATAACCTCTCGCTGCAACTCTGAGAAATAGACCTTACGACTACTCCAGGAGATCCAGAAACGCTCGCCGTTTTTAGAGATATTCTCATTTTCAATGATTAGATGAGCATCGGGATCTTCAAATACACTAGCACAAAACGCCTTCAGATCACTCCCATCACTACCGACAGCCGGAACAATAGTACCCACCAAATGCTTACCGACTATCTCCTGCGGCGAAAAGCCGAAGAAATTCAACCCATACTCATTCATATACAAAAAGAAACCATCCAAATCAATGGCAATAATAATACTTCCGGCAAAATTCAAAACCTGCTCCGAGATTAAATTCCACTCTTCCATCTTATACTATATTACTCCCATTCTAAGGCTAAAAATACTCTGATATTTGTTTAAGCATTTTCGTCAAGGATTTTCCTTTCTCCAAAAGATCAATTGCGCCAGCCTGAAGGATCCGGTCAAGATTATCCTCTCTTGACATACCTGAGGTCAGTACAATCTTGGCGTTGCGGTTCAGATTCAGTATCTCCCTGGTCGCCTCCAATCCATTCATAACCGGCATACTCATATCCATGAGTACCAGATCAATCTCCTTGCCCTGCTGCCGGAAGATCTCCACTGCCTCCTGACCATTATCAGCCGCAATTACCTCATATCCAAATATGCGTAAGCCCTCAATAAGATTGACCCGCAGTTCAGGTTCATCATCAACTACCAGAATCCTCCCACTGCCTGCCGCCGACGTTACCGACCGCCGCTCTGAACTATCAGCCCTATCTGAAAAGCCTGGCAGATAAATAAAGAAACTTGTACCCGCTCCCAATTTACTCCTGACATCAATTGCTCCGTCATGATTTTTAATCGTCGTATAGGCATTTGCCAACCCCAGCCCGGTTCCCTTGCCCTCACCTTTGGTGGTATAATACGGCTCGAAGATATGGTCAAGAACCTCCATACCGATGCCGCTGCCGGTATCGGTAAACTCGATACAGACCCAATTAGCACAGTCCTGTACCGGTGCCGCCAGGGGACAGATTATTGGAGGAGCAGCTACTTGATAACAACTGACATAAAGCGTTCCGCCCTCCGGCATAGCATCCCGAGCATTAACTCCAAGATTGAGTAGTACATTCTGCAACGCAGATGCATCAGCCAGTATTGTACTGCTGCACTTGAGATCAAAGATAACGTTTATCTTTTTTTCCAATGCATGCACTAGGAGATTCGACGTACTCTCAAGCAAGGTGCCGACCACAACACTCTCTTTCTTTTCCGGGGACTTACGCCCCAGCACGAGCAGTTGTTGCGCCAGTTCCGCTGCACGGTTTGCCGCGGTCAGAATCATACTGATACGCTGAGTATTACTGAGCATTTCATCGGGATTATCCAGTAGCAACTCGGCTCCGCCGATAATACTCCAGAGCAGATTGTTAAAGTCATGCCCGATTCCAGCGGCCAGTTGCCCGGTAACCTCCATTCTTTCAGCATGACGGAGATGCTCTTCGAGTTCTTTGCGCCGGGTAATGTTGAAAGAGACACCATAAATCAATGCTTCACTATCAACATTATTTTTTTCGGCCGCGCGTTCATGGATCCAGATCCACTGCCCATCCGGTTTCTGTACCCGGTACTCGATGTCATAGCCCCCCTCTCCGTCGAGCAATCCCTGCCAGGATTGTCGCTGTGCCGGAATATCCTCCGGCTTGATATGCTCCCGCCAGTTCATGTTTTCACCGCTATAACCGCATAATCGCTGAATATTAGGTGTTACATACTTTAGTTGTCCAGTGCGGGAAACCACCCACAGTACAACCGGTGCATTTTCAACAATAGCCCGTAGACGATTCTCACTCTCCACAAGTTCGGTAGTTCGCTCCTTGACCTTCTTTTCCAGACTGGTATTGGCATCAACAAGTTCCCGACGCAGACGGCTGACAGAGAGATGGGTCGCAATACGCGCCAGGGTCTCCAATGAATTGAATGGCTTGGTAATAAAGTCCACGCCCCCCAAGTTGAAAGCAGTAGCTTTATCTTCCGGTTCGGTCAAAGCACTCAGAAAGATTACTGGTATATCAGCCAGAAGCGGGGTCTCCTTCAATTTTTTACAGACCTCAAATCCATCCATCTCCGGCATCCTGATATCCAGAAGGATCATATCCGGCGGGCAATGTGTCGCTGCACGCAATGCCAACTTCCCAGAACTGGCAGCGCGTACTCTATATCCCGCCTCTCCCAGAATACTGACGAGATATTGGCGGTTAGCCACAGTATCATCAACCACGAGTATAAGTTCTTGCAATTTATCTCCATTTTCAAGTCAAGACTACACTCTATAAAACTATTGTAACAATAACTTAATTTTTTAGCAAAGTAAAACTAACCATAGCGCTCAAAAGAAACTGCCACCTGTTACAGACAGGCCAAGACGTTAGCGCAGTGGCAATTCTCGATAAACGCGACACGCCCTCAAATACCGACATACAGGGATAAACTACGTAACCTAGACAAAAACAAGAGGTTACATCCAGACATCACCCTAAAATAGCAGTAATATCAAAATCGGAACCACCCGTCAAACGGGTGGTTCACTCGGGGCTATAAGCCCTTATTACCTGCAACGTCTCAAGACGCTCTGCTTTCATTTCGTTCAAGCTACTAATGCTTTTAACTCGTTGCTACCCCTAAAAGGGGGATTATTATTACTTGCCACCCTTAAAAGGGTCTTCAAACTCTTTCACACTCAATTTATCTAAAGCTATATCTCGACTCTCCTGCTCACGGATATACTTCTTCACCGTAGCTTCATTAAAACCCACCGTACTTACATAATAACCTTCTGCCCAAAAATGCCTGTTACCAAATTTATACTTCAAATTTGCATGCTTATCAAATATCATAAGCGCACTCTTGCCTTTAAGATACCCCATAAATTGAGCCACACTGAACTTTGGCGGAATACTTAACAACAGGTGCACGTGATCGCTCATCATATGCCCCTCTATAATATCAACTCCCTTATAACTGCATAACCGCTGAATTATCTCTTTTATACTCTCGCGATATTGACCATATATTATCTTTCGCCTATACTTAGGACTGAATACTATATGATATTTGCACAACCACTTTGTATGTGATAAACTATTCGACTTATTAGCCATTACACCTTTCCTTTCTAAATAATAGCAGCTTGAACAACTCTATTATATTTTGGAAAGGTGTATCTTTGTATAACGTTTTATTATCCACCCGCATAGCGGGTGGTTTATTGTTTCGCACTCCTGCGGAGTACTCAACTGGCTAAAGCCTACAAAAAAAAAAGTGACACTGCCCAGAGCAGTGTCACTATAAAATCAAATGCTATAGATTTGTCGAATACAAATTGGAGCGGGCGGGGGGAATCGAACCCCCGTGATCAGCTTGGAAGGCTGGAGCTTTACCACTAAGCTACGCCCGCAGTTCAAATGTACTAAATATATTATTGAAACATGAGCTAATTGCAAGGAGTAAAGTTATTATTTTAAATATTTTTTTAAAGGCTATGATTCACAGCAAAACCCCTTTTTGCCATTTTATTTATGGCATTTGATCGAATTCATCCCCACATACCCTCATAAAATCTCCAAAATACTGTCATATACCTATAATTCTCAGTTATTTCTTTATTTACCTCCCAAAATATTAGTGCTATTTTACTCATAATAGCCTATAATTAAAACAGCTTAAATTATCAAACGCTCCCATTTTACGTATTTTTATGCGAAAAATGCTATTTCTCTAAAATTTATCCTTGTTTAGCATTATCTGATTGACTATTATATATACTCGTAGTTATGAAAAAGCATCTATTAATTTGTGTATTGAGAGTGTTTTATAATGGCAATAAAAAATGAGATCAGTCGCAAAATGCAACAAGAATTTGGCAAGCGACTCAGACAAGCAAGAGAGGATAACAAGTACTCACGCAAGGAATTATCCCTCCTGCTGAACGTAAGTGAAAAGACCATCCAATTATGGGAGACTGGGAGTACATTTACGACCAATCTTTCACACTATGGTATAATTGAGAGAGAGTTCGGTCTATCCTTTTCAGAATGCATCAAGGAGATCACCAGTATCCCCCAGCAGGAAGGGGTTGAAGAGAACGCCCAGATCGGACCTATTCCGGTTAATTTTTCAACCAAGACAAAGGAAATTTCAGAAAAATCGCATGATATGATTGCGGTACCCCGTGTGCATATGCGGCGGCTCATCCATAAAAAATCCGGCTTTGATGATACCGAGATACTTGATTGGATATACGCCCCTAGCTCTTGGTTTGACAAGACCTCAAAGCTTGTCGCCTGCTTCATGAACGACCACTCGATGCGTGAGCATTTCCCCAAAGGTTCAGTACTTATCTTTGACACACATGCAATTAAAGAGGATGAACTCAACGGCAAGTCTGTACTTATTCAGCGTGCCCGCAGCTTCTTCATCAGAAATATACACCTCGACGGTGATAAACTTGTCTGTAAATCTGATGACCTGAACCTCAAGGACTTCCCTTTTGACAAACGTATCATGAAGGTTATCGGCAGGGTAGTCGGCAGACTCACGCATTTCAGATAATGATTATTTCCAAGCAAAATATTAAAGGTTGTAATATTAATTATTACAACCTTTAATATCTAGTTATAAGCTTATAACCTTATTTACTCTCCAAGACAACCGCACTACGCGGTTTAATCATGTAATTCTTGCAAGAGTATCCAATACTGATCCCCTCCTCGACCGAGCTATAGAAATCATCCGGGCTCGCCTGCGCGGTATCCACTAGTCTGATCCACTCCTTACCGATATCCGGGACATCGATATACGCCTCATGTTCCGCTGCATTCAGCATGACAAATATGGACTTTGCATCCCCAGTGCCACGCTCCTGCTCGCTCAGGGACTCCCCGTCCAGCCTGAATGCCAGTGACTTCGCCTGCGGTGACCAGTCGACGCGCTTGCCGTGCTCACCATGCCAGCTTATACCTTTACCATTATTAAAGAACGAACGTCGGGTAAAGACCGCATGCCGCTTACGAAAAGCGATCATCTTGCGGGTAAAGTCAAAGATATCCCGGTTCTGCTCGAGCAGCTTCCAGTCAACCCAGCTTATCTCATTATCCTGGCAATAGGCGTTGTTATTACCCTGCTGCGTCCGGCCGAATTCATCCCCCGCCAGGAGCATCGGCACCCCCTGACTCACAAAGAGGGTAAGAATAAAGTTCTTGATCATCTGCTTACGTAGCTGCCGAACCTTGGAGTCATCGGTCTCTCCTTCTACTCCGAAGTTCTGCGAATGATTATTGTTCTCCCCGTCCCGGTTATCTTCGCCGTTGGCCAGATTGTGCTTGGTCGCATACGAGACCAGGTCGTAAAGGGTGAAGCCGTCATGCGCGGTAATAAAGTTAATCCCCTGTTTGGGCGCACGATGATACAGATCGTCAGAACCACAGATCCTACTCGCCACCGAACTGACCATCCCCTCCTCGCCTTTCCAGAACATTCGTACATTATCCCGGAAATACCCGTTCCACTCCGACCAGCGATCAAAATGCGGAAAATGCCCGACCTGATTGAGTCCTGCCGCATCCCAGGCTTCGGCAATCACCTTGGTATCGGCCAGCACCGGATCCTTGGCGATACGCTCGAGCAGTGGCGGGTTCTTGAGTACCTCGCCGTTCTCTCCCCGCCCCAGAATAGAGGCCAGATCAAAGCGGAAGCCATCAATATGCATCTCCGCCACCCAGTAACGCAGACAATCGATGATAAAGGTCTGATTTACCGGATCATTACAGCTGAAGGTATTACCACACCCCGAGTAATTCTTATATTTACCCTCACTGTCGAGGATATAATACGAAGCATTGTCTATCCCTCTAAAGGAGATCACCGGCCCGCGTTCATCACCCTCGGCCGTATGATTGAAGACCACATCGAGATAGACCTCGATACCTTCTCGATGAAATTCCCGAATCATCTCCTTAAATTCATTTATCTGGTTATAATTCGAACCGTCGGCAGCATAGCTCGCCTTGGGCGCGAAGAAGCATACCGGCGAGTAGCCCCAGTAATTCCTCAGGATCTCGCCGCTCTCATTATGGCGCATGTGTTCATTTTCATCAAACTCGAATATCGGCATCAATTCTACAGCGGTAATTCCCAACTCCTTAAGATACGGTATCTTCTCAATCAGCCCCTGATAGGTGCCATTGTTTTTAACCTGGGAATTCTCCATGATCGTATACCCGCGCACATGCAGTTCATAGATGATCGTCTCCTCAAGGCTCCGGCTTATCGGTCGGTTTCCGTCCCAGTCAAAAGCCGCCGTTCCCACCGCTCCTCGGCGTACAAACTCCGAATAATCCTGCTGCGGATTGATATCCCGCCTGATCTGCGGCTCGCCCCATTTCGCACCCCCGGTCAAAGCCTTGGTATAAGGATCGATAAGAATACTCCGTTTATCAAACATATTGCCCTTATTGGCCGAGTTATCCCCATCCATACGCCAACCGTACCTGATAGTATCATCAACCCCTATCACCTCGACATGCCAGACGTTCCCCGTACGATTGTGCTCCATACAGAGTTCAATCTCCTGCACCGCATCGGTTATGGACGGTTCAAATAATACCAGAGTACAACCCGTAGCATTCTTTGAATAAATTGAAAAGTTATATCCGTTTGCCGTCTCGGTGGCTCCGAACGGCAGCGGTTTTCCCTTACTCGTCATATACTTATCAGTTACCATTACTTGACCTCTCTAGGTATGGGGTATACCAACTATTTATGATTAATGCAGAACACCTCGCGTCAACTTATCAGACCTCTGCGACATTTAATCTAACACACTAAGATGCCGACATTTATAAATTTTATTCATACTACCGTTTATATATTTTTTTTTCAAGTAAGATTTATATTTCAATTCAACTATAAAGCTGTTATAATGGATAATAAATTTTTAACCTTTGTTTAAATAACCACTAAATACATTAAGGAGTATATTCTATGGAGTTCAAGGCACTGAGAGAGGCCACCTGCAACGGCAACCTCGAACTGGTCAAGCATGGTCTGGTCAAACTTACCTGGGGCAATCTATCTATAGTAGATAAGAGTGGAAAGTATTTTGCAATCAAACCCAGTGGAGTATCATATGACAAACTCACCCCCAAGGATATCGTCGTCCTGGATTTTGAGGGTAATATAATCAAAGGCAAGTACCGCCCCAGCTCAGACACCCCGACCCACCTGCTCCTGCTCAAGGAATGGAAGGATCAGGGAGTACGCTCGCTGGTTCATACCCACTCAACCCTGGCGACCGCCTTTGCCCAGGCAGGCAAAGAGATCCCTTGCTTTGGCACCACCCACGCGGATCACTTCAACGGCCCAACTCCACTAACCCGAATTCTCAGTGAAGAGGAGGTCGCTTCCGCCTACGAGGAGAACACCGGCAAGGTTATCCTTGAGACCTTCCTGGAAAAGGGGGTCAAACCGCTGGAATTTCCCGGCGTCCTAGTCAGAGGTCATGCTCCGTTCACCTGGGGGGCAACGGCGGAGAAAGCCGTTGCCAATAGTGTCGCGCTCGAAGAGATCGCGGCTATGGCCATAAACACCACTATGATCAATCCTCAGGCGACAGAACTCCCAGCCTATGTACTCAGAAAACACTTTGAACGCAAACACGGAGCCAATGCCTACTACGGCCAGAATTAAACTGTTGTAATATAACCGACAACACAAACTTGAGGGGCAGCCGCAGCGGCCGCCCCTCAAGTTTAAATATCCGAATTTTCCCCTGCAAAACAGCTACCCGCTTATTTTATCCAATCCTTATGCTTCTTACGAACCCATAAAATAAAGAAAAAGACCAGAATAAAGAGCGGCAAAACAATATACCAGAAACCCCAGACCCGTTCCTTGAGGTAGTCAAGTTCACTCGTCTCATGGCTCTGCAGATTCTCTTCCTGCTGCATAAATTTGGCATTGGACTCTGGCACATAGGTATTCTCCTGTGCCGAGACGCTCGGATCAAACTCATTAGCCTTTATCGCCGCCGCCATCGACTCCTCTTTCTGCAGTTTAGCCTTCTCAGCGATCTCCACCTCCAGAGCATTGATCTGATCCTGAATCTGTTCATTCTGCCGTGGCTTCTCGACAATCTCCCCCAGCAGCACCGTCGCGAGAATTACCAGCGCCAGCAGCGCCAAAAGTACCACAGCAATCACATTCTTATTCTTCGGCAGCGGCGGATTCTTCAAATGAACCATAACATATTCCTTTGCGAAAATAGCATACAAAATAAACAGTATTTTATTATACCATTTTTAATACGATTTTGCAAAGACAACCCGTCCCGCACTCCTAGCTTGACAGAAGACACACTCGCCCTCCCCGCTCTGGGTGTAGTCAAAAGGTATGCAACGTATACTTACCTTGAGTTCATTCGCCTTCTCCTCACACTCCGGTGAACCACACCAGTGCGCACGGGCAAAACCTCCGTGAATCTCTGGATTAGCCTCGTTCTTAGGCGTAAAGAACTTAACAAAGTCCTCATACGCATCGATATCCACGGTATGCTGCTGCCGGAAGTCCTGAGCGCGAGCCAGCATCCCGTCCTGAATCTCAGTAAGAATAGCCGCAACATTCCGGACAAACTCCTCGCGCTGCACACCTTCCTTCTTGTCGCGATCACGCCGCCCGACAAAGACGCTCCGGCTGGCGATATCGCGCGGGCCGACCTCTACCCGTAGCGGTATCCCCTTCTTGACCCAGCCCCAGCCCTTCTCACCTGCATTGATATCCCGCGCATCTATCAGCACCTCGACCGGACGGCTATCATACAGTTGCGCCGCGAGCATAGCCTTGAGTTCATTACAGTAATCCAGCACCGCTTCCGCATCCGAGTCATTCTTGATAATCGGAATAATAACCACATGTTTCTGCGCCAGACGCGGCGGAATCATCATCCCGTTATCGTCGGCATGGGTCATGATCATCCCCCCGATCAAGCGTGTGGAAACACCCCAGCTGGTGGTCCAGGCATACTCCAATTTACCTTCACGCGACTGATACTGGATCTCTGAGGCCTTAGCAAAATTCTGCCCCAGAAAATGACTGGTTCCCGCCTGCAACGCCTTCCTATCCTGCATCATCGCCTCGATACAGAGGGTACTCACCGCCCCGGGAAAACGCTCGGACTCGGTCTTCTCCCCGGTAAGCACCGGCATCGCCATATACTCCTCGGCAAAGGTCTTATAGACCTCGAGCATCTTACGAGTCTCCTCCAGCGCCTCTTCTTCGGTCTCATGGACGGTATGCCCTTCCTGCCAGAGAAACTCGGCGGTACGCAAGAACAACCTGGTTCGCATCTCCCAGCGCACCACATTCGCCCACTGATTGATCAGAATCGGCAGATCCCGATAACTCTGCACCCATTTAGCATAGGTCGCGCCAATAATCGTCTCACTGGTCGGTCTGACAATCAGCGGTTCCTCAAGCTCTCCGGCCGGCACCAGCCCGCCCTTGCCGTCATCCTCTAGCCGGTGATGGGTTACCACCGCACACTCCTTAGCGAACCCTTCCACATGCTCCGCCTCCTTCTCCAGAAAGCTCTTAGGAATAAAGAGCGGAAAATACGCGTTCTCATGCCCGGTCTCTTTGAACATCTTGTCCAGAGCCGCCTGAATATTCTCCCACAGCCCATAGCCCCAGGGTTTGATCACCATGCATCCGCGCACCTGTGAGTTCTCCGCCAGATCTGCCGCTTTTACCACCTCCTGATACCACTGCGGATAATCCTCATCCCGGGTAGGGGTTATCGCCGTACGTACTTGCTTCGCCATTCTTTCACTCCCATCAAGAAAAACATCCATTCATCAGACAAATTAACATTGAGATTATAGCCCTATCCCTACCTTAGTTCAAGTGTTGACCGCATTCACCCTGAAATCCTCCTCCGGCATACCCCTACCCAGACACCAACAAACGTTTTTTTCGGCAAAAAATCGTATAAACCTATTAATTTTTCTACGGTAAAAGTTGACTAAGCCCGGCAAAATACATATAGTATTATTGAGAAGATAAAATTAAATACCTGAAAAGCGCCGTAGAGAAGAGTAAAAGAATATGCCACATACACCGCTACAGATTCAGAAAAAATTACAGGAGATCTCCGGCAAGGATATCCTGCTCATGCTGACAGACAATACCCAGAGGATGATCACCATCAAAGAGTCTGCCGGCGGGAGTATTGCTCTGCGCGCTCACAGGATGTTTCTACACGCCGGAGAAGAGGTCATCGCCTCGCTCGGCAGATGGATCGGCGGGAGACGGGAGGAGCGAGAGGTCGTACGCGAGTTCATCAATACCAACTCCTCGGACTTTGTCACCCGACCCGCCGCCAGAAGAACGCCGACGCTCAGGACTGCAGGTCGGTATTACGAACTGCGGGAAATGGCCGAGGATATTAACGGGCGCTATCTGGGGGGCAGATCAGTCGCGGCGATCACCTGGGGCAGAAAGATTACCAAACGCAACCCCAGGACTATCCGTCTCGGCTGGTATGATCCGGTGCGCAATCTGATCACCCTCTCCCAGCGTCTGGATCGGCACGATATCCCCCGTTACATGGTCGAGTATGTCCTCTTTCACGAGATGCTGCACGAGATCATCGGTATTGAGCAGAGCCCAAGCGGCAGACGGGATATTCACAGCAAGAAATTCAACCTTATGGAGCAGACATATCCCTTTTATCAGGAAGCACAAAAGTTTGAAAAAATGAAATGGGGTGGAGAATAATGAGTGAAGAAGTCAGAAGAGGTGGCGCGGTACGCTATATCGCCATGGTCGCCTGTGTCCTACTCGGTGGTTTTGTCTATGTCGGCTGGAGAATCCAGAAGGGCGACGCCCTCAAGCAGCAGCATACCCTGGCCGCAGGCATCGAGCAGAACCTGCAGCCGCAGGGTCTGGAGCTTGCCATGCCGGAGGTAGACAACCCCAGAATCATCCAAGACTCGGATCAGGATATAGATGACCTGCTCAGCGGTCTCACTATCGGTAGTGAAGCCGAAGAATCGAGACCGAGTATCGACACCCCCGATGACATTGATATCGAAGCCCTCCTGAATCAGACCGAGGAGGTACAAACAGAGGCCGTACCGGCACGAATCGGCGGTGTAGCCGGAGAGAGTGAGCTGGATATTCTGCTACCCCAGAGCGAAGCGATTGTAACCGCCGAGACAGTACCAGCGCAGGTCGAAGCAGCCGTACCCGTCCAGAGTCCGCCGCCCCCTGCCCCCATCACCGACGAGCTCCTCTCCCCCAGCCCGTTCACTGCCGCAGCGGATACGGATACAGCAGAGGCGGAAATCGAGCTGGAGGAACAGTCTCCGCCGGTAGGCGCTCTAGGCAATATCTCCTTCACTGAATACAGAGTCAAGCGTGGCGACACGCTGAGCAAGATAGCCTTGAAGAAACTGGGAAACAAGAAGCGCGCCCGCGAGATCTACACACTCAATAAGGACAGGATGTCCAGCCCGGATCTGCTCCGTGTCGGCATGAAGCTGCGAATTCCGGCCGAACGGGATGTCAACCAGACCTCGACCCACCGCATCACCACAACCGACTCGCTCCCGTCAATTGCGATGCGCTACTACGGGAGCGCCAAACCAGAGATCATCGAGGGTATCCGCCTGGCCAATCCGATTCTCTCTAAAGGCGGTTTCCGCGAAGGCACCAGGCTCACCCTCCCACCGCTGGAGGTAGTGCAGCAATCTCCGGTAAAGCTCTTCGCCACTACTCCCGCCGGCAGAGAACGGGTCTATGTGGTACGCCCCGGCGACACTCTCTCCAAGATTGCCGCCAGAGCCTACGGCAATGCCAACAACTGGCGTTCAATCTTCAATGCCAATAAAGACCGGATCAGCAAGCCCTCAGCCATCAGAGTCGGCATGACCCTGCGCCTGCCCTAGGTTTTAACGGCTAAGCCTGCGCCGCCACGCCAGAAATCTCACGCCAATCCACGAAAATTGCCAACGCAATTTTCAAACTTAGTTGAAACGAATACTCCAGTCCTCAGCAAGCTGAGGACTGAGGCTGCTTCTGCAGCCCGTTCAGCTTAAGCTGAACGTTTGGCACACCTTTTCCAAAGGTGTGTCTCCGTTACTGTACACAGTAACGGAGAGTATAATCGTAAGCAGAATAACGGTTAAATCAAACTGATCGCTCTGCGCACAAAGCCCAGATCCCAGCCAAACCAAAATCTAAACCCGCAGGCCTACCCTCTCCCACCAACCAGTTACCCCCAAAATTACCAGCAAACCCTTTTCCGGGGCTACCCGCCCCGTACGCTCAAAGCAAATAAACCTCTTTCTTGGGGACTATCTGTCCCCAACCCCCTGACAAACGGTGTCCGTTTGATCACATTTACGCAAGCGTAATTCGGGAACACAGGGTATGCTTGAAGGTATTACCCGCTACACCCAAAATCTCACGCCAAACCCCGAAAATCACTCACGCAATTTTCCTGCCTTAACCACACCTATAAACCACCAGCCTCATTCACGCCCCAGCAAGTACATCTTCCGGTATCTCGCCGGAGAGACTCCGATTATCTTAGTAAAAATCCGAGTAAAGTAATTCCGGTCGTCAAAACCATAATCCCGCGCCACCTCTTCAATCCCGAGCGACTTGTTATGCAGGAGCTCCATCGCCGCCTCCTGCACCTTATACTTAAGAATAAACTGATGTGGCGAGAGTCCGGTCTCCTTCTTGAAGACCCGGATAAAAGCATCCTTACTGAGAAACGCCGCTTCCGCCAGTTCGGAGTTGGAAGGGATTCTGCCCTTGCTCTTCTCAATCGTCAGGAGCGCGCCATGAATCCGGCTATCGACCAGACTCTCGGTTCCCCACTCCTGATGCGGCACCTTCGCCAGCACACTGCAGACAAACGAATTGATCACCAGACACTCCCGCAAGGAGAAGACCCCGGGGTTATCCGTACCGAAGCCGATCATCTCCTTGATCATCCACTTCATCTCCGGCTCCAGCTCGACCAGAAAGATGCCGTGGGGCAGCATCGTATTGGCGATACCGAGTGTGAAGTGAATAAAGAGATGGTTGAGTGCACTCCGGTTGAGCGGCTTGGAACCGCTGAGAAGGTTGAGAGTATTAACAATACTCGGCCCCCCGTAGAGATGATCCCCGTCCGAGAGATCATCGGTACTCAGGCGGCTGCTATACTCGGTATTCGGACTGATCACCGCCAAATGCGAACTCTCCAGGGGAATAACCGTGTTATTATAGAGTATCTCCGCCCCTTCCCGGTCATTCCAGTAAATCCTCCAGAAAGGCAGCGCCAGGTTGTTATATTTCCAGGCCTCCAGCCACCAATAGTGCATACAGAGAATACGCAGATTTACCTGCGCAAAGCCCTGATGAAGCTGCTGCGGATCCAGATTATTCCAAATATCGTTTTTATCCATAACAAATCCACTTTACTGTATAGCTTAATTTGACCTTATGTAGTAGTCTATTATAGTAATAAACATCTTATATTTAATTTGTTTTTTACTTTTATTTCTAAAAATAGAAGAAAGGTTGATAATTATGAGCAAACCGATTGAGCTTGCAGTTCCGAGCAATTCAGATCCAGATGTAGTAACCTTTGGTATCTGTGCCGCAGCCGATCCCCGTATTGATCAGGCATCCTGCGACAGAACCGTCAATATCATCAAGCGTATAGCCGAGTCGATCTCCGAGCGCGTCATCATGCCGGACGGACGTTCTGCCAATTTTGTCTATTCTACAACCCTGATCATCGGCGAGAAGGAAGCGGACATCGTTGCTAAGCAGTTCAAGGAAGCAGGGGTAAAGGCCATCATCTGTACTCCAGACACCTGGTCATTCCCTCAGCTCACGCTTATCAGCTTACTTTCACACTTCCCCAAAGGCACCCCGGTCAATGTCACCTGCGGTAACAGTGCACCGAAGCCTGGGGTCGTATTTGCACACGCCGTCAACGGCGCCATGGCGCAGTCAGGCATCCTGTCCCACCTGAACATCGGTTCCTGGGCAGACTTCGGCCAGGATCCGGTTCCAACCCAAAAGACTATTGATGATCTTGTGGACTGGTGTTATGGTGCGCTCACCACTGTCGGTCTCAAGGGCAAACGCGTCGTTGTCTTCGGCCACGATTCAATGGGCATGGAGACCGCTCTCAGCCACATTATCCCTACGCGTAATACCTTCGGTCTGGAGATTGCTCGACTCGACATGAAGCTGCTGGCTGACATGCTGAACAAGGGTGCTTACGACAAGAACGAACTCAAAGAGCTCTGCAACTGGGCCAAGGGGCACCTCGGTTCACGTATTGCCATCCCAAGCCCGGACAAAGAACCGATCTTCGAGAAGTCACTGGCGATGTACCTGATCATGCGCGACCTGCTCAAGGATATCAACGCTGTCGGCGGTTCGTTCATGAACCAGCTCGAATGGGGTAGTGACCCTCGCGGTATTCCACTGCCTATCTGCGACCTGGCAGAATCACTCTTCAACTCCACCTTCGACCACAACGGATCCAAGGCGCCAATTCCATTCGCTACCGAAGCGGATAATCAGGCTCTACTTACCATGCTCTTCAAGACCTGGCTCTCCGGCGGCAACCCACCGCTCTTCATGGATTTCCGCAAGGTCTGGTCGGCTGAAGAAGCTATCGGCATCGCTAAAGAGCTGGATATTTCATTTATTGAAGACGATATCTGGGCGACCAAAGGCTTTATCGACGGCGACAACTCTGGCTCTGCCAGCCTGAACTGGGCGGCAATGCCAGGAGCCAGCGTCGAGGAGATCATGAAGAATGTCGCTCTGCCTTGGGCAGAGGAGTACTACTTCCCCGGCGGCGGCAACAGCGTCACCTTCGTCTCACCCGGCGGCATCAACGGTATCGCTTCTCGCCTGGCCTACAGCAGCCTGAGCGGCATGTTCAGCCTCATCTGGGACGAAGCCTTCACCATCGACCTGCCAGCTGCCCTCGCCGACAAGGTTGCCAACAGCTCAAATGTCACCTGGCCACACACCTGGGTTACCCCAAAGTACGCAACTATGGACGAATACAAACAGTACTCACCGGCCAACCACTTCCATATGACTTGGAATCTCGCACCGGCCAGACTCCAGTACTGGATGGATATGACCAACGTCCTCTCAGTCACTCCATGGCAGGCTAGACCTGATTATATCGAAGGTGTAGACCGTCCAACGCCACTGCTCTATCTGATCAACGGTGGTGAAGAGAAGACCAAGATGCTTCTTGCCAAGAGCTAAACGGCAGACCGCAGACTACAGCTAAATCTGTTAACTCACACAAACAAGCAGTAACATGCACCCAGTGCAAACAACACACACAGAGTGTCCGAGAGGTATTCTTGGACACTCACCCCTTTAACCGGTTTTTTTAAAGAGGAAATAATCATGATAATCGTACTCGATATCGGTAAAACCAACAAGAAGGTCTTACTCTTCAACAATAATCTGGAAATCATCGAGACCAGAAAGAAAGCCTTTGATGAGCTTGAGCAGGAGGACGGCATCCGGGTCGAGCAGACCGCGGCAGTGGAAGAGTGGTTCTTTGAACAGCTCAGTGATTTTGCCAAGGAGCATACCATTGATGCCATCTCGATAACCACCCACAGCACCAATGTCGTCTGCCTGGACGAGACAGATAATTTTTCCATACCCACAATCTCCTACACCAACGAGGCGGGAGAAGAAATAGACCGACGCTTCTTCGAGCGTTTCGGCAGCTTCGAAGAATTGCAGAAGGAGACCGCCACTGCCGCCATCGGTAGTATGATCAATACCTCCCGGATTCTACACTTTGCCCAGCTCAAATACCCGGAAGATTTTGCCAGAACGACCAGGATCTTATTCTACCCCCAGTACTTCGGTTACAAACTCACCGGTAATGCCGCTATTGAGAGTACGTCTCTAGGCAGCCACACCTTTCTCTATGACCCGTATCACGAGTCGTACTCCCGGATTGCTTCCGAGCTCGGTATCTCCAAGCTCCTGCCCTCCAACCTCAGCCAACCCTGGGATGTCATCGGCACTATCACCCCAGAAGTTGCAACGCGCACCGGCATCAGCCAGAAGTGTATCGTTACCACCGGCATCCACGACTCCAACTCCAGCCTCCTGCCGTACCTGATCAATAATGAAGAGGATTTTGTACTCAACTCCACCGGCACCTGGTGTGTAATTATGCACCCGAGCCAGGAGATCAGCTTCAACCCCGAGGATCTGGGGCGTACCGTCTATTATAATATCGATGCCTATAACGACCCGGTCAAGACCATTATCTTCATGGGCGGTCTGGAGTACGAACGCTATAATACCATCCTGGAAAAACACTTCGGCACTCAGGGAATGCCAGAGTTCAATGGCACCACCTACAATAAGGTGATTCAGGACGCAGACTTCCTCTTCATCCCGTCGGTAATCAAGGGCGTCGGCATCTTTCCCGAGTCAAAACCGCGAGTGCTCAAGGACGGTATCAGCTACAGCCTGGAGGATATTGAGCAGCTCGAGGAGATCCGCAAGCGGATCTTTACCAATCGCGAAGAGGCCTATGCCGCGCTCAACGCTTCGCTGGTCGCCCAGACCGTGATTGCACTCAATTACACCGGCTACAACGGCGCCGATTCACTCTTCACCGAGGGCGGATTCTGCAATAACAACGCCTACTGCCAGCTACTGGCCGACTACTACCCGGAGGCAGAGGTCTCCATTACCAACCTCAAGGAAGCTACCGCCATCGGTGCCGCCCTATTGGCCAGGTCGGCGCTGGACAAGGTCGACCCCAAGAACCTGAAGAGCGGTATCTGCAAAATTGAGAAGACCAGGGTTGCCCCCGCCGGTGTTGAGGGCATCGCCGACTACACTGCAGCCTTTATCGCCGCAGTTCAAAACGACTGATTTTCCTGCGTTTATAACTTGCAGAGCGTAACTGGCAGCGCAAGCCCATACGAGTCAATGTGACAACCTCAGGCTCTATGATCAAGGTAGAAGTGACATACACCTTCCGCCCCCCGACCTCCCAAGTCAGGGGGCGTGCTTTTCACAACCATTATAACTAGTTAATTTTCAATAAGTTATACTCACACAAAGTCATACTCGATTTCCAGAACGCCCCACCTCCAACCGTCCACAAAACTGGCACGGATATTGCGTGAGATATTACTTTGATTCATCTTCATAGGATAATTGTAAATAATAATCGCAATATGATTTGTTTACATATATATAGTTATAGTTTTTATAATTGGTAAAAGGAGATAAATAAATGCCAGCTAAACAACTGCAATTCTCTACCGACGCCCGTAACAGCGTCAAAGAAGGTGTGGTAAAACTATCACGCGCCGTCAAAGCAACTCTTGGCCCACGCGGACGCAATGTAGTTCTGGACAAATCCTGGGGCAGCCCGACCATCACCAAGGATGGCGTAACGGTTGCGCAGGAGATTGAATTCAACAACAAGTATGAGAACATGGGCGCGCAACTAGTCAAGGAAGCAGCCAGCAAGACCAATGACATCGCTGGCGACGGTACGACTACAGCCACCGTCCTTGCCGAATCAATCTTCCTGGAAGGTCTGAAGAATGTTGTCGCCGGAGCCAATCCGATGGATCTCAAAGCCGGCATCGACGCCGCCGTTGAAGTTATCTGCGCCGAAGTTGAGAAGATGGCGGTACCAGTCAAGGGCAAGAAGGACTACGCCGCTGTAGCCACTATTTCTGCCAATAATGACGCAAACATCGGCAACACCATCGCCGAAGCCATGGAGAAGGTCGGCAAAGACGGTGTCATCACCATCGAGAGCGGTAAATCCATGGAGACTGTAATCGATGTTGTTGAAGGTATGCAGTTCGATCGCGGCTACCTCTCCCCACACTTCTGCACCAATCCTGAGAACATGGAAGCCTCGCTGGAGAAGTGTAATATTCTGGTCTACGAAGACAAAATCTCAAACGCCAAAGATCTAGTTCCTCTGCTTGAAGCTATTAGCAAATCCAGCTCCCCACTACTGATAATTGCCGATGATATTGAAGGCGAAGCTCTGGCCACCCTAGTAGTCAACAAGATGCGCGGCATCATCAATGTCTGCGCGGTCAAGGCTCCTGGCTTTGGCGACCGCCGTAAGGCCATGATGGAGGATATCGCCATCATGACTGGCGCCCGGGCTATCATGAAAGATCTCGGGATAAAGCTTGAAGACGTAACCCTCGATGACCTCGGCAGTGCCCAGAAGGTTGTCGTCGATACCGACAATACAACTATCACCAAGGGTGCCGGCAGCAAAGCAGCAATCGACGCCCGGGTCGAAGAGATCAGGAACGCGTATAAAAATTCCACCTCCGAGTACGACAAAGAGAAGCTCCAGGAGCGTATCGCCAAGCTTATCGGCGGTATTGCCGAGATCAATGTCGGTGCGGCTACCGAGAGCGACATGAAGGAGAAGAAAGATCGCTTTGAAGACGCCCTCAACGCCACCCGTTGCGCAGTTGAGAGCGGCATTGTTCCTGGTGGTGGCGTAGCCATTATCCGCGCTGCAGCGACCACTCTGGACAAGCTCAAGTTCAAGGACGAGAAGGCCACCGGCGTAGAGATTGTACGCAAAGCGGTCGAAGCTCCTTTGCGTCAGCTCGCAGATAATGCCGGTGTCGACGGAGCGGTCGTAGTGCGCAAGGTCAAGAAGGCTTCTGGCAACGAAGGCTACAACGCCCTGACCGATACTTACGTGGATATGATCAAGGGTGGTGTTATTGATCCGGCCAAGGTCGAGATCACCGCACTGCGCAACGCCGCATCGGTTGCGGGTCTACTCCTCACCACCGAATGCCTCATCGCCGATATTCCAGCTGAAGACGGTGCAGGTATGCCGGACATGGGCGGCATGGGCGGCATGGGAGGTATGGGCGGCATGGGCGGCATGGGAGGCATGGGCGGTATGGGAGGCATGGGCGGTATGATGTAAACCCTGCCCCAACCAAGCTCGCACCCAATAACTAAATTATACTATTTATATTAGAATACAGAGATTAGGAGTAGAAAATGGCCAAGTGTAAGACCAATAAGACAACTAAAAAGACCAGCAAGAAGACCACCGCCGCCCCCGCTGTCAACCTCCGCCCCCTTGATGACCGCATTGTGGTCAAGCGGGTAGAAGCAGAAGAAACAACTGCAGGCGGCATCATCCTCCCGGGTTCAGCCCAGGAGAAGCCACAGGAAGGTGTTGTAATCGCGGTAGGTTCAGGCAAGCTACTGGACAGTGGTGCTCGCGCCACCCTCGATGTCGTGCCCGGTGACATGGTACTCTTCGGAAAGTACAGCGGGACCGAGGTCAAGGTAGCTGATGAGTCACTGCTTATTATGCGTGAATCAGACATTCTTGCCAAGCTCTAAGCCCGGCGCAGGTTGTTTTTATCAAGATATTAACCAAACTAATTAGGAGAAAATAATATGGCAGGCAAACAGTTGATGTTTAGCAATGACGCACGCCAGAAGATTCTTTCTGGAGTCAGCAAACTAGCCAAAGCGGTCAAGTCTACTATGGGCCCAACCGGACACAATGTAGTCTACCAGAAGGGATTCGGCGGCCCGGGTATAACCAAAGACGGAGTAACCGTAGCGAAAGAGATAGAGCTTGAAGATCCCTTTGAAAACATGGGCGCGCAGATGATCAAGGAGGTCGCATCAAAGACCTCGGACATCGCTGGTGACGGTACCACTACCGCTACCGTTCTAGCCGAGGCTATTTATAGCGCCGGCCTGAAGCTGGTAACCGGGGGAGCCGACCCGATGGCTATCCGGCGTGGTGTAGATATGGCGGTAACAGCGGCAGTCGCCCATATCGAGAAGATCAGCATCCCCTGCAAGAAGAAGTCAGATATCGCTTCTGTAGCCACCATCTCAGCCAATAACGACGACGAGATCGGCAGCATCATCGCTGAAGCTATGGAGAAGGTCGGTACTGAAGGGGTTATCCAGGTTGAAGAGGCTAAGAGTATGGAGACCACTATGGATCTGGTCGAAGGCATGCAGTTTGATAAAGGTTACCAGAGCCCATACTTCATCACCGACACGACCAAGATGAGTTGTGTCATGGAGGACGCCTACATCCTGATCCACGAGAAGAAGATCAGTAATCTCAGAGACTTTATTCCGGTTCTGGAGAAGGTTGCTGCTGCAGGTAGACCGCTACTCATCATCTCAGAAGAGGTGGAGAACGAGGTACTGGCAGCGCTGGTGGTAAACAAGATTCGCGGCACGATCAATGTCTGTGCGGTCAAGGCTCCAGGCTTCGGCGACCGTCGCAAAGCAATGCTGGAGGACATCGCAATTCTTACTGGCGGCAAGGCTATTACCGAAGACCTCGGACTAAAGCTTGACGCAGTCGAACTCGAAGATCTCAGCAGTGCCAAGAACATTATCGTTGAGAAGGAGAACACCACTATTGTCAACGGAGCTGGTAAGAAAGCCGATCTGAATACCCGTATCAGCACCATCAAGAATCGCATCGAAACCACCTCCTCCGACTACGACCGCGAGAAGCTCCAGGAGCGCCTGGCCAAGCTTACCGGCGGTGTCGCCATCCTGAATATCGGTGCAGCTACCGAAGAAGCGATGAAGGAGAAGAAGGCTCGCGTCGAGGACGCGCTGCATGCTGCCCGCGCCGCGTCACAGGAAGGTATTGTCGCTGGCGGCGGTACCGCCCTGCTCAAGGCGGCCAGTGTTATTGAAGCTGTCCGTTCCAAGGCCAGAGGTGACGAAAAACTCGGAGTTGATATTATTCTGGATGCCGTAAAGGCTCCGATCAAGACCATCGCCGAGAACAGCGGTATCGACGGTTCGGTTATTGCGCAGGAAGTTATTGAGATGGACGGCGCTAATGACGGCTATAATGCCCGCACCGGTGAGTTTACCGATCTACTCAAGGATGGTGTCGTAGATCCGACAAAGGTTACCCGTAGCGCTTTGCAGAACGCTGCAAGTATCGCCACCCTTCTGTTGACGGTCGAAGCCATGGTTACCGACTGCCCAACCGGCGAAGATGCTGAAGCAGTAATTGGTGCTGTAAATTAATATAATTTAAAATGTTATATTATCAATAGCAACTTTGAGAGCAGGGTTTACCCTGCTCTCATTTATTGTATTATATTTTATACACAATACTATAAAATGGTGCTTTAGCTATACCTTTTAAGCTAAATCCAAAGCAAAACACTCCCCACACTCAGCCCCGTCCCGCGCCAAGAATACTTGTCTCTTCAGCACTCGCAACTTCTACTGCAGAGCTAGCAAATCACATTTAAAAGCCTAGCAATTCTCGCTATTTAACTTGTTATCCATACTATAGCGTGATATAATATAAGTAGATATAGTAGATAAATCTTTAACTCGATGCTATTTTTTTTAACTTATTAGGATCAGACCATGAATACTGAACAGGAGGTTATCAGCAGAGCCAAAGAGCAAATCGCAGCCGGCGATTACACCGCTGCCGAGCAGACTCTCCAACAGTCAATTTCCGAGCAGACTCCGGGCATAGAGACCTACAACTGTCTCATGGAGCTATACTATCATGTTGAGATGTACCCCAAAGTTATCGAGGTATTCAAGGAAGCCAGCCAAAAGTTCCCCGATCTGGATCTGAAGTCATACTTCATGATCGCCGACTATCTCAGTCAGGCCAATGCCGTCAAAGAAGCAGAGCTTATTCTTCTGCTCGCCAAGCAGAACTATTCCGAGAATCTGCCCCATGTCCTGGACAAGCTCCTACAGCTTTATATGCACCGGGATACACCGATTCTGGTCACCTTTAACTTTATCAAGACCAACTACAATACTCTGATCCTCCCAACTGAACTCTGCATTGAGATTATCCAACGCCTCGCTGCCGCTAAGCATAGCAAAGAGCTTGAAGAGTTCTTTTTCTTTGCTTTCAATACCTCGATGGGTGATATCCACCGTAAGAAGACCCTACTTAAGGAGTATATCGGCCTCTTCACCGATCCAGAGCTAATCCTGCAGTTTATCGACAAGCTCAGCAATATTGGCCTCCCTCTCGAACCGGCGATCTACTTTACGACCAGTACCTACCTCCAAAGTATCGGTCATACGACCAAGGCCAAAGAGGTTATCAAGCTGGGCATCACCAATACTCCTGAGAGCGAGGTACTCTTTAATGAGGTTCTGGAGCAGTTGGCAGATTCGTAGAGCTGATTATAGACCAAGACACCTTTAGCCCCAAAGGGTGAGAACACCGACGAAATAGAAGCATATATCTATAAATTGTTGCTCAAGGTTGCTACAGCGATAACCGATAATATTCATGGAGAGAAAGCACAACTATTCTCAAATTGTCAGACTTGGATGGATACCGGCCTTTTTTTAGCAGAAAATAGTCGGTAGTGTCAGCAATTTCCTGAATGTTATAATACTAGAGAGGCGCTAATTGTGAACCCTTATCAGAAACAGCAAAAAGAATACCTGAAGACCAAGATACAGACCGCCAGCAAAGAGCAGCTTGTGCTGATGCTGATGGATGGAGTTATCCGCTTTTCCGAGCATGGCCGCAAAGCTATCCAAGAGAAAGACTATGAAGCCAAGCAAAAAAATCTAGTCAGAGCGCAAGATATTATTATCGAACTGGTAAATGGTCTGGATCACGAGAAAGGTGGCGATATCGCGACCAATCTTGCTAGGCTGTACACCTATGCAATAAAGCGACTGGTTGATGCTAATATGAAAGATGATACCGAAGGCATCGACGAGACCCAGCATATCTTCCGTAATCTGCGCGAAGCCTGGGCGGTAGCAATGGAAAAGGTAGGCAAAGGCAAAGCCGCTGCCAACCCTGAACCAGTAATTGAGAGCGTCCAGAAGAATGAGAACGCCATCCCCAAGATGCCCAAGCTCAAGATCCCAAAGCTGGGCAATATCCCGCAGATTCCCAAAATGCCGGGAGCCACGGGCGGCATGCCCAAGCTCAAGATCCCAAATATGTCCAAACTCAATGCCAATGCGGCAAAATAACCCGAGCACATCTCAAACTAATTTCAAAAATAAACCAGCCAGTAACTGCGTTACTGGCTATACCACCTATATTATTAAAAATGGGAAATCACATTAGTGATTTCCTCTATCTTAATCTATATAGAAAATTGCCAATGCAATTTTCATACCTTCGCGGTTGACTCACGCCATAGCTCACTCATCTAGACCACCTTGGCCTTCAGAGTTAGGTTTTAGGCTGGCTGAAATCAGGTTTTTTGCGCAGAGCGCTGAGCGAGGCCTCCCCCCCCCCTCAGCGGCCTATGATTAAACTCTCAGCCGTTGCTCACCAATTCGCATGTGTCCTCTCGGAAAACGCTCATGGTCTGAAAATACTGCACCAATTCATATTTTCAGACATCTAAGGACAAATGAACGGGCTACAGAAACAGCCTCAGCCCTCAGCAGAGCTGAGGGCTGAAATACTGGCAATCTAAATGTGAAAATCACTAACTTGATTTTCCATACTTCTAGCAATATCTCAAGTCTCTACTTCAAACCACTGCCACTAGCCGTTTTTCTTGTCATATGCCGCTTTTACCGCCTTCTGCAACTCTTCATCGGTCGGTACGAGTGATTCAAAGGTAGGAATTCCGTCGATACAAATAGTCGGCAGATTCCGTACTCCAAGTTTTACCATCATCCCCACCCCGTCGCGATCACGAATCTTATGCTCAGAAGCCACCACCATATCCTCACCCAACGCCTGAACCACCCGCTTGGCCGCACTCCACATATAGGTACAGGCGGCGCAAGAAGCACTGTCAAGGGTTACAGCGTTGATAATCACCTTCTTTGAAGCCGCATAATCAGGTATTATAATATCATCAAAGCTATCTCCCTCAGCTGCGGTGAGCGAGCGCGCCGCTTCACGGGAATACTCGTCCAGCGCGATTGAAGCAGCAGCCTGGAGGTTCTCCACCTTGGTATCATACGGCAGATCACACCCTGGAGCCATAATAAAGCCCTTGCCCACACATTTATCATAACACTCCAAGGCATCGAGCTTACATGCATCCTCATCCCCCATCAACAAGGTCACAGTCAACTTCAGATTACCTCCGAAAGATTTGTTATACTTCAAAGCCACCTCTTTACAGAGAGTCATATCAATCTGTTCATCGACAGACATATTATCACAGGTAAGACGACCCATACACTCAAGGTTTCTGGTCACATCACCACAGACAAAGCAACTGGAGAATCCGCCCTGGCTTTTGATATAATCAAAGATCTTATTCATTCCCGGGGTCACAAACTGTTCGAAGTGCTCCGGAGAGATCTGGCTGACCATCGGATCGACCACCGCGACTACATCACACCCAGCCTCCAGATACGCCGCACTCATCTGAATCGCATAGTCAGCACAGCGATCAATCAAGGCCTCGACCTTCTCCTCCTCATCGTACATCTCCATGAATATATCGTTACCCAAGAGGTGTAGCGCCAGGGTAAACGGTCCGCAAAGCAAGCCGTAGATTGCCGCCTTATCCCCCAACTTCTCTACAATCTGCCTAGTCGCCTCCATCGTCAGCGGGATACGCCCGGCGGTCATATCGAGGCTCTCAGGCAGATTAGCCACACTCCATTCATCCTCATACTCTTCAAGAGGATGAGTAGAGACTGAAGGCGGGCAGTCATCGGCCCAATGCAGTTTACATCCCAGCACTTCAGCCTCCATCTGCAGATCAAAGGATACCGGCATGCCGTCCCCATTATACAGTTCATAAGCCTTCATAATGCCTTCGACAATAAGTTCTGTACTCTGCAGGTACTCGCTGGCAGTCTTTCCGATAATGTATGCCCCGTGTACCCCTACAAATGGTAACCAGGCAGGTCTGGGCGTCTCTTCACACCTAAGCGCAGCCAGAATCAACTCTTTATTTGTCATTCATCTCTCCAATATCAATACCGCTTAAAAATTTACCAAAACTTTCAAAAAAAAAATTCTCCTACAATAAAGCTCTATATCCTTGCTTTTCATAGAATAATACACTAATAAGCTTAAAAGTTATTGTACAATCCAACCCATTTTTAGTATTATTGTAATATTCATTAAAAAATATCTTGATTCGCCCCTGTTTTTCACTATTTTGCATACAGTTACAGGGATAATTTAATTACATCGGTAGTTTTTTTTTACTACCATTGACTGAGCCAGAGACATGATAGATGAAAAGACCTTCAATATTCTGCATCGAGAGTATAAGAAACGCTGGGGCTTCCCGCTAATAGCCACGGATGCCAACGGCATTATCCTCTTTGACAGCAATAACTGCCAGGTAGGCCACCCGGACTGTACCAAGAACCGAGCCCATGCCATCAGTGAGGCCTTCCGCTGGGGTGAAGCAACTATCGGTTACTGTGTCGGCGGCAAGCTTATCTGGGCGGTACCGGTTATGAACAATATGATAATCGAAGGAGGTATCATCGCCAGTGCCAGCGAAAAGGTTGTATTCTCCCAGACCATGAGCGGAAAATTCATGGATCTGCGCCGCGCTTGCGCTGAACTGCGAGAACTGCTGGAGAGCTACAACCTGACCAATGCGGCAGCCCTTACCCTCAACCGCCTCAAATATGAGAAGGAACAGCGCAAGGCCTACGCCATCCATGACTATAAGAGCGAGGGGCACGGTGACATCCGGGAAATCTATATGCGTGAAGAGCCCGAACTCTTCTCGGCGATCCGCTGTGGTGACAAGAGCAGCGCCCGTAAGGTACTCAACCGTATATTAGTCTCGGTCTATGCTCATGCCGGGAGCAATCTGGATATGGTCAAGAGTATATTCATGGAACTCTTTGTGAGCATGTGCCGCACCGCAATTGAGACCGGTGGTGATACCAAGACCCTCCTCACCGCCAACTTCCAGATTCTCAACACCCTCTCCGGGATTAATGACGACGAAGCCCTCACCCTCTGGCTGGTAGATACCTTTGAGAAGATCTTCGATTCTATCCAGAAGATTGAGAAGGGACAGAATAAAGGGGCAATATTCACCGCCATCAATTATATGCAGGAACACTGCACCGAGCAGCTAACCCGCGAGGATGTCGCCCGGGTCGCTTTCCTCTCCCCACAGTACTTCTCCACACTACTGAAGAAGGAATCCGGGATGACCTTTACCGGCCTGCTCAATCAGATGCGAATTGAGAAAGCCGAATATCTGTTGGTTCATACCAACCAGCCCCTCTCAATTATCGCTCTGGAAGCAGGATTCCAGGATCAGAGTTACTTCACCAAGGATCAAACTTTCCAAACGTTTTAGACACATTACCCCGCTGACCTACCGCAAGAACAATCAGTTATAATACCTATAGACACAAAAAACTCTCCAAGCCGCGCGACCAAGATTATTTATCATATATACTCAAACCCAAACCAATTAGCCGATTGAAACAAAGCACATCCTTACGATAATGTAGAATTTTACTTTTTTGTACATTTCCGAACTTTACTATTGCAGAAAGCTAACATCTGCGTATATTTCATACAAGGCGCTTAATTGATAAGTATGCCAATAGATAATTATTTAGAGAATAATAATATATGTATACTTTAGATCAGGACTGTAAAGATAAGATGATTGACATGACCGAAAATTACGTTATTAGAGATGAAGTTGAAGAACTGGCTCTTCTCTATCGTATCAGCCAAATGCTTGATGAAGACTATGATATCCGTAATGGTATCGACAATATTCTGATAAATATTGCCAAGCATATCGGCGCCACCCACTGCACCCTGACCCTGCTCAACAATCAGACAGGCGAAATACAGGTAAATGCCTCATACGGCCTCTCCTCCAAGCAGAAGAAACTCGGCAAATACCTCTCGGGAGAGGGTATTACAGGCCAGGTTGTCGCCAAAGGTAAAGCAATTATCGTGCCGAAAGTCAGTGAGGAACCGGACTTTCTCAATCGAACCGGCATCAGAGATCAGTTCGGCATGCAGGAGACCTCCTTTATATGTGTACCAATCAAGGATAATCAGGAAGTTTTGGGTACATTATCGGTCGATCACTCTTATAATCCCGATTACGACCTCAATGAAGATGTCCGCCTACTCTCAGTAGTTGCATCTATGGTCTCCCGCTCGGTTCGGCTGCGTATTCAGATTGAAGGGGACAAGGTTCGGCTGATCGAGGAGAACGAGCGGTTACAAAACGAGCTCAAGCAGAAATTCAAGCTGGAGAACTTTGTCGGCACCTCCCAGGCCATGAATTCGGTATATGACTCAATCCGCCAAGTAACGCAGTCCAACACCACCGTCCTGATCCGGGGGGAGAGTGGTTCCGGCAAGGAGCTTGCCGCCCACGCTATCCATCACAACAGCCAGAGATCGAACAAGCCTTATATCAAGGTCAATTGCGCGGCTCTGCCGGAGACCGTCCTCGAAGCCGAGCTCTTCGGTCATGAAAAGGGAGCATTTACCGGGGCTATCACCAGCCGCAAGGGTAGATTTGAACTTGCTGACGGTGGCACCCTGTTTTTAGATGAGATCGGAGACTTCTCCCAGGTTGCCCAGGTAAAGCTACTCCGGGTGCTGCAGGAGAAAGAGTTCGAGCCGGTCGGAAGTAATAAGACGATAAAGGTCGATGTGCGTATCATCGCCGCCACCAGCCGAGATCTGGAGAAGATGGTGGATACAGGCGAATTTCGTCAGGATTTATATTATAGGCTCAACGTCTTCCCCGTAAATATGCCGCCCTTGCGCGAGCGCAAGAGCGACGTACTCCTCCTTGCCGATCACTTTGCCCAGAAGTATGCTCAGGAGAATTCAAAATCAATTGAACGTATCAGTACCGGCGCTATCGATATGCTTGTGGCCTATCACTGGCCGGGCAATGTGCGTGAACTTGAAAACTGTATCGAACGGGCAGTGCTACTCTCCACTGACGGGGTGATCCATGGTCATCACCTCCCCCCAAGTCTGCAGATGCCGACCCAGTCTTCTCGCGCCAAAGCCGAGGCTCTACTCTTCAATAGTAATCCCAATCACGAACTCTCTGAAGCTCAGCCCGGCAGCACCGACAGTAACCTGCAGATGGCGTTGGATAACCTCGAACGCGAATTAATCATCGAATCGCTCAAACGCTGCCGAGGCAATTGTTCGCTGGCAGCCAAAGAATTGGGAATAACCGAGCGAATCATGGGCTTGCGCCTGAAGAAATACGACATTAACTGGAAACAGTTCCGCTCCTGAACCAACGCTGCAAGCACAAAAAGTCAATTACATTATCCGGCGTTCACGAATACCTTACTCATAACTCTGGAATACCGGAATCCCCCAATACTCAAGCCCGACCTAAATTAAGGTCGGGCTTGAGCTTTTAGCATAAACCGTAGTTGCAGTTAATCCTCCAACCTATATACCCAGGCAGGTCTCAACCATTCTGGCCGCATTGAGCCAGTGATGATCCAACGGCACCTCTTTACGCCTGCCAGCGACCTCCTCCAGAGGGATACAACCGCAGTTATTATTGAGTACATTGACCATCACATTATAATCTCCCGCCGCGAGTAACTGCGCAGCTTTAGTACCGAGTACAGTACAGAGCAGTCTGTCCGCAGGTGATGGACTGCCACCGCGCTGAACATGCCCCAGCGAGGTTACCCGCGCCTCAAAACCGGTCAATTTCTGAATCTCCCTGGCTACCCGGCTTGCAATCGGCTCCTGCACCTCGTCATAATCACTACTCCTGATCTCATCAAGAATCTTCTTGGCGCTCTTGGCCTTCTTCTTGCGATCCTTATCATTGAGCTTACCCTCAACAACCAAGGTTTCGTGTTCTTTCTTCTTCTTATCATGCTCAACCATCTTGAGTTCTATCTCTCGAGCCTCTTCGACCGAGTGCGCCCCTTCCGCCACAGCAATGATCGAAAACTTCTTGCCGCCGCGACGGCGTTCCCGCAGATGCTCGGCGATTACCTTGAGATCATACGGTATCTCCGGGATGAGAATCACATCCGCCCCGCCGGCGATACCGGCACCGAGCGGCAGCCAGCCGGAGTTATGCCCCATAATTTCACATACAATCAGACGGTGATGACTGGTAGCAGTGGTATGGAGTCTGTCGATAGCCTCACTGGCAATATTCAGCGCTGTATCGAAACCAAAGGTATAGTCGGTACCATAGACATCATTATCAATAGTCTTAGGCATCGTCACCACGTTCAACCCATTATCCATCAGATGCTTGGCATTCTTCTGCGTACCGCCTCCACCGAGGCAGACCAGGCAATCAAGCCCCATCTTCTTGGCATTCTCAATCGCCACATCGGTCATATCCACCTTCTTACCGCCCATAGGCATCTTATGCGGCTTGTCCCCTACTGGTTCCCAAGAAGGTTCCGCCGAGGGTGAGTATCCCGCTTACCGACCGGTCATCAAGCTTGATATACCTATTCTCCACCAGCCCCCTAAAGCCATCCATAATCCCGATAACATCAATACCGTACTCTATCATACAAGCCTTGGCGACACCTCTAATTGCCGCATTGAGACCTGGGCAATCCCCTCCAGATGTTAGAATCCCTATACATTTCGTCTTTGATTTCTTGGGCATTATACCTTCCTCTGATCAACAATCAAATAATTCAAGTTAACCGCTCTACTCCTTCCGCCCCTACCCGCGTAGAGACATCTGTAATTCTAGCAGATATGAGATATTACGTAAAGGTAAAAAAATGCGGTTCAAGAGAACAGCAAGCGCTTTTTTACAAGGAATTCCCCATAACTGGCTCTGAAATAGCATACCACCTGCCCGGCCGTAAACACCAAGCTGGAGCATAAAAACAACACAACAACATACAACCCATTACTCATAAATCAGTTACAACAAATAGTATAAATTATACACACAGTAACAAGCCTTATCCCGACACAACCCGACGCTGCCTCGACCATCGTTTAATTATGGTTCATGACAAGATAAATAACCTAAATTAAATTTAATAGTTTATATTTAAAAGAGTTATAAGAATTACAATATTTCGTATTTTTTACCCGTTAATCACTTAGTTCTTATTATATTTTTTAAAACCATACGCTCTATTAAACATTGTAATTTATTATTTACAAAGCATTTAAATTATTACTCACGCAAAGGTGAGCAAACGCACAGCGTGTGCGAGGGGTGCAGGGAGTCTTGATGCCCGTAAAAGGTGCGAGAAGCCCCATGCCAAAGAATGAATCTCTTGGTCTTGAACCTTAATTATTCCAAGCCAGCGTAAAGAATATACGCCGGCCAATTACTCGATATTGAGTCCATACGGCAGATCATACTTCTCTTTATAGTTCTTACAGTAGTACACACTGAGCTCCATCTCAGCCACCCCAGCCCTGATTACCTGATGATTGGGCAGGCGCTCAACACTCTCAAAGCACTTCTCAGCTCGGTGCCGCACCGTCTCTTCAGGATCGACAGCAATAAAGATCGCATCCTTTCCGAGAAAACTGTTCTGATCATAGAAGTACACCACATTACGCGGGTCGCAATCAAAGGGTACGATCGGCATCTCCCCCTTGAGCGCCCAGTCGACCTTGCCTGCGAGCCACCAGCGATCGGTAACGACAAAGAACTTCTCCTTATCCAGCCAACCCTTAGCAGCAAAGAGCGGCTCAAGTCCTTTATAGTCAAAGCCCTCCATCGTCGGATCCATCTTCTCGCCGAAGAGCTGTCCGAACCATTTCGGACCGTAAACGCTCCAAAAACCGGTGGCGGCATGCACCTGAATGATTACGCAGGAGAAGAAGGTAACGATCACCGAGAGCCAGACCCAGAGCAGTGACCACCGCTTGATCGCCCCGCCCCGCTTCAGTAGCGCATAGAACGCCGCCCCCAGCGGTGGGAAGAGCATCAGATACCCCGGAGCCTGCCAGTGAAAGTGAAAGCCCAGATTCGCCCAGAGCGTGACGAGGGTAAAGAAGACAATAGGCAGAATCGCCGTCATCAGGGAGAACCAGCGGGCACGATCCTTACGCCCGGCCTTGGCACAGGTATAAAGCTGCCAGACCAGCGGCAGCCAGATCCAGGGAAGCACCCAGAGCATCTGCCCCCCGATAGAGCGGACAAACCAGTTCAGATGCAGCCCCGAACTCGCCGCCCGGTTACCCTGAAAAACAAATGACACCCAATCATGATTATAATTCCAGATAAAGACCGGTGCCGCGATAATAAAGTTGACCAGTAACGCCAGATACGGCCCCGGATGCAGCACCCAGTGCCTATCCTCCTTACGGGTAATAGCGAAGAGACCAGCGCCAGCGAAGAGAAAGGCAGCATGGTATTTACTCAGAGTCGTCAGCCCCAGCAAGACTCCAATGACAATCCAGCGCAGATAGCACTCCCAGGAGGAGCGGAAGCGATTACGCTCTGCAATACTACCAAACTCGATACTGAACAGATCATAAAAGCAGATGGCACACGCCAGCCAGAAGAACATCAACGGGCCGTCAGGCTGTATCCAGATTCCGATAGAGTAGGTAAAGACCGCCGAGAGGTTGAGAATCACCGCCGCCCAGAAACCTTCCCACTCCCCGAATAGCCTCTTGCCCAGGGCATACATCAGCCAGGTGGTTCCGGCAAAGAGGAGTACCGTCGGCAGACGCAGAGCAAAGCCGGTATAACCGCCAAGCGCCTCAACCGAAGCCCAGCCCAGCCAAAAGGAGAGCGGCGGCTGATCAAAGTAGCTGAGCTGCGGATGCACCGCCCCCATCGCGTAATACGATTCGCCAAAGCCTAGACCTGTCACCCCGGCAATAATCAGTCTGATAACCCCGGTAATGATTATCAGCAGTATTACCGCCCGCACCGCCGACCGTTCCTTACCTGTACCCGCTATAGTATTTTCATTCATTTTTATGCTATTTCTCTCAGACAAGACCACAATACCTATAAAATTACCCAACCCCAAGAATTATAATGATTACCTCAGGCAAAACAACTACCACACTAATAATAATTATATTCTGTGCGGATTTGAATTTGCTTTACATGTTTTTCCTCTATTGTACAATAAGAATTATCGAAGATGAAAAAATGCCGACGCTAGGAGGATTGATATGGGCTGTATAAAGGGAAAACTCAGAGCGAAGTTGAAGAATGGTAACTTCCGCTGCCGCAAATGTGGTGGCTGTTCAAAGTTTAAAAAAGATCTCTGCAAGGCGGAATACATAGATTACACCGTCAACGCGGAAGACATGAACCCCGCCGCTAACGATGACAAGAACGTAAAAGACAAGAAGAAGGGTAAATCCAAAGACAAAAAAGCAGAGAACAGCAAAAAGAGCAAAAAGGATAAAAAAGGCAAAGCCAAGAAGCACAACAAGCAGAAGTCCAAGAAATAAACCTTTACCGCTACGACAGACAAATCGTCTCGGTTCACCGCTACAGCGCCAGTATACCATGCTTACAACTTTGCAATCGTCTTAAGAGATACTGACTGATACTAATTTCACAGCAGCAGACAGAACCTATATATTTATTTCCTACATTTTAAACTGTGAGAAAGCTATGCCAACAAACAAAGAACAGAATACAGATTATGACATAATTATCATCGGCAGTGGACCGGCCGGACTCTCGGCCGCGATCTACGCCGGCAGAGCGCAGCGCCGTATCCTCGTCCTGGAGAAAGGGCTCGTCGGCGGCCAGGTCGCCATGACCATGGATATCGCCAATTATCCCGGCTTTCCCGAAGGGATAGACGGGCCGCAACTGGCCGAGAAGATGCGCGCCCAAGCCGAGCGCTACGGCACCGAGTTCAAACTCGCCGAGGCCAAGGACATCAGCCACACCCCGCAGCAGGGTTTCACCATCATAACCGGCAAAGAGGAACTCCACTCCCGCGCCGTAATCATCGCTACCGGCAGCTCCCCCCGCGAACTCGGCGTCAACGGCGAGAAGGAACTCCGCGGACGTGGCGTCAGCTACTGCGGCACCTGTGACGCCCCCTTCTTCCGCGGTAAAGAGGTACTGGTCGTCGGCGGCGGTGATACCGCGCTGAAGGAAGCGCTACACCTGAGCAAATTTGTCTCCAAGCTTACCCTGGTGCACCGGCGTGATGCCTTTAGAGCCGAGAAGATCTACCAGAAACAGATTCAGAGCCACGAAAAGATAGACATCATGTACAACTGCGAACTCAAAGAGATTACAGGCTCTCCCGCGGTCAGCCGAGTCACCATAAAAAACAAGAATACCGAAGAGACCCAAGAACTCGCAGTGGACGGAGTCTTCATCTTCGTCGGCACCAACCCCAACACCGAACTAATCTGCAAACTTATACCGAAGAACTGCCGTGGTCATATCGAGACCGACCGGAATATGATGACCGAAATTGCCGGTCTCTTCGCTGTCGGTGATGTCCGCGAAGGCTCGTACAGGCAGGTCGCTACTGCTGTGGGTGAGGGTGCGACCGCGGCCATGGCCGCTGAAGAACTCTTCCATAATCAAGAGCTCTGATCGTCCTGCGCTCTACGTATCCCAAACTATAACGACAAGGAAGCTTAATCATGGTACAGATTATCATCAACAACGGCGAAAAGACCCTCGAGGCCGACCCCGACAAGAACCTGCTGGAGAACCTCGCCGCCGCCGCTATCATCCTGCCCTCTGCCTGCGGCGGGCGCGGCCTCTGCGGCATGTGCAAGGTACAGGTCAAGTCCGGCGGGTTGGAGGTGAACGAGAAGGAGACGAAGAAGCTCTCACCCGAACAGCTGGAGAACAACTGGCGCCTGGCCTGCCAGACCCGTTTCGACAGCGATATCGCTATCGACCTCCCGGGGCAGCTTATCGGCTCAACCACCTACGAGTGTACGGTCGAAGCTATCGAGAACCTGACCTACGATATCAAAGGCGTCCGCTTCAAACTCCCCGACGGGGTAGACCTCGAGTACAAGGCCGGCCAGTACATGCAAATTACCGCCCCGGCCTACGGCAGCCTCAAACGCAATACCTACCGCGCCTACTCCATCGCCTCCAACCCGAGCGAGAAAGGCTACCTCGATTTCTGCATCCGCCGCGTCCCCAAGGGCATCGTCACCACCTATGTCCACGACCACATGCAGGTAGGCGACACCGTCACCCTCAGCGGCCCCTACGGCGACTTCTACCTCCGTGACAGCGATAAGGATATCATCTTCATCGCCGGCGGCTCCGGCCTCTCCCCGGTACAGAGTATGATCTACGAGATGATCGCCAAGGGTATCACCAAGCGCCAGGCCAACTTCTTCTTCGGCGCCTGCACCTCTGACGACCTCTTCTATGTCGACAAGTTCCGCACCCTCGAGCATGAGAACCCCTGGCTGCAATATATCCCTGCTCTCTCCAACGAAGAGGTCAAGGATAGCGACTGCGAGAGCGGGCTGATCACCGAGGTTGTCGACCGCTACTATAAAGATCTGAGTAACCACGAGGCCTACCTCTGCGGCAGCCCGGGGATGATCAATGCCTGCAACGCGGTACTCACCGCCAAAGGCATGGACACCAGCCAGATCTTTTATGACAAATTTGCCTGAACCAGGCTCTGACCGGAAGGATTATATTATGAAGAGTGAGATAGAAAGACTACTCGCCCCCGGAGAACTCTCAATCGACGGTTTTCTCGGCAGCGATACCCGCAGCATCGACCAGATTATCACCCAGGACAAAGCCCTCATGCTCGAACTCGACCTCAGTTTCGCCGCCGTCGCCTCCAGACTCGAAGCCCTCAAGGAAGCAGGTAAGGATATCCTCGAGCGTGAACGTGAACTCGAAGGCAGATACATGGTCAAGGTTCGTGATGACCGCGGCCCGATGCCCAACCCAGCCGGAGGCAAGCCCCTGCGCAAAGGGGACATCACCCTCAAAGACAGTAAGACCGGCAAGAGCATCCGCTACAACGACCTGACCATCATGATGCTCCGCGACTTCGGCTTCTGCTCCGGCAATGGTTCGGATTACCGCCTCGACCCGGCAGAACTCAAAGCGATCCTCTACTGATATGCTTACGAAGATCCGCTCTGCACTCAAAGAGTATGTCGTCGAAGAGAAGATCGCCGGCAAGTATAAGTTCTTCCAGGCCTACCCCGGCGGTTACGGCGCAGGCGATCACTTCCTCGGTATCGACAACCCGAGCCTGCGTACAGTGGCTCGGGAGTACTTCCGCCGTACCGAACTACCAACGCTCACCACACTCATCCGCTCCAAGTATCATGAAGAACGCCTCCTGGCGCTGATCCTTATGGAACGGAAGTTCGACCACGCCTGCAAGCAGAAGAGTTCCAACCCCGAACTCCAGGAGCAGCTCTACCGCCTCTACCTCGAGGAGACCAAATATATCAACAACTGGGATCTGGTAGACCTCAGCGCCCCGCCGCTTTTAGGGCGTTATCTCTTGGAGAAAGATACACAGGAGCGGGATATTCTCTACCGCTTCGCCGCCAGCGGCGACCTCTGGCAAGAGCGTATCGCCATCCTCGCCACCCTCACCTTTATCCGCGCCGGGGAGTTCAGCCACACCTTGAAGCTCGCCGCAAAGTTTCTGCACCATGAGCACGACCTGATGCACAAGGCTGTCGGCTGGATGCTCCGCGAGGTCGGCAAGCGTGACCTGGATACCGAGCTGAAGTTCCTGCAAGAGCATGACTACCGGAGTATCCCTAGAACCGCGCTGCGCTACGCTATCGAGAAATTCCCCGAACCCTTAAGACTACAGTACCTAAAAGGTGAAGCGTAAAAATCAGCCAGCAACTATGTTGCTGGCTGAGGCTGCTTCTGCAGCCCGCTCATTTGCATGAGCGTTTTGTTTACTTTTTTCAAAAGTAAATCTCAATATTTGTATTTTAAAATACAAATACTGAGAATGTAATCATAGTCGCCGAGGAACAATCCACAGAAACACGCCCACACACAAAGCCCAGATCCCAGCCAACCCAAAATCCTTACCACGAAGACCTACACACTTTCGCCAAACCCCGAAAATTGCCAACGCAATTTTCATACCTTCGCGGCAGACTCCGCCTACACCCTCCAGCCAAACCCGCTGCATCAAAAACGCAATCCACAATATATATCACTATGATATACCATAAAACATTTGTTTTTTATTCAGTAATTATATACCATAAATATTATTGTAATCAGTACCCCCCAAAGCACTGCTGGAAGAATGTACCGATACGAACCCATTTTCTAACGAGACCGTACCCATGCACTACATAAAATCCCTGCTCCTGATCCTGCTCTTCATCACTATCAGTTTCAATCTCTACGCCAATACCGACTCAAATGCCAAGACTGATGCGGAAAATATACAAGAACATACTCAACTACTAACGAAATGCCACATATTCACCGACTTTAACCGTCTAGATTCATACACCAAAGAGCTCTTGCACAAACACTTCTCTGGACAAACCCTGACCGAATCGGAAATGAATCAACTACATCAATATACTGATAACTCCATTATCAATAATCTAGCCCCTCAAATCTACAACCAGTCAAAAATAATGTCTGCTAATGAGCAATACTTAGATCTAACCGAGGATTCAGTAATCATCACCGATAATTTTCTACGTGACTTCATCATACATTACACAACCTCAAGTACAGAATCCATTGATTTTTACAGTACTATTATTATTGGTGACCAATGCGTACTTGAAAACCTTACTCTGCCTCAATTAAGCTTCAACTACTGCACCTTCCTGCTCACCTCACGCAATCCTAAATACCCGCCTGAATCCTATTACTTCGACACACTAAACTGCATCATCAAAAATGATCTCATCTTCAAATCTTTCACCATGTCCTCAGCCTTCAAAATTTTCATCGAAAATACCAATATTTATGGAGACCTCTATATTAGTAGTTCAGACTATCCAACCGATTCAAAACACGATTCTTCACTAGAAATACTCAATTCAACTATAAATGGCAACCTTGCCATAAAAAACATTGGGGATCCTAGGTCATTTAAAAACGGTAACCAATTTCAACGCATGGTTATTAATATCGCATCAATTTATATCGACCTATACCAATCATATAAAAGTATTCCGTTCTATTGCAACCTTTTAAATTCAACTGTCGGTTCCTCAATTATTCTTGATAAAATCAGCATATTCTCTAGAGAAGCCAATACCTTAAATATTTATAATGCAAAATGCAGGAATATATCTATTTCTCATAGCTACTTTCTCAACTTCCATCTTATTCCATATAGCATTGCCCCTTACTGCATAGACGTAATTCTAAAACATACCCATAAATTTGATATAATCTATGCTATAAAAAACAACCTCATTAGAGCAACTGATTTATTGTTACCTCAAAATACCCAAAGACCATCTACCACTAGTTCAAATAATCAAAAACAAATACTAGCAGCATTATCCCAAACCTTCAACAAATTATCCCCAAACTTACTTCCCCTATCCATCTCACCCACGATCAGCTTTAATCTTATAAGTGAATCCCAGGAAATTCTGGCAAAAACCTCTAATAACGTAATTAATTACACTAGAAATTTTATATATAAATACGAAAAGACTTTCAACGCAAAATACGGCTTTCAGTACACAGCTATCGACATATGTAACCTGAATATCACCAATAATTTCACAGTAACGAACAGCCTCATAACCGGTTACAATCAAGCTTTCTCTGCCCAAGAACTCAGCGCAAAATTTATAAATTTTGCCACTTCCATTTTCCTGACCTCCACCCACACAAATTCTCCGTCCACAACCTTCGAGCACTCCAACATCAATTTTTTCGTTATAGGCTCGAGCATCATCAACGGCCTATCCCTCGATAATAGCAGCTTCAGCCAGAGGCTCAGTCTATATGATTCAATATTCTCCACCAGAAACCCCAATATTGATAGCTCGCTAGACCTATCCAACAATACTCTAGGATCTGTCTCCATTGAAAAGTCTATAATTGAAAGTCAAAAGACAGCTGCCAGATTCTCAAACAACACTATCAATAATAGTATTAATATTAATAACCACTCAAAATTCACAGCACTCAACCAACTACTGAAAACACTCTCCTTTTAGACAATAATACCATAGGTTCAATAAGCTTCGATTCATCTCAAATTGTAAGCCCCAAGACCGCCATCAACTGCCTTAGCAACACCATAAACCATAACCTGTCACTAACAAATTTTAATTTAATACATTCTAACCCAAATAATAATCCCTCAGGTTATGGTTTATTGTTTGATCAAAATATAATAAATGGCGGCTTCAACATCAGCGATTCCAATTTCTCCACCATACAAGACTCCGAGCATTCCCCATTCAATACCGATCTCTTGGTAACACACTCAAGCTTCCACTCAAACTTCATCTTTCAACGCTCTAATGTTGAAGCTCATGACGTAGCATTAAAAATTGATCACTCAACATTTGATAATGGCATATCAATCTTAGGGGAAGCAAGCGCTAAACTGAATACAATAAACTCACAATTCTCTAATGCATTATATATGCACAACAACATATTAAGCGGCAGCTTTAAACTCTCAAATTACAATCTCACTAATAAATTGTCTAAAAACTATCCCACTATTCTCTTATCCGATACTCTAGTCTCAAATAGCCTCGCCATTAGTAATTGTACAATTTCTGGGAATCCCAACTTAGATAATATTTTTATTGAAAAATCATCTGCCAATACCGCTTCAATTACCGATTCAACCCTAACTGCCGGAGGTATCAACTTTTTTGATACTGATATCAAAAAATATATACGCTTAGGTTATTCCTCAAACGGAGGAAAAATTCTAAATGTCCACGGTCGAATCCATATGCAGAATAGTACTACAGACTGTCTGGCATTCTGTGGAGTTAAATGCAATTCCACTCTGGAACTTGTCGATAACACCGTCAATGACTCCTTAATATTTTCACCATTTTTTAAAGAAAACACCTTCTCAGAGATCAACCTCAATCACTGTAAAATCAATGGTCATGCCAAGCTCGCCAAGATCAATACCAAATCAGTCAACATCAAAAACACCACTGCAAAATGCTTCACCCTCAGTGATGACATTCTTCGAAACAAACAATTCTTCCCCTACCACTTCGATTATGTATTTATCTCCATCTTTGATGGTGGCAAACCCAACTTCACTTCCAAGGGTCAAACTCCCGCCTATGACGGCATCAGCCTCGCGAACTTTATTGACAAAGAAAAAAATAAGGAAAACACAAGAAGAGAGATTATCGACTACTTTATTCAGACCAACCCAGCCGAAGAAAATGGTCAAAAGGATGAAGTCTTCACACACGACCACTTCATCAAGATCCTCGCTTCCCAAGGTCTATACCAGGACTCAGCAGCTCTCGCCGACAAGAAAGTAGAATTACTTACCAATAATACCACCCTCTCCCAATTCCTGACCAATATCTTCGGCTACCGACAGAGTCTTGGTAAAATTGTTCGTAATTTTGTATTATTCATTATTTATGCCATAGCCGCTTTGATGTTAGTCACATTTATCAGGACTGCGCCCAAAGTTGTCAAAAAGAACCTCCTTGCCGAAAGTTATGCCCCTCTACTGGCTGCTTTTCATCTTATCAGCCTCGAATCTATAAAAGACCTCGGTATCTTCAACCTAATTGTGTGTGTTATAATCCGCATTATGACCCTAGTATACGTCACCATACTCGCTGGTACCATCATCGGCTTCATCAACCCGTATTAATAATAATCAAAATAATAATAACCTTCCTCTCAGCTACCCACGATTACACTCTCAGCCCCTGCTCGCCAGCTCGCAGTTCGCATGCGTCCTCACGGAAAAACTCATGGTCTGAAAATACTGCACCAGTTCGTATCTTAAGACATCTAGGGACAAATGAGCGGGCTACAGAAGTAGCCTCAGCCAGTAACTGCGTTACTGACTGTATCACTCTGTCATCCACACATGAAAATTGCCAACGCAATTTTTCTTACCTTACTACCTGTATCCTCCTTATATCCAAACAACTGTATATCCCAAAAACTTATAGCCTGCCCCTCCGGGCAGGCTATAAAATCACCACAACTTGAATATAAGTACAACCCTACTTCCGCTGGATCGCAACCGTAACCACCGCCTCATCCGCGACCTCGACCTCCTTACGCGCATCCGGCTCGGCCAGTGCCGCCGCCTCGGCCAGGGTCTCCGCGAGTATCATCTCCAGCCACTCCTCCGGTACCTCAGCCCCAGAGAACTCGACCTGAATTCTGTCCGAGACCTCATACTGTTGCTCTTTACGCAGCTCCTGAATATGGCGAATAAGCTCCCGCGCCATTCCCTCGCGCTCCAGCTCCGGCGTAATCGTCGTATCCATCCCGACAACAAACCCAGCATCACTCACCACCTCTTCACCCGGGCGCGCCTTGTACTGCACAATCACATCTCCCGCCTCCAGGCTTAATACCTCACCGCCGACTTCTACCGTCGCCGTGCCGTCGGCATTCTGCGTAAATTTGCCCTGCTTTACTGCCGCGGCAATTCCCTTCATATGCTTACCGAACTTTGGCCCCAGCGTCTTGAAATTCGGCAGATACTCTACCGTAGCGATCTCCGACGGATCGTCAAGCACAACCACACTCTTGATATTGAGTTCTTCCTCGATAATCGCAATATCCTCCCGCACATAACTCGCCGGAATCCCTTCCGGCAAAACTACATCCAGTCTGGACAGCGGCTGCCGATTCTTGATCTTGCACTGCCGACGGAGTGAGAGCGCCATATTGATCACTTTCCGCGCCACCCGGGTCTTCTCCATCAGCTCCTTGTTCTCAAACGCTGCCGGAATATTCGGCCACATAACCAGGTGTACCGACTCCTCAACGGTAAGCACCTTGTAAAGATACTCGGAGATTATCGGCGCCCCGGTCGCCAGCAGCTCACACAGCTTGACCAGCACATAATGCAGTGTCCCGAAGGCCTGCGCCTTATCCGCACTCATCCCGCTGCCCCAGAACCTCCGGCGCGAGCGGCGAATATACCAGTTGGTCAAATCATCCATCAGCTCCAACAGCGGCGGCACATAACGGTCAACGATATACGCATCCATCGCCTCCTTGATGCTCTTCTCCACCGTATACAGCCGCGAGAGAATCCAGATATCCAGCGTATTCTCCGGCTCCGGCAAGGCTGGTACGCCCGGCTTGTAGCCGTCGATATTGGCATAGGTCGTAAAGAAGGCACAAGCATTCCACAGCGGCGATACCAGTTTCTGATATGAGACCTTGATCCCGGCGTTGTCAAAGAGCAGGTCGCCCATCAGCGCTGCATTGGAATTGAACATATACATGCGGAAGGCATCGGTACCGAACTTGTGCATCAGTTCCAGCGGATCCTCATAGTTCTTTGAAGACTTGGAGAGCTTCTTACCGTCCTGCGCCAGCACCGTACCATGCACCACACAGTTCTTGAACGCCGGACGCTCGAAGAGCGCCACCGCCAGTACATGCAGATAATAAAACCAACAGCGGATCTGCCCGGTGTACTCGACGATAAAGTCGGCCGGGAAATGCGCCTCAAACCATTCCTTGTTCTCAAACGGATAGTGGCACTGCGCATACGGCATCGCCCCAGACTCAAACCAGCAGTCAAGCACGTCTGGGATACGCTTGTACTTCCCACCGCACTCACACGCAAACTCCACCTTATCGAGATACTGCCGATGCAGATCGGTTATCTCCGCCCCGCCGACCTCCTCGATCTCTTTAATACTGCCAAGCACCTTGCGATTGTCACACGAATCACACTCCCAGATCGGCAGCGGCGTACTCCAGTAACGGTTACGCGAGATGTTCCAGTCCCGGGCATTATCGAGCCACTTGCCGAAACGCCCTTCGCGGATCTCCGCGGGTACCCAGTTGATATTATTATTCTGCTCGATCAGCTTCTCTTTGATCTTCTCGATCGAGAAGTACCAGGCCGTCATCGCCTTGTAGATCAGCGGCTCCCGACAGCGCCAGCAGTGCGGGTAGTTATGCTCGATGGTACGCTGGTCAATCAGCTTGCCCTCGGCCTTGAGCTGACGCATGATATCGCTGTTACACTCCAACACCTTCCGCCCGGCGTAATCTGTCACCTCCGGCGTGTACGCTCCCCGTTCATCGACCGGACAGAGCGTATCAATCTTGGCGCTGCGGCACGCCCAGTAGTCATCCTCACCGAATCCCGGCGCGATATGCACAATCCCGGTACCCTCGCCGAGTTCAACAAAGTCCACTCCAAGCACCCGGAACGCCCCGTCCGCCTTACGCCCGGCAAAGTACGGCAAGAGCGGCTCGTAGGTCTCACCAACCAGCTCCGCCCCTTTGACCACACTCGTACTCACCCACTCCTCACCGATCACCCCAGCCAGCCGCTTAGACGCCTCTTGGCTTAATATATAACAGTATTCTTCACCTTCCAGCACCACATAATCCAGCTCCGGACCAACCGCCAGCGCCAGGTTGGACGGCAGTGTCCACGGAGTAGTCGTCCAAGCAACAAAATAAGTTGGCTTGCCGCACCGCTGCGTATCGGCCTTGAAGCGGATCGTCACCGACGGATCCTGGCGTGGGCGGGTAGAGTCAGACTCACGGGTATCGGAGATCGAGAGCGAGGTCTCACACCGGCAGCAATACGGCACCACGCGGTAATCCTGATAGATCAGCCCCTTCTCGTAACACTCCTTGAATACCCAGATCACACTCTCCATATATGAAGTGTCAAGAGTCTTGTACTGATCATCATAATCTACCCAGCGCGCCATCGCGGTAATATACTCTTTCCAGGTATCATTATTCTGCGAGACAATTCCTGCACACGCCTCGTTGAACTCGGCAATCCCGATCCGCTCCTCAATCTCGCACTTGTTGGAGATTCCAAGCAGCTTCTCCGCCTGGGTCTCGATCGGCAGACCATGGCAGTCCCAGCCCCAGCGCCGCGGCACACTCCGCCCTTGCATAGTTATATAGCGCGCCAGCATATCCTTGAGAAAGGATACCAGCACCGTGCCGTGGTGTGGTTTTCCGGTGGGAAACGGAGGGCCATCATAGAAGGTAGCTTCATTCTGCTTATTGGCCTGCACCGATTTTTCAAAGATCTTCTCTCTATCCCAGAATTCAATAATCTCATCTTGAATCTTCCTAATATCAAGTGTATTGAGTTTGAGGTCAAATTTATCTGTTTTCTGAGACATAGTTCCAATCCCTTATCTGCAAGTTACTGTAAAAAAATAGGCAAAATTAAATATAACCGAGCAAAAATTATACGCACTGCCCGGCAGATTTCAAGAAGCAAGAAGCATTATTTACCTATAGAACCAGCCCTATTCTTCGCCCCGCCACCACCGTCACCACCACCAACGCCTCTCCCGCAGACATGCCGGTTTAACCAAAAAGTAACCATCCCCAAACCCCTGCTTCACGCCTCAACCATCAAAATACCCAGATCACACCCACTGCCAACGCACACTTCTTCTGCTCGCGACTCCATACAACGCCTTTAACTACTGCTACTTAGCGTCAACATACATCAATTATCCGCGGCTAATCCTCCAGCAGTATATTTTTTTACAATTATTTCAAAAAAGGCTCTTTACAAGACCGACAAAATCCATATAGTTTTAAAAGTCAAACGACGGCACACCGCTCGTCTGACCTTAATCCGGGCGATTAGCTCAGTTGGCTAGAGCACCTGCCTTACAAGCAGGGGGTCGGGGGTTCGAGTCCCTCATCGCCCACCAAAACTTTAAAAAAGGCAAACCCTTACTAATTAAGGATTTGCCTTTTTTCTTGATTACTCATTAAATTAAAAACCACCGATCCACCAAGACTGTTTGAGCTAAACTACTCCTAACAAAATTATTGTCTAAAATTATTCCTTAATAGTCTTAACCTCAAGTCCTTGAACCGGGCCAGTATAACGCTGATACTTCTCGGGATCAGCGATCTTTCCCCCCAAAGTTTATCGCCTTGGTCGGGCAAAAGTTATAACACCTAAAACAAAGCAGGCAGTTATCGCCCCAATGCAGAGTTGGCGTGTTAGTTTCAAGCGTTATATTTCCGGTCGGACAGTTATTGACGCAGATATTACATTTGCTACACCTGTCAGCGAAGAACTGGAACTTCTTGACAAACTCCGGCCCCTTCTTACGGAATAAATTACGCTGAAAACCGCCTGCGATTCTCTGAAATAAACCTTCACCTTCAATATTCTCATGATCCTTGGTGATATACGAGGCCATCCGGGCAATCTTCTCTCCGGCTTTCTGAAGTATTTTCTCTAGTTTACTCCCACTTGCCGGAGTAGTTAGGGAGAAGGGGAACATTGCAACGTTGAAATTTGTGGTAATATTGAGCTGAAAACTCTGCCTGAACTTATAGCCTTTGGCCTCTACCTCAGCTTTGAAGAAGACATTCGCATCCCCGGAGAATGAAGCTTGCGTACAGAAGGCGCTGAATCTCTTAGTACCACCACCCTCAGGTAGATTGGCAACAAACTCCTGCATATTCCGCGGTTGATCGGAGCCGTATACCGGATATCCGATAATTACATGGTCGGCAGCAGCGATCTTACCCTTAAGAAAGTCTTGATCACGGAGCTGCGGATTCTCCAACGAGAACATCTCAACTTGCTGATCCGAATTTTCAAGCTCTTGCTTCAGCTTGTCGGCAGCCCACCAGGTATTTCCGGTACCGCTAAAGTAAACAATGATAATATTCATAGCTGCGCCTGCCGTATAAGGTTATGCAAATTCCCCATTAACTACCCAATACTTTATCATAACACAGCATACGCCAGAGTCAAATTTAAAAGCCCCATTTTTGCATAATTAAACAAATATTAATTTTCTTTACTGTAAACAGCCTTCAAGTAAAGCACTACCCCACGAAAATAACTACAAAATGCCTATTTTCCAAGCCTGCTCAAGAGTACCGAAGCGCCAAAACGCCTCAGTCAATAGTTATCTGCAAGGTCTCGGTCTGCGGCAGTCTCCTCGCTGCTTCTTTCTCGGTAGAACCTTCAGACTTCTCCAGAAGTATTGGCCGCCTGCCCTCCAGCATCGACTGTTCGCCCCTGCCCTCAAGTTGGAGTTGCTCGTCTCTGCCTTGAGTAGCGGTAGAGAGCTGGAAGGTCGAGAGTTCACGGTTGAGGTTCTCGGTCTGGCTCGAGAGTTCCAACGCCGCAGACGCCATCTCCTCAGCGTTTGCCGTATTCTGATTGGTAATACTATCGATCTGATTCAGCCCGCCCGAGATCTGCTCCATACTCTCCGACTGCTCGTGTGAAGCCTGCGCAATCTCATGGATAACGTCCGTAGTCTTATTGATACTCGCCACAATGTCGGCCAGACTCCCGGCGGTATCGGTCGCGATCCCCGTCCCCCTGTCCACCCGCTTGGAGGACTCCTCGATCAGCTTGGCGGTCTCGCCCGCCGCCTTGGCGCTGCGCGAGGCCAGATTCCGCACCTCCTCGGCAACTACCGCAAAGCCCTTGCCGTAAGTACCGGCTCTTGCCGCTTCGACCGCCGCGTTGAGTGCGAGCAGATTGGTCTGAAACGCAATATCATCAATCGTCTTAATAATCTTGGTAATCTCCTGGCTAGAGTGCTGAATCTCAGTCATCGCACTCAACATATCCGACATCTGACTGTTGCCTTTGTCCGCAATCTGCTTGGCCTTATTCGAGAGTTTCGAAGCAAGTAACGCATTCTCAGCATTACTCTTGATCTGAGAGTTAATCTCAGTCACCGACGAGGTTATCTCCTCCATACTGACAGCCTGACTAGTCGAAGCTATAGAGAGCGCATTGCTCCCGTCCGCCACCATCTTCGCACTGGTGGATATCTCCCCGATAGCGACCCGGATATTATGCAGAATAAGATTCAGGCGTCTGGACATCTTGTAAAAACTGCTGCCAAAAGAGTCCCGCTCCGAACTCAGACTTACCTCATGCCGCAGATCACAGTTAGCTATCTGCTCAGCTACTACTGACTTGTCCTGGAGCGCCAGCACCATCCGGTTCAACGCTCCGGTCAATACCCCGATCTCATCCTTTGATTTCACCTCCAGCTGCTTACTCAAATCACCCTGCGCGATATCCTCAGCTAGCAGCTTGGCCGCATTCACCGGCTTGAGCAACATAGTACGCAAGAGCAGAATAATGAGCAGAGAGACAATCACATCCAGAATTACTATCTTCACTACCTCAATATAAATAGTATCCTGTAGACTGGCGGCAATCCCGGCTTTGAAGGCAAGCAGACGATTATTCATCAGGGTATAATTCATCAGGATATAACCCGTCCCCAGCCTGTCCTCTTCCCCCGAATCATCAAGATAGATCAAGGGGAACTCCTGCGCCTGAGCCAATTCGCTCTCCGGTGGCAATGCAGTTATCTGGGTCAGTTCCGCACCACTACCGCTAAAACCATCGACCAGTTCCTTCTCCGAGTTGAGAATAACAATACTGGCTACACTAGGACTGGTAACCTCAGACTTGAGCGCTTTGGTCACCTGCTCCTCGTTATAGTTATACAAACCGAGCGGCACCGTCCTGGAGAGGCGAGAGATGATGTTCTCCATATCCTTCTCCAGATTCTCCTTCTGTTCTTTGCTATAATTCTCATAATCATGCCTACACTTCTTCTCAGTGCTAAGATAGGTATAAGCTCCGAGCGAGAGAAGCGCAAGTGTTATTACCAGAATCACCGAACCTGCAAGTTTGGTCAGGATAGACATAGGGTAGTTCTCCTCAATAAAATCCGGCACAACCGCGCACCGGGTAAAGCGGAAAACTCGCCTGCAACAGTCTGAGCGCCACTACAGGCGAGTATGGGTAATAATCTAACGCTGTGAGATCTTATACTTCGCACAGAGCTTCTTGTAATCGTCTGTCTGTTTAAACGCAGTAAGTGCCTTGCTAAACTCCTGCACCACCTCCGGCTTGACCGTCTTCTTACTGAAGATAACGTATTCCTTCACCACCGAGAGCGGCTTCTTGACTGCAACAATCTTGCCTTCAAGCTTGAGTTCCTTGAGCGTCTCCATCCCCACACTATAATTGGAGACGACAAAGTCAAGCTTACCGGCAGCGAGTTTCTTCAGATTGGCGGTAGCGTTGTTGCCTTCTTCAAGAAAACCGTCCTTCTTCCCGGCCGCGATGAAGTCGTTCGGCAGCGCCACGCCACGCAGAATCCCCACTTTACGCCCCTTAAAGTCTGAAAAATCCTTATAATCCAGCTTGCCTTCATCGCTCTTTCTGATAAAGAAGGTATACTCCCCGGTCATTACCGGTTCCTCCGGATAATAGCAGTACTCCTCACGCTCTGGCTGAGGAATGGCCGGCATAATCGCGTCATACTTGCCCTTGAAGGTTCCCATCAACCCATTCTTCCAGGGATAGATCATAAAACTCTCCACGCTTACACTCTCCATCCGCGCAAACGCCGCCTGCGCCAGCTCACAGACAAAACCGGTAGGCTTGGAGTTATCCGGCTTACCGTTGACCGTCTCAGCATATGTATATGGCGGATAGTCCTGACAGGCCGCAACCTTGAGGGCTTCTTTGGCGCTGGCTCTACCGCCGGCAACAAGGCCGAGGCTGAGCAGTAATAGGACAACAAGGGTAATTCGCTGTTTCATCGGTTTTCTCCTGTAATAGTCTGATACATCATCTGCAATCATCAAAACTGCTGAAAACTTCTATAGCGATATCGATAAATATTTCAATACATAAACTGCTATATTTCTTACCCCCAATCCATACAATAACCTGTGTTTCATTTTAAGCAAGTCATTAATGCAAATCTAGCGCAAGCCTTACCAATACCTATTAATTCTGCGACAATTTCTACCCTATGCTTATAAACCGCACTTTTAGCACCAAACATCCCCCCAACAGCAACACCGACATTATACATATGCCGGGAGTTATAACTTATAACTGAAGCTATGAGTAGGTAGAGTTTATAACCACAGTAGTATTTTATTGACCTGCAACCTTGGAAGTGAGCCATTATTTGGATGATATATGTGATACAAGAATTAAGAAAATGTTATGAGGATTATCTTGAAAGTACTTCTGTTGTGGAGTATACTCATATTGTATGTGGTTCAAGAAATTATGGCAGTTGTTTAAGGTGAATATTTCCGATAATATTTAGAGAGAAAGGAATTATCCATGAGAAAGAGTTTTACCGCTGATTTTTAAAGCATAAGTAGCTCTGCAAGCTATCAAAGGTAATCTATCTATCACAGAGCTGGCTGCTAAATTTGATGTCCATCCGAATAAGATCAGGCAATGAAACAAATATATGCTTGAGGGACTGCCAGACATCTTCTCTGATAATCGTAAGAAAAAAGTGGTCAAAAATGAAGATGAAAAGGCTAACAAACCTTATAAAACCCTAAAAAATATTGGGTAATTGTATTATAGTGTGAATAATATATGCATAATTTCAGCAACACTTTTTTTTTAAAGGCATAATATGAGCAAAGAGAATAATTCTCCAGCAACTAGTGCTGACGGTATATATTTTGAAGGCAAAGTTTTGGGGCATTATTTACTTGCGATGCTATCTGAGATGCCTTCACGAGGATTATCGACTAGTAAAATAATAAAAGCTTCTGCTCAACAGAGTGGCGAATACCCATTAGATGATATTGTTGTTAATGGAATAAATAATAAAGGTGAGTCAACATCACTACAAATTCAAGCAAAGCGAAGTATAACCTTTTCTGCACAAGATCCAGTATTTAAACAGGTATGCAATCAGATTGCTGCAGCTATATCTAAAGAAAAGTTCTGGGAGGAACAGAATTACTTAGCAATTGCTTTTCCTAATACTACAACACAAATTGATAATGATTATCAGGAAGTTTTGCGAATAGCTCAATCATCTCTTACAGAAGAAAAGTTTAAACAAAGACTAAACAATAAAAAAATGGAAACTTTTCTTAAAACATTTAAGGAAAATCTACAATTTACAATTGAGGATATTAGTGATGAAAACATCTATAATATACTACAAAGATTATACTTGCTTCATTTTGACTATAACAATCCAGCTAGCTTGAGCATAGAAAACGATTGTTTACGTGCTGATAAGCTATTAAGTAGTTCAACATCAGAAAGCTCCCGTAAATTCATTGATTCACTATGGGTAACAGGAGGAGAACTGTCTAGTACAGCAGGTGAAATTGATAGAGATACTCTTATTGATTCTCTTATTGAGAAAGGATACCAAATCAATGAATATATATCTAATTATGACTCATTAACCAAAATACAAGATGAAACAAAGCTAGCGCTATTAGGTATAAATGATAGTATTTGTTCTATGACTCTAAATAGAAGCTACTACATTAATCAAGTTCATACATTGTTTCAGGATAATAATATTGTTGAAATTTGTGGTGACTCAGGGGTTGGTAAGTCAGGAATCTTAAAAGCTTTCGGAATGCAGCGACAAAATGATAGTATCTGCTTTTCAATCGCTCCAGAACGTGGATACAAGGGCAGTTTAAACTTACTTTTGAATAACTATGGATATAATGGCTCATATAGAGATTTTCTTAATGAATTATCGTTAGGTAGGCGAGGATATATTTTAATTGATAATCTTGAGCGTTTGAGTGGTGAAGAACAAGTAACAGTCAAAGATATTCTAAATGCAGGCAAAGATATCAAAAATTTAAAAATACTAATAACATCAAGAAGAAGTAATGAATGGAGTTGGATTGATACATATTTAGATACTTATTCAAAAACAACGATAATAATTAATTATTTAAGCCAAACAGATATAAATGATCTTTGTTCTTTGTTACCCAAATTTAAAGCATTATTACTTCCATATTCAGTTGCTAATCCAGTACTATCTAATCTGTATTTACTTTCTTTGCTTTATGATGAATTAGATAACGATGATTTGTCTGCAATTACTCAATTGGACTTAATGAATAAATGGTATGCTAGTGGGTGTTGTAATAGTTCATTATCTATCAGGATTGCTAAACGACTTATTGTAAGCTTTGGGAAGCTGAGCTTAAATAATATTTCTGAATTACTTGATGTCTCAGAAAACGATAATGACACTGTAATAAATCAACTTGTAGCGTCCAAAACCTTTGTTGAAAAACATGATGACAAAATGGATTTCTATCATGATATATTAAGACAATGGAGTATGGCAATTGCTTTGAGAAATGACGAAAATTTTGATCTTGTTAAATCACTAAATTTGGATATGCCAGCTACTGTACTTCATATTAATGCTATTAAGCTACTTGCACAAGATAGATTTCAAACATCTAGTGAGGCGTGGAGTGAACTTTATAGAATCTTTAATGCCACCTCAGTTCATAGGTCATGGAGAAGGGCCGTAGTATTGGGCGTACTTGAGTGTAATGGTTCACACAAAAATCTTATTCATTTTAAAGAGTTGCTTTTAAGCAACAATTGTGAATTGCTTGCAGAGTTGATCGGTTATATTAAAGCAGATATCATTAATATAAGTTCATCAAACAGAGGTGGTAGCCTTGCAAGCACTATGGAGGTTTCACTACCTGTAGAATGGTATAATTTAACAGAGTTTCTTATACAGTGTTATGACAATATACCTGAAGATATTCAACAAGCATCTTTAAGCTTTATCTGCTTACTTTCAGAATACTCTTGGGGTTTTGGAGTATTTAGTGAAACTATAAGCAATTTTATTTATGTTAATTTAGTATTGCTAGAGAATCGTAAATACAGGCCGCATTATAATGAAATAGAAAGAATACTTCGTAAGATATTCTTCAAGTTTTGTATATACTACCCAGAAAAGATACAGGAGTACCTTACTGAAGCGAGAATTTTAATTGAAAATAAAGTGGAATCTTTTGAAAATGCTAAGCACTTAGATATTCTTCGCTATGCGAAGTATGCGACACCGATTGCTGGAGCTGAAATGCGCTCCTTTGTCGAGGTTTTATTAGTAGGTGATGGTGAAGGGTTTGCTTGCAGTTTTAGGTCGGAATTAAAGCCTTTTTCACCAGCTAACAACCTTGAGTTCTTTAATTATAAATTTGATTCCGTATTTAAGTATCTATTGGAAGAAAATGATTTTGAGACGATCAGTTTATTTATTAGACTCTACAACCATTACTCAAAATTTTCTAAGCCTCTTCAGGTTAGCAGCAGAGAGCTTTCAATAGAGTATAATAGTACAGAATATCTCTTCGCTGGTATTTCTGTATATAATGATACTTTTATTATAAACAATATGTTTCATGCAACTGTGCTTTATATAAAGGATAAATTAGCAGATAATGAGTGGTCACCTGAGATTGCTCTTAATAGTATACTTCTTGACACAAAGTTACCTTTTATCTTTTTGCATCTTATAATTGGTATAATTTATTATTCATTTCCTGCATCAGCAGAAGCTGCCGTTAGCTTTTTAAGTATACCTGTGTTTTTAGAGTTATTCAGAAGTGAACGGTTATTTGCAATTAGTAAATTCCATGGTTCATACTTAGAGAAAACATGCGACTATGAATATGTGCTTTGGTATTATAGTGTACATGCCGATAAGCAGCTACTTACAAAACTTACTACTTGCTTCAAAGCAGAGTTAGAGAAATTACCGCCAGTTAATTCAAAAATGAGTATGATTGATATGCCGTTTTTTCTGCGAAATGCATTAAATCTTTTAGACAGTAAGAATTATACTTTAGTTAAACAAATAGTCGATGAGCAGGAAGTTGTTTCACTTAAATATTCTCCAAGTGAAATTGAAATAGAATCAGCTAAAATAAGAGAAGATCAAAGAACACCAGCGGAAGATTTTTTTTTCTGTGAGCCAGATACCAATTATACAGATGAGGAGATTGATAGTTTTGTCATTATTGCAAAACAGAAGATCCAATATTATGCTAACACACTTAATAAGAGTCTCTTTGATAGTGACTTTGAAAAATCAAATATTATTTATTTAGCTTATAATATACTCAAAAATAATCATCCTAATTATTATGAATGGGCTAAAGAAATACTGCTGCCTTTAGCTAATATAAAGCATCTGTTCGGCAACGAAGCAAAGAATTCATTTTCAGGAATTTGCTACTACTTACTGAAGGATAATTTCACTTATGAAGTAATTGAGATAATACTCTTAGCTGTTTCAAAACAAATGAGCAGAGTGAAAAAGGGGATTACTGAAGTCTGTGATGAATTTTTTAAACGCTATCCCAAGCTGCTTCATTCAATTGTTAGGTGTACTGTAATTGGTGAAACATATCCTGTGGGTTATAGAAGTTACGATACAGAGCGACAATGCAGGTTAGATCATGAAAATGCAGTAAGAACAGCAATTGACAGAGAGCTAAAATGGCTTCTTAATTCAGGTGAAGAACCCAACCTCAATAAACCCCCAAAACCAAGAATTTCTGAAAAATTCGGAATTACTATAGGTGGAAAAAGTAAAAGCAGATTGGAAAAACAGATTCAAGATTCTGATTTCGTTTATTATGGGAACTACACCGCGGAGATTATTTCCGCAATTGGTATTGACAAATTCACACAGTTGCCTATTAGCAAAGACTTCATTGACAGTTATTATAACTGGATGTTAGAGGCTAACGGATTTAACCTTGAACCAAAGATTGATTTAGAAGAGAAATACAAAAGTTTGACAGATGTTATTGCTCAATGCATGATTCTTAGTAATTACAATAATATCGATGCCCTAAAAAGGATGTCAGAGGATTTCTCAAAAATATCAGATATACCAGCTCTACGATTGTTATGCAATGTCCTTACTGTAGTTGACATGAGTCTATTGGGAAACATGGATAATTTAATTCATATATCACAAGTACGGTGTTCTATAATCGAAGCAATGCAAAATAACAACGAATTTCTATATACCATTAAAGGAACTAGATCTGACCAAAGTGTTTCATGTACTTTTTTGCTTTACTTCAACAGTTACAAACCTAGTTATTCTAGAGAATATATTTGTAAATCAATACCAAAGTTAAAAGAAATTGCATTATTAGGTTGCTCACCAGCCCTTACCAATGCAGTTATGACCTTTGTCTATACCTTTAGGACTTTGCCTGAAGTTCACGAATTGTTCAGAGAAATTTGCTATAATTGGATCTCTTGTAAATATGATAATTCGCAGTTTTGGCATGACGTTAATTTAGGCAGTAGGATATGCTTGTACTATACTGATTACTTGAATTCTAGTGAAAGTATAGAATCAGTTGAAATGTCCCAAATTATTGAACTGGTGTCAATATTACTGAAGTTTGGGATTCCAGAAGCGTCAAAGCTTGAATCCTTATGTTCTAAACATCTATGATCAGTAGAAACTTTGCATAATTAACTGCAGCTTTATTATTTTAGCATACTTATTCATCAGTGGTAAAAATCATAAATAGTCGAATTTTATTTTTCTGGAATAGACAAATATAATGGTAATAGTTAGCCAGAATCAAAGCTTAATATGCTTGGAGCAAAGACAACCTGCAAGCGCTCAGCCAAGCCTTACCCCTAGGCTACCGATGATTATACTCTCAGCCACTGCTCACCAGCTCGCACCGTCTTCGACATACCTTTGAAAAAGGTATGCCAAACGTCCATGCAAATGGACGGGCTGCAGAAGCAGCCTCAGTCAGCAACATTGTTGCTGACTGTATCACTCTATCATCCACAAAGAAAATTGCCTCCCGCAATTTTCCCACCTTCGCGGCAGATTCCGACCGCACCCACCCAGCCCAAACCTTCAAGTTATAGCCTAAACCAATCCTTTACCCTAAAAATGGAAATCACGTTTGTGATTTCCCTACCTTCGCGGCAGTCTCCGGCCACACCCTCTCAGCCAGACCGTCCACACCTTCGGCTTAAGTACATAGAAACACCTGATATCAAAGCTCTCGCGCAAGCGTTCAGCCAAGCCTCACCCCTCGGTCACCGATGATTATACTCTCAGCTTTTATTCGCCAGCTCATAAAACCTGAGATTTACTTTTGAAAAAAGTAAACAAAACGTCCATGGTCAGAAAATACTGCACCAGCTCATATTTTCAGACATCTAAGGACAAATGAACGGGCTGCAGAAGCAGCCTCAGCCAGCAACATTGTTGCTGGCTGGTTCATCCATATTATCAAACAAAGGAAATCACGTTTATGATTTCCCCACCTTCGCGATAGACTCCAGCCTTACCCTCCAACCCAGACCGTCCACACCTTCGGCTTAAGTACATAAAACACCAAAAAACAAAGTTCTCAACGCAAGCGCTTATCCAAGCCTCAGCCCTCAGCTCTGCTGAGGGCTATATAACTCTATCATCCATACAGAAAATTGCTCCCGCAATTTCCCCTACCTTCGCGGCAGTCTCCAGCCACACCCTCCCTGCCCAACCTCTCACTCCTTCAACCTATCACCTCAGTCAATCCTTTCAGCCAAACCAGAAAATCACATTAGTGATTTCCCCACCTTCACTACATAACGGGTAATTTTTTGTTTCGCACTCCTGCGGAGTACTCAACTGACTAAAGCCATGAAGTAATTATAACTCAAAGATAACTTTATTCATAACTCGATTATTCATCATGAGGAAGATACAAAAGACGACCATCAGAATCCGAATAATCAGATTCATCTATACCCTGTTCCTGAGTATAATCTTTATCAAGAATCTTTTTAAGAGCTATTGCTTGAGCCGAAAGCTCACTTGCCGCAGCGGCAGTTTCTTCAGCACTTGCCGAATTCGTTTGAGTTACTTCTTCAATTAATTTTATCCCAGTCGATATTTCAGAAATGCCCTTAGCCTGTTGATATGATGACGAGGATATACTGCTTACTAATTTCGTTATTGTTGTTATTCTGTCAACAATCTCTACAAATGCTTTAGAAGTTTTTGATGCAATAGTAGATCCATTCATAACTCTAGTATTTGATGATTCTATCATATGTGCTGTTTCAGCAGCAGCCTTTGCACTTCTTGCAGCAAGATTCCTCACCTCTTCAGCTACAACAGCAAAACCTTTCCCGTGCTGTCCGGCTCTTGCAGCTTCTACAGCCGCATTTAATGCTAAAAGATTTGTCTGAAATGCAATATCATCGATTGTCTTAATAATCTTAGTAATATTTTGGCTGGATTCCTGAATTTCATTCATCGCACTAACCATTGCTTCCATATCAAGACTACCACTCTCTGCTTTCTCCTTAGCCTCAAGTGATAATACATCTGCTTCTCTGGCATCAGTTGCATTTTTGGAGGTTTGTGATTCAATTTCTAAGACTATAGCTGAAATTTCCTCAATACTTGATGCAGATTTAGTTGATCCTTGTGAAAGGATATCACTCGCATTTGCAACTTGCCCCGCGCCGGTAGTAACTTCATTAGAAACAATAGTAACCGAATCTACAATCATCTTCATAGTCTGTAAATTTTGAAGTACTGCTTCGCGGTTAGAACTTATCATGTCCGACATATTGTTCAAAGCATTTGCCAGCATTCCTGTTTCATCATTTGTGGTTATATTCAGTTTTTCTGAATAATCTTCATTACTTATACTAGACGCCATATGAGCCGCAGCTCTGATTGGGTTGACAATTCGAGATGAAATATATAATACAAAAATAATCCCAATAATCAGCGCTGCAATAGTTCCTGCCAGCAAGCTCAGCAGACTATAATGTCCCAAGTTATTCGACTTAATCCTGTTCTTTTCCATCTCTTGAAGATTATACTCAAGAATTGACTCTTGTATACTGATAAATGATTCCAGTTCAGCTCGTGCTTTCCCCAGTAACTTTCTTCCTGTGCCTGCAGCAATTAGAGCAACAACATGATTTCTTAGAGAGCGATCACTTTCAATTGCAATATTTCTAAAGTTAAGAATTTGTTTTTCATTACCCATCTTTGCAGCAGTCGCAGCAAAGAGCCATAGTAGATCAGCAGCAGCATCTATTCTTTCACGTGGGAGAACTGGTACTTTTTTAATAGCCTCTACCAATGCTTTCGGATCAACATCACCAAGTTCTTTTGCATAATCCTCGAATTTTTTTAAATCTGGTTTACTCGTAAGAACCTGCCCTCCAAGCCATGAACCAATCTGTTTTCCTTCAAGCATAATAGGAACGCCAAAATCTATAAGACCTGCATGGCAATCATACACTGCTGGCTTACCTGTTTCTGCAGCACGCGCCCCCCCCGCGACATCATTGCGCTGACATCTTGCAGCACCTTCTTCAGATGTCCGAATTGAAGTTCCTTTCGGACCAAAGCAAAATGATGTAAAACCATCAAAGCTCTGCCCTTCAACTGGCTTGCCCTCTGGATCAATTACAAGGTTAGCAAGTCCGGTAGTCTTCGTGAACAGATCCTGAAATTTTGCTAGCATTGCTGTATCAATCAAATCCTGAACCTTGATATTTTCTGCATTCGCCTTGAACTCTTCTTCCCGAAGCCTATTTTTTTCTTCATTCAAAATCACTGCTTTTCGAGCTTCAATTTCTACCTTTGCTGAGCTATTATGCCAATCGTTAAAATACGCTTCTACATCAGTAAGAATCTTCTGCTGTTCAGGCGTGACACTCTCCCTTATTTCGGTTAATTTTTTAATAAACTCTGAAGAGTTACTATTATACTCATCAAGAAAAACATCCTGAGCAGTTATAAGGTATGCGCGTTGCGAACTCTCTGATACAGATAAAAGTCTATCCAAATCTTGAGCCTTCTCAATTACAATATGAGCATAATGAACATCCTTAGCACTTTTTGAGAAATGATCAACATTATTTACTAGTGAATTTATATTCGAAAGAGCAAATATAATCAGCCCTAGCATCAATATCATTGGAAACAAAAAACCAAGAAGCATTTTACTCTTCAACTTTATGTTTGATAATCTCATAATAATACTCCTTATTTTTAAAATAGTACATATAAACGCATAGAAGCTTGAATTATATACATTATACCAACTCCTACAGATACAAGTTTTGCAATTCGTTTCAATAGCTCAATCCTGCTACCGATACCAGTCAGAATAAGTGGCAATAAAAATATACTAGTTGCAACAAAAAATGACAAAAAAAAGATAAGACCATTAATTGCTCCGCCAATATCTACCGCTGTACTCACAGCAAGAATAAATGGTGGGCAAACATTAATTCCTACTAAAAATCCTAAACCAAATAAAAAAAAAGGGTGCTCTGTATGCCGGGAGATATAACTACATGCCCCTTTATGCGGGAATGCCCCCGTAACCCCATACACAAGCATCATAAGACCCAGAACTATATAAATCAGAGGAATAATTAGACTTGAAAAATAGATATTATCATTCACCGCTTGTCCAAAAAAACCGGCAGCGAGACCAAATAAAGTATACGCAAACAACCTTCCTGCAAGAAATTGCAGTAAAGCAAATAGTGCTTTTCTAATACCCTGCTTTTTAGAACCAAGCATTACTGGAGCAATAGTTGGCAGACAATACAGAGAACAGAAGCCTCCTGTCGTAAGGCCTAGAGCAAACCCTTTACTGATTATTACAGAATAATCTACCATCCAAATACCTTTTCCATCTGTTTTTTTCCTGAAGCACTAAGAAACCTTCTGCTCCACTGCTGCTCAACATCAACCTTGATTCTGACATTTCTACACCAGTCAAGCCTGGCACATTTATCTCTTATTTCAGCTACCAATTCTTTACTAAACGGACAGAACAGTGAGGTAAAAATAATAACAAAGTTAATATCACCATCTGAAGTAATTGCAATCTCACGTATCAACCCCAGATTGTAAATATCAATATGCAATTCAGGATCTTCAATTTGCTTTAAAACATTGATAACAGCGTCAGTTTTCTCTTGAGTACCTTTGATAAGTGGAGGCTGATATTCAATCTCAGGTTTATTGATTTGATCAATCAAACCCTCGCTTGTATTCAGATTTTGACTAGGTTGTAATACAGTTTCTTTAATATTTAGTTTTGCTGTTGGTGGAGGATCATCACCTTTTACAAAGTGTTTATTTCTAAATTCTGTAGATTTTCTATATTTTTCAACATCAAAATCATTACTCTCTGGAGGATCAGAATAGTATATATGGTCATAATTTACGCCATAAAGACTATACGCAACAAAGGATAGAATAATCAAAAACAGCATTATTTGTATTGTTTTTATTATCATTTCATACCCTTTCAGAAGCACCTAAGTCCACAAAAAAAAGCATGATTTAATTTTTAAACACAAATACAAAAAGTAGCAATCAACTACGACTTTAGAATAATTCCAAACATGAAAATGATTATTTTTGAGCGATAATGGTCGTTTTGGTAATTCTGCAAAAACTAATCACAACTGATTATTTAAAACACTACTAATACACTATAGCACATTAATTTTACTTCGACAATTTTAATTTGAAAAATTCATACAATTTATATAAACGGCCTGTTTAAGGTGATCAAATTAAAGTGGTCTAATCTGTCAAGACAAAATATCAAGTGGTTTAAGGTGGATAAATCCGCTAGAATTTAGTGATACAGTATTCAAGGATAATCCACAATGAGAATATCGTATCCAGTATTCTGAGTTTATGAATTAGCGAACAATAAGCAGTACACAGCAGAGTTTAAAGCAATATTTACTCTTAAAGCAACAAAAGATAATAAGCCGTTATCTGAAATAACAGCCAAATATGACGTCCATCCGAATCAAATGTAACAATTAGAAAATTGCCAACGCAATTTCCCCACCTTCGCGGCAGACTCCGGCCATACCCTCCCTACCAACCCGCCCACGCCTTCGGCTTAAGTACATAGAACCACCTAATATCAAAGCTCTTAGCGGCTAACGCTTGCGAAACTTGCCCAGCTTCAGGCTACACCCTGACTCAATTTAAAACTGTGTATAATCCACCTTAAAACTAATCCATTTATTGTATTGAAAAACATATATCTTCATATTACAATAGATTTGAAAGGGGATGATAGGAAGATGCATAATCACAACAAAAAACTTGGTACGTTCAATGGCGTTTATATACCGATACTGCTCTCTATGCTCGGTGCTATTATGTATATTCGTATGCTTTTTGTAGTTGGGGAAGCAGGAATTACCGGCACTATGGTAATATTTTTGATTTCACTTGCAATATCGGTTCTTACGTTTATCTCCGTTACCGCGATCGCCACCAATTCAAAAGTTGGTAACGGCGGCGCTTATTACATCATAAGCCGCACCCTCGGTCCGGGATCAGGAATCACTATCGGGCTGGTATACTTTATCTATGTGTTTTTGGCAATCCCCTTTTGCATATTAGCATTTTGTGAATCAATAGTAGTAACATTTCCCGTACTTGAACCATACCTGTTTTACCTAGAAATAGGGACAAGTGTTGTACTCTTTCTGATTGCTTTTTTATGTTCATCACTGATTATTAAAGCCCAGTATCTGCAAATAGGGATTATCGCTTTATCCGTTATCTTCTTTCTTGGCGGAGCTGCCACAAAATTTTCATATAACACTTTTATGAAGAATCTGCACCCTCCCCTTATCCATTCTTATGTAGCATACGTGGAAACCTCGGATAACCAAAACCAAGATAATTTATCAGACGACAGCTTCAAGCTACAAGAGAATCCCCCCATCAATGGGAATAACACTATTATTGATACAGAAGAGGACTGGAATAGGATTAAAGACAAACACAATCTACTACCCAGTGACAAACTGATTAGCAGCAGGCTTGAACACGAGTTCCCTAAGCTCAAGGAAGAATTGAGTGAACTGGATGCAATTGACCGTTTTCAGCTATGGCTGGAATCAAACCAGCGTTATGATTTCTGGATGCTTTTCGCAATTTTTATGCCTGTTGTAACCGGTATTATGACCGGCGCTAACATGTCCTCTAAGCTGAAAACCCCTTCACGCAGCATTGTTATTGGTAGTTTCATGGGAATTTTTACCGTTTTTGCCATATTTATTGCACAGAGCGTTTTATTTGCTGGTGTAGCCAGTCATACAGAGCTAATAACGCAACCCTTTGAGACTTTATGTAATAACGCGTTATTCGGCTGGTCTTGGGTCATTGTACTTGGCGTAGCTGTAGCTTCTATCGCTTCGGCTGTTTGCTCAATACTTGGCGCTCCACTTTTGCTGCAAGCTATGGGGCAAGACAAAATACTGAATTGGCTGACACCATTTTCAGTTATGAAAGGAACGCCTCCGCAGCCCCGCCGGGCATTGTTATTCTGCGCCATTTTTAACCTGTTATTTATTGTCGTGCTCAACTGTTCCTCCGGCAATTCCATTAATATCCTTGCAAAACTTATGACCCTTTTCGCTCTTTATACCTTTCTTGTGCTCAACCTTTGTGCCTGCGTGGAAGGAAGTTGCGGTAATCCCTCATTCAGGCCGACCTTTAAGTATTTTCACTGGAGCATATCGCTGCTAGGGGCAATCGTTTGCTTCTTTTCCGCACTGTTCGTCGATGCCATGATGACCGGAATATGCCTGGCCTTTCTGCTCGGGCTTTATCTATACCTGACTAAACGCAAGATGAACGCAAAGTTTGAAGATGCCCGGGGAGGCGTGGCCTTTGAAATGGTTCGGAAAAATATAAAATGGCTTGCCAGAACGAATAAGAATGAAACCAAGAACTGGAGGCCGAATATTCTATTGTTATGCAACTCTTTAGAAGAGGATGAACCTTACATACGGTTCGCCAGTCTGTTGGAGGGAGGCTGTGGTATAAATCTATTGGCATGCATCTACACAAGTAAAGACAAAGAGTGGAATCCCCCTTACACCTCATTCAACAAAACTCTAAGCTCCTGGCTTACAAAGAATAATATTGATGCTTATCCCAGAATCTTTGTTGACAATGATGAATTGAATAATATTAATAATGCCATCATGGTTGGGACAGCCGGGCTTGTCCCCTCAAACCTTGTAATCGTCAGGTACAATCAAAACATCACCCGTAAAATATCACTACTCAAAACACTGCCCGGATTTGGGATGTCATTGCTTATGGTTCATATGCCTGCATCTGAAAAAAAATACCAATATACTATTGCCCAAAAGACAGAACCAAAACTAATTGATGTTTGGATAGGACATGCTAATGATGCGGATTTAATGGTTATTTTAGCCTGGTTAATGACTAAATCGCCAAACTGGGCGCGAGCAACGATACGGCTTCTAAGAATAATCCCTAATCCCCAAGGCCAGGAAAAAGCCCAGAAAGCAATGGCTGATCTAGCTACGAAACACCGTATAAAGGCGCAAACCAAGGTTGTAATTGCAAAGAACAATTTCCCCGCTGTAATTGATGAATATTCAGCAAACAGTGATTGTGTTTTCATTAGCACGATTTTTGATGAGAATTATTTTGAAGAAAATTGGCTCAAGCAACGCCATAAAATTCCACAAAACATGAGTATGCCGGTGATCTTTTGCATAGGCGCAGAAAAAAAATATAAGTGGTAAACCGTAATTGGAATAAAGGGTGGGGCGTTCGATTTTTAAGGTTGTGTAATACCAAAGATTCCTACCAATCCCAGAAAATTGCTAACGCAATTTTCATACCTTCGCGATAGACTCCGGCCATACCCCACCCTGCCAGACCGCCCACACCTTCGAATTAAATACATAGAACCACCTAAAATCAAAGCCATTCAGGCCAAGCGTTCAACCAAGCTTCACCCCTCACCTACTCACGATTACACTCTCAGCCGCTGCTCGCCTCCTCGCACCGTCTTCGACTTACCTTTTGCAAGCAAAAGGATAAGCCAAAAACTCTCCCTCCGGTCGAGCTGTGTATCGTTTTAGCGAAACATGAAAATTGCTCCCGCAATTTTCCTACCTTCGCGATAAACTCCAGCCTTACCCTCCAACCCAGACCGCCCACGCCTTCAAGCTAGCGCCTGAGTCAATCCCTTATTATTAAAAAGGGAAATCACACTAGTGATTTCCCTCTCCTTCGCGGAATACTCCCAGCCTAACCCTCCCAGCCAGACCGCCAACACCTTCAAACAAATGCAATCCAGCCCTCAACTGTGCAAAGGGCTGGATTGCCTTATCATCTAAATATAAGAATCACACTAGTGATTTTCCTTGCCTTACTAGAGGCTGAGGCATAACCGATTTATACTAGCAATTACCATACCTCAACGCCCTAGCTTGCGTAATGTGTGATCATACAGACACAGTTTGTCAGGTTCTTGGGGATCTTGATGCCCGTAAAGGGTACGAATAATCCCCAAAAACCAAAACCCGTTAGAATTAGTTTACAATTGACTTGCCACCACCTTACTTCTTATACTTATGATGCTGTTTCAAAGACCGGTGAATAGCTTTCCAGCGATTCACCTCCTGCTTCTGCAGATGGATATCCTGCTCCACCCGATTATGCTTGATCTCCTTGCGCTGGCGCAGATAGCTCTCATACCGCTCCAGATCCAGTATCCCGGCCTCGACCCCGGCCTTAACCGCACACCCCGGCTCATCCGTATGCGTACAGTCACGGAACCGGCAGTCTCTTGCTAACTCACTTATCTCGACAAAAGATGACGCGAGGGCAGATTCACTGGCGAGGAGCTGTAGTTCCCGCATGCCCGGGGTATCCAGCAGGACTGCCCCATTGGGCAGCGGCACCAGTTCACGGTGGGTCGTGGTATGCCTGCCCTTGCTGTCAGCCTCTCTAACGCTTGAGGTCTTGAGCTTTTCCTGCACCAGTAAGGCGTTGATTAGCGAGGATTTGCCCACCCCTGAAGACCCCAGGAGCACACCGGTAGAGCCTGGGGTGAGATACTCCCAGATCTGCTCAACCCCTTGCCCCTGTTTCGCACTGACCGCGATCACCGGAACCCCATAGGCGATCGACTCAGTCTCAGCGATCTTGCTCGCTAAATCCAGCTCTAGATCCACTTTGTTAAGAAGTATTACCGGGTTTACCCCAGCCTCATAGACCAGAGTCAGATAGCGTTCAATACGCCGGGAGTTGAAATCATGATCCAGCCCGCTGACCAGAAAAGCGGTATCGATATTCGCCGCAACTATCTGTTCCTCATTGGCCGAACCCGGGGCTTTACGTGAAAACTGCGAGAAACGGGGGAGTATACCATGGATAATGCACCTGGACACAGCGTCCGGCACCTCGACGGCGACCCAATCCCCAACTGCCGGAAAATCGCTGCGGGATATAACGGTATGACGGAAATTCCCGCTCACCTTGGCTTGACGCTCGGCCTCCTCGGTGACAAGAGTATACAGCCCTCGGTCTTCACGACAGATACGTGCAGGATAGAGCTGTTGGTGATAGAGCGCAGAGAAAGTGTTCTGCATGGCCTCAGACCAGCCGAAATTCTTTAAATTCATGTTAAACCACCTCTTTGGATTTGATTAATTATTCAGTTATTGTAGATTCATCTCAAACCTCCGACTTGAACTACCGCCGGATTACGAGACAAAAGTAAAACGACAGCGTTGGCTCTAACCAAGCTGCGTACATAAGGTAGGATTCCGCTACAGATTACAGGTTCAGACGCAAAGCCAAGCGCATCACGATACCAGAGTACTACTCATGGTATCTGCCTATACTCAGTACCGGTTACATTACAATAGCTGTCAAACAATCTCCACAGAAACAGTCAACCAATAAATTTTAAAAAAGCCCCGATATACCAGCGCCCACGCCTCTACCGGAGACTTCCAAGCTGCACCGCTTGCTGCAACTTTTATACTATAGTATTATACCCAGAATTCTCTAAGTTGCAAGAATTAAACCCGGCACCACACTCAAAACAACAGCTTCACCCCAAACTTCAGCCGCCAAAGTCAGCCTCACCACCACAGACATTATCCCGCCCTCATCCTTTGCCGCCTCGTCCCGTACCGCACTAACCTCAACTCGCCGCAGCATTACCCGGGTTCTGTTCTCCTGCAGTTGGCTGATAAAACGGGCTTATCTGCCTGACCAGCCCCAGAGTATGCTCGTGCTCCGAATTCGTCTGCGTCGGCTCGCTCTGCTGCAGCGCTGCAACCGGCTCAACCTGGGTAATATACAGTTTCTGGGTCGGATAGGCAAACTCTATCCCCAGCAGCGCCGCAAACTCCAGCGCCTGAGTATTGAAGGACTCACGCGCCTTGAGCTCCTCTACTCGCCCGCGATTCTTGAAGAATAGACTCACGTAAATCTGTAACGCGGAACTATCCAAGGTATAAAGATATACCTGTATCGCATCCTTTTTTACATCCGGGCAGAGGTGAGCAAGTTCTGTCAGCCCGTAGGTAAACTCCTTGATCAGCTTGATATCGGTCTCATAGAGGATATCAAAGCTGGTCTTATACCTGCGCCAGTCACGAATACTCAAATTTTCCACCGGAGAGGAGATAAACATCCGATTAGGTATGGTTATCACCGTATTATCATAGGTACGGATACGCGTACTGCGAATACTCACCATGTCTATCGTCCCCTCGATATTATTGATTCTAATCTGCTCACCGTTCTGAAACGGCTTATCCACAATCACCATGATCGAACCGAAGAAATTCTCGATTGTATCCTTTCCCGCCAACGCAAACGCAAAACCGCCGATCCCCAGCGCCGTCAGGAAATTTACCGTATTAATATTGAAGATATAACAGAGGTACAGTATTGCCGCCACCATAATCGCAATCTTTAAAAACTTCCCCAGAACGCTGGTCAGAATATGCAGACTGGTATTCACCCGGTTAGAGGCAACAACCGAGACACTATCAATTATCCGGCAGAGCAACAAGGTTATCGTAAAGGTCATCACGATATTGAGCGCCATCAGCGTATACAGCATCACCCGCGGGCTTGCCGAGATCATAAATATACAGTACTGCCAAAGCAGTGAGATAATACATATCTGCAGCGGCAGGATAAAGCGCTTATTCGTATCCCGGTTCGAAGATATATTCAGCTTCTTGAGCAGATAATGCAGTATTGGCAGGAGGATAATCCGAATAAGCGGCACCAGAAAGATGGTAGCGATTATAAGGGTTACCAACAGTATAAACTTCCAGATATTCGCGCGTAAAAACTCGTTCTCCAAACTTGGAAAGTGCTGCTGAAAGAAGTCATCGAGAATGATATGGGGAGTCCGCTTCTTGACCCCCATTTCACCGATTTTTTTCGCCATACCCTGGCGCATCATGGTATCGTAGGCAAAGGTCAGCCCCGAGATACCGCTGTACCCTATCTTCCAGGCCTTCTTCTTTGTCACCGGATCGATAACCAGACTCATATTTATCATCCCACACTCACGATCAAGCAGGAGTACGATATTATCTGCATAATTCGGATCATTGGACAAACTCTCCGGAGTTACTGCCGAGGCGTAGCGCAGCATGCGATAAGTTCGGATGGCCCAGGTCGGCCCTTGCCCTTTAGTAACCTTGGCATCATACGCCGAGAGATCCAGAGCCTTGACCGCATCCTCCATATCATACCCGAAAAGTCCCTGAATCCCAAAGTAAAAGGTATACAGCGTATTGAGCGGTGAGGATAATTCCGGTACAAATGTCCCAGCACATTTGATAATATTCTCCTTGATATTATTCATATGTTCCAGAACCGCCTTCACTCGCTCATCGGTAAAATTCTCCTTGGCAAAGACCCAACCATTTTCAGGAGTCTTACGCATGAAGAACTCAAGTTCATTCGTGCTGTCGGTCAGGATCATACTGGCTTGTTCCTGGCTGCCCTTGCGGTACTTTACTACAATCTCCTCCGGGCTGTAATTTATAGACTGAATAAGGAAGAAGAGATTATTCGCCTGCTGTAGCAGCTTGTTTTCATTTTCAATCTTACCCGCCCGAGGATCAAAGTCTGTCTCCAGATAACTTAACGCCTGAGCCAGATCACGGGTATGGTCATGCATCCTATCCTTGGTGTGAAAAGTTCTGGTATTTCCTGAGAACATCAACTCTGAAAAGCTGTGCAACGTCTCCTGCGGTGTAGAGCTGAATACCGGATCCACGTGAATATCGCTAATAGTTACTTTTGGCTCTTCCTCAGCCCATACAGACAGCGATACACCGACTAGGAGCAACAGACACAAGCTGCAAAAATAATATCTCATGTTCTTCCCCACAAATAATGAGTAATCCAATAAGCGCAAATGACAATAAGGCATAAGCTCTTATCGTCATTTATAGTGCCCAATCTTGATTAGCAGATTATTCAAAATGCAAATAACGGTCAAATTTGCGAAAAATACCGTTTCACCAGTCCGAACCACCCGCAGAGCGGTAGGTTTTGGGTTCTCCCTCCTGCGGAGTACTCAACTGGCTAAAGCCATGAAAAAAATCGATACTCTCTCCTACAGAGTATCGATACAGTTTTAAACATATTTAATACGTCACATGCATATTTAAAGACCTGTCTGGACAAACCCGAAGACACCTTCAATTTCAACCAGCATCTGTTGGAGGCTCTGGGCAATAGAGGTCTGGACTTTATCAGAAATGATCTTGGCGAGCTGGTACCCGCTGGCTTCAACCTCTACAACCTCGACAAGGATACCGATTTCAACTGGATCTCCTGGTCAGAGTATTTTATCAGCAAATATATCAAGTTTTTGATGGATTCCCTCTAAGCTCAGCCCCAACTTACCTCTTCAAACATATTCCCGCTGGGATATGCCTTACCCCCAGGCTGACTCACCGCCCCCTCCAGAGTCAGCCTGCAAGCTCCTTCTTCAGGTCTTGAACGCAAATAACTCAGTCCACCTACAGCAAATAGTCTTTCAAAGCCGTCGCTCTGTCCCATGTTATACCTCAAGGGCTGAGTAACGGGAACAAGGTCTTTACTCTCCCTCAACACTACTTGCAAAAGCCTCTCTCAAGTGCTGTAGATTTTCTTGCAACGTTTCGACATAACCGTCAGTACGCAACGAGACTTTATTCATCGGATCCAGAATCACAAGTTCCGCTCCAGCCTCTTCAATAGCTCTTACCACCCCGTCATCCGGTTCCCACCTGTGGAGAACCACCCGCACCTCGTTATTCAACAATACCTCTTGCAACTCCGCCAACTTCCCAGCCTTCCAGGCTCTACCGTCGTCATCCATCCTGGCGACGCCGAAGAGCTGAAAACTATTGAGCAGATAATAAAAATCCTTGCAGAGTACCAAGACATCGGTATTAGTATAATTTGAAAATTCTGCAACATACTTAGCTGTAAGTTCAGATATATCTCTCTTGAGTTCTACCTGATTACTCTCTAACTGCTCCTTACACTCAGGTAAAATCCTGGCAATATCCTCACTCATGACATCAATCATATTCAAGGTATTTTCCGGACTGAGCCAGAGATTGGGAAAGATACTCCCTGTCTGCGGGTCATAGATCACCGCCGGACTGCGCCGCCCCACCCCCACCGGCGAGCCCACATCAATCTCAATAACACCTATATTCTGACTCCGCAGATAACTGAATAATCTACTATCAGCAGAAGTTCCACGCAGGTCGATACAGGCGGATACTGACGCGGGATCCAATTTCGGATTAAACCTCTCTGCTATTATCAGTGCCTGCTGTTCAGCGATACGCGAATTCGTACTGAACCCCTGGACAATCTCGATTCCCGTGCCTCTTACAAGCTCACGCGCGAGTGACTCAAGCACCCCGATCCCTACAGCAATCCGCACCACCTTTCCGGCGGCACGCTCCGTATTTTCCAATTCCGGCTCGACTATCCTGCTCCCGCTAATCTGTGCTTGAGCATTCTGGCCAAAGCCTACGCCCGACGTAAGATCCAGCAACATAAATTTCAGGCCAAAATACACCATCACCGAGGTCAGTAACATCAAAAACACCACTCTCCGTACCAGCATAGTTCTACCTTTTTCCGTCTATTTTTTTAGCAGTCCGCCCCGCCCTTTTACCGACCGCACCAAGATGGTCAGGAAGAAGAAGAGTGCCGCGACAATAATAATCGCCCCGCCGGACGGCAGTGGTACACCCAATTCCATAGGCAACACAATTCCCAGTATACAACTAAGGCAGGAGATTATAATACTCCAGACAACATACCCCTTCACACTTCTACTAACATTTCGTGCTGCTGCCGCCGGTATAAGCAGCAGAGCCTCAACCAGCACCGCTCCTATGATCTTGACCGAAGCCACCGTTACAATAGTAATCATAAAGATAAAGAGATAATCCAGGAATACTACCCGCACCCCTCTTACCTGCGCCAGACTAGGATTGAAGCTCGCCAGCAACATCTTGTTATACCTCGCCACCGCCAGCACCACACAGATAACCGAGATCACCACCAGTAGCAATATATCAACTACATTCACTGTCAGAATTGAGCCGAAGAGAATACTATCCAATACATACACACTTATCTTGCTGGAAACATAGATCAGAATACACGCCCCGACTGCGATAGAGATAGAGAGATACACCCCGATCAGAGTATCACTGGACATTCTAGTACGATTACGCGTAAAATTCATGGCCAGACCAAAGAGGATGCAGAACCCGAAGAGTGAGATATACGGTGAGGTATACGGTTCTCCAAGGATTATCCCCAAAGCCACCCCGGTAAGCGCCGCATGCCCAATGGCTTCAGAGAAGAAGGCCAGCCGCTTGATAACCACCATCGTCCCTATTCCTCCGAGTAACGGGCCTATCAGTATGGCACAGAGCAATGAATTCACCACAAAAGCATACTTGAAAGAATCAGGCAATATGCCGATCTTTACCGCTTGCATACAGAGTTCATATACTCCTTGAAAAAGATCAGGCATCCTGTTTTATTCCCTTACTCCAGGCATAGCTGAAAAGATATCAAGGATGCGCTCCTCAGTGAGTAATTCCTGTGGATCACCACTAAAGAGTACACTCTTATTGATACAGGTCACGGTATCCGCCCTCTCTCGCACATCACGTAAATCATGATGTACCCAAAGAATCGTCGTCCCCGCAGCGCGCAAATCCGCAATTATATGGTCAAACACCTCTGCTCCCTCACGGTCGAGTCCGGTCGTCGGTTCATCGAGTATCAGCAACTGCGGCTGGGGCAGAATTGCTTGAGCCAGCAGAATTCTCTGCCGCTCCCCTCCGGAGAGTTCCCCCATCAGGCGTCTTGATTTTTCCAGCATCCCAACCTTGTCCAGAATTTCGTCATAAATCCTCATTCTCGATTTACTGGGATTGAAAAACGCTGGTCGATTATCAGTAAGAATCATCAGTAAATCAAGCACATTGATTGGCAGGTTATAATCGAAATTCAGCAACTGCGGCACATAACCTATCCCCCTGTCCTCCGAGCTCCACTCAAGGGCAATCCTCCCTGAAAATGCGGTCTCACCCAGTAACGAACGCAAAGCAATAGTCTTCCCACCGCCGTTAGGACCTATTAAACAGTGTACTAAACCTGCATCCAACGTAAAACTCAAATTCTGAAGTATCTCGGTTCTGCCATACTTCAACGAAACTCTTTCAAATACAATACCCGGCCCAGGAATAACCTCATTATCAAGCATAAATCCTCAACTGTACAATAAATAACCACCATTGCATTATTCAGTATCAACCAAATTATCAGTATTGGCTGCATCAATAAGTGCCGCGGTCAAATTCTTCAAATTCAACTCCATACCCTCTTCAAAGGAGTCCTCAGTATACTCCCCAGCCGTCAAGTGCGATAGAAAACGCACCCGCACCCCGGTTTCATGTTTTTATCGTCTCTACCACATTATCTGGAAAATCCATCTCGCTGAAGAGCACACTTACCTCACTCTGCTTTATCTTTTGAATCGTATCCGCCAGTTCAACCGCACTAGGTTTTACCCCATGCTTGGGCTCAATAACCGCGACCACTTGCAAACCGAACTCCTGTAAGAGATAGTCATACCCGCCGTGAAAGGTCGCACAACGAAAATCAATCCCCGAAAGTCCACTGAGTCGCTGCATATATTTTGCTTTCAACTTTCTCAGTCGACGTACATAATTTCGAGCATTTTTTCGATAAAAAGCCGCATTCTGCGGGTCAACCTCACCCAATCGCCTCGCGATATTATAAATCTGTTGTGAAGCAGAATTTATCCCTATAAACGTATGTGAATTGACAATTTTTTCATTACTGCTCGTCCCGCAGACCGGGACAAGCGACACCCCTTCATTGGCATAAATCAGCGGTATTTTCTCATTCAGCCGCGCTGCAGCGATAATCCGAAAAACAAATTCATCATGCCCGATACCATTCACCACAATCACCTGCGGCCTAGTCTCTTCATCTACCAGCCTCTTAATATCCTCCGGCTGGGGTTGATAATTATGTGGATTAAATCTTGAGCCAATAAGCGAAACAACCTCTGCTCGATCTTGAACAATATTCTTTACAAAGCTGTAATACGGATGCAACGTAACCCCAACGCATATCTTACTGAATTCCACTTCAGAGTGAGCGTAAGTACCCGACACACTCGTACACCAAAGTATCATAGCCCAGAACATAAATTTAAAAAAATTCATTCGCTATCACCTTTCAACCTCGTGTATTCATCTTCACCACTATACGCAACAAGCTCCTTCCAGTCGCAAGAGATAAGGTATGACTCCGAACATGAATCAGGCCACCCGGTGCACTCACTGCGGTACCAGACAATATTCGGCTCAATCTCGGATCCAAGTTTAGAAGTAAGGTCTCGATGAATTATCATTAAAAATGCTCCCGCTTTGCTAGCATCAGTCGGTACCCCCAAATAATATACCGCATCGCTGTTCTCGCTTCTGTCTGTCTTATAATACCACTCTATACTCCCACGCTCTTGCCAGCTGATATCCTGTACAAACGGCGGTATGCCATACTCAACCAGCTGGCTCAGATTCGGCCAGTAATTATTCTCATCACTGTATATCTGGGATATTTCCTCGGCAGCAATCTGTAGGTCAGTATATATTCCCTGCTCATTAGAATTCAGCTCTGCAAAGACATCCACCTGCCAGGATTCTACTTCAAATTCATCCTCAATTCTTGCCCGGCCGTATACCCCAAGCCCCCAGAATACCAGGATAAACAGAACCGTAACCGATACCCCTGTCACTTCTGAGCGTGTGCAATAAGCAGAAACGAGCTGTACAGTTTTATTACCGACTCTACCAGCCATAACCAGACCTACTTTCTACCGATTGTTACCTCTATCGGCCCATGCGCCTCCAGCGGGATATTACCGAGAAACTGCCGGGCGGTCGAGACAAAGCCATTCTGGCGCATCACCTCAGCAACCATTCCGGCTTCAAACTCCATACTCATCCCCTGTAACGAGGTCGCCAGCCAGCTGAGCACCGTCGCCTCTGGAGCCGTCTTCTCCCGGTTCACCCCATCCGAGCAGACCAAGAATATTCCTCCGGGGTTGAGTGAAGCATATACCTTCTGGAAGATCTCCGGCAACTTCTCACGATAAAAATTCAAGGTAAAGCTCGCAAGCACCAGGTCATACCCCGAACCAATATCATCCTCCACATAATTACCCTCCAACACCCGGGCGCGCTCACCAAGTTCATACTCGGAGATCACCTCCGCGGCAACCTCGGTCACCGCTGGTTGATCATAGAGTACACACTCCAGAGTCGGATGCAAGAGCGCAATAGCTATCCCGATAATCCCCGGCCCCGCGCCCATATCGAGTATCTTACCGAACCTGCCAAACTCCGGGAGTTCCGCGACCAGCTTGGCAACCGCCTGAGCTCTGGCACAGCGGGTATGATTGAGGCTGGCATAAGCCGCGCGCTTCCAGAGTCCGGAGTCGGTAATCTCCGGCTTTGGCGGCGGCCCGTTCTTTACCATATTCAACATCCCGTCGCCCAGAATGGGTTGCAACCAGCTGGAGGAGAAGACAAATGAATCTCCCAGTGAGGTAGGCGTACCGCTAGTCCAGCAAGCTTCGGCCGAAGGCGTATTGATGTACGTACTATCCTGTTTTTCCAGGCAGCCGATAGCGACCAGGCTATTCAAGATAATCTCAGTATTTTCGGCATCGGTACCGAGTTGAGCCGCAACCGACGCTGCGGTCTGCGGTGCAGACAACTGATCGAAGATCTTCAACTCCACCGCGGTATGCATCAGCTTCCACTTGACAACCTCTTTCGGCAGATTGAACAAACCCGCTGTACTCAGATCCGGTACAGGCAATCTTTTCATCATTATTTCTCCATATTCTATATTTAAGTAACCCTGCTCTATACGCATACACAGACTTTATAAAAAAATATAGCTGGCTTCAAAGTGTTGTGAAGCCAACTATACCCTACTAGTGAGTGGAGTTTTTCTTACTTCTTCATATCATACGCATAAGCCCAGATAACTGCATCCACTGAGAGCGGCTTACCCTTATATTCCAAGTCTCCGCCTGCGCCGAGCGCCGCAAAGCCCCACCACCCGGCTTTCGGCAGAGCATACGAGAACTGACCATTCGCATCCGCCAGAATAGTCTGACATTCACAAGCATCATTCGGTGCCTCAGCAGCCGCGTTTTCCTCAAACTTATTGCCCTTCATGTCGATCTCATGGTTGGCAAACTCTACTTCAATCTCAGCATACGGTACCGGTACATACGCACCGGACTGCTCGTCCCAGCGCTGCACTACACCGCGGAACACATTCCCGGTCCAGAGCGCATACGGACGCACCAGCGGCTTGATCTGCACTGGCAGACCCGGTACATCTTCAAAGACACAGGTCATTGCCCCACCTTTGTTGATAATCACCTTGGTTACCTGCTCGATATACGCATCCTCACTCGCTTCAAAGTACGGACCCGGATCACAGAAGAAGACAAAATCTCCCATCCCCTTAGCCTTGTAATCAAGCTCATAACCACTGCCGGAATTCTCCAGACTGGTAAAGGTTATCGGCTTGAGATCAGCTTTGAGATCGGTCACTTCCGGCTCATCCTCACCCTTCTGGGTCATAACGCCGAACTTGAGCGGTGCCTTGCCCTTACCATCCTGATCTGCACCCATATTCATTGTATGTCCGGCAGCAAACGGATGGGTAAAGATCAGTTTGAGCGGCAGCTTTGACGAACCAACCACTCCCTCAGGCGTATAAATCATCTGAAAGTGAGCCAGACTCACCGAACACAGCAGAGCGAATGCTGCCAACCCCAAAGTAATTTTACGTAAATTCTTCATAACCAAAATCCTCCTTTATAAACCATAACAAATAGCCATCTACCAACTAACAAGTCGATCTATTTTCTCTTACTGCCAATGCCATACCCGAGCCAGAACGCCAAAAGCACGAGGATAAACGCCAGCACCACCGCAATTACAATATTAGTAGTCAGCAACATCTTGAACGCCATATTAAACCCTGGGCCGACACTCTCCCCAGCTGCCTGAGTGGTCACCACCAGCGGTTGCAACGCCGCAGGCTGAGCCATTACTGGTGCCGGTTGCACTGTTTCTGGAGCTGAAACGCCCTCAGGCGAAGGCGCGGCCACAGGTTGCTTCTCCGCCGTAGCCGCAGGTTCAACTCCCTGAGGTTCCGCAGCGGTCTCTTCAGCCGCTACAGGTTCGGAGAAAGGTCCGTCCACGGTCACGCGATGCCCAGGTCCGGCGTCAAAGGTCACGCTATACGGCACCCCCGGCATCGGCACATCCATAAAGCTCTCAGACGGCACCTTGTATTCACTGAGTACCTTTCCACTATTATCCTTGAGGATCAGATCATGTCCGGAGCCGGACGAACCGTCCGAGAATCCGACTTCGATATAGATGGTTCCGTCTTCATTATCATCCACGGATAGTAACGGCTTATGTGCCAGCGCCGACGCCGTCATAACCAATATCCCTAGCAGACAGAGCTGCAGCTTATGAAACTTCATTCTTCTTCCCTTTCTCAATTATCTTCTCAGGCAGCCAACCGCGTACCTATCTGAAATACCAGTGCCGCCAGGATAAACCCAAATACTATCGGATACGTAAACGCAAAGAGTGCATATTTCCAAGACGCGGTCTCATTTTTAATCACGATTATCGTCGCCAGACACGGCGGGAACATGGCGATAAAGAGGATAATCGCAAGCTTATGCCATACGCCCCAATCGGTTTCGGTAGCGGCCAGCGATGCCGACAGCTTCTCCGAACTATGCCGTCCTGAAGCATCCTTATCCTCCACACTATAGATCGTTCCGAGTGTCCCCACCAAGCTCTCCTTGGCCGCAAACGAAGCGATAATCGCAATATTCATTCTCCAGTTGAATCCCGCAACCTGGCTTACCGGCTCAAGTCCTCGCCCGATCATCCCGGCAAAGCTATCATCAATCTGTAACTTCTTGCGTGCAATCCGCAACTTGGTCACCTCCCGCTGATACTTCTTGAGCGCCTTGGCGAAACGCTTGGCCACCTTATCAACCTTCCCGTCCGGGAGTTTACCATTATTCGCAACCAACAAGAGCATACCTGCCTGCTGCGCCGGTACCTGCTCTGCCACATTCACCGGTTTACCATCTTTAAGTACCTGCCCTAGATCTACAATCCGCTCCAAACTTGCAGTATTGGCCAGAGCTGCATACGGCGTGCCCTTGATCCCTGCCGTAGCCACCAACGTCTCCTGCGCCGCCTGAAGCTTATGATCAAAATCTGCCTCCTGCTTGAAGCCGATCCCTGGAAAGGTTACAAAGAACCACACCCCAACCTGTACCACCGCCACCACCGTCACAATCTTCTTGAGAAATACCCAGACCCGTTCAACCGCCCGGCGCAGCACCCCGGAGACTGTCGGTAAGTGATATACCGGCAGCTCCATGACAAACGGCGCCGACTCCCCCTTAATAATAGTCTTGCTGAAGAGCTTGGCGATAAGCAGTGCCAGCACAAAGGTAAAGACAGATAAGCCGAATAGCGTCAGTCCCTGATAATCGACGACCATAAAGCCCTTGACATAGAGTCCCGCACCTGCCGGGATCAACAGTCCGACCATCAGCACAAAGAACGGCAACTTGGCCAAACAATTCATTAGCGGCATAATCAGAATAGTCAACAGCCGTGCCTTCTCATCCTTCATCGCCCGCGTCGCCATCACCCCCGGCACCGCACAACCGCCGACCACCACCCCCCCGAGGATCATCGGCAATACCGACTGCCCGTGCAAACCGAAGTAACGGAGGATTCTATCCAGAATAAACGCCACTCGCGCCATATACCCCGAATCCTCCATCAACGCCAACAGCGCAAAGAGAATAAAGAACAGCGGCACATAATACAGAATAGCCACAATCCCCCCGACCAGCCCATCGACAACGAGTGAGCTAAGCAAGCTGCTTCGTAGCGGATCGGTCTGCGTAAAGAGCTCTGCCGCCCAGACCTTGAGCATACCGATATACGGAAATAAAGAGTCGGAGGCATACGTCCCGAAGGTCATGGCCAGTTGATAAAAGACATAGAGCACAATAGCGAGAAATACCGGCGCAAATACCCGGTGCAGCACAACCGCATCAATCCTATCGGTCAGGGTTCTGCCGGCTTTCTCCGGCTTCTGCACACAGGTATCTATAATCTCACCGGAACGCTTATAACGTGCCGTAGCGATTATCTTTTCCGGCAGCTTCTTCTGCGCCTGTAGACGCTCCCGCAGCTCGGCAATATACGCAGTTACCCGCTGTTCAAGCTCACCCACCGCATGAAGCGCCAATAAGCGCTGGGCTTCACTATCATTCTCCAGCAGCTTCAGCGCCAACCACTCCAGCGAGAAATCCTGCTGCAAGTGTGCGTTTTCACCAAGCATAGCGCTGAGTTCCGCAACCGCCGTATTGAGTTCCGCCCCATAATCAAGGGCAAAATCACGTACCCCTTCCGCTCCAGCCGCAAGCGCCCGGTTTATAGCAGATTTTAAATCCTCTCTTCCCCGAGATTCTTTGGCATTGAGCAGGATTATCTCAACCCCGAGAGCGGCTTTTAACTTCTCAACCTGGATAACAATTCCTCGCCTCTGGGCGATATCAATCATATTGACACATAACAAGAGCGGCAAACGCATCTCCAGCAGTTGAAATATCAGATAGAGATGCCGAGACAGATTCGAGCCGTCAACTATCGCCACCAGCAAATCCGGTTTCTCCAGCAGGATAAAGTCTCGCGCTACCCTCTCCTCCTGCGTATACGAGGTCAAGCTATACGTACCCGGCAAATCCACCACCTCTATCTTTTCGCCGCAATACGAATATTTTCCCTCTTTCTTCTCTACCGTCACTCCTGGATAGTTAGCCACATGCTGCCGGGCTCCAGTGAGTAGATTGAAGGTCGTAGATTTACCGCAATTCGGTTGCCCAGCTAGAGCGATAAGCTTGTTTCGCTTCTTTTTTACCTCGCTCATACCAGCTCCACCTCCACTCCCTTGGCCTCATTCAAGCGTAGTGCTATCTGACAGCCCCGCACCGAGAGATCTATCGGATCCAGTAGCGGCGCATTCCGAATAATTGTTATCTCCGTCCCTTCGACAAATCCCATATCAAGGAGCCGCTGCATCCCCTGCCCCTCCACCAGCACATCCACCACCACCGCCTTCTGCCCCGTCTTCAAATCACTAAGTATCATCCACCCACCTCTTGCTTAATACCGGCTCACGCCAGTTAACCATCATAAACTATCTTAGACCAGCCTAACCGCCTGCTCACAAAAAAACTACTATATTTCGAGCATAGTAGTTACTCCCGGCGGCTACGCCAATATTATCTTCTGTGCCATGCCGCAGCCGAGTGCAATTCGCGAATCCCCCACCGCCACCAGGATTCCTCCACCCGCGCCGCCACCAACAACCTCGACCTCACACCCGACATAGATCCCAAGGCTGGTAATCCGTTGCTGAAACTCAATACCGCCGTCGAAGGCCAGGACAATTCCCCTCTCCCCATGCGGCAGATCGGCCAGTGTTGTCATCATCGTACTCATAGTCTTCCTCTTCTTATTCTACCCTGACTGTATTATATTCCATAACCATGCCACGAATTACACAACCACAACAAACTAAGCAATCTTTACACTTATTAGCTTGCACTAATTTATATTCGCAAACATAACTTTGTCAATACAATTCTCGAAAATTTAGGCTTGCAGAGATGATTATTCCAATTATTTTAGAGCTATAATTTATCTATAAAATATCCCCGTAGATACCACCATAAAACGCCTAACTCTCTACCCCCAAGGGATATACCTACACATCAGCCACAAGAAATCACAACTACATGCAACCTCCCGCCCCTACCCCCCAAAAAAGTGCCTTGCCATCACCCAGGCAAGGCATAAAGAGCTAATTCTCAACATACAGCGCAGCAGAATAATCCTCTGAGGATAGACACCAACAACACCCTTCAGCTAAATTCAACAAGCACAATCAGATCAGTTTACTACACTCCGCGCACACGTCATTGATACTCTCTGGGGTTATAGCCGTAGCGCCCTTCACATGCTTAAGGGTAGATAGTTCGAGGTGAATAAAATCTTTGATACCGGAATTTTCCAAAATCACTCTAGCGCAACTCACCGGGCAGCCGTCAATTGCCAGTACATTCTGCGCCTTTCCGGTCATCTCGATAAAGCTCGGCAACTGCCCTCCCACTCCGGCAAGGCAGAACATCTTACCGAAGCCGCGTCTGCTCAACTCCCGCGCCGCTCTATCCGCCAGTTCCCCGACATCTGCGGCTCCAGAACACGAGAATACCAATGTCTGGGCTGGGCTATTACCCTTACTGCAATTACCTTGACAACTCATAATATCTCCTTTTACTTTGTATCCGTAAGCGCGTCCACCGCGACTATCCTATTAGGCGCGATTTTATTATAGATAACCTGCATCTCCCGCAAGCCGCCGGCATTATACACATTCTTAATTCCTACCCCCCTGGCTTGAATAAGAGCAAAACCGGAGCGACTCCCGGTCAAACAGTAGAGTATAATTATTGTCTTTTCCGGGATCCTCCGGGTACTGAAGAATTCTTTCACCCGCTCCGGCGGCACAATTATCGATTTTTCAAAATACCCCGACTCATACTCCTCAGGAGAGCGAATATCCAGAAGCAGAAATGAGAAGTCTTCCAACTTAGGCTCTACCGAAGCTTCGGCACTATACCCATTAGTAACCAGCAACCTCAAAATCACACCAACTAACAGCGTCAAATATGACTGTTTCAACATAAACCATCTTTCTCTTTTTGCAACCAACTCATTCTGGCCTCTAAACCTTGCGTCAAGCGCTTTCGCCGCAAACTACCACTGAGCCTAGCGGCGTAATAATTTAAGCATACTCATGCTACTCACCCTTCTCCCATCCTAATTTTCAAAGTAGCGCGTAGTCTTATTGGCGATCCTTACCAGCGTCAGCATTACCGGCACCTCAACCAGCACCCCTACGATCGTCGCCAGCGCCACCGGCGAGCTGATCCCGAAAATTGCAATCGCCACCGCCACCGAGAGTTCAAAGAAATTACTCGCCCCGATCATCGCCGCCGGCGAAGCTATATTATGCGGCAAGCGCCAGACTCTGGCCCAGAAATAAGCGACAAAGAATATCAGAAAGGTCTGGATGGTCAGCGGTATAGCGATCAGCACGATATCCAGTGGCTGCTCGATAATCGTCTTACCCTGGAAGGAGAAGATAATGACCAGGGTCAACAGGAGCCCGACAATCGTAATATTATCGAATTTCTTGATAAATACCTTTTCAAAGTACTCTCTGCCCCGTGCCCGGATTATCAGTACGCGTGAAGCAGACCCGGCAAGTAGCGGAATCACCACGAACAGCACCACCGAGAGAAAGAGCGTCCCCCACGGAATCCCGACACTCGCCACCGAGATATTCCCCAGATACAGTAAGAGTCCGACAATCGGCGCAAAGGCAAAAAGGATGATCAGATCGTTGGAGGCGACCTGCACCAGGGTATACGCGGGATCCCCCCTAGTCAGATGGCTCCAGACAAAGACCATCGCCGTACACGGTGCCGCCCCCAGGAGTATGGCTCCGGCCAGATAGTCATTAGCCAGCTCCGACGGGATGAGTGCCGCGAAGAGATAATTGAAGAAGAGATACGCCAACGCGAACATGGTAAACGGCTTGAGCAACCAGTTGACCACCCAGGTAATAACCAGTCCACGCGGATTCCTCCCGACATTCTGCACACTGGAAAAGTCAATCTTCAGCATCATCGGATAGATCATCAGCCAGATCAGCACCGATACCGGTACCGACACATTATAATACTCAAACTTACTGAGAAAGCCCGGTATCCCCGGCAACAAGAAACTCACGCCGATACCGATAGCCATACACAGCAAGACCCAAAGCGACAGATACTTCTCAAAAAAGCCTATCTCTGCTCCTGTATCACCTTCCATAATTCTCTCCCGTTATTCCGACCGTTTGTTCCCAGTATACAATTATACCAGCACCGGTTACAACGGTATTGCCGAACAATGAGTTTTAAATTGTATAGACTAATGTGTAATATATGCCAATACCGATAAAGACTATCCCTGTCAGACGGCGTGCCCAGATCTCAAAGGCCGTCACCTTATTAAAGACCTTTGACACTATATTCGTTCCCATAGCCAGCATAACCGCAAAGAAGATAACCGGCAGCCCGGTACCAATGCCGTAGAGCGACGGCAAAATTATGCTGGAGTTATGCTCCAGAGCGCTAGGAATTAACGATCCGAAGAACAAGGCCGCCGAGGTCGGGCAGAAGGATAAAGCAAAGAGTATCCCCAGCAGCCCTCCTCCCAATACTCCGAGCGACTCGGCCTTTCGCTGGAGTTTTTCGCTTATTCCCCTGCCCTTGATATTGAAGGTAATTACTCCGAGCAGAATTAACCCGACCAGAATCATAATCGGCCCCAGAACTAAAATCATGTATTTCTGCAGGTTATTGACAAATATTGGTGCCGATGCCAACAAGCTCTTGACAAGAATAAAAGCAATAATGATATAGGTCAAAACTCGGCCAAGAGCATAGAGCAGCCCGGTCTTGAGCACACTTGCCGGGCTGTCGACACGCCTGCCGATATAAGAGATTGCCGCAATATTAGTCGCTAAGGGGCACGGGCTGATAGAGGTCAGTATATCCAGCCACAGCGCAGATATCATCGGAATAATTAACTCAGACAAACCTACCTCCTTTACCTTTCTTCAAGAATTTTTTGCGCATTAGCAGTAAAATATGCAAAAAAGTCCTTTGGATCCGAATAATAATGCCAGACCTTATCCAAACGCTTCCAGGCCACCTCCTTACCGTCCACCTCTTTGGCGATAACCACACTTTTCACCATAAGCTGAAAATCTGCGATAAAGTGCTCATTCGCCCTTTCATCCACATTGACAGACTTATACACCACCCGGTTCTGCGCATAGTCTTTACCAAAGGTCTCTTTCACCGCCTCAGCGGTCAATTCCTCGATCTTCATACAGGTGACACAACGGGCCTTCCCGTGAAAATAATATACCAGAATCTTCTCATTACTCTCTACCTTGAGTTCCCCGGCGCCAGCCCGCTGTGCAGTGGCAGCAATACAGATCACAAAAAAGACCACCAGTAGCAGTACTTTTAGCAGCTTTTTGCAGCTCATAACTCGCCCTCTCCTAAGCCAGCATCTCCCGTAAAATACCCCTTGACGGTACCGCACCTGCATGCACTACCTTACCATCAACGACCAGTGCCGGGGTAGTCATAACCCCAAACTCCATTATCTCGGCAAGATCGGTAACCTTTTCCAGCTCATAATCCAACCCCAGCTCCTGCGCCACCTCGGCAGTAAGCTCAGCCAACGCTTTACATTTAGGGCAGCCTGCCCCCAATACCTGTATCTTCATTATTATCTCCTTATATCTGCGCAGCCCTGCCTATTCAGCCCTCTGCTGTCTAGCAAAATTGCTATATGACTTATCTGCAACCCTCTCTTCGACCTTCCCAAAAAAGCAGGACGGCACCTCATTCTTCGCCCGGTGCTTGAGCACACAAGCCTGGCAATTACCGTGGTTGGGACACTCAGCCTTGGGACACCAGCAATAATCCGTCATCACATCTCCTCCTTTCTTCTATACCCCTACCCGCTTTTAACCGGGAAGGTCATCAAAACCCTTGCATAGTTTCCTTGTTTACCAATAAGGCAACTATATTATAAAAAATTATTCTACTGATGTCAAGTTAATTAATCGCCCCGCCTGTCGCAAATTCATAATAACTGAAATGCCCCCACGCCAGCAAACGTCACCCTCCTAACAGGATCATATAACGCCTCCAGCAACCTAACAGACCTTCACCCTGTAACAGCTTACCCAACAACTAACTAAGAGCTGCGCAGTATATCCCGTTCTGCGTCACCGTTTACTACTGAGCTACCATGCGCAGGCAGAAGGCATCAGTGCAAACCAAGTCATTGACAAGTTACTTAACCTTGTTGGCAGCGCGTAAAACAGGTGAGCAAGATGTCTGCAACACAGCCATTGCCACCTCATGCAAATGGGGTGACATTAAACTTAGAAGAGCTTCTGCATCATCGGACTCAATCGATCCGATGGTTACCACCAGCACAAAGTCTTTGGTCACAGATGAGCGGGAGCCATACCAGCCGCCAAAAAGGTCGCGGCATGGACTTTATGGAAGTACGCCAATACCAAGCCGGAGATGATATCCGTAGTATTGATTGGCGAGTCACCGCGCGCACAGGCAAAGCACACACGAAGTTGTTCGCCAAAGACAAAGAGCAAGCGGTGATTATCTACATTGACTTGAGCTCTAGTCTTCACTTTGGCTCGCGTTATGTATTGAAGTCCGTACAGTTGGCCCACTTCGCCAGTATATTAATCTGGTTAACCTTAGCGAAGAAAGACCGCATCGGGGCCGTCATTGATAATGGACATCAGTGCCTGGAGTTCCGTCCCTCTTCATTACAAAAGCAGGGGCTGAGGATCCTAAATGCCATTATCAATACTCATAATGAACAGCTATCAGCGATAGAAACAAATGGACGCCGTTCTATGTCTTATTCTCAAGTATTCGAAACACTGCATACGTTAACCCCAAAAGGCAGTGAGCTGATTCTGCTCAGTGACTTTTCACAAACAGGCGAAAATGAATTGACCCAGCTACGTCGGCTCAAACAACACAACACCGTTAGAGCCATTCAGTTTTTTGATCCATTAGAACGAGGAGAGACGGACTTCCGAGGTCAGGTTAAAGCGTCTGATGGTCGTCGTAGTCAGTGGTTTAATTTTGGTTCTAAAGGGGAACGTAGCGAGCTCGAATCGCATTTTTCGGCACACCAAGAGACTATCAAGCAGCTATGTCATTCGATGGCGATTCCATTTAACAGCCTGTCAAGTGGCTCTCCACTACTCAAACAACTAAGCTAGCAAGCCTTATTCAAATAGCAGTAATAACAATGACAACAAATAACCAAAGCCTTAACCTTGAACCTTTGATTTTACCTAATGCTCCAGATTGGTTCCCACTCGCTTGGGGATGGTGGGCACTCATCGCAGGTATTGTCCTGACTATTTTAGGCGTATACCTTTACTTCAAGTGGCGCACTAAACGTCTACTCGCAAAAAGAACTGCCTTAACGCTGCTGATAAAATCTGTCACACCTCATACCCCGTCTTCCGCTTTAGAGATCTTACGTCAGGCGGCTTTGAGCTACTTTCCTCGCGAAGAGATTGCCCCTCTCACTGGTGCAGCTTGGTATGAGTTTCTAGATAGTCATACCGAAGAGAGTCGATTTACAGATAAACAGCAACAGTGGCAGACCGCCTTGTATCAGAAACCCTCTCAGGGACAAAATCAGGATTTAATTGAAGACTGTGTTTTCTGGGTAAGCCATGCTTTGCCACCGAAGAAAAAGGCCAACACCCGTGACTGAACCAACCTTAGCAACCGGCCTTAGCCAATGGTTGAATATTGAATTTGTCTGGTGGTGGGCACTGTTTTTACTGCCCCTGCCCTTGCTTGTTTACAAACTGCTGCCGCAAGAAAGCCAGCAAGCAGAGATTAAACTGGCTTATTTACCGGACAATACACACAGCAGAAAACCAAAACAATGGCTGCAAAAAGCATTGTCCCTTGCCATATGGGTCTTGTTAGTCATCACCTGCGCGCGACCAGTCTGGTTCGGTCAACCGATAGAGTTTCAACCGAAATACCGAGACTTAATGTTAGTGGTTGACCTTTCCGTCTCGATGCAAAAAGAAGACATGAACTTAAACGGTGAGTTTACCGACCGGCTTACCGCCGTGAAAAAAGTCTTATCTGATTTTGTGGCGAAGCGTAAAGGGGATCGCTTAGGTGTGGTATTGTTCGGTGACCACGCTTATCTGCAAACCCCATTAACGGCGGACCGAGACACGGTCATGCAACAAATTAACCAAACAGTGATTGGCTTAGTTGGGCAACGAACCGCCTTGGGTGACGGTATTGGTCTAGGAACCAAAACGTTTGTCGATAGTGATGCGCCGCAGCGCGTGATGATTTTACTCAGTGACGGCGGAAATACCGCGGGTGTTTTAGATCCGATAGAAGCTGCAAAAATCGCGAAGAAATACAACGCCACAATTTATACCGTAGGTGTGGGCGCGGGCGAAATGATGGTCAAAGAGTTTTTCATGACGCGTAAAGTGGACACCGCCGCGGATCTTGATGAAAAGACCCTGACCCAAATTG
>CAUVYI020000024.1:0-66789 GCA_963556115.3 Planctomycetota bacterium | reverse complement strand
TACGTATTTTACACCTATCAGCAACAGATATAATCCTCCCGCCAGTTCAATTATGGTTGCCCCAGTCGGCAGTTCCAGACTGTACGAGACTATTATCCCACCCCATGTAAGTAGCAGACACAAGAGGGTAGCAATCAGCATTATCCGCCAGAGCCGGGCAGAGAACCTACTCGCCGTCGCCGCCGGCAGAGTCAGCATCGCTATAACCATTACCAACCCCACTACCTGCGTCAGAATGACCACACTCAGCGCGGTCAACAGATTGAGCAAGGTATTATAGAATGCGGTATTGATCCCGCGTATGCGTGCCGTCTCAGGCTGAAAACTGACAAGCAGAAACTTATAATAAAACATAAATACCAGCAGAGCAATAACCAGATCCAGAGAAGCGATATAGTAGATATCCGCGCTGCTGATCATCAGTATATTACCGAAGAGATAGCTCATCAAATCCTCATAATACCCCGGAGTCGCGGTAATAAAGGAGATGCCTGTCGCCATGCCGATAGCCCAGATAGCGCTCAGCACCGTATCCTCGCGCTCCTTGCCGTAATGCGTCACCAGCGAGATAATCAAGGCTGCGAGCATAGCTGCCACTACCGCGCCGCTAAGCGGACTGAGCCATGCAATCCCATATACCACCTGGAGGTACTTTGCCGCTCCCATACCTCCAAGCACCGAATGCGCAATAGCCCCAGCGACATAAGTGGTCTTGCGCACCACCGTATAACTGCCGATTATGCCGCAGCAGATACTGGTAAAGCAGGCGGCAATAAAAGCATATTGCAGAAAGGTAAAATTGCATAAATCTGTAAAAAACGTGCTCAATCCCTCTTCTCTCCTCTCAGCGCTTCCCGGTGCGGCGTCTGCAACCTATCAGCAGGATCAATTACCGGACAAGATGGATCATGCTGAAGCACAAGCATGTTCTTATAGTTTCGCGTATGATGTGAATCTTGGGTCAATTCCGGGAGTTCCATCTGAGTCAACACATGATTTACACAGACTACCTGTGACGCGTAACGGGTGACCACATTCAGATTATGGGAGACCAGGACAATAGTCAAGGTCTCCTTTAAGCGCGCCAGAAGGCTGAATATCTTAGCCTCGATAGCGGTATCAACATTTGCTGTCGGTTCATCCAGGAAGATTAGCTCCGGCTGAGTTGAGAGCGCCTGCGCAATCATGACTCTCTGCTTCTCCCCCCGGAGAGTTGGCTGAACGGACGCCGCGCCAGGTGCAGTAACTCCACATCTTCCAGCGCCGCATACGCCGCACTTCGATCCGCCTGGTCATACCTTCCCCAGAGATGCCGCTCCGCCCGCCCCATCAACACCACGTCCAAAACATTTACCGGAAAGGCTGCGTCATAAGCAATACTCTGCGGTACATACCCGGTTCGCTTTATCAGCTGCTTGCTGAGCGGTTGCTTGAAGAGTTCGACCCTGCCCCGCAGCGGGCGAATAATCCCAAGTGCCAGCTTGAGCAGCGTACTCTTACCACCCCCGTTAGGACCGACAATCGCCACCATATCACCACTACGTATCTGCAGATTGATATTGTGCAGAACCTCTCGCTGATCATAGGCGAAACAAACATCCTTATAATTTAAAACAATTTCTGTTTTCTTCTTTTTAGCGCTTTTGCTCACAACCTTTCCTTCATCGCTACCGGATCAAAACGGTACTACTTCTGCTGCTTACTGAGAGCCGCTTCAATTTTTTCTCCGACGTTTTTAAGATTATTGATATAATCCCGGCTCAACGGGTTGACCGATACCACCACACCGCCTATAGACGCAGCTACATTTTCCGCCGCCGCCTTGCTGAACTGCGGTTGCACAAAGATAACCCTGACCTGCTCTGCTTGCGCCTGCTCAATCAACCTGGCCAGCTGCTTAGCGGTTGGGTTCTTTCCTTCCAGCTCGATCGCTTCCTGCACCAATCCATACTCATCGGCAAAATAGCCCCAAGCCGGATGAAATACCATAAACATTTCGCCCTTAACCGGTTTAAGTTCCTTCTTCAAAGAACTATCCAGCTTATCCAGGTCAGCACAGAACTCTTGACAATTTCTGGTATACTCGGCTTTTCCTGCCGGATCGGCCTGAATCAAAGCCTCAGCAATGGTCTCTGCCTGAATCTTGACCAACATCGGATTGAGCCAGATATGTGGATCCTTTACCGCATTAGGATTATCCGCACCACCGTGCTTACCCTTCATTGTCCTGAGCTTGACCCCTGCGCGCGTATCCACCACCTTAAGCCCGGAATTAAGCGACTCGACCTTGGGCATAAATCCCTTTTCAAAGGGTACACCAATACGGAAATACAACTCAGCTCCAGCTAATCCCGCAATCTGCTGCGGTGTCGGCTGATAGGTGGCAGGGCTGTCCCCCGGCTGCACCAACGCCTTGACCTCAACCCTGTCCCCGCCGATGCGCTCGACAAAATACTCCTGCGGCACAATACTTACATATACCTTGAGCTTCTCAGCTGCGGCAAACGAGTTAGTCGCGAGTACAACACCGAACACCACCAATACCAACACCCACCGGTAAAATTTACTCAATTTCATCATCATCTCCAGTCTATAATCAGTCTTCAAATAATAATTACACTAACCAATCAGCTTTCTGCTAATGATAACGCAATATCATTAGCAAATCAACCCCTATCTCAATTTTTTCTTGTATAATATAACAAAATTAGCCCTGCCTAACAATCACCTGCCGAGTAACCGAACAAATTTATGCAAGATGACCTTAATCTTCAACGGTCATACCGCACCACAACAGCCATAACTCTCTTCCCGTTCACCTCTAAAAGCAGCAAGAAAAAATCATTTTTTCCGCATACATATCTGGCAAAATACGCTACAATACCCCTAATCCCCAACTAAAACTAACCTCGCATTGCCCTGTAGCGGAAGAATTTTTGCCCATATGTACCACCAGCGTTTGCAATTTTACGGGGCGATACAATGATGCGTACATCATAAGTAATAATAAGCTCCAAACCGAGCTGCAATTTTTCGACACTATTACTCCAGCGAGGCACAGACCTCAAACCGAAAGGATGAAATGCCCAAGCTACTACCTCAGACCACCCTGGCTCTCTTAATTCTACTCTTCACAACAGCTTTTGGCGCCGAGCCGGAGACCCACTCCCTGTATCAGGTCTCAACCCTGCAAGCTTTAATGGCCGGAGAATATGACGGTACCGTAAACCTGCAGCAGCTCTTGACCAAGGGTAATATGGGGCTTGGAACCTTTGACAAACTTGACGGGGAGATGATAATCTGGGATGGAGTGATCTATCAGGGACGGGTCGACGGCAAGGTCTATGTTGTCCACTCCGGGACAACCCCCTTTGCCAATGTCGCTACCGCCGATGCCAAAGAGAAAATTGCGCTAGCCTTCAGCGGCGGCTTGGAGGAGCTCAAGTCCGAACTCAATAGAAGATTTCCAGAACAGAATAAGCCTGTCCTGTTCTGTATCGAGGGGAACTTCACAGAGCTCGCCTACCGGAGTGTTCCGGCGCAGACCAGACCTTACCCACCGCTGACCGAGGTGGTAAAAAAGCAGGCGATCTTTGAGGAAGAGGTGATATCGGGGTATATTGTCGGTTTCCGCTTCCCGGCGTATATGAGCGGACTGAATGTCAGCGGTTTCCACCTGCACTTTCTCTCTACAGACAAGACCAAGGGCGGACACCTCTTCGGGGTGGAGTCCGGCAAGCTACAGGTTCAGGCCACAACCCTTGATTTAATTGAGATCTACCTGCCGGACACCCTCACCGCCGCCAAGCTCCACACAATAGATGCCCAAAAAGATGTCGCCGCCGTCGAACAACTGGAGAAGTAATCTTGGCTAACACAAGTATAACCCGGCAAATAAGAATTACGCTGCCCAAGTAAGACTACCGCTCCAGCCCCTCCCGTGAACAATATACAATTTACAGCCCGACAAGCTGTAATTATCCACACCTGCCCACAATCAAGCGCACCCTCACGCCTTCTCAGCACACCGCCCACCCACCTCACCTTAGCTCACTTTTTATAATTATTCATTAGAGGTAACTTATTACGAAGCTCCATTTCCCATTGCCTTATTTGATTTGGAAGAACATTATACTTCGAAGCCAATTCAGATAAAGTCTTAACTAATACAATTTATGACTCCTACTAATTTATTAAACAAACCAAGTTTTCGGCTTTTATAGTATTTGTCGTCTTGTAAAAATGCGCCAAAATGATCGGTAAATTCTGGAATGTTTGAGTTTTGCAACATGTGTGCTCGATTACTTTGTCCACAAAGCAGATTTAACACGTACCGAAATCTTTGCATAACATAACATCTTGTGTGTGGTGAAGTAGCGTCGCAAAGCTCTCTTTCAAATATAGCAATGCTATTGTTATTTATTGAGCTGTCCATATTGTCGGTCATGTGTACACAACAGAATTCATTAAGAGCTAATCCTAATTCAACAGCATTTATGGTAATGATCTGCCCCCATTAGTGATACCACTTACGAATATACAATATCATCATTATTCAGACAAGGACGAAGTGGTGTAGCCACGCAGAATTTGCCAGAACAAAGCTCCAATTTTTTTCTTATCCATACTTTTTAAAACTATACCCTAGCTAGCAGGTACTGTTGCAGGAACTTTCCATTTAGCATGAAAATAAGCAGTCAACATTACAGTCAACAAATCAGCAACAGGCTGCGAATAAATAACTCCATTCAAACCAAGTACTTTCGGCAGAACAAATATTGTCGGAATCAGAAAAATGCCCTGTCTTCCCAAGCTCAGTATAAATCCTTGTTTTACTTTTCCCAAAGCTAAAAATAGTGTCATATAAATAATCTGATATCCGAAGAAAGGAAAGACAAGACAATATATTATCAATGTTCTAGCAGCAATTTCGATTACTTCCTTTTCATCAGCAAAAATAGAAACTATCTTATCTGCAAATACAATCTGAATCACCGCCAGAAAAATACAACAGTAAGTTGTCCATCTAGTAGAAATTTTAATTGATTCCTGCAAACGCTCAAACTTTTCTGCTCCATAATTGTAACCTGCGATAGGTTGAAATCCTTTGGAAAAACCAATCATCGCGTAAATACCGATAGCAAAAATTCTAGTGGCAATCCCTACCGCAGCCACAGCAGACTCTCCATATGGAGCTGCAGCGGAGTTTATCAGCCCCATTGAGAGACTTGCCAGCAATTGAGCAACACAGTATGGAATACCAATTTTTACCATTTCAATAATAATCTCAGAAGACAGCGTAAGATTCCGAATTGATAGACTCAAAATACTATTCTTACCAATAAAAAACTTTATCAATAACAGAGTGCTTACTCCTTGAGCTACAAAAGTAGCTATCGCAGCTCCCCGTATTCCCATTTCAAAAGTATATATAAGTAGCGGATCAAGAACAATATTCAACACTGCTCCAACTATAAGTATAGACATACTTGTTTTTGCCGCTCCTTCCGCACGAGCAATATGATTGAGTACAATATTCAAAATACTGAATATTGAACCGCTAATAAATATACTGCCATAATCCAAAGCATATGGAAGAATATTGAGCGTAGCACCTAAAAAAGTCATAGCCTCTTCTAAATACGCTAGCAGCAATACTATAATTAAAATACCTAAAACAACACTTCCATACGTTGCTATTGCAGCCGCCTGACTGGCTGTTGAAATCTGCTTCTTACCCAACAACCTTGAAATAACTGAAGCCGCACCACTTCCCAAAAGCAAACCAATTCCTATCATCAAAAATGTAATAGGAAAAACAACTGCTGCCGCTCCCATGACATTAGTTCCCAACTGCCCTAAAAATAATGCATCCACAAAATTATATATTGCTGTAATAAGAAATCCTATAATTGCCGGAATCCCAAATTTCAACAATGCAGATGGTATTTTTTCTTCACTCATTATTCGTATTTTTTCATTCATGAAATCCCCCCTTAAATAATTAACCAGGTTAACAATTACTTTAAAAATTTTTATTTTAACTTAGTCATAGCGATTCCCAGTTCTTCCAAAAAACTAATAATCGCTTCAGAATCACTGCTATATTTTTTTATAAGTTTATAAACATCATCAAATTTTTTTTCGGAAAATAATTCATGCCCCTGATAAGCACATATCCCTTTTGGAGTAAGATTAAACAACACTTCGCGCTGATTATCAACAGCTTTACTCTTTACAAGATAGTCTTTATGTAAAAGTTTCTTAACAAACTTTGAAGCTGCACTTTTTGACACCCCTAAACTCTTGGATAACTGCGTCAGATTAATCCCTGGTCTTTTGGCAATAACAACAAGTGTGTGAATCTCAGTATAATACAATAAATCACCAGTACCAAAATCTCTTGGCGTCGCAGCAATTTCATTCAATTTGTTATGAACAACAAATAGCGATTCTAAAATACGATTAGCCTTATTCATTCGAAAAATAACCTTAGTTTAGTAAAATTATCAATACCTGTGTCTGACCTCAGTTATTGTACACCAAGTTAACAATATAGTCAATGTTTTTTTAAACCTTAATAACCTTCGCTTTGCTCAGGCTGCGTTCACAAAAGTTCGCTCATATACCCGCCACAATTTAATATCTCGACGACCTACTTTTCCCTAGATGCTGGATATTATAACTGGTGAATAATATCCAGTAATATACCATAAATTATAGAATATGTTTGATAAATGCTAATATGTATGCTGTATGTGTTATGATAGGCGTCACCATTGCAGACTTAGCGACCGTACTCCAAAGAAAGCATATTTAAAAGGTGTTTCAGTTATAAATTCCGCTCCGGGCTACGCCCTCTTCTCCATTTCGAATAGTTTAAAGTCCCCCTTAAATTAATCATATTTTTATCTAAAAAATTAGATCGCCTTACCTATAACAACCAAAACAATATCGTTTAATCCTATATATCACACATCAAAAGTATGTTAATATAATAGTATTAAATTTTTCTTGATAAGAAACAACAATATAAGATAATATAATTATCGAAATTAATACTAGAACTTATAGAAAGTGTTTATGAAAATTGGTGTTTACTCCTTTTTTTCTGGAGCAGGTTTTTTAGACTTAGGCTTTGAAAAATCAAATTATTCAATTCAAATGGTTAATGAATATTATAAACCATTTCTAAAAGCATATAAATATGCAAGAAAATCTATGAATTTGATAGAGCCAAAATATGGTTTTTATAATTGTGACATTAATGATTTTTTACATGGTCAAAAAAAAATAAAATTAATGCATCATGTTAATAATGATAAATTATCTCACATAATTGGTTTTATTGGTGGCCCTCCATGCCCTGATTTTTCTGTTGCTGGAAAAAATAGAGGAATTAATGGAAAAAATGGTAAATTATTAAATAGCTACAAACAAGTGATATTTAATAATAAACCTCATTTTTTTCTTCTAGAAAATGTTAAGGGTTTATGGGTTACTAAAGCGCATAAAGAATCTTATCAAAAACTAAAACAAGCTTTCAAACGAAAAGGATATTTACTAACCGATACACTTATTAATTCACTTGAATACGGAGTCCCACAATTTAGGGAAAGAGTAATTTTATTCGGAATTCATAGATCTGTTTGTAACGGAGAATTAAAGGATTTTAAAATAAAATTAACTAATTTTAACTGGGGAACCGACCAAAAATATAATATTGATTTGATTCAACAAATAGAATGGCCAAAAACAAATAAATACATAGTTGACAGTGTTTCGGAATGTCCACGTGAAATTCTCAAAGAACTAACAGTGCAATATTGGTTTGAAAAAAATAGTGTGCTAGAACATATAAATTCTAATGACTATTTTAAACCAAGGCAAGGATTACTCAAATTTAAATCTATATCAGAAGGGAAAATTGCTGGAAAATCGTATAAGCGCTTACATAGATGGCGATATTCACCGACTGTAGCTTATGGAAATAATGAAGTTCACCTTCATCCATACAAAAATAGAAGAATATCAGTTGCTGAAGCCTTAGCATTGCAATCATTGCCAAAAGACTTTATTATTGATCCAGAATTAACGTTAACTGATAAATTCAAAACAATCGGAAATGGTGTCCCATATTTAATGAGTTATCAAATTGCTCAACAAATTAAAAATTTTCTACTTGATAATATCAAGTAATAATAAAGTAAATAATTTACACTTGGAGTATGGTTGTGTCTGATAAGTTTGATCCTATAAAAAAAGATCTAGTTGAATTAAATAGTATCGATTTTTATAATAAGTACTTTTTAAGGTCACATAACTGGTATTTTAAAAATGTCTTAAATATTCCTAACGATAATATTGCTTGTGCCTACGATGATTTCAAGCAAATTGTTAGTTCAAGTTTAGATATACAATTTAATAATATCTTATTGGTTGGAAGCGCTAAAATTGGCTTTAGCTTAAACCCCAAAAAAAAATTCAAACAGTTTAGTTTTTCAGATGATGAAAAGCCTTCTGACCTTGATATTGCAATTATTTCTAATAGGTACTTTGAATTATTTTGGAAAACATTTAGATCTGCTTACTGTTTAAAAAACAAACACCATTATAAATATATTAGTAGATCCATTTACCGTGGTTATATTTGCGAACACAATATACGAATAATTTTAGAATGTAGAAAAAGATGGCAAGAAATTTCGGCAAAATGCAATAAAAAGCTACAAAGTGAATTTTATATAAAAAATCCTATATCATACAGAATATACAGAAACTGGGATGATCTACAAGAATATAGTTTGTCTTCAATAAGTGATTGCGTAAATAATTTAAAAAATAAAGAGATTAATAATGCTTTATGATAGAAATACTAAAACTGTAAAAGAAATTTCACAAATGTTTGAGGAAAGTAAATTAATCATTGATGATTCTTATCAACGCAGAAAAGTATGGGTTGCACGAGATAACATCAGACTTATTGAAACAATTTTATTAGAATTAATTATTCCAGAAATTTATTTATGGGATAGTTCGGTTGACCCCGAAACAGGGAATACAATAAAGCATATTGTTGATGGTCAGCAACGAATTTCTGCTATAGTTGATTTTGTCAGTAATGATGGGTATAAATTAACAAAATCTTCATTAAAAGAAAATAACTCAAAAGAAAAATATGGTAATCTAATGTTTAAGGATTTACCTCCTGATGTAAAATCAAAATTTTGGGCATATAAGCTGCCGATTATTGAAATTGATAAGAATTGTTCAAAAGAAACAATTAAAAAGATGTTTGAAAGATTAAATTTAACTGAATATAGTCTAAATTCACAAGAAAAACGAAATAGTTTAACAAGTAAATTTGGATACGTTTCGAAAATTCTTGCTAATAACCCATTTTGGGCAAAACATAAAATTTTTAGCCCTGCACGAATCCGAAGAATGTTGGATGTTGAATATTGCAGCAGTTTACTTATATTAGCTAGAGAAGGAATTATCGACCAAGGCAATCAAAATCGGCTTAATCAAATTTATGATGATTTAAAAGAGGTATATAAAGATAAAAATAAAGATATGAAATTAGTCCAACAAGCTATGAATTTAGCAGAATTATTTTTTAATCCAACGACTACTTCATTTATTGTTAAACAAACTCAACTATATTCACTTTTCAGTTTAATTTTTGATTTAATTAATAATGACATCACAATTTCAACTGAAATTGTTAATAAATTTACTACCTTTGTCTCTGTTTATAATCTATATCGAAATGGATTTGATATTCAATTTGATAGCAAAGATTTAACATATTTGTTTGATAGTATTAAACGATATAAACTTGCTTCTTCTGAAGGATTAAATAAGATTTCGAACAGAATGATTCGCTTTGAAGTACTAAAGAAAATTTGTTTAAGTACAGATTGTGACATTACCAAACATTTAAATATAATCAAAAATAAAATGACTCACTAATCTTAAAGCCAAAATTGCGCAGGAATGTTTGATCCTAACAAAATCGAACTAGCAGCAATGGAGACAAATTTTCCTTTTACTGTACTTCTTGGATCGCCCCCCTCCTATGTGCGACCTTCGCTTCGCTCACTAATACTCATCTACCCTGTACAATTAATATCGCGACGACCTACTCTGACTGCGGGGCATCTATGACCTCACCTTCGCTTTGCTCACTAACACTCATCTACCCTGTACAATTTAATATCGCGACGACCTACTCTGACTGCGGGCATCCTGCCCTTGCCCTACGGGTGAGACTCGCTAATGCTCGCTCATCTACCCTTCGCCATCCCTGGCTCGGGTTGACCGAGACGTTCGTGCTCACGCACTTCACTACTCGTCTCAGTAATTCCGTCACAACATCCCATTAAAAAAAAGCATCCTACCCTGATGGGTGGATGCTTTTATTAATAAGATTCCGGCGACGACCTACTTTCCCGAGACAGTATCATCGGCGCAGAAGAGCTTAGCTACTGTGTTCGGAATGGGAACAGGCGTATCCTCTTCGCTATAATCGCCGGAAAAACCGACTAGCTTAAAGTAACTGCAATCTACATTGTCCATAGAGAGACAGTACTGGCTAAAAAATCAAATCGAGTAAAGGGTAAAACTTAAATTTATATCAGTTGAGTTTTTGTTAAACAAACATCCTTATGCGGTCTTCATTGTGCTTGCTTATTATTACCACTCTCTTAAATGTGAATTCAAAAGAGTTGTAATCAAGCCGATCGACTGATTAGTACCGGTTAGCTGAGGATATCACTACCCTTACACATCCGGCCTATCGAACTCATAGTCTATAAGTTGTCTCATGGGATGACTAATCTCAGAGCTGGCTTCACGCTTAGATGCTTTCAGCGTTTATCCGTTCCATACGTAGCTACTCTGCAGTGCACCTGGCGGTACAACAGAAACACCAGAGGTATGTCCAACTAAGTCCTCTCGTACTAAAGTTAGTTCTCTTCAATCATCCTACGCCCACAGCAGATAGGGACCGACCTGGCTCACGCCGGTCTGAACCCAGCTCGCGTACCGTTTTAATTGGCGGACAGCCAAACCCTTGGGACCTACTGCAGCCCCAGGATACGATGAGCCGACATCGAGGTGCCAAACCTCCCCGTCGCTGTGAACGCTTGGGAGAGATCAGCCTGTTATCCCCGGAGTACCTTTTATCTGATGAGCCACGACCCTTCCACTCAGGATCGCGGGGTCACTATGTCCTGCTTTCGCACCTGCTCGAGATATCTCTCTCGCAGTCAAGCTCCCTTGTGCCATTACACTCTGCGTACGGTTGCCAACCGTACTGAGGGAACCTTTGAACTCCTCCGTTACTCTTTGGGAGGAGACCGCCCCAGTCAAACTACCCAACTAGCACTGTTCCCAGCCCTGATTCAAGGGTCCAGGTTAGATAACTCATGAAGAAAGAGTGGTATTTCACCAACGACTCCACAGGGTCTAGCGACCCTGTATCACAGTCTCCCACCTATCCTACACAAACTACATAAATTACCAATACTAGCCTATAGTAAAGGTTCACGGGGTCTTTCCGTCTTGCTGCGGGTAAGTCGCATCTTCACGACTCCTACAATTTCACCGAGTCTGCAGTTGAGACAGTGCCCAAGTCGTTACGCCATTCATGCACGTCGGAACTTACCCGACAAGGAACTTCGCTACCTTAGGACCGTCATAGTTACGGCCGCCATTCACTGGGGCTTCAGTTCGTAGCTCTCACCACTTACCTTAACCTTCCAGCATCGGGCAGGCGTCAGTCTGTATACATCCACTTGCGTGTTAGCACAGACCTGTGTTTTTGGTAAACAGTCGCTCGGGCCTCTTTGCTGTGGCTCTCAGCAGCTTACGGAGTAAATCCTTCACCGCCAAAAGCGATCCTTATCCCTAAGTTACGGATCCATTTTGCCGAGTTCCTTAACTACAGTTCTCTCGCGCGCCTGAGGATACTCTCCTCACCCACCTGTGTCGGTTTTCGGTACGGGCTCTATTTACAATTTACGAAACTTTTCTTGGAAGCATGGCATCAGCGGCTTATACAGCATACGCTCTTGGCATCCGGTCTCAGCCTGATGGGAAAAGCATTTAACTCGTCCCGGCCTACGCCGTTACATGGTCCAGCCAGCGGATCCACCCGCAATTAGCCTTCTCCGTCCTTCCGTAAACTAACGCAAATAGTGGGGCAGGAATATTAACCTGCTGTCCATTCGACTACGCCTTTCGGCCTTGTCTTAGGTCCCGCCTAACCCTGGGAGGAATGGCCTTGCCCAGGAAACCTCGGGTTTGCGGCGAAGGGGATTCTCACCCCTTTTATCGTTACTTATACCGGCATTATCACTACTATACTGTCCAGCACTCCTTTCGGTGTACCTTCAATCCGTATAGTACGCTCCCCTACCACTTGAAATAACACGCATGTTAAATCAAATCCGCATCTTCGGCATTATGCTTGAGTCCCGCTAATTTTCGGCGCAGAAATGCTCGACTGGTAAGCTATTACGCACTTTTTAAATGGTGGCTGCTTCTAAGCCAACATCCCAGCTGTCTTAGCATCTCTACTTCCTTTTTCCACTTAGCATAATTTGGGGGCCTTAGATGGCGGTCTGGGCTCTTTCCCTCTCGACTATGGAGCTTGTCCCCCATAGTCTGACTGCCGAGGTAATTTCATTGGTATTCGGAGTTTGATTGGAGTTGGTAGGATGGTGGTCCCCCGCATCCATTCGGTACTCTACCCCCAATGAATAGTTACTCGACGCTATACCTCAATATATTTCGGGGAGAACGAGATATCTCCGAGTTTGATTAGACTTTCACTCCTATCCCAACCTCATCCCCTAATTTTTCAGCATTAGTGGGTTCGGTCCTCCACGAGATTTTACTCTCGCTTCAACCTGGACTGGGATAGATCACTACGGTTTCGCGTCTGCTACATACGACTAGGTCGCGCTATTAACACTCGCTTTCGCTGCGCCTTCGCATCAAAGATGCTTAAGCTCGCCATATACAGCAACTCGCCGGTTCATCATACAAAAGGCACGCCGTCAGCCTGACAAGTCATAGGCCTTCGACTGCTTGTAGGTATACGGTTTCAGGTACTTTGAACTCTCCTTATCGGAGTACTTTTCATCTTTCAGTCACCCTACTATGCGCTATCGGTCGGTAGTAAGTATTTAGCCTTACGAGGTGGTCCTCGCAAATTCCAACGGGGTTTCCCGTGCCCCGCCGTACTTGGGTGTTCTCTACGCCAATCTCAGATTTCAAATACAGGACTGTCACCTTCTATGGTTGGGGTTTCCACCCCATTCTTTTATCATCAATTGATACGCATGCTTATTCAGGTTCAGCATGAAAATCCCACGACCCCACATACACAACGCCCTGTGCTTACATGTATATGGTTTGGGCTGTTACCGTTTCGCTCGCCGCTACTCAGGTAATCGTTGTTACTTTCTGTTCCTCAAGGTACTTAGATGTTTCAGTTCCCTTGGTTCCCACAGCATACCTATGTGTTCAGTATACTGTTATTCGAAGATCTCCGGATCAAAGTCTGCTTACGACTCCCCGAAGCTTATCGCAGTTAAGCCACGTTCTTCATCGGCTACTACCGCCTAGACATCCGCCGTACACCCTTAGTATCTTGATTACAACTCTTCTAAACTCACAAGAGCTGTTAAATCAAACACGATAAATATGTCATACAGAATAATTCTGTAATCTTTTTCCGCAAATAAATATAGATTATACTAACTCTACACCTATCTATTTTGTTAAGGATGTAAAACTGTTTAACTTATACACTCAACTATCAACTCTTATGGTAATATTGCAGCATTTATTACTATCGCTCGGACCGTAATCCAAGCATTGCTATTATATCAACATAGGATTGTATATAAATTATACTTTTTACGTCTTTACTCGATTATCAAAGATCAATCAGAGGAAACTCGGCCTCTAAAAAACTCACTCGTACCATGCAAGATAAAAATGGTGGGCTTGGATGGATTCGAACCATCGGCCTCATCCTTATCAGGGATGCGCTCTAACCAACTGAGCTACAAGCCCGTCCGGTTTTACGGACCAACACTTTTCGCAATGCGATTACTCGAACTCAATTGCTAGCGCAAACTCACCGAAGCAATTAACTCAACCCAGTGGTAACCACCAGTAGCTTTGGTGGAGGTGCACGGGTTCGAACCGAGGACCTCCTGCTTGCAAAGCAGGCGCTCTCCCAACTGAGCTACACCCCCATCAGTTCCGACCACATTAATTCTTGCAGTACTCTAATATCAAAAAATGAATAGCCATGGCGCTTGCAATACTTGGCTGATCTTCTGCTGTTTATGCTCCCGTGGGACAGTTATAATAAATTACAACTGCTATCCCGGGCTACAACCACAACAGCTAAGTTGTCCTTAGAAAGGAGGTGATCCAGCCGCAGGTTCCCCTACGGCTACCTTGTTACGACTTAGTCCCCCTCACCAGTCTTGCCTTCGGCCGGACAATTGTCGCCGGACTTCGGGCACTACCAGCTTGGGTGGCTTGACGGGCGGTGTGTACAAGGCTCAGGAACAGATTCACCGCGGCATAGCTGATCCGCGATTACTAGCGATTCCAACTTCATAGAGGCGAATTGCAGCCTCTAATCCGAACTGGGGCTGGCTTTGAAGATTTGCTCCACCTCGCGGTATTGCTTCTCTCTGTACCAGCCATTGTAGCACGTTTGTAGCCCTGGACGTAAGGGCCATGATGACTTGACGTCGTCCCCACCTTCCTCCGGTTTAACACCGGCAGTCTCATAAGAGTGCCCAGCATGACCTGGTAGCAACATATGATAGGGGTTTCGCTCGTTAAGGGACTTAACCCGACGCCTCACGGCACGAGCTGACGACAGCCATGCAGCACCTGTGCTGGTTACACCAAAAAGGCAATCCTTCTGCTTTCACAGAATTAATCCCAGCATGTCAAGTCCAGGTAAGGTTCTTCGCGTTGCTTCGAATTAAACAACATGCTCCACCGCTTGTGTGAGCCCCCGTCAATTCCTTTGAGTTTTAACCTTGCGATCATACTCCCCAGGCGGGATACTTAACGCATTTGCTACCACAACTAGAGAATCAGCTCTCCAATCGTGCAGTATCCATCGTTTACGGCTAGGACTACCAGGGTATCTAATCCTGTTCGCTCCCCTAGCTTTCGTCTCTCAGCGTCAGTTGTGACCCAGTAAGCTGCCTTCGCCTTTGGCGTTCTCCCAGATATCTACGCATTCCACCGCTACACCTGGAATTCCACTTACCCCTTTCACACTCAAGTCCTACAGTATTAGTGGCAGTTCCCCGGTTGAGCCGAGGTATTTCACCACTAACTTATAGAACCGCCTACAGACCCTTTATGCCCAGTGATTCCGAACAACGCTCGCACATTTCGTATTACCGCGGCTGCTGGCACGAAATTAGCCTGTGCTTCCTCTGGTTCTGATCAGTACTACCGGTATTAACGATAGCATTTTTCTAAAACCTGACAGCAGTTTACAACCCAAGGGCCTTCATCCTGCACGCGGCGTCGCACCGTCACGGTTTCCCGCATTGGCGAATGATTCAGCACTGCTGCCTCCCGTAGGAGTCTGGACCGTGTCTCAGTTCCAGTGTGTCCGTTCACCCTCTCAGGCCGGATACCCATCAAAGTCTTGGTGAGCCGTTACCTCACCAACAAACTAATAGGACGCAATCCCATCCTCGAGTGGCAGGCCCGAAGGTCCCCACCTTTTACCACAAACCCATGCGAGTTCGCAGTCTTATCTGGTATTATCCATCCTTTCGGATGGCTATCCCTGTCTCGAGGGCAGGTTGATTACGCGTTACTCACCCGTCCGCCACTGTACTCATCGCCCGAAGGCAACTTTCCCGTTCGACTTGCATGTATCAACCACGCCGCCAGCGTTCGTTCTGAGCCAGGATCAAACCCTTCAATTGAAAAGTTTATATCAACACCAGTCGGCTAGACCAGTGTTACTGGCAATTTATTGTTTAGAGAGTAGTTATCTCTACTCTATGTCTTTGTTAAAACACTCAAATTAATTGAGTAGCTTCATCAAGCATTAACAAGAACGTATGGCTATTCATTTATATTTCAAAGATCACTCGCCTGAAACTTAGCAGGACTTAAATTCTATATATATAATGTATAGCATGACCCGTAACAAAACCAAAACCACGACCACACCAAACATTAACATTTCTCAAAAAAGGAGAGAAAAAAAACCGCCAATCTCGATCTCCTCGAAAAAGGCCGCCTCTCAGACACAGACCAGGCATCAAAACCCAAACCCGGACTCACATCCGCCACTCTCAAATTGCTTTAACAGTTATAAGGATTAATCTCGCATTGTCAAGCACTTTTTTATTTTTTTTATTTACTTTTTTTCGCAGCATCTCATGCCGCAAACTCTTATTAAATTTTAACACAAAGCTAAAACCAAAACAAGAGGTAAAATTTATTTTTTTTCGCCAGCCTCAGGATCATTATCCACACCGTTATAAACACGGCTACAGGCCTCTTTGTGCTCAGGGGAAAAACCAAGCTCCCTCATGAGCGGACTAACAAATATACAGAAACTCCCGCGCTTGTCAATCACTATTTTTATTTTTTTTTAAGAGCCAAGCAGCAGCAGCAAGAAGCACAATAATAAGCAAGCCGGCCAAACTACCCCAACCAAACCAATAAGCTTATGTAAGATACTTAAACGCCCAGACGACCACTAACTTGCAGAACTCGAGCTTAGCATCACTTCCCAGGATCTAGTGTCGAGCCCTCAAGTGGTCAACCGCTTACCCTCAAGGTGAGATAGAATACTACGAATTCCCGCACCAAATACAAGCATAAAATCCAAAATTAATCTAAAACAAAATCTTATATATCATAACATACTGACATCAAAGATGTTACAATTTCAACTTTAGCTGTAAGCATAATTCAAAAAGCGCACAGAACAACCACAACAAGCAATAATAAGCCGTATTACTAATACTAATTTCCGCTCAAACAACTGATATTTTCAATACAAGTTAAGATTATCTTTCTTCAACTTCATGCTTACTTACCTTCAACAAAAAAAATAATCATAAATCCTATAGGATTTATGATTATCAAGCATTTAATCAACAAGTATAGTTTTAAACGTTACCCCTCACCGAAGTTACTCTCAAACAATGCATTAATCTCTCTGGCCGCCTCTGCAGCATCAACCCCGACCAACTCAATTTTAAGTTCTGTCCCAGATTCCGCCCCGAGAGTCATGATATCCAGAATATTCTTACCACTTATCTGCATAGAATTATGATGCACAATAATATCACTATTATATCTATTGCAGACCTGCACAAACAAGGATGCGGGTCTTGCGTGCAGACCATATTTGTTCCTGACAACCACGTTTAAAGTTATATTTTCGCTCACACTATACTCCATGCTCAGTTAGTGATAATTTCAAACATAACGCCTTTTGACGAATTACTGGATCTCAATAGCAAAATCTTCCATCAAGGCATATGCAAGCTTATGCGGATCATGCTTCTCTGGATTATCAATATTTATAACATCCCGAAGTTTGATTCTAACCGCATAATCCTTGCACTTCTCCACATCAAACTCAGTAATTCCAATACCCTCGGCCGCAAGCTTATCCAGCATATCCTCTGAAGGAATAAAACTATTTACCAGAGCGACATCAATCCTGAGTTCCGGAGCTAATCGCGCCACTGCCTCCAGATAATTACTAACATTATACCCTCTGGTCTCACCAAACTGCTGAGAGGTATTCACCACCAGAATCACCGTCGCATTACTCTTACTAATAGCCGCAACCAATTTTTTATCCAAGAGATTGGGCATAATACTTGTGTACAGACTACCAGGTCCAAGTACGACCAAATCTGCCTCAGCCACTCGCTCAAGGACATCCACCGGGGTATCGCCGGGTTCAGGTTTTAGTTCAAGCCCAACAATCGGTTTACCACATTTAGAGACCCGCTTCTGCCCGGTGGTCTTGGTTCCATCATCGTGAGTCGCAACCAGGGTAACATGATTCAGTGTCGCCGGCAGCACCTCGCCCCGCACTTTGAAAATTTTATTTACCTCACGTACAGCCTGGCCAAAACTTCCTTTAATATTGGTCATAACCATAATCAAAAGATTACCGAATGAGTGTCCTTCAAGATCGCCCTCGGTAAAGCGATACTGCATGAGTTCACTCATAACCGGCCCAGCATCTGCAAGCGCACTCAAACAGTTACGAATATCCCCCGGCGGCAACATCCCGAATTCATTGCGCAGTCTTCCAGAGGAACCACCGTCATCGGCAACGCTGACAACTGCAGTTATCTGTGAGCTATACTCACGCAAACCGGTAAGCAGACAATTAAGCCCGGTTCCTCCCCCCACACAGACGATTTTCGGCCCTTGTTCCAGCCTGGAGCGGAGTACTGCCAGTTCAGCGATACCTCTATCCTCATCACGCGGTTTGACCAACACCTCAAAACGTTTAAAGAGTTTATACCCCGAATACAGTACGATACAAATACCCAGGACAAAGAGCACAATAGCCACCGCGTACGGACTCAAAGGAAAACTGGCGCTACCAGCAATATTTACACTGAGAACCCCGACCGTTATTGCTGCTGCACTCAACGCCACCATCAGCCCACCGACAGCCACTAGGAATAACCAACGTTTCAACCCCAATGAAGAAGAGAACCAGGGTAATTTTGCCATAATCTACCTCACCAGAACCCCAAGAAGAAACACCCAAGAAGAAACCAAGTCACAGTTCAGCTACTCAGTTACCCTTCAGATCCGCCTCTTCGAGTAAGGCAAAAATCTCCTTTTCATCACGCGCATTAATAATAAAACTCCTAAAAATCCCATCATTCAGATGCTTTGCCACATAAGCCAACGACTCTAGATGCTGCTGCACAAGTTCTTGCGACGAGATAAGCATGATAAAGATATTTACTGGTTGGCCGTCAAGGGAGTCAAACTCCACTCCTTCCCTGCTCCTGGCTACCAGACCGATCATTTTATTGATAGTTGGGTGCTTGGCATGGGGGATAGCAATTCCCTGTCCCAGTCCGGTACTGGTTATCTCCTCCCTCTCGATCAAGGCTGTCAATATTGCGTCCCGGCACTCCCCCGGTATTTCACCGATCTTGATCAGTTTATCCAACATCTCCGCCAGAGCATCATTTCTTGTACTCGAGACCAAATTTCCAATAATAGACTCATTAGTAATTAAATCTTTGAATAGCATTATATCATCCTATTTTCCGAGAATCGCAGCCGAACGCGACTATCTCATCTATAAAAAAAAGATCCAAACAAGTTGATAGAATTCTACCAGAATCGCTAATCTTCGCAACCTTAAAAAAACACCTCCAGCCGCTCATACCAACCTGCTCAAACCTTTTACCCATCCGGTTTGAGCCGGATGGGCAATATACACCACGCTATTCAGCAGCCTCCTCGGCAGCATCATGCCGTTTGGCTTCGTTCTTCTCCTTGAGTCTGCGCATCTGTCTTTCACACTTGGCTGAAGCTACATCGATAGCTTCAAAGACCTCATCCCGCGCCACGTCGACTACCACTGTACCGCGCTTTTTAACATGGATGATTGCCTCACAATGCACCTTTTTATCATCACTCTTCAGGATTACTTCAACACTCTGCGCCCCATTATAAAACTTATCTACACCTCCGAGTTTATCCTCAGCATACTCTTTTATAGAATTATCTATATCCATATGTATTGCACTTATTCTAATATCCATATTCAATCCCCTTCTAGGCAGCACAGAATCTACAGCAACATACACCATGCTTGCAGACTGCGCTCAAAGCCAAACAATACATAAAAAATGCAAAAAAAAGACTGCTACTGTCTACCGCTAAATTATGCTAGATATCTTTTCTTCTCCTTATCTGAGTACCCTCAATAAGTATATAGCAGTACCCTCCAGATTTCATTCGCATAATAACAAGAAAATACCACTATTTTTACTTGTCCGCCTTGTGTAGCCTCCAGAATTCTCCCCATTCCTTGAGAAAGTCCGAACTACTCCACTCTTTATCCAGCCCCACCTGCGGAACTATCTCTATTCCATGCTTCTGGCAGACATCCCACTCCGGGATATTCGAGTAATCAGTCCTGTCTCCACCCTTGGTAAAGATATGCGGCCTTATCCGATCCAGCGCCACACATACGGTCATATCATTTTCAATCTCAAATGGAATCACATAATCCACACTTCTGATACAACTTACCAGCATCGAACGTGTCGCCAGATCCTGAAAGTGTTTGCCTTTCTTGGCTTGAAGAAAAGCATCCCCATTGACAATCACCACCAGGGTGTCGCCAAGTTTCTTAGACTCAATTATACAGGTTGCATGTCCAGGATGGATGGGATCATATCCGCCGGAGGTACAGACGATTTTTCCCAAAGAATCGCGAATTTCATCAAACTCTTCGAATGAGACTATCTTTGCATAATCTTCCATTTCGCTCATTTTCTATCTTGTTGTTATAGTAGCACCATAGAGATAAGCACCTTGACCGATCAACAAGAAACTCAGTCAACGCGCCAAATAAGCCGATTAAAGCTACATCCAGCTTCAGTATACACTCTACATACCGCTCTAGCAAATATATCTTGGTATTTTTTTTACTTATATTATAGGATAACTCCTTCCCATGCCTAGAATTACATTTAAAAAAACAGATTATAATATTCAACCCCGGACAGCGCCTGCTACCGACGCTATTCCAAAGCAATTGACCACGATTTTCTTGTTTAAAACTCCAGGCGAATTACCCTAACCGCTTATTTCTGCCAACAGACAACTCGATTTCGCCCTTGATTCTTAGCGGCATAAAGAGCCATATCCGCTTTCTTAAGCGCTTCTTCAATACCCTCAACTTCGGCCACCATACATACTCCAATACTGATAGTCATCGGCGGCAAACCCTGGGGAGCTTGTTCAAAAGCACCTTTAACAATTATGCGCAATCTATTGGCAACCGTCTCCGCCTCACCTATGGTGATGTCCGGCAGCAGTACTGCAAACTCTTCTCCACCAATACGCCCGAAAATATCTATCGGCCGGAGTGACCGGCTGCAAACCTCAGCAAAGTGGCGCAGCGTCTCATCTCCGGTGGCATGTCCGTAATTATCATTGACCATTTTAAAGTGATCCAAATCAATCATAAACAACGCCAAATCCTTCCCGCACGTCCGCGCTCGTTCCTGCAGCCGGTTGCAGAGCAGCAGAAAGCTCCTCCGGTTATTTACGCCGGTCAGCTCATCTATGGTCGCAAGCTTTACCAGTTTTTCTTCGGCAACTCTTCGCGCTGTCACATCATCAACCACCCAGACTATTCCGCGGTTAAGATCCGCCGGAACCGTCTTATCAATAGGCTTGCCCGCAACCCCCACCCATACCTCAGCGCCATCCGGTTTCACCAACTTGAATTCATACCGTTTGACGCTCTGCGCTTGGAGCAGGCGTTCAATCTCACTACCACCAACCCTCGCCTCTAGAGCGGCCGCCGCAAAGTCAAGCGGGACTCTGCCGGTAAGTTCATCGCTTCCGGCATACCCCAGGATATCAGCCAGGCGCTGATTCGCCCTACAGACACGGTACTCCCCATCCGTAATCATAACCCCGACCATACTATTATCAAAGTAGGTCTCCAGTTCAGCATTGACCCGTTCCAAAGCCTGCCTGTCTTCACGTTTTTCCGTAGTATCATCGAAGATAAATACCGCATTGACCTGCCCATCCGAAGCAACCGTCAAATTCAGAATCTGTCCGGATCCGCTCACCCAGACCCGTTTATTATTCTTGCCTACCAGTTCATCTTCAAAACAGTATATCTGCGAATCGGTCGGTTCTGCCCGTAATTTCCGCAGAAATTGCTGGTACTCTCCCGCAGCAGCAACCAGTCTCTCAGCCCGGCAGCCGACCAGTTCATCCTTACTGTCAAAACCAAAGAGCCCGACCATGCGGGAGTTCACCCGCAAGATCTCAATCTCTCCCGTATCAGCGATCCCCACCACCATCATCGCCACAATATTATTTTCAAAATACGCCTCCAACTCGATATTAGCCGCCTCCAAATCAAGTTGCGCCTGCCGGCGTTCAGTAATATCCTCTAAAATCCAGAGCGTACCGCTATACTCATAAGGATTCTGCGGATCGACAAGAGCCTGCCCTATCAAGTGAGCCCAGATCACGCCACCGTCAAATCTTTTAAAGGCAAACTCAAGCTCTACCGCCTGTTTATGGGTAAAGAGCTGTTCATAACACTGCGCAAACTGTTGAAACTTATCGGTGGAAAGATGGAGGAAGAAGGTCGACATACCTACCGCTTCCTCTGGAGAAGCGAGACCAACGATATCAGCGACGCGTTTATTGGCTCGGCGTATCACCCTATCCATATCGATATAAATGATACCGATCATGCTATTATTGAAGATTGCCTCCAGTTCTGCATGTTCGCGCTTGAGTTGTAGTTCACCCTGGTGCCAGCTAGAGATATCACTTATTAACAGAACCAGTCTATCCTGCCGACCAGGATAAGGAAATTCAAGCGTAACCAGCGCATATAATTCTTCACCCGAGGTAGCAATAACACTCCCGATCTGCCCGTTACGACCTTTTGTAATATACCCTTGCAATACTTCCCGTTCACGTACCGTACTCAAAATTTCTTCAAGGGTTACGGCTCTGTCACTAGCAATGCCAAAAAACCGCCTAAAGGCAGAATTGCAACACTGACTAACCCCATCCGTAAAGAGTGCGCTCAGCCCTTCATCGCTACCAGCGTAAACATCGCCACCAAGCGTATTATTTGCTGCCGCAAGCTCCTGCCGGAGCCACGCATTCTCCAGCTCCAGTTCCGAAATTCGCCGCAGCTGACTCTCTGCTACATCTCTGCCATCATTCATCTCAAACCGCCGTTCACCGGGTACAGAACTCAACCCAAGCCCACACAAAATCACTCTAAGTTCACAAACGTAACAGTGCTACCCGTTTACCGCAGCGGTACAATCTCATAATCCGAACGAATAATATCCAACACATCATAAAAATTATCGACCGTATAGCTGGGCTTCATCTCGCCGTGAGTGGCGATATACTTCCCACCCCGCCGGGAGAGGATCGTCTGCATTCCCAGCCGCGCCGGCACATCGATATCTACCGGAGGATTATCTCCAATATACATGACCTCGCTTGGGGAAGCGCCAGCCTTCTGGCACGCCTTCATATACAGCTTCGGATTACTCTTGGCAATCCCGATATGATCGGTAATAAAGATATACTCATGCTGAACTATATCATGCAGCCCCAGCCGATAGATCTTCTCCGCCTGTTTGATCTCCATGCCCGCGGTGATAATACCGAGTCTGAGCCGCTCGTCCTTGAGTATTTTGAGCACCTCAATCGCATCTCCGTACGGCGTAAACTCTCTAGCCTTGGTCTGATGATACCCGACGATACCGGCGGTCTTGATAATAAGCGGGCTCAGTCCTTCCATTATCTCTGAAGGAAAGCGCTTGAGCAGCTTGTCAAAGTGCTGGCTGTGATTACTGCCAAACTCAGAGATAACCTGCATCAATTCGAGGTATGCTTCCTCTTCGTCCACTTTGAGCCCAGCCTCAACCATGGCTTTAATCGCATTTAGCCGCGCCAAATGGGCAAATTCGGTGATACTGTATACCGTGTCATCAACATCAAAATATATCGCCTTCAGCCTCTTTTTACTCATACATGATCCCAGTCGTTAGTCAAACTCTGCCAAAAATTGCGCGTACAGCCTATCCGTGCTCAACCCGCATAACCTGTCCTGTTCACGCCGCTTTGCCGAACAGACAAATTCATCCGGCACCCCTATCCTCCTAAGTATAACATCTGAAAACATTTTATCTACAAAAAACTCTGCTACCGCCGAACCAAATCCTCCCGCCAGTACATGATCTTCAACCGTAAAGACCAGGCGCTTGGCTGCCGCCGCCGTAAGTACCTGAGTATCCAAAGGCTTACAAAATCGCGCATTTACCACTTCAAGCTCAATCCCACGCTCAGTCGCCAGTTTCTGAGCCGCCCTATATGCCGGCTCGACCATCCGCCCATAGGCCAGCACACTCCCGTGCGTACCTGCGCGCAGCACCTCAGCCCTGCCCAGTTCTACCGGCGCATGCTCGCCCCCAGCTGGTAAAAAGGTTTCGGGACGCCCTTTAGGATAGCGGATAGCCGAGGGTGAGTTGAGAGTTGTAGCAAAATTCAGCAGCAGTTCAAAGTCCTGTTGATCGGCCGGAGCCATGAGTACCATATTTGGCAGATGGCGCATAAAAGCAATATCGAAGACCCCGTGGTGGGTCGGACCGTCCTCGCCGACGAGTCCTGCCCGATCCAACGCAAAGATGACCGGCAGTTCCGCCTGCAGGGCGATATCATGGAATATCTGATCATAACTGCGCTGTAGAAAGGTCGAATAGATTGCCACCACCGGCACAAATCCCATCTTGGCCAGACCGGCGGCAAAGGGTATCGCATGGGATTCCGCCATCCCCACATCAAAGAAGCGTTCGGGAAACTCCCGGGCAAACCTGCCCATCCCGATTCCCCCAGTCATTGCCGCGGTTATCGCCACCAGTTTAGGATTCGCCCGCGCCAGATTATACATGGTTTCGGCAAAGATTTCGGAGTAGCTCGGCAGCTTTTCGCTTTTTTCCGGCAGGATCATCCCGCTATCCGTGTCTAATGAGAAGGGTGCTGAGGAATGGAAACTCTCCGGATCGTTATGCGCAGGTTTGAAACCCTTGCCTTTCTCAGTGAGCACATGGAGGATGCGCGGCCCGGAGAGTCCCGCCAACTTGGTCAATTCCTCTTCGAGTTCACTCAGATTATGTCCGTCAAAGGGGCCGAAATATCTAAAGCCCATCGCCTCAAAGAGTGCCGCCGCACCGGTATGATTCTTGAGTGCGTCAAGGAGCTTCTCATAGAACCAGTCCATGGAGTCCCCGATAAACGGCAGATTCGCCAGTACCTCTTTAAGTTCGTTACGCAACTTGGTAGTATTGGCCAGCGAACGAAACTCCTCGAGCTGCTTGGCAAAGGCGCCGACTGTTCTGCTGATAGCCATGTCATTGTCATTGAGTACCACCAACAGATCCGCCCCCACCCCGCCGGCATGGTTCATCGCCTCAAAGCACATCCCGCCTCCGAGCGCGCCGTCACCGACCAGCGCCACTGTCGCACTAGCGTCCCCGGCTATACGCTTACCTAGCGCTAATCCAGTAGCACTGGAGATACTGGTCGAGGAGTGTCCGCAGATAAAGAGATCGTAATTACTCTCCCGGGGATTGGGAAAGCCGGAGATACCGCCCCTCTGACGCAAGGTCGAGAACTGCTCCCGCCTGCCGGTAAGAATCTTATGCGTATAGCTCTGATGCCCAACGTCAAAGACCAGTGAATCCCGACTAAAATCAAAGACCCGGTGCAGCGCGATAGTCAATTCCACGATCCCCAGATTACTCGAGAGGTGCCCCCCGTTGGTCTTGATGACGGCAACCAACAGCCGGCGAATATCCTCGGCCAGAACCTTGAGTTCATCCGCCGCAAGCGCTTTTAAATCATCTGGAGTATCAATTCTCTCTAACACCAAAGCCTCACCTGCCAATCTTCATAATCACTAAACAGTAGATGCTGGCCTAGGTGCCTGAAAAGGTAAAAACCTGTTTTGCAGCATCAACAAGTCGCTACTGCGCCATCCGCGCCTAAAGCCTCGGTTGGCAACACGTAATATAAGAATAAAAAAACGTCACAACCATATCCCACTCACGCCTCAAGCCGCTTTACCCTGGCGAATTCTTCCTCAAAATTTGGAGTAAAGAAAGCGCTGCCCAGACGCTGTTCAATCTCAGCAACAGTAAAGAAACGCAGTTCATCCACCTCTGAATCCTGCTTGCAGAAACCGCTGTCGCGCTGCAGACGGTAGGTATAGACATACTCATACTCCAGCTCGCTGCGCAGTGTATACGCATGGAGAAACTCACACTCCTCCGGCTCCAGCACCACCCCGACCTCTTCGCCGACCTCGCGCCGGAGCGCCGTAGCAACGCTCTCACCGGCCTGGACATGCCCGCCGACCGAGGTATCCCACTTCCCCGGCTGAATATCCTTATCCCTGCTCCGCTTCTGAAGCAACCACTCCCCGCGCGAATTCATAATAATACAGTGAATAACCGGGTGCAGAATAAACGAGCGCGCATGACACTCCTCCCTGCTCGCTTCGCCGATCACCCTGCCCTCCAGATCAACCACCGGAAACATCTCACTCATCAGCCTGTTCCTCCTGCCCGCCGTCATACTCCGGGAATAAGACAAACCGCCTCTTAGCACGAAGGTTATCCCGAACCTCCTCGTAGGAGTCGGCAAAGTCCAGCCGCTCCCCGGCATTCCCGTTAACCCCGGCAAAATCCACTTTCTCGAATTCTTCCCCGATCATCTCCAGAATACTCCCCAGAGAATTAGCGGTGTATGCATTCGAATCATGCATCGAGATCACGAGATTATCCTCACCGCTGAGGAAGGCGCGCCGCAGATTCCCCTTATACGCCCGATACTTCTGAATCGCCACAATCGAGATCAGATAATAACCGCCGTCAGGGAATTTCGCGTCGCTGAGAATCAACTTAAGTCCGTAGCGGGCATACGCCGCCGCCACCAGCCCCGCGACCTCAGGATGGAAGCTGTCAGCATAACGCCAGAGCGGCGGACGCACAAATTCTGGGCTGCGTCCGGTCAACTCCCGAAGCGTACTCACACACTCATAGAGATCGGCCTCCAGCGCGTTCGCAAAGCTCTGCGCCGGCTGTCCGGCAACGGCGTAAGCCGGTTCTCGCACCCGTTTATCATGCCCGTTTGCCTGGCTATGATACTCCCCGCCCGCGTGCACCCCGATAACATTACCCCGGCGCGCCACCTCAGCAATAATCTCCCTGCCCGCAGCGGTCTCACCTTTAGGGTAGACAATACTGCAGAACCTGTCGGTTGTACTCAGAATAAAGAATGCCGCCTTTATTCCCCGTTTGCTACCCTCCGACCCATGGACAAAATTATCCAGCTTCCGCAGCGTAATCAGGGTCGGACTCTTAGAGATATCTCCCGCCAGTGCCGCTTTATTCAGCCCCGGCCCGTCATCAAAGGTAAGGGTTACCCGAAAGCGCTCAATAAGCCGCAGCACCTTCCGCAGCCGCAGCACCTCTCGCTCCCCAGAATACAGAACTATATCCGCCCAGCCCGCAGTCGTAAACGGACGGCTCAGCCGGTAGCGCCACTGCTTGGCGTTGAGAAGCTCCAGTCGCAGAGTCTGCGCCTCATACTCGACCACTACCGAGTACTCTTCCGCTCGCGCCGTCTCCCTGAAATCCGTATCCAGCAGCCGCGCCAGAGAAAACTCGAGCGGACAACCGCTGAGGCCAACTATCGGCGCAACCTTCCGGCTGCGGCAGAGTTGCGGACTCTCAATAGAGACCAAGCCCTCCACACCACCACAGCCCAGACTCAGAACCCCCGGCAGCAGTAGACATGCATAGAGAATAACGACCCATACCCGCCTACAAAAAACTTCTCTGGATACTCTCTGCATCCCTTCTCCTACTGGCAACCCCTAAAATCCCTGACGGGCATATCCCGGTCAGTCCTGCAGACCGGCCGGACGGGGAAACACCATATTCCTGCCCGCATTCTTCGCCTGGTATAATTGCATATCAGCCCGTTTGATCAGCGTCTCGGCGGTATCGTCCTTCTCGGCTCCGGCAACCCCGGCCGAGAGGGTTATGCGCATCTTATTGCCTTCAACATTGAAGACCGTCGTCTCCACAGCGTTACGCATATTCTCCGCCACCACGATCGCACTCTCCAACGTAGTCTTAAGCAGAACCACCCCGAACTCCTCTCCCCCGTAGCGTGAGAGAAAATCCCCCGAGCGCAGCGACACCTTGAGTTTTACCGCCATCGCCTCCAACACCCTGTCTCCTACCGTATGTCCATAGGTGTCGTTGATCTTCTTGAAATAATCGATATCACAGATAATCAGGGATAACGGCTCTCCCGTATCGCGGGAATGCTTGATACTGTTACGGAGATACTCATCAAAGGTCGCCCGGTTCTTGATCTGAGTCAGACTGTCGGTCGTAGCCTGAATATGGAGTTTTTCAATTATCCGGTTCTGATAGTTGAGCTCTTCCTGCGCATTCTTGAGCTCGCTTTTAAGCGTATTATTAGCTTTCAGTACTGAATCAACCTCCCGCACCAGCAGCTTCTGACACGCCTCAAGCCCCTTGGTCAGGTTGATAGAGTTCACCGTTGCCTTGACCCGATTGAGCGCGCTATTAGACTCTGTCGCCACCCCATCCACATTCGCCACCGAGAGCGCCAGTTCGACCAGCACCGCCTTGAGCGAATCGGCAGTACGCTCCAACTCCTTCTTCTTGAGTTCGATCTCAGCCTGTTGCTGCGCCTCGACCTTCGGTGTAACCGCCGACTTTACCGGCACCTTAGGCGCCACCACCTCGGACTGCACCCTGGGTTCCCGCTTAGCGTTCGAGCTTGAACGAATCAACGCAAAAGCCAGCGCAAAGCCAAAGACAAAGGTTCCTACCCCGACAATAACAACCAGTATCATCTCCATCACTATTCCTTGTAAACGCTACCGTCTCATCCATCAGCAAATACCGCAAACCCTCCGGAGCCGTAATACAGCTCAACCCCGCGCACCATGATATTATCCCGTTATTTCCATTATTTGCAACTCAGATAACCGAAAAACCAGAATTAATCCCTGCCGCCGTAACTACTTCTTCTCCCAGCGCGCCAGATTCGCCAGCGTAGCCAGAGTCCCTTTACCACTGAGAATATCACTCTTCAGCCTGGCCTCAGCCTCTTTCACCGCCACCGCTTTATTGGCATACTCCACCGCCACCTCCTGTGGCAGCACGACCACACCGTCATCATCGCCGACGATCCAGTCCCCCGGCATAATCCGCTGCCCGCCGATCCAGATCTCACAATTTATCTCACCATAGCCTTTGGGTTCTCCGGCATCGGCCGAGACCGCACTGGAGAAGATCGGCAGCCCCAACTCAAGTGCAGCATCGGTATCCCGCACCGCCCCGTAGATCACCGTTCCCGCCAGACCGACCGCCTTGGAACTGAGGGTCGCACACTCACCCCAGACCGCCGGCGCCGTCCCGCCGCAATCCGCCACAACCACCCCGCCGCTACCGGCAATATCGATTGCCTGCACCACCTTACTCCAGTCCCCACAGACACTCTGCACCGTCGTAGCTCTACCGGCCATACGCAAGCCCTTGCCCGGGGTACGGCAGGCTATAGTACGAAGGCTGGCCCGGTGGTTCATCGCATCGGAGAGATTTGACGCCGAAGCAGTTAGAAGCATCTGCCGTATCGTCTCATCGTCACTCGCCCTGCCGCCGAACCCGGCCTGTATCACTACGCCCTCGGTCACCGCCTGCACCAGATCCCTGGCCGCCGCCGTGCCGTCCGCGGCCTTGCTCAGTGCCCCGCCGGCGATCACTACACTCGCCCCGGCCGCTACCATACCCGCCGCACTCTCGCTGGTAATCCCACCAGCGACCACCACCGGAATGCGTACCGCCCCGGCCACCGCCTCCAACGCCGCCACCGGGTTCTTCCCGTGCATCTGCTCGTCTATCGGACAATGCACCCCGATAAAGTCAACCCCAAGCTTCTCCACCTCGGCCGCCCGGCGCGCCGGATCCTCCAGACCGATAGTATCACAGTAGATCTTCACCCCATACTTCTTCCCAGCCTCCACGCAGTCAACGACCGTAGCGTCACTGGCCGCCGCCAGGCAGACAACGATATTCGCTCCAGCTCTGGCCGCCGCCTCAACCTCGATACGCCCAGCGTCCATGGTCTTCATATCGGCAATAATCACCGCCTGAGGAAACTCACGGCGCAGCCTGGAGACAACCCCGATCCCCTCGCTCTTGATCAGCGGCGTACCCACCTCCAGCCAATTGATTCCCCCGGCGTAGACCTCACGCGCCGCCTCCAGGGCTCTATCCAACTCCAAAAAATCCAGTGCCGCCTGCACCAGCGGAAACGGTCCATTCAACGACGGTAAGTTGCTCGACATCTTTCTGACTCCCATACAGTAACCCGGTTTACAGCCACGCCCATATCCAACCTCGCTTGCACCTGCTCGGCAATATACCGGGCAATGGCCTCGGAAGTCGGATTGAGCTTATCAAACGGCTCCAATTCATTTATAAATTTATGATCAAGATATTCAAGGATCTCTTTGAGCAGGCGCTTGAGATCTCCAAAATCCATCAGCATACCCAACTCTCCCAGCTCCTCCCCCATAACCTCAAGTTCTACCTTCCAATTATGGCCATGGAGATTCTCACACTTGCCTTTATACTCCCTAAGCTGATGCGCCGAGGAGAACCAGTCTTCAACTGTCAGATAATACACGCAACTTCCTTTCACTTTATATTATATATTCTTATCCACTAAACACCCTTGATTATAGTCCTTCCCACCCTAATTTCAATGCCTAAGCCTATTTCCCAATCTCTTTACTGACAAGAGCTAAGAATTAACTATAATTTGTAAAGAAACTTAAAGAGAGCTCCTGCCAACAGGAGCTCTCTCAGAAGAATAACCAGCATATAGCCAATATCAACCAGCCATTACAACTCTACCTCAGCGATTATTTTATCAAAATCTTCATTCCATTTAGCATAATCGTCATACGGCGCCCAGGCGGTTACCCGGTAACTCCGCCCCCGTTTGGGTATTACATACATCTTGCAGCGACGCCGGAGTCCGTCCTGAGTAACTGCGAAATCAACAAAGAGGCTGTTATCATTACGCTTGCCGAAGTATACCCGGCCTTTATTGATCAGGTTGAAACCGCTGAGCGAACGTTCCAGGCTGACAATAATCATATCGAGCTGGCTCTCGGTACAGGGTAGAACCTTATTGAGCGCATCGATCTTGAATACCGCCTCCTTATTCGGACTGGTCACCGATACTGTCTTGAGGGCGATATTTCCGTTCCAGCCATACGGCTTATAGAAGGAGAAGCCCCAGTAGATATTGGCCAGCCAGTCTCCAGAGATAGCGACATAGGACTTCTTCTCATTGGGGAAGAGGGTAAACTCGACCTTCTCCCCGTCCCCGGTAGGATTCTTATGATATTTTGTCGCCGAGATAAAATTGATACTCAGAGCATCATCGCGTACCGCCCAGGCAAACTGATCAGAGGTAATCCCGCTGCCGTCGCCTCTAGAGGTCAGAATATACCCTGCCGGCAGCCCGACCCGGTTGACCGTGGTATCCACCGGAACCCAGGTGCCATTGATCCAGACCTCGGTCCAGATATGATATATACCTTCATCCCGCTGTATCAGCAGTCCTGCGCAGGCTCTGGTCGGAAAGCCCAGAGAGCGCGCCAGACTGGCAAAGAGGTTGGCATGAGCGTTGTAATCCCCCCGGCGCTTCTTGAGAGTCTCGAGGGCATTGATATTGCTCCCCTGCCCCGGATCATACTCGATATTCTGATAAACCCAGCCAGCAAGCATAGCGATCATCTCTAAGGCATCATTCTTTGCACCGACGATATCCTCGGCCATCCCGGAGATGGTCCAATCATCGACCACGATATCTTCATTCTCGACCAGATAATCGCTGAATTTATCGGCTCCAACGAGCGGATAAGTCGTATTGCTCACTAGCGGCGCAAACTTCTTGAGAACGATTCTGTCCCCGTTTAGAGTGACATAGTCCGACTCCTTGAGATACTGCGCCCAACTCTCCTGCGGCTGCGGGTCAAGGGTAATCAGGTTGAAGTTATCCCAGGCCGGGAGCTGAAAATTCATCGGAATACTGCTGGAGGCGACGATCTTGGCCTCATCCCGGCTGGCCACGTCCTCGGTAACCACAAAGCTAATCAGATTGTCCGCCTGCTGCCGAAGCAGATCCCCGTTCTTATTAAAGACAATTCGGGTCGGGCTGAAGTCCCCCTTGACCACATCCGCCTCGTAGACCAGCATATTCACCCCGAGAATCTCCCGATCGGTAATATCGCGGATAGTCACGGTCTCATCCACTATCGTCTTGGTATCTCTGTCAATGATCTTGCGGGTAAAGGTATCGCCAATATCCGGATTCTGCTGCGCCAGCCAGACCGAGTCGATAGCGAACATGACGCCCGGTGGCACCTCGATCACATCCTCGGATTCGCCGTCAGGGCCACTCTCGGTAAACCTGGCGACACCGTCATAGACACTGATCGTGCGCTGAGTCGTCTGACCATTGAGTTCACTCCGTTCGGATTCATAGAGTGCCGAGCCGTCAGCGACCGCGACAATCGTCTTACGGGTCACAAGCTGACTGATTCTATACCCCTGCTTTGAGACCATATCAAAACGCTGATGAGTCTCCAGAAGTCTAGCCGGCTGCTCATTATAGACGGTATCGCTCTTACGTACCCGATAACCACTGCTCCGACGCTTCCCATCAAGCTCGGTAATAAAGAAGACCTTCTCCTTATCCATAAAACCGGCTCTGCGCGCCCGCGCCGACTCGGTCGGAGTCGCCTTATCCAGCAGCCTCCGAGGCGTTTCCAGTATTCCTCCTTCATCAGTGGCACTACACCCAAGCAGCAAAATTCCGCTCAGCAGCAGTAACAGGTACTTATTCAGTCTCATAATTCTTTTCTCCATCTATAATTAAGCATTATTAAGTATCCATATGAGTATTGCCGAAATCAACTTAAATCGTAAAGATTCATTAACTTTATCGTCACGCCCAGCCCAGACCTCCAACTTTTTCCGAAAAAAGCCAGTCAGCAACAAAGTTGCTGACTGAGGCTGCTTCACGCAGCCCGTTCAGCCGGCTGAACGTTTGGTACACCTTTTTCAAAGGTGTATCCCAGTTACTGCATGCAGTAACTGAGAATGTAATCATAGACAGCTAAGGAGTGAGGCATGGCAGAACGCTTGGCATTAGAGCTTTGATCCTAGATTATCCTGATACTGCACCCGAAGGTCTAGACGCCCCAGCCATAACCCTCCGACCGCCCTCCCCTTCAAACTACCGCCGAGACCAATCCTTTATCCTGAAAAACAAAATCACTCCAGTGATTTTCCCCCACCACCTCTACCCTTTCCTCAACTTTCAGCGGAAAATAGTCTATATCTAGCAGATATCTATTTAAAAATTAACAAACATATTGACATCCCTATATTTTCCTGTAAATTATATCTCCTAGCGTCACCAGCTTGTCCCTGGTGACGGCATTCATATATTATATAGATCAAAATTTTAAGTTAGTGATTGTTAGTTAATACTTATATTTAAGAGAAGAGTTTATCAAAATGATGAGACAAACAACCTTTGCCAAGCCATCTGAGTTCAAACCAGAATGGTATCTGGCAGATGCCACCAATATGGTGGTCGGCCGTATGGCTTCAGAGATTGCAACTATCCTTATGGGCAAGAACAAAGCAATTTACACACCGTATATCGATACTGGTGATTACGTTATTATTACAAACTGCGAGAAGATGATTCTTACCGGCAACAAGATGCGTGACAACGTCTTCAGATACCACACCGGTTGGATTGGCGGTCTCAAGGAAGTAAAGATGGCAGAGATGCTGGAAGAGCACCCGGATCGTATTCTGCGTAATGCTGTGCGCAGAATGCTGCCAAAGACCAAGCTGGGCAGAAAAATGCTGAGCAAGCTCAAGATCTATGAAGGTAAAGAGCACCCACACGCCGCTCAGAATCCAAAATCACTCAAGATTAACGCAGGGAGGAAATAACAATGGCAGATAATAATGGTTACGAATGGGGTACAGGCAGACGTAAAGCATCGGTAGCGCGCGTACGTATCCGCAAGGGCAGCGGCGAATTCATCATCAACGGCAAGAAGAGTACCGAGTACTTCACAACTCCTCGTCAGAAAGCGGCAATCATGGGACCACTCAAGGTTCTGAAGGTCGAGAAGGATTACGATATATTTGTCAGCGTCCGTGGCGGCGGTACTACCGGTCAGGCCGGGGCAATCATGATGGGTCTGGGCAGAGCTCTGCTCAAAGCTGAACCCGAGAAAGAACCACTCCTGCGCGACTATGGCTTCCTCTCACGCGACTCACGTATGGTTGAACGTAAGAAGCCAGGAAAACCAGGTGCGAGAAAGAGCTTCCAGTTCTCCAAGCGTTAAACCAGAGAACTCCAAGCTACAGAACATGTATTTCAAAGATACCCAGAACGAAGAAGAGGGCGGTGCACGGCACTGTCCTCTTCTCTTTACTTCCCCACTTTTAATATATTCTGGCGATCCGCCCCCTCCCCGTCAACCATACACCACCTATACACCACCCACCTCAGTAATAAGCCGCATATTACATTGCGGTATAAATTATTAAATATTCGCAAATCAACAGCCGCCTTTCAGCCACCCCATATTCCCACTGCCAGTAGTACTTTTTATAATTAATTTACAGTTATATCACACCACCGAGGCAAAAAAAAAACAAAAATTTTCCCCAAAGTATACAAAACCGCAATAAAACGCAAACAATTTGTCAATAAATACTTACACTAACAACAAACCCAACGTAACCACCATTAAATAAATAAATATAAAAATATCTACTTGACAAAATAGAATTATCTAATAAAATCTAGAACGTTACAAGATTAAAGATATTCTTTTATCGATTATAAAGTTAAAGTTAGAATTTTAACGTTTTACTAACAAAAAGAATTTTTCATAGATTATTGAACAGGAGATGTAAAAGCCTTCCATAACATATAGGATTCGTTACGGGCTCGACAAAACAAACAAACAAACACAACACACACAAACAAACACAACAACAAACACAACACATAGAGTATTCTTGCCGAAGCAATTACACAATAGCAATTCGGCGACCCAAAAGGATACCACACATACAGAGTTCTAGAATCCTATATGTTCCTTATTCTCCACGGAGTACCGAGTTAATCGGTACTCTTTTTCTTTTTAGCGCGTAAGCGGTTCATAAAGGCCTCATACTCCTTGGGGACAAAGATAGCGCTGATCATCGGATAGAAGAAGATCGCCGCAATTATCGGCAGCAGCACATTCTCCAAGCGGTAGATAAACTCCGGGCCATACGGCATACTCTCTTTGACCTTGTAGACAATTAACGACATACACGCCGCAGCAATAATACTCTTGCCGAAGGTTGAGAAGAACGCTGTAGTCTTCTCTTTCCAGAGCTTACCCTTATCAACCCCACCAATCTTCTGCTGCAGCTTCTTATAGAGCAGAATCACATTGATAACCGAGGTTATGCTTGTAGCCAGCGCCAGCCCCGCCTCCCCAAGTGCCAGACTGTCCATGTCGCTGCCGAAGAACTCTCCCCGGAGCATCCCCGGAGTAGTCACCCCGAAATAATAGCGGTAGAGATCAGGCGCATGAATGAGCAGAAGATTGAGTACCAGATTCAACCCGGCCATGGCAATCGCAATCTTTACCGGGGTCTTAAAATCTTTGAGGGAATAGAACGCGCGCACCAGCAACTGCTGCATGCTGAAGAAGACCAGCCCCAGCGAGAGGCAGACCAGTACCGCCGACGTGCGGTAGACCGCCACATCGCTGAACTCCAGATCCGGGGTCTGATAGAGCAGGCGGACGATATCCGGCGCCAGGGTTATCATCCCGCAGGCGGCCGGAATCATAATAAAGAGGAGCATCTTGAGCGAGGAGAAGAGCGTAGCAATAAAGCCTCTGGCCTCATCCTTGGCTGCCAGGGTCGAGAGTGCCGGGAATGAAGCTGTCGCCACGGCGATAGCGAAGATACCCAGCGGCAGCTGCATCAGACGATTGCCGAGGAAGAGATATGAGGTCGCCCCTTCATAGAGAGCCACCCCGTCTACCGTCTTCAGAGAGAGCCAATAGGCGATAAAATTGTCGATAAGGACGTTAAACTGGACTATTCCCAGCCCAAGCGCAGTCGGCGCCATATTGAGCAGGATACTCTTGAGGCGCGGGCTGGAAAAGTCCCAGTTCAGTCCGAGCTTGACCCCTTTAGCGCGGATCAAAGGGTACTGTACCAGCAGTTGAAGCCCACCCGCCAGGAGCACCGCCACGGCGATATACTTGATCGCCGCGACAAACTCACCGCTGCGCAACATCACCGGCGGCACTGCCTGAAGCTTCTGCAAAAAACTGAGCTGCGGCGTATCCGGCCAGTAGATGGAGGCGATATACCCGAGTCCGGCAAGGATCATAACGTTGAGAATTATCGACATCGCCGCCGGAATGGCAAACGCCCTGAAGCTCTGGAGTATCGCCCCCAGCAGCGCCGAGACACAGATCAGCACCACAAACGGCAGCATTATCGCCAAGAGGAGTAGAACGGTCTGCACCTTGATATCGGCGATAAAGTTACTCCCAATCAGATAACAGGCGAGGCTCCCCACCACAGCAATAGACCCGGTAACAAGGAGTAAGAGGGTAAGCACCGAACTGGCGAGCTTGGAGCTATCCGCGTTCTTCTCCCGCGCATGGACAAACTCCGGCAGAAAGGCTCCGGCGAGCGCCCCTTCCCCAAGCAACTTTCGAAAGAGGTTGGGTATCGTAAAAGCAAAGTAAAAGGCATCAAGCAGCCAGGCCATAGACCCAAAGAAAAGCACCAGGCCGATATCCCTGAACATACCCAGCACCCGGCTGAGCGTAGTGATTACCGACATTACAATTGTAGAACGCAGAATTGACGGGTATTTTTTTTCCGTATTATTATCCATAGTTGACCTGACCCTTGAGTATACGGTATCTTGGTTTGAGCAACGCAGATCTGCTCATAATATTATTTAATAATATTATATAATAACCCGGTCATTGCAAGCATTGATATCCCGGAGACCTCGTTTGAACGGAAATAACTCGTCCCAGAGTATATTTTTTTTCATAAAAAAAATTTCCTTGGCGGTTAATTTCACTATAATTCAATCGAAACAACTGGATTGTTGCGACGGATGTGGATAGCAGAATACCCCAGTCTTACGGTAGTAAGCGCTCCAACGCGAACTACGGCTGCGGGAAGCGACGACGATACTACTCGCTGCCCCATCGCCCTCACCCTCAACGCAGCCTACAGGCCTACACCTGAGTGGTGCTTGCCAGCAAATACTGGCAGATCCGGTCTAAGTCTGAAATTATCTATAAAACGGCTACTCCGAGAAAGGAAGAGCATATGAAAAAGTTATTACTGATCGGTCTGGGTATAATCCTGGTTGCCCTTGGCGTCTTCGGCTGGCTGAAGTATGAATCCAGAAATAAATTCACCCACAGCACCGAATTATTCTGGCGCGGGCGCAAAGCTCTGGAAAATAACAACGACAGTGACGCTCTGAAACTGCTCGCAGCCGCCGCCGAGCGGCTGCCGGAGAATGCCGAATTCAATTATTGGGCAGGTGAAGCAGCCAAAAAACTCGGCAAAAAGGATCTAGCCTATTCCTATTACCAACAAGCCTGGGCAGACAAGAAGAAAGAACCTGAGGTACTGCTGAATCTGATCACCACCTCCCCCCTACCCCGACTGGAACGGAGCAAGTACTTCCGGCAACTGGTAGCAGAACTTGAAGAAGAGGAGGCACGGCTGGAGCTGAGTGCCCTGCTGGAGTACCAACGCGAAGATCTGAACGCCGCGGCGGCTCTGCTTGAACAACTGGTAACGAAGTATCCCCGCAGCAGTTATGCCGAACGATATGCTGAGATTCTGCTCAGTCTCAAGCAGCCGGAGCGCGCACTGGCCACTCTTGAGGCCATACGGCTGGAGAGTCGGCTTACTCCGGCCGGCTACACCCTCCTCGGCGAGTTGTACTTTGCCCTGGACAAGCTGGAAGAGGCACAGCAATTATTCAGCGAAGCCGAGAAGAACGGACTTGACACCACCGCGGTCAGGCTCGCCTACGGCAAGAATCTCTTCCTCTACGGCCAGAATGACCGCGCTGCCGCAGTGCTTAAGGGCATAAGTATCCCCAAGCTCTTCACCAGCGCCGATATCGCTTCCGCGCAGATCTTCAGAGAAGAGCTACAGGCCGACACCAAGCTTGGCGCCTTACTCGGTCAAGCGACAAACCCCAACCTCTCCCAAGCGGTGAACAATAAAAACGCCGACCGCTTCGCTGACGCCGAATTTACTGCCCTGGCGGTCAACGCCTTGAACCACTTCTGCCAGCAGCGAGACTGGTACACTCCAGAGCTTGTACCTACTACCGGCGATACCCCGATCCCCTTCAAGGACAGCGCCACTGCCGACCTCAGTGCTAGCGAGAACTTCCAGCGCAACGCAGCCGTGCTGGTCGCCGCCTTCCCTCAGAGCCTCAAACAGCCAGATTACAGCCGCAACACCCATCGCGCCCGGGTAATTCTAATGATGCTCGATGCCGCAGCGCAGAATCGCGACGGAATAGCAAACTTGCTACAACTGGCCGCGGGCTCACGCCGCTGGCTGGAGGGTGAGCGCTACTTTGGCGAATACCTGCTCAACACCCTGAGTTCCAGCCCCGACCTAGAAAAGGCACGGGAAGACCTCAACATCGCTGGTGAACTCCTCAACGAAAATAATCTTATACAATTGGATATCGCCGACGCACTGGCCAAGAGCGGCGACTTCAACAGCGCCCGGCTCAGCTTCGACCGCCTCAGCAACAGCAATATCATCATCGCCCGCAGCCCGCTGGTACAATATATGCTCTGTCAGGCCCTGATCGGCAGCGGTGAGTTGGAGCAGGCGAAAGACATCTTGATAAGCCTCTTCCGGCGCGGCTACATTACCGACAGTTCACTCCGCGATCTGGCGCGCATATCTCTGGAACTAGGCGATCAGCAGGCCATAGCGCTGATTCTAAGCCGAATCCAGGAGTACAGCGGCTCAAGACCTTCCTTCTTCCTGCTCGCAGCCGCGATACTCCAAGCTCAAGGCAAATCCACAGCAGCCTGCGCCGAACTGGACAAGCTGCTCCACTCCGCCGCACCTGCGGAACTCCGTGCCAACGCCCGGCTGGATAAAGCCCGGCTAGAGCTGCAAGCCAAAGATTTTACCGCCGCTCTGGCCACTCTCGCCGAGGCCGACCAGACCCAGCCGCAAACCCAGATACTCAAAGCCGAGATCCTGCTGAACCAAGGTGATACTGCTGGGGCCATCAAACTGCTCTCCGAGGTTGAGACGCTCCCGGTAGTAGGCAGAAAGCTCTACGCGCAGGCGCTGGCAAAGGACGGCCAGCTGGAGAAAGCCGGAGTCGAACTCCAGTCTCTCCTCAACCTCGAGCCGGACAATCCCGAACTACTGCTAAATCTTGCTCTGATCCTCAATGCCCAGGGCGAGCTCGGGCAAGCGCAGAACCGGGTAGAGAAGGTACTCGATCAGAACCCGAATAATATTCGCGCCAACACCCTGCTGGCACAGCTCCTGCTGGCTCAGGGGAAGGCTGCCGATGCCGCCAATCTGGCCATCAAACTCCTCGGCATCTCACCCGGTAACCGCATAGCGCTGGAGATACTCCCCTGCGCCTATAACGCCGAGAAGGAGTATGTCAAAGCGCTCAAAGCAGCCGACAAAACTATCGAGCTCAACGGCGCCTCAACCCTGATTCTGTTACAGAAAGCGGTAGCACTCATTGAACTCGGCAAGGAACTGCAGAACACTGCCCCCGCGCCGGTCTCTCCAGCCGCCGCCCCCCCAACGGAAAGCGAGAGTGCCGAGGCCGAACTCGACGCCGAGATTACCGCCCTCACCGCGGATATTCACTATACCGGCGCGCTCAGTGGTGCCATTGAAACCATTACCGAGGCCAAGGCCAGAAGCCGACAGGATACCGCTACCAGTGAGTTCCTCCTCGGCAAAAAGAGCAGCGATCTCTTCACTGAAGCGCTGCAGATTCTAGAGCAGCTCGAGTCCCAGCCCGCCGCCCGGGTACTCCAACTTCAGGCCAAACTCCTGCTCGGTAAAGAAGCAGAGGTTATCCAGGAACTGGAAACGCAAGATCTCGCGGTAAATGAACTCTTCAGCTTCGGGGTCATGGCCGAAGAGCTCAAAGCGCCGGCTGTCGCTTATGCCGCTTACCGCCAGGCCTACCTCCTGGAGCCGCAGAATCCGTTCATTCAGAATAACTACGCCAACACTCTGGTGCTCACCCGGCAGCCGCTCACGCCGCAGACCCGCCAGACCCTCCGGGGTATCGCCGAGAATCTGCCCCAAGCGCTGCACGGCGACAGTATCGCGGTCAATACCGCAGCCATGATCAATAACTATGTGGGCGACTGGAGCCACACTCTGGAACTGGCCGAGAAGTACCCGAAGGATTTCCGCCTCGACCCCAAACTGCAGAGCCTGCTGCGTGACGCTCAAAACGCCCATAAACGTACAATAAGTACCGAGCCTGCCCCAACCAAACCGCTGCCGAAACCGGTAACGGAGGCGAACAGTACTACTCCCAACTCCACAACTCCATCGGCAGCCCCAGAGGAACAGCAGGAAGAATAACGTGCATCCCGGTTCACCCGCCCATAGCGAGCGCCCGTTGGGGCTTGAACCGGCAACCGCAGAATGATTCAGCAGAAAGCAAAGGATAGCGATGAAGACAGAGCAGGCGCAAATGCCGGATAATACCCGTCCCCCCCTCTGGCGCGGGATCATTCTGGCAGTATTCTTCTGGGTACTCTATACTTTCTACCTCGACACCGCTATCGCCACCAACCTGCGCCAGATCTCAGCCGTCATTGCGGAAAACCTGCTGGCACTGATTCCGGGGCAGACGGTCGAGATCAGCCGCCAAGGCACCGTCCTCTTTACTACCGACATGTCCTTTGAGGTCATCGGCGCCTGCAGTGGTTCGACCACGCTCAAGGTCATGCTCGGCGCGGCTATAATTCTGAGTATTACCTGGCAGGGGCTTAGGCTCTATCAACGCCTCGCCGCCTTGCTTGGAGCGGCGTTGTTGGCACTCATTTTCAACGGCATCAGGGTAGCCGCCCTGGTACTCCTGGCTATCTGGCGCGGTCAGGTAATAGAAGAAGGAACCCTCCACAGCGCTATCGGTATTGCCAGTTTCTGCCTCTGCTTCGCCGCCTATCTCGGCCTCTGCCGCGCTCTAAGTCGACTCAACCGCCGCCTCCGGCGCGCACAGCAACAGACTTCCGCCTCCACCGCCGGAGCCTATATCCGGCTGATACTGAGCCTACCCTTACTGGGGCTCATCTTCGCCCCCTTTATCCGCGACCTACTGACGAGCTGGCACCCCAGGATCTGGAGCCACTCCAATGAATACGGAGTAATTTACTTCTTTGCACCGCTCTGCCTGGCATTTATCCAGACCGGAATTTACCGGCGTCTACACCTGCCCCAAGCCCGTCCCGAGCTCTGCCGGCAGCTTTATACTATCCTGCTCGGCTGCGGCCTGCTCATCCCCCTGCTCTGTAGACTCCTCGATGTCACCGCGCTATCCGGCACTGGTCTACTCCTGATCCTGAGCGCCATTGCACTCCAGTTCTCCGACCTGCGTAACACCCTGCTGACACTCCCGCTACTGCTCCTGCCGCTTCTGGGTTTCCCGCGTATCCTGCTACGGCTTGATGAACTGCGCCCAGACGCCCTCACGCTCTCCCCGGAGACCATCCGCCTCGCGCTTGCCCTCACCGTTACCGCACTCCAGTTGCTGCTGTACACAATCTGTATCCGCCAGACACTGCGCCAGAAGCAGAAAACACGCACCCCCCTCCCGCACCCCAGCCAAGTAAGCAACAGCCATCTCCTGAGCTTCTCCCTAAGCGCACTGACCCTTCTGCTCTTTATCCCGGGAGTAACAGCCCATACTCCCCACAACTCCCAGCAAGAACTCCAGGAGAAGCTGAACCTTCCCTACTATCTGCCCGGCGGCTGGATAGGGCGAGACTTGGAGTTGTCACCGAGTGACATAGCCTATTTCGGAGCCAAGAACCTTATCTACCGTGAATATACCGAGCACACCCGTGGCAGCGGCGCACAACCGACTACAGTACAACTGCTTATAACCTTCTCCGCCGGCGATCGCCACAAGAATCACCCGCCAGAATTCTGCCAGAGCGGTGCCGGCTGGGAGACCACCGCCAGAGAACAGCTTACCCTTGAGTCCCAGCCTCCACGCGAACTGACCCTAGTCGACCTGGCGCAGGGCGCCAAGAAGAAATACCTGCTCTATTTCTTCGCCTCGCAAGAGGAAGAGAGTACAGAACTAGGGATGCTGGTTCTCTTAGATCTGTACTACCAATTGCAGGGACGCCCACAAGAGTGGGCGCTAATTCGCATCTTCTCCGCCTCAAAGTCCGCGGCATTGACGCTGGCACAGAAACTTCCCTCCCCATTATTCCCTAAAAACGCAAAATAATTATACATTTTATGAAAAATAAACTCACATAACATAATTATCTAATATTAATTAAATAATAAACTTGAAAAAAAGTATTTCTAAACGTATATTATATTATCAGTTTATTCTATTTATTAACTATTAAATAAGGTGATTCTAAGATGCATAATATATTAAAATTTTTACTACTCCTTGCAGTTACTCTTTCGTTATCCGCTTCTGCTCAAAGCTACAATTTCAGCAGTAGTAATGGCAGCAATATCAATATCCCGGAATATACCGGATACAGTGGCGGCACTGCGGCTGATGTAGTCAGCAATACCATATCCGTAGCTGGTACTACCGGTACTATAACCGACCTCAATGTTACGATCAACGGCCTCACCTCCGAAGCTTTTATCGACCTGGTCTTTGTTCTGACCGGTTCTAATGGCCAGAGTATCGTCCTTGCTTCAAATGCTGGCGGAAACAGTCCATACGGACGCACCAAGACCGTGGACATCACCTTTGATGATGAGGCAGATAGTCCGATTGCATACTCCGAATCCTTCTGGGATGCCTCTCACTGGAATAAATACACCGATACCGGCTCATATCAGGTATCAGATTATGAGATGGGGGATTATTATTCCAAGAATAAAAACTGGTATGCGATAGAGGATCCGGTTGCCGCCGGCTTCTTCGGCAATCCTGCTGATTTTGCCACTACCAATCTCCTCTCCGCCTTTGACACTATTTCAGCCAACGGGGAATGGACGCTGAGCGTCTTTGACAACTACTTGAATGACTCCTCCTACTTTGACAGTTGGTCCATCTCCTTCAATACCGTCGGTGGCAGTTCCGGGGCGGTTCCGGAGCCTGCGGAGTGGCTCTTGCTTGCTCTGGTTGGCGCCGCACTGCTAGCACTCAAGTTTTACCGGAGCAGAGCTAGAAGTCTATAACCCTGAGACGTTCACTTTCTCAAAACTCTCAAGTCAACTTGAGAGTTTTTTTCTCGAATTAAACATAAAAAAATGTTATAATCAAACTGACGTGTACTCAGCAATAACCGGAAAGTGCCAGTTTTTTTAAATCAAAGTCCAGATCAGCAGTAATTTAGTTATATCTAAATTGGAATCTTTTCGATATATTCTAGCGAACCGAGTTAGCAGCTAAGAGAATATGAATATCTTTTTCTCATAATTCGTTAGAATACGCTACCGATTTATATAGCGGTTATATATTTATAACTGCGAAGATATATAGATAACAGGAATTTCCATGACCAATGACGACAACGCCGAACTTTGGGAGCGCTACAAGGATGGCGATAACGGGGCTTATGAAGAACTGGTTACAGCCTACCTGCCTATGGTCAAGGTCACGGTAGGACGCATGTCGGTCAATGTACCAACCTATGTCGACAGGGAGGATCTCTATTCTGCTGGCTGTATGGGTCTGCTCTCTGCCATCAAGCGTTATGATGCTACCCGCGAGGCTAAATTCACCACCTATGCGCTGACGCGCATCCGTGGTGCGATAATAGACGAACTACGCAACCACGACACACTCGGACGAGTCACCCGGGACAGGGTCACCCGGATCAACAAGGCCGAACAGGAGATACGGAGCACCGGGGGGGAGCTTAGCTCAGAAGCCATTGCTAAAAAAGCAGGGTTGTCCATGGGTGAATTCTGGGACGCAGAGATCGGCGAACAAGCTTCGCGCATGATCAGAATCAATGACTCCTCAGATACCGACAATCACTCTTTTGCCGATGTTCTTGCCAATAAGAAGAAAAGCAATCAACCCGGCTACGAACTCGAAACCTCAGAGGTCGTCGATCTTATCTACGATCTACTTGATGAGAAGGAACAGCTCATGGTCGTACTGTATTATCAGGAAGAACTCACGTTAAAGGAAATCGGCAGGGTTATGAACGTATCTGAGAGTCGCGTCTGCCAGATACATACCGCCATGACCAATAAAATACGCAAAAAACTAGAGAAAAAAGGGATTTATCTCTAAGGATAATATTGAGTTAGCCGTAAATAAAGGCGACCTCTTCAACTTTGCCCGGATTTATTTGTTGCATAGCGCTTGGCAAAGCTGTATACTGTAATAAGGTTTACTCTGGGTCTACTTGAACACGGTTATTAAACCAAAATAAGGAGTTAGCAAAAAATGGACAATAATGTCTCAGCAATCAATGGTATGATGGGTAATGCTCCAGCGCGCAAGGTACGCAAGGTCTATGAGTTCCAGCAAAACAGCCCTCTGCGCCAGGCCGATTCCGTAAAAATCTCCAATGATGTAATGACTGTTCGTGGTGCCGAGCAACTCCGCCAAGAAAAGATTATGCAGGTTCGTGAGAAGCTGAATAACGGCACATATGTTACTGCCGCCAATCTCGATACCGCACTGGATCGGGCTATAGATGACGCCCTGGGCAATCTTTAAGCCTGCGCCCTGTTATTCATTCCGCTATTTACGATAAATCCTGCTCATTACCGAGCAGGATTTGTCACTATAGCCATAAGCTTCAACCTCTACGTCAATCCAGCTTCGGCGCCACCTGACCAATTCCCGCTTCCAGACCATCCAGACCCAGCGTCTTCAATACCGCCCGTAAATCCTCATCTAAAAGCGTATAACTGGTAATCAATCCCGAATCATCACCCCTGGACACACTATCCAGGGTTACAAATACCTCTTCACCGACCACAGGATAATAATATATCGTCCCTCCGACAAGCGGTTCAGCAGTAGCGCTCTTACAGTAACCGTAAAATTTCTTGGCGGGCTTGACCAGACCATACGACTCGACCAGCTCAAATTCAACCTTTTTCTCGATATAAAACTTTGTCTTTTCGATCACGGTCACGCCTTTGACCACCGCTACAGCCTTGATCGGGGAATTCTCAATCGCTTCTTTATAGACATAAGGCGGCATCAAAGCATAAGCCAGTTCAGCCAGGAAAATAAATATCCCTAAACTAAGCGTGATTCTACCAAAAGTCTTGATTGCAGCCATATATATCCTCTTTCTATGCAAAAAACCGTTTCTGCCGAGCCAACAACAATATCGAATACCAGCATTTTAGCCATATCCACCAGGAATGCAAGCATTACCCCCACGCAAAATGCGCTCCCCCAACTACTCCCCTTTCCCAGCAGCTCAAGACCTAAACCATGGTCAAAGAAGCCGACTTACTACTTCACGAAGCCCCCTTCCTCTCCCGACGCCTTCCCAGGATTCCCCGGCTTTGGCGCAGACGACCCAGCGGCGATATCGATACGTTTATGCAGAATCCGTTCCGGCAAGGGCAGAACCCTCGAGACCGTCACCGCAATACCATTGTAAAAGTTATTCAATTCCGCCGTATCCGTAAAGACCACAACCCTGTCCCCGGCCTGCAGTTCACTACTGCTGATACAGTTATACCCACTACTCCTACCGCTCACTTTGACCGGCACCAGCCGCCCCACCCCCTTCCGAATAACATAGACAGAATGATCCCCGACTTCGCGGTGCACAATCGCCGCAAACGGCACATACATCCCGTGCGACGCCAGACAGGGTAGCGACTCAGAGATAATGCAGCGTTTTGAGTAACAGCGGCGTCGCGAGGGTAGAACCAGCTACCGAGCGGGTATAGATTACGGCGGTACAGGTACAAGGCGGACTCCCGCAGTACGAGCAGCAGGTATGCCGCGCCAGACTGTCCTCACGCCAGAACTCCGGTACCTCGGCAACCGCGCTGAAGCCCAGCCTGTCCAGAATTCCCCCGATATGCACCCCCCTATCCGGAGATTTCCAGGCAATGACCACAAAAAATCCCGCACCCCGCGCCTCTAACTCTGTTATTAATTTTGTTGTCACCTGACAACCGATGCCAAAGCCCTCATACCCCGGCGCGGTAGCCACGGTTTCAATCAGTCCGATCCGCCCCAATTGTTCCAATTGGCTTATTGCAGCGGCATCTTCAAGCTGCAGCCGCTCCAGCAACGTAGAAACCGGAAAAAGCTTACCCATACCGACCCCGACCACAGTATCATAAAACTTTCCGGCATAAATTAAACGTAAAGGATCCCTGAGCTGTTCAACCTCGACATACCCCCGGCCGATCTGCGCGTCAATGATCCAACGCAATTCCTGTACCTCCCGCTCACTCGGGGGTTCCAAACTCAAATCCAAGGATCTGACCAACGAGATCCGCTCAATGGTAAAACCAAAGTCCCTTCCCGCATAGAGCGAACAGCTCCCCTCCCAGACCTCATCCTCCACCTTATGCAGAAATACCCCATACATCCAGTCCTCGCCCCTCTCTGCCGCGAAGATGATTCCAGAAATATGCTCCTGCCAGTGTAGCATCGCCTCAATGACAAACTCTTTGCCATCCACCGCCGTACTACCGGTTATATGCGCCCCCTCCTGTATCAGCTCGACGCAGTACACCCAGCGCCGAGAACCGCGGGAACTACCATCTTCAAAGACCGCAAGATACTTTCCGTTCATAGATTTCTCCAGATTTTTACATAATTACCGGCTAAATTTCAAACCGCCAAACCCGGATTAACTTTACTGATTACTCCTTCTTATGCCCAGCATACAGCTACCGACCTGCCTCTCCCGAGCAGCACAAAAAAACCACGCTGGCAGTATCGGCTATCCCGCCCAGTATCACTAAAGGCTAGAACGATAATAAATTAATCCACTCTTCAACCCTAACCGCATTATAAAAAACCCAGATGTTTTTTTCAAAGTAAAACCCCACTCCCACGAAAAACTTCTCAACACCCTAAACCACGCAATAATCTGCACGCACCTGCCTACCTCCAATCACAACCTACCAACCTGCTCGTTATCTTCGGGTACACGGTAAATCCCCTTATCACACCTGAATTCAACCGAGGACAAATATGCCTGACGAATTGCTTGACAAAAAATACTCCCCCCTGTAGTATAAAAATCAATAAGCAAGAGAGTCCTAGCACCGACGATTCAGCATAATTACCACGGCATAAACCCTAATTATCAGGAGCTAACCCGGAATCTACGCAAAAATACCTATTAAAGAGAAAGAGGCTAAAATGAAACACGCACTCCGCTCACACGCAACCCTACGCACAAAATTATACCAGAAGTTATCAAGCAGACTCGGTCTCAAACGGGAATTACGTCGGGACAACCTGCCCCGGGAAGACACCACCCCCGCTTACCAAGCTCCCCTCCCCACCTGAGTCCGAAGAAGGCATAGCTACCCTGATACAAAACGCCCGGATTCTATCCCGCCCCGAACCGGTAAATATTGCTATCGCCAATGGTCGTATTCTGACCATCGACCGGCATTCTGAATCTGCTCCAGCCCGCGACCAAGCCACACAACTTATTGATGCGCAAGGACACATCGTTCTTCCGGCCTTTACCGACAGCCACCTCCATCTTCTAGTTGGAGCGGAGCGCGTCTACGGCTGTGATCTCGAAGGTTGCACCACCCTCCAGGAGCTTACTGAGCGGATCCAGGCCTTCACGCGAGACAATCCCACACTCGCCGTCATTCACGCCTATGGACTTGCATACCTAACTCCAGCGCTACTCCCAGCCGCCAGCGCCCGCAAACTGCTGGACACTATCCTAGCGGACAAACCGCTCTTTGTCTATGCCCACGACCTGCATACCGGCTGGGCCAATACCCGGGCGCTGCAAGAAGCAGATATGTTTACCGAGATGCCCCCTTGGCCACCGTTACTGGAAGTTCTGGAGATGACAGAGAGCATAACTCTGGGTTCAGACAACCGACCCGGTGGCGAACTACGTGAGCCTGAAGCCTATTTTCTAGTAGAAGGTAGTCTACGCAGCAAGTATCCGCTCACCCCGGAGCAGAAACTCCACAGTATCTGCCGGATCGCCGAAAAGATGCATAAAAACGGTATTTCCACCATCCACAATATGGGTCTAGCACTCCCCGAAGAGGATTTGGAGACACTAATTCTACTCCTTGAACTGGAGCATAAACACAAGCTCAATCTGCGCGTCCATAGCTCTATCTCGGTTGTACCCGATGCCAACATGCTCGGCGATATCAGACTCGCGGCAGAGGTACGCGACCTGCTGCACAGTGCCAGAGCCGGTAAAATCCCGTATTCGGAGCTGCATGGCCGACTGCTGGACATGCTTGAGGCCACCTCCCACCCGCGTCAGCAGCATATCTCGCTTGAGGGAGAAGATTCCATATTCGGCAACATCATCCGCGCCCTCTCCCAGCATCTGCACGCTGTCCACGCCCATGGCCACCACCAGAGACGTAAAGCGGTTCAAGCTGCAGCCGGAGACAGCCTACTCCCGCAAGACGGGTTGGTAGAGTGCCAGACCATCAAGCTATTCCTTGATGGAGTTGTAGAAAAGGATACCGCCTACCGCTCCGATCAAGCTCCGCTCCCTTCCATCCCCGCCTTCACCCCGGATACCCTAAGGGAGGTAGTCTGTCTGGCGGATCGTGCCGGCCTACAGGTAGCGGCACACTGTATCGGTGATGAGTCGGTATCGATGCTCCTTGATGCTGTGGCTGCCGCCAGAAGAGAGAATCATGAGCTCGACCGCCGACGCGGGCACCGTATCCGCCACCGTATAGAGCATATTGAGATCTGTAAACCGGCGGATCTGCCGCGTTTTGCCCGGCTGGGAGTAATCGCCTCCATGCAGCCGCTGCACGAACGCCCACCGGTTCAACTCTGGCATAAAAAGATCCCTGAGTCAGCCTGGAGTACCGCCTTCGCCTGGCGCAGCCTGCTGGAGCGGCAGGCGATCCTCACCTTCGGCAGCGACTGGCCGATCGTCCCCGCCGACTGTATCAAAGGTATAGAACGAGCGGTAAACCGCAATCCCTGGACCCCGACCCTGCCCCAAGCAATCTCAGCCTGGAACAGGCCGTAGCCGGCTATACCACCCACGCCGCCTACACCGTGCACGAAGAGCAACTCCGCGGCGCTCTCGCCCCGGGGATGCTTGCGGATCTACTGATCCTGAACACTACTACGGATCAAGCAATCGACAAAGCCAAGATTAGCCATACCCTGCTGGCCGGTCATACCGTTTATAGCCGGGAATAAACCGGTAACCGCATGCTGCTACGTGAAATATATTTATAATACAGTTACCGCTGCAGCCAATGCTCCGGTAAGATCTTCTAATCACACCAGCAACGAAAGATCCCCTCCCCCCACGTCTACGCTACCCAGTAATGCTGCCAGAGCAATCGCAGCAAATATATCAGCATGCGATTGAATTCAGCAAAATTAATCTTATAATACTTATCAATACACTTTTACAATTAATAAAAACGCTATACCATAATATACCAAAACCTAAGGCAGATTTACCATGAACAACCAGCGCCTAGACAGCAGTATCCCGGCACTCATCACTCTTGACAGCCGTGACGCCACCATCTGCGAGGTCAACCCGAGTGCTATTAACCTGCTACAGTTAGACAGAACCGCTTTGATCGGCACTAGTTTCTGTGACCTGATCGACTTCTCCGCCGTCACCACACAAGAGAATGAACTCCAAGCGCTCAAAAATGTCTGGATCCGCCAGTTACAGACGCCAAATCAAGTTGCTACAGATATTCGCCTCCTCTCTACTAACAAAGAACAGATCGAACTCAGTATCACAATAACACCGATGTCAGGTAGAGTGCATTACCCGCTGGTGATTCTCTCCCCTAAGATTGAGTCCGAGACTGAAGCAGAGTTGCAGCAAGAGATTGAGCGGCTCCAGCTACTGACCGATGCCACCCTCGATGCAATCATGACTGTCGACGCTTGGGGCAACATCACCTTCTGGAACAAGGGAGCTGAGAGAACCTACGGTTATTCAGCAGAAGAGGTGCTGGGGCGCAACGTAACCATGCTGCTGCCCGAGGAGTACCGCCAGACGCATCAGGAGATGATTGAACAAACGGTCAGAGAGCTCCGCTCCAATCCCACCGCCCAGACCGTTCTGGACGGCGGGATTGTCGAGATGCCTGCGCAACATAAGGACGGGCATATCTTCCCGCTGGAGGTCAGCAATTCATTGATAGTCAGCGCACAGTATGCTTTCAGCACCTCGGTTTCTCGGGATATCTCGCGGCGCAAGGAGGCCGAACGTCAACTGGCAGCGCTCAATCAAGAACTTGAAGAACGCGTACTCACCCGTACCGAAGAACTCGAACGCGCCAATCAGGAGCTTCGCCGTTTAGCGTACGAACTGGGGCAGGTCGAGAGCTGCGAGCGTCAAGAACTGGGACAGATAATCCATGATACGCTGGGACAATCCCTGGCTATCGCCAGGATGCAGCTAGCAGAATTTCTCCCGGCAATCCCAGGCCTCTCTCGGGTGAACGCGACCCTCGACACCGCTCTCACCCAGACTCGCAACCTCAGCCGACAGCTCTATCCACCCGGCCTACAGGTCAATGGCCTGCTGCCGACTCTGGAGTGGGTAGCAGAATATGTCAAGGCCGAGTACGGCCTGAACCTCACCCTTGAACTGGAAGACGCGGCTGAACCCGCGAGCGAAGAGCTGCGCATCTTCTTCTACCGCACCATACGAGAATTATTACTGAATATTGTCAAACACGCCGGAGTAAAACAGGCAACCGTCAAGCTGCAGCAAGAGGGAGAAGTACTCAAGCTGACAGTGAGTGATCAGGGTAGAGGCATTTACCAGGACTCAGCGCAAACTCTCTCGCAACAGAGCTTCGGTCTGCTCAGCATTCAACAGCAAACCCTACATCTACGCGGCAACTTCCTCCTGAATTCAGAGCCGGATAAAGGCACGACCGTTACTATTTCGTTGAAGCCATGACCGATACACACAGGAGCCGGAAATGATCAAGATACTGATAGCCGATGACACTAAGCTGCTCTGCGAGTTGCTGGAGAGTTATTTTCAAGCAAACTCCAACATAGAGGTAATAGGCTCTGCCCAGAATATTTCAACCCTCAAAGAACTGCTCAACTCCACCTCCTCCGACCTGCTGCTCCTAGACTATTCGCTCCCGCTCGGTGGCGGCATGGCGGCAATCACCTGGATCAAGACCAATTACCCTGCTCTTCCTATACTCGTCTTCAGCACCTATAACGATACCGAGACTGCTTCTTGTGCGCTTACCGCCGGAGCTGCTGGTTTTATTGCCAAAGACAGTGATTTGACAATTCTCAGCGACAGTATACAAGCTATTCTGCAAGGTGAACGCAATCTCTGCCGTGGAGTACAAGCCGAGCCCGGTTCTGCCCTTCTGCGCCTCTCGCCACGAGAACAAGAGGTACTCAAGCTGCTTGTCTGCGGCTACACAACCAGATTAATTGCCGAAACCCTGTACATCAGTGAGAAGACAGTAGAAGCACACCGTGCCCACATCAAAAATAAAATCGGAATAAGCTCAATTTCCGGGTTAACCAAATTTGCTTTGCGCGAAGGAATTATAGACTCATCATTCTAAGCATAAACAAACTGCGACATTCATGATTAACCATTAACTTTCATACACTTAACATTGTTTTATACGTAAAAATTAGGGTTTCCCCTAATTGATAATATCACTAAAATTTTTTATACTAGAAATTACCTGAAGGTTTAGCATATGTTTGATTCATCTGAGTAATGCTAACATAACTCTTTTTTCCCAATGCATCATCCTAAACATACTCCTTCAACAGATTTGTTATGGCGAGATTATTCATTTGGCTTATTCTAAGTATGCAGGAGAGGTAATTATGAAGGTCGATTATTCTTCACCAAAGATTTATAAGTACTACGCAACATTTGAAGATCCCGCCATAGCCGATCATCTTCCAGACACAACTACTGCTAGTTCTGACCCGCTGCTCCTCAGCGACAGGCTTGTAATCTCCCTAATTGCCGATATCGTCTATGAAGCCGATGTTATCTTCCCCGAGCTCGACCACAATAAGCTTGGAGATAGCTCTTACCTGAATCAGGCACAAGATCTGCTTGAGGAGATATCGCTCATTCTTGAGGTTGACATTATTAATTCCAGGGACAGTTCCGGTAATAATCTAGTAATGCTGCTGATTACCAACTCTTCACTCTCCACCCTACAGAACTGCCTACTCATCAAGGCCTTACTGGCAATGGGCTGCAGTCTCGACCACCAAGCCGCCAACGGCACAACTGCGCTGCACCTAGCGAGCAAACGCCCCAGCAACCTACTGATTCTTAAACTATTACTGACGCTGGGAGCAGCTACCGACATACAGGATAATAACGGCATAACCCCACTCGACACTGCCCGCGCGATCAAAAACACCCCGGCGCTAGAGGCTCTAGAGCATGCGCAAAAAATCTAGGTCGACTCACCATTCAACCTCAATGTTATCTGCTCAAGCGCAGCGTCACCATCAGCCTTCTGTTTCATCTTGAGATAACGTTCACACTGTTGGCGGCGGCAGTATCCCAGCATCGTACCCAGAATAAAATCCTCCTCTGGAGTATAAGCTGAAAGATTGGTCTTGCCGATGCTTTTGACGACATCAATACAGACTTTATCCCCGAAGAATATATTTGCCCGGCTCTGCCCCAGCGGTACGACATAATACGCAACCCCGTGCCGCCTGAACCTGGCGATAATCTCTGGTAGATCCCGGCGGATAACGGTATGGAGTATCAACCGTCTCAACCCTTTACGATATTCATAGATATGATGATTGAGCACCTGATCCATTCTTACTCTCCCGATAATCCACCAGTCACTATAATCCATTACACTAACAAGTAAGGAGCCGACCAATATGCATATTCACCCAGATATCCACAGAGGTCAGCCCCTGACCACAACAGGCTTATCAGCCACCACACACAAACTCACACTTGCAACCTCGGCGCTAAAGCCAATCCTCTACCCTTGCCCAAGCCAACATAGAAATAATAGCCTAAAGCATATTAGAAGTCAACAACTTTTTTAGTTCAATCTAATAAATCTTGGCTTTTAGCGTTACCAAATAACCAAAAAAAAATTTCCAATCTGGAGTTTCACCTGTCAAATCCTTCCCACCTGAAATCAGCAATCCGACTAACTTACTACAGCCAAACGTTTTCTACAACATTTTTTCAGCAAACACCTCGCATACATTTGACAATTAATAAGCATATTCTGCGTTATATCTGACATTTTTCATATTTTGCAAGTTTTTTAGTGGTTTTACAGAAATCATAGTGTATCTTATTTATAACGACAAATAATTCAACTTAGTTAAAATAATTAGCCTTAACCATACTTGGCAAAACACTTTTTACAGTTCACTTACAATTATTTTAGATTCTACATTGCTTATTTATACCTAGAACTTTTCATTTTCTTCAATCACATAAGTATTCTTTGCTAATGTGCTTTTTTTATTACTACATTACTTAATTAACTTATCTTACAGCGTATCATTAACAGAGAAAGGAATTACGGTGAGTAGAAGTTCTGTATTAAGAATGGCGAAGATTAAAAAATCGTTTGCCGGAGTACACGCACTCAAAGGGGTGGACTTCGATCTTGAACTCGGCGAATGCCACGCTGTCTGCGGTGAGAATGGGGCGGGCAAGAGCACCTTGATCAAAGTCCTCGGAGGGGCGCACATGGCAGACTCCGGGGATATCTTTATCGATGAAGAACAAACCAGTATCAGCGACCCGGTAGACTCGCAGCATAAGGGCATTTCAATTATTTATCAAGAGTTCAATCTTATCCCGGACATGTCGGTGGCGGAGAATATATTTCTGGGGCGGGAGCTTATCAGCGGTGGTCTGGTCAACCATAAGGAGCAGCACCGCAGATCCCTGGAGCTCTTCAAACGCATCGGATTGCAGATCGACCCCACCGAACTCTGCCGCAACCTCACCGTCGCCCAGCAGCAGACGGTAGAGATCGCCAAAGCGCTGAGTCTCAATGCCCGGATTATCATCATGGACGAACCCTCAGCCGCCCTCACCAATCAGGAGGTTTCCGCTTTATTCAACATCATCAAAGACTTGAAGAGCAAGGGTATCAGTATTATCTATATCAGTCATCGTCTGGATGAGATCTTTGAAATCTGCGAACGCGTCACAGTCATGCGTGACGGCGAATACATCGGCACCGAGATTGTCAAGGACATCAACAAAGAACGTCTGATTGAGATGATGGTTGGCAGGAGTCTGGAGAACGAATTCCCCAAAGAGAAATCACCGCTAAAAGGCGAGCTTTTACGAGTAGAACACCTAAACCGGGATGACGCGGTCAAAGACGTCTCCTTCAGTGTCCGCGCCGGGGAGGTGCTAGGGTTCTCGGGATTGGTCGGCGCCGGGCGTACCGAGACCATGCGCATAATCTTTGGAGCAGACAAGATGGACAGCGGCGAGATCTTTATCCGCGACACCAAGGTAGACATCACCTCTCCACGCAAGGCGCTGGAGTACCGGGTCTGCCTGCTGAGCGAGGACCGCAAGGGGCAGGGTCTGGTACTCGGACACTCCGTAAGGGACAACTTCGCCCTGCCCAATCTCGATAGATTCGCACCAAATTTCTTTGTCAACGAAAAGGCGGAGAAGGAGTGCTTTGCTAAGTTCGTTGACAGTCTGCAGATCAAGATCCCGCATCAGGAAGAACTTGCCGCCAATCTCTCAGGCGGCAACCAGCAGAAGGTCGTACTCGCCAAATGGCTGCAAAAGAACTGTGATATTATTATCTTTGACGAACCGACCCGCGGTATTGATGTTGGAGCTAAGTATGAAATTTACCTGCTTATCAACGCTCTGGCCAAAGAGGGCAAAGCGATAATCATGGTAAGCAGCGAACTACCGGAGATCCTCGGTATGAGCGACCGGATCATAGTCATGCACGAGGGACAGATCAAGGGTGAGATAACCGACGTCGCCGCTGCCACGCAGGAGCAGATTCTGACCATGGCTATCGCCTGATCCGGCGGCAGACATTTCCGGCGGCAGATGTTTTTTTCTAGTCAACAATTAATGAAAAATGATAAGCAACAGGAGGGAAAATGGGAAGGTTCTTGAACGACTATGGAATGGTTTTTGTATTGCTTCTGCTCTGTGCATTCTTCAGTTTTATGACACTCAAAGAGCAGCGGGCAACCGGCAGCGGCGCCGGAGAAGAGGTGGCCAAGCTTGTCAAATCCGAGATCAAGGATAAAGCTGCTCCTATTCTAATCGCCGGTAAGACCGACAGGGATACCGAAGAGTTTGCCGCTACCGCCACTGAGAAACTGGTAGCCGCCGGATATTCTGAGATCGTGACCTGTGTCGGCACCCCTCGGGATCTGGTACTGGCGCTGAAAAAACTCCAAAAATCCGGGGACAAACCTACAGCAATTCTGGTCTCTGGAGTTATTCCGCTCAAGTGGCGGGTCTTTGAGACCATGGACGAGAAGTACCCGGAGTTCAGCGGGGTCAAGGTACTCGCGCCCTCGGTCTACAAATGGCCGGACTTCCTCAAGCTCACCAATATCCTGGCGGTGGTCGACCGTATTGTCGTTATCGCGGTTATCGCTATCGGTATGACCATGGTCATCATCACCGGCGGCATAGATCTCTCGGTCGGTAGTCTTATTGCCCTGGCGGCGGTTATCAGCACTCTGGTCATGAAGTATCTGGGCGGGATCCACGCCGAATGGTATGTCGTGGTGATCGGCTTCATTGTCGGCATTATCGTAACCAGCCTGATGGGTACTATCGGCGGCTGGATTGTAGCCCGTTTCAAGGTGGCACCCTTTATCACGACCCTGGCACTGATGATGGTAGCCCGCGGTCTGGCCTTCCAGATTACCGGCGGCTACTCTATCTATCAGGTACCCAAATCCCTCACCTGGCTCGGTCAGGGCTATTCTCTGGGTATTCCCAATACCGTCATCCTCCTAGTTGTACTCTACGTCCTCTCGCACATCTTTATGGCCAAGACCAAGCTCGGTCGCTATATCTACGCCGTAGGCGGCAATACGGAAGCCGCCAGACTCTCTGGAGTTCCCGTACAGTGGGTCATCGTTTTTGTCTATTTCGTCAGTGCCTGCGCTGCCGGTCTGGGTGGATGTATTCAAGCCTCCCAGCTAAATACCGGTACGCCCAACTGCGGCATGATGTTTGAGATGTATGTTATTGCGGCGGTAGTTGTCGGCGGTACCAGCCTGGCTGGCGGTTCGGGCAGAATCTTCGGCACGCTTATCGGTGCTTTTATCATCTCGGTCATCCAGAATGGCATGAATCTGCTCGGTATCGACAGTTATACCCAGCAGGTGGTGCTGGGTCTGGTTATCCTCGCGGCGGTACTGCTGGACAAATTCCGCAGTGGTGCCAGCTTCAAATCAATGTTTGCGCGTAAAATATAAAAAAAAAGTGTGTATAGGCTGCCAGGTAAGCCTCGGTTAATTTGTTTGTTTTTCTTAAGAAGGAGTCGGTAATGCGTAGTTTATTTATTAAATTATTGATGGTGGTAGCTGTAGTAACAGTTCTAGGTGGAGCCGGTATTCAGGCTGCAGAGACAAAGGGGAAAATAGGTATGACCTGTATGGATCTGACCAACCCTTTCTTCAAACTTATTGGTGTGACCATGCAAAAGGAAGCGGCCAAGCACGGTTATGAAGTAGTTCTGCTGGACGGAGCCAATGACGCCGCCAAGCAGAACAGCCAGATGAACGACTTTGTCGCCCAGAAGTTTGACGCCATTTTCCTCAATCCTGCAGACTCAAAGGCTGCCGGTGAGGGTGTAAAACGGGCGCACGCCGCTGGTATTCCAGTATTCACCTTTGATGTTCAGGTAACCGATCCCGAGGCCAATAAGCTCGTCACCTCACACATCGGCAGTGATAACTTCCAGGGTGGCCAGCTCGCCGGAGAGAGTATGATGGAACTGACCGGGGACGAAGGCAAGATCGCGGTAATCTCTTATCCCGAGATCACCTCTTGTATCTACCGTGTAGACGGCTTCAAGGACTGGCTCAAGAAGCACAACAGCAAACTTGAAATCGTCACCGAGCTTTCCGGCAAGGGTAACCGCGTAGACGGCTACAATACCGCTACCGATATCCTCCAGGCTCATCCTGACATCAAGGCTATCTTCTCTATCAACGACCCTTCAGCTCTAGGTGCTTACTCCGCTGTGGCCAAGGCCGGTCTAGCCGATAAGATTACCGTTATCGGTTTCGACGCTTCACCCGCCGGTAAGCAGGCTGTATACGAGAAGAAGCTGTACGATACCCCACAACAATTCCCAGCCAAGATGGCAGTCGGTACCGTAGACGCCTTCATCAAGTACCTGGACGGTGAGGATGTCGCCGAGACTATCTTCATTCCATGCGCTCACTACAAGTATGACAACTCTGTCAATGACGAATCCCGTATCAAAGAGCAGTGGTAATACCCTCTCTGATATAGCCATAATATCTATCACCGAAGCGAGCCAGCCCCTCTGAGCAGGCTCGCTTCACCTCCCCCTCTCCACGCTACCGGATATCCGACAAGCCGCCACTACCCACTCACTACCACTTTCCAACCGACCACCACACCCTACCGCTCACAGCAAAGAGGAATATAACTATAATTTTAGCAATAAGTTAACGCAAATCAAACCTGATTCTTGAATAGCTGAACCCAAGATCACGATCTACTCAAACTATTCCCCACCCACTATCTACATTTTTGTCAACACAATTAATAACCCTAAACATTATATGTTATAAGCATAGTCCCCCTTAAGACTATTTGTAGTGGAATAATACATTAACCAGATTTATGAATTGCAAATTAATTGCTTTCACGCTATATTTAACTATGTAGGGAAAAAACCAAATAAACACAGCCAAGCCATAGACAGACTGGAGCAGATTCAATGGAAGGATTCCACGTCGTTATCGACCCTAAACGCATGTTTGCCAAAATCGTTGCAGTCAACGACGCTGTAGATATTATTGTCAGTGAGAAAGAACTTCTAGCGTACTTCAAGAAGAATATGATTGTTACCGGAATACTCACCAAGAATATTCTGCGCGCCTTTATCGAACTCCATGAACTGACCACCAACAAAGAATATGTTGTCGCAGTGGGTCGCAAGCCCAGAGACGGGCGCCACGGTTCGCTCTCCTTCACCATCGACCTGTCGGACAAAGCCAAATACTTCGCCCCCGAAGACGAAGACGACGTCTGCTCTATCGACTATAAATCGGCTATCGGCACCCCCTTTATCAAAGAGGGTGAGTGCATCTGCCATATCAACAAACCCACCCTGGGCAAGGACGGGCATACCATCGAAGGCAAAGTCCTCCCGGCCAATAACGGTGAACCGATTACGCTAAACCTAGGCAACGGCGTGGCGCATAATTCCGACGCCACCGCCATAATCGCCACCGTCAGCGGTAGACCGATCTATATCGGCAACAAGCTTGATGTCGTCTCCCGCTATGAGGTAAAGGGCGATGTCTGCTTCCGCACCGGCAATATCAACTTTGACAATCATGTCCTGATCACCGGCTCGGTCGAGAACGACTTCAGTGTCGACGCCGAGAGTATCGAAATCGGCAAATCCGTAGGCAATTCTTTTATCAAGTCAGCAAAAGACCTGGTAATCTACGGAGGGGTCAACGGCAAGAACTCCGAGAGTATGACTCAGGGTATCATCCAGTGCGGTGGCAACATGCTGGTCAAATATCTGAACGAGGCGATAGTCGAGGTGGAAGGAAACTTGATTGTCCAGCGGGAGATCGTCAAATCCGAGGTCAAGTGTAGCGGCAAGGTCATCGCCGCGCGTATTATCGGCGGCACCACCACCGCCTTCAAAGGTATTGAAGCGAATATGATCGGCTCCGAGATCGGCACCCCAACCCGGGTAGAGCCGGGCATCAATTACCGTATCAAGTATATCGACGATTCCCTGGCCAACCTCAGCTGGCAGATCGACTCCATCGTCTCCCAATTTAAGGAGAAGCTAGGCGATAACGATTACTTCAGGAAGATTACCCGCAAGAATCAGGAACGCTTTATTCTTGAATACAATAATTTCATGGGTATCAAGGAAGGTTACCTCGAGCTACTTGCCCAGAAAAAAGCCATGATCAATAAGACCGGCTCTACTCCAGCATACGAGGTAATCGTCCTCAAGCATCTCTTTCCTGATGTCGAGGTCTCCACCGTGACCTGCCGCAAAAAATTTATGTTCGACTTCAAAGGCCCGATAATCCTGCTGGAAAATCTTCCCCAAAAGAGCATTAGAATCGCCAAATACGAGCACGAGGAGAATGCCAACTTCATCAAGAGCAACAGCCCCAAGGTCAAGATACAGGATGAGGCAATAGAATCTACCGCCATAAAGAAGATGATCAACAGTATCAAGAAACCTATCTATACCCGAAACGGTCTAAAGGCCATCGACATGAAGTTTCATAACACCATCTACGGCCAGGACTTCATCATCTGCGTCTTTGACGACCGCCACTTCAAGCGGGTCTCGCTGATAAACCAGCTCAAGCAGGCCAAAATCAAGAATGTCCACGGGGTCAAAGACTCCTTTGAAGCTCTCGAATTTGTCAAGGAATTCGAGCACAAAAAGATGGTGGTCATCTGCAACCTCCATATCGGCAAGCGCGACGGACTGACCTTTGTCTCTACCCTGCTGCATAAAGCACCAAACAACTACGGCATCTTCCTGGCGGAAGAGATCCCCCCAGCACTGCGCAACACTGTCAGCAAGATCCCGGCGCTAGCTATCTTCAATGAAAATATCAATGCCAAAGCGATCATCGAACAGATCCGCAAATTCGGCTTTTACTTCTAAATACCGTTTGCAACGAAAGCCGCGATCTGTAATAAGAAATAATCTATATAATAACGAAAATTGCTCCCGCAAATTCCCTCACCTTCGCGACGACCTAACTCAGCAGCACGACATTCCCTCCCCGCCCCATACCAATCTCCACTACCTCCAGCACCCGCTCCAGCAGCGCATGAGTGTTGTCTCGCTGCTTGGCAACAGTTCCTACGATCGTCACCGAGACCGAGATTTTATGCTCATTGTCTATTATCAGATAAGAATTATCCAGCAGCAGCTTGAGCTTCATGCCGATAACCGGCAGAAAATCGATATCGACATTGCGCAGCACCCCGAGAAAATACCCCTCCCCAAAAGAACCAAAGACATCAAAAGGCCGGGTGTTATTGTTCAAAGTACTCGCCACCATTTTTAGCGCCCTGCGGCCCAACTTGGAACCATACCGCTCCAAAATCTGCTGGTAACTGTCCACTCCTATCATAAGTACCCCAAACCCCAACCCCGAACTCTCATAATCGAGCAAGCGCAGATAGACCTCCTTCTCGATATACTCCTTACTAGGCAGCCCGATCGCTTCATCCAAATAACCCATCGCCCTAAGTTCCTGCTCCCGCCGCTTATTTATCGTCTGATTACTCAGATCGGTAAAAATCTCGATACCGCCGCAGACCTCACCCTCTTCGTCCAACAACTGCTTTACCCGTACCGCAACGGGAATGCGATATCCATCCTTATGATGTAGAAACACATCCACATCCCGCTCCACCCCGTCGAGTATCACCGCCGACAGTGGACAAGCCCCTGTACACAAACTCCTACCACTAGCATCGACATGGGTCAGAATCTCATCGCAGCAGCGGCTACCTACGACCTCAGCGGCCGTAAAGCCCGAGATCTCCTCCGCCGCCTTATTCCAAAAGGTGATCTTCCGTGAACAATCAACTATATACACCCCTTCATGCAGACTATTAAGAAAGTGCTCATTAATATAATCTTTATGCATAATTACAACCCTCAAAGCAACAAATACCCGGTAGCAACTCAAGCTCAATCAACTCTGGGTTTACGCTTTACATCCCTTCTGCGCTGATACGTCAAACTCCACAAAATTGCCTTCAACAATATTATATCGTGTTTTCAAAATTTTACCCGCAAACATCTTATTAATATTAAAAAAAATCAGAACAATATCTTCCGTTCTACCCATAAAAACACCTCGTCCCCCAAAATCAGCAAAAATTCTCTTGACAAACGCCACACCCCAACATAGGATATACCCCTATACCCTATACAGGAAAGAAGGAGAAAATAATGGCGCTCTGCGGTAATGATCAGGACAAGGAGAGGCTGGTAAAACGGCTCAACAGAATTGAAGGCCAGATCCGGGGGCTGACCCGGATGGTCAATGAGAATGCGGATTGTATCGACGTCTTGAGGCAGGTGGCCTCCGCCTCCGGCGCCATACGTGGTATCTGGCTCCAGATAGTCGGCGATCACATCAAAGGCTGTATCACTAACGCCACCATCAATAATGAGAATACCGATCAGCTTGTAGATGAATTAATCAATAATCTTAAGAAGATTACCTGAGAGGATAAAAGAAAATGCACAGTCTTACCCACAACCGGCTCCAACACAGCCATGATTATACAGACCATACCGCCGGCCGAAATGAGAAGAGAACCTTACAGGTCATTATCCTGACTCTGATAACCATGACCGTAGAAATCATAGCCGGAACCCTTACCGGTTCGATGTCGCTACTTGCCGACGGCTGGCACATGGGAACCCATGCATTTGCTTTGGGAATCACCTTTATCTCCTATATCATGTCGCGCAGACTGGCAGAATCACCACGATTCGCTTTCGGCACTGGCAAATTCGGCATCCTTGCCGGATACACCAGCGCAATCTTCCTGGGCAGTACCGCCTTGCTGATGATCTACGAATCTATTGAACGCCTACTAAATCCGGTGCAAATCGCCTTCACCGAAGCCTTGAGCATTGCCGTTTCCGGTCTGCTGATAAACGCTTTGAGCGTCTGGTTACTCCGTGACACTCCAGCAGCAACATCACACCACCAACACCACACTCATAGCGCAACAACTCCCTGCCCACACACCCCAAGCTCCGCTGCCAGCAAAACAACAGCGCACACACACACCGACCACAATATCCGCGCGGCATACCTGCATGTCCTTGCCGACACACTAACCTCAATCCTGGCTATACTCGCCCTGCTAACCGGAAAATATCTCGGCTATTCCTTTCTCGATCCTGTAATCGGTATTATCGGAGGTCTGGTCATAGCCAAATGGGCTTACGGACTACTGCGCAGCACCGGCTTATTGCTTCTTGACGGCACCACTGACCAAGACATAAGAGCAGAGATAACCCAAGCAATCGAATCTGATGCTGACAGCACTATCAGCGATCTGCATATCTGGCCGCTGGATTCTACCGCACTGGGAGCAGTCATTACCGTAATCTCCGGCAGCAACCGCGAGGTCACTGAATACACCAAACGCTTACGCGGAATTGAACGGCTCAAACACATTACTATCGAGCTACACCGCTGCCAGGAACCGAATTGCAGTTGTCGCCTGAGTTAATCTGCACCTCAGAATGTCCTAACTCCGCCGCCGAGAATAGTCGTTTCGCCATTTACGATTTTTAAGATACTCCTGCCGGTCGAGAATCAATTCTGTGATAGTCTCCGGATCAACGACAGGCCGTTCTCCGAGACTGGTTCCCTCCTGTACCGTCTGCCCCGGAAGATATTTGAGGATTGGAGCCGCCCCAAATTCCCGGTACTTCGAGTAATACCCGGCGATACCTGCCGCCAACCGCTCAACCTCAGCATCAATCTCGCCGCGCACCAGAATAAATGCCCCTGGGCGGGGATCGGCAATATAGAAGGTATCCCCGGATCGCGCCAGACCTTCAAGGATATCACCCTCCTCACCGTTGCGCGAGGATACCAGCTTGGTACCGTTAGCCGCCCGGTAATGCCTACCGAATTTGAGCAACTCCAGATTATTGGTATCGGGTACCTTCTCATACTGCAGGAGTTCATGCAGGCGTGAGGCGTAACCGATATCAGTCAGCAAGCACCCCCCTGCCGGCGACGGGTAATCCCCGATCCCCAACTCCTCGGCGAGCCACATCTGCTCATGCCGCGACCGACCCGAGAAGTCGAAGAGCTGCTCCCGATCCACCCAGCCTCGCATCTCGGGAATAGTTTCATCGAGCAACTTCGCACACAAAGGTCTGAGCAACAGGCCACCGCCACCATAGCGCTTCATACTGTTGAGTACCGCATTCATCGTATGCCGTTGCTGACTCTTGGGTCGCTGCCCCAGCACCTCGCCGCTGCAGACGAAGTCCGCACCCACCTGGCGCATCACCTCATACCCGTTGAGTACGGTATTAATCCGGCAATCGGTACAGGGATTGAGGTTCTTACCGAGGCCGTATTTATTGATCCCGATCAAGCGCAAGATCTCCTGGGTCTGATCGCGCATTACTACCTCAGAAGCGCCCAGTGCTCTACAATCGCGCTCCACCTCTGCCGCCATATGCACCAGCAACTCCCTGCTTTCAAAAGCATGTACGCCATGAAAGGCTACCACCTCAATGCCCATATTCACCATCAGCCTGATTATCAACCTGCTGTCAAGCCCACCGGAGTAGAGGCACACACACTTTTTTCCCATATTCTTCTTTGCTTTCAATTATTACTTTCAAAAATAACCAGAAACATTTTCACCCTTGCAATCAACGCCCAATCCAATTATATTATCTAATAAATACGCCACCTTTGTCAAGAGGGAGCTTCCTGACAATACCACCTGACATCAGGCACCCATACACCAGAATAATTATTACGAGGGTAAAATGGAACATAACGATTTTGAAAAGATAGTAGAGAGCATTATTGATCTGCCCACTCTACCCCAAGTTGTAACCACCCTGATCAACACCATAAATGATCCATACAGTGATGCGTCCATGATCAATAAAATTGTCGAGCACGACCCAGCCCTTGCCGCCAGAATCCTCAAGCTCGTCAACTCCTCATTCTACAGCCTGAGTAAGCCGGTGAATTCCATCCAGCAGGCGGTGGTTATTCTTGGCTTCAACACCATCCGCAGCCTAGCGATCAGCGCCTCGGTATTCAACGCCTTTACCGCCAACAAATTTTCCTATGAAGGCTTCTGGATCCAGTCCCTGGCCTGTGCCTTCATGATGGATGTTCTGGCCAAAAACTCTACAGTACTCGATCAGGAAGCCACCTTTACCGTCGGCCTGCTCCACAGTATCGGCAAGATCATCATCGAGCAGTACGCCACCGAGCGTTTCGATGATATCCTCGATGTTGGACACCGAAATAGGCTATCTTTCCTGGACGCCGAGCAGCAGGTGCTCAACACCAGCTACACCAACCTCGGCTTCTGGCTTGCTGAGAAGTGGTCGTTATCCGAGACTATCCAGCAGAGCATTCTCTTCCAGAATAATATCGCAGACGCCCCAGCCAGTATCGCCCCTATCGCTGCCGCGACCCAGTTCTCCTTTAAATTTTGCCGCTATAAAGGCTGCGAAAACGGGAGCGACTTCGATACTCCCGAACCGCCAGCGCAAGAACTCTGGGATATGCTCCAGATCCCGGCGGACGCTACCGACACCGTCGTCGGCAAGCTCGAAACCTGCATCCAGACCGCGCAAGGAGCGCTCGACTCACTCAGCTGAGATTGGTGCCAGAACGAGAAACCTCTCGCCAAACCACAAAAATTATTTTTTAAAATCGGAACCACCCGTCAAACGGGTGGTTCGCTCGGGGCTATAAGCCCTTATTACCTGCAACGTCTCAAGACGCTCTGCTTTCATTTCGTTCAAGCTACTAATGCTTTTAACTCGTTGCTACCCCTAAAAGGGGGATTATTATTACTTGCCACCCTTAAAAGGGTCTTCAAACTCTTTCACACTCAATTTATCTAAAGCTATATCTCGACTCTCCTGCTCACGGATATACTTCTTCACCGTAGCTTCATTAAAACCCACCGTACTTACATAATAACCTTCTGCCCAAAAATGCCTGTTACCAAATTTATACTTCAAATTTGCATGCTTATCAAATATCATAAGCGCACTCTTGCCTTTAAGATACCCCATAAATTGAGCCACACTGAACTTTGGCGGAATACTTAACAACAGGTGCACGTGATCGCTCATCATATGCCCCTCTATAATATCAACTCCCTTATAACTGCATAACCGCTGAATTATCTCTTTTATACTCTCGCGATATTGACCATATATTATCTTTCGCCTATACTTAGGACTGAATACTATATGATATTTGCACAACCACTTTGTATGTGATAAACTATTCGACTTATTAGCCATTACACCTTTCCTTTCTAAATAATAGCAGCTTGAACAACTCTATTATATTTTGGAAAGGTGTATCTTTGTATAACGTTTTATTATCCACCCGCATAGCGGGTGGTTTATTGTTTCGCACTCCTGCGGAGTACTCAACTGGCTAAAGCCTACAACCAATGAATCAGCCGGCAGCTTTGCTACCGGCTGATTTACCCTGTCCGCAAACTCCGAATACTATATCTACTTTATTCCACCTTAACCAGGCAGTAGTTCTTCTTGCCTTTACGCACCACCAGGGTCGACTCACTCGCCAGATCGCTCAGACTCACAGTCTGCTCCACCCCGCTGAATTTAACATTATTGAGCGCCGCACCGTTCTGCTCAAGCGAACGCCGCGCCTCGCCCTTACTCTTGTAGAGCGGGGTCTCCACCAGCAGATCCACCGCCGAAATCCCAGCCTCCAGTTTAGAGCGTGCGATGGTTACCGCCGGAACATCGGCGAAGATCGCGAGCAAGTCCCTGTCGGCCAGGTGTTCGATCTTCTCACCGAAGAAGATCCGGGTCGCCTGAAGCGCACTATTCACCCCTTCCTCACCATGCACATAACGCACCACCGCTTCGGCCAAAGTCTTCTGCGCCCGGCGTTCATGCGGAGCCGAGATGGTAGCCGCCTCCAGCTCAGCAATCTCCTCCAGGCTGAGGAAGGTAAAGTACTTGAGATAGGTCAGCACGCTCGTGTCATCAGAGTTGAGCAGGTACTGATACATCTGATACGGGCTGGTAATCTCCGGATCGAGATAGATCGTCCCGCCTTCACTCTTACCGAACTTCTTGCCCTGCCCATCGGTAACCAGCGGAATAACCATCCCGTACGCGCTCTCACCCTCACATTTACGGACATACTCGATACCTGCGGTAATGTTGCCCCACTGATCACCACCGCCGAGCTGGAGCTTGACCCCCGTAATTCTTATAGAGATAAGCAAAGTCATAGGCCTGGAGCATCTGGTAGGAGAACTCAGTAAAGCTCAGCCCCGCCTCGGAGTTGAGACGTTTCTTGACCGACTCCTTAGCC
>CAUVYI020000023.1:0-48596 GCA_963556115.3 Planctomycetota bacterium | reverse complement strand
GACTGGAAAGTTGAGTATTGCCCGGCGGGTCTGCGCCCCGTAGAGCGCGTCATCCGGAACCTCGACCTCACCCATACTGTCACGTTCGGTTCTTGTTCTCATTGCCTGTTTATCCTTTATATTTGAGATACTTTATCATTGATTTTGCCTAGATTATAGCCAATTAGTCCAGGCTTGCAAGAGAGACTAGTTGAAGATTATTGTCCGGTTGCCATAGGTAAGAATCCGGTGCTGCAGGTGCAGACGCACAGCCTGGCTGAGTACCTGGCGTTCGAGATCCCGTCCTTTTCTGATCATATCTTCGACCGAGTCGCGGTGGGTGATTCTGGTTACATCCTGCTCTATGATCGGCCCCTGGTCGAGTTCTACGGTTACATAGTGGGCGGTGGCACCGATGATCTTGACTCCGCGTTCTCTGGCTTGGTGGTATGGCCGGGCGCCGATAAAGGCCGGGAGGAAGGAGTGGTGGATGTTGATGACCTGATTTTCCCGACCGACCAGGAATTCCGGGGAGATAATCTGCATATAACGCGCGAGGACGATGCAGTCGATATTGTTCTCTTCCAGCAACTTGATTTGTGCGGCTTCGGCTTCCTTCTTCTTGCCTGCTTCTATAGGGATATGGTAAAACGGCTTTTCAAAATGCTTGGCTGCACTCTCCAGATTCTGGTGGTTACTGATAATCAGGGCGATCTCGCCATTTAATTCTCCCTGAGCTTCACGGAGCAGGAGATCATAGAGGCAGTGCGAGGTCTTACTGCACATAATGGCCAGGCGCTGTCTGTCCTCGTTATACCAGAGCTTCCACGTCATATTCTTGTACCCTTTGGCCAGCACTCTGAGGGCGTCTTCAATGCCGCCTCGATCCAGAGTAAAGCCATCAAGAGACCAGGATATACGCATAAAGAACATCCCGGTATCTTCGTCCGAATGTTGATCGGCATCGATTATATTACCCTCATAGCGGAATACCATATCTGAAAGTGAGGCTACAATGCCGGTTCGGTCTTCTGAACTAACCATCAACGTCGCTGTTTTTCTGCTGCATTTAACTCTTCCTTTAATCTGTCCAGTATCTTCTCGGTTGCTGCTTCGCCAGCGGCAATAACCTGATCCATAGTTGAAAAAATCACCCCAGAATAAATCGCCGGTCTCGGGGCTGATAAGAAAATCGGCGCTCCCAGCATGCGCGTTATTGATCAATTGGCTCTCGACCATCTCGATACGGAAGATGGTATCAAAACCGTTGTGAATCTTGTAATTTGCCGGTACGGTGGAGCGGATATCGACGGCCAAGACTATGTCTGCACCCAAGGCTCGCGCTTGGGCTACCGGGATACTGCAGACCGGCGCCGCATCGAAGTACTCCTTGCCCCGCCAGTTATACGGCGGAAAGGACCACCCCGACATTGGTGCCGGCGATGACCGGCTCCTGTAGGGAACCGGAACTGAAGGTCTCCAGCTTGCCATCGGTCGAATTCAGGGCGACTACCGATACCGGGAGTTTGAGATCCTCAAAGCTCAGGGCTTGGGGAAAGATATTTCGTACCGCCTTGACGCAAGGATTACGCCAGAGAAACCCCCGGCGGAAAGATAAAACCAGCGCTATGCTCAGAGCCCGGAGGTTGCGCTTTAAAAAATGGAATACCCCGTGCTTGCGCTCCAACCCGTCACCTTTGCGCGGCCGGAAGAGCCCCCCACCATGAAATTGTGCCCGGAGCAGGGCTTCGGTCTTGGCGATATCGAGGGTATAGGCATAGGTCGCGCCGATAATTCCGCCCATGCTGTTGCCGGCGATTACGTCGGGTTTTATCCCGGCTTTGTTGAGTGCCCGCAGTACCCCGAGATGGCACATTGCCCGGCTGCCACCGCCTCCGAGAGCTAGACCAAGTTTTAACATTGTATTATATGTCCAAATCTTTTTTTGCTTTTATAAGTATACAGATCTTGTATAATCTGCGCTAGCGGCTGTAAGAAATATAAGAGTATTATTCTACATATTATCGGGTTCAAGGCAAGACATTGCAGGTTATGAGAAGAGGAGTTTGATGTGAGAATTATTCTGGTGAGGCATGCGGATGCCGAAGATTATGCAGGGAGTGACTTTCAGCGAAATCTTACCCCCAAAGGTCGCAAGCAGTCGAAGAAGGTCAGTAAATTTCTCTCCTCTATCGCTGATCTGGGAAAGGCACTGCTGATCTATAGTCCATATCTGCGGGGCGGCGCAGACTGCTGAGATAATAATGGAGAATTCGGTGATCTATTATACGGCGATTGAGGATGAACGCCTCGGTTGCGGTATGACTCCGGAGGAGGCGCTGGAGGTGGTAAAAGAGGTCTCGTTTGAGGATACGGTGCTACTGGTCGGGCATCAGCCGGATCTGGGTGAGTTTATGGCCTATCTGCTGGGAACCAGCGCGGCTGCTCTCAATGTGCGTAAGGCGAGTGTGGCGATATTTGAGGTCGACGGGTTGCGGCCGGGTGGCGGGAGGCTTGAAGCCTTTATCCCGGCCAAATATCTCTGAGTATCGGGATGTGTTAAGGGGAGTAGTAGTGTTTCTTTTAGCGGTTAGTCTGTGAGTTTGAAGATGGTATGGAGGTATAATGGATAGGTTAGAGTCGGTGGTGATGGTACTCAGGATACTGTTAATTATAACTATTTTTATGCCGGTAATCTATAGATATGGGATCAAGAAGGAACCAGAGGCTTACCGCCGCGCCAGTATCCTGGGAATCTGCTATGCGCTCGTTACAAATCTGTTGTTACTAGCTATAGGTTTTTGCGTTTCGCTCGCTTTTCATAATAACAGCGGGATAGGAACTTACAAGTCATTTGATCTTATGTTGGCCAATATGCCTCTATACCTGATGCAGGCGCTGGGCTCCTCGGTGTTAGTATTGTTGCTCTTTTACCTGGCGCGGTATCTCTTCAGAGTAGGGTATAAACAGGTGGCAGAATTACGGGCTGAGTATACCGGGATTGGGAGTTGGTGGAATGTCTGGTGGCAGCGTTGGCTGTTCTTCTATGTTTATTCATTAGTGTTGACTTATTTTGAGGCAATTTTGGAGATTCTGTTATTTCCCAGAGCGTCCTTGTTTTGAGCTCCGGGGTTGATTGCAAATAAGGTTATCTCCATATTTGGCAATTGCTTATGGTGGTGGAATGAGGTATGCTGGGTTGGGGTGAGAGGTTTGCTTATCTGTTTCGGATTAGAAAGCTAGCGCTGCCGGAGCGGCATCGCTAGCTTGAGTATGTGGTTACCCCATAAGGACTCGAACCTTAAAAAGCAGTACCAAAAACTGCTGTGTTGCCGATTACACCATGGGGTAGTCTGTTTGTTTTTGTGCTGTTTTCCAGCACGGAAAGTTATTATATGAGTGGCCTAATATTAGTCAAGGCCATTTAGAATAATAATGACAAATTATTACGTTTATTTTATAAAGACTCTTGAACTTTATTTTGTATGCCATAGAATATTTATCTTGAAACTTTTATTAGTAGTATGTTATAATTTAATAATTGCTTCAGTGCAGTCAATTAATGTGTAAATAATTATTTTTTTAATATATTCAAGGAGATATAAGATGGCAAAGAAGAAGAATCAGGTAGAGGTTTACCAATTGATCTGTAAAGATTGTGGCGAACCAAACTATGTTGTACGTTTGAAGAAGGATCATAAGGGGCTTGAGATTAAGAAGTATTGCCCTAAGTCACGTAATGTGCAGCTGCATAAGGCCAAGAAGGCTTAGTAGTACGTAGAGATCCAAATTAGCTTTTTGTGACTCCCTTGAGCTTGGCTCAGGGGAGTTTTATTTTTTAGTGACCTCGCGTTGGGAATGGAGGCGGTAATAGGTGAAGAGAACCAAGATGATGGTGGCGGTTGCCGGAAGAATTACCAGCAGCGGTTGTTGGAAGAGGTAGAGGCCGAAGGGGAGGGCGATAAATGATACTATTCCGGCGCTGAATTTGCGCCGGCTCAGCAGGTAGATTATTCCGCTGCCAGCGACAAGTATTAAGGCGAGCGGCCAGCAGATGGCGAGGACTCCGCCAATCAGGCAGGCTGCACCTTTGCCGCCCTTACCTCCGAGTTGGAGTGGGTGAATATGCCCGAGGGTGACGGCGAAGAGGAGAAAGCCCGCGTACAGGTCGCTGCCGCAGATCAGTCCGCCAAGTGTAATAGCTAGCCAACTGCGTATAAGGTCGAGAATCAGGACGAGGAGAAAGCCGGATCTTCCCAAGACTCTGCCAGCATTGGTCGCACCGGCGCTATGGCTGAATTGATCCCGGATGTCGGTATGCTGAAAATAACGGGTTAGATAGTAAGCGCTGTTCAGGCAGCCGAGGACATAGCCCAGGAGTACAGCACTAACCGGGGTGAAAAACTGAGCCAGCAAAGGGTACACCTACTTCTTTCTGAAGAGGCGTTGGCTGATAGACTTGGGCTTTTTGAGCCGCTGTAGGCTGAGTACCGTGATATCCAGCTCGGGAGTATAACGGGTGTGCCGGGCTTTGAGGAGGCTGGCAATCTGGTCGGCAATCTGGGTATCCGGTTCTTCCTGCATACTCATATTGAGATTATGCGTGAGTTGATCTAGGGAGAAATTTGAGTTCTCGGAGATGCGGTTTATACCGTCGGTCATGACCGCGAACGAGTCTGTCGGGGCGAGCTGGAGTTCGATCTCCTTGAGTTTGATACCGTTGAAGGCACCGAGATGCGGCCCTAGACCATCCTCAAAGAGTGATAGCTGGGCATTCTTGAAGCGGAGCATGCGGACACTGCCGGCGCGGCAGATATTGATCTTACTGGTACGGGTATTGAGGATCATTATGGCGATGGATACTAGTAGTCCACGCTGGCACTCTTCAATAAGTTTCGTATTCAGGATGGATATAACCTCGGAGATAGTCTTGCCGTTACTCAGTTCTTCACGTATCTGCGGGATAATAAACTCAAGAATATTGTCGGCTTTGTCACCACGCCCTGAGCTTTTGCCGATTGTTATAGCCAGTTTGTTGTTGGGCAGGTGCATAAAGTCATGGAAATCGCCGCCGCCTTCTACTCCACGCAGTATCTGTAATGAAGCTGCGAAGTCGACCATGTTGGGGGTGCTCTCCGAGACCAGTTCGGCCTGGCTGAGACTGGTATCGGTTTCAGGGAGGAGTTCGTATTCCGAACCGTGCATTAGGGTGAACTCTGAAAAACAACTGTATACCGCCAGCGTGAGTTGTTCGGCAAGTGTCTTGACAATATCCAGAAGATTTGAATCCAGTTCACGGGGTTTGCCGAAGAAGCAGATTACACCGTAGGGAATCTCACTGAGAAGTAGGGGGGCGCAGATAATACACTTAGGTGATTCTACCTTGATGATATCATTGATATTCTCCGCGATTAATTCGATCGGTTCATCGGCATCAATCTCATACTGGGTGGTACTCGGATTGGGAGCGGAATCGGCGAACGGCTCAAGCAGATTGCCCTCTTCATTCAGGGTGAAAAGAATAGCTCTAGAGAAATCCAGAATTGTGCAGAGATTATCCAGTACGGTAGGCAGGATACACTCTATTGCTTCTGCACCTTCGACCATCGCGGCACTGAGCTTTCCCAAAGCATCAAAGACTGCTCCTTTGGTTATCCGTATATCTAGTGGTTGTAGTGACTCGGTCATAGGTGTACTTCACATTTCTGTACTGAATAAGCAAAACAAGCGCATTATGCTGGTAAAGAACAAGTTTGTTCAAACACTAAATAATAATACCGTCTTTTTTATCCCTGTCAAGTAATATACAGAGTAGTATTAGCTTTATTTATAACCGGTTGCGGCGCTTAGAAGATAATGCTCGCGTAGCCTACACTTAGATCGGGGTTTTCAGTCGGCATGATATCATAACTCAAAATATGCTGAAGAGTTAAGGCTGACTTTACCCCGCGGTCGGCGGCAAAGGCCATGGTGGCGGTTATCGCGCCGCTGCCACAAGCATTATGGTTCTTTTTTACCTCATTAATAATCATTTCAGTCCGCATCTCTGTGATCAGTCTGAGGAGTATGCGGTCGTTCTCACGCGCCCCACTCGATACCTGCTGTACCACTGCCAGCAGGGCAGAAACCGTAATTGTTGCCGTAGTGGGTGAGATCGCTGCTGCCAACAACCAGATAATCATTTGGGGCGCTACGGGTAAGGACGGCAAGGTCGTGGCCAAGTCTCTGACTTTCAGGGCTGGGAGGTACTGCTATCGGGAGAATCATACTCTTGGGGAAGAGGTATTTGATAAACGGAAGCTGTAGCTCCAGAGCATTATCGGAGATATGTGAGGAGTAATCTTCATCTGCATACGGGAGCTTGAGGGCTTCCGTAGCAAGTTTGGTGTCGATCTTAAGGCTACCGAGTGGGCTCTCCCATTCACCCTCAGCCCAGATTCCGGCGCTGCTTACGGTATAGGAGTGGGCGGCGCCAAAAAGGATTATCGTCTTTGGTGCGGGATGCTTCTGAGCCAGGGCGTAGTAGGATTTTGCCGCACAGGCACCGCTGAAAGCGAGACCGGCATGGGGGCAGATAACGGCAGTACAGGGCTGGGAGGCCAGTGCTTCTCGGTCTATAGTGTTGTGCGCTTTCTGCATAAAAGCTGCTAATACGGCTGTAAGTTCAGATTTGTTTGCTGGGTACCAGCTCCCTGCCTTGCAGGCTACGCGGTTGTTTGTGAGCATAAGCTTGCCCTTTCAGCTTGTTATTAGAAGTGGATGAAAATTTGCCGGTTAGCGCCAGAAAATTATGTATACACCCAATAGTAGCAGAATTGTACCGAGTATGCCGAGAAATTTCCTGCGTTTCTGGAGCCAGTCATTGAACTCGGGGCTAGTAAAAGATCTGCCGATAATACCCAGTGCCAGTAAGATGAGGAGCAGACCGAATAAGATTGCCCCACCGCCGGGGACAACTGCATTAATATCCAATATTTACTCCTCGTTATCCTCAATAATTAAGGCATTGTTCATCTGGGTAAAGATTTTGGCAGTCGAGTTGGCCTCGGTTAGGAAACAATGGGTTGTATTATCCCTACCGGCATCCCACAAGACATTTTTAGTGGCGTTGAGCGGGGTGATCTTGGTATTGGATTCAAAATCTGGGAAGACCGTATAGAGATATTGAGAGAGTTTTTTGATAGTAGGGCCGTAGCCGCTGGAGTACATCATCTTCTCCAGGTCGGTACATAATTCGCCAGTGTCGAGATATCTGTCGGCCGGTTCTTTGGCCAGCATTCTATCAAGTATGTCCAGTAAATCCTGGGGTAGATTGTTACGGTAGTGCTGGATCGGCGGGATCTTACAGAGGCGCACTTTGCTCAGGCTGGCAATTGAGGATTCCGATTTGAACGGGGAGACGCCGGTTAAAAGTTCGTAATAGACCACTCCTAATGAGAAGATGTCACTCCGGCTGTCGGTCTTCTGTAGCATTGCTTGCTCCGGACTCATATACTGTACCTTCCCGAGTAAGAGTTCGCCTTCTTTGCAAGCAGCAAAATTTCTCGCTTTGGCTATACCGAAGTCAGTAAGTTTTCCCTCTCCTTCGGAGGTGACCATTATATTCTTGGGACAGACATCTCGGTGTACAATTTCCAGTAGTTCATTGTTCTCGCCTCTGAAGTTATGGGCGTACTCCAGACCGCGGGCGATACGACTGATGATAAAGGTGATATAGTCGATCGGGGTGCTGACTCCCAGACTGCGGTGCAGACTCAGTAGTTCACTACAGGTTATGCCGTTTATATACTCCATGGCAATATAATAGCCGCCGTCAAATTTATCAAGTTGATAAATCTGCACGATATTGGGGTGTACCAGATTGGCGACTAGTTTGGCCTCACTGATAAACCTGGAGACAAAATCGGGATTATCGAGATGCTTGTCCTGAATAGTCTTGATGGCGACGCGTTTGACAAAACCTTCTACTCCATGCTGCTCGGCCTCGTATACGCAGCCCATTCCGCCACGCGAAATTTCGCGCAGTAGGCAGTAGCGAGTGTTGCTGTTAATCGTTGCAAGTATGGTCATACTGAGAGCTCAATCTTATTCTTCTATCTCTAAGATGCAAATCGGATCACCTACCTTGACGGTATCATCTTCACTTACCAGGAGCTTGAGAACTTTGCCGTTCTTGGGGCAGGGGACATTGAAGGTTGCTTTATCTGTAACCATCTCAATTATATCGTCGTCGGTGGTGACGCTCTCGCCTTCATCAAAGTAGGTGAAGGAGACCTTTGCTTCATCGCCGGCATCGTCTCCCAGGCTGGGTAGGGTTACAGTGTATTCCGCCATAGTAATTACTCCTTGATTGTAATTGAATTAATATATAAAATATAACTTTATGTATTTCAGATGTGAAGTGAAAAATTATTATTAATCATTATCGAAAAAAAAAAATAGGTGTCAAGGACTACTAAATTAAATATGGATGTAGAACAGGGTGAGATCTTTTCCAGGCATATTCTCCTGGAGCAGTTCGGAAAAGCGGCGCAGGAGGCTGTGCTCAAAGCAAAGGTCTGCGTAGTCGGCTGTGGTGGCTTGGGCAGTGGGCTGTTGCCGTATCTGGTCTCCTCCGGAGTGGGGCAAATTCAGCTGGTTGATTCGGGAGAGGTTGAAGCCTCAAATCTACAGCGGCAGATTCTGTATGCCCCGGAGGAGGTGGGGCAGTCGAAGGTAACGGCGGCGTTAGCGCGCTTGGAGCAGATAAATCATTCATCAGAATTAAGCGGTACCAATATATATATAACCTCGGATAATATTGCTGAAGTTATCGGTACCGGCGTGGATCTGGTTATTGATTGTACCGATAACTTTCAAGTACGTTATCTGCTTGCCGATTATTGCTGGAATGCGGCAATACCCCTGCTCAGTGCGGCTATTCTCGGTTTTGACGGGCATATCATGTCTCTGCTCAGAGCGGAAGATAATCCCTGCCTGCGTTGTTTGGTCTCGGCGCCTCCAGAGAATTACCGGCGAGCTAGTGAGGTCGGGGTCTTTGGCCCGGCGGTAGGAGTTATGGGTACACTTCAGGCTAATCAGGCGCTCAAGATACTGACCGGTTGTGGTGAGATTCTGGCACGAAGATTTCTTTCCTTTGACTTTTTTAGTATGCGTATTACTATAATGGAGCGTAGTGTCGATCCGGAGTGCAGTTTCTGTTCTAAAGATCGTCAGTAGAGTTTGCTCGTATTTTTTATGTTTTATGAAAATAGAATGATATTTTATGAAGATAATCAAGGCGTTGTTGCTTGTCATTTCTTTTAGCTTGCTGGTGGGTTGTGGTGAAGAGAGTAAGGTAGATCCGCTGGTAGCCAGTATTGGGCAGAGGGTATTGCTTTCATATGGGATTTATGATCTTGCTGGTAAAGGTAATCTCAATGAGTTTGCACTCTTGCTGGCAGAGAAACCGCTAGCTGCACCAGAGAATAAACTGCTTAATAAGGGAGTCTTTAACGGTTATGTTGCGGCGCTCATCCCGCCGACTACGGCGGATGGGCAGGTGGAGATTGTCTTTCGCAATGGCTCGGTATTCGCTATTACAGGGGTTGATTTCAGTAGCTTGAAGCAGATATACGAAGGGACGAAAAGGCTTGAATTTGTCACTGCCGCCAGAGTCGGAGGCAGTTTGCTCGGTTTTGCTCGTGAGCAATCCGGCGCTTGGGGCTTCTATACCTTTAGTAAAGAGGGCTGGCAGAAGAGTACTATGGATATACCGATGCTGCCGATAGCGGAAATCGGCGTGGCTCAACTGGTGGAGTATAAGGCAAAGCCGGTTATCTTTTGGCTGGAGATCAGCGGTAGAAAGATAGATGGGCGTATCCGGGCGGCAGAGTATACGGCACAGGGTTGGAAGGAACTCCCTGCTGTGGGAGAACGTTTTACCGGGATCGGTAGTTTCGGGGTCTGCAGTACTACCGAGAGTATCCTACTGGTGCAGGATATTGGCGGGCAGAGCAAGACTCCTATCACGGGCTTGCCTTTCTATGAGTATCAGGGTAGGGAGGGCGAGTGGAGGAGTATCGCCAGTATTCCGTTCTCTACCGCAGGGCTGGCCAGAACTGGTTTTGGGATCGATATTTTTGCCGGAGCTGAGAAGCTGGTCGCGGTACGCAGTGATGAGGCGGGGTTGGAATTATTGTATGCTGTTGATAGCGAGGAAGGGATTTGGAAACCGCTCGGAGAGTTTGCGGCGGAGGAGAAGACAATTCTTGATTACTTCAACTCTGATATGGCTTTCAATTATTTCTTGATCGGACTCAGCCTCTTCCTGCTGGGATTAATGCTGATTCGGCGTAGACGGCTACAGACGGTTATCCAAAGATCCCAGGGTTCTGGAGCGGAGTTGCCCAAGGATGCACGGCTCAGTCAATTACTCAAGGAGACGAGAATTCAGCGAATCGGCGGATTCGCCACCTTGATTGACCGGGGCTTTGCACTCCTGATAGATGCTCTGCTCTTGCTGCCGATTCCCTATTATTATATCAATGCGCAGCGGGCTGATTTTATGGATTCGGTATTTACGGCTGAAGAGTACTATACCTTCTTTATTTGGCTTGGGGCACTCAGCCTCTATACCTTTGTCGCCGAGATGATCTTCGGGCAGACTGTCGGCAAGGCTGCGGCAAGAATTCGCGTGCGGAGCGCAATTGGAGGCAGAATACGTCCGTCTCAGGCACTGGTGCGGAATGTCGCACGGTTTATTGATTTCTTTCCGGTACCGCTTGGTGGTATGCGGATCTGGTATCTTATTGCGGCGGTAGCGGCCTCGGTAACGCCGCGGCGGCAGCGGGTGGGGGATCTCCTGGCCAAGACGGTTGTACGCAGATATGTCCCTCTCACCAAACGTAAGATTGTACTCGCGAGTGCTTCTCCCCGGCGCAAGGAGTTACTCAGTGAGCTTGGGTTGGAGTTTGATATCCGCCCGGCACATGTCGATGAGACTTATTATGGCGATACTTCGGCGCGGGAATTTGTCAAACTGATCGCGGTACGTAAAGCCAATGAGATTGTCCGTGGGTGTGATGAGGGTGAGTTGGTAATTGCTGCTGATACTGTAGTCGCGCTTGAAGGCAAGGTACTCGGCAAGCCTCAGAATAGTATGCATGCCCGACAGATGTTGCAAAGTCTTTCCGGCCGGACGCATGAAGTGTTGAGCGGGGTTTGTATTGTCGATACCGCTACCAAGCAGTTGTTGGCTGCAGTCGAGTCTACCGAGGTCAAGTTCCGAGAGATATCTGCTACTGAGATTGAGGAGTATATTGCCTCTGGTGAGGGAGAAGACAAGGCGGGAAGTTATGCTATACAGGGTGAAGGCGGGAGGATGGTACAGGAGGTACTTGGCAGTACCTCAAATGTAATCGGCATGCCGATGGAACTCTTGCAGCGTATGTTCAAGGATCTGGATGCTAGCTGAGATCTGTTTCTTAATTTTTGATGAGGTGTTAGCGTGTTGCGATTAATTTTACAGGGAATTCTGGTCTTTGTGGTGAGTCTGATACTCGGAGGAGTGGCCGTGTATCTTATTACCTCGTTGCGCCGGCCTGAAGTGCCGGTACTAAAGCTGAATCTGGTACAGCAGGATGACGGGATAGTCAATGAGGTCTTTGATGCCAGTGGAATGGTTATGGATCAGCTTTCTTATAGTTTTGAAAAGCCTGCCGAGCGGCAAAAGGTTGCTGCTCTACTCCAGAAAGCCGGTATTAATTCGGCACTCAATGGTGAACGGATAATGGTTGAGGGGGGGAAGACCGGGATCGCCATGGATCTGCTCGCTCTTAAAGGGCTAATACCTGGGGTGGATAATTTTTCCTTTACTGAGGTTACGGCTGAAGAAGGTACTCTGCGCCATAAGCTTCAGCAGCGGCTGGCGACTCAGAATATGCTGGCGAATATGATCGCGACGATGACTGAAGGGGTCGACCGGGCGCAGGTCAACCTTGAGGCGGGTGAGACTCTTGACGGTGATATCTCCAAGGTAAAGGTGGTAATTGACCGCCAGGCCGGGGTAAACGGCCTCAAAGTAACGGATCTGGCTGGTATTAGGGAGAATGTGAGTGCGATGACCGGAGTGGAGGATATTTCGCGCATTGATATTATCGATAGTAAGACGGGGAACAAGTATTAGCTGGTTTTGATTTTAAAAGAGCCTGCTTTGGCAGGAAATTTATGGTGGCACTTGGGTGCTGCCATATTTTTTTATAAAATTATGAAAACAGACTTTTTCAGCATCGACTAAATAATCTATCAATTTTGGTCGATATTATTTTGAAATGGAATCGTATTGTTGAGTAATGGTGGAAAATATGAGTAGTGAAGCTGAATATTCGAAACATATACCGGTTATGCCGGATGAAGTATTGGAGTGGCTGGCGCCCGAGTCGGGGAAGATTATTCTTGACGGCACACTCGGTCTGGGTGGGCATTCGAGCTTGATTGCCCAGAAACTTGGTACTGCCGGTCGGCTTATTGGCCTTGACCGGGATATTGGGGCTATCGCGATAGCTAGAGCCAGGCTCGCTTCGGCTCCTTGTCGGGTAGATACCGTACATACGCGATATTCACAGATGGAGCAGGCTTTGCAGGAGCTTGGAGTGGCGGGAGTAGACGGTATATTGCTCGATATTGGGGTCTCCAGTATGCAGTTGGATCGGGCGGAGCGTGGTTTTTCATTTATGCGTGCCGGACCGCTCGATATGCGTATGGATAAATCTCAGGGTATAACCGCCTCAGATGTGGTCATGACTTATAGCGAAGAAGATTTGGCGCGGGTTATCTATGAGTATGGTGAGGAGAGATTTTCCCGGCGGATTGCCCGGGAGATTGTCGAGGCCAGGAAGAGTAAGGCGATTACTACGACGCTGGAGCTGGCGGAGATTATTGAGCATGCTGTCGGACGCCGGGGGAGAATACATCCGGCAACCAGGTCGTTTCAAGGATTGCGCATAGAGGTGAATCAGGAGCTTCGCGAGCTGGAAGACGGGATCAGCGCTGCTGCTACAGTATTGAATCCGGGAGGGCGGTTTGTGTTGATAACTTTCCATTCGCTTGAGGATAGAATTGCTAAGTATCGGCTGCGGGAACTGGCAGAGAGCGGTATTTTTAAGTTGACTAGGCGGAAGGTGGTCAAGCCGTTATATCAGGAGTGTCAGCAGAATCGTCGTGCGCAGAGCGCCAAACTCAGAGTTGTTGAGAAGATCTGAGGATGGGGTCAGGTAGCTTTGCAGGTTAATTTAAAATTAGGAGTCGAACTGTGTTTAAGGTGAGATTATTTACATACTGTCTGTTTTTGCTTCTGCTCTGTCTGCTCGGGATATACACCGTCAATCAGAAGAGTCTGCATACCCAGGCGCGGTACAAATTGGCGCAGGTGCTTGAGGAGGAGCAGAGGGTGGATGAGAAACTGGTCAAGGCGAGTGTTGAACTCTCTGAGTTACTGGCGCCCGATAATTTGCAGGATTATAATGAAGAGTATGAATTGGGAATGCAACCCCTGCATCCGGTAGTGGATTATCAGGAGAAGTTTGAGGAGGATAGTTGTGAGTGATACTTCGAGTGCGGTTCTGACCTATGATTTCGGGCGCAGAATCTTTTTCCGCGGGGCGTTCTTTCTTTCATTTATTATCATTCTGCTGGGGGTGTTGGCCTGGCGTTTATATGAGATCCAACTGGTGCAACACGAGGAACTTACCGGTAGTGTCGAGGGGTATGTCAAGAGTAACATTACCTGGACGCCCAGGCGTGGGCGGATATTCGATACCAGGGGGCGTGATCTGGCGATATCGGTCAAGACTCCGAGTTGTGCGTTTGATCCTAAACTGGCAGATTTGCAGGGGGTTGACCGGATGGAGGTGGTTGGCAAGCTGGCGCGTACCCTGCAATTGACCCCGGCGGAGATGGATCGAGTCTACTCTGGAGTCATGAAGAAGGATAGTAGATTTGTCTGGGTCAAACGACGTCTGAACAGTGAGGAGATTGAGGCGGTGCAGGCGCTTAATTTACCCGGGATTCACTTTCCGGTAGAGTATACCAGGTGCTACCCTCAGGGTAAGACCGGGTCGCAGGTACTGGGCTTTAGCAATATTGATGGCAAGGGGATGGAAGGTATTGAGCGTACCTGCGACTCGATTCTGCGTGGTCTTGGTGGTACGCGGGGTGTGCAGCGGGACGCGGTGGGGCGTAAGCTCGCAGATACAGGTTCGGCCTTGGTCAGCGTTGAACCAGGGCTTGATGTTGAACTGACTATTGACAGTTATATTCAAGACCTTACCGAGCGGGAGTTGGAGAAGGCGGTAATTGAGAATGAGGCGAGTTCGGGAGCGGCGGTAGTAATGGATCCGGCGACGGGTGATATTCTGGCTATGGCCGGGTACCCGTACTTCGATGCGAATTATCCGGCGGAATTTCCTGCCCGTAATCGACTCAATCCGATAGTCGCTTCCGTGTTTGAACCGGGCAGTATCTTCAAGTCAATTGTTATGTCTGCCGCTTTGGAGCAGAAGGTGGTGACCCCTACTACTGAGTTTGACTGCGAAGGCGGTGCCTGGAGGATGCCGGAGAACGGACGTGTGCTCCATGATACACATGGGTATGGTGTACTACCGGTAGCGACAATTCTGGTAAAGAGTTCGAATATCGGTATGGCCAAGATTGCGGCACTTATGGGAAAGGAAAAGCTCTACCAGGGTCTGCGAAAATTCGGTATCGGGAGCCGTACCGGGGTGCCGATAGCCGGAGAATTAAACGGTACTCTTCGTGATGCCGGTAAATGGACTTCGTACAGTATGGGTTCGATACCGATGGGGCAGGAGGTGACTATAACCCCACTCCAGGCGGTTACGGCGTATTCGGCGATAGCTAACGGTGGGGTGCTGCTCAAGCCGCGGATTGTTAAGAATATCTATTCGCAGGATATTTTGGAGGAAGCGGTGCCGGTAACACCGGTACGTCGAGTAATCAGTCCGGAGGTATCGCAGCAGATACTCCAGATGCTCAAGGATACGGTCGAGGAGGGTACGGGTAAACGGGCGCGTTCTGAGATGTATACTGTCGGCGGTAAGACCGGTACGGCGCAGCTTGCCTGTAATACTGCAGAGATAGCTGCAGGACATAAGGGGTATTCACCCAATCGCTATATCGGTAGTTTTATTGCGGTGGCACCGATTGAGAATCCCCAGGTGGTGGTTCTGGTATCGGTGCGGGAGCCGAAGAAGTCACACTATGGAGGAACGGTTTCGGCACCGGCGGTCAAGAATATTATCGATGGGGTACTCAATTATTACAAGATTCCGATGAGTCCACAGAAGAAGAAAGGGTAGGCCTATGCGTCTAGAAGATGTGCTGGTCGGGGTTGAAGGGGAGCGGGTAGGATATGACGGCTCTACCGAGATAACCGCAATCGAATATGATAGTCGCAAAGTGAGGGCGGGGGCATTATTTGCGGCGCTTAAAGGCGAGCATACCGATGGGAATATGTATATCGCGCAGGCACTAGCGAATGGAGCAAATTTCATTCTTACCGGCACCTTGCAGGATGACTGCAGGGTGGGGCAGTTGGTGACTGCTGATACGCGGCGGGCTCTGCGCCGCGTGGCAGAGAATTTTTATGCTGAAGCTGAGAAGCAGCTCAAATTGGTTGCGATAACCGGTACCAACGGCAAGACCACTATCGCGCAGCTTATTTCCTCTGCTCTTAGAAGCTTGGGGCGGTGCTGTGGGGTGTTGGGGACGGTGGAGTATGATCTGGTATCCGAGGTGATACCGGCGCCGCTGACTACCCCGGAGAGCCCTGATTTTCAGCGCTATCTCCGGCAGATGGCTGATAGTGGCGCTGAGTATGCGGTCTGTGAATTTTCCTCGCAGGCGCTGGCACAGGAACGGGTTGTGGGGGAGAATGTCGATTTTGCAGTATTTACCAACCTCAGCCGGGATCATCTGGATAATCATGGGAGTATGGAGAATTACTTTCTGGCTAAGAAGCTGCTCTTTGATCATCTGGCGCCGGGCAGCTTTGCCGTGATCAACTCGGCCGATCCGTATGCAGAGAAGATTGTCGCCGATTCCCGTGCTAAGGTACTCAGAGTCGGTAGTGAGCCTGAAGCCGATATCAGGCTTCTTCAGGCGGAGTATGCGGTTGACCGTACCTGCCTGCATATCGCTGCCAGCGGAGTCGAGTATTCTTTCGATTCGGCACTTATCGGTGAGTATAATGCAGTAAATCTCCTTGAGGCGATGGCGGTACTCTATGCCGCAGGTCTGAATTTTTCTGAGATTATCCCCGCGGTGCGGAATTTCAAGGGTGCAGGCGGCAGACTTGAGCGCTTTGACTCTGGAGACGGGCGGGTAGCCTTTGTTGATTATGCCCACACCGATGCGGCGCTGTATAATGCGCTTAGCGTACTTAGGAAGATCACACCCAAGCGGCTTTTTGTCGTCTTTGGCTGTGGCGGTGACCGCGATAGAGGAAAGCGGTCTTTGATGGCGCAGGTTGCAGAAGAGAATGCAGATTTAGTAGTGCTGACCAATGATAATCCTCGTACCGAGGATCCGGCTCAGATTATGGCGGATATCTTATCAGGTATCAGGGATAAATCTAGGGTACAGGTAGAGTATGACCGCAAACGGGCTATTCAGACCGCCCTTGCCAGCGCTGAGCGTGGGGATGTGGTTCTGATTGCCGGAAAAGGGCATGAGGATTATCAGATAATCGGTAGTCAGCGGATACACTTTGATGACCGAGAGATAGTGGCTAATTATTATGATATTTTGTAAACATATTTATTGAACTTAAAAATTTAACTATCGCTGTAATGATATTAAATTGAGGGCATTATGAGAAAGATGCTCTCAATCTTATTTTTATTGATAATAGTGTTTTACAGGAGGTTGACGTTAAAATTAGCTATAAAAAATTATATATTAGGGTGGGTTTTGGGGTAGGGATGAAGCTAACTAATTATATAAGTACGATAATAAAGATTGACCTGTATCGGTAGAATATATAAAATAGTAGGGTTATTGTGGTGAATGATTGTGGGGAGGAGTAATGCAGGTTGAGCTAGGATCTATCGCTGAGTGGGTCAGTGGTGAGATTATCGGTAATTCCGGATTGATGATATCCGGTGTATCTACTGATACTCGAACGCTAAAAGATGGTGAACTCTTTATTGCCCTTAAGGGTGATAAGTTTGATGGTAATAAATTTGTAACGCAGGCCTTTGCCAAGGGTGCGTCTGCTGCTCTGGTCTCTGACCGGGGTGTGCTGGCTGGTAGAGACGGTATTGTAGTTGGGGATACTACCAGAGCGTTAGGTGACTTTGCCATGATCTATCGCTGGCAGGAACCGCTTATCCCCTGGGTCGGGGTGACCGGGAGCAATGGGAAATCGACCACCCGCCATCTTATTGCCCATATTCTGCGCTTGCGTGGTAGTGTCTGCGAGCCGATAATGAATTATAATAACCTGATCGGTCTGCCGCTGACTATTCTGGGAAATACCCCAGAGAATAAGTATGCGGTTCTGGAGATGGGAACAAATTCTCAAGGTGAGATTGCCCGTCTGGCCGAGATTGCCAAGCCTACGGTTGCGGTGATAACCAATATTGCCCCGGCGCATCTGGAGGGTTTGGGTTCGATTGTGGGAGTTGCCAATGAGAAGATGGCGGCGTTCTCCCAGCTACCGGGTGACGGGATGGCAGTGATCCCGGCTGAGAGTAGATTTGCCGAGATGCTCAAGAGTGGGGTACGAAGCAATGCGGTTATCAAGACTTTTGGAGTGGATGTACCGGCGGATTATTGCGCGGAGGATATCGAACTCTTCTGGAGCCACAGTGCTTTTAGTCTGCATGGGGTAAGGTTTGAACTCCCGCTTCTAGGTAAGCATAATATTGAGAATTGTCTGGCCGCGGTGGCGGTGGTTGAGTTCTTTGGTATTGGTCTGGAGGAGGCGGCAGAGGCAGTACGGAGTTATGAACAACTAGAGCAGAGGCAAGAGGTTATCAAGACTAAGCGCTACCGCATAATCTCTGACTGCTACAACGCCAATCCCGAGAGCCTCAGAGCGAGTGTGAATATCTTCCAGACGTTGCAGACCGGGAGGAAGGTCTTGATTGTCGGGGATATGCTGGAGTTGGGGGTTGACAGTGCGCAAATACATTTCGATTTCGGTAGGTGGCTGGCGGGAACCAATATTGATGTTGTGCTTGCTGTGGGGAAGCTATCTATGGCTCTGGCCGAGGGGGCACATGCGCAGAATGCCCGGCAGGTTATCCGGCATTTTCGCGGTCCGATGTCGCTCATGGGGCATCTCAAAGAGATAATCAAGGATGGCGATACAATTCTTGTCAAGGGTTCCAATGGCATGCGGCTCAAACGGGTAGTGTCGGCACTAAAAATAATGTAGAACTTCGGGCGCATCGGTTTATATACTTCTGGTTTATCCAACTAAATAGTACTTTTACTTCATGGGGATTTCATCCCCAAATCCTTGAACAGGGGATTATTCATCCCTTGTACTCCGAGGTGCGCAGCCGTACAGGCATTTGCGCAAGCGCTTAGCTTAAGGAATTCTCAATTATTTTAGTACAGCGTAAAATTAATAAATTTTTCTATTACAGTATGGAATGAAACTAAAATAATTACACTCGTTTTTAATAAAAATAATGTGATCAGCCAAAATAATAATAGGGCTTAGTTCTGTCGTTATGTCTGAAGATTTTGGTTAAGGCAAGGAAAATTGCGTAAGCAATTTTCCTTGTTTGGTTATAGGGTGATACCAGCCAGCAACCATGTTGCTGGCTGTATTAACTAATTTCGCTGTACTCAAAACAACCTGTCCAAAATATTCCCTTTGGGCAATTCTATGTCCTATAAAAAATATTAAAACTGATAATTGTTAAACTTATTTCGCCTCGGCTGACGATAAATGGGATGTCTTGTCCAATTATTGTTGAAAAAGGTTGATTATGTTACGATTTCTTGCTGATCTCTCTTTGAGCTATGGACCACTCAGGGTCTTTGATAGCATAACGTTCCGCGCTGCTCTGGCTATGCTGATAGCCTTTATTATCTCCCTCAAATTAATACCACAATTTATCAGTCACATGAAGTCCAGTAATATTACGGAGAACATGATAAAGGATAGCAAGGAGATTGCAGCTCTGCACTCGGCCAAGGCCAAAACTCCGACTATGGGCGGGCTGGTTATGCTCATCGGGGTGACGGTATCGGCAATCCTCTTTCTGGATATTCGCAATCCTCTAGTGATGATGGGGCTGATGGTATTTATTGGCTATGGGCTGCTGGGGTTGGTCGATGACTATATGAAGTATAAGCAGTTGGGGAATAATGGGCTTACTAAACGACAGAAATTACTGGGGCAGATAGTTATTGCCGGGGTGATATGTTACGGTCTCAGCAGTTACGGCGGGGAGAATACGACCAAGATTCTTCTGCCGTTTCTTAAATGGAATGAGTTCAAGCTTGACTTGGGAATTATGTATTATCCATTCTTTATACTGGTAATTATCGGTTGTTCTAATGCGGTGAATCTCACCGATGGTTTAGATGGGCTTGCCGGGGGGTGTTCGATTTTCGCTTCGGCAGCGTATGCGGTTCTGGCGTATATTGTCGGTAATAGTGTGATGGCCGGGCATTTTCGGATACCGTATGTTGCTGGCAGCGGTGAACTCTGTATTTTGATGGCGGCACTTATCGGTGGCTTGGCCGGCTTTGTTTGGTTCAATGCCAAACCGGCTGAGTTGTTTATGGGTGATACCGGAAGTCTGGCTATTGGCGGGGTGATCGGGTATACCGCTATGATCAGTAAACATGGAATTATCCTGCCGATTATTGGAGGGGTGTTTGTTATCGAAGCAGGGTCGGTGCTGCTACAGATTATCTCGTTCAGGTTCTTCAAAAAACGTATTTTCAAGTGTGCGCCATATCATCATCATCTGGAGTTGTCGGGTTGGAACGAGAATCATATTGTAGTGCGTCTCTGGATGATTGGGGCAATTCTGGCGGTAATTGGACTGGGAAGTCTTAAGATGCACTGATGTGATGTGGGTAGGAAATTTGGAAAAATTACAGGTAAAGTATAATGGATAACTGTATCATAGAGAAGAAAAGAGTGCTGAAGTCTATACGTGAACGTATACTGGCGGTAGCGTTTACCTTGGTTACTCTGGGGGTGGTTCTGGTCTACTCGGCGAGTTGTGTCAAGGCGGGGAATAACGGTTTTGATCTGACTTATCTGACCAAACAGCTTATCTGGCTGGGGCTGGGACTGGTGGCACTGGCGGTTATGAGTTGGATCAATATTCAGCGTCTGCGTCGACTCTCGCTCCCCCTGCTGTTGGTACTCCTGGTCGTGTTGGGAGCGGTCATTGTTCCGGGTATCGGTACTCGGGTCAACGGGGCGTCGAGATGGTTGCGTTTTGCCGGTTTCAATATGCAGCCGTCTGAACTGGCAAAATTTGCTATGATTCTGGTGATGGCTGGATTTCTCTCACGTTTTGAGGGTAAGAGTCTGCCCTTTTTTAGAGGATTTGTACCGGCGGTGGCGATGACCGGAGTAGTACTCGGGCTTATCGTTCTGGAGCCGGATTTTGGTACATCGGCTTTGATCGGGGTGGTGATGGGATCAATGATAGTAGTTGGCGGAGCCAAGCTCTGGCATACTCTGCTGGCGCTGGTCTGTACGTTGCCTCCAGGGGTATATGTCGCTATCACCAAGATGGACTATATTGCTTCACGTATTCAGGCCTGGATCGACGGCGAGAAGGACGGCAAGGGGTATCAGATCTGGATGAGTAAGGTGGCGCTGGGTAGTGGTGGTTTGACCGGGATGGGGCTGGGAGAGGGTGTGTCCAAGCTCTACTATCTGCCGGAAGCGCATACTGACTTTATCCTGGCGATTGCCGGGCAAGAACTCGGTTTTATCGGAACTGTGGTTATACTACTCCTCTTTGGAATCTTGGTTTATGAAGGAATGCGCCTGGTAAAACATGCTCCGAGTAAGTTTACGGCGCTGGTAGCGTATGGTGTGACCGCGGTGATCGGATTTCAGGCGGTATTTAATATTGCGGTGGTGACTGCATCGGTTCCCCCTAAGGGCATCTCACTCCCCTTTATCAGCTTTGGGGGCAGTGGTCTCTGCATGGCGCTGGCCATGATCGGGGCGCTGGTAAGCATTACCCGGATTGAACCGGTACTTCCGATCAGGGTAGAGGTTGAGCCGGTGCTGGAGCTCGGCGAGAGCCTTCGCGAGGAGAGGGAGGCGGCATGAGGGTAATTATGGCCGGAGGCGGTACAGGCGGGCATCTCTTTCCCGGACTCTCGCTGGCGCAGGCGATGACCCAGCTCGACCCGGATATCGAGGTCTCCTTCATCGGGACGGCGCATGGGCTGGATATGGAGATTGTACCTAGAGCCGGTTATTTTATCGATATTCTCGCAGCGGGCAGGGGGTCTCCTCTATCTTTATCGCGTCTGGGGAATTTTCCGCGTTTCGCTCTTTCAATCTGGCAGAGTATCAAATTATTCAAGACCTATAAACCGGATGTACTCGTAGCCCTGGGCGGATTTGCTGCGGCGACGCCGGGAATTGCCGCGAAGCTACTGGGGATTCCGCTGGTGATTCTTGAGCAGAACTCGGTTCCCGGAAGGGTAAACTGTTTACTCTCGCGTTGGGCCAGAGGGATATACCTCCAGTTCAGGTGTGCCCGGGAGCGGTTTACCAATACTCAAGCCAAGTTCTTTGATCTGGGCTCGCCCATGCGTGAACAGATGCGTAAACTCGCGTATGAAAAACCGGTGGACGGTGAGGCGCTGTTGATTATTGGTGGTTCACAGGGAGCGCAGAAGCTCAATGAAATAGTGCTTGAGTCGGTAAAGAGTATCAAGGAACAGACCGGGTGCAAAATAATACATGTGGCAGGAGCTGGCAATGAAGAGGGTATTCGCAAGGCGTATAAGACGCTAGGCGTAGAGGCGACGGTTCACGGTTTCTTCGGTAGACTTGCCGATTGTTATAAGGAATCGAAGCTGGCAATATCCCGCTCTGGCGCCGGGAGTATCGCTGAACTTGCTGCCGCGGGGTTGCCGTCTATTCTGGTGCCTCTGCCTACGGCGATGGATAATCACCAGATGCTAAATGCGGAATTTGTGGCGCAGCGTAACGGGGCGATTGTTTTGGAGCAGCCTTTATTAACTTCGGATATTCTAACCCGACAGGTAGTGCGCATCTGGAAGGATAAGCAGTTGCGGGATAGTATGGCAGAGTCGGTACGGCTGTTGGCGCGGGCGGAATCCGCCTTTGAGATAGCGCAGAGTATTGTACAACTGGTCAATGAGAAGGTATAACAGTGATGGATATAGCCGGGAAGAAGATTCATTTTATGGGTATCGGTGGTATCGGGATGAGTGCGCTGGCAGGTATCGCCATTGATCAAGGGGCAACGGTTACAGGGTGTGATCGGGCTGATAACGAGCAGACGGCCAAGTTGCGTACGCTTGGAGCGGAAATTTCGCTGGGGCATGCGGTAGAACATAGTGGGGATTGTGATCTCTTGGTCTATACCAGTGCGGTACCGTTGACGCACCCGGAATTGGTTGCGGCAGGGAAAAAGGCGCTGAAGAGGGGTGAGTTTCTGGCCGGAGTTATGCAAGGGTATACAAGCGTCGGAATCTGCGGGACGCACGGCAAGACTAGTACGACCTGGATGGCGGTACATATCCTGCTGCAGAATGGTCTGGATCCGACCGTGCTGTTAGGTGGAGTTACTCGGGAACTTGCAGGAAATTACCGGTTGGGCAGAGACATCTTTGTCAGTGAACTTGATGAGAGCGACGGGAGTTTTCTCCAGCCTGATCTGGATATCGGGGTGATAACTAATATTGAGTCGGAGCATCTGGCTTTTTATAAGACTGCTGAAAAAGTAGTGGAGGCATTTAGAGAATTTGCCGAAAAGAATATGGACGGTCTCTTGATCTTCGGTACGGATAATGCATCTTGTCAGGAATTGTACACTGGTCACCGGGGGCGGAAAGTGGCTTTTGGTATTGGCTATGCTCCGGGTAGGCTCTATGCCACTGGCTTTGAAGTGGCTAACGGCAGGCAGTATGCCGAGGTGTATTTGGAATCAAGGCAGGTAGGACGGCTCAACCTTGGCCTTGTCGGTCAGCATAATATTCTGAATGCTCTGGCGGCGTTGCTTATTGCTCAGGAGTTGGGGGTAACGCTGGAGGATGGGATTGAGAGTCTGGTTTCGCTGGAGACGGTGCAGCGGCGGATGGAGTTGATCACTACCCGGCAGGGGTGTAGGATATACAGTGATTACGCGCATCATCCGACAGAATTGCGGGCGGCTCTGGCTGGAGCTAGGGAGCTTGCAGGCGGGGGGAGGATACTGGCGGTATTTCAACCTCATCTTTATAGCCGGACACGGGATTATGCGGCGGAATTTGCGGCGGAATTGGTGGCAGCAGATGGGGTGGTGTTGGTCGAGATCTATCCGGCGCGGGAAGAGCCGATACCGGGGGTGGATTCGGAGCTTATTAAACTGAAGTTGCAAGAGCTTGGTGGTAATGTAGTGCGGAATATTGCGCAGGTAGAGGAAATAACTGGGGTTATTGACGAGTATGCCGGAGATTACTCGCTAATAATTTGTGTTGGGGCTGGTGATATTGATACCGAGGTACGAAAAAGTGCAAGATTATAATTTAGAAGAATTGAAAGAGCTGCAGATCGCAGTACTCTGTGGCGGTGTCGGCACAGAAGTAGAGGTCTCGCTGGATAGCGGGAGTGCGGTGACAGTGGCATTGAACTCATTAGGGCTCAAGGTGCGGAAGGTGGTGGTTGACGGTACGCAGGAGCAGATACTGAATCTTGATTGTGACTTGGTCTTTCTGGCTTTACATGGTTTGTTCGGTGAGGACGGAACCGTGCAGAGCTTGCTCGAACGTAAGCGCATACCCTTTACCGGGAGTAATTCACAGGTAAGCAAACTCTGTATGAACAAGCATCTGAGTAAGATATTGATGCAGCGGATGACGGTACCAGTGGCGCAGTGGATCTGTATCGATGATATCGAGAATATACAGGAGGAAATGAATAATGCCGGAATCGAGCTACCGGTGATCGTCAAGCCCAATACCGGTGGTAGTTCGGTTGGGGTGGTTATTGCCAGAAGTAAGGTGGAAGCACTGAATGCGGCGAATGATATTATTCAGGGGGGGGATCAGGTAATTATTGAGGAGTATGTGCCTGGAGTGGAGTTTACGGTTGGGATGCTGGCAGGCGAAGTGTTGCCGATGGTTGAGATGAATCCGCATCAGGAATTATATGATTATCATGCTAAGTATAACTCTGACAAGACCGAGTACCTCTGCCCGCCTGAACGGGTGACAAAGGATATCCAAGCGGTCTGTGCGGATCTGAGCAAGGAGATATATCGTAATTTTAAGATACGAGATATGGCTCGAGTCGATTATATTCTGGGTAATAACGGGAAACTGGTAGCGCTGGAGATTAATACTATACCGGGTTTTACCTCGCATAGTCTGCTGCCTAAGGCTGCTGGTGTTGCCGGGATAGATTTTGCAGAGCTCTGCTTGCGGATTGTCAATATGGCGTATCTGCGTCGACGTTAGCTGGATTCGTAGAGCTTACTGCGGAAACGAGAAGAAATTGGGTACTCTTTGACTGGATGGTGAACTGGGAATAAATAGTGAAGAAGACTGTAAAAACGGAAGTGGATAAATCTACAGCCAAGGAGATAAAGGTCGGTGGGACGATCATGGGTTTTATACACTGGCTCGGTTCGGTGTTACCGATGCTCTTGCTCTTTGCGCTCTTCGCGTTGGGTACGGTAAAACTCTGGCAACGGGGTATTGCTGCCGATGTATTCAAGATTCGTCCTTCTATTTTTATTACCGAGGATACGGCTTATGCTCCAGAGGCTTTGCGGGAATTTGAGCGTTTGAGTCGTAATTTCAGTGGGATGAGCCTGCTCAAACCAGGTTTGCTCGATGAGGTTAAGGAGGTATATGAGAGCAGCCCCTGGGTCGAGGAGGTTTGTGCACTCAACCGGGTATACCCGAATAAGGTCAATATTGAATTTATTCCACGTTTTGTGGCGGCTCAGCTCCGGCATGAGGGGTATTACTGGCTGGTTGCCAGCGATGGGGTGTTGCTCCCGGCAGATGGAGTAAAAACTGAATATAAGAATTTGCCGGTAATCAGTGGCGATATCGAGCATAGACCGGCCAACGGCGAGATTTGGCACAGCGATGGGGTGTCTGGTGCGCTCAAGGCACTTCAGGCATTACAGCATTCGGAGTTCGGCAAGGAGTTGGGGGTGACCAGAATTAGAATCAGTGCGCCAAGCTTTATCGATAAACTCAAGCGGCCTGGGCGTTCCAGACCGAGGCTGGTAATCGATACCAATAGTCATATAACTGTGCTTTGGGGTACATGTTCGGAGAATTTTCCGGGTGAGCCGGATACAGCGTCAAAGATTAGTCGCCTTCAGCAGCTCCTTAGTGAATGGAAGGGCAAGGGGAATCTGGAGCGTGATGTTTGTTTTGATGTCCGCACCAGTGTTGCTGGGTATAATTTGTAGTGTTTTGTTGGTTGTTTGTGCTGTTTGTCAGCCCTCGGCTTTGCTGAGGGCTGTATTCTTTTTTCTTCGACGCTAATACTATCTTAACTTGTAAGAAATTTAACATTGTCTACAATCGTGATAATTCTGACGCTATGCTGTTCTTCTTTAGACCCGAGTAGCGTTGGTAGATTATTATATTTAGGAATGTTTATAATGGAGCTATCATCATGAGCGAGAGAATTCGTAATTCATTTAAAATAATCAATGAAAATGATACTACAGAGATCAGGCGGCTTTGCGGGAGTGTGCATTCGGCAGATATTGCCAGAAAGCTCTCTGAACTCAAGGTGTCTGATGTCAGAGAGGTTATAATCAAGATCAATCCGCATAAGGCGGCACATATCTTTCAGTACTTCAGTGATTCACTCCAGTCTAAACTCGCCAGACTGTTAAGCATAGAAGAATTGGCAGCAATTCTTGGGTATATGGCTACCGATGAACAGGCGGATGTACTCAAAAAGCTGGACAAACATAAACAGAATGATGTCCTACAGCTTATGCCGGAGAAAAATTCTAAGCAGGCATCGGCTTTGGCGGCTTATCCTGAGGGGACAGCAGGCTCGGTGATGACCAAGTCATTCATTACGTTGCCGCTGACAGCAACGGTTGCCGAAGCTAAGAAGAAGGTAAAGGAGTTTGAGGATCCGCGAAACTTACATTATATCTTTGTTACCGATAATCTTGAGCGGGTCTGCGGTACGCTCAGGATGTTCTCGCTTATCGATATGGATGGAACCATACCCGTGAGTGAGATAGCAGATACGGAGATCTTCTCGGTACGCCCTTTTGACGACCAGGAGAAGGCGGCACGCAAACTTGAACACTATGACCTGCTGGCAATTGCGGTGGTGGATGATGGGGGTAAGATGCTTGGTTTGATAACCTATGATGATGCGTTTGAAGTTATTATCAAGGAACAGACCGAGGATATGCAGAAGTTGATGGCGATCTCAGCCGGTGACGCGGATAATGGTGAGTCCTACCTGAATATCTCTTCCTGGCAGCACTTCAAGAAACGTATTCTCTGGATTGTCGGTCTGGCTATCCTGGGGCTGGGTTCGGGTTATGTGCTGCATACCTATGAAGATGTGCTTGATGCGCTGGTAATCCTGGCTATCTATATGCCGATGCTGGCGGATACTGGTGGTAATACCGGTAGTCAGTCGGCGACCCTGGTTATTCGGGCGCTGGCGCTGGGTGAGCTGAAAGCTCGGGATATCTTCCGGGTAATCTTCAAAGAGGTTAAGATCTCGGTGATGATCTCGGTGGTACTGATGGTGTTGGCGTACGCCAAGATCGCGATTCTCTCTGGCGGTACCACGATGCCCGACGGTTTTAGTCTGTCTCAGATTGCGCTGGCGATATCAATAGCTCTCGGGGTACAGGTGGTCTCGGCGACTTTGATTGGGGCGGTGCTGCCTATCGGGGTGAGCTCGCTGAAATTAGATCCCGCGGTCATTGCAGCGCCGGCGATAACCTCGATTGTGGATATTACGGGGTTACTAATATACTTCTATACGGTGACTACCATGCTGGGAATACACTAGAGGGTAGTTGGCAGGTGTATATAGGGGCGCGTAAGTGCTGATATATTACAACACTGACCCGAGCTGAGAGGCCTGGGTCAGTGTTGTTGTTGCTGTTGTTGTTATTGTTTTGCTGCAAAACTTCTTGCTGGAGCTTTTATGTGGTCTTTTTAGGCCTTATCATTCTCTTTAGATATGGGGCAACGAGAAACAGTATTGCGAGAATTAAGAAGACGACGGCAATTGGCCGGGAGAATACTACCATGAAGTCGCCATTGGCTGCAGTCATCCCGGTTCGAAAGTTTCTCTCAATCAATGGCCCGAGGATAAAACCCAGTATTACCGGCGCCATTTTTACTCCAAGTTGAGAGATTATATATCCGGTAATTCCGAAGATAACCAGAATCCAGATATCAAATATTCGGTTGTTCAGCGCAAAGACCCCGATGATACAACTTGCAATGATACCCGGAAATAACAAGGAGAGGCGTAAGTCTACAAGCTTGATAAATGCTTTCATCATTCCCAATTCCATAAAGTACATCACGAAGTTGGCAATAAGATAGGCAATCATAATACCGTATACAATACCGGTGTTCTGGGTAAAGAGCAGAGGACCTGGTTGCAACCCATGGATCATCAGACCGCCTATGAGCGCTGCAGTGACCATATCTCCCGGAATTCCGAGGGTTACCAGCGGGATGAGGGCTCCGCCATTGACGGCATTATTCGAGCTTTCAGAAGCGCTTATACCTTCCAGTGAGCCGTGACCAAATTTTTCAGGGTGTTTTGAAAACTGTTTGGCTTGATTATACGCCAGAAGTGTAGACGCATTCTGGCCTATACCCGGTAATATTCCTATCGCGGTGCCGAACAGACTCCCGATGGTGATCGCTTTGCTGCAACCCTTGAGCTCTTTGAAGGGAGGGAGGAATGACAGCTTGCCGAGTTTGATATCGAAGTGTTTCTCCTGCATATTGTAGAGCTGGAGAAAGATCTCGGTTATGGCGAATAACCCCATCATTATTGCTGTGGCGGAAATTCCGCCGATAAGTTGCCAGTGGCCGAAGGTGAGGCGGGATACCCCGGTTATTGTATCGAGGCCGACCGAGCCGAGCAATAAGCCCAGAAATGCCCCTATCAGCCCTTTGAGAATGTCGTCACTGGTCATGGAGATGACGATGGACAGGCCTAGCAAGGCAACGGAAAAATACTCCCAGTTGCCAAAGATTAACGATACCTTTGCCAGTTGTGGCGCTATAAGAAATAGTGCCAATGCCGAGAATAGCCCACCGATCAATGAGGCGAAGACCCCTACGGAGAGAGCTAAGCCCGGTTTTCCGGATTTTGCCAGAGGATAACCATCAAAACAGGTGAAAATAGAGGAGGGTGTCCCCGGAATATTGAGCAAGGTTGCGGTTATCAGGCCTCCGCTGATACCGCCGACATAAATTGACACTAGCAGTACCAATCCATGTACCGGCTGCAAAGAGAAGGTAAAGGGAATAAGCAGAGCTACGCCGAGGGTCGCGGTAAGCCCGGGGATACTCCCGAATACTATGCCAATGAATACTCCTCCTATAAGAAGGAGTATTGCAATGGGATCTGTTGTTATAGCGATAAAATTGTTTAAAAATATATCCATATAAATTTGCTCTCTGGTATATCAATAGTGTACAAGTTGATCAATGCGAACCTTAATTTTTGGTATCTGAAATTTCTGCGAATACCGGGGTCAACTCTTCCACCCAGCCGCTGACTTTGGGCATGGCGTCTTCAGCATAGACAAAGTGCGCATCCCAGCCCAGTCCCTGAACCAGATTTATGAATTCATCACTCTCAACAACGGTCTTGATCGCTTCGGCAATGGTTTTGACCATGTAGTCCGGGGTTCCTTTGGGAGCGTAAAAACCACGAGGTTTGCTGGTGGTTACATTGATACCTTTTTCCAAAGTGGTGGGAACTCCGGGCAGAGATTGTACGCGCTCGGTATTGATAACCAGCAGAGGAATAGCGTCTCCAGATTCCAGTGAGGAGCGGATATCGGCGTTGGAGTTGGTCTCAACCTGAATGTGATTTCCCAGCAGGGCGTTTCTGCTGGCTGCACCGCCGTCGTATGGTACGATCGTTACATAGTCGGTCAGACCCAGGGCTTTAACCAGACGGAGAGTATCTGCCATATTCACGGTCTGGGCGCCGGTTACACCCCATTTGACCTCTTTAGGGTGAGCCTTGGCATAGGCGATCAATTCTTCGATCGTCTTCCAACCGCTCTGTTTATTGGTGTCAACAACATTATAGTCGTCTACCACCCAGCAGATTGTCTGTAGCTCTTTCCATAGCGGTATGCTTGTCTGCCCGCCCAGAGAGTAGGAGGCGACATCCATTGGATTGTGAGTTAGGATAGTATAACCGTTGTTTGGTGAGTTTAGTCCGGTCATCGCGCCGACCATACCCCCGGCACCATCGATATTCACTGCAACCAGATTCTGACTGTTTGGAAGTTTGATGTATTTCATTATTGTACGGGTAAGGATATCAGAACCGCCTCCTGGGGCATAAGGGATAATAACCTTGATCGGATTGGTGGGGTAATCTTCCTCCGCGCTTGCTGTCTGTAAAAGATTGCAGAGCATAGCACCTGCGAATAGGAATAAGGCAAACAATTTGTAGATTTTCTTCATAATTAATTCTCCACTTAACATGATAAAACAAACACAATATTACATAGGTACACAACTTAAGCCTTATTGTTGAATAAGTCTTAGCTTTAAAATATGATTTATAATTGAAAACTCTGATTGGCAATTATGGGAATATTACATGTAGGAGTTTTACAAATATTATGTATAGAACCAAGGTTAGAGCTGCTGAATACACTAGAGCTGTGATAACTGTACTTCGCAAGGAGTGTTTCTTTATTATCTGCGCAGGGGTTGATTCATCCGGTTTTCTTTGTTTTTGCGCTTTCTGTTCTTTTAGAGCATACATTAAATTGAGGATGAATAACAGGATGGGGGTAGTGACAAAAAAGCCGTATTCAGGTAGGGTCAATGTATATAGAACCAGCAGGACTGCGGTTATTATAATCTCTTTATTCAATTGTATCTTCAAGGGTGAGATATCGGAACTTCTGTTAAAATTAATAGACTTGATTATGAGCAGCAGAGAGACAAATGCTAAGATCGCGCCTATTCCCTTGATATAGACATCTGCTCTGGAAAAAAAACCGCCAGTCGACATCTTGGGGACATTACTGATTATACCCGGACAGAGTATCACAAATAGTCCTAGGCTTAGAATAATTACCCCGAGAATTAAGTCATTTGTTTTCTTGATTATCTTCATACTTAAAATTTATCTCCAGAGGGCTGTTTTTAACGATCAATATGCGAAAATGTATGTATTTATTATTGGCGATATGTGCGAGTTCAATTGGAGGCAGAGTGTCTGCTAAGTCAATTAATGCATGAGTTTTACCCTACTACATGTAATATGTAATATGTAATACAAGTGTAGTTTATTCTATAATTTTCATTAGTCAAATTTCAAATATGATAAATTTAAAAAAATTCAACTGTAATAACTTCTGCTCAGTACCTGTAGGTTGATTGGAGCTTCAGTGGATACAATATCAAGTGCATGCAGTAGGTTAATTTTGCTGGTGCAGTAGCAAAAGAACTGCGTAGAGGAGATATCAGAAAAGGGGTAGTTGAGAGAATAAGTTACAGTTTGGGACGGGTAGGTGTTGACTTGGCGGTTAAATCTGCGGGGAATATTCTTAATAGCACGAACTAGGGGAGCGGTGCCAGGGGTTTGTTGACTGATTGTCAAAAGAAAAAATAAGATAAAAGTAACGTAATTTAAAACTAAGTCTAACTTATAAGGTGTAATATTATGGTAATAGATTTTGTCCGTGAATAGTCATATGTACTTGTTATTACCCGTGGGTTAACTTTCATTCGTACTGTAGGGGAGTAGCATGGTATATGTGGTATAGAAAAGTAGCATTATTGATTTGTAGATGCTGAACTTTGGTGGATTTATATATTTAATTATTATATTTTTTAAAACAATATTGATTGAAAGTAGTATCTTATTATAAATTGAAGTTATTACAGGTATACTGATAATTTTATGGTTATAAATAGGTTATGAGCTCTTGGGGATGCAGTATATCAATTCTATTCGCATTAATTATGGTATGTAAGTAAATCAGGTGCTATTATCACTGCCTAAACCGATAAAAAAATATTTAAAATCTGCGAATTATAGCAGAAAATCTTGACATTTAGAAATTATCCATTATAATTCGTCAACGAATGAGTAAGAGATTATCTAAATGATCGCTACTTTTGCAAAATCATGATAAAGTTACAAAGTTGTATGTTTTGTATTTTTTTTAATCATTATTATTGATGTTCTAAGGAGATTTATTTATGGCAATCAAAGTTGGTATTAACGGTTTTGGTCGTATCGGTCGTTTGGTTTTCCGAGTAATGGCTGAACGTGATGACTTCGAAGTTGTTGCAATTCACGACCTCGCTGATGCAGCCGCTCTTGCTCACCTGCTCAAGTATGATAGTGCTCATGGTCGTTTCAATGGTACTGTTGCAGTTGATGGAAACTACATTATCGTAAATGGCAAGAAGATCGAGATCGTTGGCGGAAGATGTGGACCTGCTGATATCGAGTGGGGCAACGTTGAGTTGGACGTTATCGTTGAGTCAACCGGCTTCTTCCGCAAGCAGGAAGAGATTGTTGCTCACATCGGTAAAGCTGGTTGTAAGAAGGTTCTGCTCACCGTTCCTGCCAAGGACGCTATCGATGCAACTATCGTTATGGGTGTTAACGAGAATGTACTCAAGGCTAGCGATCAGACTATCTCTAACGCTTCTTGTACTACAAACTGCCTGTCTCCAGTTGCTAAGGTTCTCAACGATACCTTCGGCATCAAAGAAGGTCTTATGACTACTATCCACGCTTACACCAACGACCAGAATGTTGCTGACCAGATCCACAGCGACATGCGTCGTGCTCGTGCTGCTGCTGCCAACATCATCCCTACTACTACTGGTGCTGCCGTTGCTGTGGGACAGGTTATTCCTGACCTCAAGGGTAAGCTTGACGGAATGGCTATGCGTGTTCCAGTAATTACCGGTTCTTGTGTAGACCTTGTAGGTATTACTGAGAAGGAAGTTACGGTTGAGGCTATCAACGCTGCGATCAAGGCTGCTGCTGAAGGTCCAATGAAGGGTATCCTGGAGTACACTGAGGATCCAATCGTATCTTCAGATATCATCCACAACCCACACAGCTCAATCTTTGACGCTAAGTGCACCTCTGTAATGGGCAAGAACATGTTCAAGATCATCAGCTGGTACGACAACGAATGGGGTTACTCTAACCGCGTTGTCGACCTGATTGCTAAGGCAATGAGCCTGTAATTTAATTATACGCTTAGTGATAATTTACGGTCTGCCAGTAGTGGCAGACCGTTTTTGTATAGTGGGTGTAATTTTGTGTGTTATAGTAGGTAAGGATAGGAATTATTGCTCATCTTTGCGGGCAATATAGAGCTTTACCGGGATGGTAAAATCCGGGTGATAGCTGGAATTAACGCTGGTCGGAAGCGAGTGAACCAGCGTGAGACCGTTTGCGGCGAGATAAGCCGCGATCTCGGTATCGGTATGTGACTGCAGAGTGTGGTGTGTGTTATTGTGGGTTATAGTTAATTTGCTCGGGGTGGTGTCTGAGTAGCCGGTCATAAAACCGAAGTAGCCGTTATTTGCTAGAATGCGGGTACACTCGCTGAAGATTACGTCCAATTCTTGGATATGGTTCATTACTCCGGCGCAGGTGATACAATCCATTGAGCCGGAGGCGTAGGGGTAGGGTGCGATGAGCAGATCATGTTTATACAGTGACTTATAGTCGATCCGCGCTCCACAGAGTTCGAGCATCTCGGATGAGCGGTCGATTCCGTGTAATTCCATCCCGGCTTTGTAGAAGAGCCGGGCGACACGACCACTGCCGGTGCCGATATCCAACACCTTACTTCCGCGTTCCAGTAGTCCGTACACCAAGCCAAAGAGTATCTCGGGTATGATGTAACCTGCAGATTCGACCTTTTGGTCATAGTCTGCGGCATAATTGGCAGTATTACAGGTCGTTGCTTTAATCTGATTCATTCTTGTTCTCCTTTGATTTTGGTTAGTTAATATTGTTTAACTCAATATTCTTGAGATTATTCTAGTACTGATAGACTGTATGGTTTAGATGTTAAACTGTAGCTGCAAAAAAATATTTGTTATGAGCCGGTGAGAACGGATTCCAGAGTTATAAGGATTCTGTTATATTTAATAAAGATTATCTGGGTCTGTCGGCTTAGCAGATCAAATAATGCTCATATTTCTGCCCCAAAGTTTTACTTGTGCGCTGCATAAGTACTTAATTCAGGCTGGGTGCAGCTTGAGTTAATTCCTTGATATTGTGGGCTGATATCTCGCGTTAGAGTAGTCCTTTCGTAGTCAGTAGTCACAGCGGCCTGGAGTAGCTCAGTTATTTTGGTTATAGGTTATTTTACCTTAAAACAATAGTATAGCATCTAAACTATTTGTCAAGATTAATTAGGAAATAATCGTAATTCTGTTTTGCTGACTCTGGGTATGAGGTTGTAAGGCAATAACGTAAATTGGGTAAATGAACTTAATATTATTTTGAGTGTCTTGAAAAAAGCGGTATTCTGCTTTACAATTATACTATTGTGTTGCTTGAGTATAATCAAGAATTATAAGAAACTGGGGGTGAGTCATGCCGCTGCTAACAGAGAATTCGATTGCCAGGGTTCAGGACAGTACTGATATTGTCGATGTGGTTGAGAGTTATGGGGTCAAACTCAAGCGTTCGGGTTCAAATTTTCTTGCGGTCTGTCCATTTCATAATGAGAAGACCCCTTCATTCAATGTCAATCCGCAACTGCAGATATTCAAGTGTTTTGGTTGCGGTGTCGGTGGTGGGGTAATAAAGTTTGTCCAGCTTATGCAGCGGTGCGAATTTCCGGAGGCGGTAGAGATTCTCGCTTCGCGGGCGGGAGTGACGCTGGAGTATGAGGGCGGTTCGGGCAGAGACAGTTCGCAGGTAAGAGCCAGTAAGGATCGAAAACAAGCACTGCTCTGGGCGTGCAAACAGGCTTTTGATTATTTCCGGGCTGCTCTAGCGGATAAGACAGAAGGGGCTGCAGCCAGGGAGTATCTGTGTAGTCGGGGATTCAAGGAGGAGATTATCCAGGGGTGGGGGTTGGGCTGGGCACCTGAGAGTTGGGACGGACTACTGAATAGTTATTTGCAGCGGGTGGTGGCGCTCAGCGGTGAGCATAAAGTTGCAGAGGCGAGAAAGGTAGGGGTTGAGGCTGGGATCTTCAGGCAGCAGGAAGAAGGTGATAGGATTTATGATTTTTTCCGGGGTAGGGTGGTTTTTCCTATCTTTGACATGCAGCAGCGGCCTATAGGTTTTGGTGCCAGAGTCTTGGTTGAGAAGCCGGAGAGTGGTGGTAAGTATATCAATACGATTGAAACGCCGCTCTTTATGAAGCGTAGTCTGCTCTTTGGGCTCAATTTTGCAGCCAAGGAGATCGGGCTTACCAAGATTGCCTATGTCGTTGAGGGTTATACCGATACAATTATGTGCCACCAGTATGGTATTCGTAATGTGGTTGCTACTCTCGGCACTAGTCTTACCGTTGAGCATATACGTTTGCTCAAACGTTATATTCATAATGATGGCAAGGTGGTCGCGCTGTTTGACAATGATAATGCGGGTAAGAAAGCGACGCGACGGGCGATAGAGCTCTTTATGCAGGAGGATGTCAGCCTCTGGGTGCTCTCCAGCCTTGAGGTGAAGGATGCGGGCGAGTTCTTGCCGAAATTTGGAGTGGAGCGATTCCGGGAATTTCTTACCGGCGCCAAGGAGAGCTTTGCGTTTGTGGTTGAAGAAGAGTTGGGAAGCAAGGATTTTGCGACCGATCTGGCGGGAAAGACTGCTGCAATTGAGAAGATTATGGAACTGGTGAACAGTTGTCCAAATATTCTGCGACGAAATATTATGCGCTCGCGGGTGGCAGAGGTTGCCGGAATAAACGAAGAGACTCTGCCCGTACCCTCCAAAGGCGAGGGGAGATTTCGGAGTAACTCGCGGCGTGCTGCCGACTCTGGATCAGCTTCTACGGTGAGTGCGGGTAGTGAGCAGCAGCAGGTGCCGCTTATAATTGATGCACCTCGGCAATCCCGACTCAAAGCCGAGAAGATGCTGCTACGGTACATGTTTGCCGAGCGTGATTGGTGTGAGCGGGTAATGGATCAGTATCCGCCGGATGAGTGGTATGGTGAGAATGAACATCTCTGTGCGATACTGCTGCGTGATGAGTGGAACGCTACTGCCGAAACCGTTATTAGAATTGAAAGGCTGCTGGAGAAGACGGTAAATGAAGGGGTGAGGGGACTATTACTTGATTTTGTAGATTTTGGGGCTATGGGCAAGAGTGCAGGGCTTACTGAGGGGGATAGCCTTGGCAAGGAGACGCTGGAAGATCTCCTGTTTCAGATCAGAGTTACCGAACTCAAAGATCGGCGGGATGAGTTGAATCGAGAGCACGCCCGGGCGGAATTGGCGGGAAATAATGACCTGGCTGATAGTTTGCTTGTAGAGAAACTCAGGCTGGAGAAAGAGATACGAGGGATTAGGGCAGGAGGATGATGGACTAACGGCTATACCTTGAATTTCTTGAAGTAAGGGGAAGGCTACGGTTTGGCTTTTTATCTTTATTTTTAAAAGAAAAGGTAGACGGGAAGGTTTTTTCGTATATAATCATTATTTGCTGAAAATGTCTGTTCAAGCATTTAGGGTGTTTTTATGTCGGAGCTGAGAGATTATTTAAGGTTTGGAGTCTCTGAAGGTTGTTTTTTTCAGCAAATGCTTGTATACTGATTCTTAGTATGAAAAGGGTCAGTGGGTAGGTTTTTCTTCATTCCATATTATTATATAATAATTAATAGGCAGTTTATTTAGAATAGAAAGCAGGAGTGCTTGAAGCATGAGTGCAAAAAAAGTGACAAAAAAGAAGGCTACCACGAAGAAGACTACGAATGCTAGCAAGAAGGTGGCTAAAAAGGTAACGAAAAAGACAACTGCTGCATCTGAATCCCGAATTGCAGCGGCAAATAAGAAGGCTACAACTAAGAAAAAAACCACACAGAAGAGTGTGGCCACAGCCAGTCCGACTATGGTTGAATTCGACGATGAGGACGATGATGAAGCGGAACTGGATGAGGCGGAAGTGGATAAGTTGGTTCCTGATGATGAGCCTGAAACTGAAATCGCGAATGAAGAAGAACCGGTAACTGCCGAGACGACGTCTACCTTTGTTCTTACTGAAGAGGTTATTGAAGATATTCTTGAGGCTTTTAAAGGTAGAAGCTCTATAACCTATAGTGAACTCAATAAAGTCTTGCCGGAAGATGTGGTTACGGGTAAAGATATTGATGCGATCCTCTCACGTTTGGCCAAGGCCGGGGTTGAACTCGATGATGATGATGATGACGTCGATGACGATGAAGATGAGGATCTACTGCCGGATGAGAGCCCTGATCTGGAAGAAGATGAGGGCTCGGTAACGCTTGAGGGTGATAGTGGGGATATTCATGATCCGGTACGGATGTATCTGTCGGAGATGGGGAGTATTCCGCTGCTGTCACGGGATGAAGAGGTTACCTTGGCTAAGCAGATTGAGTTGTCCTGTAAGCGTTTCCGCAAGCGGACGCTGGAGAGTCCGATAGCGATACGTTATGTAATGGAGCTGAATAAGAAAGTAGCGCAGAATCGCGAGACCCTTGATAAGATAATGCGTACTACTAACCCGGCAGGTATCGGTAAGAATGATATTCTATCCCGCTTGCCTGGGCATATCCAGACTCTGGAGGTGATCTACGAAAAATGCGTAAGCCTCTGGAAGCAACTGGAACGCGGCGGGCTGAGTAAGCCGGAGCGGAGTAAGGTGTACTCTGAACTCAAGATGCGTCAGCGTCGTGCCGCAATGCTGTTGGAAGAATTGGGGTTGCGTACCAAGCGTATTATGCCGGTTAAGAAGCGTATAGAAGATATGGCGATGGAGTCGTATCGCCTGGAACGTGAGATCAAGGCGATAGCCAAGAAGGGCAGCAAGGCGACTCTGATTGAGAAGCGTAAGATGGAGATGGCCGAGGATAAGCTCAACCGTATCCGCATTGAGGCGCAGGAGCCTCTGGAGCGGCTTAGAGCTAGAGCTGGGCATATTCGTAAACGCTATAAGATGTATCAGAATGTCAAGCAGCATCTTTCTAGCGGTAACCTGCGCTTGGTCGTCTCTATTGCCAAGAAATATAGGCATAGGGGGCTGTCCTTTATCGACCTTATTCAAGAGGGGAATACCGGCTTGATGAAGGCTGTGGAGAAGTATGAGTATCGTAGGGGTTATAAGTTTTCGACCTATGCCACCTGGTGGATACGTCAGGCGATTACTCGTGCTATTGCTGATCAGGCGCGCACTATACGTATCCCTGTGCATATGATTGAGACTATGAGCAAGCTCCGGCGTATAACCAGACTCTTGGTACAGAAGATTGGCAGAGAGCCGACGGTCGAGGAAATTGCCAAGGAAGCAGATATTCCGATTACCGAAGCTAGGCGGGTGATGCGGATAAGTAAGCATCCGATATCGCTCGACAGACCGATCGGGGCAGGTGATACCGATGATAGTCATTTTGGTGACTTTATCGAGGATACAACGGTAGATAATCCGGTAAATGTGGCCAGTTACGAGATGCTCAAGGATAAAATCGATAACGTACTTGAATCTTTGACCTTTAGAGAGCGTGAGATTATCAAGCTGCGGTATGGTATTGGTGACGATTACACTTATACCCTTGAAGAGGTCGGACGTAAATTTAACGTTACTAGAGAACGTGTCCGACAAATTGAGGCTAAGGCCTTGAAGAAACTTCAACATCCGGTTCGGAGTAGGAAGTTGAATGGCTTCCTTGAAGATATTGTAGAGCAGTGAGTATTATCCCTACCCTGAAGCATTGGGTAGGGTTTTTTTGTTCATCTGGGGTCGGTTGCTGGGGTAGGTGTGGTATAATGATTTCTGGTGGATTGAGTATTTGTGGTGTAGGTTGACAAAGATGTGGAGGGTGTGACAAATGGCTGTATTTGATAAATTATTGGAATTGGCCGAGATTGACGGAAAGTTGGTTACACTGAAGAGAAGGATTGAGGCCGGACCCAAAGAAGTAGAGCTCCAACAGCAGCATTGTGATGCGGTAAAAGCGGCGCGTAGTGAGGTACAGGAGGCATGTATGCGCTGTGCATCCCAGATTGATATGCTTGGGCTTGATGTTAAAAGTCTGGAGAGTGAGACCAGGGAGCTTGATCAGAAGATTGGAATCGTGAAGAACTCCAAAGAATATAAGATAATCACCGAACGTATCAAAGATGTTAAGAAAAGTATTGGCGATAATGAACAGCGGGAATTGGAGTTGATGGATGAGCTGGATGGTCTTAAGAAGACTCTGGATGAGAAAAATAGCCAGCTAGAGACCGAGGAATTCAAGCTGGAAGAGGTTAAGAATGCCAATGCTTTGGATGCTAAGGAGATAAAGGCGCAGCAGATAGCGCTGGTCAAGCAACGTAAGGCCAAGATTGCCGAGGTTATAGCGCAGGATCAAGAAGCGATGGAGCTGTATAATAAAGCTCTTACCAGGGGGCGGGGTCATGCAGTGGCCGAACTCAAGAATTCTGCGTGTCAGCGGTGTTATAGAAAAGTGTCTCCTAGCGTTGAAAATCAAGTGATTGCGCATACGGTTTTGGATAAGATTGTCTGCCCCAGTTGTGGGCGGCTCCTTTATATCGCGCAGGAAGATTAGGGCTTTTGCTTTGGGGCAGTTCGAAGATATTAGCGCTATGACTGAAAGTTATCGTCAATTCAAGAAAATTGCCAACGCAGTTTTTACCTTTTGCTAAATTGGGGGGGGACAGCCGGTAGCGATGCTAACGGCTGAGGCTGTTTCTGTAGCTCGCTCATTTGTCTCTGGATGCCTGAAAATATGAGTTGGTGCAATATTTTCAGACCATGGGCGTTTTCAGAAAGGACATATTGCGAACTGGTGAGTTAATAGGTGGTACGAATAAAACCTTCGAGTATAATCATAAGATAAGTAGCTGTATAACCCAGATACACGTTACATGCTAACAGCTGTGATTACAGCCAAACCCATTTCTTGCTTAAAGATTTAAATGCTTAAATCAAAGAATACACATCTTCGGGGTAAAGTTGTAGGCTAGCGGAAGTCTGGGCTCTTGAGTAGAGCAATATTCGGAACACCACTCCTTGGCCGTCTATGATTAAATTCTCAGCCAATACTCATCTACTCACAGTGTCTTTGACCTACTTTTGCTCGAGCAGTGGGTAACGTAGGCAAATTCTCTCCCTTCGGTTGAGTTGTGTATTGTTCCAAGTAAATATGAAAATTGCGTTGGTAATTTTCGTGGATAATAAAGATTAATAACTGTAACTTATTCTTGTGTAACGTATTGTGGAGTGTGTAGTGGTTTCTGAAGTATGGGGAGTATTCGTTGCTGTTGTTGTATAATATATTTTTTTTATATTTTTCTAATAAAAAATTAAAAAAACAGTTGTAAATGAGCGTATCCTGAGTATACTCGTAAAAACATTTGAGTTAAGGAGCCTTCAAGCGTTGAAGTTGACGCAGGAGTTTTGGCAACGGACTGTTGGCTCTCGTGAATCGGCACAATTGAGTGCGGATTCCGAGAGAGCTTTCACTGTTATATGTTGAAAGCTCGTTTTTTTTATTTTTGCGGTTGGTGTGATTTAGGCAGGTGCTAACAGGTCTGTCATGCCGGTTGTCAATCGCACGGGTTTTCGGCTCGGTGAGTCGGATAGGGAAAGAGAAGATGATCGAATTACCAGTTTATGATCGAAGCGGTAAAGAGATTGAAAAAATCTCGTTTGACGATAGCTGCCTTGGAAAGTTTGTAAACTATCCATTGATGCATCAGGCTCTCGTTACGTATGAGGCAAATCAGCGCGCTGGTACTCATAGTACCAAGAACAGACGTGAGATGTTCTGCCGCTCTGGCAAGCCTTTCCGTCAGAAGGGTACGGGTAGGGCGCGTCAGGGTTATGCTTGTCGTGTGGGTAGCCGTGGTGGTGCTGTTGCGCATGGTCCAAAGCCTCGTGATTATACCAAGGATATGCCGAAGAAAGCGCGTCGCGCTGCTCTGAAGAGTGCAATTCTAGGTAAACTCAGAGATGGCGACTTTGTTGTGGTTGATTCTCTGGCTATGGAAGCGCCAAAGACCAAGGAGGCTGCTGTAGTCTTCAAGAGTCTGAATATTGAATCAACCTGTCTGGTGATTACCAGAGATGCAGATCAGATTCTGTGGAAGAGTGTAAGAAATTTGCCAAAGGTCGAAATGAGTCCTCTTGGTTCACTGACTACTTATAGTGTGTTGAAGCCAAAGCAGGTGCTTATTACTAAGGAAGCGCTCATGGCTATTTCAGAGGAGTATAAATAATATGGATCCGTATCGCGTTATTAAACGCCCTTATATCTCTGAAAAAGGGTATGAGAGAGTTGAAGAATTGAATACATACACCTTTGTTGTGGATATGGAAGCAACCAAGGATGATATCAGAAATGCTTTGAAGACAATTTGGGATGTGGCTCCTCTGAGTGTGAGAACTATCATTACTCATGGCAAAAAGAGACGTTACGGCCGGAATATCGGCAGTGCCAGTCCAATTAAAAAAGCAATGGTTCGCCTGGCTGAAGATCAGTCAATCGAGGTTCTTAAGTAAGATTTCAAGAGATTTTAGATCGGAGTATATAGATGGGTATTAAAAGATTTAGACCGATAACTCCTTCTCTTCGTAATATGACGCAGTTGGACTATGCGGAAATTACTACAGATAAGCCGGAGAAGACCCTTGTTAAGACCTTGGTCAAGCATAACGGGCGAAATAATAGAGGTGTTATCACAGTTCGTCATCGCGGTGGCGGCGCTAAGAAGAGATATCGTGTTATCGATTTTAAGAGAAATGATCGTGATGGTAAGACTGCTAAGGTCGCTACTATCGAGTATGATCCAAATCGTTCGGCAAATATCGCGCTTTTGCATTATGAAGATGGTATCAAGCGTTATATTCTGGCGCCAGATGGTTTGAAAGTTGGTATGCATGTCGAGAACGGTGGGAAGGTTGAGCCTGAAGTTGGTAACTGCACTGAGCTCGCTGGTATCCCTCTGGGTATGCAGGTGCATAATGTAGAGGTTAATCCTGGTCAGGGTGGTAAGCTAGGTCGTTCGGCTGGTATCAGCATCACTCTAATGGCAAAGGAAGGCAAGCATGCTATTCTCCTTATGCCGTCCGGTGAGATGAGGCGTGTTGATATTACTTGTCGCGCTACTATCGGTACTGTTGGTAACAAAGACCACGGTATGGTGAAGATTGGTAAGGCTGGTAAGAAGCGTTCATATGGGGTGGAGACCTACAGTTCGTGGTAGTACGATGAACCCTATCGATCACCCGCTTGGTGGTGGTGAGAAGAGACGTGCCTGGTGGTAAGCACTTCTGTAGTCCGACCGGTGTTTATGCGCGTGGTGGTAAGACTCGTAAAAAGAATCATCGCAACTGATAATATGATTATTTCAAGACGCAAGAAGAAATAGATTTACTGATAACGGAGAATAGAGACATGGGTCGTTCCACTAAAAAAGGTCCTTACGTCGATGACAAGTTGTATATTAAGGTCATATGAAGCAGAAGGAAGCAGGTAGGATTGAACCGATTAAGACTTGGGCAAGGGCTTGTACTATCGTTCCTGAGTTTGTTGGTCACAAGTTTTGACATACATAATGGTCGTAGTTTTGTTGCTCTGCTGGTTACAGAATCAATGGTTGGGCACAAACTGGGTGAATTCGCATTGTCCCGTACATATCACGGACATGATAAAATAAAGTTTAGTGAAGAGGAAGTTAAAATGGCTTATATCGCCAAGCATAATTTTTCTCCGGTCAGTCCACGCAAGGCTCGCCTTGTTATCGATATGATCAGAGGGAAGAATGTTAGTGAAGGCGCTAACGATTTTGAAGTTTGCTCCCCAGCGCTCTGCTAAATTATTATATGATGTTCTGCGTAGCGCGCAGGCTAAACGCTGAGAACGGTGGAGTAGATGATGTCGATGCACTATATGTCTCAAAGGCCTGGGTCGATGAGAGCATGCGAATCAAACGCTGGCGCCCGCGTTCAAGAGGTATGGCTCATCCGTATAAACGTCGTCGTAGTCACCTATGTGTTGAGGTTGATGTTCGTCAATAAATTACCGAAGGAGTAAGTTGTGGGACAGAAAGTACATCCAATAGGATTTAGAACCGGCGTAACAAAAGACTGGGACTCCAGATGGTATGCTGATAAGCAGAGCTACGGTGACTTCCTGGTTGAAGATGTCAAGATTCGTAAATACATCAAGAAGAATCTTGCTTTCGCTGGAGTAGCAAAGACAGAGATTGAAAGAACTGAGAATGATGTTGAAGTTATAATTCATGCTGCTAGACCTGGTATCGTTATTGGTCGACGCGGTTCTGAAGTAGATAAACTTCGCTCTGATCTGCAGAGTATTGTAGACGATAAATCAGTTCAGATCAAGATCCGTGAAGTGCAGCAGCCTGAGATCAATGCGCAGTCTTGTTGCTGAAGGTATTGGCGAACAGATCATCAAACGTGGTAAACTATCGACGGGCGTATGAAGAAGGCGGTTGAAACGTGTCGTGAATGCTGGTGTTTTCGGAATTAAAAATCAGAGTTTCTGGCCGTCTTGGTGGTGCTGAAATCGCTCGTGTGCTGACGGTTACTCTGTAGGAAACCTTCCATTACAGAAATTACGTGGCTAATATTGATTTTGGTTTTACCGAGGCACGTACTACAATGGGAATTATCGGCATCAAGGTCTGGTTGTATAAGGGTGATGTCGAAGATAGTCAAGAACAGGAGATGAAATAATGCCTCCAGTAAAATTACCAAAACGCGTTAAACATCGTAAGATGCACAAGCGTAGAATAATGAGGACAGGCAACTTCAGGTAATTCGGTTGAGTTTGGTGAGTATGGTATTCAAGCGCTTGAAGCAGGTCGTATAACCTCGGCGCAGATCGAAGCGGCTCGTGTTGCTGCAAACCGTATGCTCGGTAGAACCGGCAAGATCTATATTAGAATATTTCCTCATAAGTCAGCAACGAAACAGCCTGCTGAAACTCGTATGGGTAAAGGTAAGGGTGATGTGGATTACTGGTTTGCCGAAGTTAAGGCCGGGTACCGTGCTGTATGAGATCGCCGGTGTGTCTGAGAATCTAGCCAAGCAGGCGTTTCGCCTTCAGGCTTATAAGCTTCCAGTAAAGACATGTATGGTGACGAGGAGGCACACTGTATGAAGATAAGTGAGATAAGAAGTATGGAAGAGGCTGCATATCCTTGCCGAGATTGAAGGAAAGAAAAAAGAGCTTCTGGAAATGCGCTGCAAAGTTGCTCTTGGAGATGAAATCAACCCTATGCAGCTCAAACAAATACGAAAAGATATTGCTAGAATGAAGACTGTGCTTACAGAGAATTCCAAAGCAGTTCAGGAGGGTGGTGCATAATGAGTGAAGTCGCTACTAGAAATAACCGCCGAATCGTTATCGGTACAGTCTACAGTGATAAGATGGATAAGACAATCTCTGTAGAAGTTAATACTCGGGTTACACATCCGATCTACGAGAAGGGTGTGAATAGAAGAACTACTTATAAAGTTCATGACGAGAATAACGAGGCAAAAATCGGTGATACTGTTGAGATCATGGAGACACGTAAGATCTCAAAGAATAAGTGCTTCAGACTGGTAAAGATACTTAAGCATAAAGAGTAGGCAGTCTTTTATTTTTTAGGTTATTATTGATAATCGGAGAGATATCGTGATTCAGCAGCAGACAATGCTTGATGTGGCGGACAATACTGGGGCTAAAAGAGCAATGTGTATCAAGGTTCTTGGTAGCTCTAGAAGACGCTATGCAAAGTATCGGAGATATCATCGTCCTCACTATAAAGAAAGCTATCCCAGGCTCAAACTTGAAGCCAGGTAGCGTTTGTAAGGGTGTGGTAGTACGTACAAAGAAAAGTGTAAAACGTGGAAGACGGCTCGTCAATTCGTTTTGATACTAACGCAGTTGTTATTGTTGACGGTGATGGTAACCCACGTGGTACGCGTATTTTTGGTGCAGTTGCACGTGAGTTAAGACAAAAGAATTTTATGAAAATTGTTTCTCTTGCGCCTGAAGTTATATAGGCACTCGGAGTTTGAAAATGGTACAAAAGAATAAGCAGTACAAGACCAAAACTGCGTGTGGGCGATATGGTTCAAGTTATTACTGGCAAGAATGCGGCAGGACTTAAGCGCAGACTTGGTGAAGGTGATAACCCAAGAGATCGTCAGCCACGCGGTAAGATCATAAGTATTGATCTTGAAAAGGGGTAGGGCAGTTGTGCAGGGGCTCAATATAGTCTTTAAGCATAAGAAACCGACTGATCCAAATAACCCTCAGAGTGGTGGTAGAATTTGAGCAGGAAGCTCCTATTCACCTCTCAAACCTGATGCTCGTCGATGGTGCTAGTGATAGTATTACGCGTGTAGGTAAGATGGTTGTTGGAAGGCGAAGTTGATGGCAAGAAGAAAATCCGTCGTGTACGCATTGCCAAGGTAACTGGTAATGAAGTCGTTGGAGGTAAATAAGCAATATGTCACTAACACGCGAAAAATATGTTAATGAAGTAGTACCAGCGATTATGAAGGAATTTGATATTAAGAATATCAACTGTGTTCCCAAGATCGAAAAGGTCTGTCTGAATATGGGTGTGGGAAGAGCAATCGAAGATTCTAAGATGATTGATGCTGCCCGCAAAGATATGGCGACTATCGCTGGACAGCAGCCTGCAATCTGTCAGGGCAAGAATTGCGGTAAGTAACTTTAAACTGCCGCGAAGGAAATAGGAATTGGATGTAGAGCAACGCTCCGTCAGAAGAAGATGTATAGCTTCCTGGATCGTCTACTCAATGTGGCTATCCCACGTATCAGAGACTTTAATGGCGTAAAGGCTACATCTTTTGACAAACAAGGTAACTACTCACTCGGTATCGAAGAGGTCAGCATCTTCCCTGAAATTAATGCCGATAATTCCGATTATAATTTCGGTATGGATGTTACTTTCGTTATCAAAAATAGTACAGGACCTGAGATGAGTAAGAAGTTCCTCGCACTTCTCGGTGTCCCTTTTGCCGATAAAAAACAGGTAAAGATTTAGAAGGAGTAGATCGTGGCCAGGACAGCCCTCAAAGTCAAGTGTAAGAGACCTCCTAAAGTTCTCAACTCGTGGATATACCCGTTGTGAGCTCTGTGGGAGGCCAAAAGCTGTTTATCGTAAATTTAAGATTTGCCGTATCTGTCTCAGGACTTTAGCCAATCGTGGTGAGATTCCTGGCATGAAGAAATCAAGCTGGTAAAGGATAGGATAAAAAAAAATGAGTATGACCGATCCGATAGCCGATATGTTGACACGTATTCGCAACGCTTTGTCGTGCAGGAAATCAGAAGTTTTTATGCCTTCTTCCAAGGTAAAGCTCAGTATAGCTGAAGTTCTGAAAAGAGAAGGTTTTATCGAAGATTTCGCATTAGTAGAACAGCCTGTTCAGAATAAAATCCGTATTGATCTTAAGTATGGACCTGAAGGTGAGTTTGTAATCCAGAATATCGAAAGATACTCAAAGCCTGGTTGTAGAAAATACAGACAGGTTGGCGATATCCCAGAGGTATTGAATGGATTAGGTATTGCTGTTGTTAGTACGAATAAAGGTGTACTCTCAGATAGAGAATGCCGTGCTCAGAATGTCGGTGGTGAAGTTCTGTGTACTATTTATTAGTACAAGGTTGAATTTTTAAGCATTTTGTAACAGGAAATTGACATGTCACGTATTGGCAAGATACCTGTTGACCTTCCTGCAGGAGTTACTGTTAACATAGGTAATGAGGAAGTGTCTGTAAAGGGTCCCAAAGGGGAAGTAAAACAGAAGCTTGTTGCACAGATCAGTATTAAGGTTGAAGATAGTAAGGTAGTTGTTTCACCAACTGATAATAGCAAGCAGGGTAAATGTATGCATGGGTTGTACCGTTCGCTGATCAATAATATGATTAACGGTGTGACTCAGGGTTATGAAAGACGGTTGAGAATAGTTGGTACTGGTTACCGTGTTGAACTGAAGGGTACAACACTGGTTATTAGTGCAGGTTAATTGTCATCCCGTTAGTATAGACGCAACCAGCGGGGAGTTGAGTTTGAAATTCCTAAGAGTAATAGCCGTGAATACATGGATTTTACTATAAAGGGGTGTGATAAACAGAAAGTTATGGAGCTTGCTGCACGTGTGCGTCGCGTAAGACCGCCTGACCTGTATCAGGGTAAGGGTATTCGCTACTCAGATGAGACTCCGCGTAAGCTCGAAGGTAAGAGCTTCGGTAAATAGTATAATTCGCTAATTATCCTTTAATATAGCGATATCTGGAGATTTTAGAATAATGAATATTTGCAAGAAAAAAACTCAAGGATCTTAAACGGCGTCAAATGCGGGTGCGCAATAAAATCAGTGGAACTACTGAGAGACCGCGCCTTCTCGTTAAGAGATCTTTAAAGAATATTTCTGCTCAGCTCATTGATGATACTCTTGGAAAGACTATTGTTTACAGCTTACTACTGCAACTAAGTCGTTCTCTGAGTATGGCGGTAATATTTCAGCTGCTGCGACTATCGGCAAGAAAATTGCTGAACTTGCGGTTGAGAAGAATATCAAGGAGGTTGTGCTTGATCGTGGTGGCAGACAGTATCACGGCCGTATTAAAGCACTTGCTGACGCTGCGCGTGAAGCAGGACTAGTATTCTAGTCGTATTTTTCTATAGTTGGAGTGCTCGGGCACCAGTCTATAGGGTATTATATTTTAGGAGTTGATTGTGGCAGAGAATGAAGTTGGTGGTGCGAAATGATGAGGCACCAAAGGTAAAAGAAGCTAGTGAAGCAGTTGAAGCAACTGGCGCTGGAGCTTCAGAGGGAACAAAACGTACAGCAGGTAGGCGTGATCGTTCCAAGCAAGGTAGAGACAGAAAAAAAAAGACGTGATAGAGATGAGGAAACCGGTTAAAGGAATTTTCCGAGACTCTTATTGATATTTATCGTGTTCGGCTACCGTTAAGGGTGGTCGACGCCTCAGTTTTGTGTGCTCTGGTTACTGTGGGTAACGGTAAGGGTAGGGTTGGTTATCGGTTATGCTAAGGCTAAAGAAGTTCCCGGTGCTATTCAGAAGGCAATTAAAACAGCACATTCTGATACTATGAGCTTTTCAATTGCATGATGGCGATACTATTTCGCATCAGGTTGTAGGTAGATTTGGATCGTCAAGGGTTATTCTTATTCCGGCTCGACCTGGTACTGGTGTGATCGCTGGGGCAGCGGTATAAAGCTATTCTAGAGGCGGCAGGTCTCAAGAATGTGCTTACTAAGAGTGTTGGCAGCAAACAATACCAGAAATATTGTAAAGGCTTACACTCCAGGGACTTCAGAGCCTCAGAAGTAAGGAAGTCGTGAATGAATCTTCGTGGTGTTGAGCTGTAAGCAATTAACGAATTAAGGAATTATCAATGAACATTACAGATGTTAATAATAGAGTTAAAGCTCATAAGCGCGCAAAGCGTATCGGTCGTGGTGCTGGTAGCGGCAGTGGTAAGACTGCAGGGGCGTGGTGAAAAAGGCTATTACTCCCGTTCGGGTGCAGGTGGTCTAAAGGGCTTTATTGGTGGTCAGTCGCCACTGCGTCAGCGCTTGCCCAAGCGTGGTTTTAATAATGCAAACTTCAGAACATCTTATATCCCAGTTAACTTGGAGTGGATCGAAGAAAACTTTGCTGCGGGTGATGAGGTCAACGCTCAGACAATCAAAGCTAAGGGGATTAAATTAGGCCGTGATGGCAAGATCAAATTCCTTGGAACTGGTGATCTTACCAAGTCTCTGGTTATAACTGCGGAATGCGTTCTAGCAAATCTGCATCTGAGAAGATTGAACAGGCTGGCGGCAAGGCTATAGCTGTAAAGAAGAATCATCTGAGGCTTCTGAATAGAAAAAAGGCTGATCACATGTTTGATACATTATCAAAGGTTCTTGGTGTAAAAGAACTGCGTGGTAAGATAGCGGCAACTTTGTTGCTTA
>CAUVYI020000022.1:0-8003 GCA_963556115.3 Planctomycetota bacterium | reverse complement strand
TCTGATTATCAGTATTATTATTCAATGACTGGTTATAGTTGTTGATATCGCACTTAAAGTTGTCGAGTAATGTTGTTTCTAACTTTTGAAGTAGTTATTTCGCGACATCTGAGCTCTCTAAATGTTTGTGATGTATTCTGATGTTTCGAGGTGAGAGTGAAATTGTAAGCAGCCATTGTAAGAAGTCGCGTAATCTACTGAAGCGAGATCCTCCCGCGTCAACTTGGATAACGAGGGGATTATTTTTATGCTCTCTTATGCTGTAATATGCTTGAAACAAACCACCAATAAAGACAAGGTAGCTGGTACTTGCGAAAATAATGCAGATTGCCATAAAGTTAAACCCTTTGCTATTTGCTGTGCCATTATTAGCAAATCTAGCAGATTTGAGCCAACGGAGTACTGAGAGGAGTACGCTGATTTCATACTCCAGGCAAAGGTAAAGAGTGCGCATACAAGGCCAATATTTAAGTTCAGGTATAGAGTTGCAGGTAATACCGATAAAAGTAAGTATGGCGGCAGCTGCACCAGCATTGATGAATGCAGCCAATTTCATCGCATGTACACTATAGTTAATTGTGCCTGTGATGAATTTCTTATATATTTATGTGAATTTTTTTGGGGTTAAGTGGAAAATGTATAATAATATATAATGTTATTGACACTTTGAACCATTATGCTGGTTCTAGCTAACAAGGTATGTTAATACTAATGATTATAATGCAATTCCATAAAGTTGATGGGGAAATAATTTTGCAGTGCACCCACGCCAGTATTGTTGCAAGTCTTTGATATAATAACATTAAATTTTTATTTGTTAGCATAAAATGAGTTATCTTGTATTAACGGAAATTAATGCTAGCGAATGTATGTTCTTCTAAATTATTAAAAAAAATTTGCATAAGCAAAAATAGTAGAGTAAATTAAAATCGAAGCAGAAATAACACCTGAAGTTATAACTTATTCAAATCTTTATTGTGAAATTTTATCACTAACCATACTGGTTTGGACCAGTCCGGCAAAGCAAAGAAAAACCTTGGGAACGTTTTATCTACGGTTGCTTTCATTTCTCTGTTAAGAATATTCCTTGGGAATAATATTGGCATATAGAGACAGCGTAGAAATAACAGCTGTTACTTTGAAAGCTTTTGCTGGAATCGTGGTGTGCGATAATAATTTCATCAAATCTTAGCATTCGGTTTAATCTTTATAACGCAAATTATTTTCATAATTAATGATACTCTTACTGGAGAAAGTTATGAATTCCTGATTTTGGGGGTTCATTATTTTATTGTTATGCAGGAGAAATAATTAAAAATGTTATTAAGTAATCCGATATTGCCTGGATTCAATCCCGACCCATCAATTGTTGGAGTGAATGGAGATTATTACATCGCTAATTCAACCTTTGAGTGGTATCCTGGAGTTCAAATTCATCATTCAAAGAACCTGAAAGATTGGTCTCTTATCTCTCGCCCTTTATCTCGTGCAGCACAACTCGATATGCGTGGGAATCCAGATTCATGTGGGGTGTGGGCACCGTGCTTGAGTTATGCAGATGGTCAGTTTTGGTTGGTATATTCTGATGTGAAACGATTTGGCAGTAACTTGATGGATGTTAAAAATTATATTGTTACGTCAAAGGATATCTGTGGACCGTGGTCCGATCCGGTATTTGTAAACTCTAGTGGTTTTGATCCTTCACTCTTTCATGATACAGACGGGAAAAAGTACTTCCTGAATATGCAATGGGATCATTGGCACGCTGAAAATCGGTTTAAGGGTATCCTCCTTCAAGAATACTCTGCACAGCAGAATAATTTGATAGGTGAAGCAAAGTTGATTTTCACGGGGACAGATCTTGGACTGACCGAGGCACCACACCTGTATAAGCGTGGTGAGTGGTATTATCTTATTACCGCAGCTGGAGGTACAAGTATGAATCATGCAATGACTATGGCAAGATCAAAGTCGATTGACGGTGAATATGAGCTTCATCCTGATACTTACTTGGTTACGACCAAAGATGCGAGAGATAGTTATTTGCAGAAATGTGGACATGGAGATTATGTTGAAATCAATGAACGTGAGGCATATGTAGTCTTTTTGTGTGGACGTCCAGTGACCTCGAATAAGAGGTGTGTTCTGGGAAGAGAAACTGCGATTCAGAAAGCACTATGGGGTGATGATGGATGGTTGTATTTAGAAAATGGATCAAACATACCGTCAACGACAGTAACGGTGTTGGACGTTAACAATGAAGTTGTAGCGCAAGAGGATGCAAGATATGAGTATAAGTTTGATGTTCCAGAGTTGCCACGTGACTTTCAGTGGTTGCGGACACCGGAGTCGGCACGCTTATTTTCTTTGACTGAGCGTCCTGGATTTTTACGCTTATATGGTCGTGAAACTATCGGGAGCTGGTTTGAGCAGTCTTTGGTGGCCAGGCGTCAAGTCAATTTTAATTATGCAGCTATAACTTCGATAGAGTTCTTCCCTGTTACTTTTCAGCAGTATGCAGGGTTGGTATGTTATTACAATAGAACTAAATTTCATTATCTTACTGTTACCCACAATGAAAAATTGGGGCGTGTGTTGCGTGTTATGAGTTGTCTTGGAGATTATTTTGGTGAAGAAATAATCTACTCTGCAGATATGGAGATACCAGACATTGGAGCGTTAAGGCTTAGAGCCGAAGTGCAGAATGACAGTTTAAAGTTTTTATACAGTTTTACGCAGGATGATTGGGAGAATATCGGAGGAGTATTGGATATGTCGGTGTTGTCTGATGAGGGCGGACGTGGGGAGCATGCTTCCTTTACCGGCGCTTTTATTGGTATGGCGTGTAGTGATCTGACAGGCGGTGGTAAACCAGCGGATTTTTCTGATTTTGCGTATTATGGCGAATAAAATAGTTAAATATTTTTTGGAGAATTATTATGTCTGTTAAAAATAGAATTAGAGCTATAAGTATTTTTGTATTTATGTTGTGCGTGGTGTTTACTTCTAGTAAAGCCGAGGCGGGGAAAGCGTCGCTGACGGTTTTACAGCAGCCCTCAACAGGTTGGGTACGAAACTTCAATCCCTTTGTAGTGCAGTTGGATGCCAGTAAAGGTTTTATTTATGAGCCAATTGTGATTTTTAACGGTCTCAATGGTGACGAGATTCCCTGGTTGGCGGAGGAAGTGATTGCTGAAGATGATATGGTGACAATCATGGTAAAGGTGCGTAAGGGCATCAAGTGGAATGATGGAGAAAATTTTGATGCGGATGATGTTGTTTTTTCGTTTGTGTATCCCAAAGGACATCCAGAGATAGATGATAATGGCCTCTGGGGTGATACTGGACGCCTGAAGAGTGTTGAGAAAATTGATGATTATACGGTGAAGTTTGTGATGCGGGAAAAGAATGCTTTTGGTAAAAGTAATTTGTTCAATGAGGTCTGGATGGTTCCGGAGCATGTCTGGAAGGATGTTGCTGAGCCTACCAAGTTTGTGGTTGAAAACCCAGTCGGTACAGGACCATTTACAGAGATTGTCCGTTTTTCTCCGCAATTGTTTATTCTAGGAAAAAATCCAAATTACTGGCAGGCGGAAAAACTCAAGGTTGAGCAATTGGTATGGCCGCAATATAATTCTAATGATGCGGCTTATGACATGTTGCAATCAGGAAAAGTTGATTGGGCTCATATATTTATTCCACAGATTGAAGATGTTTATGTGAATGGAGATGAGAATAAACGTTATTGGTTTCCATCAAATGAGGTGTTGCGTATCTCCTTGAATATGCAGACCAAGAATGAAGGGGCAAATGAGGCTTTTCATAATCTTGAATTTCGTAAAGCCTTTAGCTTGGCGATGGACAGAAAGTCAATGGCAGAGATAGGCTCATACGGTTATGTTAAGACGGGAACTCCAGCATCGGGACTGAATAAGGGCTTGAGCAAATGGATGAATCCTGAAGCAAATAAAATCTGGCAGGAATATGAAAAATTTGATATTGCAAAAGCACAAAAAATCCTCAGTGCTGCTGGGTTCAAGGATATAGATCATGATGGTTATTTGGAAACACCCAGTGGGAAAAAACTCGAGTTCAATGTTGATGCTCCCAGCGGCTGGACAGACTGGATAAATTCGGTTCAGATTGGGGTTGAAGGCTTGAGGAAAGCAGGGATCAACTCAAATGTGCGTACGCCTGAACTTGGTTCCTTCATTGAATCATGGTCAAGTGGTGATTTTGATGCAATGATGTGCGGTACAGGCGGGTTGATGCCAAATATCCACAAGTTCTATAATCACACTATGACTCCGACTTACTTTAAAACTCGTGTCTGGTGGTCATCAAATACCAGTAGATATGAAAATAAAGAGCGTGATGAACTGATTGAGAAGTTGAAAGTTACAAATGATCCGGTAGAACAGAAGAAGATTGCTGATCGAATTGAGATGATACATGCCGAGGAAATACCGTACATTCCACTCTACAATAATGGTAAATGGTTTGTATATAATACCTCAAGATTTACAGGCTGGGCAAACGAGGATAATCCGTATATCGACCCCGCAATTGTTGAACATGATAATAAACTATACCATGTCCTGCAGTTAAAGCCTGTGAAGTAGTAGATAAGCTAATAACTCAATTAGTTTATGAGTAAAGAAGTGCAGGGCGTCCTCGTCCCTGCACTTCTTGTTGTCTAATTTTAAGGGAAAGGTCATATGAAATATTATTTACAGAGCTTTGAGTTTTACTTCATAGCCTTCTTTGCGGCAATAACCATTAACTTGCTTTGCTGCGATTGATGCCAGGGAATCCGATGCAACTGTTATTGCTTCGTTATACTCAAATGGAGGTACGGTAAGCGAGGATGTAATTGGAGCCTTTAGGCGTATATTGGGTTTTGTTGGTCAGCTATTATGGAAGAGCTGTCTAGATTATATTGGAAATATGGTGCAGGGTAACTGATGGACATTGATAAAATTCTATCCCATGAGTGTGGGTGCTGCAATTTCAGGAAATTTTGTTTGTATAATCTATCTTGTTGGCTCGTCTGGGCGGTGTCATATGTGATAATAACTGTATTGGGAATACTTTAGTGGTTTTCGACTGGATGTCGGTATGACAATAAGATATTTCAAGAGTTTAGCTGGGAGTTTCTGGCAAGTGTGTTATCTTATGCGATACTACCGGCGTCGGTTATTGTTGTTATCAGTTTAGGAAATCTTATGAGCATACGGGTGAAGATGATTATATTGCCATGGGATGGGGGAAGGGAATAGGTACGTCAGCCAATAGCAGTAGTTATATTGGATTTATAAGTAAAACGCTAAGCATAAACAATATGTGGACGTTTTAGCACCTTCCAGAAAGATGCATATTTAAATAGGTCATTAGCGGAAAATTGTCCTTTTAGAAAAATGAACCACATCTGTTATATTATCGCAGATTCGAAAAAAAATTAAATTTTTACTTGCATAAGGAAGGGGCTGAAGTATAGTATCTTTGTAATCCGTTACATTTAGTTCTAGGCTTCTATGTTGTTTTTATCTGTGTTTTCGCAAATTATGCTGGATTTTTTGTTGATGAGTGGATACTTTTTACGCATAATATACTATAATCTGGAGTATTGTATGTAATCCATTACATCAAGGAGCTTGTGATGTCGACTATTCAGCAGGTAGCAAAAGCAGCAGGAGTCTCGGTAGCAACAGTTTCACGGGTGCTAAATCATAGTGACAAGGTTGTTGATGAGACCAGGGCGCGGGTGGAGCGGGCGATACAAGAGCTAAACTACAGCCCTAATATGATGGGAAGAAATCTGCGGCGTAATGCTACCGAGATAATTATGGTGTTGCTGCCTAGTATCTCAAACCCTTTCTATGCTCACGCGGTTAACGGTATTACTGCTGTGGCCAATAACAATGGTTTTACGGTAACAGTCTGCAATACCCTCTCTGACAGGAAGTTGGAACGGGATTTCCTGAATTTGCTCAAGTTCAAGCTAGTCGATGGAGCTGTGCTTATGTCGCAGGAGATGGATGACAGCGAACTTGAGGAGTTGGGGAGGTTGTATCCGGTGGTACAGTGCAGCGAGTATATTGATGCTGCAGGAGTGCCGTATGTTACTATTGATAATGCGTCTGCTGCTTATGATGCGGTTTCACACCTGGCGTCGCTAGGGCATACTCGGATAGGATTGATCAGCTCTAAGGTGAATTATTATTCAGCTGCTCATCGTCAGTCGGGTTACTTGCAGGCGTTACAGGATGCTGGTTTGGAATTTGAGTCGGAATTGATAAAGTTTGGCGATTACGGTTACGGTAGTGGGATGAAGTGTGCTGAGCAGTTTATGCGAATGCAGAATAGGCCAACGGCTGTGTTCGCCATTTCTGATCCGATGGCGATCGGGGCACTCAAGGCTTTCAGACAGAAGGGACTGAAAATTCCAGAGGATATTGCGGTGGTAGGTTTTGATAATATACGGTTTTCCAAGATGTGTGAACCGGAACTGACAACGATAGCGCAGCCTACTTATAAGATGGGATGCAGAGCTATGGAGCTTCTGTTGGAGAGGGTTGAGCACAAGCAGGATCTTCCCGAGAAGGTAATTATGGATTATGAACTTATAATCCGAGGATCAACGGTTGCTGGCAGCTGATCGTTAAAGACTATGTGGCAGGGTGAGTGTGGGGCAAAGAATTGTGCTTAGCGGAGCCGGGAGTGCGATGTTCGGTCTGGGAGCTCTAGATGATACCTTTAAAAACCTGGCACTATAGTAAGCACTGTCGTCCTTAGGCTATTAATCTTGAGACGGTACGGAAAATATGGAGTATCGTCTGAAATTATCTTATCGGCGTTGAGCTGGATTATACCGTGACTGTCGCGCTTTTATGGAAGAGGCACTTGATGGTGCAGACTTCTGTATAATTTCTATTGAGGTGGAAGATAGGTATAAGCTTTGGGAACAGGATCGGCATATTCACGGCAGTTAAGTATAAATCAGGTTTATGGTGAGAATGACGGTTCGGGAGGGTTTTTCATATATTTCCGTTGTGCTGGCGTTGAGGTAATTACCAGGCATATTGCCTGGCAGGCTCTGGCGGTTAATTTATGTAAAAATGTAACGGTTTACATAGAGAATATATTGATTAAATAATCGAATAGGGGATTAGATTTCAATTTAAAGTAATTTGGATTAGTTTGTGTGAGGATTGAACATCATGAAGAATGCAGTGAAGATCGTTACCATTGGTGGGGGCAGCAGTTATACTCCCGAACTGATGGAGGGATTTATCAAGCGGTATGAGGAATTGCCTGTGCGTGAGATATGGCTGGTCGATATTCCGGAAGGCCGAGAAAAGCTTGAGATTGTCGGAGCGCTGGCACAGCGCATGTGGGATCATTCGCAGTATAATGTAAAGGTTCATCTTACTCTGGACAGGCGGGAAGCGCTGGAAGGGGCTGATTATGTGACGACTCAGTTGCGAGTTGGGCAGCTTGAGGCGCGGATAAAGGATGAGCGTATTCCGCTCTTGCATGGAATGCTGGGGCAGGAGACAAATGGAGCGGGTGGTATACTCAAGGCCTTCAGAACAATTCCGGTTATTCGGGATATTATTCAGGATATGCGTGAGCTTTGTCCGGAAGCATGGTTGATTAATTTTACTAACCCCAGTGGTATTATTACCGAAGCGGTTATCAAGCATTTTGGTTGGAAAAAATGTATTGGGCTCTGTAATGTGCCCGAGATAGCCATGATGAAAGAGCCGGCAGTACTTGGTCGGGAGAGAAAAGAGTTGACCCACCGGTTTGCGGGGCTGAATCATTTTCATTGGCATAAAGTATATGATGTTGCTGGTAACAATCTTACCGGAGAGTTAATAGAACATTTGAATGAGCCAGAAAACGGTATGCCGGTGAATATATTTAGGACAGATTTTCCGCTGGAGATGCTTAGATCTATGCAGGAAGTGCCATGCGGTTATCACCGATATTACTATATG
>CAUVYI020000021.1:0-186402 GCA_963556115.3 Planctomycetota bacterium | reverse complement strand
ACTGAAGCAGATGAAAAGAGAGTAAATCCACTTCGAACACAACTGCGTAAAGCTCTTAAAACAGCTCTTAAACGCAGCCTTAAGAAGCGTGAAAAGCTGGCGGTTGAGCTTGCGGAGTGTGCCAAGGCAGACTATTATTTGGAGTGTGGGGAGATTATCAAAGCCAATCTGGAGGCGGTGAGCAGGGGGATGGACTCGGTTGAGTTGCCGGATATGTATCATCCGGGTGAGAACAGAATAGTCGCTTTGGAGACACACTTGAAGCCTCTGGACAATGCTAAGCGGTATTTCAAGCTACAGCGTAAATTAAACAAAGGGCTTGAGATTAAGCAGCGGCAGTATGCAGGTACTCTGGAAAGCAGCGAAGCGTTGAAGGCACTGCTAGAGCGTTACTGTGCGTGGGAAGAGGAGAACGATATGGCATTTGCTCCGGCTGAGGAGTTTGTGCTGCAGGCACAAGCGTTGAAGATTCATGTCGCGGGGCTTGAAGTCAAGAAAGAGGCGATAAGTAAGCACAAGGTTGAACCACAAGGGGTAAGGGTATTTGAGTCTTATGACGGGATGACGGTATATGTTGGAAAGAATGCGCGGGATAATGACAATCTCTCTATCCGGGTAGCTAGAGGGAATGACTGGTGGTTTCATGTAGCAGCAGTACAGGGCTCGCATGTCCTGGTGCGGCTTGAGAGTAAACAACAGGGGCTAGCATTGCCTCAGGAGACTCTCCTCGACGCGGCTACACTTGCAGTCTACTTCTCAAAAGCTAGAAATGCAACCAGAGCCGATGTGCATTATACCCAAGCCAAGAATATTCGCAAGGCTAAGAAAGCTCCCCCCGGGCAGGTTATAGTGAATAACGGCAAGACTCTAAATGTGCGTATCGAAGAGGAACGCCTTGATCGCTTATTGCAGAGGGAATTATAAACCAGAAGCCTGATAAGCATTATCAGGCTTCTGAATAGCACTTTCGCCAAGGCAGAAATGAAGTTTAGAGGTCTTCGTCGCTGATACCAAGAATGTCATTGATATCGTATTCAGCATCATCCTGCGTGGTTACCGGTTCGTAGGTTTCAAGGGTAATATAGCCCTCTTCAATTTCTCTACATACAGCAGCAAGCAAGGCTTCATTTGTTTTGCGTTCAACAAATAATGGGGCTCCATTCTTAATATCCTTGAGACGGAGAGATATCAAGCGGGTTAAGTGGAATTTTCCACCAACCATATCGGCAAGTTTGTCTTGAGGGATTGCTGCTAAAGAGTCGTAAAACCGCAATTAAGTTCTCCTATATAAACTATTTATAATAAAAATTGTATTGCAAAAAAAAGTTAATTCTCAGGGGTAGCTCGCTCAGTGCAACTGACATTTATCGCTTTGATACCTTTTTCCCCATCGGCTTCCTGGAATTCAACCTTGTCACCGGGGAAGAGTCGTCTTTCTTGTCCTGGTGCTAGTCCAGAGTAATGGAGAAAAATATCCTCACCATCAGTATCCCTCGTGATAAAACCGTATCCTTTTGAAGGGCTGAACCATTTGATCGATCCGCTTGGCATTATTCATTCCTAATTTATTATTTCGGCGTCTATTCAACTATAACTCAAATTATTTATAATAAATAGTAAAATGTAATTCTAGCAAATACCGTGTGATATGTCAAGGGGTATCTATGTCATATGCTCTAATTTTGTTATGCTGGGAAAATAAGTGCTTAGTCCTGGGCAGATGAGGCGGCGATTAGAAAACCGTTGGCATTTTTGCGTATATCTCCACTACAGATTCCGTCGCGCCTGGAGTTAAGACCGACACATTTTTTGATCTGGAAGTTATTCATGGTAAGAAGGTTTATTATTTCATCAAGCCTGAAGGTATGTATAAATAAATCCTGGATGCTTCGGTAATTTTCCACTATTTTATCACCTTCTTCGCTCAAGCGATATTTTCCCAGCCTCTGGGTAAGTGCTTTCAGACGTCTTAGCAGTGATGAATGACGGTATTCATAGTTGTGAACATGCAGGATTACCTTGCCGTTTTGCTTTAGGTGAGGGTGGAGGGAGCGAAGGATTGAGGCGCGATTCTCACTCCCTTGGATGAGCCCCAAGACGCTGAACATAATAAGAATGCCGTCAAATTTTGCATTTTTGTTCAAGGGGAGATGCATAATATCGGCTAGAATTAGCTTGTTTGGATTGCAACCAAAAGCTTGGAGTTTCTTTCGGCTGATCTGTAGAAAGTGTCGGCTTAGATCAATGCCGAATGTATCAAACCCCAGGCTCTCTAAAAATAGCAAATGCCGTGCTGTGCCACAGCCTAAATCAAGAATCCTGCCGGGAGGATCCAGGTTTTCGTGGATAAACTGGCAGTCAAAGTTGAAGAGTGAGCTGCCTTTGAAATAGTTATCATAGCGCGTGGCGATATCGTGGCTGTTGATATACCTTAAGATTGTGTTATGAATATGATTAGCAGTTTTTTTTGCTGGCATGTTTTTGAACACTGGGCTTATTTGGATTTAAATAAAAATAATTTAGTTATAAGCGGTTGTAAAATAAAACAAGTGTAGACTTTTAGGTTGAATTCTGTATATTATATTGACTAAGCACTGCATATATAGTATACTGATTTAAATACAGTGTTGAAGTTCTTTTTTTGGAATAAGATATTTTGTGTATTTTTCCCGTGTTTTTATGTAGTAGATTAATGCTGATTAAATAATATTTTCATTGTTGTCCTTTTGTGCTTTTTTTTTCGGTAACATTAGCGTAAAATATGCTTAGAACTTAATTGTCATATCTTTTAGCATTTGCTTGAGTACATTATATTAATATTATATTTTGTGTACTGCTGTTTTTTTTCTGCCGCATTTTTGCCTACCTCTGATACAGATACTTATGAGAATGGAGATATATTGAAATGTCTAGACCTCACAAAAAACGCCGAGTCTGCTTTACTCCGACTTTTACACTTTTTAAACCTGCTGGAGTGCCAATTAAAAAGACTGAAATTGTTGAATTAAGACTTGATGAACTCGAAGCCATGAGGCTTGCAAATCTTGAAGGGTTATACCAGGAAGATGGAGCCAAGCGAATGAATACCTCACGTGCAACCTTCGGCAGAATTCTTACCGATGCTCGGCGAAAAGTAACCGATGCGATTATTAACGGCAAGCCGATAAGTGTTGAAGGAGGTAATGTCTCTTTCTGTGAAGGTGGTGATGATGGTTGTGAGAATGCAGCAAATTGTGTGTATAAAAAGAAGAATGGCGAGATACCTCCAGATTCTGAAGAGGACGAATAGTCGGCAAATAATTTTTTTGAGGAGCCTCTGTTTATGGGGCTCCTTTTTTTTTGCTATAACTATATAGAATATTGAGGTTGTTGAGGATAATCAGGAGAGCTGTTTATGGATGATAGAAGATATATGCTGGAGGCTATTGAATTGGCCAAGAACGGGTTGGGCTGGGTAAGCCCTAATCCGCCGGTGGGTTGTGTAATTGTTAATGTAGATGGTAAGATCTGCGGGCGCGGGTGGCATGAGAGCTATGGCCAGGCTCATGCTGAGGTAAATGCACTGCTTCAAGCTGGCCCAAGCGCGGCGGGTGCTACGGCTTATGTAACTTTGATGCCGTGTAATCATCAGGGAAAGACTCCACCGTGTACCGAGGCGTTGATTGCAGCCGGCATTAGCAGGGTTGTTGTCTCACTGGACGACCCCGATCCGGTGAGCGGGGCAGGTAGAGAGCGAATGCAGGAGGCTGGGATTGAGGTCGAGGTCGGTTTGCTTGCGGACTTGACATTGAAGGTTATGCATGGTTTTGTCAAATTCGTCAAGACCGGATTGCCGCATATTACCTTGAAGTATGCAATGACCTTGGACGGGTGTATCGCTACTGCTACAGGTGATTCAAAGTGGATATCTGCAGATGATAGTCGCGAGTATGTGCAGACTATGCGTTCGCAGGCGGATGCGGTGCTGGTTGGCTCCGGCACTATGCTGGCGGATAATCCAAGACTGAATGTCAGAGACTTCTCTAAAGCTCAGCCATTTAGGGTTATTCTTGATTCCAGATTGCAGACACCGGAGACGGCTAAAGTCTTTGGCTGTGGGGGAGGAAAGGTAATAATTATAGCTTCGGAGAAAGTTGAAAAATCGCGAATCAGTGCTTTGCAGCTGGCCGGTGCTGAGGTTCTGCTTGTGGCTGAGCAGGGCGGACATTTAGATCTTGAGCTAGCTCTAAGTGAGCTGGGTAAGCGGTATGGGGTACGTAGCATACTCTGTGAGGGTGGTGGGGGGCTGGCAGGGGCATTGATCCGAGCCGGGCTTGTGGATCGGATTTTAACCTTTATTGCGCCGAAGATTCTTGGCGGAACCGGTATCCAGCCGACTGTAGGGGTGGCAGCTGAGTTGATGCAGGATGCCGAGAATTTGCAGGATTTTGAGAGCACTATGCTCGCAACAGATGTTCTTTGTTCGGGTTGGTTTGCGCGGAGTCTGGAGCTTTAAATGTGAGGTAAGGAAAGGGCGGAAAGCGGTAAGGTGATTTTCTGGGTTTTGTCAGGCTTGAAAATAACATCCTAGTAGGGCAAAAAATTTTAACTTGCCACAGCTTTGATTCTAGCCAATCCAAAAACCTATATGTGACGGTATTGCTTAAATGTCATTCATGGTCTCGGCGATGATGTCATAGAACACGTGGCTGCCAGCGGCTATGCCGAAGCCGCGCTCTTGATAGAGATAGCCAAAGTATAGACCGGCGATTACGCGGAAGGTGAATATGGGTAGTCTGAACTCTTCGTTAGACCAGGGCAGGTAGTGAAAGACCGCGAAGATTATGGCCTGAATCAGCATTACCACGATATATAATGAACGTTCCTTGAGCTTTAGCAGGTTGGGGAGCGTAATGAACAGCAGCGACATGATGATCATTCGGAAGAGAAATTCTTCATATACTCCCGCACCCATTGAGAGTATCAGGCCATTTATCCAGTCTTCAAGGGCTGACGGCTCAATTCTGAGTAGTACTATCTTGTTGACCACCCAGGCGAGAATGAACGGCGGAATCGCGAATATCAGACTTTCAATATACATGTATAAGAGTGTGCTCGGCCTGATCTTCCATGAGGTGTTGCTGAGGTGTTGCTTGAGCAGGAGGATAAAGATGATAAACAGCAGGCTGAAGAATGAGCCCAGCACGCGGATAACCCAGAGTATGGAACTATCTGAGATCTCACTGCTCGGGAAGATCTGGCTGTAGAGCCAGACACTTCCGTAGTAAAAAATATTGACTAATTTGCCGAGCATTACATCTGCACCGTTGGCGACTGGGCGTTCAAGTAGCTTTAAGATCCAGATGCCTGCATGATAGATCAGCAGAAAAGGTAGTATAAAGTATAAGCAGGCAACCGGTCTGTGGCTACTCTCAATATAAGCTACAAATGGGGAGCTAGCTGGTTTTGAAAATCCTTCTTCCATGTATGCGGACTCTTTCCATATCAGTCATTAATTTGTCTTTGGGTCTTGATAAAAGCAACTACTGCCGTAATCCTGTCTGCTGGCAGCCCGCAGGTTGCTAGCTTCTGGGTAAAATTCGCTTCGGTTATAATCTGGTTATAATAGTCCCGGATCAGGCTGCAATAAATCTTTAATTGTGCAATCTCAGGAAATTCGCGGAGAATATCCTGGTGACTCAAGTTATAATACCTGGTCAGCTCTTTCTTCTTCATTTAATCTTCCTTCAGTACTTACTCCCCGAATAAAGAGTCATTTTTATTATACTAAATGAAGTTTATATTTCGACTCTAATTACTAAAAAAATTGCGTGTAAGCTGTAAATATACACCAAGGAAAATAATTCGCAAAAAAATAAAAAAAAGTACTTGATGCAGGAAAAAGACTAATTTCGCTGGGCGCATTGGACGATAGCATAGTATAAGAAATGATAACTTTAGCACAGTTGGGGGTAGCATCTGTGTCACCTGTGGGAAAAAGAATTCAAGGAGAATAAAGTGCCCAATAATAGTGTTGTTCCACGCGGTACCAAGATAAGAAAGATTAACCTCTCTCGAAAAACCGCACCATGTTCGCGTTGTGGAACTATCAGTAAGAGACATTCAATCGGTCATAGACGGCTACGTGAGGTCGGTATCAGTGCGCCAACAATTTTAGAAGTAACCTATTCAAAACATTATTGTGTTAATTGTCGTAAACACTTCTCTCTACCTATGGATCACCTGGCGCAGCCTTCCGGCAGATTTACTAATAGAGTTCGCCGAACAGCGGTTGACTTGGTGGTAAAACAGGAGATGACTCTGGAGAAGGCGACCCAGAGAATGCGGCAGAAGTATCATGTGCATGTGCCGCCAACAACACTGCATGATTGGGTTGTAGCTGAAATGAAGATCGACTGAGCACCTGCGGCTGCAGGTTCCCTTAGGTGTTACCTTGATTGGGCGGGTCTTGGGGAAAATGTAAATAAATTCTTTTGCAATAATTACAGGTGTATATAAAATCTTAAAGGTTACCCGTGGGTTAGCGGGTAGCCTTATTGTTTTTACTTACAGGATAGTTTGACGTGAATATTGGTGATAAAGGCTATAAGCTCCTTGATTGTGGGGCTGGGCGGAGGCTGGAGAGCTTTGGCGGCTTACTCTGTGACCGTCCGGCGCCGGTGGCCACTTGGAGTAAGGCGCTGCCGGCTGCGGTGTGGCGTGGAGCGGATCTATATTTTGATGCAGCGGCTAAGGTGTGGTCCGGGGATGTGCCTGAGGGCTGGAGTGTGGAGTTCTCCGGGGTGAATTTTTTACTTGATCCGGCTAGTAACGGGCAGGTCGGGGTATTTCCTGAGCAGCAGGAGAATTGGCGCTGGATTGAGCGCCTTGTCGCTTCTGCTTCCAAGCCGGTACGGGTTTTGAACTGCTTTGCCCATACTGGGGGATCCAGTATTGTTGCGTCTAAAGGCGGAGCAGAGGTATGTCATCTCGATGCCGCGCGGAGTGCTAATAGCAGAGCAGAGCTTAATGCTGAATATTCAAGGTGTACTGCAGACTCAATTCGTTGGGTAACTGAGGACGCGCTCAAGTTTATGGCGCGTGAGGCCAGGCGCGGGAGCAAGTATGACTTGATAATACTTGATCCTCCGGCGTTTGGCAGGATGAAGAAGAAGATATGGAAGTTCGAGAAGGATATGCCGGAGTTATTGAAACTTACCCAGGAGATTCTTGCTCCAGAACCTCTGGGTTTCTTGCTTACTTCGCATAACACTGGTTGGAAGGCGGTAGATCAATTGGATTTTGTCCGCTTGAAAGCAGCAAAACTCCTTGCGGGTGCAGTCGATACTGGGGGGATGCAGATCTCGGGTGAGGGGAATTCTCTGCCTCTGGGGGTCTTTCTACGGGTTGAGTATTGATAAATAGCTTCGGAAGACTTGACTTTTTTTCTAATATGTATTATGGTTTATTAGGATTATAAGCCAAACTAAGGAGGGATGTTATGAAGAGTCTGGTAGTATATTGCTTTTTGGCGCTAAGTCTGTTACTCGAGATGTTTGCCGCTAACGTGGCGGCAAATGCGCTTGAACTTGGGGATCCGGCTGTGGATTTTCCACAAGGAGCCGCCTGGTTTGGGGGTGAGGTGCTGAGTCTGGAGCAGAATAAGGGTAAAAAGGTGACCTTATTGTACTTCATGAAGCCGGGGTGTGGAAGTTGTGATAAATTTGCTCCGCATTTGTATAGATTGCTACTCAAACATCGGGGAGAGCTTTCGGTTGTTGGTGTGACGGAATTTCCGGATGATAAGATCTATGAATATCTACAGAAATGTATTGGCGATTATCCTATAATGCAGGATCTTTCACGGAACTTTATGCAGCAGTATATCGGTGGTATTGATAAATATCCTTATATTGCAGTTATCAATAAAGAGGGAATTCTCACCTGGTTTGGTAGGGGTAAATTTCATGCACAGGTGACCGAGGAGGTTGAGAGAGCTCTTGGGAGTGCAGATGCAACTACGTGTGAACCGAGTCCTCCTGAGCAGCAGTCGGCATTGGTTGTAGGGGCGGATTATTCCAGCCTGTTACTTAGTCAACTGCCTGAACCAGTCAATAATGCTGAACTTGTTGCCAAGACTTTTGCTGATTGTGGGTATGCTGATGTAGAGTTATTGTCTGGCACAGAGGCTACCAAGGAGGGCTTTGTTGCTGGAATTGAGAAGCTGGGAGCAGAGGTTGCCGAGGGCGACACGGCGGTGCTATACTTCAGTGGTGATGCCAAGCCAAACCCCTTGGGAAGTGGCGGGATGGATCTCAAGCTCTATCTTGCCGATGCAACCGTCTCACTCCGGGATATGGTTGGACTATTTACAACTGTAAGTAAATCAAAGAACTTCTTGGTGGTAATTGATGCCAATAGCGAGAAGAGTTCACTGCCGATATGGGAGGATATTGCTGATGATGTGGGAAAAGCATTTCCCGGCACTACAATTATTCTCTCTGCCGCGCGCTGGGATCGATCAATGCTCAGCGCGGAGAAGAACTTGAGTAATTTCTCTAAGTTCTTTGCTCAGGCACTCTCGGAGTCAACGTTGCAGACCGATCCGTACTCTCTCTGGCGTATTATTCGCGAAGAGATGAGCCGTTGGAGTCGGATCCATAAGATTTTGCAGTCTCCCTTTATTATCAATCCTCAGTGCTTTAGTATTGGCAAGGTTGATTAATAGAAATTTTAAGTCGATTTGAGCGGGCTGAGGCAATTGCTTCAGCCCGGTTTTTTATGAGTATTAGTATATAATTTGTCATATTGACAGTGTTTGTGGGTGGTTTTGCATAGTATTAATTGAAAGTTAAATAATAGCTTAAGCTATATGTAACTCCTTTTAGCATAATGTGTTAGATGTTGGCGGGAATAGCGTTTTGCAGAATTGGCACACTATTTGTATCTGCATTGGTAAATACATACTACGAAAGGAGATCTTATAATGAGAATTGATAAATTTACTATAAAAGCACGGGAGGCATTGGAGTCTGCCCAGAAGATTGCCAGTCGCAATGAGAATCAGCAGATTGTTCCTTTACACCTGTTGGCTGCTCTGCTTGAACAGAGTGAGGGTGTGGTTGTGCCGATTATCAAGCGCTTGGGGCTTGAACCGGAGCTGATTCTGCAACGAGTAACTGAACGAATTGGCAAATTGCCCAAGGTATCAGGGGTTGAGGCCGGTGAGGGCATTGACCGGGAGCTTGGAAAAGTTCTGGAGGGTGCGTTTGCGCAGGCGGAGAGAATGGGCGATGAGTATATTGCCAGTGAGCATCTTGTGTTGGCAATACTGGATTCCCGGGGTGAGGCGAGTTCAGTACTTGCCAGCAGCGGGGTAGGCCGGGATAACTTTTTAACCGCGATGAAGGATGTACGCGGTACGGCCAAGGTGACCAGTGAGAACGCTGAAGATAAGTATGAGGCGCTCAAAAAGTATACCCGCGATATGACGGCTCTGGCACGGCAGGGAAAGCTGGATCCGGTAATCGGACGTGATGAGGAGATCCGCCGTATCATGCAGGTACTCTCCAGACGCACCAAGAATAATCCGGTGCTTATCGGTGAGCCTGGTATTGGTAAGACCGCTCTGGCTGAGGGGTTGGCACGGCGAATTATCGAGGGTGACGTTCCAGAGTCGCTCAAGGACAGGTCTTTGCTCTCGCTGGATATGGGCGCTCTGCTTGCAGGTAGCAAATACCGGGGTGAGTTTGAAGAGCGTCTGAAGGCGGTACTTACCGAGATTGAAAATTCTGCGGGCGAGGTTGTACTCTTTATTGATGAATTGCATACTATCGTCGGTGCTGGTGCTACCGAGGGTAGTTCGGATGCGGCCAATATGCTCAAACCGGCGCTGGCGCGGGGTGAACTTCGCTGCATAGGGGCGACCACCCTTGATGAGTATAAGAAGTATATTGAGAAGGATGCGGCTCTGGAGCGGCGTTTTCAGCCGGTAAAGGTCGGTGAACCGTCGGTCAAGAGTACGATTGCGATTCTGCGTGGACTCAAGGAGCGCTACGAGGTGCACCATGGTGTACGTATCAAGGATGATGCTCTGATTGCGGCGGCGAATCTCTCTGAGCGCTATATCAGTGATAGATTCTTGCCGGATAAGGCGATTGATCTGATCGATGAGGCCTGTTCGACCCTGCGTATTGAAATCGACTCCATGCCGCGGGAGTTGGATGATCTCACCCGGCAGCGGATGCAGATTGAGATTGAGCTCAAGGCGCTGGAGAAGGAGAAGGGGGTTGACAGCAAGGTGAGTACTCTTAAACAACAAGAGGCCGATCTTGAAGAGCAGATAGCGGCGCTTACCGCTAAGTGGCAGAATGAGAAAGAGGCGATTTCCGCGATTCAGCGGTATAACGAGGATATCGAGGAGGCCAAGACCGAGGCTGAGCTGGCGCAGCGCCATGGCGACCTGGGCAAGGTCGCTGAGCTTCTTCACGGTCGGATCCCGGAGCTTACCCGCATGCTTGAGGTGGAGAATGTCCGCTTGCAGGATATGCATGCCAAGGGTGAAGGAATGCTCAAGGAAGAGGTTGGCGAGGAGGATATTGCTGAGATTGTAAGTAAGTGGACAGGTATCCCGGTAGCTAAGATGCTGGAGAGTGAGGCAAGCAAACTTCTGACGATGGAGGACGAACTGGGTAAGAAGGTTATTGCTCAGGAGGTAGCGGTCAAGGCGGTCGCTAATGCGGTGCGTAGAGCCAGAGCCGGTATTCAGAGCCCAGACAGACCTATAGGGAAGTTTATATTCTTAGGTCCTACTGGTGTCGGTAAGACCGAGGTTGCGCGGTCGCTGGCTGAATTTCTCTTTGCTGATAAGCACAGTATGATCCGGATTGATATGAGTGAGTTTCAGGAGAAGCACTCGGTTGCACGTCTTATCGGAGCACCTCCGGGATATGTCGGTTATGAGGAGGGTGGTTATCTGACTGAGGCCGTGCGGCGAAAACCGTATAGCGTGATCCTCTTTGATGAGATAGAGAAAGCTCATCCGGAGGTCTTCAATGTCTTGTTGCAGTTACTTGATGACGGGCGTATGACCGATGGTCAGGGTCGGACAGTCAACTTTAAGAATACGATAGTGATTATGACTTCCAACCTTGCTTCAGAGTATATTCAGGAGAGTGAATCGACAGACTCTGCGGAACTGAGGCAGAAGGTAAACGCGGTCTTACTCGCACACTTCCGACCGGAGTTCTTAAACCGTATTGATGAGATGATTATCTTTGACAAGCTGAGCAAGGAGTCGTTGATCAAGATACTTGATATCCAGATAACTGAGCTCAATAAGCTCCTTCAGGAGAAGGGTATTCTGCTCAAGTTGGAAGAGCCGGTCAAAGAGTATCTGGTAGATAAGGGATATGATGTGAACTTTGGCGCCAGACCACTGGCACGGGTTATTCAAAAAGAGATAGTCGACCCGTTATCTCTTGAGCTTATTGAGGGTGAATATACTGGCGGTGGTACCCTTGTTGCCAGCCTTGGAGATGAGAAGGTCTGTTTCAGCCTTGATTCATAGGTGTATAACAGCTATGAAGGATAATATTGATAGGTAATATTGAGTTACTTTGGAGTCAGTCTTGTCGGCTGACTCCATTTTTTTTATATTCTCAGTCTTCACCGAGGTTGTCTTCGACGTACTTAGCTTCTTTTTTAGCGTAATGCTTGTAGGCGAGGGTTGAGAGAAAGAAGCCAAGAAAAAAGAGCAGGAGCATTGACGCGGCGAGAACGATCATGGTCAGAGGGTCGGGAGGGGTGAAGAAGGCGCTGAGAATACAGATGATAATGGCGGCGTGGCGCCAGTATTTGAGAATACGGGAGGGGGTGAGGATTCCGGCTATGGTCAGGCTCAACATGATTAGCGGGGTCTCAAAGCAGATGCCGAAGCCGAAGCAGATCATGGTCAGTAGACTGAAATAATTATCGACGCGCCATTCGGTGATCGTGCCGCTGAGGGTACTGTCGAAGCTGATGAGGAATTTCAGCCCGGTGGGGATGGCAATATAGAATGCCGCCAATACCCCTAGAAAGAAGAGGATACTCCCGGCGCAGAGAATCCACTTGATAATCCGTCGTTCTTCGGCGCGAAGCCCGGGAGAGACAAAGCGCCAGCCTTCGAAGAAGATATAGGGCAGGGATATCCCCAGAGCTATCTTGAAACAGAGGCCGGCAACGATACTGATCCCTTCTGCCGGGCCGATCAACTGCAGGGGAAAGTTTGCGGCTGAAGTAGAACCCATGAGTTCTGCCGCACTTTCACGGGGCAGCATGGCAATCTGCCAGAGATCTTTGTAGAAGCAGGCTGAGGCGATAAAGATTAAACTCAGGACTATGACGATGCGGATCAGATGCTTGCGCAATTCTTCGATATGTTCGCCGAGGGAGGCTTCCGGTTGTTGCTTCTTGTTACTCATTACTATTTCCTACGCTCAGTCCCTTATTCAGACTCCCGGTCTTGTAACCGTCAAGTTCAACCGCGACATAGGATACGCCTAGGGATTTAATATAGTCTGAGATTTGTTCACGGTTGGCGATTACCTGGTTGATGTTGTCGATAAAGACCTCAATTCTGGCTATCTTGTCATGGAGTCGCACCCGGGCTTCGGGAAGGTCAAATTTATGCAGAAAATCTTCGGCACTTTCAACAATCTTGAGTTTATCAACAGTTATTGGTTCATGGTAGGGTATGCGTGAAGCCAGGCAGGCGCAGGATGGGCGTGACCAGCCTGCAATATTCAATTCTCGGGAGAGGGCACTGATAGTTGACTTATTCAGTTCATAATCGATAAAGGGTGAGTGGATTCCCAGTTCTTGTACCGCCCTGAACCCTGGTCGGTAATCCTGAAGATCATCATAGCAGGAGCCGTCACAGATATAATCGATACCGATACTATTTGCATACTCCTGCATCAAGGTAAAGGCAACCTTTTTGCAGGTATAACAGCGGTCAGGAGGATTATTGGCAATCTCGTCGATGGCCAGAGGATCAATACTGATGACTTTATGCTTAACTTTTAGCTGGGTTACAACTCTTCGGGCATACTCAAGTTCCCACTTCGGGTAGAAACTGGAGGTCATGGTTATGGCAACTACTTCATCATTTTTGATACTGTCGCAAGCAAGATGGAGCAGGAGCGTGCTGTCTACCCCTCCAGAGAAAGCGATGGCAATATTATTCTGCTGTTTCAGTGTTGCGCAGAGTTGGATATACTTCGCTTTGATTACTGGATCCATAGTTATAACCCCATCATTTTATATAAAGAATCAATATCAATTGCTTCGCGTATGGTTGCGGCCAGTCGGTCGAAAGCCGGTTCAAGATTATACTGGAAGCGCAGCTTGGATGAAATGTCTCGCCCTACTGATTTATGTATGGAATTGATAAAATATCTTCTAAATTCATCATTGTCAAAGACTCCGTGCAGGTAGGTTCCCCAGACCTGTTCGTCACCAGAGCCGATACCTCGGTCATCGCTACGTATAAACAAGGGTGTGTTTGTAGAATGTAGGGTTTCACCATGGTGGATTTCATAACCTGTAACCGCAAGACCGGAGATAGTGTGCTGTGCAGTAGCGCGGGTAAGCGTTTTTTCCCGGTCAAGAGTGGTAGTAATAGGGAGCAGTTCCAGACCGGCAACTTCGCCTCCGCCCTCAATGTTATACGGGTCACGGACGTTTTTGCCCAGTATCTGGTAGCCTCCGCAGATGCCGACGGTGATTCGGTTCTTGGCTGTGGCGCATATAGCACTGCCGAGTCCACTGCTCTGTAAAAATTTTAGGTCGCCGATGACATTTTTGGAGCCGGGGATGATTATGCAGTCTGGAGTGGCGAGTTCACCAAGATTTCTTACCGGTCTGAGCTGGACATCCGGTTCACTTGCCAAGGCGTCAAAATCAGTAAAATTTGAGGTGTGCGGCAGGGCGATAAGCGCAATATCCAGAGGGTCAGCATCCTTGTCTGAACCTTTGCGGAAGGTTTCATTGAAGGAGACAGAGTCCTCTTCGGGGAGATCGAGATCTTTGATATAGGGTATAACTCCAAGCACCTCTCGACCGGTAAAATCCTGTACGTAGGCGTGTGCCGGGGCGAGCAGTGAAGCGTCACCTCTGAATTTGTTGACCAGAAAGCCTTTTACTAGTTCGCGTTCCCATTCTTCAAAGGTTTCATAGGTGCCGATGAATGAGGCATAGATGCCGCCGCGGTCGATATCTCCGACCAGGAGTGCCGGCGCTTGGGCATACTGTGCCATACGGGTGTTGACAATGTCGTTAGCCTTCAAATTGACTTCACCGGGGCTGCCGGCGCCTTCAAGGATGATAGCCTCATACTCATCAGCAAGAGAATCATAAGCCTGCTGGGCAATGGCAAAGGCTTGTGTTTTATAATCCATGTAACCGAGAACGCGCATGTTGCCTACGGGTTTGCCCATGGCGATTACCTGTGCGCCGGTGTCGGAGTTGGGTTTGAGCAGGATCGGATTCATGCGGACATCGGCGTCGAGGCGTGACGCTTGCGCTTGTACCGCCTGCGCCCGTCCCATCTCCAGACCGTCAGCGGTGACATAGGAATTAAGAGCCATATTCTGGGATTTGAATGGGGCTACCTTGATCCCGTCCTGTAGCAGAATTCTACAGATACCGGCTGTAATAATGCTCTTGCCGGCATTTGAGCTACAACCCAGCAGCATGAGGGATGGTGTTGATCTTTGTATTGGAGTTCTGGTTGTCTGCTTTGAGGTCGGGTAGAGTAGCTGCTTGAGCGTCTCTATAAGTTTGTCGTTCTCCTCTGGCGTGCGTACGGCAACGCGGAAGAAAGATTTGTCCAGACCGCTAAAGTCGGAGCAGTCACGTAGGGCTATCCCGTACTTTAAAGCCTGGGTGCAGAGATCTGGAGTTTGCATATTATTCAAGAGCCGGCAGAGGATGAAGTTGGCAGCGCTTGGGAATACTTTGAGTTCAGTGATTTGTTGGAGCTGTCGGAGCAGCTCGTCTTTACAGCTCAGGGTGTAGGCTAGTGAACGCTGGGCATACTCTGTATCCAGCAGAACCCTGGCTCCAACCTTTTGCGAGAGTGTATTTACACTCCATGGAGTCAGCGAATTCCGGAGAATGGCGGTAAGTTTTTTACCAGCGAAACCTAAACCTAGACGCAGACCGGCAATGGCGTAGAACTTGGTAAGGGATCTAAGTACAATAAGGTTGTCAAGCTCTGCGGTATAGTTGATAAAGCTAGAGTTAGTACTGTCGCTGACAAAAGAAAGATAGGCTTCGTCGATAATAAAGCAGCATTCAGGGTGTGCGGCGATAAGTTTTAATGTCTCTTTAACCGGAAGCATACGACCGGTAGGGTTGTTGGGGTGAGCTAGGAAGACCAGACTGGGCTCTGACAAGTATGGCTGCAGAAGGGTTAAATCCAGGGTGAAGTCTGTGTCAGGAAGTAGATTATGGGAGACAATGTCCAGACCTTGGCGGTTGCAGGCGGTGCGGTAGTCGATATAACTCGGCTCGACGATAAGTGCTCGTGAAAATTTCATAACTTGTGGAATAGAGAAGATGAGTTCACTGCTACCGTTAGCCGGGGTTATCTGTTCAGGTTTGACCGCAAATGCCTGAGCGGCTGCGGCGACCAGGTCGGTAGAGTCGATATCCGGATAGTGGGAGGTATCACTGATGCTTCTGGCTATTTCAGCGCGCAACCAGCTTGGTGCGCCTAGAGGGTTGATACTGGCACTGAAATCAATAAGTCTCGTTTCTTTGTTAACCAGCTTGCGAAGTTGGTTGATATTGCCTCCGTGTGACATGGTTATCCTTTATAGCTTTGTTGAACAGAGGATTATTAAGGTGACGGTTTCGCTCAGCTCACATCCGGCACCAAGAATATCTCCGGTGTAACCGCCAATCTTATGCTGACTAATTTTACCCAGAATGAGTATGGTAGCAAGAGCCAATATCAGGGCGAGCAAACCAATGTAGCTGAAAAAGACGATTAATAATATGCCTCCGACTACCAAACCAAGCAGCATGGGGAACGTATTATTTGAGGAGTTGATGGCATGGCCGAGTCCGTTGGTGGAAGCAGGGGAGAAGGTGTTGCTCAGTAAGAGGATTGCGGAGCGGCCGATAATCGGAGTGATAAATATGGCAACATATGCTTGATCCGCGAGGGCGTAGAGCGCAGAGATTTTGAGTAGAAGTATACAGACTTGAGCAAGGGAACCGAAACTACCGATGCAGCTATCCTTCATTATTTGGAGTATTTTTTCGCGTGGACGCTGGCTAAGAAAACCATCGGCGGTGTCGCTTAGTCCATCCATATGGAGGCCACCAGTAAGAACTAAGAGAAAAATTGTAGATAATACTGCTGCAACCAGTCCGGGGAAGAGAGCAAAGAAGATATAACAGCAAATTGCTGCGAGTAAACCGATAATAGCTCCGATGAGTGGAAAATAGCGCTGACAACCGGAAAAATTGAAATTCTTAGCCAAGTGTTGGGGCAAGGGGATAGTGGTAAGAAATGACAATGCTGTAAAGAAACTATGCATTTTGCTCTCCTGATTGGCTGCATGGGTTAGTAAGTTTTATTATACGGGAGAAGAAGAGTAATAATAGTAAATTAATTAAATAAAGAGTGCTAAAGAAATAGCGGTAATTGCCGATTATTAGTGTGAAAAATGTTATTGCTTATTGAATGTTGCAAGGCGTAAATTTGTTTAAGGCACAAATTTAATGGAGACTTTAAGGCGGTTTCCAGCAGCAAAATGGCATAACAACTAAAAACGCCACCATCGCAACGGGTGGCGTTATCTTTTTGTATAGAGTATGCTTCTTTCTATATTATCCCTAACTATAATTAGAATATATAGATACTGACTAGAAGATTTAATTATTGCTTGACTTTCAACTTTGGTCGTATAAAGTATTATGGAGTTGGTGTTTCTTTGGAATTTGGATTGTTGGTGGGGACAAGTGGGATGAAGTTGAAAATATGGGGAGGGTTTATTCTTGTCTGTACTCTCTTGAGTATAAATTTAGCTCAGGCCGATTCACCTGTCTTTTCGCGTACCCGGCATAAGGCCGGATTATTGGCATTAATTGAGTACAATGATTCTCCGACTTATAAAAAGAAGTATCTTTGCAAGCGGGCACAGCTAAGCGGTATCTGTCGGATGCTGGTTCAGGAAGGGGGATATGAACCTAAACGGTTTATGAGTATTCTCAATATAACCGATCCTGAGGTCGAGTATGTGGCGATGATTTTTGATGAACTCAATGGTGCAGAGCGGGAGGTGCCGCGTCTTGGAAGCATGGTGTTAGCTGGGACTGTTGCTTTTGCTTACACCGTGCCTTCACCCGATGGGATGCGCGCTGCTGTTCACGCCGGGAGGCTGGGAGGCGCTGATGTAGACCGAGATGCGGTATCGCGGGCGGTGTATTCGCTGTTAATTTATGCGATTGAGGGTAAGATTGAGAGTAAGGATGATCTGATCAAGGTTGCTGCTCTTAACGCTGATTCTGAGCATGTTGGTAGGGAGATCAGAGCGGTACGACTGGCAGAATGGCGGAAGCTGCCCAGTGAATCAACTTTGCTGGGAAGATTAGTGCGAGTGCTGTTTATCTTCAGAAGAACCAAAGACTATGCTGAAGCAGTGAATATGGGCAGCAGGAAGTTGCGTTATCCTGAGAGTAGAAAGTTACTTGCGGTTCTCTCTGCCTGTTGGACAGATTTGCCGTATCTGCCCGAGAATTTTGTCTGGCAGGCGCTTATGGATAAGGATAATCGTGAGATCTGCGCGGAATTATATCAGCTCTCGGTTGAGGCTATTCTGGCGCGAGTGTCTGAGGATATGGTCTATGGCAATCCGAGTGCGAGTTATGTCCAGAGTAAAGAAACACTCAATGGTAGGCCTGTTGAATCCAATTCTCAGGATACAGCGCTTAATCATGGGCTGGAATTTGTGGAACCCCAGTGCCCACAAGCTCCGGCGCAACCGGGTGTTCCCGGAAATATCGGCTATATACAGAGTTCTGCCAGGGTAGAACCAATAGCATCACCCCCAGATTATGCTAAACTGCGAATGATGGAGGATCAAACTTTGAGTGCGATACCACCATTAGCTCCATTAGCGAGTGAGACTGTGCCGGAGATCAAGGTTGTGGAACCTGTCGGGGTCTTTGCCGATATTTATTATCCTGAATAAGTACTTGTATTATTGACAGGAAATAGTCTGACATATGCGCTCAAGGAGTTTCTCGGGTTCACTCATGCGACCGATTCCGACATAGCCGCAGGCGAGCATACCCTCTTCTGGCCCGACGGTGATTATCCCGCGATTCTGTAGAATTTCCAGATTCTGTTGGGTTGAGAAGTGGTTGTACATGTTGTTGTTCATGGCTGGTGCAATGATAATAGGTGCTTGAGTAGCAAGAACAGTGGTGGTAAGGAGGTTGTCGGCTATCCCGTAGGTTATCTTGGCTATGGTATTTGCCGTAGCCGGAGCAATCAGTATGACATCGGCGCGTTCGGCAAGGGATATGTGGCCGGGTTTGGCCACATATTCTTTGAACATATCGGTGTGGACATTTCTTTTGGTGAGGGTGGAGAAGGTAAGCGGGGTGACAAACTTTTGAGCGGCTTCGGTCATAATGACTTCAACCGCAGCACCATGCTTGGTAAGTTCTGAAGCCAGATAGGCGACTTTATATACGGCAATGCCGCCGGTTATGCCCAAAACAACAGTCTTTCCTTGTAGATCCACGTCTTGTCTCCTCCTCTATACGCGGTCATTGCGCGAAGCGAATGCTGCTAGTTTCAGCATTTACTCTGATTTGCTCTCGCCACCGCTCTTCTTGTAATCGGTCTCGTAGAAACCGCTACCTTTGAAGATAATTCCGGAGCCGGAGCTGATAAGCCGTTCTACCTTCATTTTTTTGCATTTTGGGCATTTCTTTATTGGAGCTTCACTCATGGCTTGAAACTCTTCGAAATTATGCCCGCAAGCTGAACATTCATAATCATAAGTTGGCATAATGTATCCTCCATTAAGTTATAGAAATAATATAAAATTATGGCCTTAAATTATAGCAAATTAACTGGTCTTGCCAAGAGGATGGTAAAGATTTTTGCATAAAAAAAAGTTGGTAATATCGTTATATCTTTTTAAGTAATAATAGGTTATCGACGTTTATAATAAGTATCCGTAGTTGGGTTGAAACGCTTTTTTCTTGTAGGTTTGGGCGCATTGGAACTATCCTCAGGAGTGGCTTTTGGGGTATTGACTTGGTACTCAGTGTTATTGGTTGAATTTAAAGGGGTTGGTGTATAATAGTGTGCGGCTTGTTGCTCTCTCTGGATTGCGAGTTTTTCATGGTTGAGAGCCGCATTATATAATACCTGCAGGGCTGAAGCGTCAAGGGGGGATAGTGGGCGGAGCGTAGAGATAGTCTCCTGCATCTCAGTAAAGCTCTTGAGTTGTAACTCAATTCTCGCTTTCAAGGTTAGGGCTGAGATGCGATCCTGGCTTGATACAGTCTGTAGCAGTGCCTCTTCAACCCCAAATAGTGCTTGGAGATAGGATTTCTTTAGGTATAAGGCCTCAGCTTTCTGGATAAGTTGAGTGACTGAGTCAGCTGTCTCGAAGGTTATCTTCTCATTCGAGGTAGTCTCAGGATTTATTAAAATTGCGAGTGGCTGGTTATCATCCTCACTCAGTGGCATAACTGGTAGATCGTCTACTGAATGGATGCTGTTGTTTTCGCTGAGAGTTATCGGCTCAACGATCTTGACCTCTCTCTTTGCCGCGATCTCGGCGAGGCGTGCAGCCTCTTTCTGCTTCTCAATTTCAGCGAGGCGTGCAGCTTCCTTCTGCTTTTCGATTTCAGCGAGGCGCGCAGCCTCTTTCTGCTTTTCTATCTCAGCCAAGCGTGCAGCTTCCTTTTGCTTCTCGATTTCAGCGAGGCGTGCAGCTTCCTTCTGCTTTTCGATTTCAGCGAGGCGCGCAGCCTCTTTCTGCTTTTCGATTTCAGCGAGGCGTGCAGTCTCTTTCTGCTTTTCGATTTCAGCGAGGCGCGCAGCCTCTTTCTGCTTTTCGATTTCAGCTAGGCGTGCAGCCTCTTTCTGCTTCTCAATTTCAGCGAGGCGCGCAGCCTCTTTCTGCTTTTCGATTTCAGCTAGGCGTGCAGCCTCTTTCTGCTTCTCAATTTCAGCGAGGCGTGCAGCTTCCTTCTGCTTTTCGATTTCAGCGAGGCGCGCAGCCTCTTTCTGCTTCTCGATTTCAGCGAGGCGCGTAGCTTCTTTCTGCTTCTCGATTTCAGCGAGGCGTGCAGCTTCTTTCTGCTTTTCTATCTCAGCCAAGCGCGCAGCCTCTTTCTGCTTCTCGATTTCAGCGAGGCGCGCAGCCTCTTTCTGCTTCTCGATTTCAGCGAGGCGTGCAGCCTCTTTCTGCTTCTCGATTTCAGCGAGGCGTGCAGCTTCTTTCTGCTTTTCTATCTCAGCCAAGCGCGCAGCTTCTTTCTGCTTTTCGATTTCAGCGAGGCGCGCAGCCTCTTTCTGCTTCTCGATTTCAGCGAGGCGCGCAGATTCTTCCTGTTTCTCAATTTCTGCGACTGGGGTATCTGTCACTTCTATTGTATTCTCGGAACTCTGAGCGTTGTGAGCTAGATTGATATCAGCGTGTTTGGGCAGAAGGGGTGTAGTGGGCTCTTCAATCTCTGGAAGCATCTGGTTGAATTCTGTCTCTAAATCAGGTGTTTCGCTATCTATCTCGGGCAGAGGTTCGATATTTGAGATGTCAAGCAGATCGATGTCGGAGTCATCCAGTTCTATCGAATCAGATCTGTCAATAACCGTAAGCTCTTCGGTGGGACGGGATAGTGATATCTCATCGATCTCTTCAAGGATATCCTGTATTTCTTCAAAGTTCTCTTCAGCTTTATTTACCGCTAATGCTTCGGGCGATAGTTCGGGTATTGTTGTTGTTGTTGTTGTTGTTGTCTTTGAGTTTGAGGGTTTATTGAGGTTCTTTTTCTCAACTATAGTTTTCGCAGCAGTCAGGCTGGAGGCTGCTGGCTCAATAAAGGTCAATTCCAATTCATTATTGAGAGTCTGGCTGGGTTTAGGTTGTTTATTACTGAATAGATAATAACCGACGCCTAAGCCGAGAATGATAATAGCTGCGGTACTGATAAGTCCAAGTTTTGAAGGCTTTTTCCGAGTTGCTGAGTCAACTGGAAGCGGAGTGACCGGCTCTGCAATCTGTTTTGAGTCTATTGTTTCGGTAGCGGGAGTTGCAGTTGGTTCAAGCTCGGGTTCGGGCAATTGCGTTGAGGCTTCCTCTGCCTTGAGTGCTGCTGCTTCTGCAGCCCTGGCTGTATGGAGTCGCTTCAAGGCATTTTCGGCAGAGTCTCTGGCTATCTCCATGGTAGGAGCCAGGCGGTAAGCTGTCAGTAATTTTCTGGTCTCAGTCAATCTATTTGAGAGTAATTTGGAACTGGAGACCTCATTGAGGAAGTCTTCCTCGGTCTCAGGTTCAAGCTCACCATAGAGGTGATCCAGGATTTTGTCTAACTTGTCATCCTTCATTATTACTCGTTATATCCTTATTTTAAAAACTGAAAACTAATAATTAAAGACGGTCTAACAACCCGTAAAGTCTGGCCTCTTTCTTGAGATTGATCCGTAATTTATTGACTGCATAGCGTAGACGGCTCTTTGCTGTCTCTCTGCTGCACTCCACGATCTTCGCAATCTCTTCGATTGAGAGATCCGCATCTTCTCGGAGCAGAAATACCTCGCGCTGCTTCTCTGGCAGAGCGGTAACCGCTGCTGAAATGCGTCTGCCCAACTCTTCAACAGTCAGCTGTTGGAGTGGGGGGAGCGAATTGCAGAGGATGTGGGAAATCCTCTGGTCTATCTCGTCTTCCTTATCTTGAGATTCTGCTGGGTCATTTAGAATTAAACGGATTTTATTGTGAGCTTTGAGAGCATCAATCGAGGCGTTGCGGGCAATGGCAAAGACCCAAGTGTTGAGGTTGGCGCGATTATTGAAAGCTGCTGCGTGGGTAGCTAATTTGAGCAGAACGGTTTGAAATACATCTTCAGCAATATGGAAATCGCCGATAAAACGGTGAATAAAACCGAGTAATCGGGTTCCGATGACCTCTACCAGGGCGGTGAATGCCCCGTCATCGCCTGAAACATATTCTGCAAGTAATTCTTCAGGGGTTAAATACTCGTAATCCGGTTTAGCAGTATCTATCACAGGTTTTTGTGTCATATTATTCAACAATGCGTCCAAGAGTTATCAACTTTAACTGAAATTATAATTATTTCGTGGTTAAAAACAAGTTGATTTTATGAGTAGAAGACGATTCTTTTCCTGACTCACCCCCCACAGATCTTGACCTTGAAACCTTTTTTCTCAAGTATGACCTGAACCTGTTCACGAACATTGCCTTGTAACTCTATAGTGCCATCTTTCACCGCGCCGCCACTTCCGCATTTCTTCTTCAATTCTTTGGCCAGAGCCTTGAGTTCAGGATTATTCAGGCAGATCCCGGTTATTAGAGTAACGCCGGCGCCTTTGCGTCCCTTGGTCTCTCGTTTTAAACGCACAATTCCGTCTCCTGACGGTACAACAGAATCGGCTAACTCGCGGCAAATGCACTCGTCTACTTTGTGGCCGCATCTGGGGCAGAGCTTGCCTTCTGCGGTTGAAAAGACCAACCCCCCGTGGGTATTTGGCTGTCTTTTGACCATATATTAGCTCCATATTACTGATAGGTATGGGTTAAAAAAAACTCCTAACCGCTTGGCGGATAGGAGTAACATCAACAGCTTAGTCTGCTTATATATATAAACTTACTTAGCAAGGCTTGACATTGGTAGCTTCAGGTCCTTTTTTTCCTTCGCCAGCGTCAAATTCGACTGCCTGGTTTTCCTTCAGGGTCTTGAATCCATCCATGATGATGTTTGTGTGGTGTACAAAGAGGTCTTCACCACCGTCATCTGGAATGATGAAACCAAAACCTTTTTGATCATTGAACCATTTTACTGTGCCACTTGCCATTATGTTTCTCCGTAATACTCTGCCGAAGCAGATTGATAAATCACCCCAGAAATACTTAAAAATACTGAAGCATACCTGGGGCAGATAAGTATGCTATCAGTTACTTAAGTATAATATTAGCGTATTTTGTTGAGAATTGGAAATAAAAAATATCTTTTTTATATATTTTTTTTTGGAATAATGCAAAGTTAATTAATTGTGAGCTGTTTGTTTGTTCGCCTTAGGGCTTGATTGGTTGTGGGGCGTGAATCTTTGATGTCGTACTAAGTAGAATATTTTTTCATGTATTGCATGGAGGGGGCGGTTTTTATATAATTTAAGAAGTTCAAATTTCAACCGATATTGTGGGGCATAGTAGTGGTTGCGTGCTCTCGGTTGTAAATGATTCAAGAAAATTATGAGCGTAGTTAGGGTATGAAAAAATGAAATGTAGAATTGCACCATCACTGCTTGCTGCAGACTTCACCCGACTCGGTGAAGAGATAAAACGTGTTGAAGATTCTGGTACCGATATTCTTCATCTAGATATTATGGATGGACATTTTGTGCCGAATTATTCCTTTGGTCCATGCGTCATCGAAGCTATTAGACCGCTTACTAAGTTGCATTTTGATGTGCATCTCATGCTTGATGAGCCGCAGAAGTATATTGAGACCTTTCATAAGTCTGGAGCAGATGGTATTACTATTCACCTCCAGCCATGTCCTGATCCTACTGAGATACTCAATGAGATAGGTTCACGGGGTCTGGTTCGTGGGTTGTCGATAAATCCGGATGTGCCGGTGGAGAAGGTCGAACCATTTTTGGATAAAATAGATAGATTGCTTTTGATGTCGGTATTTCCGGGATTTGGCGGGCAAAAATTTATTGCAGAGTCGCTCGGTAGGCTTGAACAAGCAAGTCGGTTGATAGCCGGTAAGAATATTGAGCTTGAGGTTGATGGTGGGGTATGTCTGGAGAATGCTCGGGCTATAAAAGACGCAGGTGCCAATCTTTTGGTTGCGGGAACGGCGGTATTCCGTAGTGCTGATATGCGTGCGGCAGTGAATGGTATGCTCCAAGCGTAGCGGTACTGAGTATTTGGTACATTTTTTGGTACTTATTGTCGTTGGTATGATTTGATAAGGAGTTTAGGGGTATGGCATTCTTCGGTTGGGATAAACTAAAGAACCTGGGTAAGCATGATAAGAAACAGATACAACCTTCTGAGGATGGAACTGGGGTTGCGATCAAATGTAAGAATTGTAGTGAGATTATTATCAAGACAACCCTGGTTGAGAACTTGGGGGTCTGTCCGAATTGCCGGTACCATACTCAGATCAGTGCTGATCGGCGCATACAAATTATGCTCGAGCCGGGTTCCTTTATTGAGCATGACATTGGGCTTATGAGCAAAGATATTCTGGAGTTCTCCGGTGGTGGAAAGGGGTACCAGGAGAAGCTCGAAGCGGAGATTAATAAGACCGGAATGCTCTCGGCTATCAAGTCAGGTGAAGGGTTGATAGATACTATCCGAGTGGCCTTCGCGGTTACTGATAGTGCTTTTATTGCCGGTTCGATGGGTTCTGTCGTTGGTGAAAAGATTACTAGACTCATTGAGTTTGCCATTGTAGAGAGATTGCCGGTGATAATTGTTTCCGGCTCTGGCGGTGGAGCCAGAATGCATGAAGGTATGTATTCGTTGATGCAGATGGCCAAAACCTCGGCGGCTCTGGGTAAACTCAAAGAGGCGGGGCTGCCTTTTATCAGTATTGTTGCCGATTGTACCATGGGTGGAGTCTGGGCCAGTTGGGCTGCCCTTGGCGATATTATTATAGGTGAACCTGGAGCCCTAGTAGGATTTACCGGTCCGCGGGTTATTAAGTCGACTATCAATGCTGAGTTACCCGAAGGCTTCCAGCGTACAGAGTTCTTGCTGGAGCATGGTCAGGTAGATATGATTGTTGCTAGACAGGATTTGAGAAATACGGTATTATCACTCTTAAAGCATTTGCTGGGTGATGTGGCGTGATGCCACGGCGCAGATGCTGGCGGTCGGTTTCTTTGCAATAGCTTCTGTTCTTCAGGAGCTATTATTCTTTCTGGTTTTCTTCAGGGGCTGATATGGGTAATAACCTAAAATTTGATCAAAAGATCAGAACCAGATTGTTTAAGCAGTTCCTCTTGGCTTTTGCCTTTGTGCTGGTAATAATTGGCGTTTTGCTTCACTACATCTCTTTTGCAGTGGTGCGAAATGTAGTCTATCAGCGGGCAGAGGTTAAGCTTAGTCTGGGGTATGAGCTTATTAGCAACTGGATAGATGAGGATAGTATTGCGATCAAGACCTTTGCCAACTATTTGAGTTTTCAGAAGCTACCTGACAACAAGATTAGAGAATTGATCCAATTTGAGCAAAAACATTTTGCCATAAGCCCACCTTATGTTTCGTATAATACAGGTGAGTTTATCAGTAGTATCTGGACCCCGACTACAAATTATAATGTCAAGGCTCGATCCTGGTTCCAGGAGAGCCAACGCTTTTTTGCCGATAAAGCCAATTGGAACTCTGTGTACTTCAGTAAGCCCTATGTCTCAGCGAATGATGAGCGTTATGTCTTTACCATGTCTACACCGATACTGGATGAGAACGGCGTTATCGGGTTTACCAGTGTGGATATTGATATCGGTGAGCTTGAACATATGATCAGCCGAATCGATGATGTCATGGGTAGTTGGTATGTTGTTTCTGAAGAGGGATATTTATTACTTTTTGGTAATAATTCTAGCCTTGTGGGCTCGAATGTATCTGATCTACCTGATGCGCAGGTCTATACCGAGGTTTTGCAGAAAGATACTTTCAGCTCCAGTTCGATCAATATCTTGAATTTTAAGCATGATACTTACTTTTCGATGCGTGATGCGTCAACGGGTTGGGTTATTATCTATCGGGTGAATGATGATATCATTCATACGCAGGTCAGTACCCTCAATTATGGTTTGCTGGGCGCGTCGATTGTACTGCTGGCGGTCTTCGCTTTGATTATCTCTATTGTTTCGAAGAATTTTACCGAGCCGATTGTATTGTTGGCGCACGAGGCGGAAAGGGTTGCGGCGGGTGATTTTGCTTGTAATGTACAGACCAGTCTTAGAGATGAACTCGGCTATCTTGCTTATCAATTCAACTTTATGGTCGCGGGTTTGAAGGAGCGAGAGGAATATGAAAAGCACAAAGCGCGGGTTGACAGTGAACTCAAGGCCGGGCAGAGTATTCAGTCTTCGATGTTGCCGAAAGATTTGCTCAAGAGTGATTACTTCAGTCTTTATGCATTTTATGCATCGTCGCGCGAGGTAGGAGGTGATTTTTACGATTACTTCAAAATTCGGGATGAACTTGTGGTCTTCTGTATCGGTGATGTCTCGGGTAAAGGAGTACCAGCGGCACTCTTTATGACTATGGTTTGTACCTTGATACGCGCAATTTGTCCGGTCGAACCAGATCCGGCAGCAGCGTTGAAGCGATTGAACCGGGCAATATATGAGCATAATTCGGAGTCGATGTTTGCGACTGTCTTTCTCTGCTATTATAATCCTTTGACCGGCAAGTGTCGCTATGGAAATGCCGGACATAATCCGGCGTATCTCATTACTGCCGAGGGGATTAAGAAGACCGAAGATGTAACCGGAATGCTAGTTGGCGGTATCAGTGAGGCAAAATATAGTGTGGGGTGTTTTGAGCTAGAACCAGGTGAGTCGGTAGTCTTATATACCGATGGTGTTACCGAAGCGCACTCTAAATCTCTGGAATTATTCTCCGAGAGCCGCTTGGAGAAGATACTTGCTACGTCATATGCGCGCAACGTTGCGGAATTGGGGGTAGAGATTGTCCAGGCGGTGGATAAATTTCAGGAGAACGAGCAATTTGATGATATCACTTTGCTGATCTGGAAACGAACGTAATATTGTTGCTGCAATTTACAGCGATAATATTACGTTCGCACTTTTTTTCTTAAATTATTATATTGCGCGTGTGCTGACCGAGGGTTTGGCTGCCAAACCAAGGCTTGTGGTGTTGACGGGGTAGAAACGTCTATTCTATGTTGAAAAAACGCTGTTTTTAAGCATAGAATAATAATGCAGCTAATTTAAGGACATGTAGTAAGGATGTCTGAAATTCCTAATGTCTTCAGCCTTTAATCGAACAGTTCCAGTGCGGCTTTAATATTCTTCTTCTTAGAGATAAGGATAATGGTGCTACCGGCCTTGATAACGGTATTGCCGGAAGCAATCTGGAAGCCTTCGTCGTTGGCTATGGCTGCAACCATGGCTCCTTCCGGGAAGGAGATCTCCTTGAGGGGTTTGCCGACATTCTTGCTGCCAGCCTGGGCTACAAGCTCCAGCGCTTCCCCGCGTCCACCAGCAATATTGAACATTGAGAGTACGGCTCCAGAACGGGCGGCTTTCAGAATTGCTCCTACTGAGACAACCGCCGGGCTGACCACTGCGTCGATGGGCAGGGTATCAAAGAGTTCGACATGATCAGGGTGGTCGGTAATCATTACTCCATAGCGTGAACCCATCTGCTTGGCCAGCAGCGCACTGGCAAAATTCTCTTCTTCTTTATCGCCAACACCGACAAAGAAATCAGCGGTGTTTATCTTGAGATCCTGCATTAGGGTCATGTCTTGAGGCGAGCCGTTGATAATAGCGCTGTTATGAATCTGGAGCGAAGCATTCAGCCGTTTGTCCCAGTCTTCCTCCAGAAGAATCACCTCGGGGATGGTGGATTCTAAAGCTTCTACCAGTTCTATGCCAAGCATTGACGCCCCATAGACAAAGACGCGTTTGGTGCGGGAGTGATCAAACGCGAAGAGAGATAAGAAATGCTTGAAGGTGTTGGTCTGCAGGAGTACATAGATGATATCGCCGGTCTGGATTGTAAAGTTACCGCGAGGAATGATCAGTTGATCGCCGCGTTGTACCGCCGGAACCAGAAAGTGCTCGACAAAGAGCGGTTGCAGTTCAACCAGAGGGCGGGAGGTAAGTTGCGATTCCTTTTCGACTCTGAGGCCGCGTAGCTGGAATTTACCGTCATCGAATTCAGCGGTCATGGTGGTACCGGGGGTGCGGATAATATCTGCCAGGCGTCTTACCGTCTCTTCACGCGGGTTGACAAATTCATCGATACCCAGAGAGGATAGAGGCATTTCACGTAGGTTGTTGGCCAACTCCTCACTTTCAATGCGGGCGATGCAGCGCTTGATGCCCAGTTCTCTGGCGACAAGGCAAGAGACAATGTTGATCTCATCTGAACCGCTGGCGGCTATTGCCAGGTCTGCTCCCTCGACATCAAGTTCGCGCAAGGTTGACAAGCTGCATCCCGATCCTTGAACCACCATGATGTCGAGTTTGACGCTAGCGCGTTCTACACTCTCTTTATCGGTATCAATACCGTAGACCCGGTGTCCTTCACTCTCAAGTTGTTCCGCCAGGGAGTAACCCATTCTGCCCAGACCAATTATAAGGATACGCATAAGGTTTATTTCTCCTTAAAGAGCTTCTCAAGTATTTTAAGACCAGCACGAATAGTTGCTTCAGTAGCAGCATATGAGATACGAAAATGCGTATTCTTCTCGGAGAATACATTCCCGGGAATTACCAACAGATTATTTTCAATACACTTGGCAACAAATTCTTCACCGGTCTTCCACGGGGCTTTGGGGAAGATATAGAAGGCGCCGTCGGGTTTGGTGACTTCATAGCCGATGTCGGTGAGCCCGGTATAGATCAGATCGCGTTTCGCTTTATACTCGTCGACAAACTTCGACATATCAGTATTCAGCGCCTGTAAACCGGCGACCTGGGCTATCGAGGGGGCACAGACAAAGGTGAACTGCTGGAATTTAGCCATGGTTTGAATTATCTCTCTGGGGCCTGCGGCGTAACCGAGACGCCAGCCGGTCATAGCGTGGCTCTTACTGAAGCCCTTGAGTATAACTGTGCGTTCACGATAGTAGTCCGCAATACTGCAAGCAGGATGGTCATAACTGAAGATCTCATAGATCTCATCAGATAGAGCAATAATACCGTGTTTCTCCAGAATCGGAGCTAGCTCTTTGAGCGATTCCGGACTGTAGGTTATGCCGGTTGGATTTGACGGACTGCCGATTACTATGGCTCTGGTTTTATCGGTTATCAGTGCCTCTATCTTCTCTACAGGGAGTTTGAAATCGGGGTAGGTGTCATAGTATACCGGTTTGGCTCCTATCATCAGTGCCAATTGCTTATACATAACAAAATATGGATCAGGTATGAGGATTTCATCACCTGGATTGAGCAGTGCCAGAAAGGAGAGGTTCAGTCCGCCGCTGACGGCTGAGGTTATTATAATCTCACCTTGCTGATACTTACCGCCAAGTGTCTGGGAAATACCTTCTAGTAAATCGGCACGCCCCTGTGTCGGGGTATAACTGTTCGCACCGTTACGGATGCCGGCGATTGCACTCTCTTTTATGGAATCTGGTACATCAAAATCCGGTTGGCCAATAGAGAGATTTATCGGTGATTCTATCTTGGCGGCAAGGTCAAACACCTTGCGTATACCGCTTATATTGGTTGCACTCGCTCTGTCAGCAAGTATGATTGGCTTGTTGCTCATGGTAAAGACTCTTTCTAAAATATAAATTGGAATTTAAAATAATAGATAATTATTTTACCGATTAAGCGGGACAAACAAAGTAAAATATCAGGTTTTACACATATTTAACCGGGAATATGTGCTGTGTGGGAGTAGAGCCCTCAGTGCTTCATCATTTTCTTAAGTATCTTTGCCGCTTGTTTTGGGTCGCTCGCTATGGCTTTTTTCAGTCTTTGGCGGTTATCACGGGCAGAGGCGTGCACCTTCTTAAATTTTGCCAGTGCTGCTTGTTTTTTTGGGTCGGTTGGCGACTGTTGTGGGTAGGCAGCAGATGCTTGCGGTTTAACCTGATGTCTGCGTCTAAGCAATTTTACACCGATCCTGAAGACGAAATACAGTACAATACCTAGAGCCAGGATGAGAGCAATAAGTACCAGTTCGTTGTCCAGAGGGGTATTGGCGAGATCAGGTAGCATGTGGTTGTTTCTTTTTGAGTTTTTCCTTGGCCTGCTTGTATAGTGTATGGGCTTCTTCGGGTGTATGAGCCTGTAACTCGCCGAAGACATGCGGATGCCTGCCGATCATCTTCTTATTGACCTCAGCAATGATTGTGGTTTTACTGGCGATGCCTTCTTCTTCGGCTACCTCAAGCAGCATAAGCACATTCCACAGGGTATCGCCAAGCTCTTCCGCGATATTGGCCTGGTCGTTCTTGCTGACTGCATCGACTAGCTCCGCCACCTCTTCTCGGAGTGGTTTGAGCAGGCTTGCGAAGGTTTGCTCACGATCCCAGGGGCAGCCGGTCTCTTTGTCGCGTAAAGCGGTTATGGTAGTGAATACTTCTTTGAGCTCCTGCATGTCTTAGTCGTTCCTCAGACGCTTAATCTCGACCTTGAGTACTCGTCTCTCATCTGCTTCAAGAATTTTTACCTGTAGATTATCAAATTCAAACTCTTCACCGGCTTGCGGTATATGCCCCAGATTGTCGAGGACAAAACCTCCAATAGTCTCGTAGTCCCGGTCTTCAGGTATTATATCATTTCCTAGCGCTTTATTGATGTCGTATACATGGGTTTGACCATCACTCATAATATGATCGGGGTTAAGCGTGGTAACGTCACATTCATCCTCGTGTTTGTCATACTCATCCTGTATCTCTCCAACTAGCTCCTCCAGAATATCCTCAATAGTTACCAGACCGGCCGTGCCACCGTACTCATCAAGTACAATTGCAATCTGGGTATGGCTGTTCTGCATTAGTTGGAGCAGGTCTACAACCTTCTGGGTCTCGGGAACGAAGTTTGGTTTATGGATAATATCGAGTAATGCAGGTTTGTCCTCGACATCCCAGTAGGTCAAAGCGTCGCGAACATAGAATATACCGATAATATTGTCACGAGTGTGTTCATGTACTGGTAGGCGGGAGTGTCCGCACTCTAGTGAGATCTTGATGGCTCTGGCCAGAGGCTCAGAGGCTGAGATTGATTGCATATCGGTTCTTGGAGTAAAGATATCTGCAACATCGGTATCATTGAAATCAAATACTCGCTCGATAATCTCACGTTGCTCAACATTTACAACTCCGGCTTTCTCGCTGTCAGTAACTGCGGCCATAACCTCATCCTCGATATCATCCGAGGTACGGCTCACTTTGATGCCAACGCCTCTGGCAAAGGCGCTGGAAACTACAATCAGGCAGAAACTTATAGGGCGAAAGGGTAGAGTCAGTAACCAGACGGGAAGAGAGAAGACATAGATTATTACCTCAGATTTGCGTTCGCCTACTGCCTGCGCCGAGCCGCGGATAATACCAGCAATAACCAGGGATAGAGCCACAGGCAAAGCAATAGATAGAATCGGTAGAGGTAGTCCGCTCCGGTATTGGGTGATCAGTGAATTGAGGGCGTCATTACTTATTAAGAGAAAAGTAATTGAGATCAGAAAACATCCAAGAAAGAATGAACTGGATAACGCTGTTGCCAGTCTGAAACAGCTCATGTTACGGATAATATTATTTAAAACAGAGGGCTTCCTGTCGGTAGTATTTGCATCAAGGTTGATGCCTGTTATATTCTTCTCTTTAATAATTCCATCAAGCTTTGACAGACTCAATTCCTGTAGTGCCGACTCATAGGCCACAGCCAACCAGCCAAGTACCGCAGCAATAACAGAGATTATTATAACGGTAAATTGTGGAATCTCAATTTGTGTAAAAATATTGTTTGTCCTTTATGTAGAAACCAAATCAGCGTATAAATTTCAAGCCATGTCTGGCAAATTCATATTCTTGCGCTTGCAGCATCTCTTCACGGAGTTCGCTGGTCTTGTCATCCATGCCGAGCAGGTGCAGTAGGCCATGCAGAGCATAGAGTGTGAGCTCTTCTGCAAAACTCATGCCTTTTTCTACGGCAATGTTTCTGGCGGTATCGGCACTGACCGCGATATCACCAAGGAGCTGTACTCCGTCTTCAAAATCTCCGTCATAAAAGGCGAGTACATCGGTGGCGCCCTCATGGCTCAGATAAGTCTGGTTCATCTCAGCAATTCTGGCATCATTGAGTATCATTATGTTGACCGCACCGTCAGTCTCGGCACGGGGTGTATAGGCAGCACTGAGTACTTTCATGATAAGCGCGGAGGGTACAGGTTCTGCCCCAGTTTCGCGGTTATCTATGATGTTTATCAACAATCTACACATTATCTTTTCTCTGTATTTCATTCAATAATTATACTGCATTAAAAATAATTTAGGCTTTTTTTGCGTCATTATTATCATATTTTACTCTTGAGTGGAACATACTCTGTAGAACCCGTACCAGAGCATCTTCAATCTTGGCTAGGTCGGTAAGAGTCAGGGTGCATTCATCGAATTGTCTGTCCTGGAGTTTGCCCATGATGATTTTATGTACCAGCGCTCTTATACTGGCACTGCTGGCTCCTTCAAGGGAGCGGCTTGCTGCTTCTACCGAGTCGGCAATCATGACAATTGCAGCCTCTGGAAATTGTGGTTTAGGCCCGGGATAGCGGAATTGCTGTTCGTCAACTTCATCCGGATCTTCGGCTTCTTCTCTGGCTTGACGAAGGAAGAACGAGACCAGGGTGGTGCCGTGATGCTGCTCTATGATGTCAATTATTGCCGGGGGAAGCTTGTTTTGACGACCCATTTCGACCCCGTCCTTGACGTGGCTGATGATGATAAGTGCACTCATGCTCGGGGTAAGGATGTCGTGGCGGCTGATGCCGCTCTCATTTTCGGTGAAGTACTCGGGCTTGACTAGCTTGCCGATATCGTGATAGAAACAGGATATGCGGCAGAGAAGAGGATTCGCGTCGCAGGCTCCGGCTCCAGCTTCAGCTAGGGCTGCTGCTACCGAGCAGTGATAATAGGTGCTGGGGGCTTTGAGCAGGAGTTTATTCTGTAACGGGTGTTCTTGAAGATCCTGAAGAATTATATTGGGACTTGCACCGAAAATTCGTTGGATCTGATGCAGTGAGAGTAGTATTAGGGCGAAAGAGAATATTGAGGTGGTAAATATCCACCCGGAGCGTCTGAGCAGCATATCTACAGAGTTGTTGAAATTGAAAGTGATCAGTTCTGAGAAGTTTGCAGGCAGAGAGATATCAATGCCGTCACTTATGTACCAGCAGAGGAAGATCATCGCTCCGACAATGCCGCTGAGTATTGATACCTTCAAGATTCCGAGTCTAAAACGTTCCTGTGGCGCCAGTAAGGCGAAGAGACAGCCGCTGGAAATGAGACCTAGAAGTTCGGCGGGTTGTTGATACGAGATTGAAATAATAAATAGGATGTAGGTAGCGGTGGCAATCATCCCCAACGCTCGTTTACCACCGATTGCGACACAGCCGGCTAAGAAGCTTATTGGTACTAGGGTAATTGAGCGGCCATTCATAAGAATAAGATAGGTTATGGTTATAGTGATGGTAAAGACAATAATACAACCGAATATGACCTTGTTGCTATATTTGTCTTTGACCAAGATATAAAAGAAGAGGCAGATCAGAAAGACAGGGATAAACTTGCTCAAAATGTTCTTGATGATGAATCCATTGCCTCGCTGGGCGATGAAAGCATTATTTTCGGCTTGGAGTTTTTTAAAGATTTCAGAGGTTATCGGTTGGTTACGCTGGACAATGGTTTCGCCCTGGCCGATAAAGCTTGCCTGCTTGAGAGCTAGCTCTTTACGGTTTGCCAAGGCTTGGTTGGTCAGTTCTTCACTGTATATCAGTGTAGGGTTCTGATTGATGCGCCGTTGTATCAGATTCTCCAGAATGGTTCGTAGTGTTTGGCGCACAACCCAGAGATTGTCATAGAGACCTTTCTCCAGGTAGCTGCTGGTCTCGGAGATACTGAGCGGGCTGTTCTCAGAACCGATAGTCAGAATTTCACCCCGGTTACCATTGGGGATATAGTCTCCTCGGATAACCTCAATGGCGCGGGAGCCGCCTTCTGCCATGGCTTTCTGGTATTGTTCGTCGCTGATGACATTATTGTAATAAACCCATTGTTTGACTGCACGTCGGGCGGGGTTGATCAATTCAGAGTAGACACCCTGGTCGATATCGCTGATAAGATATTTGGTAAATTTCTCCGCTTCGTCAGGGGTGATATCAATATTCTCTTTTTGAGCGTAGTCATAGAGCTTGACGGGATCGCGTAGGTCGACAGCGTTCTCCATAAGCTCTGCAATGGGATCAAAAACATTGCTCATCCAAACATTTGAGGGTACTTGTTTGAATATCGGCAAGTGGATGGTCTCCACCGTCTTGTATATCTCCTCCTTATTGGGAACTACCCACTGAAAATCGACCCGGCTGACCCGTTTTTCTGTGGAAATGGTGCCGACATTTGTACGTATTAGAGTAAAACCGAAGAAGAATGGCGTGAGGAGGAAGATTGAGAATAACACAATATAAAAGACTGTCTTCAGAGAAAGTTGGGTGTGAGTAAGCGAGGTTCTTAGCTTCTTTCCGTGCTCACGTGTCTTTTGTACAATATCTTGTCGTAATTGACCAGCCATAGTTCCTTAACTCGTAGGGTTAATAATGTACTGCCTAACCAGATTAACATTATACACTTCTTGTTGGTAATGTAAAGCCAAGATTTGCGCAAAGAAATTATTAAAAAGTGAATTATATTTTGTCACGGAGGAGGGCATTTACTATAATTATAATAAATAAATAATCGTGAGGTGCTGCTGAGTATATTGCGGCAGAGATTTTCGCTGATAATAGGGATGATTATGGAAAATTATAGGGGATTGACCCAGTATGAAATTGCACAGTTGTGTGCTCAGGGGTGCCTGGCGGAGAATTGGCAGGCAATTACGGTTGCTGAAGGATTCTCGACGCAGAGAATACGTAATGTTGAATTTCGTGCTGCGATTAGGATTGGTTCGGGGTGCGAACTGGTCAATGCGGTGTTGAAGAATGTAGATATTGGGGAGAATGTACAAATTAGATCTGTGCATAGACTAATAGATAATTACATAGTTGGCGATAATGCTATTATTGAGAATGTGGGAGGAATTGTCGCTGATAAAGATAACGTGGCCTTGCTGCGATATGTCGCGGTGGTGGTTGAAGGTGGGGGGCGGGAGGTGCTTATTCATCCCGGGCTCTCGGCTCAGATGGCATATCTGCAGGCATTCTCTGGCATGGATGGGCTAAAAGCTGCCTATTATAGAGTTGTTGAGCATAGTCTCCAGTTACAAAATGACAGATACAGCCTCGCGGCTGGGGTGATTATTCGTGATGTTGTCGAGATTAAAGATTCTGTGCTAGCTGAAGGTGCTGTGCTGATTGGGGTGAGCCTGATAAGCGAGTCTATTGTTGGCGGAGACGTGGGGAGTGGAGCGGTAATCAAGCGCTCTATTGTCGATAGAAATGGGTATGTGGGGACGGGGTGTATACTTGACAAGTGTTTTGTGGCAGATTCGGCGGTACTTGATTCTGGATTCAGTGCCGAGGGTTCACTCTTCTTTGCGAATTCAGAGTGCCTCCGGGGAGAGGGCTGCGCAGTCTTCGCCGGCCCATTTACCTCTTCACATCACAAAGCTACACTGCTGCTTGCCGGACTCTATTCATTTTATACGGCTGGGAGCGGGAGTAATTTCTCAAATCACCGCTTCAAGCTTGGGCCGATACATCAGGGAATTGTCGAACGCGGATCGAAGACGGGTTCCGGCAGTTATCTTATCTGGCCTTCACGGGTGGCACCGTTTACCAATGTTATCGGACGGCATCAACACGGGGTGAATACGGAAGATTTTCCTTTCTCGTTACTTATCTGTCAGGGGAGTGAGAGTATTCTGTTGCCTGGAGCTCTCGTCTTTAGCAGTGGTTGTGAGCGGGATTATCTTAAGTGGCAGCAGCGTGACCGGAGGAGTGAAGATTCTCCGGATATTGTCAATGTGGAGGTATTCAATCCTTATACTGTAGGTAAGATGATACAGGCCATCAAATTGTTGGAGAAGATGCAGAGTGGTTTTACCCCTGAATCATTGATCGGAGTAAAGGTGCCGGAAGAGTTTGTCGGCAAAGCTATCAAGAGGTATAGGGTAGGTGTGGATTATTACTTTGGAGCAGTACTGGCGGAGCTGGCAGAAGAAGGCGGCCTGGATAATTGTTTTATGATGGAGAATATTGATTGCCGACCTGGCTGCGGGGAATGGGTTGATATTGCTGGTGCGATTCTACCTCGAACTGAAATTGAGGAATTGCTTGACAATATTATCGGGGGTAAGGTGGCTGACTATGATAAGATAATAAACCGGTTGCAGTTGGCTGATTCTCAATATTCGGTGTATCAGAGAAACTGGGTCTTGGCAATGGTTGCGCCTGAGTTAAATTCAAGAACTGACCTGCTGGGATTTATTCGGCGTTGGCAGGCTGCGGCAAAGCTGCGGTTGGAGATGATTATCAAGGATGCTGGTAAAGAGTTTTCCTCTGAAATGTCTATTGGTTATGGGCTCCTGGGCGATGTTGCTGGTGATTTTAAGCAGGTGCAGGGTTTGCTGGATGATAATAAATTTCTGGCTACTTCAAGGTTGGAGACAGAGCAGATAATTGCACGGGCTGAAGCGTTAATAATTGAACTGAATAATCGGAATAGTTAGCTGAGAAAAATTCGATGCTTGGCAGATTGTATTGGTGATGTTGAAATGCTAAGGTATGGATTGTATTATATTCTCGAGGGTAGAGATTTATACCCCTTGCCAATGGTGAGGGGTATTTGTACAATAGAGTATCAATTTTAAGCGTAAAAAAGAGTACGAGGTATTAATGACAAAAACAGCGAAGACACCTATGATGGAGCAGTGGGAGGCGATGAAGGAGGCCAATCCCGATACTATCCTTTTCTTTAGAATGGGTGATTTTTATGAGATGTTTGGTGAGGACGCGGTTGTTTCGGCCGAAATTCTGGGGCTTACTCTTACGACTAGGAGTAAGAAGCAGGAGGGGGCGATGCCGATGGCGGGAATTCCGCATCATGCACTGGATCGCTATCTCAAAGAGATGATCAAAGCCGGAATCAGGGTTGCAATCTGTGATCAGCTTGAGGATCCGGCCACAGCCAAGGGGATTGTCAAGCGTGGGGTTACTAGGGTGGTGACTCCGGGTACGCTTATTGAAGAGTCCTGCCTGGAGGGGGATAATAATAATTATCTGGCCTCGGTTGCGGTGCGGGGTGGAACTGCAGGGATAGGGTGTGTGGATATATCTACAGGTGAGTTCTTTGTCTCGCTGGTGGCAGTGGAAAATGTAGGGGACGAGCTGGAGCAGATTGGGGTTGCGGAGACCCTGGTGCCGGTCGAGCTGATGCAGGAAGGGAAGGCGCTAGCTGGGGTTCTGGCCGCGCGGAATGTGGGGTTGGTTACTAAGCGCGACGGGTATGAATTTTCCGAACGTGAAGGGCGGATACGCATTAAAGAGCATTTCGGGGTGGATAATCTGGCTGGACTGGGAATTGAGGAGGAACCGGAAGCGATTGCGGCGGTCGGGGCGATACTGGTCTATCTGGCTGAGACGCAGAAGGTGGTGCTCAGCCATGTCCGCGCCCTTAAGCGGCTCAACCGTGAGGATTATCTGGTACTTGACCGAACGACTCAGCGTAATTTGGAACTGACTAATACCTTATTATCCGAGGGTAGTGGTACGAGTTTGTTCAAAGTGATTGACCGTACCTGTACCGGAGCTGGGAGGAGGTTGCTCAAGAATTGGCTGCTCCGGCCGTTACTCGATCTCTCCTATATTGAATATCGCCAGATGGCGGTGCGCGAACTGCTTCAGGATAGTTCGCTACGTGAAGAGTTGCGGGAGGTGCTTGCCGGGATCAGCGATCTTGAGCGAATAATGGCGCGTATTACCACCGGGCGTGCTGGTGGTCGTGAGTTGATACATTTATACCGGAGTCTCTGTTGTCTGCCAAAATTACAGGAACTGGGAGAGGCGTTTACGGCGCAGGCACTGGTGGATTTAGCGATGCTGGTGGATCCGTTGCCGGATCTGGTCGAGCTTATCGGTAAGGCTATTGTAGACGAGCCTCCGCTAAATCTTCGTGAAGGTGGGGTGATCAGGAGTGAATATGATCCGCGCTTGGCTGAGCTGCGTAGTGTGGCTACCGGAGGGAAGGATTGGATCAGGAATTTTCAGCAGCAGCAGCAGGAGCAGAGCGGTATCACCTCGCTCAAGGTCGGGTTCAATAAGGTCTTCGGCTATTATATTGAGGTTACCAATACCCATAAGCATAAAGTTCCGCAGAGTTATATCCGTAAGCAGACGCTGGCCAATGCCGAGAGGTATATTACCCAGGAACTTAAAGAGTATGAAGAGCTTGTGCTGGGGGCGCAGGAGAAGATACTGGCGTTGGAACTAGAGTTGTTTGTGCAGGTTCGCGCTACTGTGGCGCAGGAGGTGGCGCGGGTGCAGCAGGTGGCGCAGGTATTGGCAGAGTTTGACGCGGTGCAGTCACTGGCGCAGCTGGCTGATCTGCAGCATTATATAATTCCGGAGATTGGGGTTGGAATCGAGACTGAGATTGTTGGCGGTAGGCATCCGGTACTGGATCTGAGCCTAAGCGAGTTTACGCCCAATGATTGCTGCTTCAGTAAGGATAAATCCTTGGTACATATTATAACTGGGCCGAACATGGCGGGTAAGAGTACATTTATCCGCCAGGTGGCGCTCCTGGGGATAATGGCGCAGATGGGGGGAGGGATCCCGGCAGAAAAGGCACGAATTGGGATTATCGATCGGGTATTTACCCGGGTGGGTGCGGCGGATGATCTGGCCAAAGGGCAATCTACTTTTATGGTCGAGATGGCTGAGACGGCTAATATCCTGAATAATGCGACCAGCCGGTCATTGATTGTCCTGGATGAGGTTGGGCGTGGTACCTCGACTTTCGACGGGGTCTCGCTGGCGTGGGCCATAACCGAGTATATTCATAACCGCCTTCAGGCGCGAACTTTGTTTGCAACGCATTATCATGAGCTCTCGGAGCTCGGGATGATTTTGACGCAGGCGGAGAACTTTAACGTTGCAGTGCGGGATTGGGCGGGAGAGGTGATCTTTCTGCATAAGATTGTGCCGGGTGCGGCTGATAAGTCTTATGGTATACATGTGGCGCGTCTGGCCGGGATTCCGCTCGGGGTTATCGAGCGTTCGCGGGAGATTCTTGATGGGCTTGAGACTCAGGCGATTGAGCGCGATTGGGATATTGTGCATGAGGGTGAGGTACTTCGGGCGGCAGCGCGAGAGGTGCAGAGCGAGTTATTTGCGCCACAGGCCAAGGCCAATGATCGGCTGGTCGCGGAGCTGGCCGGGGTTGATATTGATAATATGACCCCACTGATGGGGCTGCAGAAACTCCAACAGCTGGTGGATATCGCCCGGGAGTATATAAAGTGAAAAAAATGATAGAGGTTGAGCTATGAAAGCATTGGTAATTGGGGCTGCCGCCAGTGGTTCGGGAAAGACCTCGGTAACGCTGGGGCTTACGGCGGCTCTCAAACGGCGTGGGCTTGCGGTGCAGACCTTCAAGGTCGGTCCGGATTTTCTTGATCCGACTTATCTGCAACTTGTAAGCGGGCGTGAATGTTATAATCTTGATCAGTGGATGACCGGTTCGGAGTATATTCAGGAATTGTTCGTGCGGGCGGCAGCTATGGAAGTGGACGGAAGAGCCGCGGATGTCTGCCTTATTGAAGGGGTAATGGGGTTGTACGACGGTATTGCCGTAGAAGATGATCTGGGGTCTACCGCGGCGGTGGCGCGGAGTCTTGGAGTACCAGTATTTTTGCTCGCTTCTTGCAAAGCGATGGCACGCTCTTTTGCAGCATTGATTTCAGGTTTTACCAACTTTCCGGGAGCGCCGGAGTTTCTGGGGGTTGGCGCCAATATGGCCGGTTCTGTGCGCCACGGTCAGATAATCGGTGAAGCACTGAATAGTCTGGGAACACTCCCTCCGTATATCGGGGCGCTGGTCAAGGGGGCGGTACCAGAGCTTCCGAGTCGGCATTTGGGACTGGTGAGCGCGGATGTTAAACTGTTATCGACAGAGATTATTACTATGTTGGCTGACGGGGTGGAAGAGGCTTTTGATATCGAGCTGCTGCTGGCACGAGCCCGGGAGTTCTCTCTTAGCGGTGTGAATGCGTGGTCGGGTTTGAAACGTGAGTATAATTATAGAATCGGGATCGCCAAGGATGAGGCGTTCCATTTTTATTATCCGGATAACCTGCAGGCGCTCAGGATGGCTGGGTGTGAGCTTGTCGAATTCAGTCCGCTGACTGATAATCGGTTACCGGATGGGCTTGACGCGGTGTATATCGGGGGCGGTTACCCCGAATGTGAGGCTGAGCGGTTGGCAGGTAATGACGGGATGCGTGAGAGTATCAGAGAGTTTGCGGGTAGCGGGAAGGTACTCTACGCTGAGTGTGGTGGTTTGATGTATCTTTCTACGGCGCTTCAGACCCTTTCTGGGGATGAGTATGCCATGTGTGGGGTATTGCCGTTCAAGGTTCGGATGCTTGAGCGTTTTAAGACTCTCGGGTATATTGAGGCTGAAGTGGTTGAACGTAATATTTTTGGCCGACCCGGGGTAACGCTGCGTGGGCATGAGTATCATTATTCAGAGGTTGTTGGGGAGCTTCCTGAGGATTGGCGGTGTACCTATGCCTTTACCTATGGGCGGGAAGGGCGCGCCGGAGTAAGAGCGGAAGGATACGCTAGAGATGGGGTTCTAGTCAGTTATTTGCATGCACATCTGGCGGCAAATAAGGTTGCGTTAGAGGGTTTACTTGAGTCTATAGGACAGAGAAAATGAGATATAAAGCGTTGGCATTGGATATGGATGGAACACTCCTCAATCAGCAGGGAGAGCTGGAGGCGCAGGTCATTACTGCGCTTAAAAGGGCGCAGGAGGCCGGGGTCGGGGTCTATCTGGTCTCAGGGCGGATGCACCGGGCGATGTATCCGTATTGGAAGGAACTAGGACTTACTACACCGCTTATCAGTTATAACGGTTGCAGAATAATGCACCCTGATTCGGATAAGCCGTTATATGAGATAAGTCTGCCTCTGGAGGTGGCGCATGAGGTGATTGCTTTTGCCAAGGAGCGAGGGTTGTCTCTGAATACGTATTACAGCGATTGTCTGTATACGCTGGAAGATAATGCGTATGCGCAGATGTATGCGCGGATAAATAAAGTGCCGTATAAAATACTGCCCGATGATTATGCTTCACTGCTGGAAGCACCGACTAAAGTGCTGATTATTGCTACTGATGGGAGTGAGCCGCAGAAGCTGGCAGATCTGGATCAGGAGGTACGTGGACTCTTTGAGGGCAGGGCGCATGTGACGACGAGTAGCCGGATGTATATTGAGTTTTTGCCGATCGGAGCAAACAAGGCTTCAGGGCTGGAGAGAATGAATGAGATTGTCGGGCTTTCACTCGATGATTGGGTGGCGGTGGGTGACGGTATGAATGATTATGAGATGCTTATGGAGTGTGGGGTGGGATTGGCGGTGGCAGGTGCGCCGCAGGAGTTGCTCCAGCATTTTGCAGAGGAATTTATTGTTCCTGATCTGCCAAAGGGCGGAATTGAAAAAGTTTTGCAGGATTATTTTGATATTGAGGTCTAGATTTGTAATATTGAACTGGGTGCTTGGGTGGAGGGTAATACGAATATTGGCTGGGCGTATGTTTGACTTCGGGTGGAGAATGGAGATGAACTCAACTATACGGGGAATAACTGGTATTGCATTTTTGGTGATACTGCTTCTAGCTGCGGGCGCAGCCCGGGGAGATGATGCCGGGAGCGGGCGCAGCCTTGAGGATACCCTGCTGGGGTTGCAGAGTCTGGCGCGCCAGAAGAATTTAAATTTTCAGCAGATGCGTGATCTCAATGAGGCGATAGCCCGGTTGCAGTCGCAACTGCAAAAGAAATCTCTGAGTGACGAAGAGAAAGAGGTCGCGGACAAGCTCAAGGAACTGATAACTCTCAAGGCGGAGTCTGACTCGCGTAACCGCCGAGCTCAACTCACTGCCGCCAAGTATTTCTCGTTATTCGGCGAACCTTTTGTGGCATTGGGGTTTCTGCGTAATACTCAGGCCAGTTCTGCCGAGGATATCGAGTGGCCACTCTTGGCGTGTACTATTTATATCCAACTTGGTGATTACGCAAAAGCTGCTATCTATGCCGGCGCTGTCGATAAACTGTTGAGTGAACAGACTCCCCTTGCGCTTTCAGAACCGATTCATGTTGATCAGGTTCAGGCTTACAGGTTGTATACGCCGTATTCTGGGGGTACTCCCAAGCCGGGAGATACTCTGATTCTGTATATTGAAGTGGCTGGCGCGCGGTTTCGCATGCAGCAGCAGGGTATGTATGGCTGTAGTCTGGATTTTTCGCTTGAACTTCGTGATGAACTGCAGAATATTATAGAGCGGCAGGATAATTACGGGCGTTATGCACCGGAGTATAACGGACCCGTCGACGATCTGCATGCAACAATTTATTATCGTATTCCGCAGGGGTTGGAAGGTGGAAATTACACTCTGATAGTTACCTGTAAAGATATCTATGGCGATGCGACTGCTGAGACTGATTTTGTCTTTACCTTGAACGGGAAGAAGCGCCTGAGAATACCGGAGCAAACTCCGGTTCAGGCTGATCCGCTTGCGGCATCAGAACTATATCTGCAGAAGGCTAAGAGTGGCGATTATTCTGACGTAATAGATCTTCTTGATGAGGATCTGGGGGAACTCGGTAAGGATCCGTATAATCTCCGGGAGTTGAGTCAGCAGGAACTTGAGCAGAATAAACTCAAGGCTGCTGAGATAATGCTTGAGCGTTCCAAGACTAAGGGGGGGCTGCTCAATAAGTAAATGGTAGTAAAGTGTTTGTTAATACAGATTTTGATCTGGTGACGATTGTTAGGGATAACGCAGGAGTGCGATATGCTGCATATTTTCAAGGAGTTTGTGGTTGGGTTTATGCTCCCGCTACGCGGAGCCAAGCTGCTTCTCAGTTCGCAGCGTACCAAACGTTGGGCCGCGCTGCCACTGGTGGTCAATTGCATTATTTATATTCTGCTGGTATCGACTTATTTCTGGCTGATCTCACTGCTCAAGATCCCGCAGTTGTCTTGGGAGTTCTGGGGGAGTACCGGCGCTTGGCTGAGTTCGGCGATTAATGATCTGGCTTGGATCCTCAAGTGGACACTCTCGATACCGCTGGTTCTGGTTCTCTGTTATTTTACCTTTACCCTTGTCGGCATGGTTGTGGCGGCGCCGTTCAATGATGTACTTTCTGAGAAGCTTGAAGCAAGAATCTGCCGGGAGGGGGCAGAGGCTGAACCGGAGCTGCCGCTTCGGCTGAATATGCATGCTGTTATGCTGAGTATGGTGAGTCTCTGTAAATTTCTCGGCGCGCAGCTACTGTATACTCTGCTTACTCTGCCCTTACTCTTGATTCCTTTTGTCGGGGCGGGAGTGTTGTTCTTGGTGACAGCGTATTATACGGGAGTTGGTTTTCTTGATGTGAGTATGGCGCGTAATTATCTGCCGCATGAGTGCAAGCTTCCGGCGCTCAGGCAGAATCGCTGGCGGGTGATTGGGTTTGGAGCGGGGATGGATATTCTCTTCATGCTGCCCTTTGCCGGGCTGCTTATGTTGCCGCTCGGGGTTGCGGGCGGGACAATATTATACTGTGAAATTGACTGGCGGCGCCTGCTTTGTAATCGGAATTATGATCTGCCGGAGGGCTTTGTGCCTCCGCAGAAGGCGTGAAATTTTTTAGTGCCGATTAATTATAGAAGTAATACGTTGATGTTTGGGACGTTGCCGAGGTGCATGAGGTGTATAGTGTTTAATAGAAGGATATCATGCCGGATAGATCCATAGATATGTCAGAGCACAGTTCAGAAGTTGATTCTTCTATCCAGAATATTCCAGAGAATATTCTGGCCAGCCTCCTTGACGGCTCGGAGATCGGCAGTATTGAGGAGCGGGATCTGTCCGAGCGCTATAGTTTCAGCGAGACTATCGGCGAGGGCGGGCAGGGGGTGGTCATCGCGGCGCGGGATAGACTTCTGGAGCGGGTGGTGGCGATAAAAGCGCTCAAGCATACCCATAATCCGGCGCATGAGAAATTGCTTGAGCAAGAGGCCAAGCTCTGTGGACGGCTGGAGCATCCCAATATTATTCCGACCTACGACCTGGCGCGCGATGAAGCGGACAGCCCGCTCTTTGTGATGAAGAAAATTGAGGGGCAAACCCTCAATGAGCTTCTGTTGGAGTTGAAGAAGGAGGAACCCGGAGCGTTGCGGGAGAATCGTCTGCGACTGCTTAATATCTTTTCTCAGGTACTTCACGCGATAGACTTTGCTCATGCAAAAGGGGTACTCCATCTCGATCTGAAACCGGGAAATGTATCTTTGGGCAGGTTTGGCGAGGTTTATGTGATCGACTGGGGGTTTGCCCGGGCTAAGGATACTGAAGAAATATCCACGCTTTCTGGCGGTACTATGCACTATATGTCTCCAGAGCGGATGGATAAGACAAATTATGATGAGCGGGCTGATATCTATGCGCTGGGGGTAATGCTCTACAGGCTGCTCACAGGCAAGCACCCGCGTGAAACTGGGGAGATGAAGCTGCGTGAGTTTAAGCAGAGTTACCGGTCTATTCCGGTTATCCCGCCGCGTAAGCATGACCGGAGTATCCCCCCCCAGCTTGAAGCGATTATTCTTAAGGCGATGGCTGAAGATCCGGAGCAGCGTTATCGGTACGCTTATGAATTTTCTGCCGACTTGGAACGATTTATGAATATGCTTCCGGTGAGTGCGTATAATGAAGGGCTTTTCAGCCGCATTTGGCGGGGACTGCGCAAGCACCGGCGCAAGGTCTCGGTGGTGATTATAACCCTTATGCTTCTGACTATTACCGGGTATGCGCTCATGAGCAAGTACCGGGCTGAACAAGAGCGTAGAGAGTCACGTGAACGTGAGATAGCATTTGAGAAGGCGGAGATGGAGCGTAAAGCTGGTATGCGTCGCAGGTACGAAGCACGGCGCATTCTCAAACGCGCAGATGATTTATTTGAGAAGAGTAAGCAGGCGGCAGAAGCGGCAAGTGATCAACAGACCAAAATTAATATTCTCGCCCCGGTCTTGGAACTTTATACTAAGGCTATCGATACCGACTCGACCTATGCCGAGGCGTATGACCGTAGAGCAGCGGTTTACCGGATAACTCAAGAATTCGACGCGGCACTTGCAGATTATAACAACGCCTTCAAACTAGATTCGTCGTATATCATGGCGCTCTATGAGGCAGGTATTATCTATGCCGATGTCTTTCATGATACGCAGCGCGCCCGGGAAAAATTCAGGGAGATGGCTATAGTGTTTCCAGAAGATGAGTATGCGGAATTGGGGCAGGCCAGAGTGGATCTGATTGAGGCAGAGGCTATTCTCAAGCTGCCGCCACAGAGCGAGAATTATCATCAGCGTTCTGAACTCGCTTCGGCAATATATAGCAATACCTTGAAACGTTGCGAGCGCATTGAAGAGACCAACCCCGCTCTCAGTGACATCTGGTATCTGCGCGGGCTTATCTATCAGAAATCACCAGAGCATAAAAATTTGGAGTTGGCGCTCAAGGCATATAGTAAGTACTTGCTATCTAGGCGTGACAGCTCTTCAGCATTTCTTAATCGTGGGGATACGTATAAAGATTTGCAGATGTATGAACAGGCAATCGCTGATTATACCGAGGCGCTCAAACTAAATCCGGAATTTATTTGGGCATTGCGTAACCGTGGGTATATTCTTTATCGGAATCTGGGACGGCCGCAGGAGGCGATTGCGGATCTGAATCGGGCGATTACACTCGATCCTAATGCGGCCTGGAGTTATATGAGCCGTGGCGCGGTGTATATTGGAATCAAAGATTATGCTGCAGCAGAGAAGGACTATGCGGCCGCACTCCTCCTGGCGCCGCAGGATGCCAATATAATTTATAGTAACGGGGTATTGGCGATGTATATGGGCTTCCCGTTTCGGGCGGAGCAATACTACTCTGAGGCGTTGAAATATGCCCGGATTGAAGATCAGTCGAATATCGAGCTCAAACGTGGTATGGCGCGATTTGCTCAGGAAAAATACGCGGATGCAATACGTGATTTTGAGAGTGTTATCAGTAGAGGGGACATTGATACTACGACCCCAGTCCTGCTTCGTTTGCTTGCGTTGAAGTTCTCTGGAATGCCGTATGATGCCAATCAGATCGGAAGTAGTATTGCTGGAACAGAGGACAGAATCTGGCTCTCGGCTTTGATCAGTTATATGCTGGGTGAGGCCGAGGAGATTGATGTGCTGGCTCTGGCCGGAGATCCCTTTGTTGCGATACGCCGCGAAACCGAGCGGCGATATTCCGGTAGTGCTGAAGATAACCGGCTTATTCAGGAGGCAGCGGATCTACCGGTGATCTGTCAGGTGCGGTTTTATTTGGGGCTTTTTGCTCTTACCCAGGGTGATACTGAGGGAGCGCGAATTAATCTGCAGGCGTGTTTGGCGACGGGGCAGCACCTGTATATAGAGTATGCTATTGCAAAATTATTTTTAAATAGTCTGGATTTATAAGGTGTTTTTGACGAAGATTGTATTGTAGTTATTTTCTGTGAATTGCTTGAAGGAGCTAGCCTTGGCTGAGATGGATCTAATCTCCGGACCTACACACTTTCGAACAACTGCTTGGAGCGTAGTGCTGGGAGCGCAAAATCCTGATGGTGAAAATAGGCATACCTGTGTCTCCAGGCTTTGTACGACCTATTGGAAGCCAGTATATCAGTATATCAGACGTCGTGGCTTGGCGCATGATGATGCAAGGGATATGACGCAAGAATATTTTGCTACCTTCTTGGAGAAGAATTTTGTGGCGACGGCGGATAGAGAACGGGGTAGATTTCGAACCTTTGTGCTGGTGACTGTGAACCGCTTCCTTACTAAGCAGCTAGCTAAGAAGAGCCGTAAACAGGCCAAGCGTAATATTGTGATACCTACCGAGGATGACGGCGAAGAATTCATGCTGCCTGAGCTCTCCGTGCATGAGACGGCAGAGGATGATTTCAACCGCAGATGGGCTTTATCCCTGATAGAAACGACTTTGAAGAATATGTCCAGAGCCTGTAATTCCGGGAAGAAGGAGAAGTATTATAAAGCGCTTCAGCTCTTTTTGGAGAGTACGGCTTCGAGTCGGCAACTCAGTTATAAAGAGATGGCGGATAGGCTTGAGGTTAGCGAGACTGATATTACCAATTATCTCTTTAGGGGTAGGAATATATTTCAGAAAATGCTGCGGGATGAAATTCGCCAGTCGGTTTCGAGTGAGAAGGCGATAGATGAAGAGATTGAAGCACTCAAAGAATACTTGAGAACTTGAGCAGTTTATGAAAATTTAGCAAGTAGACTTATAGTAGGCTATAGGTCTACTTTTTTTATTATCTAGATAGTTTTATGTGGCTGGAGGATTAGGATATGGTTACTTCACAGAGTCTTTCGCAACAGTATCGTACTGTCGTATCACATGGTGGCCTTGAGTTATTCGCTGATGTGTCACGCGAAAAAGGTGGAGAGGGTAACGGGTTCAGACCGCATGATCTTCTCTGCGCGGCTCTGGCAAGCTGTCTGAATATTAACCTGCGAATGATACTTGCGCAGCGGGAACTCGAATATGATGGGGTTAGAGTGGAGGTTGATCTTGATCGGAGTGAGGAGAGTAAGAGTATCTTCTGCTGTGAGCTTACAATTGACGGTGGTTTGGCGCAGGATATCAAGGATGAGATAATTGCCCAGGCTTTACATTGTCCAGTATATAAAACTCTGTCCAAGGCGGTTGAAGTGCGCAGAAGTTGAAGACTTGAAGCAGAATAGGGGGGAGGTCGGATTGATCTGTGATTAACATTATTGTTATCATATAATCTTATCATGTCTTGACTTGACAATTCTTTTAGAGAAAATATTGTGAATGTTTTCAGATAACTTAGTTTTAGAAAAGGGTTACAATGATAAAAGATAGAACTTTGATTACAGCTGCACTGCCGTATGCCAACGGTAAGCCACATATCGGGCATATTGCCGGAGCCTACCTCCCTGCTGATACCTATAATCGCTTTTTAAAGTTGCTCGGCAAGGAATCCTGGTTTGTCTGTGGTTCAGATGAAAATGGTGCACCTATAACCTTCAGTGCTATCAAGGAGGGGGTCTCGCCTCAGGATATTGTGGATCGTTATCACCAGGTGCTCAAGGAGAGCTTTGAGGGGCTGGGGATTAATTTTGATATCTATAGTCGCACCCATACCCCGAGACATAATGAGATTTCACAGGATTTCTTCAAGACACTCCATGATCGCGGACATGTGGCCAAACGTTGCGCTGAACAGGTATACTGCACCGAGTGTAATATGTTCCTGCCTGATAGATATATCGAAGGTACTTGCTACCATGATGATTGTAAGAAGGATGGAGCTAGAGGCGATCAATGTGAGAGTTGTGGGCGCCCGACCGATGCGACTAAACTGGTTAATCCTGTCTGTATGGTCTGTAAGGAGCAGGGAAGGTCGGGTAAGGGGTGTATTGAGGTGCGGGAGACGACGCATTGGTATCTGCGCTTGGATACCTTTGAGAAGGATCTGCGGGAGTACTTGGATATGCATCCAGAATGGCGCGAGGCAGTAAAGCGGTTCAGTTACGGACTTTTGGATCAGGGTCTGCGTGAGCGTTGCGTCACCCGCGATCTTGACTGGGGGGTGCCGGTACCGCTGGAAGAGGGTGCGGGTAAGGTGCTGTATGTTTGGTTTGACGCCCCGATTGGTTATGTCACCTTTACCCGTGAACTATTTGAGGCACAGGGTAACGCTGAACTATGGAAGGATTTCTGGCAAGATGAGAAGAACGGTCTGGTTCACTTTATCGGTAAGGATAATACCGTATTTCATGCGGTTATGTTCCCCGGAATGATGATGGCGCATGGGGGTTACCGTATGCCGGACTTTGTTGTGGCCAATGAATTTCTCAATCTAGAAGGGAATAAGATCTCAACCAGCAGACAGTATGGTGTCTGGGTGGATGAATTCCTCCAGGTCTTTGAGCCTGATCCCCTTCGGTATTATCTGACGGCGATTGCTCCTGAGAATAGTGATAGCGACTTCTCGTGGAAGGGATTCCAGAATAGAAATAATGGTGAACTTGCAGATAATCTCGGTAATTTTATTCAGAGAAATCTGGCGTTCTGTAATAAGTATTTTGAGGGCATAGTCCCTGTTGCCGAGAGTATTTCAGAGAGAGGGCAAGAGGTTTTGGAGCAGATTGCTCTGGCGCGCCAGGAGATTGCCGAACTGTTAGAAGGGCATAAGTATCGAGATGCTCTGGACAGGCTTATGGCTCTTTCCCGCCGGGGTAATGAGTTCTTCAGTGAGGAAGAGCCGTGGAAGAGCCGTAAGAATGACCTGGAGAAGTGCGGGGCGACTATCTATGTCTGTCTGCAAGTAGTCGAGGCGTTGTCGGTCTTTATGGCTCCATTTATGCCTTTTGCGTCAGCGAAACTCCGGCAGACAATGAATGTCGCGCCGCTTCAGGATGGTGACTGGAATGCCGCTCTGCAGTTGGTATCGGGGCATAAAATTAATATCCCTGAAGTCTTGTTTCCTAAGTTTGATGACACGCTTATTGCCGAGCAGATCGAGAAACTACCGGTGCTGGAAGGGTGAGGGTTAGTTTACAGCATTGCATGGGGGAAGTATATGCCTATTCTAAAGGTGTTTGATCTTACAGATGGAGCTAGAGATTATGTCGTCGGTAAGCAGCCGTTGGTTATCGGTAGAGATAAATCCCAGGTTGATATCTGCCTGCATGATATGACTGCTTCCAGAGTACATGCTAAAATATATGTTAAGGATAATGAGTACTATGTTGAGGATCTGAACTCCAGTTGTGGGGTAATAGTCGACGGCAAACTGATTACGATCCACATGTTGGCGTTCAATGATCACCTGCAAATAGGCAATACGCTAATGGAGTTTTGCGCCACCGATGAGATTGATGATATCTCCAGTCAGAATACCGATACTGTGGATGAGTTGCTGTTGCAGTATCGTACACTTCCTTCGAAGATGCAGCTTAGTTACCGGGTGCTCAAGGTAATGGCGCGTTCGTTATACAAGCCGGGTGATACTATTGTTATCGGGCGTGGGGGATTGCTGGTGCAGATGGATTTGAGCCCGGAGGATCAGAACTATGCTCTGGAACTCAAGGTGACCTGGCCTGATGGTACGGTGAAAGTCTTGCTCGGAGAGGTTGTTGCACGTATCAAGCAGGGCAGCATGCTTTGTATCAAGTTACACCATATCTCTGAAGATAAATTCAAGGAACTCTTCACTAAGGTTGAGCGCGGGAGTTGGAAAAAGGTGTTGTTGTTGTAATGCTAGAGTTTTATTTTGTCATTCCGCAGTCAGTAACGCTTCTGCGGCCTTTATGCCGTCTATCGCCGAACTCATGATGCCACCGGCATATCCGGCTCCTTCCCCTATTGGATAAAGACCTTTGAGGTTAGTGCTTTGCATGTCTTTGCCTCTAATGATTCTTACCGGGGCAGAACTCCTGGTCTCAGGACCGGCAATAACCACGCTATCCATTTCAATTCCTTTCATCTTGCGCAGCATCTTTGGGATAAACTCTTGTAGATCGGTATACATCTTTTCCGGAAGAATTTTGCTGAAGTCTACCGGCTTACTGCGCCGACAGCTTCGTGCAGTGGGGAGACTTGTACACGCAGCGGGGAAGCTGCTCAGGGTTGTCGCGGGTAAAAAGTAGTCGGAGCCAACTTGGTTGAAAGCTGCGCACTCAAGTTGGTCGATAAAGTGTAGTCCCTCCTCAAGGCTTTGAAAATTCTGGGGCATAAGAAAAGCCGCATTGCCCATCTTGCCGGAGCGGGATGAGAGACTCATGCCATTGGTGAAGATTCGTCCCGGAGTAGTGGCGCAGGGGATAACACTCCCTCCCGGGCACATGCAGAAGGTATAGCAGTCCTTGCCGAGAGTCAGAGCGAAAGAGGCGGCGCCGAGTTGTTGTAGATATTCGGTATCACCGTACTGCGAGCGGTTGATAGCAACTTGAGGCAGTTCTACCCGTAGTCCTACGGCAAAGGGTTTGGTTTCCAGGTGGATACCGGACTCTGCAAGCATACGGTAGGTGGCGTAAGCGGAGTGTCCGATAGCCAGAATGCAGGTAGTTACTGGGATGAAATTATTATCAATTTCAATTCCGCATAGCTTTCCATTCTCGCTGTGTAGGCCGTTGAGGCGTTTATTAAAGTGGAATTCGCCGCCGAGTTCGCAGATTTTTTGGCGAATATTCGGGATTATCTGTGCCAGCAGGTCGCTGCCGATATGAAAAGCTGCGTCGTAAAGCACCTCTTCTTTAGCGCCGGCTGTATGTAGCGCTTCGCGGACAATCTGGGTTCTGCGCTTGTCTTTGGAGCGGGAGGTGATCTTTCCGTCGGAGAAGGTTCCGGCACCGCCTTCGCCATAGAGTACGTTGCTCTGCGGATTGAGAATACCTTGTCCCCAGAAGAGTCCGACATCACGTCTGCGTTCGGCTACGGTCTTTCCCTGTTCGTACAGAATCGGTTTCAGGCCGTTTCGGGCGAGAGTAAGCGCGGCAAAGATGCCTGCCGGGCCGGCACCAATTATTACCGGCCGGTCTTTATAGGTCTTGGGTTGATAAGTAGGTAATGGGTCTGGGGTGGGATATGGTTCGACCTGCCAGAGTCTGTCACAATTCAGTTCGCCGACTATCTCTACCTTGAGGTTGAGAATATAGTAGATATCGCCTTTGTATCGGTCGCGGGCGTCAATTGCGCGTCTTTCAATTTCAATATCAGTTATTTCAGAAGCTGATACCTCTAGACGTTCGGCAACTGCTTGGGTGAGTGTTGCTGCGGTGTAATCTGGTCTGAGCTTTATCTGCAAGATTTTTAGCAGCATAGTAATTCCTTATAGAATAATAATGATAATGGTATTATGCATATTACAGTATTTTTAGCAAATAGCTGCTGTCAGTTTTCGGCATAATTAATTCATCCCAGTACCATCGCATCTGGTACAGGGATGAGTAAGGAAACGGAAGCGACAATTTGGGTTATTCTACTGTAAGCGTTTGATGCAGAAGGTCTTGCTTCAGGCTAGAGTCTGGTTTAACTCAAACCCTGAAGTTGTACTAACTCAGCATATTCAGGGCAGGTCTCTACAAGCCTTTCGTGTTTATCAAACCCGACAATGCGCCCTTCCTTCATCATCACAATCTTATCTGCATGCTTTACTGTAGAGAGACGGTGGGCAACTACAATTGTGGTACGCCCTTTCATCAGGCGGTCAATTGAATCTTGCACCTGCTTTTCATTGATGCTGTCCAGAGCTGATGTCGCTTCATCCAGCAGGAGTATCGGGGCATTCTTACAGATTGCGCGGGCAATACTGATTCTCTGTTTCTGACCGCCGCTGAAATCGTCGCCGCGTTCACTCATCCTATGCTCGTAGCCATCCTCCAGAGCCATGATCTCATTATGAATATTCGCTGCCTTGGCTGCAGCAATGACATTCTCCATACTTATTTCATCATGGCCATATGAAATATTGGCGGCTATTGTCGTATTGAAGAGAAAAGGTGACTGCCCGACCAGGGCTAGTTGGTTGCGCAGGGACTCGAAGGTAAGATCCTTGATGTCGATGCCGTCGAGCTTGATCACTCCGCTATCAACATCAAAGAGGCGTAAAATCAGATTTATGATGGTGCTTTTGCCAGCGCCGGAGGCACCGACGAGTCCGACAGTCTCACCTTTTTTAATTGTTAGTGAGAAATCTTTGAGTACCGGTTGGTCAAGCTTATAAGAGAAGCAGACATTGTTGAACTCTAATTCGTGTTCAAATGACTCTTTGACAATAGTACCTTCATGAATGGTTCGGGTTTCGTCCAGAACCTCAAAGACACGTTCGGCTCCGGGCAAATTGGACTGTAGAGTGGCGTTGAGCTGGCTTAACTCTTTACCTGGGGCATACATAAAGGCTAGGGCAGCAATAAACGAGACGATGTTGTCGAACTGTAATTCGTTATTGAAGATCATATTGCCTCCAATATAGAGTACTATAAAGATACCCAGCTTGGAGGTAAGACTTGTTATCGGCCGCTCACTGCAGCTGGCGCGCATCTGCTTGGCTGAAATATCGAAATAACTCTTCATTATGCTTGTTGAAATTATCAAGTTCGAATCTCTCACAATTAAAGGCTTTTACTGTCCCCATGCCGGTCAGAAAGCGCAGCATGGCGTCGGTGACATCAGCCCCTTTTTCGCGGGACTTCCTGGAGGTGAAGCGTATCTTCTTGGAGACTTTGCGCATAGCAATAGCCGCCGCCGGAACTCCAATCAATCCCCAGAGCGCTAGTTGCCAGTTTATATAAAAGACATAAATAAGGCAGATCAGGAGGGCGAAGGGTCTGGTCAGTAAGACCGCGGACATATTTAAGATTGTGGTTATCGAACCGATATCGCCAATACGGGAGATGATATCACCGGATCTCTTCTTCACAAAATAAGAAAAGTCTAAATTGAGTAGATGTTCGGAAAGCATCTGGCGTAGATCCATGGTTACCCTGGTACTAACCCAGCCGCTGAAATAATTCTGAAAGTATATTCCAATTGATAAGCATATAACCAGAATAAAGAAGACTCCCAAGCTGATGTGAAATAATGAAATCTTGCTGACAATGGTAGGGTATGAAGTAATTATACTTTGAAAAATTGTACTCTTGGCAATGGTCTCAGGAATCAATGAGATTGCATTATCGCTTGGAATCTCCGGATCTACCAGCTTGGTGAGAAAACCTGCCATTGCTGCGAGGCTGGTATTGACCATACCATAGAATAAACCGATAACGATCATACCAAAAAACCTAAATTTATATTTGAATAAATACCGCCAAAGTTGTAATACTCTTAATAACATATTTCTTATTCCTTTATTTCAGAATTAAACTGTTCATCTAATGATAAGAAATACCAATATAAAATCAATTGCTTATTGGTCAGATGTTGTATTATGACATTAGTTGGGATGATAGTTGGTTGAAGTGTATTTTATAATGTTAAGGTATAATGGTCTAAAGAAACTGGACAGTTGTTTTAAGGTGGATAAATCCGATAAAATTTAGTGATACAGTATTCAAGAAGAATCCACAATAAGAAAATCGTACACAGCAGAGTTTAAAGCCAAAGTTGCTCTTGAGGCTACCAAAGGCGATAAGCCGTTATCTGAACTGGCGTCCAAGTATGACGTTCATCCTAATCAAATTCGACAATGGAAGAAAGAGCTTCTGAATAATCTGCCTGATATTTTCTCTGGTAAGAAAAAGAAACAGGAGAAGCAACAGGAGCATAACGAAGCAAAGTTATTTGAAGAAATCGGTCGCCTCAAGGTTGAGGTAGACTGGCTCAAAAAAAAATCTGATGAGCTTGGGATTCTCTGAACGCAAGGCACTGATTAATAATTTGGCTGTAAATATTTCAATCAGCAGACAATGTGAATTACTCGGTGTGTCCAAATCTACTTATTATTATGAATCTGTAAAAGATTATGAAGAAGATAATTCTCTGAAGCGTAAAATTGACGAGATCTATTTGAAACACCCTTTCTATGGTTCAAGGCGTATTTCTGATAACCTCAAAACTCATGGTAGTAATACAGGCAGATATAAAGGGTATCTCTATAAATAGGAGATAATTGATAAATATAAGTGAAGGTCACTTCTAGTTCTGTATAATAGAAGTATACTCATTTTGCAGAAAGGAATACTGATGTTTAACGGATTATTTGACCTTGATTTTCGCTTTAATAAAATTGATAAAAATGGTGATCCGTTAAAGTTCTTGAATAATGTTGTTAAATGGGAGTTATTCAGAAAACCAATTGATAAGATGAGAGAGAAAGAGCGTAAATCTAATGCTGGTAGAAAGCCATATGATTCTGTACTTATGATAAAAGTACTCATACTGCAATCACTATATAATCTATCAGATGCACAAACAGAACAGCAGATACTTGATAGATTGTCTTTCATGAGATTTCTTGGTATCGGTATTGGCGATAATGTTCCTGATGAAAAGACTATCTGGGCGTTTAGATAAGACCTTACGGAATCTGGTATAGCACAAGAATTATTCTCAAGGTTTGACGAATTTCTTCGTAAATCAGGTTTTACTGCAAAGAAGGGTCAGATAGTAGATGCGAGTATTGTTAAAGTGCCTACTTAGCGTAATACACGCAAGGAAAATAAAGCTATCAAAAATGGAGAAACACCAGATGACTGGAGTGAGAATAAGTCTTGCCAGAAGGATGTAGAGGCGCGTTGGGTGCAGAAGAATGGCAGGAGCTATTATGGCTATAAAAATCATATTTGTATTGATGTAGATGGTAAGTTTATCCGTAGTTGTAATATAACGCCAGCATCAGTTCATGACAGTAAAGTGTTTACTGATTTGCTTGATACAGAGAACAGCAGCAAGGATGTTTATGCAGACTCAGCATATCGATCTAATGATCACCTTGAATATCTGAAAGCTCACTCTTGTAGAGAGCATATTCAGCGTAAACGGTTGTAAAAACAAAGCTCTTACTTACAAAGAAAGCAAAGGTAACTTTACTCGCTCTAGGATACGTAGTCGGGTAGAGCATATCTTTGGAGTACAAGCAATGATGATGGGTAATACAAATTTTTACGTAGTATAGGAATAGTTTAGGGCAACTACTAAAAATATATCTGCGTAATTTAGATTACAAACCTGAGTCGATTTTCTTTGTTGAGCCAAAAATAGTTTAGGCTTACTGTCTTCTGATCCGAGCAAATAGCTCAAATTAGGAGGAAAAAAAGCGGTTAAAACAGAGGCGAATATCAGCAACCTCTTTCAGTATTATTAGCGACATATTTTAGAAAAAACCAATGAATCAGAAAAAGGACTGGCTACAAATTAGCTATTAAAAGAGGTGCCCTAAAAACTTATTTTTTGTCTGGAAAATTAGACCACCTTATATCCGTTAAAACATCAGTATTCCTTTCTGCAAAATGAGTATACTTCTATTATACAGAACTAGAAGTGACCTTCACTTATATTTATCAATTATCTCCTATTTATAGAGATACCCTTAAGAATGAAACTTGATAGGTATGATGTATTTGGGGTATATTATATTTTAATTTGCGGTAGTAATACTCTGCTTAAACATTACTGGGATTTGGAAAAACTCTGTTGTTAATGGAGTTTTTTAGCGTTGTAATACTAAAAGCGAATCAAGCTTAATATAACTGAAGAGGTTCTCTTTAAAGGTTTGGTAATTGATTGTTTCAGGGGCAGTAGATATTGTACTAGTGAATATGTGCAATTAGGTGTGCTCAGGCATATTATGGGACTTCATAATAGATTTTTGAGTTTGTAGTATGTAGGTTATGGATATTTTTGGTGACAAGTATGGGCCTGGGTGAGGGAGATGCTGGTAGGGGAATTTTTGCAGTACCTGTCTGGTAGTACTTGGAAATAATATAAGTTAAGTGAATTCAGTGGACATTGTTAAAAGGCTTTGAAAGTGGAATTAAAAAATACGAAAGGCAAAAATTTGATGATTGTGATAGGATTTTTCGAGCTTTCTAATGACCCCTATAGTTAGAGAAAAATTCATTAAAATCAATATGAAATTAAATATGAGAAATCATGTTACATGGTTTTTCTAATATTCTTAATTCGAAAAGATTTTGAGGTATTCATTGTTGAAAATTTTAGAGGATGAATTTTGTTGGGCAGGTTAGGTTTGAAAAAAAAAGATTCAGGATGCTATATCGGGCTTAGCATATGTAAGGAATTTAGGGGGAAAACATCTGGGATTTTAAAGTTATTGAGTTAGGTACTCAGAAAAACCAGTTTTAGCACAATCTTTGCGATAATAAAGAGAAATAATATCCCTTCTCTTAAATCTTTTATGAAGGCTGGTTATAAGGAAATAAGTAGTAATTCAGATAGTCATATATTTGTGTATGATAAATTGAGTTGTGCAAAATAAGATGGTTAGAAGGATACTTGTTGTTGTCGCGCATCCAGATGATGAAATCCTTGGGTGTGGCGCAACGATAAGAAAGATGGTCGATGAAGGCGCGGAAAGCGTATTCTTTGATTTTTGAGTGCTGGCAAAGCGTCTCGAGATGATCCAGAAGAGTTATTGCTTTGATGCACAGAATGCTCTTAGAAATGAAATGGGAAAAAGCTAATGCGATTATACAGGTAAAGAAGGTTTTTACCGCTGATTTCCCTGATAATACTTTTGACACAGTATCGTTACTTTCAATTGTCAAGAAGGTAGAGGAAATTAAACGCTTGGTTCAACCGGAAGTTATTTTCACCCATCATATCGGCGATATGAATATTGATCATCAGTTGACTCATAAAGCTGTTCTTACAGCAACGAGACCTATGGCGGAGGAGTGTGTTAAAGAAATTTTTTCTTTTGAGGTTCCGTCATCAACTGAGTGGAATTCGTTTTCAAAAGATACAGCATTTGTTCCGAATGTTTTTTTTTTGATGTATCTGAAACATTGCAATATAAAATTCAGGCTATGGCGGAGTATGAATCAGAGTTGTGTGATTACCCGCATACAAGGTCTCTTGAGTATATAGCTGACAGTGCTAAATTATGGGGGGCAAAGGTAGGTTTGACCAGTGCTGAGGCATTTATGCTTATTAGAAAAGTTAGTGGCTAAGATCTATGAAAAATAATGTTTTTGTTATAGCTGAATTGTCAGGTAATCATAATGGCTCATTCGAACGGGCATTAAAAAATTATTGATAAGGCTGTAGAGTGTGGTGTGGATGCAATCAAGTTACAGACCTATACCGCTGATACAATGACTCTCAATATTAGTGAAAATGAATTTATCATATCTGATCCTAATAGCCCATGGATCGGTCGTTCCCTTTATGATCTTTATCAGGAGGCGTATACCCCGTGGGAGTGGCATGAACCAATTTTTGACTACTGTAAAAAATTGGGGGTAATCTGCTTTTCAACTCCCTTTGATATTACTGCAGTGGATTTTCTTGAGAGTCTTGGTAATCCTATATATAAAATAGCTTCATTTGAGAATAATGATATTCCATTGCTTGAATATGTTGCGAAGACCGGTAAACCGGTTATCATGTCGACAGGCTTGACTACGTTGGATTCGCTTTCGTTAGCAATTGATACTCTTCGAACTAATGGGTGTGATGATTTAACCTTGTTAAAATGTACAAGCTCTTACCCGTCGACTCCAGAAAATTCAAATATCCTGACTATGCAGGATATGAAAGAGAGATTTGCATGTAAAGTTGGGATTTCAGATCATACCTTGGGGATTGGCGCGGCAATAGTCAGTGTAGCTCTGGGGGGGAGGGTTATTGAAAAGCACTTAACACTCTCACGTGCGGACAACGGGGTTGATGCTGCGTTTTCTTGCGAGCCGGCGGAGATGATGAACTTAGTTAAGGAAGTAAATAATGCATATCTGGCATTAGGAATGATTGATTATGATATTAATGAACAGGAAAAAAGGTCATTGTGCTTTAAACGGTCGTTATATTTTGTTAAAAAAATGGCTGCAGGCGATGTTATTTCTGAAGATTCTGTTAGGTCAATTCGGCCGCATTTTGGACTTGAACCGCGACATTATAAAGATATAATTGGAAAAAAGTTGAAAGTATCAGTGCAACCAGGTTTGCCGGTTTCAAGTGATTGCTATATTTGAGGTTAAGTGGATATTATGGTTGTCATATAAAATGTGTTAAGCTTATATTTGGTTGATTTTGAATTTGCTGAAAGGGTTGTTCTGTGGATTGTGTTGCAATAATACCTGCAAGAGGTGGCAGTAAAAGAGTGCCCAGGAAGAATATTAAGAAATTTTGTGGTAAGCCTATTATTGCCTATAGTATTGAAGCTGCACTAAAATCAGGTGTTTTTGCTGAGGTGATGGTTTCAACGGAAGATAATGAAATAGCAGAGATAGCTATAGACTGCGGCGCAACGGTACCGTTTATGCGGTCTTTAGAGACCGCAGATGATTTTGCGGGTACCGAAGAGGTGATGCAGGAAGTAGTTGAGGAGTATGCAAATCGAGATAAAACATTCGAATATCTCTGCTGTATTTACCCCTGTGCACCCTTTGTTACTGCTGATAGATTGAAACAAGGATACGCTGAGTTGGCTAAATCTGATTTTGATTCTATTATTACAGTATGTCAATTTCCTGTTCCGGTTGAATGGGCTTTTGATATTTCATCAGGAGAAATTGTTCCCAAAAATAAGGAGGCACTTGATATTAGGTCACAGGATTTAACGCCGCTGTATTTTGATGCGGGGCAGTTTTATTTTTGTAATATTGATAAAATGATTCAAACTGGTTCTATGATGGCCGGGAAGAGTTTTCCGTATGTTCTTCCTGAACTTGAAGTTCAGGATATTGATTCTGAAAATGACTGGGCAATGGCTGAGATGAAGTATAAGCTAATTAGAGAGCAGCTGCAATGAAATTAGGACTTGGAACGGCACAGTTTGGACTGGATTATGGTATCTCAAATACACAGGGTCAAGTCAATTTTTCAGAGATAGTTGATATCCTTAATTTTGCCAGGGCTAATGAGATAAAGGTAATTGACACCGCACAACTCTACGGCGTATCTGAAGTCGCTTTAGGGAACGCAGGGGTTTCAGGTTTTCAAGTTATTACAAAAATTTCATATCAAAGTAAATTAGAGGACTCTCTTACTAATTTAAAGCTAAATAATTTGTATGCGGTGCTTGCTCATGACGCTGATGAGCTATCACAAAATGCAGAATTTTGGGAAAAATTGGTTGGCTATAAGAAAAAGGGGCTGGTTGAAAAGATTGGGATTTCGGTGTATACGGAGGAGCAATTGGATTTAGCGTTAGAAAAGTATCCGGTAGATATTGTTCAGTTGCCTTTGAATGTATTTGACCAAAGGTTCTTGCAGCATGGTTATCTGCAGAAACTCAAGGATCTAAATGTAGAAATACATGCAAGGTCAGTCTTTTTGCAGGGGTTGTTGTTGATGGAAAGGGAAGAGATACCGGGGAAGTTTAGCGAGTTTAGTGATCATTTCGCGCTTTTTGAATCTTTTCTGCGAAATAACAGGGTTAGTAAGCTGGAAGCTGTTCTAGCGTTTGAAAATACTGTAGAGTGTTTGGATCATTTTATTATAGGTGTTGTTTCAAAAAAACAGTTGCTGGATATATATAATTCTTTGGTTAGTTTAAACAAAAGCTATGATTTTTCGAGTTTGAGCATTAATGACTTAAAATTGATATCACCGGCAAATTGGTAGTTTGTAAGAATAATGCTAATCCTGCAGACATTGATATCTTATCAATATCATAATTGTGCGTATTGTATAGGACTAACTGGCTCATCTTGTCAGTAGATTTAATGAATATTTGAGCCGTATTTTTTATGTAAGATAAGGGAGATTATGAATTCTCTAAAACATTGTAAAAGATGTGTAATGCCTGAGACTGTGGAGACCCTGACATTTAATGAAGATGGGATATGTAGTATTTGTCAGACTCATGATATAAAAATAGAAAAGATAGATTGGGCTGCAAGGAAGCGCGAATTAGAGGAATTGATTACCCAGCATAAGGGTAAATCTCAATATGACTGTATTATCCCTTTTAGTGGGGGAAAAGACAGTACTTTTACTCTCTGGTATTTAGTTAAAGAGTTTGATTTAAAGCCATTGGTAGTACGTTTTGATCATGGTTTTTTCAGGCCAAATTTACATAGTAATGTTACTAGGGTCTTGCAGAAGTTAGGCGTGGATTCGTTGACTTTCACTTCGAACTGGAAAATTGTACGCAAATTGATGCTTATGAGTTTGTTGGAAAAAGGAGATTTCTGCTGGCATTGTCATACTGGTATTTTTGCGTATCCTATGCATATTGCAATAGAAAAGAAGATTCCTCTTATCTTTTGGGGGGAAGCTTCGGCTGAATATACTAATTATTATTCTCATGAAGACCGTGAACTTGTTGACGAAGAACGTTTTAACCGTATATGTAATATGGGCATCTCTGCAGATGATATGTATTTGCGGTTGGGTGGGGTTGGAGATAAACGGGATTTTATCCCTTACACATATCCGCCTCTGAAACTTTTGCGTAAAAATAAAATAAAATCTGTTTGCCTTGGAACATATATCCCTTGGGATATTGTTAAAATTAAAGAAACTATCGTAGAAGAATTGGGATGGAGACCTATTGATGTTGAAGGGTGTGCACCTGAGTATAATTTTGATAAAACAGAGTGTCAGGTTGTAGGGATAAGAGATTATTTAAAGTATATAAAACGAGGGTACGGCAGAACTAGCCAGCTTTCATCGATTGAAATTCGTCAAGGCTCAAAGACCAGAGATCATGCAGAAGAAATAGTTGATAGATATGAAGGGAAACGACCCGCAAGTCTTACGAGATTTTTGTCCTTTATCGGTCTTACGCAAGAGGAGTTTATTGAAGTTGCTGCAAGCCATAAAGTATTTCCGTATGAACACGATTTTGATCATGAGGGAATCGGGTACGAACCTGTAGACTTTAATTTATGGTCTGATTATGAACCAATGCCGAGAGAAGAAGCTTTGGAAATTTTCTATTTATGGCGTAAACGAAAGAAATGTAGATAATGATCGGCATTATTGACTATGGCATGGGGAATTTGCATTCAGTTATCAGTGCTGTGGAGATGGCGGGGGGTGATGCAGAGCTTGTTGATGACCCTGATCTTCTTGGAGATTATGACAAACTTATATTGCCAGGAGTTGGGGCATTTAGAGATTGCATCGATTTTCTTAATAAGACTGGTATGAAATCAGCCTTGGATCAACAGGTAGTTTCAAATCAAATTCCTATTCTTGGGATTTGCTTGGGTATGCAGGTCATGGCAAGAAAGAGTTATGAATTTGGTGAGTACTCAGGTTTGGGGTGGATCCCTGCTGATGTGGTTAAGATAAGTGAGCATTTTGATGTGCCAAGAATGGTGCATATGGGATGGAATAACCTCAGCTATAAAGAATCTTTTCTGTTTGAAGGGTTACCTGAAAACCCTGATGTTTATTTTGTTCATTCATACTATATGAAATGTGATGATGAATCTATGATTATTGCATCGTGTGAATATGGTAAGGCAGAATGTATTACGGCAGCAGTCTGTTATAAAAATATTTGTTGTACTCAGTTTCATCCTGAAAAAAGTCAATCTTATGGATTGAGAGTATTAGAAAACTTTATTGGGTGGCAGTGGTTATGTTGAAAAGAAGATTAATACCGAAGTTATTAATTTGTCGTGATTCTAATTCTAATATACTTGTTGTTACTACAAATAAATACAGAGATAGGTCTATTGTTGGTGCTCCAGTTTCGCAGGCGCGTATTTATCAGCATCAAGCTGTAGATGAACTTATTTTTTTGAATTTTGACAATGACGCTCCTTTGTCAATTGTTGAACTTTCTGAACTGGCAACCTTAATATCTGAAGAGATTTTTATGCCAGTTACATTCGGAGGGGGTATAAAAAATAAATCTGATGTGAGGCTTCTACTGAAAAGTGGGGCGGATAAAATTTCTATTAATTCTGAAGCAATTATTAATCCTGAATTTATTACTGAATTATCAGAAATTTACGGGGCGCAGTGTATAGTGGTAGCTATTGATTATAAACGTAATCAACAAGGTAAGAATTTAGTTTGTTATAAGTCGGGAATGCTTAGTATAGACATGACCCCGGTGGAATGGGCTCTTGAAGTAGAGAAAAGAGGTGCCGGGGAGATCCTTCTGACTTCTGTAGATAACGATGGTACTAGAGCAGGAATGGATATTGATGTTTTGCGTGCTGTGACTGCTGCGGTTAAAATTCCGGTTGTGGCTTCTGGTGGGTGCGGATCAGCAATACACTTTATCGATGCATTTAAAGTTGGAAACGCAGATGCGGTGAGTGCTGGGACTTATTTCGCTTTTAAAGATGAGAATCCTATGCAGTGCCGCTCTCAGATCTATAACTCAGGTGTTCCAATAAGAAGACTAACCTAATTTTGCGAAAGAGAAGGCTTAGTTTTTCATTTATATTCTTGTTATAATACCAAGAACCGGTGGAGGGGCATTGATGCGGTGTAAATATGAGCTTTGTTTTAGTGTAAATCAAGTTCCGTGCATATTTAAGCAATTGTCAGGTGATGATGTTACTGATGATTATATTGATACCTTGATAAAAGATAATGGCTTTATTGAAAATATTAATACTACTTTTGAGGCTCAAAAAGATTATGTTAATAGTATCGCTGAGTCAGAGTACGACTTGTTGTGTGGGATATATTATAATGGTGTTTTAGCTGCTACCTCTGGTATTCAGACTTATTCTGATTCTGCAACGATAGGCATCCTGGTATTTAAGCACTTTAGACGGCTTGGCCTAGGTAAAACTCTAATTTGGGCGGCATCAACGTATGTGTATAATTATCTGAAACTCAAGAATTTTGATGCAGGAGTTAAAAAGAATAATATGGCTTCAATAGCTTCTTTTCTGGCATGCGGTTTTATTAAAATTGAGAATAAAGATGATTATTCCTTTTTTGTATGTATTGATAATTTGGTTACTCCAAGTATAGTCTCTGATATAATGGTTATTACTAATGAATAGAATAAAAAAATCTCTTGAACTTCAAGAAGTCGCAAAGAAAAGAATCCCCGGACTCTGTCAATTATTGTCTAAAAGACCAGATATGTTCTCTTGGGGAGTGTGGCCGGGGTATTTCTCAAAAGCCAAAGGGGTTAAGGTCTGGGATCTTGATGGAAATGAGTACACCGATATGTCTATCGGAGGAATTGGTGCTACCGTACTAGGGTATGCTGATGAGGATGTTGATACTGCAGTGAAGAATGCTATTGATAATGGTGTTGCTTCATCTCTGAATTGCCCTGAAGAGGTGGAATTGGCTGAGCTGCTTTGTGAAATTCATCCCTGGGCTGAGATGTGTCGATTTGCACGTACTGGTGGTGAATCCATGGCAGTTGCCGTACGTATAGCTAGGACGTACACTGGAAAAGATAAGGTTGCTTTCTGTGGGTATCATGGTTGGCATGATTGGTATCTGGCAGCAAATGTTGGTACTGAGAATGCGCTTGGGGAGCATTTAATATCTGGATTAAGCCCTAATGGTGTGCCGACAGGATTGAAGGGCACGGCTTTTCCATTTAGATATAATAAGATAGAGGATTTGGAAGGGATAGTTTCAAAGCATGGTTCTGAGCTTGGGGTTATTGTTATGGAGCCGATACGAAACTTTGAGCCTGAAGGTAATTTTCTGCAACAAGTTCGGGAGTTTGCTGATAGAATTGGGGCGGTTTTAATAATAGATGAGATATCTGCTGGCTTTAGAATGAATTCTGCAGGAGCGCATATGCTGTACGGTTTGATTCCAGATATTGCAGTCTTTTCAAAATCGATAGGTAATGGTTATTCTATAGGCGCGGTTGTCGGTAGCGGGCGGGTTATGTCTGCAGCACAGAATACATTTATCAGTAGTACTAACTGGACGGAACGGGTAGGTTTTACTGCTGCAATTGCGACTATACGTAAACATCGCGATGAAAATGTTGGAGTACATCTTGTGCGTATTGGTTCAATGGTGCAGGAAGGGTGGAGTACCCTGGCTGCCAAGCATGGTTTAAAAATTAGTGTAGGTGGAATAAAGCCAATGAGCCATTTTGCTTTTGAGTATGATAATGCTCTAGAACTTAAGGCTTATTATGTGCAGGAGATGTTGAAAAAAGGATTTCTTGCTTCGACCGATTTTTATGCAATGTTTGCGCATTCATCAGAGAATGTGGATGCATATCTCGTTGCTGTCGATGCTGTCTTTAAATTGATTAGTGAGCATCTTGTTAATAATGATATCGCGAGCCAGCTTACAGGTGCTCCGGCGGTGTCAGGATTCAAGAGATTAACCTGATTTTGAGTAAATTATATTATTACGGTAAAGGCTTCAAATGGAGTTAAAGTTATTTCATAAGTTATTCTGTAGATTACTTGGTTTTGAAGAGAATCGGTTTCATCCGTTGGTATGGATAAACGGAGATCCTGAAATAGGTGATAACGTATATATTGGAGGTATGTCCGAAATAAATGCGAATGGGACAAGGGTTGTTATTGGGGATAATTGTGATATTGCCTCGTTTGTTGCCATAAATGCGGTTGATTCACATAAAAAGTGTATTGGACTTTCGGATAAGGCTGAGAGGAAAAATATCACCCTTGAAAATAATGTGTTTGTTGGCTCTCACTCTGTAATTAAAGGTGGAGCGTATATCGGGCATCACTCAGTAATTGCTGCCGGAACAATTGTTGATGGAGTAGAAATTCCTCCATATTCATTGGTTGTGGGGAATCCTATGCAAATTAAAGAAGGATATTATGAAGGAGAAAGGTAAACAGCGTTTAGTGTTAACTGCGCATCAGCCTGCATATCTTCCTTGGCTTGGTTACTTTGATAAAATCATACAGAGCGATGTCTTTGTCTTCATGGATGATGTTCAGTTTGAAAAGAATAGCTTTACGAATCGAAATAGAATTAAAACATCTACAGGGGAATGCATGCTCTCCGTTCCTGTTAAACTAAAAGGGCATATTGATAAAGTTATCAGCGAAATAGAGATAGATAATAGTCAAAAATGGCGAAAAAAACATCTGCAAACTATATATATGAATTATAAAAGAGCGGATTTGTTTACGGAAAAATTTGGAAAACTGGAAGCATTATACAGTAAGGATTTTTGTAATATTGCTGATCTTTGTTACGCGCAGTTGTTATTTTGGTTTTCCGAGTTTGCGATTAATACTAAAGTGATCAAGAGTAGTTCGTTAGGTACTTCGTTTGTTAAATCAGATTTAGTCCTTGAGTATTGTAAGTATTTTAAAGCAGCAACATATATTTCAGGTAAGCTTGGTAGTCAATATCTTGATGAAAATAAATTTGAGGAAAATTCAATTTCAATTATTTACCAGGATTATTTGCATCCACAGTATAATCAATTATGGGGTGATTTTATGCCTTATATGAGTATTCTAGATCTTTGGATGAATTACAATAACGAAGATTGCATCAGGATTATTATTGGTAATGAATAAGGCAACCCGTAATAGAGGGTAATACAGTAATGATATCTCATAATTCACCTTGGTTTACTGAAGAAGAAGAACAAGCTGTTGTTGATGTGCTTAGAAGTGGTTGGGTTGCAAAGGGTTCAAAGGTAAGTGAACTGGAATCATTGTTTGCGCGTTATATTAATAATGGTAAGGGAACAGCAGTTGCTGTGTCTAGCGGTTCAGCGGCATTATATCTGGCTCTAAAGTCTTTAAACTTACGTAAAGTATCAAAAGTAATTGTTCCTACATATGCTTGTTCTGCGTTACTCAATGCAGTCTCTCTTGCGGACTGCGAGCCCGTAGTGCTAGACATTGAGCATGATAGCTTGAATATCAGGTATAATCTAATCAAGCAAGCAGTGCAAGAGGATAAAATAGGGGCTATTATAGCGGTGCATACCTTTGGTATGCCCGCTGACATTCAGAGGATAAAGTCCTTGGGTGTTCCCGTAATCGAAGATTGTGCGCAAGCTCTTGGCTCAAAAATTAACAACAAGCCTGTAGGGAGTTTTGGGGATATTTCAATTTTTTCTTTCTATGCATCAAAAATGATTAATTCGGGTTCTGGGGGGCTGGTATACTCCGAAAATGCCAGTTATATTTCTGCAATCACCGATTATATTAATTTTGATGGGGTAGAAGATTATATACCCCGTTTTAATTTTGATTATAATGATATCTTGGCTGCTGTGGCAATTGAGCAATTTAAAAAGTTAGATCACTATGTAACTATTAGAAAAAGAATTGCTGATAAGTATAGAGCTGTAGGTTTGGAAAAGGGTTTTGTTGAATTTAAAACCGAACTATCTGACTGTGATCAAAATTATTATAGGTTTGTGCTTAATGGGAGTAAAGATGAGATAGACAAGCTTCGGAATTATTTTGCAAATAATGATATTTGTACCGTTATTCCAATTGAGCAATATGAGTTATTGCATCGGTATTTGAAGCTTGAGAATGAGCGGTATCCTGTGGCTGAGAATATTGTAGAGACATCTTTATCATTGCCTATATTTCCGCGACTCGTTTGTGATGGCAGTATTGAAAGAATAGTCAGTGTCTTTGAGAACTATTAAAATAAGGATATTACATGAGCAGGAGAGTGTTATTTATTAATTTACCATCATTGCCCTTAATACAGTTGAAAACTGATATTACGGAGAAATATAAACGTAATGTCAGTTTGTCTTTGCCTATGGGGGTGTTATATTTATCTTCGTATTTAAAGAAATATGCACTAAGTCAGACTCGATTGTTAGATTATGCCTTGGAATTTGATAATAATACTTTATTTAATTCTTTTGAAAGTGTTATTGATAATGGTCTGGAAAAACATTCTGACTATAGCCCGGAAATTATTGCAATATCACTCAATTTTTCTACGTCATATAAGTTTTTTTCTACAGTTTTGCCCTTAATAAGAGAGAAGTGGAAAGATTCTCTTATTGTTGTAGGAGGGATACATGCGAGTAATTCGGTAGAATATATATTTAGAAATGATACAAAGCTTGATTGTATTATTAAAGGTGAAGGCGAAATTTCATTAGCGGAGCTGGTAATTGCTTACCCTCAAAAGTGCAGAATTCAAGGCGTGTACTACACTTCTGATGAAATAAAAGATCGTACAGAGGATTCGGAAAAGGTTGAAGATCTAGATGCGATCCCTTTTCCTGACTGGGATATTCTTGAAGATTCTGTGAAATATTTTTCAGCCGGAAGAGTTCGCCATTTGAGTAATAAAGTTAAGAGAACTTCAACGATAGTTACTACGCGTGGTTGCCCTAATAAATGTACTTTTTGCTCCTCTTTTACAGTCCATGGGCGCAAAATGAGGTTCAGGAGTAATGATAATATAATTTCTGAATTACGTGAGTTGCGAAAACGTTATAAAATAAATTGTTTGATACCTGAAGATGATTTATTTACCGTTAATGAGGGTAGATTTCTTGATTTAATTGGCAAGTTGAAGGCATTAGGTTGGGATGACTTAGAATTTGAAACGCCCAATGGTTTGAGTGTCAATGCGATGTCACCGGCTATTATTGATGCGCTTAAAGATTGCGGCACAATGGTGTATAATTTTGCCATTGAATCTGGTTCAGAATATGTGCAGAAACATATAATGAAAAAGAATGCAAACTTGAAGAAAGCACTGATGTTAGTTGAATATACACGGAGTATCGGAGCCATAGCAAGATCTTATTTTATTATGGGATTTCCTGATGAATCAAGGGAAATGATAGATGAGTCATTTGAATATATGAAGAGACTCCATGCAGACTGGTATGTATTGGGCACAGTAATGCCACTAGTTGGAACAGAATTATACGAACGGTTACAGGATGATGGTGTAATTAATGAAAATAATGAAGAAGAGATATGGGGAAATACATATTTTCAGAATACAAATCTTTCACTTAATTTTGATGTTCGAGAGTATATTAATAGTATTATTGTAGAGATGAATTATCGGTTGAACTTTCTTGAAAATATCAATCTGATTGAAGGTAAATATGAGCGGTATCTAGATTTAATGAATGATATTCTCTTTAGTTATCCGTTTCATGTCTTTGCTTTATTCGGGAAGTATAATGTGTACTTTGCTCTGCAAAATATTGAGAGAGCCAAAGATATAAAAGAAGTTTTGCAACGCGTTGTAGCTGAAGACAGTAGAGCCATGAATATGTATAACAATTATAAATATCTTTCAGACGAGCTGGTAAATTTAATTGAAGGCGTTTAAGTATTATTTTTATAAAACATTACCAAGAAAGTAGAATTATGAGTAATAAAGATGGGTTTTCGAATGAGTGGGAAGATAATGTCTATAGCCAGGGTAAACAACTAAATCTTTATCCGTTTGACTCTGTTATAAAACTTGCTTTTAGAAATTATGGGGCTCTGAGTTTTGAAGAACGTAAAAATGTCAAGATTCTTGAAATTGGCTTCGGCGCGGGTAATAACCTCTGGTTCTTAGCGCGTGAAGGTTTTACTGTTTATGGAATCGAAGGATCTAAATCAGCGGTTGAATTTACCAGAAATCGTTTTAAAGAAGAAAATTTAAAGGGTGAGTTTGTTGTTGGGGATATACAGAATTTACCCTTCGGCGATGAGATATTTGATCTTGTTATTGATCGAAGTGCATTGAATCATAACTCTACCAGTGTAATAGATAAATCATTAGTGGAGTGCAAACGAACCCTTTGTCGTGGTGGTAAGATGTTTTCTAGTATGTTTTCTGATAAGCATAGCGGTAAGAAAGGTGGTAAACAGATTGATAGATATTCTTATGGCGATTTTGAGGAGGGATATTTTATCGGTTTAGGGGTTGTACATTTTGCAAATGAAGAGAGTGTGCGAGAGCTTTTTGGCAGTAAATTTAAGATTATTCAACTTACTTATATTCAGCAGGATGATTATCTCTCGAGCGAGAAGAGTACTTTGGCCAGTTGGGAAATTGTCGCTGAAAAAGAATAGCTTGGGGCTAATAATAGTTACTCATAGGTAACGGTAAATTTACGGAGAAGAGTAGAACGTGAATATGACGTATTTTATTGCTGAAATGTCATGCAATCACTTGGGGTCTTTGGATAGGGCTAGGGAGATTGTACGGGTTGCCAAAGAATGTGGTGCTGATGCTATAAAGCTTCAAACAGATCGGGTTGATTATGAAACAGTTGATTGCCGTTCTGATATCTTTAAAATCAAAGGCGGTACCATCTGGGATGGCAGATACTTGGTTGATCTGTATGAAGAGGTTATCACTCCCTGGGGGTGGCATGAAGAGTTGCGGGATTATGCTCGAGAGATTGGTATAGACTTATTTTCAACTCCTTGTGCCCCTATAGCGGTGGATTTTCTTGAAAACCTCGATATGCCACGCTACAAGATATCATCGTTTGAAGCTGTGGATATACCGCTTATTGAGTATGCCGCTGCGAGAATGAAGCCAATGCTTATTTCTGTCGGGATTCTCAATAAGGAAGAAATCTGGGATGCGGTAAATGCTTGTCGGAGAGTTGGTAATAATGATATAACTTTATTAAAATGTACAAGTTCTTATCCGGCAAAGTTTGAGGATATGAATCTGCTGACCATCGGAGATATTAAACGTGAGTTCGGGGTCAAGGTTGGACTTTCTGATCATACATTAAACATTGAAGCGTCTATAATTGCGGTTACATTAGGTGCTACTGTAATTGAGAAGCATTTTACTCTTGACCGTAAATTGGGTGGGGCGGATGCTGAGTTTAGCATAAATCCTCAAGAATTGAAAGAAACAGTACAAGCTATACGTAATACCGAAAAGCTTCTAGGAATAGTCAGCTATGAGTACAATCCGGATAATCGTATTTTTGCTCGTTCATTATTTGTTATAGAGGACATACAACCGGGTGAAGTATTTACTCATGAAAATATCCGTTCTGTACGTCCGAGTTACGGATTGCCGCCAAGGATGTTGAATCAAATTATTGGTAAAAGAGCAAAGCAATACTTGGCAAAAGGTACGCCTTTAAATGAAGGCCTATATGAGTCGTAATTGATTAATTCGTGGGCTGATGCTATAAACTAGGGCACTGCAATTTCTAGGTCACTGCAATACCCTATCATTATTAAGCTTTATGTTTATAGTTTCGTAAAGTTAACTATGATTGTATAAGTAATTAGTGTTTTATCCCCAGCATAGTTTTAATTTTATTTTTGAGTTTAATCTCGTTTTTGATATTTACTCCGAGAAATTCCCCCTCAAAGAGGTCTTTGGCTTTATAATATTTGAATTTTCTGCCAAAGGTACTGAATATATAACCATACCGGTAGCTATTTTCTTTAGGTTTTGGGGGTAAATTATCTTGTTTTAGTAAAGAAATAAATTCTGCCATATTTTGTGGGCGGTAACAAACATCAAGATTTTGATAAGAAGCTTTATTAAGCAGAATAGCAGGTGTGCCCCAGTAGCACGATTCAACACCAACAGTAGAACCAAACGGAATAACTACGATATCAGACTGAGTAATTAATTCATAGGTGTCAACTTTATCATCAGGATAGATAATGGTCAAGTTTTTGGGGCAGTAATCCTTAAAGGCAATTAATCTCTCTAACTGAGTAGTAGGTTCCCAGCCAAGGTGGGGATGTATTCGTAAATAGAAGTGTATATGCTTATCATTACTAAATTCTGCGCAAACCTGTTTAATGATTTCTATTTCATCTGAAAATTCTTTATAGGGTTGCCATGAATCATAATTGATCATTTCCCACATAGATGAATTGAAAAAGCTTATATTCTTTTTACTGCAATCAAAATCTTCTGGTAATAAACTGCTTTTTTGATCATTTGTGAATGAGAACCACGTATGATCTATCCCCTTGCGTTTATTCTCGAACCATTCAATAGAGAGCTTTTCATCATCAGTCGTGTACTTCTTGCTGTGATCATCAATTAAAAAGCCACGTTGTGTATCAAAATCATGCCAACGGCAGTTTTTGCCAAGAATGTAACGGTCTTTATTGGCTCCGCGTTCATGAAAATAATAATCGATGTTATGCACTTCACAGTAGCTTAGAAGTGGTTCATACTCCTGGTGTTTGCCGTTAAATACATAAACCGAATCAGGGTTTATTTCGGTACACAATCTCTTGAAATTTGAGTACACAATATAGCTTATTTTCAAAGCTGTTTTGAGTTCTTTGCTGATTTTTGATAGATCTAAAACCTCAGCACGTCTGAGTAGCATAATGTTTTCAAACATGCTGAAACCGATATTGATATTATCATATTGTATAGCTTTGACCTCTTCCATCGTTTTGTAACTGTCTGAAACATAATCCGGGTAGGAAGTCGGTGTTTCCAGACAGAATTGGTGCTCTTCAGGTATATTAATGAGCTTGCAACCCAATTTATATCTCTTCTGGCAGCGCTTACAGAATTTCTGTTTGGTTGGGCTAAATAATGCTGAAGCGCATGCCTGCATCAGCTCTCCTCTACAGTGTAGAGAATACACCTTGTCTCTGTCACGTTGATGTTGAAGCATTAACTCTAATTCTGTTTCAAAATTAGGGTTCCAATAACAGTTAAAGTTGACAAAAAGTACTTTTTTCATTATGAATGTCCTGTTATATTACTTGGATTCAAGTTCTAAGTGCAACACTTGAAACTTTCAACCAGCCCGTTTGTATACCTCAAGCGGACTCTTAAACCCCAGTCTCTTTCTTGGTCGACTGTTAACCTTATCTTCTACTGCAGTCAGCCCTTCTTGTGATACATTCAACAGTTCCATATCTTTTGGGAAATACTGCCTTAGTAACCCATTCACATTCTCATTGCTGCCACGCTCCCAGGCACTGTACGGATGGCAGAAGTAACTCTTACTCTCTAAAACTGCATTCACACCGTAGTGATCTGCAAATTCTTTCCCATTATCATAAGTTATTGTATAAACGTTATAATCTTTCAGTAAGCGGATGATTTCAGCTTTCACAAGATCACTGCTCTTATTTTTAACGAACCCAAGCCTTAATAAACCACTCTTGCGCTCAAGCAAAGTAACAAAGTATCCTTTATGATTTGCCCCACTTACTAGATCTGCTTCCCAGTCACCTATTCTCTTGCGTCTCTCGATGGCTCCAGGGCGTTTGTCTATACTGATAGCATTCTTGATTCTTCCTCTATTATCAGTACTTCTGCACCATCTCTTCTGCTTACGTCTGCCATTAATTCTTAGATGCAGATATAGCTTTTCACCACGTTTTTTATCGTCAATAATTAACTGATATATACTTTCATGAGAGATAGTAAATCCTAGCGTTTTTTTGCTAATACCAGATATTTGTTCAGGAGAAAAATATTTCCGTAATTTCCTGATAATATATGCAATCACATATTCGTCAAGTTTTTTCGTTCTTGGTTTTGCTCGCCTTAGCCTAGCTTTGCTTTGAGCTTGTAAATTTCTATATCCACGCCTACCACTATTACGCTGTATTTCTCTGCTTATAGTGATTTTGTGTACTCCGAGAACCTTGGCAATATATGAATAGCTCTTATTCTCTTGCAATAGTACTTTGATAACTGTACGATCTTCATAAGTAAGGTGTCGATATTTCTTTTTCACATGCTCTCCTTGAGTAATTGAGATAGAAGGTTTTGGCGAACTATATATTGACCACCTTGCTATTTCTTCTTTCACTCAAGTGTTGCACTTGGAATTTGAATCCACCTTATTGATTAAATAATATACTTAATTATAATAATATTTGGTAAATTGTATTTTAAACAATGATATTCATACTATAGTTAAAGCATAATACAAATCAATATCATTATTCTTTTGCTGATAAAAAAGGAAAGTTGTAAATGAAAAGATGTTTATTCGTTAATTTTAACTGCGCATATAATACGCATTTTGAAACGGAGTTAGAGTTGATGCATAAATCCCAAATGATAGGAGATGAGGTGTACTCCTTGTTCTGCAAGGGTGGATTGAATAAATACTGTGCTGTGGCGTATGAAAATGAAGATAAGTTGATTTGTGACTATTGTCAGGCAAAGTACTATAAGGGTATGGATTTAATCAATTTGCCTATTGAAAATAGGTTTTCTTTAAAAAGAGATTTTTCCGGATACCCAGAGTATATTTTCACAAAATATGAATCGTTTAGTGAACTCGCCAAGATAAAGTATAAAAATATTAATATTGGTGATAATATTGCACGAACTTATAAAAGCATAGTTAGCATACAAGCTGATCATATTGTTGAGATGCCGGATGATTTTATTTTTAATTCTTTGGTTAACAGCATAAGTGTATTGGATTGTTTCATCGACTTGCACAAATCTATTAATTTCGATTGCTTGTTTTTTTTTAGTGGAAGATTTCCGGAGTATTATCCACTATTAAAGTACTGTCAGGACAATGATATTGTCTTTTATGTACATGATCGTGGCGCAAATTATAATAAATATTGCTTGATAGAGAATTCTTATTTCAATGATTATCAGAAGGTTTTAGATGCTTTCGTTACTAAAAATCTTAAAAAGATATCTGGGAATAATTATCAAGAAATAGGGAAACAATGGTTTGAGGCTAAACTTAAAGGTAGTGGAGCCGCCTGGTTATCGTATACAAAAGATCAGGAAGCATCGAAATTGCCGGATGATTTTGATAGAAATAAGCATAATATTGTTATTTTTAATAGTAGTCTGCATGAAATTTCGATTGATGATTCGTGGGCACCGTTGCAGTGCTTTAAAGATGAAATACTATTATTTAGAACGCTGTGCGAATACTATAAGGATAAACCTGAGTATCATTTTATACTGAGATGTCACCCTAATATTGCATTTAACTCTGGAGAACAACTGGAAAGGCTCGAAGAGTTTAAGACTAATTCGCCTAGTAATCTTAGTATTGTCTTGCCGCGAGAAAAAGTTGACAGTTATGAACTTGTAAAAAAAGCTGATATCGTTATTGCTTCATTCTCAACGACGGTTGGAGTGGAAGCGGTTTATTTGCGTAAGCCATCTATATTGCTTGGGCCAGCTTTGTTTAGTCATCTTAATACTGTTTATAAACCAGAAAATATGGATAAACTCTTTGAATTGCTGGATAATAAAGAACTACCACCAAAGCCGTATGAAAACGCTTTGAAATATGGGTATTGCATGGCTACTTATGGTGAAGAGTTTGAGTATTATCAACCAACGGGGATATTCGAAGGGACATTTATGGGGGTTGATCTCAATAAATCCCATAAGTTTCTGCCGCTACTGGGGAAGATCAAGCGCTTTTACTATAAGCAGAAGGCGAGTATCCTGAAGCGGCTCAAACCGGGTAGCTGCTGATTGCCCGCAGAAATAAGGTATAGCGATGTCATTGAAGATTCCTGTATTATTCCTGATCTTCCGTAGGAAAGAGGTCACGCAGAGAGCGTTTAGCGCTATTCGCGCTATAAAACCGCTACAACTCTTTATTGCTGGTGATGGAGGGCGCACTGGGGCTGAGCATAACAAATGCGAGGAAACCAGAGCGGCGGTGCTGGAGATGATTGATTGGGAGTGCGAGGTAAAGACATTATTCAGGGAGACGAATTTAGGGTGCCGAGAAGCTGTATCTACGGCCATAACTTGGTTCTTTGGGGCGGTTGAAGAGGGAATAATACTTGAGGAGGACTGTCTAGCAAATCCCAGTTTTTTTGCCTATTGTCAAGAGTTACTGGAGAGATATAGAGATGATACTAGAATAATGTCTATATCCGGTACTAATTTTCAGAACGGGATAAAACGCGGGACAGCAGACTATTTTTTCTCGACCCGTGCAGACTGCTGGGGTTGGGCCAGCTGGAGGCGAGCCTGGAAGCTTTATGACCGTAACATGAGCCACTACCTGGAATTCAGAGACAATAATATCATTAAGACAGTGCTTCCTTATGCCCATATGCGAAAATACTGGGCTGAAATGCTTGAGAGTGTCTATGCGGGTGAGACTTCGTCCTGGGCGTCGATCTGGGTGTATTCAATCTGGATCAATCATGGCTTGTGTGTCAAACCGAATGTCAATCTGGTCTCGAACATCGGGTTTGATGCGGAATCTACTCATTGTGCCAATCCTGAATCACCTCTAGCCAATGCTGCAACCTCAGAATTGGTTGTTACCAAGCATCCGGCTATTTTTATTCCTGATCTGGCTGCCGAGTTGGAAGAGCATAAGGATACACGTATTTCACCATTAAAGTATATGTTGCGGCATCCGTTATTCTTGTTCCGGAGAAGATTCTGGCAAGAGTTTATCTTTAAAACATAAGGAACTTGCTGAAGATGAAGCTTAAAGATTTATTCCGCAGGAAGAAGGCCGAATTGATAGAGTTCGTGGGGAATTATACTTCCTTTGCTGAGGCTGAGCCGCACTGTATGGGGTATGCTTCCGCCAATATCCTTGAGAAGAATAAAGACTCGTTGTTGCAGGTAAAGAACGGGACGGCGGTGCATGAGCGCGACACTGTACTCTTTGATCATATCGAGTATTCTTGGCCGCTTCTGAGCAGTTTATTATATGTCGCCGCCAGAAATAAGGGTTCGCTCAATGTCCTTGATTTTGGCGGGAGTCTCGGATCTACTTATTATCAGAATAGGAGGTTTTTTAAGGGACTTGATATTAAGTGGAATATTGTTGAGCAAGATAATCATGTGGCCTGCGGGCAAGAGTATTTTGCCGATGCCGAGCTCAAGTTTTACTATACGATTGATGAGTGTGTACAGGAGCAGAGGGTCAATGTGGTGCTGTTATCGAGTGTTATTCAGTATATTGCCGAGCCGTATGCCGTTATTGAGAATATTCTGAAGCATGATATTGACTTTATCATCTTTGACCGAACCGGGGTGACTGAGAGTGCACAAGAAGTTGTGCTGGTTCAGAACGTCCCGGCGTGGATTTATGCCTGTTCGTACCCGGTATGGGCGCTGAGTGAGCAGAAACTGCTTGCCGCCCTCAAGGAAAAATACTCTTGTATCGAAGAGTGGCAGAGTACTATTGACGGGCCGTTCACAGTAGAGGCGTTGAATTGTCGCTGTAATTACAAGGGGTATTTATTGGAAAAGATGGGGTGTTAGATCTTTTTTTCCAGTTATTCTAGATAGACAGGTTAATTATACATGGCTGAACTGATTTGTTTGAAGACTTTTACCGATGAACGCGGTAATTTGACGGTAATTGAAGATTTCGATATGCCCTTTGCCGTAAAGCGTATCTTTTATATCTACGGAGTCGATAACTCTGTACGTGGACGGCACCGCCATAAAGAGACCAAGCAGGCGCTGATCTGCCTCAAAGGCTCGTGCAAGATCTATAATAATGACGGCAAAGGCAATATTGATCACTTTGAGCTGGATAAGCCGTCACAATGTCTGATTGTCAATCCCAGCGATTGGCATAAGATGTATGACTTTACCCCAGACTGCATCCTCCAGGTATTTGCGTCTACCAATTTTGATCCCGATGACTATATCTTTGAGGGCTACTCTGCCGATGATTGATTATGAGAATCTTAGAAATTCCAACGCTGAATTTGTTGAGGACTTTCAAGCAGCTTTTAAGGATTTTTTAGACTCCGGCTGGTATATACTGGGTAAGGGTGTAGAAAAATTTGAAGATGAATTTGCAGCTTATCACGGGGTAAAGCACTGTATTGGAGTAGCTTCCGGGCTGGATGCGCTTATTCTATCTATCGTTGCCTATGACTTTCCTCAGGGCTCAGAGATAATTGTCCCATCAAATACATACATAGCTACTATTATTGCCATTATGCGAGCCGGCATGAAGCCGGTGCTAGTGGAGCCGGATATCTGTACTTATAATCTTGATCCGGGGCTTATTGCAGATACAATAACCGCAAGGACAGTAGCTGTCTTGCCGGTGCATCTCTATGGCAAGATCTCGGCAATGGAGGAGATCTGTGCTATCGCTGAGCGCCGCGGCCTGAAAGTAATTGAAGACTGTGCGCAGGCACACGGCGCCAGGCAGAACGGCAGGCTGGCCGGAACTTTTGGTGTTGGGGCATTCAGTTTCTACCCTACGAAGAATCTTGGTGCTCTCGGTGATGCGGGAGCAATTATTACAAATGATACTATTTTGGCAAATAAGCTTAGAAAACTCAGGAATTACGGTTCAAATAAGAAATATTATTTTGAATATGTTGGTTATAATTCACGTCTGGATGAAGTACAGGCGTTACTTCTTAGTGTAAAGCTCAAAAAACTTGACCAGATCAATGAGCATAAACGTCGGCTTGCCGAGCTTTATCTGCACAACCTTGATAAAGAGTATATCCTCCCGCAACTAGATCAGGCGTATCATGATGTCTATCATATCTTCAATATTAGACATCCAGAGCGGGATAGGCTACAGCGGCTACTCCTGGGTAAAGGGATCAAGACTGAGATACACTACCCGGTTCCCCCCCATAAGCAAGAGGCATTCTTGAATATACTGGGGTCACAACAGCTCCCGATCTCTGAAGAGATACACCGGACGACATTAAGTCTGCCTATCTCCTTTTCGCACACGCCAGATGATGTCTTGTTTGTTATTGAAACGCTCAATAACTCTGACTTGTAATCAGTTATATTTTGAGTATATTTACTGTATATTACTTATAGAATAGAATGGTAGAAGCAATATGCTTATAAATGTTTGTACATTGTCAGACAATAATTATGCGCAGCACCTCGGGGTAATGCTTGCATCTATACTTGTAAATGCAAATGATTCTGACCTGTTCAAGTTTCATGTCTTAGACGGTGGAATTACTGAGGAGAATAAAGTCCGCATCAATAAGCTCAAAGCACTGAAAGACTTTGAGATCGAGTATTATATTGTCAATAATGACGATCTTAAGGACTGTCCGGCAACTTACCTCCCTATCGCTTCGTACTATAATTTCCTACCGCAGAAGTACTTAACCGATGTTGAGCGGATAGTGTTTTTAGACAGTGATATGATCGTCATGGATTCACTCGCAGAGATTTACAGTATCGATATGGGAGATAAGGTTATTGCCGGGTGTGAGGATCCGATCAGCGAGGAGAACAAGGTACGGCTCGGCATCCCCCAGGAGTACTTCTATTTCAACACCGGAACAATGGTGATGGATCTAAAAGCTTGGCGGGAGCAGGATATTCTCTCACAACTACTGCAGTATGTCGTCGATTACCCGGAAAAGATCAAGTTTATGGATCAAGATATTCTCAACGATGTATTGTATGCAAAGTCATTGCGGCTGCCACTCAGGTGGAATTCTATCTGTTATCCGTTTGGTCATACATATAAGGATAAAGCAGAGTACCAAGAGGCGCTGACGCATCCGGGTATTATCCACTATGCAATGAAGGACAAGCCGTGGCTCCTTGACTCTCAGGTATTCCGTAAAGAAGAGTACTGGAAGGTTTATCGGCAGACCCCGTGGTATAACGCCAGAGATTTGACGGCTTGGTTTATAACCTCGTGTACAAAGATTACTCTCAAGCATATTCGGCAATTTATAAAATTCAGATTTATCATAAAACCAGTTGAAAACTGGATCAAAACCAGGAAAGGTAGGTAACCAATGCGCGTGATGGTCTGCCCCTGGAAGGAGATACCAACTGAAATCTTTCCACCTGCTTCTGAATTGAATCCCGATATCGAGTTTGTGCCTTATGGATCAGACGAGTGTGATCTATTGATTGTCTTCGATGAAAAGCAGTTAAAAATAGATGTTAAATGTCCAGATAATGCAGCTTGGTTGCTGGCATATGAACCCCCAGTTGCTTGCTACGCGCATTTTAAGGATAATTATAAATATTATGATCTTATTCAGAGCGAATGGGATGATATCGCCCCGGAATTCTCTGGCAAGATTATTCATGAGTTATATCCACAGCTTTGGTGTCTAGATAAAAGCTTTGCCGACTTAAAGTCGATTACGGTTTCAGATTGTCGGAATAAACAGGATAGGGTGAGTGCTATTATCAGCATTGCCAATAATCTGTCTGGACACAAGTTCCGTCGGGAGTTTATAGAATTCTTGAAGACCAAGGGGCTAGATTTCGATCATTATGGTTCGGGGCATAATTATCTGCCGGAAAAGTTTGATGGGTTGTTCCCGTACAAGTACTCTATCGGTATGGAGAATTCAGTTGTACCGAATTATTGCTCGGATAAAATATCAGATTGTTTTCTGGCGTTGACTATGCCTATATACTATGGCTGTCCGAATATTCTCAATTATTTCCCTGAGGAATCTATGATCCTGATAGACCCAAATGATTTTCAGGCATCACTGGAGATGATAGAAGAGGCAGTAGCGACAGATCGTTGGAGTAAGAATATTGAGGCTTTGGTTCATGCCCGGGATCTTGTTCTCAACAAGTATTCAATATACCCGTATTTATGTAATTTGATTGGGAAATATTATAATCCGACATCTGAACCTAAACGAAAATTTATTCCGCGTCTGCTCGCCCCCAAAGAGCGTAAATTGACCTATAAGTTGAAAAAAGCTCTGGGTATATACCGGGTAAAGGACTATCTGAAACAACGTAAACTCCATAAGACAGGTGGGTAATATGCTGGTACGAATTGTTCACGATCTTAAGGATGTCAATATCTTCAGACAGACTCCGCATAACTCAGGAGTCTGGGATGGTATTACATTTACTGTAGAAGATGTCGCAGAATGTGATCTCTTACTCTGTCTGAGCTATCCAGACCGTGATATTACCGTAGAATGCGCTGAAGCTTGGCTCCTATCCCAAGAACCTCCCGCGCGGATTCGCCGCTGGGAAAGGGATTCTTACCGCTATTTTGACCGAGTCTTTGCCAACTGGGATGACAGTCGTTATACTTCCCAACCCTGTACTCATTGGTTTCCGAATTTTTCATATGATGAATTTGTTGCATTAAAAGCATCCGTAAAGACAAATGATCTCTCCTGGGTTACCAGTTCCAATGCAGATCTGCATGGGCATAAGTTGCGTTTGAAACTCTTGAAATATCTGAGAGCTCAGCAGATCGATTATGCTCTCTTTGGCCGTGGCTTTGAGTATATCGCGGATAAAGCCGAAGGTCTGCTACCGTACAGGTATAGTCTGGCTATTGAAAATTTCTCAACCCAGCATTATTGGACCGAGAAGATAGCAGACTGCTTTCTCTGCTGGACAATTCCTCTCTACTGGGGGGCAACAAATATCGACGAGTATTTTCCTCAGGGATCTTATCTACGTATCGATCCGGCAAACCCCGAGAGTGTCGTAGCGGTCTTACGTGAAGCAATTGCAAATAATTATTACGAGCAAAACCTGGAAAGAATTGCCGAAGCACGGGAACTGGTACTCAATAAATATCAGTTATTCCCTCATATTAATGATTTAATTAATTGCCACTTCAAATCAGGAACTAAGAGGCACTACCAGATACCGAAGAATATTCATCCCAAGAGGGATTCCGGGATGCGTAAGCTACGCTATAAACTGAATTATAGACTTTCAAAACACTTCAACCTTTAAGAAAGTACAAAATATGGGGTTTTTTAGGGAACTGCTGTTGAAAAACAAAGGCCTACGTGACAAGTTCCATAGATTTATAATACGTGAATATGAGGAGAAGTTGGGTAAAAGAACCTACTTCAGTAATGCCAAATACGATCTGACAGAGGCAAATGCGCTGATTGCTCAGGGCATTGCTGCAGGTGAGCCGTTGCTTATAGGCAGACTTGGCGGCACTGAAGCCAGAGTCATTACTGAATACTATTATAAACGACAGAATCCCAAGCAGCAACAGCCATATGATCAGCATGTACTCGATGAGGGTGCGGTTCTCTCTGGCATATTTCCTCCAGTCGAAGAGATAGGCGACTACTTCAGCAAGGAGTACATCGAGTCTATACGTGCTTGTGACATGCTGGCAGTCTGGGGAACAGACAATGAAAGTCTCTTTATCAACGAGTACTGCCCAGACATCCCCACACTCTCCTACTACTCGGTTCTGCCTCTACTCCTTTTCAAGCCCTGGACCTGGCAGCTAAAAGGCAAGAAGGTTCTGGTCGCGACTTCCTTCACCGACACCATAACCAAGCAATACCAGAAACGAGAAGCCTTATTCGAAAGCCCGTATGTACTACCGGAGTTTGATTTGATCACCTATAAAACAATTCAGGCCTATGGTGGCGAGAATGCCGACTACGCGTCATATATCGAGGTATTGCAGAAAATGATCTCAGACATCTCCATGCTGGAATTTGATGTAGCGCTGATTGGTGCTGGTGCGTACGCGCTGCCGCTGGGAAGACACATTAAGAACATGGGTAAGATCGCTATTACCACCTGTGGTGCTACCCAGCTCTTCTTTGGTATCAAAGGCGCCCGCTGGACCGAGAGCGGGGAGTTTGACGATATTATGACCCCGGCCTGGACAGACCTCCCGGAGGAGGAAAAACCGGTGTTTTCAAGTAAAGCCAGAGAAATTCTTAGTAAATTCGAGGTGAATTACCCATATGGGAAATCAGCTAACAAGTAATATTCAGTACAATTACCGAAACATAGAGGCTATAATGAATAAAAAGAACTGCGCTATAATATTTTGCCTAACCTCAAACCAGATCTTTGCTGTAGGGAACATGCTCTTTGATATAGCTAGGTACTGTTTTGACTGGGTAGATGAAGTAAGGATTTTTTATGACGGTAAATTGCGCTCACGCGACGTCAAGGCTATGTCTGCAATCTTTCCTGTTAAATTTATCGAATACAATTTCCCAATTGCCGATACGTCACGGTTCAACGCCTTGACTTTTAGTGCATTTACCAAGATGGTCTATGCCAAGTTTGAAGCATTGAAATTACTCGATGAATTTCATAATGTTATCTGTCTGGATTATGATATGGTGATCAGAAAAGATTTCAGGGAGCTTATAGACTTTGGGCAGGGATATTTTAAAATTACCTTACGTGGCGGGGATGTTGGCGGGCAGTTTCATAAGCCTGTACCTGGATATGATATGGGGGCAAAGGGAATGTGTGCTTGTACTTTTTCAATATCTGATAGGCTCGAGAATTATCAGCAGATTTATGATTTTTGTTATAGGAAGACTGAAGAGTTAGCTGAATACCTGATGCATCCGGAGCAGGGAATATTTGATCTGGCTTTTCAGGAATTTAAAATTACGCCAGAGATTATACCTGCTGCATATATTGCCAACCCTAACGAGCCCGGATATGAAGACCTGAATTTTGCCCTGTTACATGCCGCAGGGAGCAGTAAATTCTGGAACGGAACTTTCAATCAGCAGTGGGAAGATAATTATAAAGAATGGATTGCGCAGGGAGGGAGCCATGCCAAAAATCGGCGCCCACTCAGAGTTTTTAAAGATAAGATCAAGGCCATGTTCTTCCGAGGTTGAATTGTTATTTTACAAGTGAAAGCGGAAAAATGAAAAAGCAGCTATATATACATGTGGGTTTTCCAAAAACGGGTACAACTTCGCTCCAGAGTTTTTTAGGAAAGAATCAAGTTGAGCTTAGAGATAAATTTGGTCTTGATTATCTCTATTATGCAAAACCCAGGTCTACACATTACTCAGCATTTGCCTACTGTTACAACTCAATGTTTACCGGCAATCTGACCCAAATTGATCCTGAAACAACAATTCTGGATATTGTGCCGTGCCCGGAGATTGTGGGAGAGCTTTTTTCTAAACTTAGAGCTTCTCCCTATAATAGGATCTTAATCTCTTCAGAATCTTTTATCTATTTGAAAGATCTTAGCTTTTATAAGGAGGAGATATTCAGGGATTTTGAGGTAAAGATAATTGTATATGTTCGTAGTGCAATAGAGTATTTATGTTCGCTTTGGAGTTATCGCTATAATTTGCTGGAGGATTCAGCGCTTCGGTATCCAGATCTTGAGACCTTTGTAACAGATAATAACGAATATAAGGAACAATTGAATAACATCTTTGAGTTGGGAGTTTTGTTCGGCAATGATAATGTACTCGTTAGAACCTTTGAAAAAGAGCGTTTTAAAGAGGTTTCATTAATTGAAGATTTTCTGGAAATTCTTGGTATTAGTGATACTAGTGGGTTCTCAAATCCTGTGCATGAGAATTCCAATATCAGTACGCGTAAGGTAAATGATGTAATTAAGTCTTTGTCACTGGTATATGAAGATATACAGCAGAAATACAGTGACGAAGATTTTGAGGAATTGTTAGCGAAACTTGAAGGTGGCGACTCGCGCCGGGCAATTGAGACCCTTGATGATTCATTGATTAAAGAGGTTTGTGACTCATATGCTGATATTGAAAAGAGGATAGCGAGGGAGTTCTGTAAACGTGAGCAGTTATTTATTAGACCGTATCCGTCATGCTTTGGTAGCGAAAGGCCAGCATATATGCCTTTGACCGCCAAGGATAACCTTACCATACTTATGTGGGCTGTTTCGGTTGCGGTAAAAAAGATTACCTTCAAAGACAGGATATTTTGGTCTTTGCTCGATGGCTTTTACGTATCAAAGCTACGAAAATTGATTATTAATCTGCTCCCGAGTAAGAAGTTAAGGCATCAATTGCGGGATAAGTTCAGGTAGTCTATTATCATATCAACGGCCTCTTCGATGCTCAACTTTGTTGTATCGATACTTAGAGCCGGATTAACAGGTTGTTCGTAAGGGCTGGAGATACCTGTAAAGTTTGGGATCTCATTATTGCGCGCCTTTTTATACAGCCCTTTGACATCACGTTTCTCACACTCTGCAAGCGGGGTGCAGATATAAATTTCGACAAAGTTATCGCTGCCGATTATTTTCTTTGCGCTCTCTCGGTCTTCACTATATGGTGAAATAAAAGCGGTTATGGTTATTAGCCCAGCATCATTCATCAGTCTGGCAACCTCGGCGACTCTACGGATATTCTCGACACGGTCTTTCTCGGTAAAACCAAGATTATTATTCAGGCCATGTCTGACATTATCCCCATCCAGCAGCATCGTATGTTTATGCATAGCGGTCAGACGCAGCTCAATGGCGTTGGCTATAGTAGACTTCCCTGAACCGCTCAGTCCGGTAAACCAGATAGTCAGCGGTTTCTGAGCTTTCTGGTTGGCTCTAAACTCACGGGTTACAGCAGTTTCGTGCCAGATAATATTATTGCCGCGGCGTATATCATGCTCAATTATCCCGCAAGCAGAGGTCATATTTGATACTCTGTCTATTAGGATAAAGCTTCCCATAAAATGATTATGCTTGAACGAGTCAAAAATAAGCTTTTCCGAAACCGAGATATCCACCTCGGCAATCTCATTCTTATGAACTACTTCTGCATTGATATGCTTACCTGTATTTATATCTTCACGATGCTTAATCTTGATGACAGTTGCGGGAAGAATTCTAGTGCCACATTTTAAAAAATAATTTCTGCCCATAACCAGTTTATGATTATCCATCCAGAGTATTTTAGCCGTTATCAGATTATTGACCTTTGGCTGAAAATCCTTGACCAGTACGGAACCTCTGGAGATATCAATCTCTTTATCAGTACAGATAGTAACCGGCTGTCCCTGCAGCGCACATTCACATTCTTTATCGGTAACCAGGATTTTGGTAATTACTGCCTCCTCATTACTCGGCAGAGCTTTAACCGTATCACCTACTGCGACTGTACCAGCCTGAACCTCTCCCTGAAAACCTCTAAACTGCGGATTCGGCCTACACACCCGCTGCACCGGCATGATAAAACCTGAATTAATACTCTGTGCACCGACTTCAAGACTTTCAAGATATCCGAGTAAAGACAATCCCGTATACCATTGCGTCTGTGCAGATTTCTTGGTTACATTATCCCCTACGGTTGCAGAGACAGGGATAATCTGCACACTTGTAACTTCTAGCTGCGCGCAAAGTGCTTTGAATTCATCGGCAATTTCATCAAAGATATACCGATCGTAATCGATAAGATCCATCTTATTGACCGCTAGAACAATATGCTTTATCCCCATCAACGCACAGATACGGGCATGTCTCTTGGTCTGTTTAACAATACCAGCCGAAGCGTCAACAAGAATAACCGCCACATCTGCAAAAGAGGCGCCAACCGCCATATTTCTAGTATATTGCTCGTGCCCCGGACAATCTGCGACAATGAAAGATCTCTCGGAGGTAGTAAAATATCTGTAGGCGACATCAATGGTGATACCTTGCTCACGTTCAGCCATCAGACCATCAAGGAGTAGCGAGTAATCTATCTCACCCTCATTACTCCCCAGCTTACTGTCAAGCTCTAGTGCTCGTTTCTGATCAGCAAAAATAAGTTTTGCATCATAGAGCATGTGACCAATAAGGGTGGACTTTCCATCATCAACCGAACCACAAGTAATAAATTTAAGCAGACTCTTCACTTTAAAAATACCCCTCCCTCTTGCGCCGTTCCATACTTCCAGCTGCTTCATTATCGATTACACGGGTAATTCTTTCACTTGATACCGCTCCCAGGGTTTCAGTAATTATCTCCTCCAACGTCTTGGCTGTAGAATAACAGCCACCGGTAAGCGGGTAACAACCGAGAGTTCTAAAACGTATCGATGCCTGTTTAATCTCTTCCCCAGCCTTCAGACGCATCCGCTCATCATCTATCAGAATAATATTTCCGTCTCTCTCAATAAAGCTTCGTTCTTTCGCAAAATACAGCGGTACAATAGAGATATTTTCCTGCTTGATATAATTCCAAATATCCTTCTCCGTCCAGTTTGAGAGCGGGAATACTCTTATGCTCTCACCTTTATTTATCCGCGTATTATAGAGTTTCCAGAGCTCTGGTCGCTGATTTTTCGGATCCCATGCATGTGCAGAATTTCTAAAAGAAAAAACTCGTTCCTTGGCTCGCGACTTTTCTTCATCCCGTCTCGCACCACCGAATGCCGCATCAAAACCATACTTATTCAGGCTATCTTTCAAGGCCTGAGTCTTCATTATATCGGTATAAGCACTGCCGTGGTCGAAAGGATTGATATTATCCTTAACTCCCTGTTCATTGGTATAGACAATCAGATCGAGACCATAGCGCTCGGCTATAGAATCCCTGAAAGTAATCATCTCCTTGAATTTCCAGGTAGTATCAATGTGCATAAAAGGGAATGGAGGCTTTTCTGGATAAAATGCCTTTAAAGCCAGATGTAGCATAACCGAGCTATCCTTACCAATAGAATAGAGCATTACCGGGTTTTCACACTCAGCCGCCACTTCTCGGATTATATATATAGCCTCTGCTTCCAGCTGCTCCAGATATGAAAGTTGTGTCATATTTTAATCTCTTAATTCTTAATTAAACCCAAAGCAAAATATTATAATGATTCAGCACTATTATTCTATATATTTTATTCCAATAAATTATTACTATCTTTTTGCAGCGCAAACGTTATAGAGTTGCGAGAATCTTATACAAACTATAAATTCCAATAAGACAGCAATAAACCGGGACAAAATTCCTCCAGAGCTTCTCAGGAAGCACCCGCACCACATATGGAGCAAAAACAACTGCAATAATACTGCCAAGCATCATTGACGGCAAGAGGACAAAATCAATATTCACCCCATTTTTCAATAGAACAAACCAAACGATAATTGACACAACACAGACTGTACCCTCAGAGAGTGCGGTAACTGCAAGCATACTCTTTGCTGGCACCCCAGCGAGCAAGCCACCAACGGTAACAACCGGGCCATAACCGCCCCCCCCAATTCCCTTATTAAATCCAGCCAAAGCACCATAAAAATACATCATGCCAGGATGATAATTCTGAGCCCTCTTAGCATGAATCAAGGAGATCACTCCCATACCCAGCAACAGAATAGCAACATAGAGCTTTATCCAGAATTTCCCTAATTTTAAGATGCCATATATCGAAGTAATAGAGAATATTACAGCCAGACTGCCAGTGATAGCAATTATCAGCCATAATTTGGTGGTCTCAGACATTGGTTTTAGGCTCCATTCGATATTACCATATTCCTTATGTACGTAAGCTGAGGTCAACCCCGCACAAGCCTGTTGAATCATTATCACCGGCACAATCTGCATCGGCTCATACCCCAACATAAGCAGAATAGGAGTAAATGCCGTACCATACCCCATCCCTGCGGCTGAATCAAGAAACTCAAAAACAATTGCCAGAACAACCACACTCCAGACAACCTGCCAATTATTACCCGCTAGAGCACTGTCGATTTCAGTTACCGCCCGGGACGCAATTCGACTGGTACCAGCAAAAGGATTCCCTGCCAGCCAGCATCCGAGTATGAAGACAGCTGTCAATACGACTACAGCAATTAGCATGGCCTTAATCTCATTATGATTGATTCGTAAACGCTCACGAAAAGTTTGGGTATTCTTCTCCTGTGCAATTTCCCAGCCCATAACTTTTTGATTATTCGTGTTTCTTTTTCTCATAGTGTTTCTCCTGAAGTATAATCAGCACTGAGCTTGAGCTTATGCGGTTTGTATGTTCTTTAGTTTAAATCAGCTCCGCAAGTGTCAACTTTTCGAGTTTATGAGCAATATAGTCCCTAATCTCTCTGAATACTTTGAGCACTTTTTGTTCTTTGAGCAGAGGAGTATCGGCATAAAAGTACTCACTTACCGACTCAGTGGGGGCGAGCGCTCCATCCATTAGGCGTATAATATCGGCTACACTAATTTCAGCTGCAGGCCTGGCTAATTTATAACCTCCGTTTGCTCCACGTTTGGTGACAATATAATGGTTTTGCCGCAGTATGGTCGCTAAAGTTTCTAGATATTTTTTGGAAATATCGTATTTCTCACAGATCACATCAATGCTTATATAGTTTTCGTCAGGGTTTCTTGCCAGATAGATCAGAGCTAGAAGTGAGTATTCACTCTTAGTTGTCAGTTTCATTATAACCTTTCAGGGAGTATAAAGTCTAGTAAGTCTATTGGTTTGGTGGGGATTGGCTTATGATACAAATTTCGGTGGGTAATTCAAGATGATTTTAAAAATAATTCAATTAGTATTTCATTTAATAAAAAAATAGGATATTAAGTATAAAATAAGAGTAAAATTGGTAGTGTAGTAAGCTGAAGATGCATAGAGAAATGTGTTGGACTAATTTTCCAGACAAAAGTAAGAATAATATAGGGTGGACTCAAAAAAGTTAGAAATAAAGCGCAGGGCGTAACCTGGACTGGTCTGAGATACACCTAAGTACTTGTTACGCCTACTGATATTATAAAGTATCTTGATATATTAGAAGACCTCTTTATTTGCTTCAGTAATACTTATGAAATATCTATCCTTAATGTGCCTTTTTATACACATAAATACCTCTGTAACCCTTATGGAAAACACGAGCATACTTCTCGATACACCTGTATGAATAATATCCACTTCTGCTTACTTTGAGAGCCTTATACATCTCAGTAATAGAAAGTTAATCACTGTGAGATAGAATCCAAGCGTATCTTACAGGCACTCTTATGCAATGAATGCTGTCGCATTTTTTTTTTAAAGTTATTAATCTTTTGTTTTAATCTTATGTTCTCTTTGCGTAGAGTTCTAAGTTCCTTTGCAGAATCGTTGACTTAGGTGCAAATCAATTATTATTATTCAATATCATTTATTAGTTTTTGCATATCTTCGACTGAGAGCCATTCTGTATTATTGCCGCTATGATATTCAAAATCGGCAGGTACAGGCGAGCCGGTAGTATGAAGCTTTTCTGAATCCCACCATTCAAAATGAGGCTGGATAATATAGTAGTCAGGATATTCTATTGTGTGACGCGCATCTTCACGTGATATCATCATTTCATGAATCTTCTCACCTGGACGAATTCCTACAATTTTTTGCTTTAGGTCTGGGGCTATTGCTGTTGCTAGGTCAGGCATACGCATGGAAGGTATCTTTTTAACGTACAGCTCACCTCCTGACATCGTATTAAGCGCAGTAAAGACTAATTCTACTGCATCTTCAAGCTTGAGCCAGAAGCGGGTCATGTTTGCGTCGGTAATTGGGAGTTCTGTAGCACCTTCAGTAGCTAATTTTTTGAAAAAGGGGATCACTGAACCACGTGAACCTGCAACATTACCGTACCGTACTACTGAAAATTTTGTATTTGATTGCCCAGTATAGGCATTGCCGGCAATAAAGAGTTTATCTGAGCAGAGTTTTGTCGCACCATATAGATTTACCGGAGCGCAGGCTTTGTCGGTGGAAAGTGCGACTACATGCTCGACGTTCTGGTCAATACATGTGTCTATTAAATTCTGTGCTCCTAGGACATTGGTTTTGACCGCTTCAAATGGATTGTATTCGCAAGCCGGTACCTGCTTTAGAGCTGCTGCATGAATAACCGTATCAACGCCTTTGAGAGCGCGCATTAAACGTTCTTTATCTCTAATATCTCCGATAAAGAATCTTAGTTTGTCATTGTCTTTAAACTCCTGCATATTTCCCATATTGAATTGCTTGAATTCATCTCGGGAATATATGACAATTCGTTCTACTTCTGGGTACCTTTCAAGGACAATTCTGGTAAACATCTTTCCAAATGAGCCTGTACCCCCGGTTATTAATATTGATTTACCCTTTAACATTTTTTCCTCTCAAACAAATAAGATAGTACTTTCTTGCTTATTATGATACTTATTGTTAAACAATCAGCAAGGATTATTTTTATTAGTGCTAGAGAAATGTTAACTCCTTAATTATTTTTATACTATTAATTAGGTCTGTTTTGAGTTTTATTTTGGGTAAAATACTCTAAGTGTCTGTTGTATAATGAGCTAGAAGAAGATTTGGCTGTTTCTTCTGCTGTATGCTAAGAGTTAGGAAAATTGTTATTGTACAACCGTACGTATTTTTTGTGTGCAAGTGGTTTCCGGTAAAAATTATTTAGTTATGACAAGCTATATTATTGGGATTAATTTAAGCTGTTATGGAACAATCAGTAAGGAAAATTGTTGTCATCTATAATTTCTGAAGCTTATTTTTTTTAAATGTTTGAGCTATTAATTCTTGATAGTAAGGACATAACTATCGCCGCGATAACATAGCTATCAAATTATCTGAAAATAATCTTGCAAATTCTAGCTAGAAATCCATTATTAGATATTAGGGAAGTTGAGTGACATGAGTGTAAATTAATTTATTGGTGTTTGGCTAGTATTTGTATAATATTTAGCGGTATTGTGGCTAGCTCCAAGCGGTTTCCCTTAAACAGAAGTGACTTTGATTCAAAGTTTATCTTAGGAAAACCAAATTACTCTTTAAAATAAATTTAATTTTGTTTATATTATTATAAGTAACTGCTGAATGTATCACAAAAAGAGCTGCAAGCAGTAGAAAAGAAGGTTAACAGTCGACCAAGAAAGAGACTGGGATTTAAAAGCCCGCTCAAGGTATATAAACTGGCTTTGTAAAAGTGCAAGTGTTGCACTTAGAACTTGAATCCAAGTAATATTATGTAAGGGGTATATCATCAATACTTTTAATTTGAATTCAAACTGGAAGAAGATAATACTATTGATTTTTTTTCTGATCCTAGGGTGGGGGATGGGTGATTCGGCTCATGCTCGGGAGAAGGTCAAGATCGGATCGAAAATGGTAGCTCTGAGTAGTATTACCCTGAGTTCGGATTTCTATTTCAAAGAGAGTCCAATGACTGCTGATTTGTATTATACCTTTTATCTGGATCAATTGGATCTAAAGATCGCCGATGCTTATCGTGATCAATACTTGAATAGTGGTAGTACTTATAAGGTAATGGCTGCGATAATCCTTCTCTATACCGAGGAAGAATTTAAAAAGTATCCCTGCCTCGGCAAGAATAAGTGTGTCAAGAATATCAAGCTGGGCGTAAAGGGATTCTTTGCCTACCTTAATCAGCGACCTGAACTCAGAACCAAATTTCTCGAAGCTTGGTCTTCACAATCTCTCTTTGCCCCAAAGTATAAGTGTCTGGACGAATTATTTCTCTGGGTGGCCAAGGATGTTGGGTATTCGCTCTATGCTATCAGCTATATGAAAGTGGATAGTCCCTTTACTCGAACCTTACTGGATAAAATGGTCTATGCTATGCGTAATAACTGAGTCTGGAGCGGTAGGTTATTGTTTGTGAAGAGAGAGCAGCTGGCTGCGGCCGGCTGCTCTCTCAGTTAAGCGTGGTGAGCCGATAAGCCGGCTTCTGTCGAGTGCGACTATTTAACTTGACCTGTAGTTACCTACAGATTCTAGCGCGCTACCGGACCCTGCTGCGAAGCGAGCAACTCCGCTGATACCTCAAAGGATATCTTCGCACTAACCGGGTCACTACTTGCACTTGCACTGGGGGGCAGTCGCCGTGCCTCTCTTGTCACCAAGAGAGCGGTAGGCTCTTACTCTACCGTTTCACCCTTACCTGTGTGTACGAATACACCATCGGCGGTCTGTTCTCTGTTGCCTGTCGCTAGAGTTACCTCTGGTGGGTGTTACCCACATCCCTTGCTCTATAGTGGCCGGACTTTCCTCACTGCCAGAGAGGCAGCGCAGTCGCATAGCTCACCACAAAATTATAGCTTAAGTTCCTCTTCAACCTCTGTAAAAAACTGGTCAAGGTCGGAATTTACATAATACAGATTTCGGTTGTTCGGAAGGTGGACATTTCCTTTATTGACCACAATCACCCTGCTGGCCAGTCCGGGCAGGCTCGCTGCCGGATGGACTACTAATGATGAACCGAGTACCAAGAGCAGCTTGGATTCAGTTACCTCGGTTACAGCTTTGTCAACACCATATACCGCTTCACCAAAGAAGACAATATCCGGTTTGATTATTCCACCGCACTCGGCGCAGCGCGGGATCTCGTATTCTCTGAGCATTGCACTGAAGCTGGTGTAATCATACATTTTTGCGCACTGTAAGCAATGGGCTGTGGAATAATTCCCATGTAGACATGTGACTTTTTTTGAGCCTGCAAGTTGGTGAAAGGGATCAATATTCTGTGTGATTACTGAGCGGACAAGCCCTCTTTTCTCTAGCTTAGCAAGCAGATAATGCGTTTTGGTCGGTTGTAGGTGTTCCACAATGTCGAGTAACTCGCGGGAGAAGTCGAAGAAGGGTTTGGGATCCCTTCTAAAATATGAGATATCAAAGACTGTGTCAGGATTGTATCGGCCGGAGGCATATAGTCCACCAGCACCTCGAAAATCCGGTATTCCTGCTGCAGTCGAGATACCGGCGCCAGAGAAGGCGCAGACCTTGCCCTCCAGAATCATTTGGGCACACTCATAAGGGGTGATACTCAACACTTTAGTACTCCTTTTTATGCAAACTGTGCGAGCTCGGAAATATCGTGTCCTGAATAGCGTAAGACCTCTGGAGTTTGACCTTGATCCCAGCGGACAATACTGATGCTGGCAGGTTCGGTCTTCGGTAGAGCCCAGAATTCTTTTATTTCCCTACCAATACACTTATTCAGGAAGGCTCTGATGGCAGCGCAGTGTGAGACAATAAGTACTGTATCTGTCTTGCTGTGTTTCTCCATGAGTTTTTCTACGCCATTGTACAGCCTAGCTTGCAACTGATAGAAGTCTTCACCAGTTTCAGGTGCGCCTTTGAAGATATCGGGGGCGAACCAGAAGTTATGGAGTTCGCGTTCAGTCTCAGACCTGACAACTTCATGATCCGCCCGTTTATTCTTAGTGCCTTCCCAAATACCAAAACCAATCTCAATGAAATCAGGACTCGGTTGGAGTTCGATCCCGGTTCTGCCCTTGAGGAGAATCTTAGCGGTATCTTGGGTGCGCCCCAAGGGTGAATGGTAACAGTGGGTAAAGGCGACATCCTGTAGTTCTGTAGCAGAAGCAGCTGCTTGCTCTCTACCGAGTTCTGTGAGGGGTGAATCTTCTTGTCCTTGCATTTTTCCTGCAAGGTTCCATTCGGTCTGTCCGTGGCGAACTAAATAAAATAGAGCCATTGTGTTTTCTCTTTCTTTCTTGGGGATATTCTGTACCCTTTATGGGCATCAAAATCCCTAAATCCCTAGAGTAAGGGCTACTCGCCCTTACAACCTTGCAAATGCTGTGCGTTTGATCGCGATTTTCACGATATGATTACGTAGAGCTATTGGTAATAAGTAGTTAAAAGCGCAGCGTTCACCTTTTTATAAAAAAGCATGTTGCTATAAAATACAGTTAAAATCGCAATATATCATGTTAATACGTTTTTTTTGGTATCGACTAATTAATATTTAATCTCAGCAAGCGGGGTGCCGGCAATCTGAATTACCTCTGGATCTTTTTCAGCCGTCCAGTCGACAATGGTTATGCTTGCTTGTTTAATACGGGGAAGAACCCAGAATTTCTCCAGCGGGATACCCAGGCAGACATTTAGAAAGGCATTGATTGCTCCGCCATGTGAGACTATGAGAATCTTCTCTTCAGGGGTATGGCGTTTGGAGATAGCTTTAATACCAGCGTAAATACGTTGCATGAGGTTGGTGCAGTTTTCCCCGTTACTGTTTTTACCAGTGAAGAGCTCGGGGTGTTCCCAAAACTCCCGGTACATCGGATCCGGGGCGAATTCCTTATCGAACTTCATGCCCTCCCAATCTCCGAAGTCAAGTTCCTTGAGCGCTGGATCTTCAATGTTGGTGATACTATGGTACTTGAGAATTATTTCGGCTGTCTTCTGTACCCGGGGTAAAGGTGACGAGTAGCAGGTAGAAAATGTTATCCCTTTGAGTTTCTCTGCGGTCTCCTCGGCTTGGGTAATACCGAGTTCAGTAAGGTCTGAGTCACAGCCACCACCCTGATAGCGGCGTTCTTCGTTGAATACGGTCTTGCCATGACGAACTAAATATAATATTGCCATATATTACCTTTTCTTTCATTCACCCAATATTTTGGTATTCTGCATAACAGTTGTATTTCAGTCTGGTTCAGATATCTTCTTTGCATATGCCGGCATATGAGATCAGTTCAGGATTGGCTTGGGATGCCCATTTCACAATGCTGATGCTTGCCGGTTTGACCTCAGGTTTTGCCCAGAATTCAGTTCTGGGTCGGTTAAGAATAGGGTTGATGAAGGATCTGATGGCGGCTCCATGCGAGACAATGAGTAAGGGCTCGTCTTCTTCATGCTTGGCGATTATCTCACGATAGCAATTGTAGATACGTTCTTCCAGCGCGTCATAGCTTTCGGCCTGGTTCTTCTCCCCGGTGAATTTGTCCGGATACTTCCAAAATGCGGTAAAATCATCTGCATGCTCTTTGCTAAAGAAGCTCTTACCCTCCAAGGTTCCTAGGTAGATCTCCATCAGCCCTTCATGGGGGATACGCTCGATATTATGATGTTGTAGCAGGATATCGGCGGTAGTAGTTGTACGCCCGAGGGGAGAGTAGTAACAGGCGGAGAAATCAATGTCTTTGAGCTGCTCCGCAGTCTCATTAACCTGTTTAACACCGAGATCGGTAAGGGGTGAGTCACAACGTCCCTGCACAATATGCTGGGCATTGTACTCGGTCTGTCCATGGCGGACGATATATAATAATGCCATTGCTCTTACTCCATTATTGATCAGTTCGGGCGGATGATACTCGTCTGATCCAGGTCTTCAAAGTTGTAGGTAATTGCTTCTCTTGCAATATCGGCAAAGGTCAGTAGTTCCGGAGCCGAGTCTTTATCCCATCTGACCATACTGATACTGGCCGGAGTTACATCTGGATCTAGCCAGAATGCACGTAGTGGTTTATTGATAAGAGGATTTACAATGGATCTGATCGGCCCGCCATGGGTTACTATGAGGACATTCGCCTCTGGGGCGTGGCTGGCGGCAATTTCCCGGCAGCAGTTCTGCACCCGCTTAGTCAGAGTAGTGTAGGTCTCGCCGTTTTCTATCGGTGTGGTATAGCGATCTGGGAACTTGGCAAAATTCTCAAAAGCTTCACCGTGTATCGTGTGATCATTGATTTTACCCTCTAGAATCCCCATGTTGAACTCCATAAGTTCGGGTTTTATGTATACCGGAATATCATGGTGTTGCAGAATGGTCTGGGCGGTAGTAGTGGTTCTACCCAAGGGTGAGTGGTAGCAAGCGGCAAATGTGGTGTTCTTGAGCTTCTCTGCCGCTTCAACAGCCTGAGCAATACCGAGTTCGGTAAGGGAGGAGTCTATCTGTCCCTGAATGATATGATTTGCATTGTGTTCGGTCTGTCCGTGGCGGACAAAGTATAGTATAGCCATAATTGTCACCTTGCAAGAATGTTATCTGCTTTATGTGTTTGTGTTAAAATAATAGTCCATGTCCTTCGACTTCACTATATGTTGTATATGCTTTATTAAGCAATTTCTTATTAAATTATAAGTAAAGCCTGTTAATATTCTAGGCTATTTTGAAAAAAACTAATTTGGCCTTGTCCTACGGCCTTGTGGAAAGGGTTGATACGGGTAAAGGCCTGTCTAAGCTCTTTGTAGTATTACATCGGTAAAATTGGTGTTACCGGGGATTGGTTTTGTGTGGTCAGATTACATATTTTGGGGTAATAGTTGTTCAATATTGTGTATGGTGATAACGAAAAGCGGGGGGTAACCATGGAAAAACTGCACTCTCTATATGAAAATAGAGAGTGCAAGGATAAGCTTATAATTAGAGCTTAGTTTGATTTTTCAACTGCTACAGCAACTGCTACTGATGCGCCTACCATTGGGTTGTTACCCATACCGATAAGTCCCATCATCTCTACGTGTGCTGGAACTGAAGAAGAACCGGCAAACTGCGCGTCACTGTGCATACGCCCCATGGTGTCGGTCATACCGTATGAAGCGGGGCCAGCAGCCATGTTGTCAGGGTGTAGGGTACGGCCGGTACCACCACCGGAAGCAACAGAGAAGAAGGTCTTACCCTTGAGGATGCATTCCTTCTTGTAAGTAGCCATTACTGGGTGCTGGAAACGGGTTGGGTTGGTACTGTTACCAGTGATTGCCACGTCAACATCTTCAAGGTGCATGATTGCTACACCTTCGCGTACATCATCTGCTCCGTAGCAATTTACCGCAGCACGTTCCCCCTCAGAGTAAGACCTCTTGCTGACAACTGTTACTTCACCGGTTGCATAGTTAAAATCGGTCTCAACGTGAGTAAAGCCATTGATACGGCTGATGATCTGAGCGGCATCCTTGCCCAAACCGTTGAGGATTACGCGCAGAGGTTCTTTACGAGCTTTGTTGGCAGAGCGGGCAAGACCGATAGCACCTTCAGCAGCGGCAAATGATTCGTGACCGGCGGTAAAGGCAAAACAGGTGGTCTCTTCCTTGAGGAGCATGGAGGCGAGATTACCGTGACCAATACCTACCTTTCGGTCATCAGCAACGGAACCCGGGATACAGAAGCTTTGCAAACCTTCACCGAGGGTGCAGGCAATATCAGCAGCCTTGGTCTGTCCTTTTTTGATAGCTACAGCTGCACCAACAGTGTACGCCCAACCTGCATTATCAAAAGCGATTGGCTGTACTTCCTTGACAATCTGGTTTACATCAATGCCTTTTTCCTTGCAAATTTTGTCGCAGTCTTCTACTGAAGATATGCCGTACTGACTAAGTAACGCATCAATCTGCTTGATTCTGCGTTCATATCCTTCAAATAATGCCATTTATCTTCTCCTGTGAATTAGAGTAATTGTTAATAATAAAAAATTATTGGGCTAACTATTCGCAACGTGGGTTGATAGTCTTGGCCGCATCGGCAAAACGGCCATAAGTTCCTGTAGCCTTCTTCAACGCTTCGGCAGGATCCATACCCTTCTGCGTAATGTTTTCCATCATTACCCCGGTCTTGATGTATTTGTAACCGATGACTTCGTCATTGTCGTCAAGAGCAATCTCAACAATATAACCTTCGGTTGTCTCCAGATAACGAACCCCCTTGGCCTTGGTGCTGTGAATAGTAGCGGTTACGCTGCAGAGTCCCTTACCTAGATCCTCAAGAGCCGCTCCGATAGGCAGACCGTTCTCTGAGAATGCACTCTGGGTACGACCGTATACGATCTGGAGGAATAGTTCACGCATGGCGGTGTTGATCGCATCACATACGAGGTCGGTATTGAGGGCTTCAAGGATGGTCTTACCTGCGAGGATTTCACCTGCCATTGCCGCTGAGTGAGTCATACCTGTACAGCCAAGTGTCTCGACAAGAGCTTCTTCAATGATACCGTTTTTGACATTGAGAGTCAACTTGCAGGCACCTTGCTGTGGTGCACACCAACCCACACCGTGGGTAAAACCGCTGATGTCCTCGATCTTTGTTGCTTTTGTCCACTGACCTTCCTGTGGAATTGGAGCCGGACCGTGCTTGGCTCCTTTGGTGATAGGACACATGTGCTCAATTTCGTGGGTGAAATTACTCATAAGTATTTTCCTTATACGTTAGTAAAACAAATTAAAATACCCAAAATACTGATCATTATAGACTGATTTGATCAATACCTTCATCAAAAATTTTTCCTCATTATACGAAAAACATGCTATAAAACCATGCTAAAAAACAGTTAGGATGTGGTTTTTTTGAAAATAAAGAGAAAAAAATATCTAATATTGATCCTTTATTTGATAATTTATGATCGTTTGTGCAAAAATCAGGTTATCCGGCGTATTCGGCGCGGATAACCTGAGAAGTTTGGGGTCAGCTAAGTTTTGAAGGTACAAAAAGCACATTATTGTGGGGGCGGACTAGGCCATCCCCCCGATCATGCGGTCGATGGCTTCTCCTGCCGGAACCATAGGGTAGACGTTCTCTTCGCGTTCGACTATGGCGTTGACGATGACCGGTCCGTCATACTCGATCATCTCGGTGAGGATACGCTCAGTATCCTCTTTCTGCTCAAGCATTATACCTTTGATGTCGTATGCCTCGGCAACACGTACGAAGTCAGGATTGTCGTAGAGGTCGGTAAAGGCGTATTTCTCGTCGAAGAAGAGTTCCTGCCACTGCCGAACCATACCTAAGTAGCTGTTATTGAGGATCAGAATTTTTACCGGGAGTTTGTTGGTCTTGAGAGTGATAAGCTCCTGAATGTTCATTTGAATCGAACCGTCGCCAGCAATATCGATAACCAGGTGGTCTGGTTTTCCGAGTTGGGCACCGATAGCGGCGGGGAGACCAAACCCCATCGTTCCCAAGCCACCGCTGGTAACAAGGGTGTGGCTCTTGGTAAATTTATAGAAGAGAGCCGCCCACATCTGGTGTTGACCTACCTCGGTGCTGATAATGGTATCGCGGTTTTGGGTAAGCTCCCAGAGTTTCTCTATAATGTATTGGGGTTTGAGGCCATGTTCATTGTAGGTGAGTGGATACTGGCGCTTCCATTCATTGATCTGCTCAAGCCATGCGGTGTGTTCTGTCGCGTCAACCTCTTTTATCAGTTCTTGGAGAACTTTCTTTGCATCACCAACTATCGGGATGTCAACCGGTACATTTTTGCTGACTGAGGTCGGATCAATATCTATGTGAATGATCTTGGCCTTGGCGGCGAATTCATCAAGTTTTCCCGTAACTCTGTCATCAAAACGGGCGCCGACAGCGATAAGGGTATCGCAGTTATTGGTGGCGTGGTTGGCGTAGGCGGTACCGTGCATGCCGAGCATCTTTAGTGCTAATGGGTGGGTATCGGGAAACGCACCGAGAGCCATCAGGGTTGAGGTTACGGGGATATTGCCTTTTTCAGCGAGTTGGAGTATCTCTGCTTCTGCGCCACTGGTGATTACGCCGCCACCAATATACAGCAGGGGGGATTTGGCTTGATTTATCAAGGTCGCAGCTTTGCTTATTTGCCGGGGGTTGCCGATGGTGTTAGGGCGGTAGCTTGGAATCATAACCTCGGTCTGTACCGGAGTTTTGATCTCTGCTGTGGTGATATCTACCGGTAGATCAATAACGACCGGGCCGGGACGTCCGGTTTTGGCGATATGGAAGGCTTCGGAGATGACATGTGGTAGCTCTTCCGGGTTTTTAACCAGGTAATTATGCTTGCAGATAGAGCGGGTAACCCCGATGGTATCGACCTCCTGGAAGGCGTCGTTACCGATAAGATGGGTCTTGACCTGCCCGGTAATGGCGACCAGGGGGATTGAGTCCATGTGGGCGTTGGCTATACCAGTGACCAGATTGGTTGCACCGGGGCCACTGGTGGCGATAATTACTCCGGGTTTGCCGGTAACTCGGGCGTAACCGTCTGCGGCATGGACACCCGCCTGCTCATGGCGGGGCAGGATAAATTTAATCTCCTTGCAATCGACCAGCTCGTGAAACAAGGGGATAAGGGCTGCCCCGGGGTAGCCGAAGATAGTGTCAACACCTTCATTGACCAAGGCTTTGATTAATAATGTTGTACCTTTCATTTTATGCTCTCCAATCTTATTTATAAAAAATGCCCGGACATTGCAGTCCGGGCAGTGAAAAAACAATTCTAACCAGACTGCTCAACTCGTGGCAGGGAGTATCACGTTAACAAGCACTGGACTCACGTTGAATTTAATAACTAGCTTTATCATAATAATATACTGTCTTATTTTCTATTAAAATATTTATAAATAACTTGTTTGTTAGGTAGAATTAAACTTTGTTGGCGCTTTATGCCATGCCGCCGATCATGCGGTCTAGTGCTTCGCCGGCAGGTACCATGGGAAATACGTTTTCCTCCCGATCTACTCTCGCGTCAACCAGTACCGGGCCGTTGTGAGCGATCATTTCCTGTAGTACCTTATCAGTGTCAGCTTTTGTCTCTAGCACCATTCCCTTTATGCCGTAAGCTGTCGCAATGTCGACAAAGTTGGGATTGTTGTTGAGGTCGGTAAAGGCATATTTTTCATTGAAAAAGAGTTGCTGCCACTGGCGTACCATACCGAGGTAGCCATTATTCAAGATCAGTATCTTCACCGGGAGCTGGTAATTCTTGAGGGTGATCAACTCCTGGATATTCATCTGAATCGAACCGTCTCCAGCAATATCGACGACCAGATGATCCGGCTTGCCGACCTGAGCGCCGATAGCTGCTGGTAAGCCGAAGCCCATAGTACCCAGACCGCCACTGGTTACCAGAGTGCGGCTACGGGTAAATTTATAGAAGAGGGCAGTCCACATCTGGTGTTGTCCGACCTCGGTGGAGATAATTGTTTTACGGTCTTTGGTAAGCTCGTATAGCCGTTCAATAATATATTGCGGCTTGAGCCCGTCCTTGCAATATTTGAGCGGATGGCTTTCTTTCCAAGCGTTTATCTGCTCAAGCCAGCTAGTCCGCGGGTTATCCTTGATTTTACATATAAGATCGCTTAAAACCATCCCGGCATCACCGACAATCGGAATGTCTACCGGAACGTTTTTGCTGACCGAGGTCGGGTCTATATCAATGTGGATGATCTTGGCCCCACTGGCAAATTCATCAAGTTTACCGGTAACCCGGTCATCAAATCGTGAACCGATGGCGATCAGTACGTCACAGTTGCTGGTGGCATAGTTGGCGTAGGCGGTACCGTGCATGCCAAGCATCTTGAGCGATAACGGATGCGTATCCGGGAAGGCTCCAAGCCCCATCAGGGTTGAGGTTACCGGGATATTACCCTTTTCTGCGAGTTCAATGATTTTATCCTCCGCTTTGCTGGCAATGATTCCGCCCCCAATGTAGAGTAATGGCGCTTTAGCTGAGTTGATGAGCTCTGCCGCTTTTTCGATCTGTTGTTGGTTGCCGCGGAGTTTTGGCGCGTACCCAGGCAGATCTACCTCGGTCTGTACCGGGGTTTGAATGTCAGCGGTGGTGATATTTACCGGTAGATCAACTACGACTGGGCCTGGGCGGCCGGTGGTCGCCAGGTGAAAGGCTTCACGGATAATATGCGGCATCTCTTCAGGGTTCTTGATCAGGTAGTTATGCTTGCAAATTGAGCGGGTAATACCAGTGACATCAACTTCTTGAAAGGCATCATTACCGATGAGATGAGTCTTTACCTGACCGGTAAAGGCTACCATAGGGATAGAGTCCATGTGCGCGTTGGCAATACCAGTAACTAGGTTAGTGGCTCCTGGGCCACTGGTAGCAATGACAACCCCAGGCTTACCGGTAACCCGCGCGTAACCATCGGCACCATGAGCACCGGCTTGTTCATGGCGGGGGAGGATAAAGTTGATGTCTTTGGCTTCTACAAGTTCGTCAAAGAGTGGAATAAGAGCTCCACCGGGGTAACCAAATACGGTATCTACCCCTTCATTGCGTAATGCCTCGACAAATAGCTTTGTTCCTTTCATAGTGATCCTCTCCTGTGGGTAAAGTTAAAGACCCGGACTCTTCAGCCCGGGTCTTTAAAAATCAATTATAACCCGGCTGTCAACATGTGGCAGTAATAAGCACGACAACGACGACGACTAGGTTGAATAGATAAATCATAGTTATTTTCCAGAAACACATTAATAATTATACAATATTATATTATTTTGCGATCGCGTAGTCAAATACTTTAGAGAAAAAATAAAAGATATTCAAGAATAAACCTGTTAGTTGTCGATTTATTTAATGTATAAAGTAACGTTGATTCGCAGGCTAGTGGGAGTTGGATGATGACAAGTATAAATACAGTTGAGCGCAATACCGGCAGGAGTCAGGGCGGAATGGCTGCAACCGGCGGAAGAGGCAAGGGGGTAGAGCGTGAATCCTCACAGTCGCTGGGTTCAGTAATGGATATTGTCCAGCTTGCTTCAAGGGTCGGGGCGAGGAAGATACTTAGTAATTATGATAAGGTGCGGATATCTGAACTTGTACCTGAGCAACTTCCGGCAAGATTGCTAGAAGATGCTGATAAACTCTCACAAAAGCTGGAAGATGGCAGAATAGTTGATCTCGCTGAAGAGAAAGAACTGAGAGAGGATAGAGTCTTTGCGGCGCTGGTAGGGATGCGCTTCATGCAGCAGACCGGCGAGGATATCCCTAAACGTTGGGTTGGTGGCTTAAATGAGCCTTCAGCTGAAGAGATTGAGCTGGCTTATAGACGGTTGACGCAGCGGGTGAGTATGCCTGCAGAAGTGGAGAATCCGGAGTATATCCATAATATGCGGGTGGAATTGCTCGATTACTTCAGGTCATTTCAGGGAAGTGGCAAAAATATTTCAGCGCAATCTGAGACTGAGCTTGAAAGAAACGTGGCATAAAGTATAATCTCCTTATATAGTTGTTTACTTTTTCACACACGAAAATGAATTGGTATAAGGAGGAGTACGGTGAGCGCAGATAATTCAGTAATTCCCTTTGGTATCTTCTGCACAGATAATGATAAGCTTATTTCAGCAAAAGTAATGAAACTTAAAGGATTTGACTGGGCAAGCCGCGAACTCTCCAAGAGTCGTTATGAAAAGTTCGCTCGCCAATCTTACAGTTCAAACTGCAGCCGCATAAACGCGCAGACAATGCCTGAGTTAGCTGCTGGTATCGCTGAGACCTGTAATACTCTGGGGATACCTGTGCCGACAACCTACCTGCAAAATTCTACAACTCCTTGTGCTTTCTGCATCGGTGAGACCGATCCTATCTTAATTGTTAGTAGTGAACTCTGTAAGTTACTGACTCCTGCTGAGGTCAAGGTCATTACAACTCAGGCACTGCTGCATATTCATTGCGAACATCTTAAATCATATATGGTGCGTGATTTACTCCGCTCTGCCGCCGATAATTTTGGTCTCTTCAAAGGGGTAGTGGCTTTCCCGCGGATGCTGCTGGAAGAGTGGACGGTTGAGGCTGATCTCTCGGCAGATAGAGGGATGTTGGTTTTGGCTCAGGACCTGGATCTGGTTTTCTCTGCGTATGCCAAAATAATCAGCGGTGGGGTGGTTGAACTTAGTGTCGAGTCAATACTTGCAGATTATGAAGCGTTTATGGATAATTGTGCCCAGACTCCGCTCTGTCCGCTCTTTAAAACCTGGTCTGATTTGTATTTGGGAAATACCAGATATATTTACCGCTTGGGTAGACTCAAAGAATTTGCCCAGAGTCAAGAGTTTGCTGCCTGGAGTAGTGGTGATTATGCCTATAGTACCGACACCTCAGAGGATTTTGCTGAAGATGAAGTCGAGTATTTTGGGGAGTATGACACCAAGGGTGAGGCTTGGGAGGCAGAAGATGTACATGCTAGGATTGCCTGGGGTTTTCCTGATCCCAAAGCGACTGCAGAGTTTTTACGCATTCATGTGGGTGATATCTTCAAACTTGGGATTGATGGCGCTAGAGACTTTACCGCGGATATGGTAGCGAGTCTCAATGATTTCTTCTCGGTAAGGCGGAAAAAAGATTGATAAAAAAGTTATAACGTCTTGACTCTAAGGCTTATTTTACTATGATAATACATCACCTCAAGTGGTAGGTAGTGGGGATCGGCCCAGCAATGTGACGGCGCCGAACCGGGTCAGGCCTTGACGGGAGCAGCCCTAAGCTGACCGATACCTGTGTTGGATCAGCCGGTTCCCTCTATCTACTACTGTAAAAGAGTTTGTGCCGCAGGGTTCTTGTTTTTGAGAACCCTGCTTTTTTTTATGTGAATTTGCGTAATCGTTGACTTTTCTCGTGATTTATATGTGATTATCGCTATAATGTCAGATGAAATATAGTTGGATATAAAAGTATTTTGTTCGTGCGCAGTTTTTGAGAGTAAGGAAAGAAAAAAGAGATTACATAATTATGTATGAGGCAATGGCACGGCGTTACCGCCCGCAGACATTTGATGAGGTTATTGGTCAGGAACATGTGGCGCAGACTTTGAAGAATTCAATTGTTTCCGGAAGGGTTGCTCATGCTTATCTCTTCTGTGGCCCGCACGGTTGTGGGAAGACATCTATGGCGCGAATTTTTGCCTGTGCGCTTGTCTGTGAGTCCGGTCCGACCGCTACACCCTGTGGAAAGTGTGAAATCTGTCGGGATGTACTCAGGGGACAGGATATCGATGTTCAGGAGATTGACGGAGCTTCGAACAATGGCGTAGAGCAGGTTCGGGCGCTCCGGGAGCAGGTCGGGTATGTGCCCTCGCGGGCACGCTTCAAGATATATATTATTGATGAAGTACATATGTTGAGTGTCGCGGCGTTTAATGCGCTGCTCAAGACTTTGGAAGAGCCTCCGGCGCATGTCAAATTTATTCTTGCCACTACCGATCCACATAAAATATTGGGTACGATTCTCTCTCGTTGTCAGCGCTTTGATTTTCGTCTGGTGCCTGCACTTAAGATGAGTACTTTTTTTAAAGATCTGGTGGTGCAGGAGAATGCTGAGATCACGGATGATGCGCTGGCCGCAATTGCGTCATTCAGTGGAGGCTCAATGCGAGATGGGCTGGTGCTCCTTGATCAGTTGGTAAGCTTCTGTTCAGGACGGGTTACCCGGGAGGATGTAGAACGGGTGCGTGGGGTTGCGAGTGCGGAGTCGGTTGCCGGATTGTTTGAAGCGATTGCATCGCACGATATAAAGTCTGCTCTTAATCTAGTGGACAGAGTCAGTGCGCTTGGTACCAATGTCGGCGATTTTCTCGACCAACTTATCGCTTTTGGGCGTGATCTGATGCACCTGGTGGCTACTGGTAGCGATGAGGGCATAACCGCATATGGGCCGGCCAGAAGTACCCTGCTGGGTATGGCTGCTGAGATGAGCCTTGAGCAGACCCTGCTCATCCTTGATATGTTTACGCAGGCGCGCACCCGTATTCGAACCAAGGCTCTGACCAATCCCCTTATTCCCCTAGAGATGGCGATTGCCAGGCTGGCGGGGATCGAGACCTTGTCTCCGGTTAAAGATATTGTCGAGCGTATCAGTGCGTATGCCAGTGGTGCGCCGGTGCCTGAAGTACGTGCGTCTTCGGCTGGCACCCATCGAGAATCTGTTCGCCCTGGTTTCGCTACGAAGAGTAGTGTGCCGCCTGCTGCTGTGGGTAGTGTGGCTGAGGTGTGTGCAGAGCGGCCTGAACAAGAGCTGGTTGAGCGTTATATTCCTAAAAACGAGGAGGTGCATTTTACTCCTGATGCTCATCGTAATGAGGTGCCGTGGCACGAAGAGGTTATCAGTACCGGGCCGTTGAATGCCGAGGTTGAGGTAGGTATTGTCTCTGAAACCGAGCCGGAGAGTGTGGAGGTTGAGCAAGCTGACGAGATTGCTGAGGTTGTTAAAAACTCCGAGCCGGAGTCTGCGGCGGTGGGGGTAGAGGGTTCTACTGAAGAGAAGGATGCAGCGGTAAGGGCTGACATCAATCTGGAGAAGCTCTGGAGTCAAATTCTTAAGGTTCTAGCTCAGAAGTCGCGTACCGATGCTCCGTTCTTGGGCGATGTCTATATTGAGCGATATGAGCCGGGAGAGCTATATCTCTCTGTGCCTGGTGGCGGTACTTTTATCTATGAGCAGCTTGAGGAGAAGCATCGGAAAGAGAGATTAGCGGCCAGTGCTTCAGAGATTTTAGGTGTTTCTGTTAGAGTTTTTCTGGTACTGCGCGAGGCGATTACACCAGAGGTTGTGGATTCTGGCGCAGGAAGTATCGAAGACAGGCGCCAAGTCGAGGAATTTGTCTCGCCGGCACAACGGATGCTTGACGCTGGGAGAGAACGTGGGGTACGGGTTATTTTGGACAATTTTGAAGGAAGTATAATTAATATAGAGGATACATAAGCGATGCGCTTGATTGGTGATGTAGGTAATAATGAAGATGGGATTCTGCTTGGAGCATACCTTCTGCAGAATGGAATCGAAGCAAAGATTGAACCTGAACGTTCCGGCGTATTTTCGGTCTGGATTATGGATGAAGACAAGACTGTTCTGGCGACCGAGTTATTGGTGAAATTTAAGACGCAGAGTGACAAGGGGGTATACCGCGAAGCAGTCTTTCAGGCAAAGCTATTGGAAGAGGCTAAGAAGGCCGAGCAGGACAGGTATGAAAAGAATCAGCGCAATCCCCGGCAGAACTGGAATTACAGTGGATATCCTCCGGTAATTACTTCTACGCTTATTGGTATCTGTGTGGCGATCTGGGTCTTTGAGGCGTTGAGTCCAGGCATGTTGAGTTACGTGCAGGGATTTTTGATGATCTCAAATCCGTACCAACCCGGGGTCACCCTGACCGATGAGTTGCTTAAAGGTCAGGTCTGGAGGCTCTTTACGCCGTCAATACTGCACTTCCCTTTATTTGAAGGCGGTAAGTTTCAGATTATGGGGGTACTTCATATTCTGTTCAATATGCTCTGGCTCAGGCAGTTGGGTGGTATTGTGGAGAGAAAACATGGTAGCAGGTATATCCTGATCCTCTTTCTTATCTTTTCGGCATTGCCGAATCTCTTTCAGTACAGCGTTACGGGGCCGATGTTTCTTGGTATGAGTGGGGTTAACTATGGGCTACTCTGCTTCCTCTGGATTCGTGGGAGATTTGATCCGGGGTATGGTCTTAGGTTGGATCCGGGGATTATCATGTTTATGCTGGTATGGTTTGTCTTTGGTTTTTTCGGGAGTGGTACTGCAAACCTGGTACATTTGGGTGGTGTGGTCTGCGGCTGTGGCTGGGGATATCTCTCTTCCCGGCATTGGCAGCGGAGTTGAATTGACAATTAATAAGATTATATAAACTAGTAAATGATATTTATTGAGTGAAAGGACAGTATGGATATTTCAAAGTTGATGCAGCAGGCGCAGGCAATGGGTGAGAAGGTAAAGGAACAGCAAAATGAACTCAAGAAGAAGACCTTTACTGGTAGTGCTGGCGGTGATATGGTCAAGACTGTGGTCAATGGTGAAGGGACATTGGTCAACATCGAGATTGATAAGACGGTGATTAATCCAGAAGATTCGGAGATGCTGTGCGATCTGATTATTGCCGGGGTAAATGATGCGCAGAAAAAGGTTGCTCAAGCCAAGGTTGATGATCTGCAAGGTCTTACCGGAGGTATGGATCTCTCTGCACTCGGTATTGACCTGGGGGAAATGTTCAAGTAGTTTTGCGGGAGCGGATAGTTAACGGTATTTATTAATAATCAAGATGATAAAGGATAGTAAAATGGGACTGGCTCCTATTGAAGATGTACTCGCAGCGCTCAAAGCGGGTAAGATGGTGGTTCTGGTTGATGATGAGGACCGGGAAAATGAGGGAGATATAGTAGCTGCAGGCTGTAAGGTGACAGCAGATACGGTAAATTTTATGGCGACGGAAGGGCGTGGCTGGCTCTGTCTGGCTCTGGACGGGGAGTACTGTGATCGCTTGCATCTGCCGCAGATTACGCAGAAGAATGAATCAAACTTCAGCACTGCCTTTACGCTGACTATTGAGGCTAAAGAAGGGGTTACTACCGGTATCAGTGCGGAAGATAGAGCGAGAACTATTCAAATTGCTTCCGATCCAAATTCTACAGCCAGCGACTTGGTTCGCCCGGGACATGTACAACCTATTCGGGCGGTTGATGGCGGTGTTCTCAAGCGTATGGGGCAGACCGAGGGGTCGGTCGATTTGATGAAATTGGCTGGGCTGCCGCCGGCGGGGTTGATATGTGAGGTAATGAATCCGGATGGTTCTATGGCGCGGATGGGAGATCTGGAAGAGTTCTGTGCTAAGCATGACATGCTCCTCTGCAGCGTTGAGCAGATAATTGCGTATAGGCGGAAGAAAGAGCGATTGGTTGAGTGTGTGGCGACTGCCAATATGCCTACAGAGTTCGGTGACTTTATGCTTTATTGCTATAATTCCGAGATTACCGGTGAGACGCATCTGGCGTTGACGCTAGGTGATATCAAGCCTGGAGGCGAAGCCGTGGCTGAGCCGGTACTGGTACGGGTGCATAGCGAGTGTCTGACCGGGGATGTCTTCCATTCTTGCCGGTGTGACTGCGGCGAGCAGCTTGCCCGGGCTATGGAGATGGTGCAGCAGGCGGGTAAAGGGGTAATTGTCTATATGCGCCAGGAAGGCCGGGGGATTGGGCTGGACAATAAACTACGTGCTTACGAACTTCAGGATCAGGGATTGGATACTATTGAAGCCAATATTGCTCTGGGCTTTAGGGTTGATCATCGGGATTACACCCTTGGGGCGCAGATATTGGCTGATCTTGGGGTGCACAAGATGAGATTGCTTACTAATAATCCTACCAAGATTGACGGGTTGGCCAATTATGGGCTTGAGATAGTAGAACGAGTGCCCATAATGATGCAGAGCAATAAGGATAATCGGCGCTATTTGCACACGAAGAAGACCCAACTCGGGCACATGCTGGATGAGGATTTTTAACCCATATTGCTGTGGCTTGAGACGTGATCAGTTGTTGCTTACGGTAAACAATGGTAGTTAGCGCTCGTTGGTGTGAAGCTGAAGTTGCGGAAAAATATGGGTATTTTTTCGTAAATTTTGTTGTGAATGATAGTTAGTACATATATTATTAAATGATATTTTTTTTATAGATAGATTTGGAGGTAAGATGTCAAAGCTTATACAGGGGGATCTAACAGCAGTCGGCAAAAGATTTGCGATTGTGGTGAGTAGGTTCAATAGTTTTATTTGTGATAGATTGGTTGAAGGGGCTGAGGACTGTTTGCTCAGACATGGCGCTAAAGAATCTGATATCTGTGTTATTAAGGTTCCTGGAGCTTTTGAATTGCCGCAGGCGGCACTCAAAGTTAGTAAGGGCGACTATGACGGTATTATAGTGCTAGGGGCGGTTATTCGCGGTAGCACCCCACACTTTGAGTATGTGAGTGCTGAAGCGGCAAAGGGAGTGGCGCAGGTTGCCATGAGTACGGACAAGGCTGTGGCCTTCGGTGTGCTTACTTGCGATACGATTGAGCAAGCTATTGAACGTGCTGGAACCAAGGCTGGAAATAATGGAGCGAATGCGGCATTGACGGCGATAGAGATGGTCAATCTCTTCGGGGAGCTTGACTGATGATACGCCCGCGAAGTATGGCAAGACGACTGGCTTTGCAGTATTGCTTTATGTCTGATCTGTGTAATGAAAGCCAGCCGGTGCCAATTATGGATTTTTTGTTTGAGCATAGTAATAATGATGAGGCAAGAAATTTTGCATATCATCTTATTGATCTGGTTGAACGGAAGAAGAATGAAATAGACAGACTTATCTCAAGTTATGCGCAGAATTGGAGTATTGAACGTATGGCGGGGGTAGACCGAAATGTCCTCAGAATAGCCTGTGCGGAGATACTCGAAAACGAGACGCCAAGGAATGTAGTGATAAATGAAGCGGTTGATCTGGCAAAGAACTTTGGGGCCAAGGACTCAGGTAAATTTGTTAACGGTATATTGGATAGAGTCGCTCAGCATATTGAGTATCCTCAAGGAGAATAGGTTTGGCTACAGGTACAAGAGTAGAGAGAAAAATTGATCTGCATACGCATAGCACATTTTCTGATGGCGTTTTGGAGCCGGAAAAATTATTAGAGGAAGCTCAGTGGAGTGGATTGTCGGCAATTGCCTTGACCGATCATGATAATGTTGACGGAATTGCGTTGGCTGTGGCTGCGGGTAAGCAGCGTGGAATAGAGGTGGTTCCCGGGGTTGAGTTGTCATGTGAGTATAAAGGGATGGAGGCGCATATCCTTGGCTTCTTGATTGAGCCTGACGACAGCTTTCGTGAAAAACTCAAAAAGATGCAGCGCAACCGTGAATCTAGAATGGAACGGATGGTGGAGAAGCTGCAACAGCTGGGATTTGATATCTCGTTTGCTGAGCTTCCGGTTGAAGATGGGTTGTCTATTGGGAGACCGCATCTGGCGCGCATGCTGGTTGAGAAGAAAATTTGCAGTTCGATAAGTGAAGCTTTTGATCGCTATATAGGTGATACCGGTGTGGCCTACGTTCCCAAAGATCGCTGGAGTATACCCGAGGGTATTGCGATGATCAAAGCGGTAAAAGGTCTGAGTGTACTGGCACATCCGGGACCTAGCAATATGCTGGATAACCTTGATCTCTTTGTGGAATGGGGTATTCAGGGAATTGAGGTATATTATCCCCAACACTCCCCTGAGGTAGAAGCAATGCTGCTGAAGTACTGCACCGGGAAGGGGCTTATTATTACCGGAGGGAGTGATTTTCATTCTAACTCCAGTGGCCCGAGCCTGGGTATGCCGTATGTTCCATACCAACTTCTAGAATCTTTACGCAAGCGAAAGGAGTAGTTGTGGCAGGTTTTTTTGCAAAATTAAAGGATGGTCTGAAAAAGACGGCATCGGTATTTGCGCCGGTCAATAGTCTGCTGAAAGGCAAGAGAGTAATTGATCAGGCGTTCTGGGAAGAGCTTGAGGAGTCACTTATAACCGCTGATGTCGGGCCGGTTGTCTCGATTGAGATGGTTGAAAAGCTACGGCTTATGCATAAAGATGGAGCAATTACCGATGCGGAAGAGATTCTGGCCGCTTTGCGCAAGTTGCTGGTTATGGGTATTCCGTCTTTACATGAGATGAAGCTCGGGAAGAATGAGAATGGACCGACAGTTATTTTGATGGTCGGAGTTAATGGCACTGGTAAGACTACCAGTACCGCTAAAATTGCGCGCTTTATTGTCGATCGTGGTCGGACTGTCCTGTTGGCGGCGGCTGACACTTTCAGGGCTGCTGCGGGAGAACAGCTCGATATTTGGGCGGCAAGGGTCGGGGTTGATATTGTCAAGCATGCAGATGGTGCTGATCCGGCGGCGGTAGTTTACGATGCCTGTGAAGCTGCAATCTCCAGAAATATTGATTATGTTATTGTCGATACTGCTGGGCGAATCCATACCAAGGATAATTTGATGAAGCAACTTGATAAGATATATAAGGTTGCTGGGCGGAAAATTGCTGGCGCTCCGCATGAAGTCTTGCTGGTACTCGATGCTACAACGGGGCAGAATGCGCTCTCGCAGGCGCAGAAATTTACCGATGGAGTCGGGGTGACCGGTCTGGTTCTGACTAAGTTGGATGGTACGGCTAAGGGCGGGATCGCTTTGGCAATAAACCGGCAGATAAAATTGCCCATTAAGTTTGTCGGTACCGGCGAGAAGGAGGTTGACCTGGCGCAGTTTGACCCTGAAGAGTACTGTCAAGCTCTCTTTGAGGATATAAAGGAAGACTGAGATTTGGGGTAACATGGGATTACAAATTATGACCTGGATTGGCATGGAGCCTGTCCAGGTTTTTTATATGGTAAATATTCACGATTTTACGGTTGAAGTTGATATATATAAATATGTATAATATAAAAGATATAGTCAGAAGGGAATATTGACGATAAAGATAGTTTTTAGAGTAGAAACTATGCGACAAGAGGAATAATTAATGTATGTGTCAAGTGAGGCATTCGTCCTCAGAAAGTACAGGTTTAGCGAGAGTAGTTATATCCTCCATCTCTTTACGCGTAAATTTGGTAGAGTAAATGCGCTCGCCAAAGGGGCACGACGGGAAAAAAGCCCGATGCTGGGGCATTTTGACTTGTATAACTTGGAAGAGGTAACTATCTTTAGAAAATCAAGATCTGATTTGGATTTGGCGACGGATGTAACGCTTTTGAATGAATTTAGAGCGGTGCGAAATTCGCTGATGTTATATACCTGTGTAGGCGTGACGGCAGAGATTATTCTAAAAGCATGTATGCTCTATGATAGGCATGAGGGTGCTTTTGACGCGTTGAAGATGTTGCTGGGTAAGGGGGATGAAGGTAGTCAGCAGCCTGTGGCACTTCTCGTCGTTGCGCTTCTGCTCATACTTAGAGACTTGGGATTTGAACCACTGCTGGATAAATGCACAGAGTGTGGCAGAGAAGATTTTGCTGGTTTCGTACTCTCTCCACGTACGGGAGGCTGCCTCTGTTCAGACTGCTGTGGCGAGCAGGATAAAAGGTATTTACTGGGGGCGGGAGAGCTTGCAACGCTGCGTTATCTGGTTAAAACCGGTACGCAGAGCAGGGTTGGCCTTTACCGAAGTGGAATAATAAAATCATTAGCGTTATATTGTGAGTATTATCTGGGCACGAAAATAACTGCATTTGACGTTTTATTTGCAATGCTTGCGAAGACAGGTGCATTAAACTAATTTAAGGCGGGTAAAGATTGTCGGTATTGAGATATAAAATTATGCTTGTAGCAGCGGTTGTCGGGTCTCTGGTTATGCCAGCTATCGCGGTAATAGCTGCGGAATCGACGGTGGGTAGTAGTAAGAATAGCGTGCGTGAGGTTGGTGAACCTTCGCGTAGGCAGATTTATCTCAGCGCTAAACGCTTGGAACTTGAAGCGGGCGGTGAGCGCATTGAGGATGCCAAGGCTATCTACCGCATGGCTATTCATAATGGTGCCAAAGGCTATGAGCTTGAAGAAGCGTATCTGGGTCTTGCCCGTTGTGAATTCAGACAGGGTAATTTTTGGGGGGCTTTTACTGCTCTTGAGAACAGCTTTCCGCAACAATTTGATCAGGATGGGGTGGCTTTAAGAATTAAAATGGAGCTTGATCTGGCAGGTAGACTGGCTAAAATGGGTGATAGAGAAGCGCGTAGCGCTCCTTTCAAGAAAGATATAAATGGTAAGATGTTACCCGACCGGATAAGTTGTCTGGATGCTGCGGCTGAGATTTATAAGACCGTGACCTATAATGATCCGAAGGGGCCGTATGCTCCACGCGGATTATTAATGAGTGCCAGGTGTTACAAGGAATTAGGGAAATTCCGGGAATCAGAGGTGGAGTATAGACATCTGGTGGAGACTTATCCCAATTCCAAGGAGGCGGAGAACGCCCAGGCTGAACTGATTGAGGTTATGGCGAAGAAGACGGAGCTTGCGGATAAAGGACTCGAAGGAGAAGCGCAAGACGAGATCTTGAGTCGAATGTTGAATGCTAAAGCTGCGGCCAAGAGTTCGCCGGAACTGGAACAGAGCCTGGAGCGAGCTGAGGAGGCGGTTGCGACTACTCAATCCAAAGCTATGCTGGAGAAGGTTGATTATTATCTCAGTCGAGGTAATAGACAGTCTATTGAGGCCGCTAAGTTTTTGCTTAATGATATTATTAAACGTTTTCCCGACACCGAGGCGGCTAAGACTGCTGCTCAGAAGTTGGCGAAGATTAGATAGGGAGTGGAGTTGAATTTGATGAAAAGTTATTATATGTTTGCGTATTATTATCGTGTTCGAAGTTCCATACTTGCCTTGTTCTGTCTTCTGCTGTTACTTGGAAATGCCGCTTATGCCGCGGCGGACTGGCAGTGGACTATGGATAAAGGCTGGTCTCAGACTTCGGGTAGAGCTTTGCCAAATCCGGCTGAACAGTTGAAGTATGCTTATAAGCTTGAGAAAGAAGGTAAATATCTCAGTGCTTCGCAGCAGTACTTTTTACTGCTTAAAGCTTTTCCAGATAGTGATGAGGCCGGTGTCGGTCTACAGCGATTAGCTAATTGTTTGTTCCTTATGGAAAATTATTATGATGCTTATAAGGCACTTGAACAGGTTATCAAGAGCTATCCCTTCTCTGCGGAGAAGAGTGATTTGATAAAGATTGAATTCTTGATCGGAAGGAAGTTTCAGGAAGGTGCAAGGGTCAATCTGTTAGATGATTATGAAAACCCAGCAATTGGTAAGAGAGTTGCGATTGAGATATTCGAATCAGTTATTGAGAATGATCCTGTAGGCCCATATGCTGGTGCGTCGTTACTGGCGATTGCCAGTTGCTATAAAGATCTTGATGAACCGGCACGAGGAATTGTCTATGCTGACCGTGTACTTACTGAGTTTAGTATGAGTACCGAACTTGTGGCGAAGGCACGTATTCTCAAGAAAACTATGGAGGTTATGCAGGGAGATGCTGATATTAACTCAGTTCGTGTGGCGGTGAACGAAGCGAAGAAAGCAGCGGCTGAGAGCGAGGATGAAGAGGGGGTGGCTGATACCGGTTCTGCTGATTTTGCTCCCGTTGATGATTATGATTCTGAGATCAGAGAACTTGAAGAGATTCAGGCAAAGAAACTCTGGGATTCTGCTGAGTTTTATCAGAAGCGAGGAACCAGGGATAGTATGGTGGCCTATAAATTCTCTCTGGAGCAGATTATGGTGCGTTTCCCCAATACCTCCTATGCCAGTAAAGCTAGGCGCATTATAGGGGACGTAAAGATACCTGAAAAGAAAGATTCAGCAGGTGAGTTTAATATCCCCTTTATTACCAAGAAGCCTCCAACCTTTATTACTGCATCTAACAGTGATGATTATGTGCATACTGATGATGTACCGGTACCAGGGATTGATTCTGATATTCCGGAAGAGGATGCGCTCGCAGCAACCTCATTACCCAAGGGCAGGGATGAGGTACCGATGGGTGAAGAGTATGCTTCTGTTACCAGCAAACGCATCAGCGTTACTGAGACGGAGAGTGACGGTAAGACTAATGAGCTAATTACCGAGGATACCAGTGAAACTGATTACTTTGATCCGACAAAGAGTCGGTCTGACAATATGCAAGATTCTAAGCAAGAAGTTACGCTTGATGTAGAAGAGGACGTAGTGTCTCAGCCTGTACCTATGACCCAAGCTCCGACCTCACCGGTTGGCTCGGGGGCTACCGCGGTACCGCTGGCGGCTACACGCAGAGCGCAGACTACTTCTTTAGCTTCGCCACAGCTTAATTCTCCTATTCCTGAGAGCCTGCGGAATAAAACCTCGGCTTCGGCAGTACCGGTCTCTATCCGTCAGAGTTCTGCTATAATTGAAGAAGCACAAAGCTCGGCGCGGGTTAAAGCCAATGAGATAGCTGCCGAGAGTAATGACTGGAGTTTTTCAGAAGAATTTTAAGAGTTCTTGTTGTGAGCTAAAGCTCTTTATGATTTGAGTTAAACTTATATTTGTAATCTGTCTGTATACTGGAGTAAATATGCGATCTGTAATTCATCTGGCTCTGATAATGGTATTGGCATTAATTGTTGTCGGGTGTGCATACTCAACGCAATCTGCGCTATCTGAACATGATGTCAAAAGTATTGAGGTTATGACCTTTGGTAATACTACGTATTACAATAACCTTGAGGGGAGACTTACTCAAGAGATTATTAAGTATATCAATATTTCGCCGCGGCTGAAAGTTGTGCGTGAAGGTGGTGACGCGATTTTGTCCGGGAATATTTATAAAGTGTCGAACACTGGTTTGACCTATGACGGTAAGTATCAACCTAGGACATTGTCTACCGTAATTTCAGCCAATTACTCTTTATATGATAATAAAGAGGGTTATTTTGTGGTCAAGGGTAAGGATATAGCCAGTAATCAGGATAGCTCTGTTGCTGGGCAGTTCGATACCGCCAAGAATGAGGTATATGCCAATGCTCAAGAGAAGGCTATTGCGGAACTGGCGCAGACAATTGTTCGGACACTGGCCAGTAAGTGGTAATTTCGGTTGCAGATGTTAATTGAAGTTAAAATACCTGCTCCAATTGGGGCAGGTATTTTAACATATAATATAAAGGGGCGAACCTAATCAAGAAAACCGGTGAGCGGACTTGAGGCTTCAGCATGTTTTTTGACACTACCGGGTCCGGCGAGGAAGGCTGCACGTCCAGCAAGGACTGCAAGTTTGAACGCCCCGGCAATCAAGACAGGATCCTGCGCAACCGCTAAAGCGGTATTTACCAGTACTGCATCTGCCCCCATTTCCATCGCCTCGGCAGCGTGGCTGGGAAGCCCCAGACCAGCGTCAACAACTACTGGAACCCTTGCTTGCTCAATAATAATCTCGATATTGGCACGGGTCTGGATACCACGGTTGCTGCCAATGGGGCTGCCAAGTGGCATTACTGTTGCCGCTCCGGCATCCTGCAAGTGCAGAGCAAGTATGGGATCGGCATTAATATACGGCAGCACAATAAAACCTTCTTTAACCAGCTCCACGGTAGCTTTAAGTGTTTCGATCGGATCGGGGAGAAGGTAGTATGGATCGGGGGTGACCTCTAATTTTATCCAGTTGATCCCGCTGGCTTCACGTGACAACATTGCGACCCGTATTGCTTCCTGGGCATCCCGGGCTCCAGAGGTATTGGGCAAAAGCTGGCACTGCTCCATATCAATCTTTTCGAGCATATCGTCTCCAGGGTTGCCGATATCGACCCGGCGTAAGGCTACTGTTACCATCTCGCTCTCTGAGGCTTTGAGCGCCTGACTCATGGTTTCAGAGGAACTGAATTTTCCTGTGCCAACAAATAGGCGCGAGTTGAATTCTCTGCCGCCAATTACTAATTTATCGTTATTCATGTGCTTTCCTACATTTCAATCAATTATCAAAACAGTATTTTACTCTTGGCTTTCACCCACCGCCGACAAATTTGACAAGTTCTATCTTCATGCCATCTGTGAGCTGAGTCAGAGCAAAAGATTCTTTTTTTACTATTTTGCCGTCAATTTCCGCTATTATTGCGACCTCGTTGAGTCCCAGCTTTTTTAGTAGTTCTGAGAGTAAAGCAGGGAACTCTTCCGGGGTGAACTCCCGGATATCTCCATTAATCTGTAACTTGGGCATTATATTCTCTTACTATAATTTTTATATTATACTTTGAAGATCAGTAAAACCGGGTGGCGTCTCTGTATAGAAGGGTTCAGCAAACTCTGTCCCCAGCATACTCCCGAAATAACGCATATTATTCTCAACTTCGGTAAATATCTTCTGATTTGGCTCGTGCCAGACAAATTGGCTCTCATAACATTTGATGGCTGCAAGCTTTTTCTCAAAAGTTGTTTTATCGATATTGAGAAGTATACTTGGATTATATACAGTTTTGAGGTGGTAACAAGGGTATTTTAGAATTCTTCCGCTTCTCCATGGGGTATGAGGGAGGTCTATTTTATGAATTCTGGCAAGTAGCACTGCGCCTTTGGTTATCTGATACGCAGCACTATGGTCGGGGTGGGCATCTAGCTCCAAATGAGTAATAATGCGTTCGGGTTGGAATCGGCGGATTTCAATAGCGAGTTTGGTTCTAGCTTCGACGGTATCCAGCAGTACACGGTTGGGCTCATCCAGGCAGACTCGTTCTTTTATACCGAGTATTGCTGAGGCAGCAGCAGCCTCACGCTGTCTGATTTCGCGGTCTCCCATCGGGGTAAGTTCACCATCGGTAATATCTACTGCTAGTACCTCGACACCTGATTCAAGGAGCTGGTAGGTAAGACCCCCAGCTCCAAGTTCGATATCATCAGGATGTGCACCAATTATCATCACGCGCTTAAGCACAACTAACCTTCAATCTTCATGATCTCAACCCCATTGGTATGATTAATCATGCCAAAAGGCCGGGAAGACATTATTATTACAGTATCTCCGGTCTGAGCATAGTTGTGTTTCACGAAGTGCTCATTAGCGAAACTTCTCAATTCGGTATTGCTATGCAGACTGCCGTTGTATACCGGTTCTACACCCCAATATAGACGCATCTGTCTGGCAGCTTCGCGGTTATTGGTGACTACTACTACTGGAGCGAAGGGACGGCTTTTAGAGATATATAGACCAGTTTGACCGGTAGCGGAATGGGCAACAATTCCCTTGGCGCTCAGTTCTTCGCACATTCTGTATGCAGCATCACTGGTTGCATCACCGATTGGGTGGTTGCTCTTAGTATGACGCCAGTTCCAGTTGTCGTGATTCTGTTTCAAGCTTTTTTCGGTCTCAAGAGCGATTTTGCACATCATTTCAACCGCTTCGACCGGGTAGCTGCCGGCTGCTGATTCGCCTGAAAGCATAACTGCATCTGTGCCTTGGCTGATTGCAACTGAGACATCGGTGACCTCGGCACGTGTTGGTACGGGATTGTTGATCATTGATTCCAGCATCTGGGTGGCGGTAATAACAATTTTGTCCGCCTGGTTGGCCTTGTAGATGAGTTCCTGCTGTATTGCCGGGAGTTTCTCGATAGGTAATTCAACCCCGAGGTCGCCGCGAGCGACCATAATCCCGTCTGCAGCTTCAAGGATGGCGTCAAAATTATCCAACGCTTCAGGCTTCTCAATTTTTGCAATAATCTTCGGACTGTTGGTATGCTCGGCGATGAGCTTTTTCACAGGATCAAGATCAGAGGCTTTTCGTACGAATGAAAGGCCTATAAAGTCTACCCCCATGTCTAAACCAGCTTTGAGATCATTCAAATCCTTCTCGGTTACCGAGGGGGTGGAGAGCTTCATGCCGGGGAGGTTCATACCCTTGTGGCTGCGCAGAATCCCACCATGCACGACCTTACATCTGACATTATTACCTTCCACCGCTGTTACCTTTAGCTCAAGCAGACCATCGTTGAGTAGGATTCGGTCATCAACAACGGCGTCTTTGGCCAGAGGTTTGTATGAACAGGAGAACATCGTAGCCGTTCCCAGAACATCTTCATAGGAGATTACAGTCTCTTCACCATCGGCAAGCATTATCTTGCCATCGGTCATCTCACCGACACGAATCTTGGGGCCGCAGAGATCCTGGAGAATACCGACAGATCGGTCAAGCTCCAGGCATAGACTACGCACGGATTCAACCGCAGCTTTGTGTGATTCGTGGGAGCCGTGAGAAAAGTTTAGTCTGAAAACATCAACACCTGTGGTTATTAGCTTTTTGAGAATTTCCTCATCAAATGAGGCTGGGCCTAGGGTGGCAACAACTCTTGTAAGTCTCATGTCTTCGATCTCCAGTATTTTGTGTAAGTGTGAAATTTGATAACTCTTTTTGAGAAATTTTATACCTTCTTAAAGATAGATTTTTTTCAAAAAGTTGTCAAAATGTTTTTTCTGAATATTCTAAACAAAATACTTCGCCTGTAGGCTCTGTAAGCTTTCCGGCTTGACATAAGGTGATACCGGCTACCCAGAGAGGAGTGTTCTTTACCCAAAGTATGGGTGTTTTTGCGCGTATGTGCTGGGGAACATGGTGATTTTTTAATAATTTTGCACTGGATTGGGTTCCTGTTAGTCCAAGTGGTAGCAGTTGGTCGTCCGGAGTAGGTAGGCGCAACTCTAGTAGTTCCGTGGCATAGTCTAAAGGAATATACTCAATATTTCTGGATTCAGCTTGTGGTAGCGAGCCCTGGAGGGTGGTTCGAGTAATTGTAATCCGGTAAAACTTGTTCTCATAACTGAAACCATCCGGCTGGTGGCTGTAAGTTAGGGTGAGTGGCGGTTCATCCTTGTCAAAGACGTAGAAATTGCCGCGATATTCATACAGATGTAGATTGGCGCCAAGATCGGTGGCGGCTTGTTCCCCAGTAAATACTTTCTGCAATACCGGATAGGCGTTGCGCGGCAGCAGGAATCCCGCGTGGTGTAGACCGCAAAGCTCTTCAACTGCTCTGCAGAAAGGGGAAAAGCCAGCCTTACGTGCCGATTTAACGGTGATGCATGGGCGGAGTCTACTAGGTATTATTTTGATTTGCCGATATTCTGTATCCAAGCGTTTTTCAACATTTGCGGCGAGGGCTGAGAGCTTTTGGAGTGGATTTTGATAATCGATACCGGCAAGGTCGAGGGTGGGGATGATGACGTTACGTATAAGATTTCGGGTGTAGTCGGTATCTTTATTACTCTTGTCTTCACGCCATGTGAGATTATGCTCGCTGGCATAAGCGATTATTTCATCCTTACGGATATTGAGCAAAGGTCTAATAATTTTAAGCTCAGGTCTGGAATTCAGTTTATCGCCAGGCAGGTTGAGTTGTTCACGAATTCCCTGTAGCCCACGTAAGCCGCTCTGGCGGAGCAGGCGCATGATAATCGTCTCCACCTGGTCATTATAGTGGTGCGCCAGCAGGATTACGGGGTTGGTCAATTTATTTTGCCAAATATAGTTACCAAAAATTCTATGTCGTATCTGGCGAGCGGCTTCTTCAAAATTCTGACCGCTCGCTCTGGCTAGAGCTTCGACATCAAGGCTCTGACTGTGGAAACTCACTCTAGCTTTTTGGCAACTAGCGCGGCATAAGTCTTCATCGCTGTCGGAGTCTATGCCGCGGGTCTGATGGTTTACATGTACAGCGTGGAGATTAATACTAGTAGGCAGACTCTGGCGTAACTGGGTGCAGAGATCAAGGAGTACTACTGAGTCAACACCACCGGATAAGCCTATAATCCAATCTGAATAGGCGGAAAGTTTTTGGCGGTAGACTGACTTCCATTTATCAATATTCATAGTAAGGGGGAGGAGCGTTTAGACTTCAATCCGAATAAGCAAGAAGAGCCCTAGAGCGATAAAGATAATACTCGGTCCTTGTGCCGCTAGGATCGGGGGGGAGCGTACTGGATTCACCAAGTGAGAAGAATACTGAGCGCAGCATGAAGAATATGGCGCATGAAACGACTCCGATAATAGCATTGGTGATATAGCTTGCGGGTTGGCCGGTTGCGGTAAGGCGGAGTATTATCGACAGGCTTATTAGCAGCATGGCTATTGGCAATAATGGTTCGCTGAGTCGATTGTTGATCTCCAGGCGTACCTCAAGATCAGAGTATAGGCGCATCAGGTCATCCCAGGTCATTACCTGTTCGGTGAGAACCTGCCGTTCAAGCATCGCCTGGGTTACCAAGGTTGGGATAGAATTATCCCATTCTTTGATGATACGGTTGTTATTCATCTGGATTAGAATTGAGGAACCATCCTCTGCTGTCCATTTATTGAGATGTTCATCATCGGGATTTGATACATCAATATAAGGTTGCAGCGAGGCCTTTTTGGCGCGGTAGGCATGGAATATGTTCTTACCGGCAAGGAAATCTTCGAGTTGGCGCACCTCTATTCGGAGATTATAGGCTTGGCCGGTCTCGCCATCATAATGTCCCATTTCTATAAATTGGATAGTCTCGCCATCATTGAGAACAATCTTTAATGGAATGGTTTCAGCGGGGCGGAGGCGGTTATTCATTACAAAACTCTTGCGCAGCAGGTTGGGTACGTACATGTCCCGGGTGAGCGCGTAGGCACTGGTAATGACAAGGGTAACGAGTATTATTGGGAGTATGGTGCGCTGCAGGGAGACACCGGAAGAGCGTAGAACGGTCAATTCGCGGTTTAAGGTCGCACTGGTTACAGTAATAATTGCGGCGGCGACCGGTAGCGCGGCAAACATATGCTGGATAACTAGCGAGGGAGCGTAGGCCGAGTAATGCTTGGCGAGAATCCAGATCATCTGCGGGATAGATTTTTGGTTGTTACTGGCATATTTGTAGAACTCATCAAAATTTTCAAGGAGGTCGATGAGCAGTACCAGCGCCAGAACCAGTAATATGCAGCTTAGGAAAAACTTGAGAAAATTAAGCGTTATATATTTATCAAATGTTGGAAGATATAAGGGGCTGAACATCCTTTTAAGTTTTGAATTCTCATCTCTGGGGGCAAATGGTTCTGCAGACATAGTATATTTCGGACCTTTAATCTAGGTTAGGTTTAAAACAATATATAATAATTTCACCTTAAAACGGCATACGCCATATTTTATCTTATGAATTATAAGAATTATAAGGGCTATTGCAACGATTGATTATTTACTTGAATTAGATTATAATAGCGTTATTAATTCGTAGATAAAAAGGTTGATAAAATTAGTATGAATTTAAATATTTTAAAAAGAGTTATGGTGCCCCAAAATACCGTATTTCTTCTTTGGCTGTTGGCACTCGTGTATGTTATCATTGGGCCGGTATGGATTGAGGATAAAGAATTTGCCAATACGGAGTATTATGAGCAAAGTATCCAGAGCCTTGAAGATTCTGAACTGTTGCTCGGAAGTGGCGAGCTATATGTTGGCTATGGGGAGTCTGAAATCGCAGTTGAAGCCGGACAACCGATAATGGGCTACACTGATCGAAAGCCGCTGGCTAGTGAAGGGTCAATGGATAAATTATATGCCAAAGCCATTACGGTTAAAGCCGGTGGGGCGGAGGTGACTATTGTGGGAGCTGATGTTATGCTCTTAATGGGTAGAATTATTGCCGATATCTGCTATGAAACCGGGCTCAAACAGGACGAATTGTACTTTACGGCAACACATACGCATTCGGGAGTTGGAGGGTGGTTTGAACATCCGTTCTTTGAGCTTTTTTATGGCAAGTATTCTCCAAAGTATTATGCGGCATTGAAGAATTCACTTATTTCTGCAATAATTGCGTCGCGCCAAAATATGGTCAAAGCCAGGGTTAAGTATCTCAAAGTCGATGCGCATGAGTGGCTGGAGAATAGAATTTATAAAGAACATCCTGAAGATATTAAGGGTGGATTCCATGGGGTCAATCCCTACCTCACGGGTTTGAGCTTTGTGGATGCTACCGATCCTGCAAGGGTTATTGCGGTCCTCGTAGCGTATGCAGCCCATGCAACTGTGGTGCGAAAGGATGTACATAAGTTTGCCGCAGATTATCCCGGCGCGGTATGTCGTGAACTTAAACGGTTTACGGGGGCAGAGGGAGTGCTCTTTGCGGCGGGTTCGGTAGGTGATGCTCGTTCAATATTCCTGCACCAGGAAGGAGCGGAAAAGCTTGGACGGCTGCTGGCGGAACGCCTGGCGCCGGTTTTTGCTGCGACTCCCGCGGAGAGTGTTAACAGTATTTCAAGTCTGTATTTACCTATTGTTATGCCGCGGGCACGGCTGGCATTGCTCGGATCACATTCGGGAGTTTTGCCTGTGCTTGCTTCAGTGTTATTCGATAATCCAGTACATATCTCCTATCTACGCATTGGCAAGTATGCATTATTTGGAATGCCAGTTGATATCGCCGGAGAGCTGACCACAGAACTGCAGGAGCATGAAGATATATTGGTAACAAGTTTTAACGGTAGTTGGAAGGGATATGCGACTAAAGCTGATACCTACGTAAACCGTGATACCTATGCGACTAGAGAGATGGGGTTGGGTGGAGCGCAGGCAGGTGAGTTTTTAATGGATGTTGCAGCACAAATTTTGCGAAAAGATAGCGATGTTGCTCGGGGTAGAATAGAGGAAGAATAATGGTAAAAGCACCTAGAGGTATGCGGCTGCATATCGGAATATTTGGTCGGAGAAATGTTGGCAAGTCGAGTTTGCTGAATGCAATAACTCGGCAGCAGGTCTCTATTGTCTCAGATATAGCGGGTACGACTACTGATCCCGTGGAGAAGCCTATTGAGCTTTTGCCTATTGGACCGGTACTGTTCATTGATACCGCCGGGCTTGATGATGAGGGTATGCTTGGAGAACTTAGAAATGAACGCACCAAGCAGATATTTGATCGAGTTGATCTGGCTATAATTGTAACCGAGGGGGACACCTGGGCTGAGTTTGAAGAGCTTATAGCGGCAGAAGTAAAAAAACGTAAGATCCCATTACTCGTAGTTATTAATAAAATGGATCTTACCCAGCTGTCGGCTGAGGTGGAGGGGGTGCTTATGGCACAGGATCTTGACTATCTTCAGGTCAGTGCCGGAACTGGTAATAATATTGGTGAGGTCAGAAAGGCGATACTTCGTCTGGCGCCAGAAGATTTTGTTAATACACCGGCAATTCTTGGAGACCTTGTTCCTCCGGGTGAACTTTGCGTATTCGTGGTTCCGATAGATAAAGAAGCGCCTAAAGGCAGACTTATCTTGCCTCAAGTAATGTCAATTCGGGATATTCTGGATAATGACAGTTACTGCATGGTGGTGAAGGAACGGGAATTGCGTGCGGCTCTGATGCGGCTGAAAGAACCTCCCAAGCTGGTGGTCACCGATTCGCAGGCATTTTTAAAAGTTGCGGCAGACACGCCACCAGAGATCAACATGACTAGTTTTTCGATACTCTTTGCGCGCTTTAAGGGAGATCTAAATCTACAGGTTGCAGGTACCATGGCGATTGAGTCACTCGTTCCGGGTGATAAGATCCTTGTTGCCGAGTCATGTTCACATCATCCGATAGCCGAGGATATCGGAACGGTGAAGATACCGCGTTGGCTCACCCAGTACGTTGGCGGGGAGTTGCATTTTGAACATGTGCAGGGGCATGATTTTGAGCAAGATTTATCCGAATATAAACTGGTTATTCACTGTGGCGCCTGTATGACCAACCGGAGACAGGTGTTGAACCGGCTGCTAAAGTGCCAGGAACAGGGAGTTCCGGTGACAAACTATGGGTTGACGATAGCATATAGTCTAGGTATTTTCGAACGTGCATTGAGACCGTTTCCGGCAGCATTAGAAATATTTAAATCTTGGATATAAGTGGTGAAAATTAGTCTTTTTTTTTGTGGTTAAATGCAAAAAAAAAAATGGAATAGCAGATTTATTCTTAAAATTAATTTATTTTTAATAAAAGTTGTTTACGTAATATCGTTTTGTATCAATATGTTATGATTATAAATAATGTTGGATGTTAGATATTTGCTTTTTGAATGTTGATTAATGTTTTTTTTTGATATACATTCCGAATCAAAACAAGTATACTCGAATTAACTTCTTGTTTTTGTTGTTTTTTATATTGTTTTTGGCCTAAGGTAATGCTTAAAACTTTTAGGAATTTCTCCTTGAATTACATGACGTTTTTAGGTATGTCAGCCCTAGCAGCCTTAATAATTTGAGTTTTTTGGGTTGTTTTTGTGTGTTTTGGTTTATAAAGGAATTCAGTTATGCGTATAGCAATGTTCTCGTGGGAATCTCTTCATTCAATTTTTATGGGTGGGTTGGGTGTACATGTTACAGAATTAGCTGCAGGTCTTGAACGGCGAGGACATGAAGTCCATGTGATTACACGCCGTAAAGAAAATCTCGATAGTTATAGTATGGTTGACGGTGTGCATTATCATAGAATTGATCATGAGGTAATTGAGGATGATTTCATTGCCTCAATGGACAAGATGTGCGAAGCCATGGCTGATAAGTTCTCTGATATTACGACAATGGTTGGGCATTTTGATCTCATCCATGCTCATGACTGGCTGACCGGCAAGGCAATGAAATTGACTATGCAGAAGTATGGAATCAAAGCATTGTTTTCAATACATTCTACAGAGTATGGTCGCGACGGGAATGTCTTCTTTGATGGATTTGCCAAGGAAATTCGTGATGCTGAAGCCGAAGCCTGTTTTCATGCAGATCAGATTATCTGTGTGAGTGGATTCCTCGCTGAAGAGGTTGAGCGTATCTATGCGGTGCCGCATGAAAAGGTGCATGTTGTGCCAAATGGGGTGAATTATAATGCGTTTGATGGCTTTATCGATCCGGCTGCAGTAAAGGCTGAATACGGAATTGGGGCTATGGCACCAACAGTATTCGCGGCCGGTAGAATGAGTCTGCAGAAGGGTATGGATATGCTGGTAGAGGCTATTCCAATGGTGAATGCCAGCTATCCTGAGACCAAATTTATTATCTCAGGAACCGGTCCAGAGAAGGAGCGGATTGTGGCTATTGCGCAAGATCTTGGGTTGGCCGATTCAATTGTTTTCCTTGAAGCGCTTCCTCGCAATAAATATATTGACCTAATGCGGGCGGTAGATATTGTAGCGGTACCGAGTAGAAATGAACCATTCGGTATTGTTATCCTTGAAGCCTGGGCAGCAGGGAAGCCTGTGGTTGCAACTAATGCCGGTGGCCCGCGTGAGTTTGTCTGGCATAATATCAATGGTTACCTTGTAGATGCTAATCCAGGAGGTTTAGCGCATGGACTGGGTTCTATGCTTGCTGATCATGAACATTGTCGGGCACTTGGAGCTAATGGGCGCAGGGCTTGTGAAGATATGTTCAATTGGGACAATGTCTCTGCGTATACCGAAGGGGTATATCAGTATATGCTTGACAACTCATTTGTAGATTAATTATTATCTAATATAAAATTAGTTTTTAGCGTTATAATTAGTAACTACTGCGTGTAGTTACTAATTTTTTTTTATTTTCAGGATATGACAGATATAATGTTAGCCAAAAAAAAATATACTGTTATAATTTTTGGATAATAATTATGTTTAAATTCGTCTAGTCTTGAATGGAAGGGGGATATATGAGTGTAATTGCGGAATCTACGGTAAAACAGACCCAACAACAATTTGCTGTTGGGAAGGCCAGGATCCCTTTAACCGTAAGCAGCTACTATGAGGAGGATGGTATCTCCTTAGTATTCTCCATGAACGAAAGTAAGCGATGTATCTTACACTGGGGACTGCTTGCTACTGGCGTATCACAATGGGTAGCGCCACCGAGTAACTCCTGGGCAAAAGGCACGAGTAAATTCAATGAATTGGCTGTGCGCACTCCTTTTACGATTGATGCAGGTGTATCAACAATTAATTTCACACTTAAAGCTCCAATCAAATGGAATGCGCTTGAATTTGTTCTGTATTATCCCGATGAAGAACGTTATGAGAAGAACGGTAGATATGATTATAACCTAAAACTTACATATGTTGAGCGTTCTGAAGTCTTACCGGAAACGGCGTTACAGGAATGGCTTAGTGGTTGTGAACAGCAGAAAATTACCTTTTCTAAGATTTATCGTTTGGATACTGGTGATGATCTGGCTTTGGCTAGAGTTGAGATTGATGGTGGTTTTAATGTCTTTATGGTATCTAATGTCGTCGGTGCCCTATTCTTGCATTGGGGCGTAACCAATAGGTTTAATAGTGAATGGAGTTGTCCTCCGTTAGCGCTTAGAGATAAGATCTCGGTGGTTTATGACGATAAATCTGTGCGCACCTCGTTCGTACAAGAAAAAGGTCTGTCCAAACTGAGCATGAAAATATTGGGGTCGATAAAGGCAGGGCCAGAGGCGATGGCTTTCCTGTTGTATCAGTCTGATGATGATAAGTGGATCAAATACAAAGGCAATGATTTATTTCTACCATTATTTGTTGAGGATAGTGCACCTGATTTCTTGCCTAATGAGTCTGGTGAGTTGGTTGAGACGATAATCGGTTGTGAGGCCGGACATCGAAGTTGGACGCTGATGCACCGGTACAATCTCTGTATGGATCTGCTCGATAGATATAAAATATCCAGTAAGACCTTGATGATTATCTTTGTCTGGTTACGCTATAGCGCAATACGACAACTGGACTGGCAGAGGAATTACAATACTAAACCCCGCGATTTGGCACATAGTCAGCGTTCACTTACCTATAAACTGGCGCAGCTCTGGAGGGATAATCCTGTTGAGAGGTATTGGATTCGTCGTATTATGAATACTGTCGGGCGCGGCGGTGACGGTGGTCAGGGACAGATGATCCGTGATGAAATACTTAACATTATGCATCGTAATCATATAAAGGAGACACACGGGCATTTTATGGAGGAGTGGCATCAGAAGTTGCATAATAATACTACGCCTGATGATGTCTCAATCTGTAAGGCGTACCTGGAGTTCCTTCGAAGTAACGGTGATGTTGAGCTATTTTATAGAATCCTTCTGGAGAATGGCGTATCCAAAGAACGGATGCAGAGCTATGATCGACCAATTGTAACTGCTCCGGATTTTCGTGCGGAGGCCAAAGATTCATTGATTCGAGACTTTGAAAATTATCTTGGGATACTTCAGACGGTACATGGTGGAGCAGAGCTTTCAACTGCAGTAGGTAGAGCCGAACGGTTGATCGGAGGTGAGCTTGCTGGCGCTATACGTTCGCTTCTTGGTTCTCCAGAGAGGCGTATTGAGCGGACAATTGCGATACGACAGCAATTGGCTGGATCGGTCAATAGTGTTGGTGGTGATGAGGAGATACTTGATCTGGTATATCTTGATATGGCGCTTGAAGATCTGGTGCGTCGGGATTTTGAAACGATAAATCAAGATGATTATCCGCGTCTGGTAGAGAATATGTCATTTGCCTTGGTACAGATGTCTCTGGCTGGGAAAGAATCTGAAGAACTTGATATTGCTGAGAAGCACTGGGATCGGCTATGTGCGAGTACGATTAATTTGACTGGATTGTCTGCGCTTGAGGGGGTTACCATAGCTGAAAGGTTGGCGCGGGTAGTGCAAGGGGATGCTGCTGCGGTCTCAGGGTTTATCCAGCCGGTTGCGGATTATATCGGGTCTGCATGTAAATGTGATGACTGGGCGGTAAAATTATTTGCCGAGGAGACGGTGCGTGGCGGAGAGAGTTTTCCGCTCTCGAAAATTGTTCATGCTATGCTGAAGCATTTGCGGCAGGCGGCGGGAATGGGGGGGTGGCAGGTGATTGGCCCGGGAAGTGCTTCGGGCAGGTTGGTCGCGGTGCGCAACCTGCATGAGGTTGAGGCGGTAGTTTATTCCGAACCGACAGTGCTTATTACCGAGGTGGTTAGCGGTGATGAGGAGGTGCCTAGCGGCGTAGTCGGGATAGTTACCCGCGAGGCGCCGGATTTGGTCTCACATCTCTCGGTACGCACCCGAAATTTGGGTGTTGTCTTTGGCGCTTGCTTTGAGGATGAAATCTGGCAAGATGTACAGGCTCTTAGCGGCAAGAGTATTGTGTTGGCATCGACGCCTACGGGCGGGATTAGGTATAAGGAAGGGCATGAGCAGCATCTCAAGAATGTGGTGAAGAAGTTTGATGTGTCGTCGGTGAAAATACGTCCTTTCCATGAGTGGGCGGTTCCGCGTGAGGAGTTCTCGCGGGAGATACTCGGCGGAAAATCCAATAACCTCAATATCCTTTTAGGGAAGCTACCAGACTGGATGAAATTACCTATGTCTATGGCTGTACCGTTTGGCAGCTTTGAAGCGGCGCTGGCGGCCAAAGAGAATCTTGAATTTGTTACCGAGTATAATAGTCTGATACAGTTGGCTGAAGAGGACACCGATGCCAGCCTGGAAAAGCTGCGTCAGCTTATTCTGCGTTTTCATGAACCGCTTGGGTTTAAGGATGATTTTCTCTCTGTCTGGCAGGGGTGTGATTTTGCAGATACCGGTTGGGAAGAGATCTGGTTGGCGGTTAAGCGGGTCTGGGCTTCGAAGTGGAATAATCGGGCTTACTTCTCTCGCAAGCATCTTGGCTTGGCGCATGAAAAACTGCAGATGGCGGTTCTGGTGCAGCAGGTGGTACGGGCGGATTATGCTTTTGTTATTCATACGGTAAATCCGATTACTGGCAATCCTGATGAGGTATTTGCCGAGGTTGTGCTCGGTATGGGTGAGACTCTGGTGGGGAACTATCCTGGGCGTTCACTTGGTTTTACTTATAATAAGAATACAGGAGCAATCAATATTAGTTCTTTGCCCGGAAAGAGTCAGGGCTTGTTTGGCGGTGGCGTGATCTTTAGGTCTGATTCAAACGGAGAAGATCTTGAGGGCTTCGCCGGAGCCGGTCTGTACGACAGCTACCTTGCGTATGAGCCTGAGTTGCGCACCCTGGATTATACAGCTGAAAAACTGCTGGTTGAGCCGTCCTCCCGTGAGGAATTATGTATTAATATCGGCAAAATCGGCGTTGAGGTAGAAGAGATATGTGGCTTTGCACAGGATATTGAAGGAGCTGTGCAAAATGGTGAGTATTATATTGTCCAGAATAGACCCCAGATAGGATTGTAGAATGAGTATCTTTGTTGGCAACCAAACCGCTTTCTTTACCGGTGACCCGGAAGAACCTTTCAAATACGCATTAGAGCATGGGTTTACGGCGTTTGAGTGGTTCAGCGATAAGAAGCATTATGATGATGGCTCAAGTAGTGGTTGGGATTACTTAGATGTTAGTACACAGCGGGCGGCTGAACTCAAAGCGCTCACATGCAGCCTGGGAATACGCTACTCGGTGCATGCGTCTTGTCTTGGTACGCCGCTTACCCATCCGGGAATGAAGGATATCTTTGCGGCGATAACTATTGCAGATAATATCGGGGCGGCATTGGTCAATGTACATTTGGATGTCAGTTCTGGGGTAACAGAATTTGTCAAAGCTCTGGAGCCGGCAATTATTGCTACACATGTTCGCGGACTGGGGCTTGCTATTGAGAATACGCCGCTGCACTCTCCTGAGCATTTTAATCAATTTTTTGCCGAATTGGGACGGCTTGAGGTTGAGAGTTCAAGTCATGTCGGAATGTGCATAGATATCGGGCATGCGAATTGCTGTGAGGCAACACGAAATGATTATATTGGTTTTATTAATCAGCTTTCGCCAGAGGTCAACCTCATTCATGCCCATGTTCATGAAAATTGGGGCGATAGCGATAGCCATCTGCCGCTCTTTACCGCCGCTTCTAAGGATAATGATGCCGGTATCAGGTTGTTTGTCGAGATCCTCAAGGAACGAGGTTATGCGGGAAGCCTGATTATGGAGCAGTGGCCGGAGGAGAGAGAATTACTCGATACAATCTTTGAGCGGCTTAATGCGATGCTCGGGGATAATGCGGCACGGCTACAGAGTCCGATCGAAGTTGCGAGTGAAACGGTCGGCCATCCGGCTGAAATTGAGCAGGGTGCAGCTATTGAGACAGAAGAGCCGGAGTACCGCACTATTGCATGTTCGGAGGTTGTCGAAGCTGATAGCTGGGCGCTAAAGGAGATTATTAAGTTTAGTGCTACACGCAAGAGTTGGCGGCGACGGCTAGAAGCGGTGAAGGATCTCTTTATAAATCATGAGGAGTTGAGTAATTCAGACTTGGCTGCGGTAATGGTGTATCTGCGCTTTCTCTCTACCGCTGAGATTCCATGTGTGGAGGATGGCGGGCATTACCGGCCCTGTCATCATGCACAGGCAGCTTTGGAGATTGAGGAAGCGATTTCAAAGTTTAAAAACGAGAGTAACGCCTGGATTTTGCGTAGGATTTACCCTTATCTGCCCTCGCATGCGGAAGAGTTTATGCGCCATGAACCCTTGACCCGGATCAGAGATATTGCGCATCGAAATGATATTCCAAAAGAACTTAAACTGGATATTAAGCACAATCTGCAGAATAAACTGCACCGTAGTGCCGGCCCGGAGGATTTGAAGACTGCAGAGAGAATTCTTGGGGTGATTACTGCCGCTGGAGCTGACTATTCTTCGGATTTTGTCAGGGAGTTCAAAGTCTTTTATGAAGAATTGAAGGAGTTTTTTAATGCAGAAGGTTTACAGAGGCGCTTGCTTAAGCTTAAAGAAAAGGACACAGAGTTAGGTGGAGTTATTGATGGTTTTGTGGCTTTAAGTAATGCTAATGATCCAATTGTCAGAGCAACCGAGGCTTGGAAGGTTAGAAGTAGATTCAAAGAGTTTGCTGCTAGGGACAAGCTGGATTACCTGGCAGAGATTCGATTGGCAGACATTGAACTTGAGGATTTTGCGTTTGCTACGATTAGTGAGGCAATCAACGAGCTTCCCAAGGATGGCAAGTTGACGCGCGAGTATTTTGCGATAATTCTGATTGCTTTGCAGCATATTGTTTTGAGTGAGTTTATGGTTGAGGAGAGCAAGGCAATACTTGTTGACTTTTCAGCTTGGGAGGAGGATGTTCTTGCTAATTCACATCGGCTTGATCTTCTCCGCTTGTGGGCTTCAGTCCAGCGCGGTTTACGTCTATGTTCTACCTATGCCGATATTGTTAATTCGGAGTTTACCGGTGCGGTTGTAGCTCTGGGCAAAGCCTTTAGAATTCCACAGCATGCGGTTGAGGTCTATTGTGAAGGTGATATCAGGGCAAATATAATATTTCAGTTTTCACGTATTCTCGGCAGAGCGCAACGGTTGCTCAGAGCCGAACTTGAATTTGCTCCTTGGAGCGTGGTAAACGGTGGCTTGGCCAAGGGGAAGATGATTGAAGCGAGTTCTCTGGAAGAGTTTGAGGATATCGAGGGTGAGTATATTGTGCTTCTCCGACAGGCGCAGGGAGATGAGGAGATACCGGATTCGGTAAAGGGTATATTGTTGTTCCATCCGATTGCACATCTTTCCCATCTTGGAGTGCGGGCTCGCAGTGGAGGAGTACCGTTTGCGGCGGCGGAAGAGGTCTCGGCATTCAGTTCATATAAAGAGTTGATCGGGATTGAGGTGGTACTTGAGTTTACTCAGGATGGGATCAGCCGCGTGGGTGGGAGTGTAGAGGTTGAGGCTCCGCATAAGACCGAGATCGTTATTCCTGAAGTCAACCTCTGCCCGGAGATAAAGGTGCTTTATCCTGATGAGATTATCAGCAGTTGTTGTGGAGCTAAGGCTGGAGCTTCAGCCGAGCTATATAATTTATCTACAAAGTTCACTGGTTTTGTTGCACCCAAGGTGATGGCTGTCCCTTACGGGGTGATGGAGCTTTGTTTGGAGACGGATGAGGAACTGAAGAATGAATATAATGAACTCCTCGTTGAACTTGATAACGCACCACTGAGTGAACTCGATGATGTCTTGGATGATTTAAAGGACTTAATCCAGGAACTTGATGTGCCAGATACCTTACTCATCGATGTCGCTGAGTATTTTGGCGGTGACACTATACTTGCGGTTCGTTCCAGTTCCAGCGGCGAGGATCTCAAGGGATTTGCCGGAGCAGGGCTGTATGATAGTGTAATTGGGGTAAGTATCGATAATCTTGCCGAAGCGATCAAAGAGGTTTGGGCTTCGAAATGGACCAGACGTGCGGTTTTGAGTCGAAATAAATACGGTGTAGCCCATGAAAAGGTATATATGGGGGTTCTGATACAAGAGGTGGTTGAGGCAGAGTTTTCATTTGTCTTGCATACGGCAAATCCGGTTACGGGGATGCGGGGAGAGGCAGGAATTGAGCTGGCGGTAGGTTTCGGTGAGACCCTGGCCTCTGCCAATCAAGCGGGGACGCCCTGTAGTCTCAAGTATTCACAGGCAACAAGTAAGGCAGAGGTGCTGCGTTGTGCTGATATTTCGTGTGCTTTATCACTGGATACTGCTGTGGGCGGATTGGTGGCCAGGACTATTACCTATTCAGCGTTCGAACCATTCCTGGGTGATAAACTAATAACTATTGCCAGTAGTTTGAGCAGTATCGGGTTTGAACTTGAGGCCTTCTTTGGGATGCCTCAGGATATTGAAGGGGCGTATGCGCAGGGTAATTATTATATTGTGCAGTCACGTCCGCAAGCAGGAACAGCTAAGGAGTGAAGATGTCTAGGCCAATAGTAAATGGATTGTTGAATTATCATATCAAGGGTGATGATGCCTTGCTCTATCTGGGTAAGGACAGGTATCAGCGTGCCGGGATGGGGGTTGAGATTCATCCTGGAACTCCTGAACACCTGGGGCAGATTCTCAAGTTTACCCCGGATACTGGCAGGTCGACAGCTCACCTTCCGTATTCGGTAGTACTCGATCATGATGATACCGATAGAGTGCGTGATTTTGTGTTGACCGGGGGTTCTCAGATAGCCGGCTATGTTTTGCATGACACGTTGTTTTATGTCGATAATTTTGCGGCTGGGATTGAGTTGATCAAACGTTTGAGCGGAAAATTAGAGGGGCACAGCGAAGGTGTGGTCTATATTGAATATGCGGCTTGTCTGCCCTTTGAGTTGTTTTATAAACTGGTGGAGGCGGTTACAGGGTTGCCCAATATTGGGATCTGCCTTGATGTCGGTCATATTGGGATTAACGCCACAATGCTTGAACTTCGTGAGATAAATCAGAATTTTGCGGACGAAGATCTGAAACCAGGTCCGGCAATGACGCTTGAGCGTTACAATACTATTGCCGGTGCAGCGCAGCGAGGTCGGGAATTTGCCATAAATTATGTAGAGTCGATCTGTAAGCACGAAATCCCTATTCATTTTCATCTACATGATGGACATCCGCTGTCGACTTTCAGTCCGTATGGAGTATGTGACCACCTCCCATTCTTCTGGGAAATACCGACGTTACTCCCAAATATTGGAGCGATTGGCGGCCTGTACGGGGTTAGCGGGTTGAAACGTATACTTGAAATTGCTCTGCGGCGTATAAACGTCTCCAAGACCTCCTTTACTCTGGAGATACATCCGCAGAAGGGGTTTAAGGTACTCGAAGATGAGTATCTCAATCATTTTGCGAATTGGGCTGATTTGACCAACGCCAGGGCGATGAATTATTGGATTGATCTGGTTATTCAGAACGGGATGATATTCAATAATCTCTGTACAGAGATACTGAGTGCAGAGGTAAATTCGTAATTTTTAAAAAAAAAATAAAAAATATGTTGAAAGTAGCATAAGTCTTTGTATTATGTTAAGAATCAATTAGGAAAATTGTGGTTTAGCAGCAAGGTATATGGAGGAAGAAATTTCTCCTTTTTTAATTATATTTGCGTAATTGAGCTTTGATTTAACATAAATTTTATATGATTTTAATAAAAGTCGTTTTTTTAGGAAAAATCACTGGATTTTTCCTTGTAAGTCTATATAATCGTAGAACTTGTTTTTAATTTAATTATATATTTATAATGAGGTAGGGTAAAATGCAGGCAGTAATTCAGACTGGTGGTAAACAGTATACAGTGACTGAAGGTGATGAGATCTTTGTAGAACTTCTCGGTACCGAGGTCGGAAGCGATGTTTCGTTTGAAGATGTTCGCCTGGTTACAGGTGAAGAGACAAAGATTGGCACTCCTAAGGTTGAGGGCGCATCGGTTACTGGCAAGGTGCTGGAAATGGTAAAAGGGCCAAAGACTCGTTGTGTCTTCTTCCGCCGCCGTAAAGACAGTAAGACTGTCAAGGGACACCGTCAGAAGTATCTTAAGGTTAAGATTACAGGCATCTCTGCCTAGTATTCAGGGTGGAATTATTCAAGGTGGCATGTCGCCACTCTGGGCATATCCGTGATTAGGTTGTATATAATACGATGACACAGGGTATGGCAATATGTTGATCTATTGAGGAGTTGATAATGGCACATAAAGTAGGTAAGGGTTCTAGTAGAAACGGTCGTGATAGTAACCCACAATTCAGAGGTATTAAGAAGTATGGTGGTGAGCGCGTTATTGCCGGTAATATCTTGGTACGCCAGGTTGGTAATAAGTTTCATCCAGGTGCAAATGTTGGGCAGGGTCGTGATTATACTCTATTTGCGCTAACTGATGGTGTGGTGGAATTTCGTAAGGGAAAGAAGAATACCGTATGTGTACTTGCCCCCAACGAAGAGGTTTCTGCTTAATATTTGTATTTTAAATTTGATTTTGTATAGTTGATTAACGGAATGTGGTGCAAATCCACAACGATCCCATCACTGTATACGGTCACGAAACCATTTATGCCACTGGGGTTAGTATTACTGGGAAGGCTTGGGAGTAGAGGCAGGCTTGTGCTTGTCAGGGCTGTAAGTCAGGAGACGAATCAATATTGTACTGAAAGTCTGCTGTAACTTGGACTTTGAATTGAATCTTATGGAAAAGGATTCTAGCATTTTTTGCTAGGATCCTTTTTTTTGTTTGTATACTGAGGGCATATAGGAGTGAGCAAATGAAGAGCCAGCTTGAATTGGCCTGTGAAGGCATTGTAACCACTGAAATGAAGAGTGCTGCTGAACAGGAGTATCTTACGGCAGAGGAGATTCGTCAGGGTATTGCGGCGGGGAGTATCGTCCTTCCGTGTAATCCAGCCAGGAAGAATCAGAAAGCTGTCGCTATAGGGCAGGGGCTGCGTACCAAGGTTAATGCCAGCATCGGTACCAGCTCTGATATCTGTGATATAAATTTGGAGATGGCCAAGGCCTGTGCGGCAGAGGAAGAGGGGGCAGATACGCTAATGGAACTATCTGCGGGCGGGGATCTTGATGCAGTGCGGCGGGAAGTGCTCCAGGCAACAAATCTACCTGTGGGGAATGTTCCACTTTATCAAGCTTTTTGTGAGACTGCGAGAAAAACCAAGAACCCCAATAGACTTGATCCCGAATACTTATTTGAATTGATTGAAGCGCAGCTTGCAGATGGACTAAGTTTTATGGCTATACACTGCGGGATTAATCAGTATTCGGTTGAGAGGTTGCGCAAACAGGGGTACCGGTATGGAGGTCTGGTATCCAAGGGTGGAACCTTTATGGTGTCGTGGATGGATTATAATAATGCCGAGAATCCCTTATATGAACAGTTTGACCGGGTATGTACACTTATGAAGAAGTATGACGCAGTATTGTCCTTGGGTAACGGTATTCGAGCTGGGGCGATACATGATAGCCACGATAGAGCCCAGATGGCAGAGATGATAACCAATTGTGAATTAGCTGAACTAGGACGAAAAATGGGGTGTCAGATGATGGTAGAAGGCCCCGGACATGTGCCGCTCGATGAAATTGAGGCTAATATCATTCTTGAGAAACGGATGAGTGGTAATGCGCCGTATTATGTTTTAGGACCAATACCTGCTGATACTGGAGCCGGTTATGATCATGTTGTCGCAGCGATCGGGGCGGCACAATCAGCAAGGTATGGAGCCGATTTGATCTGTTATATTACCCCGGCAGAGCACCTGGCGCTGCCAACCGTAGAGGATGTTAGGGTTGGAGTGCGTACGACCAGAATGGCGGTTAGAGTTGGGGATATTGCCAAGTATCCTCAGTATCGCGATGGAGAGAAGAGAGCGGCAATACTGCGACGTGATATGCGCTGGGATGAGCTTTATTCCGAATTGATGTTCCCGAAAGTGGCTAAGGAAATTCATGATAGTCGTACGCCCAGCGAAGAAGGAACTTGCAGCATGTGTGGCGATTTCTGCGCAAATAAACGTGGTACTGAGGTCTTCAAAGATTGCATTGCTCAGGACAAGATGATTTAACGCGATCATTCTGTTCTGGGTATATTATTACTAATATGATTAGTAATTAGTATATTTGTCTAGTTTATAGTTCATGTTGAGTCTCAGAGCCGTCAAGGCTCTGAGGCTTTTTGTGTTTTTGCCATAAGCCAACTGAGTTTACATAAATGTGCGGGATAAAATTAATAGATATTTAATAGGCGAATTAGCTAAATTCAGAGAGTGGAGCAATATTGATGAAGACCCAAAATAGCAGCAAGAGGTTAAGGCTGGAACCGCAGTAACTTTATCTGGTTAAACTGAGTATTTGGATTTTGGTCTTGAATATTGATTTAGCAAAGAATTGTTAAATTAGGACGGATTGACAGGTGTATATATGACTTATCGTGCTTTGTTTTTATTCTTTGGATAATTCGATGCATGCCTAATGTCTTGTTATACAACGCATTAAATGATTAGTAAGATTGTTTGTGAAAGAAAAATGATGTCCTGTAAAATAACATAAATGTGCTAACTAAAAATAAGAATGTGAAGGCATAAAAAAAAATAAGAAGTAAACTAGTAGTAGCTTTACTTTGATACTGTTTTTTTCGTGCCAATTTGTTGAACTTCAAATCTTAATACCAAGTCTTGAATAATTAAGTATGTGTGATACTTATTTATATACTGTAGTTTTGTCTGTTTATTGTTTTGTTGAAAATTGTTGGAGAAAAAGATGAAAAAGAAATTCTCGACTGCGTTACGATTCGCCCTGGTACTTGTTGCTTTCGCAATGGTTATCTCTGTATTTTCTAGTAAAGCCAATGCAGAGGAGAAGAAGTATAAGGTAGCCGTGTTGGTAAAGTCTATGGGAAATGGATTCTTTAATGCGTGCGCTGAAGGTGCGAAAGAAGCTGCAAAAGAGCTTGGGGATGTAGAGATTATCTATATGGGACCTCCTGAGACTACTGCTGAAGGTCAGATTGATCTTATCGAGACTCTGATTGCGCAGAAGGTTGATGCAATTGCGATCTCTGCCAATGACCGCAATGCACTTGTCCCTGTCTGCAAAAAAGCTATGAAGCGTGGAATTAAAGTTATTTCATTTGATTCCGGTATCAGCCCTAAAGGCCGTATTATCGACTTGGTTCCAAGTAATATTGAGTTAGTTGGTAAACAGCAGGTTGAACTGATCTCAAAACTTATGGGCGGTAAAGGCAAGTTCGCGGTTGTTTCTGCCTCATCACAGGCGACCAACCAGAATGCGTGGATTGAAGCTATGTGGGATGAACTCAAAGCCAATCCTGCTTATAAGGATATCGAACTAGTCGAGGTTGTTTATGGTGATGATAGTGCTGATAAGTCATATCGTGAGGCTGTTGGCCTCTTCAATAAATACCCAGATCTCAACGGTATTACTTCACCAACTACCGTAGGTCTTCTAGCTTGTGCTAAGGCTATTGAAGATAACGGCAAGAAGGATGTTGTTGAACTCACTGGTCTTGGTTTGCCATCAGAGATGAAGTTGTATATTGAAAATGGTGTCTGTAAGGAAATGGCTCTTTGGAATCCTGTAGACCTTGGTTATACCTCTGCTTATATCTGCGAAGCTCTGCTTACTGATAAGATCAAGGGTAAGGAAGGCGATGTGATTGATGCTGGTCACATGGGTAAGATTACTGTTGGTAAGGATGGTACTACCGTAATGGGCAAGCCATACGTATTTGACAAGAATAACGTTGCAAAGTTTGCAGAGATCTTCTAGTCGCAGTTTTGAAGATTAATTGAGCCTGTATTTGTGGCTCTGTAATAATAACACAGAGCCACATGTGTGACAGGCAGTCAAGTATAATTAGTACTAATGAGTGGTTGCGGGTGGAGTCTGATTATACATCGCGAAGGTGTAGGAGGATTTAATATTGGACAGTAAACCAATACTGGAGCTTAAAGGGATTTCTAAGTTCTTTCCCGGTATCAAGGCTCTAGATGAAATTGATTTTTCGATACGCTGTGGAGAGGTGCATGCGCTTATCGGTGAGAATGGTGCGGGTAAATCTACCTTGATAAAAGTAGTTACCGGTGTGCATCAGTCGACTAGTGGTAAGATAATACTTGATGGTACCGAGGTTCACTTCGATACAGTACAGGATGCACAGGCTGCAGGAATATCGGCGATCCATCAGGAAGCAAGCATGTTCTACGAATTGTCGGTAGCAGAGAATATCTATATGGGGCATCACTTAAAGAGTGGAGGTAATCTGGCTCCACTCGACTGGAAAGAGATGCGTAAACGCACCAAGGAGTTGTTGGATAAATTAGAACTTAGCATTGACCCCGATGAGTTGGTTAAGAACTTGAGTGTGGCGCAGCGGCATATGGTTGAGATTGCCAAGGCGCTGTCGATTGATGCTCAGGTTATCATTATGGATGAACCGACATCGGCATTGAGTCTGCATGAAGTAGAAGAACTATATAAAATAATACGCCAATTAAAGTCTGAGAATAAGGCTATTGTCTTTATATCGCATAAGTTTGAAGAGATCTTTGAAATCTGTGATTATTTCACGGTGATGCGTGACGGGAAGTATGTTGGGGAGGGAACTATCGCCGAATCCAGTATTGATAAGATTGTTGAGATGATGGTAGGGCGTTCGCTCGATCAAATGTATCCAAAAGTTGAGGCCAAGATAGGTCAGCCGGTATTAGAAGTAGAAAATCTTACACGCTTTGGTTTTTTCAAGAATATCTCTTTTACCCTCCACGAAGGTGAAATATTAGGTTTCTTTGGGTTGGTGGGCGCAGGACGTTCAGAGGTTATGCGGGCAATCTTTGGGATTGATAAGCTAGACTCCGGTACGATAAAACTTTGGGGCAAGACTACACATATATCTGACCCTAAGGTGGCGATGAAGAAAAAAATTGCCTATATACCCGAGGATAGACAGTCCCAGGGAGCTATCCTGAAAATGAATATTAGTCAGAATATAACTTTGGCGCTTTTGGATGAGATGTGTAAGTTTGGAGTAATTCAGAAGAAGAAGGAACGGAGAGTATCTGAGAGATTTTATCGAAAAATGGAGGTGCGCTCAGCGGGATTGCATGTTGATGTGGATACACTTAGTGGAGGTAATCAGCAGAAAGTTGTACTGGCAAAATGGTTGGCGACAGAACCGAAGATTCTAATTTTGGATGAGCCGACCAAGGGTGTAGATGTTGGCACTAAGGCCAAGGTGCATGAGTTTGTCTCAATCTTGGCTTCACAGGGGTTGGCGGTAATTCTAGTATCTTCAGAATTGCCAGAGATTCTGGGAATGAGTGATCGCGTGGTGGTAATGCATGAGGGGTTTAAAACGGCTGAGTTTACCCGTGAGGAAGCTGATTCTGAGGTTATAATCAAGGCTGCTGTCAGTGAGGTAGAAGTCTAGAACCGAAGTGGGTGTGTTGTTATGGTTATTCAGGAGATTCTAGTACATGAATGGATTAAAAGCTTTACATAAAAACCGTGAAGCGATGCTCTTATTGCTGATCATTGTTTCAATTCTTACCATCTCGATCAAACTTCCGAGATTCTTGCATATTGAGAACTTTTCAAACATTTTATCAGACAGCTCTATTCTGGTTATGGTCGCACTCGGGCAGTTTCTCGTAATTCTTACCGGTGGTATTGATCTCTCTGTGGGTTCGATTATTGCCTTCTGTGGTATGCTTGGGGCGCTGATCAATATGAACTTTCCCGAACTTGCGCCAATATGGTGCATCCTCGCGGGAGCGGGAGCCGGAGCGGGTCTCGGTTTATTCAACGGCATACTTGTTGCCTACGGTAAAATACCTGCGATTATTGTTACGCTTGGAACTATGGGGATATATCGCGGTTTTACCTTTGTGATCAGCAAAGGGCAGTGGGTTACGGCGCATGAGATGACCAAGGGTTTTATGAGTATTCCGAAAATTTCTATATTTGGAATCCCAAGTATTATTATTTATGCTCTGGTTACATGTCTGTTGATATTTTACTTTATCCGCTATACCCGAACCGGGCGTGAATTATATGCGATTGGTGGTAACAAAGCGGCAGCGGTATTGGTGGGTATCAAGGAAGACAGACTACAGGTATTGATCTTTACTATCTGTGGGTTGATCAGCGGACTCGCTGGGGTACTCTGGGCTGCGCGTTATTCGGCAGCGGTCAATGAAATGGCGACAGGTTTTGAGTTGATGACTGTGGCTGCGTGTGTGCTTGGAGGAGTAAGTATTTCGGGTGGAAGTGGACTGGTTGGCGGTGTGATACTTGGAGCGCTCTTTATGGGCTTACTCAACAATTCACTCACCATGTTCAAGGGTATGGCATTCTATCAGATGTTTATGCAGGGGCTGGTGGTTATTGTTGCGATGGTCTTCAATGAGTTGATGGCGCGTAGCAGTAACAAGGTCGTACTTAACAGGAGAATTAAATAGTTATGAATGATATAGCAAAATCTTTTGTGAGTGAGGGTCGACTTATCTCGGAAGATTCATTGAAAGAGCGTTTGATAAGATTAGTTACATCCTGGGAAGCGATATTGGCACTGTTGTTTATTCTTGAATTTGTTTTCTTTTCATTCAATGCTCCGTATTTTTTAGATTCCTTCAATCTGCTCAATGCTTCATTTAGTTATACTGAGAAGTCCATACTCGCTCTATCAATGGTATTTGTAATTATTTGTGGTGATATTGATATTTCTGTGGCTTCGATAATTGCGTTGTCGTCGCTTGCTATTGGCTGGCTGGCAAGTATTGGGGTGGAGAGTATTTGGCTGCTAATCCTGGCAGGCATTGCGGTTGGAGCGCTTGCCGGTGCATTTAACGGCTTATTGATTACGATGATAGGAATTCCGGCGATTGCCATCACTCTAGGTACGCAGTCCCTCTTTAGAGGCATCTGTAATATTGTACTGCAGAATAAGGCGTATACGGAGTTTCCTGAGGACTTTGCGTACCTGGGGCAAGGATATATCTCAGATAATATCAGCTTCTTACAAGATATCCCGTTTGAACTGGTGTGTTATCTGATTCTGGCGGTTATAATCGGTTTTGTACTCCATTATACAGGCTATGGGCGTAAGTTGTACGCTATCGGCAACTGTACTTCAACCGCTATCTTCTCAGGTATTAAGGTACAGCGTATACGTTTTTATAATTTTATGCTTAATGGTGTGTTCTCTGGTATTGTGGCGGTATTCCTGACCTCGCGTATTGGTAGTGCTAGGCCAAATATGGCGCTTAATTTCGAAATGGAGAGTATTACTCTGGTTGTACTTGGTGGGGTATCGATTTTGGGAGGACGGGGTAATATTATTGGTGTGTTGATTGCCAGTTTTCTTATCGGTTATTTGCGTTATGGTATGGGTATTATGAAGATCCCCGGAAAGTACATGATTATTACCACTGGTATTCTGCTTATTGGGGCGGTACTTCTACCAGGTATCCTTGATAAGATCAAAGAGGGTAGAAAGCTCCGTAGACAGCAGAAGGAGATTGACGCCGAACGGAGTGGTAATTGATCTGAGAGAAAATTTATCTAATTATTTGTCGGCTGGTTATTGATGAGGGGAAAAAGATGATTCGCAAAGCCTTTGTTATGAGTGTCGATCGCGGTATGGAGGGTGAGTACGAAGCGCGGCATAATCCAATTTGGGATAGTTTGAAAGAGACTCTCAAGGAGCACGGGGTTCATAATTACAGTATTTTTCTTGATTCTGAGACCAATGCACTCTTTGGGTATGTGGAGATTGAGTCGCAGGAAAAATGGGAGGCGATCAGCAGTACCGAGAGTTGTCAGCAGTGGTGGCATTATATGCATGATGTCATGCCAACCAACTCGGACAGTAGTCCGATATCGAGTGAACTGAAAGAAGTGTTTCATCTCGACTGAATGCAGTTTATCTGCCGGGAAGAACGTCATTATTGATATTGTTACGGTATTTTACTGGGGCTATGTTCATGAGACTCTTAAACTGACGGGTAAAGTAGTTGCTGTCGGAATATCCGCACATGTAGCTTATCTCTGATATCGATTTATTAGTTTGGCTCAGTAGTGAGCAGGCTTTCTCAATACGGAGTACCTTCTGGTAGTGCAGTGGAGAGGTGTTGGTCGTCTTTTTGAAGATATGCAGAAAATGGCTTTTGGAGAGGTTGGCTATTTTTGCAAGCTCGTCCTGGCTTATATCTTCATCAAAATGTAGCTCTATATAGGAGATGGCTTCGGCAACACGCATAACTTCTGGAGCCTTCTTGGATTCGGCTGAGTTGTAACTGCGAGCTAGATGGCCGATAAGCTCCAGAAAGTAGATCTTGGAAAAGAAGATGAAACCGGGTTCGTTTCTCTCTGTCTCATCCTCAATCTGTTTGATGATGCCTAACGCTTTTTCGAGTTGAGCGGGGCTGAGCAGTAGACGTGAGGTGTCACGGGAACTGAAGTGTGGTTCTATTTTAAAGAGGGCGTGATACCCTGGCATGGTTCCTATGTCGGCGAGATGGGTCGTTAGGCTCTCTGGGTTATACAGGACATTGATCAGGTGGAGATTGTCTACATCCTTATACCCATGGCGCACACCGGGATTGACAATGTAGACATCACCCTTTTCAAGTTTGTAAGAAAGGTTTTCGGTAAAGTGAATTCCGGTTCCTTCGATGACTACGACGAGTTCGACAAACTCGTGTTCATGGAGCGGGTAGTTTACCTGTGGATCACGGTGAAGTACGGAGAATGAGAGTTGATGTTGACTGACACTGAAAAAGTCATGGCGTGATAGCTTCATAGTGTTCCTTCTTTTCTGGTATTTTATCAATGATAATCGGAGAAGCAGTTTTGGACACTGAACAACACTAATAATAGATGATCCATATATCAGGATTTATATTCAACAATATTTTTAAGATTTTGGGTTTTTGTTTTAAATCCTCATGATGTTTTTAAGCATATAGTTATTCTTAGGATATTTTCATAGAAAGGGTGCGTATGTCAAAGGTTGAGAATGCGTTTAATATTGCTAAAGAGCGGTATCAGGAACAGGGAATAGACGTTGAAAAAGCGATGGATGTCGTTGCTAAGATCGCTATATCCATGCACTGCTGGCAGGGTGATGATGTGAAAGGTTTCGAGACCGCTGCCGGTAATGACGGGGGAATATTTACCACCGGGGCATATCTCGGGCGGGCAACAACACCAGAAGAGCTTAGAGCGGATATAGAGAAGGCATATTCGCTGATTCCTGGTAAGCATAAATTGAATCTACATTCAATCTATGCTGAGACTGGTGGGCAGAAGGTCGAACGTAACAAGATAGAAGCAAAGCATTTTACAGGTTGGGTTGATTGGGCCAAAGAGCAAGGAGTCGGGCTAGATTATAACCCCACTTACTTTGCTCATCCCATGGCCGATACCAATATGACCCTTGCTGACTCGGATAAAGGGGTACGTGATTACTGGATAGAGCACGGTATCAATTCACGGGAGGTTGCTGCGTACTTCGGGGATACTCTGGGAATAACTTCGGTGGTAAATAACTGGATACCCGATGGTTTCAAGGATATTCCGGCCGATAGAGTCGGGCCAAGAGCACGGCTTATGGACTCTCTGGATAAAATTTTTGCTAAAGATATCTCTGCTTCGAATTTTCGTGAGGCGGTTGAATGCAAGCTCTTTGGTATTGGCACCGAGTCATATGTTGTTGGGTCACACGAGTTCTACCTAGGTTATGCGGTGAAGAATCAAAAGGTACTGTGTTTGGATGCAGGGCATTTCCACCCGACAGAGACGATCGTGGATAAGATTGGCAGCTGTCTGCTCTATCTGGATGAACTTCTTCTGCACGTCAGCCGCGGGGTACGCTGGGATAGTGACCATATTATAACCCTCTCCGATGATCTCAAGGGTATCGCCTATGAAATTATAGCCAATAATTATCAGGACAGGGTTTATATTGGTTTGGATTTCTTTGATGCTAGTGTGAACCGGGTAGGAGCCTGGGTAATAGGAATGCGCAATATGCTTAAAGCCTTGCTGATTGCTGCACTCTCTCCAGTGGCTCAGGCTCGTGAAGCTGAATTGAACTATGATTTTACCGTAAGATTGGCTCTGCAGGAAGAGAGCAAGAGTATGCCGTTTGCTGCCGTGTGGGATATGTACTGTGAACGCAATAACGTACCAGTGGGTATCTCATGGTTGGATGAAATTAAAGCGTATGAAGCGAATGTTTTAAGTAAAAGATAGTATTTAAAGGTTGATGATATTTAATTATATATGAAAGGTAAAATTATGAAGTCTATCCAACCGAATGCAGAGGTTATGGAGCAGATAGAAAAAGCGGCTGAAGTTGCCAGGTTTCTCTGGGAGCGGGAATGGGCAGAGCGTAACGGCGGGAACATATCCCTTAATTTGACTGAGTGCATTGGAGAACTACCTGTTGATTTATCGGAGTTTGTCTTTGTTGCGCAGGAGGGTGTTGCCAGCGGAGCAGCTGGTATGAGCTTCTTCATTACCGGTACTGGAAGACGTATGCGTGATCTGCGTAAACCCGAGACTGCGGCTTGCATTATAACCTATAATCAGGATGCCAGTGGCTATTATATTATCTGGGGTGCTAATAATGATCCAGCATTCAGACCGAGTTGTGAGTTATTGCCCCATGTTAAGATGCATCTGGATTTGATTGCTGGTGGCAGCCCGTATAAGGCGGTACTCCATACCCATCCAATAGAGCTGATTGCTCTTTCTCACCATCCGGTAATAGGTTCTAATGAAGAGTTGTTCAACAAATCGGTCTGGGGTATGCTACCGGAAGTTAGAGTTTATGTACCGAAAGGGATTGGACTTACCCCGTATTCCGCTCCGAGCTCGGAAGAATTGGCGGATAGAACGGTTGAAGCGCTCAAGACTAGGGATGTGGCGATCTGGAGTATGCACGGAGCTACGGCCGCCGGTCTTGATGCAGAAATGGCATTTGATTTTATCGATGTGGCTAATAAAGGCGCAAAGGTTTATCTACAATGTCTGGCAAGTGGTTATGTGCCGGCAGGGATGAATGAAGAGCAACTTGAGGAACTCGTTGATATCTTCTTGCGCTAGCATTTACTCAAGAAGTAGAGTACATCTTTAATAAGCACAGTTTGGCGTAGTGTATAATAGCGTGTACTATGCTCGGATATTATAAGGTAAAGATATGTTTGCAGTTCTGGATATTGGTAAGACAAATAAGAAGACAATAATTCTTGATTCAGAGTTAAAGATAGTGGCTCAGAAAAAGATAAGTCTGGATGAGTATGAAGCGGGTGGGCTTAGACTGGAGCAGCCGGAGGAGGTCTTCAATTGGTTTATTGAGTCATTGGCTGAGTTTGCTAAAGACTTTACTATTGAATCAATTGCGGTGACGACCCAGGGCGCGAGCCTGGTATGTCTGGATGCTGAAGATAGAATTGTTCTACCTCCTGTAGCTTATACCAATGATGGGGGTGAAGAGTTCGACCAAGAGTTTTTTGCGCGTTTTGGCGCCAAGGATGAACTTCAGCGGGAAACCCTTACCGCTTCTATCGGCAGTATGATTAACTGTGCCAAACTGATTTATTTTCTGCAGCAGCGCTTTGCCGGGAAGTTTGCCGAAGTTGCGCAGATTCTATTCTATCCACAATTTTTTGTCAACCGTCTCTGTGGGGCAAAGGTGGCGGAACCTACTTATCTTGGATGTCATACTTATCTCTATGATGCTAAAAATAATGGATATTCACGTATCGCTTCTGAGTTGGGTATACGTGAACTCCTGCCCGAAAGGATTGTAAGTCCTTGGGAGCAGGTGGGCAGGATTAAGCCTGAATTGGCTGAGCGTACGGGAATTAGTCCGCAGTGCATCATAACCGCGGGGATTCATGATTCGAATTCGAGTTTACTACCGTACATTATTACTAGTGAGGATGATTTTATTCTCAACTCCACTGGCACTTGGTGTGTCTTGATGCATAGGAGCAAAGTGGCTGAACTGCAGGATTCTGAGCTGGGTAAGACGATATTCTATAACTTTGACGCTTTTGCCAGCCCGGTTAAAACTGCTGTTTTCATGGGTGGACGGGAGTATGCGGTTTATAGCAAGATTATCGAAGAGGTGCATGGGTGTAAAGGTATGCCTGATCTAGCTGTTGAGTTGTATCAGAATGTGTTGACAGCCAGGGATTTCTTCTTTATTCCTTCAGTTGAGGTGGGAGTAGGGATACTTCCAGATTCCAAGCCCGGGGTGTATGCAGGAGGGCAATTCTACAGCTTGAGCAGTCTTGAGGAGCCTGGGGTAGCAAAAGAGGTCTTCGCGGACTATGAGCGTTCATTTGCCGCACTCAATTGCTCGCTGGCTGCGCAGAGCAAGATTGCAATTGATTATGCTGGTGCGGCTGTGGATACGCAGATGTTTGTGGAGGGAGGTTTCAGAAAGAACTCGGCTTATTGCCAGTTACTTGCTGAGCTATATCCTCAAGCTAAAATATTTACCACCAATCTTGAAGAAGCGACAGCGATCGGAGCGGGAATTATTGCCAAGGCGGCGTATGAAAATACCGATCCGTATATTGCAAAATCCTTGATAAATATTGAAAAGACGCGTATCTGTCCGCTTGGATTGAGAGATACTGCTCTCTATGTGCAAAGATTTGTCGAGCTGTCAACATAGATTCTAGCGTAATATACTAGAACATACTTTAGAATCACACAAAGAATAACGATAATGCTCAAGCCTTTTTTGAAAAGGGTTGAGCATTATTTTGTTAGCCCGTTGAGAATAAAGAGAGAAAATTCAAAGAAATCCTGATTAAAGTCTGGAGGAGTGAAGTCTAGGTTATGCTCTTCCCTACAGATTCTGAGAGCTTCCTGCTGAATATCGGTGTGAATAGTCATTTGAAAGAGGCTGCTAGAGTAGAGATATTGCTTGAGCATGAAGAACTCGATGTCTTGGACTGAGAGATCAGGTCTTATGGTATGAATAAACTCTATTACGCCAGCGTATTTGTGTAGAAAATCTACTTTGAAGGCAACAAGTCTGTCAAGAGAGACATTCTTCTCAATAATAGTGCTGAGTAAGGGCATCAATTTCAGGAAGGTTATATGATTAGTAATTATGCTACACCATTTAATGGCAAACTCCCGGTTTGAGATAGCGTCTTGCCCGGAGTAGGCAGCCATTATCTCGGTATGGATATCGTCAAAGGTATTGCCGAGTATTTGTAAAAATATTTCTTCCTTTGAGGAGAAGTACTTGTAGATATTCGACCGCACAAAACTCAGATCTTTAGCTATGGTTGAGATGCTGACTTTATCATAGCCGTTTCGATCAAATTGCTCAAGCGCAACTGCACATATTTCATTTATTCTAGATTCTTTCTGTTCATCCCGGCGCGCTCGTTTGAAACTCATACCTTTTCCTTATTTTGCTTTGTATTATTCTAATAATACATACTTGACATTAAGCTGTCTAGAGTGTAAAGTGATTAGAGACACGGTGTCTCTTAAAAAATACTGAGTGAGGACTTATTATGGAATACAGATTACTTGCGGGAAACAAGGTATCAACTCTGGGATTCGGCTGTATGCGCTTTCCAACTATTGGACGAAGAATTGATCGCGAGCAGACGACGGAACTACTGGATATGGCGCGGGCTGCTGGCGTTAATTATTTTGATACAGCATATCCTTATCATTTTGGGGAGAGTGAGAGCTTTCTCGGTGACTATATACAGCAACGTGAGTGCCGAGAGGATATCTATCTGGCAACCAAACTACCATGTATGATAGTACGTAAGCCGGAAAATTTTTCTGAGATCTTTACCAAGCAGCTCAAGCGTTTGCAGACAGATTATATAGACTATTATCTGCTGCATGCATTGAATGGGCCGCTGTTTGCTAAAGTCTGCAGTATGGGCATACTTGAGTATATAATTAATTTGAAGCGTGAGGGGGCTGTACGCCATCTGGGTTTTTCTTTTCATGGAACTTACTCCGATTTTACCAAGATAATTGATGCATACGACTGGGATTTCTGCCTGATACAGTATAATTTTCTGGATGAGCAGTTTCAGGCTGGGGTAAAGGGGCTGAAGTATGCTGCGCAGCAGCAGGTTGATGTAGTAGTGATGGAGCCGCTTAGAGGCGGGGCATTGGTCAAGGTTCCTAAAGCGGTGGAGGATATTTATGCAGAAGCGGTGGTCGAGAAAACACCGGTTGAATGGGCATTGAAGTGGTTATATAATCAGCCAGAGGTATCTGTAGTACTCTCTGGGATGAATACAAAGGAGCAGATACAGGAAAATGTACAAATAGCCGCTTCAACTTTTGTTGGTTCGCTCTCTTTAGATGATATTGCGATTATTGACCGAGCCAAGAAGAAATACCTCGAATTATTCAAGGTACCCTGTACCGAGTGTGGTTATTGTCTGCCTTGTCCGGCTGGTATTGATATTCCGCAGGCCTTCAAGCAGCTCAATGCATACTATATGTTTAATAAACGTAATCCTTGCTTCTTTCATTTGATGCATGCTGGTATCTATACCGCGGATAGGAAGGCACACTTTACCAGTGGTTGCATTGACTGTGGACGCTGTGAGAAGGCCTGTCCACAGCATATTAGTATCCGTCAAGAATTAAAAATTGTGGGTAGGGTACTAGAGGGGCCGCTAATAAGGCTTTTGGCGTGGATTGGCAGGGTGTTTTTCCTCCCGAAAGCCTAGGATTAGCCGGGTGTGGTATCCTGAATTTGCACACAAGTATGTAGGTTTATACACCAACCTGGAGTTCCGAAAAATTGTGCTAGCGTGCATAGCATTTATGGCACATTTTGCGTATATTACTGATTATATGCTGATTGCTTAGAATTATCTTGAGATAAATAGCATCTATAAAGTCAGTTCGTTATTAATTCGAGTTAGAGCTTACTCAAGGTGGGGATCACGTTGAGTAATAGAAGTTACCTGTAACATAAACAATAACGTAGAATAATATAATTTTATAAATGCTATTAGATACTTGAAGTTGTTGACCAATTCCGTATGATAAGAATATTATTTTTATTTTATATGGTTGCTAATTAATGATTTCAGGACAAGATAACGAATGTCAAACGGCAAAACCCAGATGGGTTGTGCGCACAACTGATAATATTGCAGCAGAAAAAATCGCAGAGCAACTGGGGATTTCCCGGGTAACTGCAAAAATTCTGGCGCAACGAGTCGGTTCTAATCCGCAAAATGCCAAAAATTTTATCAATCCAGTCCTCTCTACCTTGCTTTCTCCTCTCAAAATGCGGGATATGGAGAAGGCTTCTTTACGGATTGTTCAAGCTATTAAAAGTAAAGAGAGTATTATAGTCTTTGGCGATTATGATGCTGATGGGGTTACTGCTACAGCTGTATTGATTACGGTATTTGCTGAAATGGGGGCAAATGTGACCCATTATCTTCCGAGCAGAATGGAGGAAGGGTATGGTATGTCCAAAGCCTTTATCAAACATGCTCTGGATAAGCAAACTTCTCTGGTGGTTACTGTTGATTGCGGTACCAGCGAGAATGAGAATATTGCAGAGTTGAACAGCCATGGGATCGAGGTTATTGTTACCGATCATCATGAACCGGGTGGACAGGATTTGCCGGATGCTTTTGCTGTTATCAATCCTAAACGCGATGATGCAAGTTATCCCTTCCGGGATCTGACCGGTGCCGGGGTCGCTTTCAAACTGGCTTGGGCGGTATGCGAAGCCTATACCGGTAATGAGAAGGTCGGAAAGACCTTGCAGGAGGCACTCCTTGCGGTGTTGCCATTTGTTACTATCGGCACCATTGCCGATGTGGCACCGATGACCGGTGAGAATAGGGTTATGGTTGCTTTCGGTTTGAACCGGATAGGCAGCTCTTTCCCGGGACTGCGTGCATTGCTCCATGTCTCGCGCGTAGATCCTTCCAAGGCAACTAGCCGGGATATCGGCTTTGCCATTGCGCCCAGACTCAATGCCGCAGGGCGCCTTGGGGCAGCTGATCTGGCCCTCAATCTGCTTGTCGCTAAGACCGATGAAGAGGCGGAGCGTCTGGCCACTATTCTAGATGATAAGAATAAAGAACGGCAGGCTCTCTGCCAAGAGACTCTCAAGCATGCCCGTGCTATCGTTGAGAGGGATTATAATGTTGAGCGCGATTCTGTGCTTGTTGTCTGTGCCGATGAATGGCATGAAGGCGTTATCGGTATTGTTGCCGGTCGACTTTCTGATGATTATAACCTGCCGGTGGCAGTAATTTCCTTCAATAATGAGGGTAAAGGCAAAGGCTCGGCAAGAGGTGTACCCGGTCTTAATCTATATAAAGCTATCAGTTATTCTAGGGAGAGGCTGATTACCTTTGGAGGACATGAACAGGCCGCTGGATTTGCGATAGCTAAGAGTGAGATTGAGGCCTTTAAAAAGGAGCTGGATCAGCAGTGTCGACTCCAAATTAAGAAGAATAAATTGGAACCGCGACTGGATATTGACTGTGAGGTAGAGCTTACCGATGTCAATGATTCTTTGCTGCATGAACTCAGGATGCTGGCACCGTTTGGGGAGGGTAATCCGCAACCGCTATTTCTTTGCCGGGGGGTCAGGGTCTCTGGAAGCCCACGGTTGATGGGGCGAGAGAATAAGCACTTTACTTTCAATGCAACAAAGAATCGGACCGCGTATAGAGCGGTGGTCTTTAACAATATAAAACCGCTGGAGATGATTGATCGCGGGGTCAGGAGGTGGGATATTGTCTTCTCGCTCAACTTCAATGATTTCTATGACCCTCCGCGACTTGAACTCAGGATAATTGATATGCAACCAGTAAAATAAACTTTACATTATCTAAATCTCTGTTATGATTGAGGCACTCTTGTAGATAGGAATTTGTATTATGGCAAAGACAAAATCCCGAAGACAATCGCAAAATAGCCTACTCATGCGTCAAATTATTCAGCGACTAAGGGAGTATGATATCGATGAAGTTGAGATTGTCTGTAAGAAGTACATGAAGACGAAGATACGGAAGCGTTAAATAACTTGTATAATAGCTTGTTCCAATCGGACAAGCTATTATACTTGATACAGCTTAGCTTAAATTGCAATTTCACTGCCTGCAGGAGCAATAAAACATCTGCCTGCGAATTCCTTTTTGAATAATTGGCAGGCTTTGGCTCCAGTACAGTGGCAGAGACCGATCCCGCCTATATTCATTTCTTTTAAGGTGCTTATGCGCTGCATAATTGAATTATAATCTGTTTTGCCGAGATGAAACCCACCCATTAATAGTATTATTTTCTCCTCTGGAAAATATCGCGAGACATCTTTGGTGATATTCACCGAGCCTCTGTGGGCGCAGCCGGAAATTATTACAATTCCTTTTGATGTTCTTAGTACGAGTGTACGTTCGTCTGCCAGTAGATCATTTGCATAACCTGTGGCTGCTTCAAGTAGCATATGTTTTGGCGGCTCTTCAAATTTTTCGTGCAGCGGAGCCGGACCGATAAGGAATATATCCTTGGCAATCTCGGTCTTGCCCGATACTTCCAGTAAAAATTTTGCTTCTTCTTCAATATTTGCTTTACTATAGGGGCAGCCGATGTTGTCAATGCTGTTATCAGCACGACGGGCAAACTTGGGGGTGCAAAAGCCAACTCCGGCGTAGACTGGTATTGCGTGAGGATTTCGCTGAAGGACTGGGAGCAAGCCCCCTGTGTGATCATAGTGGCCGTGGCTGATAGCGATTAGATCTAACTTACGCAGATCTATATACATCTCGGCGGAATTATCCAGTAGAATATCTGTCTGGCCGGTATCGTACAAGCCTCTCAGGCCGTTGAATTCGAAGTATACAGCTAGCCCATGTTCTGGAATAATGTTTTCATCGCAGGAGGTGTTCTCAACCAAGATGACAATACGTAATTCATCTTTTGTATCTGAATCAGGGTTTTCATCTTCAGAAAAAAATTCGGTAATTTCTTCTTGAGAATTCATTAAAAAACACCTTCGCTATGTCCCCAGTTTTCGCGGGGCATGTCGGTGAAATTCAGATAAATATTCTCTGGAGGGATATTGGCTTCAGCGGTAAGCAGTTGGGATACGCGTTTACTGATTTTCTCGTTGATTAATTTTTCGACTTTACCAATTCCCCGCATGTCCACAAAGGCACACATCGCAGACATTCCGCGCATCATGAAATTTCCTTCAGTTATAAGCACCATCAGTTTGCTTTCACCTTTTCCAGTCTCTTCACCGGCAATTCGGCTTGTTTCTTTCAGTATCTTTGCGGTGTCAATGCTACCAAGGTTGCTTATGGTAATTTTTACTAAGGGCATATCATCTCCTTTGGCTGGTGAAAAGTTGTATTCTAATTATATTACCAAATAATATGCAAATAATATAGAATAATATTTTAATTTTCAGTAATTATAATGTAAATCAAAGGGTGTTTATATATAATAGTTGTTGTAAGGCTCATGAAAATGAGTTATCCTAATTGTGGTATAACTATTGACGAAAGGAGTCTATTATGTTGAGCGAAAAACTGACTGCTGAGTTTAATGCGCAGATAGGTAGAGAGTTTTATTCTGGATATTTCTATTTGGCAATGGCTGCATGGCTTGATGAGAACAGCCTCGAGGGATGTGCAAACTGGATGCGCATACAATCTCAGGAAGAGCTTTCTCACGCGATGATTATGTATAACTTTGTGCTTGAAACAGGCTCAAAGATTGACCTGCCAGCTATCGATAAGCCACCAGCGAACTTTGACTCTCCACTGGAGATTTTTAAAAGTGGTCTTGAACACGAGAATTTGGTAAGTTCTTGTATCAATAATCTAATGAATATTGCTCAAGATGAGCGTTCTCACGCCGTGACTAGCTTTTTGACCTGGTTTGTCGATGAACAGCTTGAGGAAGAAGCAAGTTTTACAACTATTGTTGGCAAACTCGAGTTGATTGAGAAGAATGGTGGTGGCGGGATCTTTATGCTCGATAATGAACTTGGCGCTAGGACCTTTGTCTTGCCGACCCCATTAACCGGTAAGATTGACCTGGGGGTCTAATATTAACTACTAATTTCTTTGGGGCGTATTCTTTACGCCCCAGTTGATTTATTGGGATAAGCTTATGAGTGAAGGTGTTAAAAAGGTGTATATCCATCCAGAGCAAGAACGCCTGGATTGTTGGGAGATGGCAAGTATTATATGTAATTCTGTGAAGCAGCCTTTTGACCTTGTTATCGGGATTACGCGTGGAGGAGCTCCTATAGCCTTTTATATACAGGAATTTATGCTTAAATTTTGGGGTAAGGACATAGGCTTTGCGACCTTGCGGACTCGAAGCTATGACGCAGTGGGGAGTGCCGGCAGAGTTGAGATTGGATCATTGCAAGAGGTTGAAGAGGAACTGGGTAAGGGTAGACGGGTACTGCTGGTAGATGATATCTTTGACCGGGGTAAGACAATTGAAGCTACGCTTAAAGCTCTATATGCTAATTTTGAGCAGATTGAGCAGATCAGTATTGCGACCCTCTATTATAAGCCTGAGAATAGCGTTGTTGATATTGAACCTGATTATTATTTGCGTAAATACAAGGGGAATGAATGGGTTGTTTTTCCGCATTCTATAAGCGATCTCGATACCTCGGAAGAACTAGTAGCCTTCGGGGTGCCTGCGAAGTTTATAGCTTGTCTTCGAGGTTAGGTTTGCACTCTAGCAATGGGAATTAGCATGATTAAGGTTGCTGATATAATTAAAATTGTTGAATATATTGCTCCACCTTGGATGGCCTGTAATGGTGATGTCAATGGTTTACAAGCCGGAGGGCGTAGCGATAGCGTTGAACGTGTACTCCTGGCTCTTGATGCAACCAAGCAGACAATAGACTATGCTGTTGCGAACAAGGCGGATATGTTGATAACGCATCATCCTAGGTTTTACCGTCCACTATCTAATATTTGTCATGACAACTTTCTTGGGAGTATTGCGCAGCAAATCTGCCAGGCCGGGATCGCTGTATATAATGCTCATACCAATCTTGATGTGGCTCCTGGTGGCACCAATGATGCGCTGGCTGATATTGCCGGGATGTTACAGCGAGATATTATTGAGTCGGTGGCAAGGGACGCGGTACTAAAATTGACTGTCTACGTTGATGAGCAGCATGTGGAGTCTGTGCGGCAGGCATTGATTGAGGCGGGCGCTGGTGAGATCGGCGAGTATTCCGAGGTCAGTTATCAGACGATTGGCTTGGGACGATTCAGACCGGGAATGTGGGCAAAACCGTTTGTCGGTGAGCCTGGTCAACTGACAGAGACTGAAGAATGGAGGCTTGAGATGATTCTGCCTTCAAGCTTGAAGGCAAATATTGAGAAGGCACTGGTGCAGGCGCATCCGTATGAAGAGCCAGCATATGACTTTATCCGTTTAGAGGCCGGGGATATCTATGGTCTGGGGCGGGTTGGGATGTTGCCACGAGCGATCGGCTTGAAGTCACTTGCAAGAAAGTTTAAAAAAGCAACTTCTAGTAATTCGGTTCAGATTTTGCAGAGTAACACGAAGGAAATACGCAGATTGGCGGTATGGAGTGGTAGTGGGGTTAATATAGGCAGAATTGTTGCCTGTGGGGCTGAGTGTGTGGTTTGTGGCGAGCTTGGGTATCATCAAGCTGAAGAGCTTGAGTATTATGGGGTCTCGGCGATTGTATTGGGTCATGCTCCATGTGAGGAGATAATCCTCCCGGGTTTGAAGCTGAGCCTGGAAGCCGCCTTTGATGAGCTTGAGGTTATGGTGTCGCCACGTTTTTCTCCTGATTTTATTACTGTTTCCGGATAGGCACAGTATCAATATTCAACATGAAATTTCGGGTAAATGCTTGAATTGTGATTTGCGGTATCATATACTTCATAATTATGGTATACGATATAGTTGATTAAATCAAATTGTTTCGTTTTTTGAGTAATATTTAATTTATAATTAGGTCAGTAATTTATGTTGTATAATGAGGCTATAGAGCTTCTTGATAGTTTTATCAATTATGAGCGAGTAAGTAAGTACCTGAGTAACAGCGATAACTTTGGTACGGCGAGAATGTACAAGTTGCTCGATATTCTCGGAAATCCACAGAATAATTTTGTTGCATTTCATATTGCCGGCACCAAGGGAAAGGGGTCGACAGCATACCTTGCTAGTACACTTTTAAGCAAAATCGGGCTGAAATGTGGTCTTTATACTTCTCCGCACATATTGGACTTACGGGAGAGGATTCAGGTGGACGGCGAATTTATCTCTGAAGAAGAATTTACCTTCTGCTTTGAATTGATTTACAAAGCAGCTTCGCTAATGTCTGACGATAAGCCAACTTATTTTGAAATGTTGACCGCACTGGCGTTTATGGCGTTTTCGCGTCTACCTGTAGATATAGCGGTTCTTGAAGTAGGGCTTGGCGGCCGCTTGGATGCGACTAATATCTCGTCATTGCCGGTAGTAGTCTCGGCAATAACCCCTATCAGTCATGATCATTCAGCCTTACTTGGAGAGACACTTGAAGAGATTGCAGCTGAAAAGGCCGGGATTATTCGTAATAATACCCCGGTTATCGTGGGAGCGCAGGAAGATAATGTTATGGCGGTTATACAGGGTATTGCCGATGCCAAGCATTCAAAGATACTCCAAGTCGGCAGGGATATAAATGCTGAGTGTATTGAATATGATTTTAGTAAATTTATGTTGCAGAAAATACGAATAACCACCCCAAAAGCAAATTATGAAGATGTTCTGTTGCCGCTAATTGGTGATCATCAACTGGCAAATGCTGCGTTAGCCGTAGCGATGGTTGAAGAGTTTCTTGACGCTGCGGTTCATCCAGGAGTTTTGAATCAGGCGTGGGCAGGGCTAGAAGTTCCAGGAAGGGTAGAGATCGTCAGCGCAATACCCTGGATTTTACTTGATTCGGCGCATAATCCAGCCAGTATTTGGGCGTTGTCCGAGAGTATTCAGAAGTATTTTGCCAAGATTAGTCCAAAGATTCTGGTTTTTAGCGCCAATAGCGATAAAGATATCAAGGCTATGCTTAGAATTCTTATCCCCTTATTTGATACGGTTGTGTTTACAAGTAATAATAGCCCAAGACATGTTCCGCCAAGTGTGCTGGCTGAACTCGCCTTGGAGTTATACCCTGATTTAACCCAGGATGTAAAGGATAATCCACTTACAGCGGTTGATTTTGCACTGCATATCGCCGAGAATAATGGCTTGGTGGTGGTTTGCGGGAGTATGTATCTGGTGGGGGATACTCGAGAATTCTGTACCACGGTGGGGCAATTTATTGATTATAATGATGACTAAAGCTTAAGCGGATTGTATTTTCTTGCAAAATTTCTTGCAAAAAAAACTTAGAAAAACATTGTATTTTGTTTGATTTTATACTAAACTCTTACTTATCATAATGTTCTGAGTTTAGGAATTTGTTATATTTCGTTATTTTGTTCTAAAGTTTAATTTTTCAATACCGTTAATACTTATGTAAGATCAGAATAAGAGGTTTTAGGAGCCTCAGCCGCAAAGCGGATTTAAGCTGATTTACATTTATCATGAATTTAGCTACTTTTGTTTGCTCAGGAGGTAGTTTAATTCATATAGATTAAGTTGCTCTGGGAATTGCACTTAATTATGTTGTTGTACGCAGATGATCGGCTGCGTGAAAGGTAGGTGGTTTATGAGTTCTATACAAGGAATGGGCGAATTCGATAGTATTCGTCGGACAGTTCAAAAGGACGACAGTAATCGCAAGAAGGCTGAGCGTGAAGAGAGTCGGACAACTAGGACTGCTGGAAAGGATACTGCGCAGGTCTCAGATACTGCCCGCATGTATAAGATGCGTGATGATGCTGTAGATAAGCTCAGTGAAATTCCTGATCCTAGGGAAGAGAAGATTCAAGAGATTCTTGAAAAGATCGACAATGGCTCACTTCTTACTCCTGCAAGTGTCAAGAACAGTATCTCTAAGATGATTAGTCAAGGATTAATTTAGACGAGGGCGATATTATGATGTGCTTTTGTTCTTTCTAGAAGGACTATACCGGTTTGCGTATAGTCCTTTTTTTATGCCTGAATAAAATGACAATATTTTTCTAATATTATTATAATTTAGTATTGACAATTCCGCCGTAATGCGTAATATCTTAAGTCTCAACCGCGGAAGTGGCGGAACGGCAGACGCGCTTGGTTGAGGGCCAAGTGGGGTAAAACCCGTGGAGGTTCAAATCCTCTCTTCCGCACCAATCTAAACGCTTGTAAACAATATGTTTACAAGCGTTTTTTTATTTTCTAGTTTACTTGTGTTTTTGTGGTGTTAGTATTGCGGACGGGTACTGCGGACGAATTGCGGTGTTGATTGGTGTCAAATAATGGATAATAATATACCTTCGATCATGATATACAAAGGTTGGATATTATGTCGAGCTTGCAATGGTGTGTGAATTATACACTGTGGGGGGGGCTATTCACTGGAAGTACTCCAGAAGTCGTTAGAATTGGCCTGTATTGGCTGGAATCCGTTACAGCATAGCTTAGGTGTGTCACTGGATAAGTGCAATACTCTAAAAAAAGCAGACACCTACTTTAAGTTTTCTACGCTACAACCTCATGCTTCTTCTCATCGATATATCAAAATATCTCTCGCTTTACTTCTGCGAAACTAATGAAATTCCTGCCTTATATATATTCTTGGTCAAGTTTCGAAAAAAGTCTTTCTGTACTGCATTGCTCAAGGGACGCACATGTTTCCTGAATCTATTATAACTATCGAATATTATGTAGGGCTACTCTAGTATAATCAGATAAGTTTGTGGCTACGCACAACAAGTTAGGGTTTTGTGACGGGGTAGATATTCCCCTGCATATTTCACGCAAAACCTTAGACGGGTAGACGTCAAACTGCTATATAATGATAAAATTCAAGGCTAATTATTAGCAACGTTATTTATTTGTAAGCGATATGGTGCACGCTGCCCTTTGTAATATACAACAACTTGTAATAAAATAATACTTGGTGCTTTCAGAGACAATGTTAAAATACTTTATGCGAGGGCAGATTTTTGGGGGAGGGAGAAGTGTTGCTTAAAAAAATCTAATACCATTGAATTATTATATCTGTCTATGTTTGCAGGGATAAACGATAATTGACAATATGGAAGTTTATTTTGGTATATTTTTTTTTAAAAAATTAATTTTGCTGCATTAAACCGTTTCCTGGTTGTGTTAGCTAATCACTAACATCTTATTATTTAATTAGTTATATTGTGTTTGAGTTATTTATGGGGTTGAGAAGAGTTAAATGTTGTTTTGGAATAATTTGTATGGATTTATGATGTGAATAAATTGATATTATTGTATCAGTAATCTATATATGGTATTGTTTTGAGAACTTTGCTAACTGCATCAGTATTAAGTCCTTAGTTTTGAAAATGGTGGACGGTTTTTTTTATTAACTTTTAAATTTATACTATAATTTTAAACAAAATACTGTATTATGTAATTAAAGTTTTTGCAATAAATTTGAATACTTGAACATGATATGAAACACTAACGATGCTAAAATATTTACTCTATGGCTTAATTCTTTTATCAATACTAAATATTTTCTCTGTGAATGCAGCTGAATTGGAGTTGACTTCTGAGGAGGTTAATTTTTTAGCCAATCATCCTGTGATACGAACTAATGGTATGGATGAGATCATACCTTATAATTTTCACCGAGATGGCGTTCCGCAGGGGTATACCATTGATTATCTTGAGTTACTCGGGAAAACACTCGGCGTCAAGTTTGAGTTTATTGGTAATAAGACCTGGACTCAAGCACTTATAATGCTCCAAAATCATGAGCTTGATGTCCTCTCGAATATGATCAAGAGTAAATATAGTGCCGAGCATGCTCTGTATTCTCTTCCAATTAATAAATATACTCCATCAATTATTTGTAGAAAAGATGAAGAACTTTCAACGATTGAAAGTCTGAATGGGCGTTCCCTGGCAGTAGTCAAGGACACGTGGTATGAAGAGATTATCACGGAGTATTATCCCAAAATTAATATCGTAGCAGTTGACAGTCTTACCCAGGCGCTAAAAGAGGTCGCGTATGGTAATGTAGACGCGACTATCGGTAATGGGACGGTTCTGAGGTATCTCTGGCTTGAGAAGGATATATCTAATCTAAAGATCTTTGGAGAAGCCGATCTGCCCAAGATGCATGGGCATTTTGAGTGTCTGGGTATACGCAACGACTGGCCAATATTTCTTAGTGCCGTCAATAAAGCTATAAAAAGCATAGCTATATCTGATGAGATTAGTTTAAAGCAGAAGTGGTTCAATCTCCAGAATAACGGTAATGCCATTGGTCTGACGGTTGCGGAGATGGAGTATTTGAAGGAAAAGGGGCGGCTAGTAATGTGCGTCGATCCTAGTTTTATGCCGTATGAAGGTATCAACAATAAAGAAGAGTATGTGGGTATTGCCGCCGATTTCTTCGATGAGTTTCAGCGCCGTCTACCCGTGCCGGTAGAAATATTGAAAACCTCTAGCTGGAAAGAGACAATTGATAAGGCCAAGGCCAAGGAATGTGATATGTTGTCATTGCTCAATCAATCTCCGGAAAGAGAAAAATTTCTAGATTTTTCTGAGCCATATCTTTCAGATCCTATAGCGTTAATCGCGCGTGATGATGTCTTTTATCTGGATGATTTGGAATCTCTCAACGGCAGGAGTGTCTGTATAACCGAGGGGTATTACATGTATGATGTTTTATCAAGAAATTATCCTGAGGTGGAGCTGATAACGGTGAAATCGCCGGTTGAAGCTCTGAAAATGGTCTCTGCTGGCAAAGCTTTTGCCAATGTCACTTCGACGCTTACAGCGACTAGAGCTATACAGTATAATGGACTGAATAATCTTAAAATTGCTGGGCAAACAAAGATACGGAATAATTTTAGAGTAGGAGTTGTTAAAGGCAATCCTATCCTCGTGTCAATTATGAATAAAGCAATTAATAGCATTGAAGAGAAGAAACGTAATGAAATTCTCAGGCATTGGTATACAGTAGGCTTTCAGCATATCACAGATTGGAGAATTGTCTGGCAGATTGCAGTAGTTGCTATATTTTGTGTATTAGTATTATTGTGGAATATCGTTACCAGTAGGCGTAATAATAAACGGATAACGGAATCAAACTATAAACTGCAGCAGAAGAATGATGAATTGATTGATCTGAGAACCCAGCTTGAACGGACAATAAATAAGCTGAATAAACTCGCTGTAACCGATAAACTTACAGGGCTGTATAACCGGGTCATGATTGATTCTGCTCTCAATGATGAATTGAAGCGGGCTTCTAGGTATGGCAATTGCTTTGGCGTAATTCTATTGGATGTCGATCATTTTAAAGTTGTAAATGATACCTATGGGCACCAGATTGGTGACGAAGTTTTGGTGTGTATTGCGAACCTAATCAAAACAAATACCAGGGAAACTGATATCGTGGGGCGTTGGGGCGGGGAAGAGTTTATTATCATCTGTCCTGAAGCGACAGCCTTTGGCATGATTAAATTGGCTGAAAATTTGCGTAAGTTAATAATGGATAGTGAATTTCCGCATATTTTGAAACTTACCGCAAGTTTTGGGGTTACACTGGCAAATCATAACGAGAATGGATCTGCATCCCAGATATTGTCACGAGCTGATAAAGCTCTGTATGCAGCGAAACAGTCAGGGAGAAACTTGGTAAAGGTTTTATAACTGTTTTCTGTTGCTGGTTGATCAGGGTGTCAGTCAACTTCAGGGTATGTCAGTGGTATTTTGAAGATGAAGGTTGTTCCATCATTCTTAGATGTCGTAAAATCAACCTTACCTCCCAGGATCTCTTCGCCAAAGAGCCGCATTGAATATGTACCAAGGCCACGGCCGCTCTCTGCCTTGGTTGAGTAGTTACGTTGAAAGACGCGCAGTGATTCCTTTAAGGGTATTTCCTGGGCGTTATGGATGAAGAAGGTTATTGCTTCATCTTCTTCATATTCAAACCAAAGCTTGACCTTTTCTCCTGATTCTGCTGCTTCAAAAGCATTAATGGCCATGTTGGTCAGCACTCGAAGTACTAGTGAGACATCGGTCTTGAACTCATAATCAATGACACTTCCGAGAACAACCAACGCTTTCTCATCAGAACATTGATGTAGAGCTATCATCTTCTGCAACTCCTGAATAATACTGTTAGTACTGGTATATTCAACCTTTAGCTGGTAATTGGAAGAGTATTGAGTAGAGAGACACTGCTGCATTTCAACCTCTTTTTGCAGACGCATGCTGGTTTTGGTGATAAGCTTGAGCATATCGTCCACTTCTTGCTTATGGTTAGCAAGGTCAACCGCAACCACCAGACTCGTTAAGATATTATTAATGTCGTGAAAAAAGACACGTTCGAGATTATCAAGATCTTGCTGCCTAGTAATATCTTGGAGAAAAATAAGTATAAAATCCATTTCTTCATAACTGAAAAAAGCTGATTTCAAGTTGAACATTAAATCCGTATTCAAGCCGTTCTCTGAGGTACGTTTGACAATACACTTACTTTCAAAATTTTCATTATTATTGAGGGTACTGACCATCGCGATCGCTGCGCCACAACTCTGACAGTGTAACGTTGTGCCGCAACCATGCGGCATGTCGTGGGCATATGCACAGCTAATAACCTCTCCGAGTTTATATCCAGTGATATCTTGGAGATCATTTATTCCAAGAAAATCCAGAAAGCTGTTATTAACCGCAATAAGTTGACGTTTATCGTTTAAAACCGCAAATAAGCCACTGACTGATTTGAGAAGGGTATCAATAATTATGTTATTACTGATCGCATTTATCTGAGCAGTGATTTTATCATCTGAGTCTAAAGTTGGATCGGCAAAGTAAGTATCCATATGATTACTCGCAGAGCAGAAATTACAAGAAATATTATCTATTTTAAACTTAGAAACGAGAATCGTCAATATATATTTAGTATTTCTTAACAGGTAATAATTATACCTGTGCATGCCTAGGGCGATAACAAGTTGAAATTGCAAAATTGATTAGTATGATTAAGACATATATTGTAATTATGGTTTGTCTGGCATGTGACAGAGATCTATTATTAAAAAAGTGTTAAATATTATGGTAAACCCCTTGCAACTTCAGCATTTTTAAGTATATATAAATAACTCATAAGAATTTATATTTAATATGCGCTCGTAGCTCAGTTGGATAGAGCACAGGATTTCTAATCCTGCGGTCACAGGTTCAAATCCTGTCGGGCGTGCCAAGTTTTTAAAAGCTTGTAATCCTTGTTTGATAAAGGGTTGCAAGCTTTTTTTTTTGTGTCTTGATTATGTGTCTTTGTGCGGCGTTGATCTAGGGTTTGTGACAAGTTTTGTGCCATGTGCTACTGGTTGATTGTGCTGGTTTGGGGTTACCAGTCTATTTGACTGATGAATTCGCTGCCATCATTTTCTGCCTTGGCGTAAATTTTCAGTGTGGTTTATATGTTTTCATGTCTTATAATTCTTTGCAAAAATTTATCGAGAATGCAAGAAGTGGCTAATTAGTACAAATTTTGCATTCTCTTTTATCATTTACTTAGCTATATATTCATGTTGGCCGTTGCTTAAGAAATATTTTATAAAACCTCCAGAATTACGAAAAAAATTGAAATGTCCGATAATATTCGGGCAATTGTACTCTGTAAGGAGCAAACGCAAGATTTTTGATAATATTATGGAGATTCAGAATGGCTATTGCAGCAGAGGAAGTGAAATCAGTAGGCCGGAGGAAGTGGCTGCTAGTATTTTTATTTGTAAATATTATTGGGTTGGGGGTGATAATTTGGGGGGTGATGTTTCGCCAGATTCAGCTAGATGATATGCAAATCGTTAAGTGTACTCCACGCGCAGAGGTAGTACGAGAAGATATCAGGGAGGTTATACTGGCCTTTGATAAAGAGTTGGATCCGCAGACGGTTATGGAGGGAACCGTATGTCTGTCACCCAAGGTTGAGGGAGAGTTAGAGCTTGTTGGAAAACAAGAAATGAGATTTGTCTTGCGTGAGCCTTTGAAGCGAGCTACGCGATATCATGTAGAGGTTGCCCGGTCATTGCGTGGGCGCCGAGGTGAGAGTCTAGGTGAGTATAACTGTGAATTCAATACATCGCCATTAACTGTTGAAAAAATTGTTCAGGGGAGTGTGGATGTACACGGAGGAATAAATCTTAAAATTGTGTTCAATGCTAAAGTTGATCCTAGAGACTTGACGCAGGCGCTTGCCCTGAAGTATAAGAACAACCATGTTCCTGATTTTAGAGTTCTTGGTAATTCTGCTTCCGAATGTCTGCAGGTGCAGATTACGGATTTTCAGTACGATACAGTTCTACTTGCCATCAAACAGGGGCTGGTGAGCATTGAAGGGCCGTTGGCGCTGGCTAAACCATATCATGCTACTGTTAAAATGCTTGACGCGCAACAGTCTTCGGTGATTAGTTCAGGTGAAACGGATAAAAAAACTATAAATACTACTGAAGACGAACCTGTTGTCTATGTTTCACAACAGGTTCGATTTTTAGGTCTTAAGGCATACTCTGCTTCGGATTCAGGCAGGATTGATATTGAAGCAAATGCGCCGTTTGACGTAGCTGAGGCAAGAAAATATATTGCTATTGAACCTGTCGTTGCGTACAGTTTTGAGTCACGGCATACTGGTCTTGCGCTTGTGGGAGAATTTGAGGCAGGCAAACGGTATCGGGTAACTTTGCAAAAGGGGCTGCCTGCAGGTATTGCTGGTGTATTAAATGAGACCGTTTCCCGCTCGGTGTGGTTTTCTGATCGAGAAGAAGATATCGCGTTTACTTATGGTGGTGGTTATTTATCGCCTAATGGGTTGTTGTTATTTCCGGTCAAGGCGGTAAATGTCAAGGATGCAGAGTTGACCGTTTCAAAACTTTTTCCAGAGAATATTGTAGAGTATGTATTAACCGGAGAAGATAGTGTTTCCAGTGCTCGTGCACGTGAGCTTAAGCGGCACGATTTGCATTTTTCAGCTACTAATAATGAGTATGAAGAGAAAATACTCGACCTGCGTGAAGTTGTTGAGGACGATCCGCTCGGTGTGTATTCGCTCACTCTTCGCAACATGCAGAATCATTGGGATAATGCAGTCGCGGTGGTCGCTGTCAGTGATATGGGGATTACTTCACGGGTAACCAATGATTCGGTACTCTGTTGGGTAACATCCTTAAGTACAGCTGAGCCATTGGCAAACGCACAAGTAACCCTATATAGTGATCGGCGGCAGAAGCTAGGGTCGGCAGTTACTGATGCAGATGGACTGTGCCGGATCATTTATGGAAATTTACCAGCGGATGAGGTCGCGGCGGTATTGGTGGTGCAGCAAGGCAGAGATATAAGTTTTCTCGGTTTAAACCGTAATCAGCGTAGACGTGGAACTGACGCTGCAACTGGACGCCCATATCTCAACCAGGGTTATGAAGCATATATTGCAACAGAGCGCGGGGTATATCGACCAGGAGATACGGTGCATGTGACTTCATTGGTAAGAAACAAAGAGGTGAAGGCTGTCGCGAATATTCCCCTAGAGCTTATGGTACGTCGTCCTGATGGGAAAGAAATTATACACAAGCTCGTAACCTGTGATCTACAGGGGAGGATAAGTGTGGATATTGAGATTCCTCAGAGTTCGGTTACTGGCTACTATGAAGTTTCCGTAACTATTCCTAGTGGGCAGACAAGCATTGGCTCCGGTGGTTTTCGAGTAGAGGACTATATCCCGCAGACACTAAGTATGAACTTATCACCTGTTGATTCAGAACAATTTCCCGCGGTCGAGCAGAAGCTGAGACTCAATGCGGTAGTTAAGCATCTCTTTGGACAGCCGGCAGCAGGGCTAAAAATCACCGGCAAAATTGAGTGCTGCCCTGAGTTATTCAAACCAGCTGATTGGGAGGGGTATGTTTTTACTCCTGAAGTTCTAGGGAATCAGATTTTAAAAGCAACTTTTCCAGAAAAAATTTTAGACATTGAGGGGAAGGCGGAGTTTGAATTATCCTGTCTGGTGCCGGATAATGCTCCAGTGGTACGTGAAACTGTTGAAGTTACGGTATATGAAAAAGGTGGACGCAGTCTTAGTGAGAGCCATGAACAGAAATTTTACCCCTGGGAGTTTTATTTGGGGATTAAGTCACCGACAGGGAAGATTGAGCCGCAGCAGTCAGTAGTTTTTGATTTGGCTGTAGTTGGTTGTGACGGGAAAGCCTACAACAGAGAGGTTGCATGGGAAGCAGAATTATATGCGGTGAACTGGACAAACGTTCTGCGTAGGCAGGATTCGGGGCAGATTGTCTTTGACTGGAGCCGAAAGGAGACCTTTGTAGAACGCTTCGAAGGCAGCGGGAAGGGAGAGCAAGAAATACAGTTAAAACCGGAATACTCTGGGCACTATATCTTGAAGGTTAGAGCTAAAGGCAGTTATACAGTTTTAGCTGATTTCTTTGTAACGGGCAAAGATGATACAACTTTGGTCAAACAGGATCCTGACGTGTTAAAATTGCTGCCAGATCGTAAAATATATTCGTTGGGGCAGACAGCAAGTGTTTCGGTGCAAGCTCCGTTTGCTGGTACGGCCTTGGTTTGTATAGAGGGAGATGAGATTATTGAGAGCCGTGTTGTTTCTCTACAGAAAGGATTGAACAGATTAGATTTTGAGGTAGATGCGTCATGGCGTCCCAATGCCTTTGTATCGGTGACGCTGGTACGGGCAGTTGAAGCAACTGAGAAGTGGTTGCCGCATCGAGCGTCTGGGGTGGCAAGGTTGGCGGTGGATTGCAGTGATAAGAAGCTTCAAGTGGATATACAAGCACCTGAAACAGTCCGCCCAGGACAAGAAGCTAGTTTTCGCATCCATGTTAATAAGGAAGATGGTGCTGCGGCAACAAATACGGCGGTAGTCTTTGCCGCTGTTGACATGGGGGTATTAGGACTGGATGATTTTGTCCTAGAGGAACCCTGGGACTTTTTTTACTCCCAGCGTCGTTTGGATGTACAAGAAGCGGATATGTATTCGCGTTTGGCTCCCGAGATGATTGCGTGGAGAGTACAAGCTGAAGCGTCGCCGGGGGGAGGAGGACAATATGAAGATAACGCTGTCAGTAGGCGGCTCAGTCCGATCAAAGCCAAGCGGGTTAAAACCGCGGTACTTTATGCAGGCAGTTTAATTACTGATGTTAATGGTGATGTTGTCGTTGATTTTATAATGCCTGAGTATATCGGTGAACTCAAGTTGATGGTTCTGGCTGCAGCTGGAGATTCTTTTGGTTCGGCAGAGAAGCCGCTTCAGGTAAAGTCACCGCTTATGTACCGCGCTTCATGGCCGCGTTTTCTGGCTCCAGATGATGAATTCACCGTTACTCTGAACATATTTAATAATACCGGTGTTGAGGGCGAGGTTACCTTGGATTTGTCTGATATTGAAAATCTGATATTACTCAATCCGGGAGTGAAGAGCTTAGTTGTTAAAAACGGAGAATCACAGAGCCTAGAGTTACACTTCAAGGCCGGTAGTATAGGTGTGGCGAAGGCGCGGCTAAAAGTGGCTCTAGCCGGAGAGATGTTTGCCCAGAGTGTAGAACTGCCTGTACGCCCGGCAGCTTTGCTTTCACGGCATAGTGAATTATTAAAGGTAGAACCTGGAGAAACATTAAGGGGTGAGGTGGACGGAAATTTTTTGGCGGGGAGCTTTAACGGTAATCTTATGGTAACGGGGAACCCTGTAGCTGGGGTGAGTGGTCAGATTAATTATCTTTTACGCTATCCGTATGGCTGTCTGGAGCAGACCGTATCAAGTATGCTGCCGTTAATCTACATGCCTGATCTTGCACGTATTATCAGCCCTGAGACAGTCGGTGAGGAGGAAGTGGAGACTTTGCTTGAGGCTGGTATGCAGCGCCTGCTGGTGATGCAGACTTGGAGCGGGGGACTTGCAATGTGGCCAGGAGGCAAACAGGTACATAGCTGGGCAACAGTGTATGCGGTAGATTTTATGCTTGAGGCGCAAAAGGCTGGGTATAATGTACCTGCAGATTTGCTCAGTGGGGCATTGACTTATATCTCAGAGCATATAGATGATTGGGTGGTCAGCACCGATGCGACAGGCATTTATGATCAACAGGATGTAGCCGCATATGCTGCTTATGTACTGTGTCGCGCGGGTAAGCCGCCGCATTCATGGCTGGCGTCCCTGGAGGAGCACCTGCAACAGAATGTCAGCCATGATAAGATTGAGAATGTGACTGCACGTTGTTATCTTGCAGCGGCCTATCTGTGTTGTGGTGAAATACAAGCGGCTCAGGAATTATTAACGGCGCTGCCGAGCATAGTTGCTGTACGAAATCCAGATATGACTTTTAACTCGCCGCAACGTGAACAGGCAATTTTGCTTACAACACTATTGGATGTGAAGCCAGAGTCAGCACGCATTCCACAACTAGTAGCTTCTTTACGCGTAAACTGTTCAGATCCTTGGCAGATCAGTACTCAAGAGAATGCCTTTGTACTGCAGGCTTTGGGTAAGTATGCTCGAAAAGCCGTAATTGATCCTGAAGCTGAAGCAACAGTTATATTGAACGGAAATACAGAAGTTTTTAAAGCAGTAGTGGGTAGGGCGTTTGTCTTGGATGAATCCTCAATGTCGTGGGTCGTTGCCAATAATAGCAAGATGCCTTTGTATGTCTATACGTTTTATGAAGGGATTCCTAATGATAATAATGTAAAAGAAAGAGATGAGGGGATCTCGGTTCGGAGATATATTACTGATATCGGGAATAATACAATTCAGGGAGAATTAAAGCAAGGTCGTTTATACCGGATCCATCTTGAAATCAAGGCACCAAGAGATATCAACGATATCGTAATTGTGGATATGTTGGCGGCAGGACTTGAGATTGAGAATCAGGATCTGAAAGGCGGGGGAATACTGGACACAACGTATCAACAACAAAGACTTGTGCTGGCCAATATAGAGAAGCGTGATGACCGGATAATTCTCTTTGCCAATGTGCCGGAGGGAAAATCTAGTTATAGTTATGTTGTACGGGCGGTAAGTCCAGGTAAATATTCTTGGCCGGCTTGTGACGCCAGCGCAATGTATGATCCAGCTGTGTTCAGTGTAAATGGAAACAGAATGCTTGAGGTGGCTAAATGAAATTGATTTCTGAGTATTATTCTTTGTCTCGCCGCATTGTGATGTTGTTGGCGTTTGCTTGCGGTTTGATTATTCTGGCAGGAATGGTTCTTTTGTTGTTTTACTGGTTGCTACCGTTTGACCAAGAACATATTGCTGAAGTTGAGCGTGATAGCGCAACAGAGTTACTTGATTGTGAAGGCGGATTGCTTGCCTGGCGTGTCGATGCTCATGACAATTGGAGAGTACCGGTCAAATTGCAGGATATTTCCCCATGGGTAATCAAATCAATTGTTGCAGCAGAGGATCAGCGCTTTTGGGAACATCGTGGTATTGATCCATATGCGCTTGCACGTGCAGTTGAACAGAATATACGACATGGGCGTAGAGTCTCGGGTGCTTCGACAATCAGTATGCAGACAATGCGTCTGTTGCTTCCAGCAAAACGCGATTGGGTTGCAAAATTTTGTGAAGCCTGTCGCGCCTTGAAAAGTGAGGCCATCTGGGGGAAAGACAAGATACTCGAACTCTATCTTAATCTTGCACCGTATGGCGGGAATGTGATCGGCATTGAAGCTGCAGCACGCCATTATTTTAATAAATCTGCACGTGAGTTGACCTTGGGTGAAGCAGCGCTTTTGTCAGGTATTCCGCAGAGTCCGTCGCGTTTCAATCCTCGGAGGCATCTTGCGAACGCATTAAAACGCCGGGAGTATGTGTTTAAACGCTTGGAGGAGACCGGTATGGCAAGTAGAGCCGCGATTGTTGCCGCCACAAAAGAAAGGATACATCTTCAGCAGGTTAAGGCGAATAACCGAGTCCCGCGTTTTGCTGATTATGTAATCCAATTATGCAAGGATAAGGGAGGTATTGTACAGACTACAATTGACCCGAGACTTCAAGCGGTAACTGAAAGTGTAGTTATGCGAAGATACCCAGAGTTAACTCAAGCCAATATTGACGGCCTGGCGGTAGTGGTTATAAATGCTCGCGATTCAAAAGTGCAGGCTATGATCGGCAATGCAAATCCTGACAATCCGGTATTTGGTTGGGTCAATGGGGCTACGGCAAAACGTCAACCCGGTTCACTACTGAAACCATTTATCTACTGCAGCGCCTATGAGCGTGGCATGCTCACGCCGGATGCAGTGGTCTATGATGTTCCAAGTATTTGGCGTGAGTATCATCCAGAGAATATAGATCATGATTATCTGGGGGCTATCAGCGCCAAGGAAGCGTTACGTACTTCACGAAATATCCCTGCGGTAAGAATATTGGAGCAACTTGGGATTGAGTATTTTGCTGACAAACTCTCTAAAATGGGATTGCGGACAGAGGGTGCGGTTGGAGATTATAGTCTTTCACTCGCGCTTGGCACGTCTGAAATGTCACTGCTCAATCTGGTAAACGCCTATGCGACACTGGCGAGAGGAGGAAAATATTTGCCATTGCGCGTTACCACTGAAATATTATCGAATAAATGCGTGCAGGTGTTTACTCCCCAAGCTGCCTGGTTGACTATTGAGTCACTTCCGGGGGATCAGGCAAGAACTTTGACTTGGAAGACCGGAACCAGTTGGAACAATCGTGATGCCTGGGCGATATGTATCAGTCCACATTATGTGGTCGGGGTCTGGTGTGGTAATTTCTCCGGTAGAGGAAATAATCGACTAGTTGGGGCGAAAGCTGCGTTGCCTATCGCCCTGGAACTTGCCGACGCTATCAAGCCAAAGGAAAAGATATTTTGGAATCGGCCTCAGGGGGTCGGTACCCGTAGCGTCTGCGCGCTTTCAGGTGCAATTCCTGGGATAAATTGTAAACATATAGTAAAGGCTCAATATATACCGGGAGTGAGTTCTGAAGCTGTCTGTCGTTTGCATATTACTGAGAAAGAAGTTGCATCTAAACAAGTCAAAATAAATTGGCCAACTAAGGTTGCCGCCTATATGGCGCAGGGACATTGCGCATATTCAGCAACGTCCAAATCAAGTCCAAAGATACTCTCACCGATTGCCGAAGCAACTTATCTGATGTTTAACAGTAAAACAGAGCAGGAAAGTCGCTTGGATTTAACCTCGTTAGCAATCGGCTCGGCTAAAATCGCGTACTTTATTGATGGGGAATATGTAGGTAGCGAAGCCTCGGGCAAAGCGTTAGAGTGGAAGATGATTCCGGGATATCATACGCTTGTGGCAGCAACTGAGAATAAGAGTGTTCATACAACATTTGTGGTAAGGGAAGTACCGGAGTAAATTCCAATTTACAATGCTGCACTTATAAATGTTAGTAGAATGATACGGCATAATTTATGCTTAATCATATGAACTATGAATATGAGTCATAACTATTTGTCACCGCATATAGATTGCTGGATGGAGTAGGGGGGGGCGTAATTCTGATAATTTTAGCGTTATGGTTATTATCTTTTTCTACTAACTGGTTTGAGTAATTAAAGAGAATAATCTTGATAATACTGAATAATATTATTATAGTTGTATTGTGTTTGATCGCACAATTCGCAGCAATGCAGATTTTATATATAATATTTTACGACAATGGAGCGCTATTAATGCCTATAGATAAACAGGAAGGATTCGAAGGACAGCTGCTCTTTCGATTTACACCGGATCAGATTGCGGCGGCGAAAACCGATCCTATACATAAATTACTCTATGCGACCGATATTGGGTATTATCCATATGCGTCTAATCACTATGTTGCCAGGCCTACCGGTAGCTCAAGTAATATTCTTATTCATTGTATCTCTGGGAATGGCTGGTTCAGTATTGAACCAGAGGAGTATACGGTCTGTGAAGGGGAGTTCTTTATACTTCCTGCTGGTACTGCACATAAGTATGGTAGTCGTAATGGTTGGAGGATATACTGGTTGCATTTTGAGGGAGATTTGGCAAAGGAGTTTGTGGCTAGACTTGTTGGTAATAGCTTTGCACCGAAAGCTCAACCCAGACGTGAACTTTCAGTAGTATTATTCCGTGAACTGTTAAAATCCATGTCGACCTATATGATAAACTCCACACTCAGTTATTTGCATTTCAGTATCTGGCGACTTTTGGGGATGTACTCGCTGCATGAGGCATTTGCTGAGTCCGTGCCGTATGGGCATAAAGGGGTGCAGGAGGTTATTGCCTATATGAAGGAGAACACCTCAGGCTCTCTTACCTTGAATGAGATGGCGGACTATGCAAAACTGTCGGTGAGCCGGTTCTCTCAGCTATTCAAAGAACAGACCGGGCATTCACCGGTAGATTTTTATATTAGAATCAAACTACAGCGAGCGGCTCAGTTATTAACCTCGACCTCACTCAAGGTACAAGATATTGCAACGCTATGTGGTTGGGATAATGCGTTTTATTTTTCGCGCTCTTTCAAGCAGATCAATGGGTACTCTCCTAAAAAGTACCGGGAATTATATCAGATTTAGTATTGTTTGAGCTTGCTGATTTGAAAATGATATGCGATTTAAACAAACGCTCAGGGGTGTGCATAGGACACAGCCCTGAGCGTAGTTTATGAAGAGTAAATGTGTTAATTATTGTTGCGATTTTTGATACGGTCAAAGATTACCGCGGCGAGCAGGATTAGGCCTCGAGCCAGGTATTGATAGAATGAATCAACATTGAGGAGATTCATGGAATTCTGAACAATACCCATAATTAGTACTCCGGCAATGACAAAGGATATGCGTCCGATACCTCCGTTCATGGATACCCCACCTAGAACACAAGCGCTTATAACCTCGAGTTCAAATCCTTGTGAGGTCATTGGCTGACCACTGGTCATGCGCGAGGCCAGAACGATTCCCGCGAAGGCCGAGATTACGCCCTGCATGGAGAAGATTACAACCTTTGTAAGTTTTACATTAATGCCAGCGAGATATGCCGCTTCTTCGTTACCGCCAATGGCAAGGGTGTTGCGCCCAAAGGTGGTCTTAGCCAGGAGTACGCCAAATACCAGAAAGCAGAGGATACATATCCATACCGGAGCCGGAATGTAGGCAAAAGATGTATTCCCCAGAGCGAAGAAATCTTCAAGATAGATTCCAACCGCTCGCCCACCAGAGAAGATATATCCGGTACCACGTACTATCTGCATTGTAGCCAGAGTTGTGATAAGGGCGTTGATGCCAAGAACCGCGATTATAACACCGTTAAAGAGTCCGATTACGAGCCCCAGTAGTAACGCCCCGGAAATACCGAGGAAGACACTTCCGGTTGCTTCCATTATAACCGCGCATACTACGCCAGAGCAGGCGATAATAGAGCCGACCGAGAGGTCAAAGTCACCAGAAGCGAGGCAGAAGAGCATCGTGCAGGCAACCATGCCGACCTGAGATACTGCAAGAGCCAGGGACTCCATATTGATGGTTGTAAAAAAATTGGGGACTGCTATTGAACATATAATAAATAGGCCGACAAGCACCAGAAGCATCCCGGCTTCCTCCCAAAGCCAACCTAAGACGCCGGAATTTTGCCTCATCGAGTCTGAATATTCAGCTTGTGCACTCATTACATACCTTTCTTGGATCTAAGCTGTTTATTGTTTAGTTAATTGCTAATAAAAATCAATGATATACAAGCCATTACTCATTACTCTCTTGAGGAAGAGCAAGCTTAAGAATAGCCGAAGGCGTTGCTTGTTCTCTGGTAAGTTCACCTGAAATTTTGCCTTCACGCATGACTATTATCCTGTCACTGATACCTAAAACCTCGGGTAGATCACTGGATACAATTACGATACCAGTACCCTCTTCGGCGAGTTTGTAAGTAATTTCATATATTTCGCTCTTGGCGCCAACATCGATACCGCGGGTGGGTTCGTCGAATAAGAGCAGGTCTACCTTTTCTGAAAGCCAGCGCCCAAGTATCGCTTTCTGCTGATTCCCGCCGGAGAGATTCTTCATAAGTTGCTTTGCAGACGGTGTCTTTACCCGTAGAGACTTGATCTGTTCCAAGGCATTACTCCGTTCCCAGTTATGGTTGAGCCAGAATCTTCCACTACTATGGTTGGGACGAGAGGTAATATTAATATTCTCTTCTACAGTTGCAATAGGAAGAATGCCATCCTGTTTTCGGTCTTCAGGTACATAGGCGATACGTTTTTTTATCGCTTGCGCCGGCCGTGTGGAGTCATAGTGCTTGCCATTGAGGAGTATCTTGCCGCCGGTAGGTTTTTCGGCACCAAAGATAAGACGCATAAGCTCTGTTCGACCGGCTCCAACCAAACCAAAAAAGCCAACTATCTCACCGCGTCTAACTTGAAAAGATGCCGGGGCGGTAAGGCCAGTACCGGTTAGATCCCGTACTTCAATGAGTTCTCCTGCTGTCTGGCGCGAGCGGTACTTATAAATATCACTAAGTTCTCGCCCCACCATCAACTTTACCAGGCTATCATTGTCAACATTCTTCATCTCCGTCTCGGTTCGTACATGTTTGCCGTCTCTGAATACGGTAACCGCATCACACACGGTAAAGATCTCTTCCATGCGGTGTGAGACATAGAAGATAATCTTCCCCCGTTCCTTGAGTTCAGCGATAATCTTGAAGAGTTGCTGGGTCTCGCGTTCCGACAGAGAACTGGTCGGCTCATCAAAGGCGATAATTTTCGCTCCCTGCGATAGGGCTTTGGCAATCTCGACCATCTGGCGTTGGGCAATCGAGAGTTTACTCAGTCTGGTATTGGGGGAGATCTTCTCACCGATGCGTTCAAGCTCAAGCAGAGCTTTGCTGATTAATTCTTTTTTATTTACCCAACCAAATTTATTGGCGGGGAGGTGGCCTAGAAAGATATTCTCTGCCACGGTTAGTTCTGGTACAAGCTGCAATTCCTGATAGATAACCGCAACCCCAGCCGCAATTGCGGCTGAAGCATTGGCAAATTTTACATCCTGTCCAGCAATTTTAATTCTGCCTGAATTCGGCTGGTAAGCTCCAGACAGAATTTTGAGCAAGGTTGACTTGCCAGCACCGTTTTCCCCGATTAGCCCGTGTACCGAGCCAGCACAGGCACCGAAGGTGATGTTATCCAGCGCTTTTACCCCGGGGAAGGTCTTGCTGATGCCCTCGAATTGTAGATAGGTTGTCTTCTGCATTATGATTAGAGTCCCTGTTCCTTATAGATCTTCTCCCAAGTATCACGCGTGATAAAGACGCCGACGGTTCTGGTATCAGCAGGGGGTTCTTTACCATTAACAATCCACTCGTACAGCATTGAAGCGGTGTCGTAACCGTGCTGTTTGGCAGAGAGGAGCATTGAACCGTAAAAACCGGTCTGTTCAGGCTTTTTGAACTCGGTGATGCAGTCGGTGCCGTTGATACCGATACCGATAATGTTGGCAGGTTTGAAGCCACGCCCTTCCATGGCTCTGACGCCGCCGATAGTTGCGCTGTCATTCATTCCGGTTACGATCCAGTTTTTGAACCCGGTCTGCTGAGTCAGGAGGATATTGGTGCCGTCAAAAGCACCGGGGACATCAGAGGTCTTCTGTGGAGCCTTGAAGATCTGGTTTTTGGGAAAACCTGCGGCGACAATAGCTGCATACTCTCCGTCGGTGCGGTCGCGAGCGGTATCAAGCTCATCAAAGGTTACAATGCAGACGCCGGTCTCAGATTCTTTCCAACCGCGCTTCTTCATCTCTTTGATCGCTTCTTCCCCACATTTTTCACCAATTTTATAGGCGGAAATTCCGAGGTATTTGACCTCCTCCATCGGTTTGTCACCCTTCATGAAGCGGTCGTCAACAGCCACGACCTTCATGCCATGCTTTTTGGCGCGCATCATGATTGCCGGGCCGAGCTTGACATCTGGGGTGCAGATAACAAAACCCTTGGCACCGATAGTGGCTAGGTTATCAATAGCGGCGAGTACCTTGGGGCCATCGATACCGCTGATCTTTATCAACTCGAAGCCTTTTTCCTTAGCTGCTTCCTCGGCGAACTTCCATTCAAGCTGGAACCAGGGTTCTTCGGGTTGTTTGACGATAAAACCAATCTTCTCCTTCTCTGCGGCGTTGAGTCCGGTGCTGAGGGTGAGCCCAGTCAGTACAATTAAGCAGAATAACATAAAACTTTTGATCATAACTTCCTCCTAAATATTTAACACACAATCAATTATACAAACAACAAGCTGTTGCTGCTCTCTAAAGGTACAAATTGTGCAAACTGCAGGATATTTTGCAAAGCCAGGCAGAAGATGACTCTCTGCAACTGCTTAAGAAACTGGCTCTGCATCAAGGCTGTTTCCTTGAGAAACACAATGTTTCAAATAGAAATACTATAAAATATTACTACAGTATACCTGATAATACCCACTAAAAAATGCATTATTATATTATTTATATATAATATCTTGCGATATTGGGAAGATGTTTGAATTGAAGGGCTTGGTCACAAAGCGAATATTATTAAGTTTAATACTGACATCCGTCGGTTATTAGCTGTGGAGAGAGTTGTATTTTGATCTAAAGACCATAATTGAGACTACACCTGATCTATGAAAAAAACGTATATAGGCGTATTTTTTTATATATTTGAGGAAGTAAATCTACAATTCTCTTGACACACATGATTTTTAATGATAATATTTACGGCGAAAGGCGTGTTTGTTGATGCTAGGCTGGGCAAAAAAGTTGGCTTCGCTGTGGGTAGCACAACCGGTGGTAGTTTTGCAGATGGCTGAGATGATTTTAGAATGAATTCCTAATCAGCAAATACTAACCTATTACATAGATTGGACTGCAATATTCGGAGTATTGCAGTGGCTGGGGCTAAATAGCAATTCATGCTATCTGGTGGTAGTTTTGATGTAAATTTATTTGTGAAAAGGAGAATGTTTTGTTAGAGAAAATGGGTGAGAATTATTCACGCGAGAAGACGGCACCGCTGTGGACTGACAGGTTTAGTGTACTCGGGTCGACTCCTGAGATTCAGGAACTCCAATCCGATCTGGATACGATCAGGGAGAAGTACGGAGAGACGATGAACCCTCATGTTGTGGACTGGCTGGAGAATGATGATTCAGAGTATGCTAGAAACTTTATCAAGACGCTGGCGGAGACTGTGGATTTCTATCCGGAGCAGGCAAGGAAGGATTTCCAGCCAAAAATCAAGGGTATGATAAAAGATATGCCCTGGATGATCAAGCAGCCGTACCGGGATCGTATAGCGATGACGGGGAGTATTATACCTCTGATTGGTATGGAAGCCCTTCAAAAATCAAAAACGCCAAAATTCAAAGCTACGACGGAAGATACAGGGCAGGAACTGGTTGCTGCTGGAAGCGATGATAACACTTTAACGAAAATAACTAAAGCAACTGAAAATACTGATATTCCATTCCCCCTTGACGAGCCGACTGAGAAAGTGGTTAAACGTCAGCTTCAGGATAAGATGTATGATGTAAGCTGTAATACTCCACGCAATGCAATCGGTGATCTTGCTGAAGTACTGAACAGCGAGGCGTATAACGGTAAACCGGAGGATATCAGGCAGATTAGTGTCGCGTTACTCAACAAGAACAGCAGTATGCCGACGCCGTATATCGCGGAGAGGGTCAATGATGCATACTTCTTCTTTACAGAAGATGATAACCGCAAGGAACTACAGAGGCTTATAAGCAATTATCCCGATGTCTTCGAACCGATCCGTGATGCCGAAGGAGGCTTCAAGTCGCGGGAGGTCAATGAAGTATGTGCGGCCATCAGAACTTGTGAGATACTCGACAAGAAAGAGACCCTGCGCCGGTCGGGCGCGAAGTATATCGAACGGAGCCAGATTGCATATAACTTCAACCGTCAGGTACTCGCGAGTAAATCCCTGGCAGGGTTGCCAGAGGAGTATTCTAGTCATATCAGCAAAAGAAGGAGCGAGGGTTGGAGTGAGGTAGAGATTCAGCAGGAGATTGTCGAGGACTCCAGACTCAGGGAGATTGGGCTGGAGGTAGAGTACAAGGCGGCGAGAGCGTTTGAGAAGATACTTATCGAAGATGACAAGTACTATAACGTTGATGCGGTCTTCTGGGATGTGTATTACAATACGTTTGGGTTGGTTTTCAGTTCTGCTTCAGAGCCTAGAGCTATGAAAATTGCGGCGAAGAAAGGGGACAAATTTGGCAAGAGTTGGATGGGTGAGACTGGAGGTAGATTATTCAGGGATTACGCTGTCTCGACAGCATTGCTTATTGCAACAGTTGCTAGTGAGGGGGCAATCCCAGCGCAAATTTCTGAAGTTTATGGCGGGCTTGAAATGATTGGAAAGGTAAGAATTAGGTATAATGAACTTCAAAGTATGAGATTGTCTCAGGACGAAGTCATATGGGGAACTATTTCATATGCTGTATCTATTGGATTATTGTGGGGTGGCAGTAAAGCAATGGGAAAAGTATATGCAAAAAAAATTATCCCTGATACTTCATCTAAAACAAGTAAAATATTTAACAAGTCAATTACTGGGAGTACAGAATTTATGGGGGCAGCAGGAATAAATCAACTTCCAAAAAATGACAAGTAAATATTATTAGTTTAGTATTCAGCAACACATATATATGTGTTGCTGAATATCAAAAAATATCTACCGATTATCGATATCATGATTTGTCACATATCCATTTTCATACAGATAATTCAAACTTTTTCTTGCAGTAGAGTCCCCTTGAGCAGCAGCTTTCTGGTAAAACCCTACTCCTTTTTCATAGTTTTGAGTAACGCCCAAACCTTCGCAATACATTTTGCCCAAAAAACACTGAGCATCTGGCTGTCCTGAAGCGGCAGCCATTTCAAACCAGTGTAAAGCCTCTTTATAATCTGCAGAACCGTCTAATCCTAAAAAGTATATTGTCCCCAGGCCTGTTTGCGCAATGGGTATATTTGCTTCTGCTGCTTTGAGTAACCATTTCTTGCTTTTGATGTAATCCTGATTAATTCCTCGTCCCAATAGATACATAATTCCAACAAATGCTTGAGCATGTTTACCACTAAAAAACCGGTCATCATTTTCTAAATGTTGATCAATTTTTTGAGCTGCACTCATAAATATTTTAAATGCTTTCTCATAATCTTGGTTCTTTCCTTCACCGGTATAATACTCGGTTCCTAGACTATAGAGTATATTTATAAAATATTCTCCAGTACCAATTTTAATAAGAGTTAGTGCTTTGTTAAAATCTTCGTTGACAAAATATCCTTCGAGATACATCATACCTAAGTAGTATTCTGCTTCAATGTAACCACTATCTGTGGCTTGCGTAAGATATTTATACGCGTCTTTATATCTGCCTTTTTTATAGGCTAGAATACCAAAAGCTGTCTTATTAAATGCATCTCCCGATTCTGCAAGATCTTTGAGTGACTGATATACTGGTTCATTAACATTTTGTATTGCGGTTTCATAATCCTGCGTCATGTCGAGCAGAAATTGAGCCATAGCATTATCGCGATCTGCTTCTTGCTGCACGAATTTCATAAAGTACTTATTATTAATTATATCTTCAAAGGTATCTGTTGCCAAAATGTGAATAGGCAGAGCTGTGAAAATTAAAACTGCAAGAATTATGAGCATATAATTGTATTTGAATTTATGCATAACAAAACCTTTACGAATATACAAGATAGAAAATAATTCCATTATTTGGTAGTTGGTAGAGTTGCGAGCATCTTCTCGGCTTCGGGGTTGCCATTTTTGGCGGATTCACGGTAATATTCTAGGGACTTTTCCGGGTTCATAGGGACACCATAACCCTGTTCATACATCAGGCCGAGATAGTATTGCGCGTCGCTTTCTCCGTGTTCTGCCGCTTTTTTAAACCACTCACAGGCGGTTTTATAATCCTTCTTGCCCCCAAGACCAGTGTAATATAGATAACCAATATGATATTGCGCACGTTCATTATTTTGATTTGCTGCTTGTTTGTACCAATATATAGCTTTGGCATAATCGATATCTACGCCATTTCCCTGTTCATACATATGCCCGAGGTTGTTCTGCGCGGGAGAATAACCATTTTTCGCAGATAGCATATACCACTTTAATGCCTGTTGCATATCTTTTTCTACTCCATAGCCATTTTTATATATAAAAGCTATACGAAATTGGGCACTTTGATTATTTTGCCCTGCTGCTTTTTTATACCAATTCATAGCTTCTGTGTAATTCTGAGGCGCTCCTTCTCCATATTCGTACATATATCCGAGGTTTACCTGGGCTGTAGCGTAACCGAATTCGGCCGCCTGTTGGTAGAGTTTAAACGCTTTTGCATAATGCTGTTTGACACCCAACCCCAGCCTATATAAATTTGCTAAGTTGCACATGGCTATAGGGTTTCCCTGATCGGCAGCTTTTTGAAAGCAGTCGGCAGCTTTCTGGTAATTCTGTGATGTGCCCAGACCGTTCTGATACATATGTCCTAGGTTATTTAAACCGACCGGATCATTTAAATTGGCTGCTTGTTGGTAAAGCTCAAATGCTTTGCTCTTATCTGATTTTACTTCAAGCCCATCTTCATACATCTTGCCAAGCATACACTGAGCATTGGACTGGCCATTTGACGCCGCTTTTTCATACCAGAATAGCGCCTTTTTATAATTAGGCGAAACTGTCTGCTTGAAATAATACAAATGTCCTAGAGCTAGCTGGGCTAAAGGGATGCCACCTTCGGCGGCTTGGGTAAGAAACTTCTCACTCTGAGCGTAATCTGGGGCGACACCGAGTCCTTCAAGGTACATCAGGCCTAATGTGGCCTGAGCATTGAGGAGGGCTGCGGCAGTAGCCTCGTTTTGCGGGTGGGTAGTACAATGCTCAATGGCACTATTGAAGAGCTTGAAGGCTATTTCATAATTTTGAACTGTGCTTTCTGCTTCAAAATACTTATTAGCAAGATTGTACAGTACAGTGCTATAATTATCACTGGCTATAGATTTCAGCAGGGCTAGAGCGGCAGTATAATCCTCTTTCACATACTTGCCTTCGAGGTACATCTGGGCTAAGTAGTATTTTGCTTCAGGGAAATTTCTATCCGCCGCTTGTTTAAGATACTTATACGCTTCGGGATATATACCTTTTTTGTAAGCTAGAATCCCGAAGGCGGTCTTATCAAAGGCACCTCCCTTGTCGGCAAGCTCTTTGAGTGGTTCGTAAAATTCATCACCGGCAATCTCTACGGCGTTATCAGGGTTATGTAGCAAATTCAGGAGAATCGCGGCGTTTTTATCACCTTTATCCGCGTCCTGCTGTATTTCGTGGAGAAACGCCTGATTCTTGGCTGCATCCAAAAGCGATTCTTTTTCCTCTTGCGCCAGCGCGGGCAGGGCGGTAATGAACAGTAGCAGCAGGATTGACAGCATAGCGATCTGATTGAGTTTGTGCATAATAACGCCTTTACGGATAAAATGTTCGGGTTATGAATATGACATCAGATATTGTATCAATAAATACCATTGTTATCAAGTGATAATTCTTTGGTAATTGAGTGCCGATCAGGATTGCGGTTCAAAGTCTGAGTGATAATAGATGTGAGTCGGTGTAATCACGGTCTTAAGGCATGCGTCATGCTTGGCGAGGGGAATATTCGGAAATATCTGCTCGTCATAGCAGAGACCAATAGTGATACATGAACATTTCTCAAGGAGTCGGTCATAGTAGCCCTTACCTCGCCCCAGGCGCTGACCGGCTTTACCGAACGCCCGACCCGGGATTATGGCCAGATCGATATCTTCGATACAGGCGTGACGGGCGGTAGCTGCCGGTTCGGTTATGCCGAAGAGCCCTTGTTTAACTTGGCTTGAAGCGTAACGCAGCGTTAGGCTGCCGTCCTGGTTAGAGACCGGAAGTACTAAGGATGTGTGATCTAAATCTCGGTAAATTTGTGAGATATCCGGTTCGTCGGGTAAGGGCATATATCCCAGTAAATTATAATTACTTTGAGAATTACGTGCTTTGAAAGCAGCAAAGAAGTCAGCGAAGTTCTTGGCGAGCCTAGTATCCTGTTCGATGCGGTGCTCTCGGGATAAGCCGCGTATTATGGCTCTGACCGTCTGTCTGAGTCTCTTCTTCAATTCCGGGATATTATCGCAAGGCATTAGCATATATCTCCTATTAACCGTAGGAGTATGCATTATAATAAAGATAAGTTGACTTGGCTATCCTAAAGTATAAAATAATATACTTATAGAACTTATCACTATGAAGAATGGAGTAATCCTGTGTATAGATACCTGACCGCTATAATATTCTCAATCCTTGTCGTTACCGGCTCGGCCAGAGCGGATGAGACCTTTGATCTAGTTTTCCGGTTGTTTACAGTGAATATTGTTATTACTATTATACTTGCAATCTTCTTTGCGCTTGCTGTTTTTCTGTACGCAAAGGTAATGCTGCAGACCAGACGCCGCACCGCTATGCCGCTAGATGATGTGTCTTTGGTCAAAGATGAGGTAGCTGCCGGGAAGATTGAGAGTGCGATAAACTATCTGAATGAGCATCATACCTTGTTTGCCGAGGTGGTTATGCCGGGTCTCAAACTGCATAACACCTCGCATATACGTATTGTTACCGCTATGCAGGGGCGAGGACTCCGCGAAATTGGTGCGCTCAAGCAGAAGTTGTCTCATATTGCCCATATCGGGGTGCTTTCGCCTCTGATTGGGATGTTGGGGACGGTAATCGGAATCAGTAAGGCCTTTGCCGCACTCGGTAGCGAAGGGGCGATAGGGATGAGAAGTATAATGATGGCCGGGGGGATCAGCGAGGCTCTTGGCGCGACCATACTCGGGCTTCTAGTTGGGATACCGGCGCTTGGCGGCTATTATATCTGTCTGGCCAGAGTTGGTAGGCTGGGAAATGAGCTTGAATGTGCGGCGGAAGAGATAGCAGCGACTATTATTGATGTCAAATAAACTCAATATACTGAGCGGGAGTTATATATGAATTTTAAAGGCAGAGGTGAGGATGTTGAGAGCGTGGCGTATCTGGTCATCCCCTTTCTCACCCTCTTATTCTTGCTTATGTTGTTTGCTACCTGCGTTACCGCTATGTTCAGGGATGAAAAGCTGATCGGTATTGAGGTTATCAATCTCCCAGTTGCTTCTGAAGCGGTAGAGGAGTTCAGGGTCAAGAATGAGCTGATAATCAATATCGACAGTCAGGGTAAGGTCTACCTCAATGGTTCGCCCTTGAGTACTGAGGTGTTACAGACTAAGATTAGCCAGTTGGCTCTATTCTCTGCGGCAGCACATGATGAAGTCTCGGTGGTGATCAGAGCAGATGAATTGACTCAACACCGATCCGTAATTGATGTTATGAATATCTGTGCCAAGGCTGGAGCAAAATATATTTCATTTGGTACTTTCTCAAACGCACAGCGATAATTGATTTGAGCCCCCAATTGGTGGATAATAAAACTACAGATGTTTGGACGTAGAACTATAATAATTGGTATTTTCTTTGGACTCAGTTTTCTTCTACTTATGGGTAGACTCTGGTATCTGCAGGTATATTCGGCTGAATACTATACTCAAATGGGTCTGCGGCGCTTACACAGATTGATACCTATTCCACCGGCGCGTGGTAGCATACTCGACAGAAGAGGAAGGATCCTGGCCGGTGATACCGCTAGTTTTGATCTCTGGCTACAACTGGCTGAGTACCGTAAAATTGAGGGTAAAAGAAAGCTGCAGAGCAATATCGATGTACTCAAGGTCGATGATATCTATCAGGCAATCATTGCCGATGGAGCGCAGCGTAAAATCAAGCTCAACTTGATTAAGAGGAGCCTGCTGGAACATTCCGAATTTGTTGACCGCCTGGCAGCGGTAATTCATAAAAACTCACCTGAGTCTTTGACTCTTGTACAAGTCAAAGAGAAGATTGTCGAAAGCATTCTAGATATTATCTCACAATTGAGGGTCAAAAACAGTAACGGGGTGCTCAAAGATGAGAGGAGTATCCTACATTCATTTACCGATCCTCGGATAATGCTCAGAGATATCTCAATTAATACCTATCTGACGATCGAACAGAGCCAGCTAAACCCCTATACCGCTGACGAATTTAGAGCTCTGCTTGCCCGCGGCGGCTATAAACGCATCTATCCCTATGCGGAATTGATGGGGCATGTTACTGGCTATACCGGAAATCTGACTGCAGATGAGTATCAAAGTCTACGCGGCTATTGGGATGAGGATAATAACCTAGTGCCGGGAAACTGGGAACTGGAGAAGAGCGGGAATCTTTTCTTCAAGATTGCAGAGAATTCAGAAGAGCAGGAGATGATTCAGCCGCGCCTTGTGCGACGTGAAGGCAAGAGTTATTATCTATCCGGGGGAGCCTTTTCCAATGAGATGGTAGGCAGAAGAGGGGTTGAGCAGTGGTATAATCAGGATCTTAGAGGAGAGCATGTCTGGAGGGTGGAAAAACTGGTCAAGCCCGATCCTGACGGCCCGAGAGTCTTCATCAATGCCGGCTCACGCAAAGAGGCAATCAACGGGAATAATCTCAAGCTGACAATTGATGTTGATTTTCAGCAGGAGGTAAGCAACATCGTTGAGGATGAGCTGGCTATACTTGCGCGTGAACCGATGCACAAACGAGTTTTGGATAAACATAAGTTCCCCAAATTTCCAGCAACCGTAATCGTAATGAATATTAATAACGGTGAAATTTATGCTATGGTGAGTACCCCGGGCTATGATCCGAACAAAATACATGATTCTGTGTATTATAATAAAATAATGGAAGATGTGCGTTATCCTATGTATAACCGGGCTATAACCGGTGTGGTCAGGGGTGCGTCTCCTGCAGGTTCGACCATAAAACCGCTGGTAGGGATCGCGGCTCTGGAAGAGGGCGTAATCAACCGTAATACCGAATTTGTCTGTGAAGGGGTTGAGTATATTGGAGAGCAGGAATACGTCTGTATGAATCGGGCACATCACGGAGCAATTGATATAACCGATGCGCTCAAGGTATCATGTAATATCTTCTTCTACAAGGCGGGTGCAGCACTCGGTGGTAAAAAAACTGGCCGCTTGGTTGAGTGAGTTTGGGCTTGGGTCGAAGACCGGGATTGATCTGCCGCGAGAAAGGGTAGGGCATCTGCCAGAGAATTCGTTTACTGGAAGTCACTGGTCACTCGGTGAGAATTATCACCTCTCTATCGGTCAGGGAGCAATTGATATTACCCCGATTCAACTGGCAACCGCCTACGCAACCATCTTCAATGGTGGGCTCAAGGTCAGACCGCATCTGAAGTATGACCCCGCCGATCCTGAACTCAATGCTCCGCAAGGGCAAATTAAGCTCTCTGCTACCAATGTCGATATTATCAAAGACGGCATGTGGAAGGTTGTTCAAAGCGGTGAGTATCCGCGGGGTACTGCATTTAAATACGGCATGATCGAAGGCTTTGAGTATTTCGGTAAGACGGGATCGGCTCAGGCCGGGAGGAAGAACAAAGATACAC